>NZ_JACBGF010000009.1:0-1743 GCF_021401375.1 Microbacterium sp. NFH-22A-Y | reverse complement strand
GTCTGTTAACGGGAAATGGCCACCCAGCGTTGGGTGGCCATTTCCTGAAATGAAGTCCGGCGGTGTCCTACTCTCCCACAGGGTCCCCCCTGCAGTACCATCGGCGCTGTGAGGCTTAGCTTCCGGGTTCGGAATGTGACCGGGCGTTTCCCTCACGCTATGGCCGCCGAAACACTATTGATGTTTCATCAAGCACACAACGATCGAAGATCAGTTGTGCAGTTCTCGACCGTACATCGAGAACCACTCAGTGGACGCAAGCACCAAAACGGTGTGTTATCAAGTCATCGGCTTATTAGTACCGGTCAGCTTCACGTGTTGCCACGCTTCCACATCCGGCCTATCAACCCAGTAGTCTGGCTGGGAGCCTCTCGCCCGAAGGCATGGAAATCTCATCTTGAGGCCGGCTTCCCGCTTAGATGCTTTCAGCGGTTATCCATCCCGAACGTAGCTAACCAGCGGTGCTCTTGGCAGAACAACTGGCACACCAGAGGTTCGTCCAACCCGGTCCTCTCGTACTAGGGTCAGATCCTCTCAAATTTCCTACGCGCGCAGCGGATAGGGACCGAACTGTCTCACGACGTTCTAAACCCAGCTCGCGTACCGCTTTAATGGGCGAACAGCCCAACCCTTGGGACCTACTCCAGCCCCAGGATGCGACGAGCCGACATCGAGGTGCCAAACCATGCCGTCGATATGGACTCTTGGGCAAGATCAGCCTGTTATCCCCGAGGTACCTTTTATCCGTTGAGCGACAGCGCTTCCACAAGCCACTGCCGGATCACTAGTCCCGACTTTCGTCCCTGCTCGACCTGTCAGTCTCACAGTCAAGCTCCCTTGTGCACTTACACTCGCCACCTGATTGCCAACCAGGTTGAGGGAACCTTTGGGCGCCTCCGTTACTTTTTGGGAGGCAACCGCCCCAGTTAAACTACCCACCAGGCACTGTCCCTGAACCGGATTACGGTTCGAAGTTAGATATCCAGAGTGACCAGAGTGGTATTTCAACAATGACTCCACGGTAACTGGCGTCACCGCTTCAAAGTCTCCCACCTATCCTACACAAGCCACACCGAACACCAATACCAAGCTGTAGTAAAGGTCACGGGGTCTTTCCGTCCTGCTGCGCGTAACGAGCATCTTTACTCGTAGTGCAATTTCGCCGAGTTCGCGGTTGAGACAGTTGGGAAGTCGTTACGCCATTCGTGCAGGTCGGAACTTACCCGACAAGGAATTTCGCTACCTTAGGATGGTTATAGTTACCACCGCCGTTTACTGGGGCTTAAATTCTCAGCTTCGCCTTACGGCTAACCGGTCCTCTTAACCTTCCAGCACCGGGCAGGCGTCAGTCCGTATACATCGTCTTGCGACTTGGCACGGACCTGTGTTTTTAATAAACAGTCGCTACCCACTAGTCTCTGCGGCCACCACACCCTTTTTGAGGCAAGCTCATATAAGTGGATGGCCCCCCTTCTCCCGAAGTTACGGGGGCATTTTGCCGAGTTCCTTAACCACGATTCTCTCGATCTCCTTGGTATTCTCTACCTGACCACCTGAGTCGGTTTGGGGTACGGGCAGCTAGAACCTCGCGTCGATGCTTTTCTTGGCAGCAGAGGATCACCCACTTTTTATCCGCATCGTGTCTCAGCCTGTAAGAGTCACGGATTTGCCTATGACTCGGCCTACGCACTTGCCCCGGGACAACCATCGCCCGGGTTGGGCTACCTTCCTGCGTCACACCTG
>NZ_JACBGF010000008.1:0-3378 GCF_021401375.1 Microbacterium sp. NFH-22A-Y | reverse complement strand
TGGACGGGGCGTACCGTCAGCGCCCCTCCTCCATTGCATCGCCGACGCCGACGAGCACACGCCATACCCAGTCCGCAGCGGTCTCGACTCGCGGTCGGGGGTCGCGCGCGAGCCACGCCTCGATGACGCCGAGTGCTGAGCCGGCGATGCCGGCACTGACGACGTCGAGGGGGATCCCTTCGAATGCGTGCGTGCCCATTCGCCCGAGGCCCTCGCGGGCAACGGCCTCGATGCGATCACGCAACCTGAACGCCACCGCGGCCGAGCCGTGGCGTCCGAGCACGCGCTGATAGACCGCCACATGCTCGTCGATGTGTCGCAGGTAGGCGAGGAGCGCGCGTTGCGGGCCGTCCGGTGCGGTGATCGTTTCAGGCAGGAAGGTCCCTGCCTGCTCGACCGCCGTGTCGATGGCATCGGCGAGAAGGGTGTCCTTGTCGGCGTAATGCTGATAGAAGCTGCTCCGATTCACTCCTGCCCGCTGCACGATGTCGGCGACGGTGAGTTCCTCGAGCGGCCGCTCGCGAGCCAAGGCGAACAGCGACTCCTGCAGGGACCGTCGGGTGCGGACGACGCGGGCATCCATGCGTCGATTGTGCCAGCGGGATGGGGAGACGCCACGCAGAACCCAGCCGCTCCGATTTTCGACAAATGTCGGCTATCCTCGGTGGTGGCTCGTAGGTGCGCCCTCGTCTCGTCTCCTCATGAAAGGCCTCTCGCGTGGCAGAACTCCTCTACCGTGTCGGACGATTCGCCGCGCGCCGACCGTGGGCCGTGGTCGCCGGTTGGATCGCCGCACTCGCCCTGGCTGTCGGAGCCTTCGTCTCCTTCGGCGGCACGCTGACGTCGAGCATGAGCATCCCGGGCACCGAGACCGAGCGCGTCACCGAGCGGCTCACCGAAGAACTGGGGGAACTCGGGGGCGGAACCGGCACCATCGTGTTCCGGACGGAGGACGGATCCGACTTCACCGAGGCCCAGCAGGGGGATATCTCCGCGATGTTGGCCGAGATCGACGGAATCGACGGCGTGGCCGATGTGGTCGACCCCTTCGTCGCGACGTCCGATCGCGCCGAACAGGAGCAGCAGCTCGAAGCCGGCGCGGCCCAGCTCGACGAAGCGCAGCGCCAGCTCGACGAGGGCTCCACTCAGATCGAGGCTGCGCGAACCCAGCTCGAGGCCGCTCAGGCGCAACTCGACGCGGCCATCGCTGAAGCGAAGTCCGCGGGGACGTACGCGCTCGCAGCGGCGCAGTTCGCCGCGCAGCAGGCCGAGCTCGATGCCGGTGCCGCTCAGCTCGAGGATCGCCGCGGCGAGCTGGACGCCGGTGCCGGCGAACTCGCCGAGCAGCGCGCTCAGCTCGATGACGCGCGGGTGCTCATGGATGCCGCCTCGGAGATCCGAACCGTGTCCGAGGACGGTGCCACTGCGATCGGCGTGGTGATGTTCGAGGACGACGTGTTCTCCGTCCCGTCCGAGGTCGTGGAAGCGGTCTCGGACGAACTCGACCAGGCCGAAATCGACGGGGTGCAGGTCGACTACTACTCGGCGACGATCGCCACCGCGGTCGAGGGACTCATCGGCATCGGCGAGATCGTCGGCGTCGCGCTCGCGCTGCTCACGCTCGTCATCATGTTCCGCGCGCTGCTGCCGGCGCTGCTGCCGATCGTCTCATCACTCGTCGGCGTCGGCGTCGGCGTCGCCGGGTCGCTGGCCTTCTCGGGCGTCGTGGACATGTCGTCGGCCACCCCCGTGCTCGGCATGATGCTCGGACTGGCCGTGGGCATCGACTACGCGCTGTTCATCATCAACCGCCATCGACGGCAAGTGCTCGCCGGTGTCGACGTGCACGAATCCATCGCCCTCGCGAACGGCACGTCGGGCAACGCCGTGGTCTTCGCAGGCTCGACGGTGCTCGTCGCACTGCTCGCCCTGAACGTGACCGGCATCCCCTTCGTCGGCGTCATGGGAACGGTCGCGGCCGGATGCGTGCTGGTCGCGGTACTCCTGTCGGTGACCCTGACGCCTGCGATGCTCGGGATCATCGGCCTCCGGATCGTCAATCGGCGGGCTCGCGGCCAGATCGGCCACGAATCGCACGCTCGCCCCGAGCTGAAGCCCATGAAGACCTCGCGTGCGTTCGCGCGCGCCTCACTCGCCGTCGGCGCGCTGCTCATCATCGCGATCCCGGCGCTCTCCATGCGGCTCGGCATGCCCGACGGGTCATCCGAGCCCGTCGACTCCAGCCAGTACCGGGCCTACACGTCCGCGGCCGAGGCATTCGGAGCCGGCCAGAACGGACCGCTGCTCGTCACCGCCGCGCTGCCGGCCCCGATCGATGAGGACGACGTCGTCGCGGTACAGGCCGACCTAGCCGGTCAGCTGCTCGAGCAGGGCGGCGTGGTCGCGGTCGCGCCGGTCGGAGTGTCCGAGGACCGCGACTTCCTCGCCTTCCAGGTCGTGCCGATCGGCGGACCGTCCACCGAATCGACCGAGCAGCTCGTGCACGACCTGCGCGAGCTCTCGCCGATCGGAGACATCGAGCTCGGGGTGGCAGGCCAGGCCAGCGGCAACATCGACATCTCCGAGAAACTCGCCGGCGTGCTGCCGGTGTACCTCGCGCTGGTCGTGGGGCTGTCGCTGCTCATCCTCGTGCTGGTGTTCCGCTCGATCCTCGTGCCGCTGATCGCGACAGCCGGGTTCGTGCTGTCGCTGTTCGCCGCACTCGGAGCCGTGGTGGCGATCTACCAGTGGGGATGGCTCGGGCCGGTGTTCGGCGTCCACACCCCCGGACCGGTGCTGAACTTCGCACCGATCATCCTCATCGGCGTGCTGTTCGGTCTCGCGATGGATTACCAGCTCTTCCTGGTGACCGGAATGCGAGAGGCGTTCGTGCACGGGGTGCCGGCCCGGACGGCGGTTGTCGCCGGGCTACGGAACGGGCGAGCGGTGGTCACCGCGGCGGCCATCATCATGGTGTCGGTGTTCGGCGGGTTCATCTTCTCGCACCTGGCGCTCGTGCGACCGCTCGGCTTCGGCCTCGCGATCGGCGTGCTGTTCGATGCGTTCGTGGTGCGGCTGTTGCTGATCCCCGCGCTCATGCACCTGCTCGGCGAGAAGGCGTGGTGGCTGCCGCGCTGGCTCGATCGGATCCTCCCGAACGTCGACGTCGAGGGCGCCGCGCTCGAGCGAAGCCATCCGATCCACGGGGCGGCGACGGAAGCCGGGGATGCGTCGTCGGACGACGTCCGGCACGCCGACGAACCCGTCCGCTGAGAGGGCGGCTCCGCCAGGCGGCGCCCGGCGCGCCGCCGAGTGAACCATGACAGGGCGACCGCCTCGTATCCCTTCGGTTGTGCGACGTCTCATCGGACTCAGGGC
>NZ_JACBGF010000007.1:0-3756 GCF_021401375.1 Microbacterium sp. NFH-22A-Y | reverse complement strand
TAATACGCTAACCGCACCAGCATGGGGTCATGCGCTAGCTCCAACGCTCTCACCCCGAAGGGATCGATACAAAGGAATTCGGGCACTTAGCACCACTGGATTAGTTTGGGCGGTTCTTCGCCGGTACGGGAATATCAACCCGTTGTCCATCGACTACGCCTGTCGGCCTCGCCTTAGGTCCCGACTTACCCAGGGAAGATTAGCTTGACCCTGGAACCCTTGGTCTTTCGGAGGACGTGTTTCTCACACGTCTTTCGCTACTCATGCCTGCATTCTCACTCGTGTGGCCTCCACGGCTGGTTCACACCGCCGCTTCGCTGGCCACACGACGCTCTCCTACCCATCAACACGGCTGGACCACGAAGGCCTACCAATAATGTCAATGCCACAACTTCGGTGGCGTGCTTGAGCCCCGTTACATTGTCGGCGCGGAATCACTTGACCAGTGAGCTATTACGCACTCTTTCAAGGGTGGCTGCTTCTAAGCCAACCTCCTGGTTGTCAGAGCAACTCCACATCCTTTCCCACTTAGCACGCGCTTTGGGACCTTAGTTGGTGGTCTGGGTTGTTTCCCTCTCGACTATGAAGCTTATCCCCCACAGTCTCACTGCTGCGCTCTCACTTACCGGCATTCGGAGTTTGGCTGACGTCAGTAACCTTGTAGGGCCCATCGGCCATCCAGTAGCTCTACCTCCGGCAAGAAACACGCAACGCTGCACCTAAATGCATTTCGGAGAGAACCAGCTATCACGAAGTTTGATTGGCCTTTCACCCCTATCCACAGCTCATCCCCTCAGTTTTCAACCTAAGTGGGTTCGGCCCTCCACGACGTCTTACCGTCGCTTCAGCCTGGCCATGGATAGATCACTTCGCTTCGGGTCTAGGACACGCGACTGAATCGCCCTATTCAGACTCGCTTTCGCTACGGCTACCCCACACGGGTTAACCTCGCCACGTATCGCTAACTCGCAGGCTCATTCTTCAAAAGGCACGCTGTCACCCCTACTAAGGAGGCTCCAACGGTTTGTAAGCAAACGGTTTCAGGTACTATTTCACTCCCCTCCCGGGGTACTTTTCACCTTTCCCTCACGGTACTTGTCCGCTATCGGTCATCTGGGAGTATTTAGGCTTATCAGGTGGTCCTGACAGATTCACACGGGATTTCTCGGGCCCCGTGCTACTTGGGATACTCTTCGCGCCAAGAGAGGCATTTCGACTACGGGGTTGGCACCCTCTATGACCTGGCTTTCAATCCAGTTCGTCTATACCTTCTTGTAACGCCGGCTGCTCGGCAGAACAACCAGAAAAGTCCCACAACCCCGAATACGCAACTCCTGCCGGATATCACACGTACTCGGTTTAGCCTGTTCCGGTTTCGCTCGCCACTACTAACGGAATCGCGGTTGCTTTCTCTTCCTGTGGGTACTGAGATGTTTCACTTCCCCACGTTCCCTCTACCCGCCCTATATATTCAGGCGGGAGTCACTGGGTCGGCACGCCGCCCAGCGGGGTTTCCCCATTCGGACACCCTCGGATCACAGTGTGCTTATCCACTCCCCGAGGCTTATCGCAGATTGCTACGTCCTTCTTCGGCTCCAGATGCCAAGGCATCCACCGTTTGCTCTTAAAGACTTGAAATCACATGAGTTTGAATCGTCAATCGAAATTGACTAATGATCTTTAAGATCATCTTCACGAGATGATTACTCATCTCGAAGATGCTCGCGTCCACTGTGTAGTTCTCAAAGTACGGGCGGTACCCTCCCCGCACCAGCACCAGCCGGCAACAGAAAGAGTCCTGAGGTTCGTCTGCTCCCAATCCGAAGATCAGAGCGCATCCGGTCCCTCAGGACCCAACAGCGTGCATGTGCCGGCTCACTCACCCCCAGCGTTCCCAACCCGAAGGCCGTACTAACTCGAAGATCACTCCCCCACACCTCATCAAACGTTCCACCCATGAGCTAACCGGCAAGACACATTCGGCCCTGATCCGGCGCCTGGACACCCCAAAGAGTGCCAGATGCTCCTTAGAAAGGAGGTGATCCAGCCGCACCTTCCGGTACGGCTACCTTGTTACGACTTAGTCCTAATTACCGATCCCACCTTCGACGGCTCCCTCCACAAGGGTTGGGCCACCGGCTTCAGGTGTTACCGACTTTCATGACTTGACGGGCGGTGTGTACAAGACCCGGGAACGTATTCACCGCAGCGTTGCTGATCTGCGATTACTAGCGACTCCGACTTCATGAGGTCGAGTTGCAGACCTCAATCCGAACTGGGACCGGCTTTTTGGGATTCGCTCCACCTCACGGTATTGCAGCCCTTTGTACCGGCCATTGTAGCATGCGTGAAGCCCAAGACATAAGGGGCATGATGATTTGACGTCATCCCCACCTTCCTCCGAGTTGACCCCGGCAGTATCCCATGAGTTCCCACCATTACGTGCTGGCAACATAGAACGAGGGTTGCGCTCGTTGCGGGACTTAACCCAACATCTCACGACACGAGCTGACGACAACCATGCACCACCTGTTCACCAGTGTCCAAAGAGTCCCGTATTTCTACGGTGTTCTGGTGTATGTCAAGCCTTGGTAAGGTTCTTCGCGTTGCATCGAATTAATCCGCATGCTCCGCCGCTTGTGCGGGTCCCCGTCAATTCCTTTGAGTTTTAGCCTTGCGGCCGTACTCCCCAGGCGGGGAACTTAATGCGTTAGCTGCGTCACGGAATCCGTGGAATGGACCCCACAACTAGTTCCCAACGTTTACGGGGTGGACTACCAGGGTATCTAAGCCTGTTTGCTCCCCACCCTTTCGCTCCTCAGCGTCAGTTACGGCCCAGAGATCTGCCTTCGCCATCGGTGTTCCTCCTGATATCTGCGCATTCCACCGCTACACCAGGAATTCCAATCTCCCCTACCGCACTCTAGTCTGCCCGTACCCACTGCAGACCCGAGGTTGAGCCTCGGGATTTCACAGCAGACGCGACAAACCGCCTACGAGCTCTTTACGCCCAATAATTCCGGATAACGCTTGCGCCCTACGTATTACCGCGGCTGCTGGCACGTAGTTAGCCGGCGCTTTTTCTGCAGGTACCGTCACTTTCGCTTCTTCCCTGCTAAAAGAGGTTTACAACCCGAAGGCCGTCATCCCTCACGCGGCGTTGCTGCATCAGGCTTGCGCCCATTGTGCAATATTCCCCACTGCTGCCTCCCGTAGGAGTCTGGGCCGTGTCTCAGTCCCAGTGTGGCCGGTCACCCTCTCAGGCCGGCTACCCGTCGACGCCTTGGTGAGCCATTACCTCACCAACAAGCTGATAGGCCGCGAGCTCATCCCTGACCAAAAAATCTTTCCAGCTACTGACCATGCGATCGCAGCTCGTATCCAGTATTAGACGCCGTTTCCAGCGCTTATCCCAGAGTCAGGGGCAGATTGCTCACGTGTTACTCACCCGTTCGCCACTGATCCACCCAGCAAGCTGGGCTTCACCGTTCGACTTGCATGTGTTAAGCACGCCGCCAGCGTTCATCCTGAGCCAGGATCAAACTCTCCAAAAAGAAAAAATGCATACACCACCGGGAAAACGACGATGCAGCGAGTTCGAAACTGACCAAAAGGATGCCATTACTGACAATCCATACGCCAACCCCAAAAGAGGCTGGACTTGATCCAAAGGAATCTCACCCAGCCGAAGCTGAGACGAGGTTATTTGGCATTTGACAAGTGCACGCTGTTGAGTTCTCAAGGATCGGATGCTCC
>NZ_JACBGF010000006.1:0-94246 GCF_021401375.1 Microbacterium sp. NFH-22A-Y | reverse complement strand
ACGTGATCAAGGCCAGCAACGCATCCGACTTCCTGGGCCTCGTGCCCGCTCTCATCGGCTACACCCCCACCCGCTCGATCGTCGCGATCCCCTTCGCTGGCAGCCGAACCGTCGGCGCCGCTCGGTTCGACCTGAACCCGACGCTCGGCCCGGGCTCACTTGCCAGTTCGATCGTCGGCGTCATCTGCCGAGTACCGACCGCTGACCGCATGGCGGTGGTGATCTACACCGACGACGACAGCGAGGCCTCGCGTGGCCTCGTGAACGCCCTGCTGGCCCGCGCGGACGAGTGCGGCTTGTCCGTCACGGATGCCCTCTACGTCGCCCGTGACGGCTGGGGCAGCTATCTCTCAGATGACCACCCGCGACCGCTCGCGGAGATCAACACCGCGCTCGCCGTCGGCCACCCGGTTGCGGCCTCACAGCACGCCGGCACCGAGATCCCCGCCGCTGACGACACCCGCCTCTGCGAGGTGAACACCGCCTTCGAGGGCTTCGGCCTGGGCGACGTCGCTGAGACGGACTGGATCACCCTCGGCGAGGTCGCCGTGACCACTCCCGCCGAGGAGATCGACCCCTTCGAGGCCGCCTGCCTCATCTTCGCGCTCAGCCGACCCGCTCTCCGCGACGTCGCTCTCGTCCAGTGGGCCAGCGACCAGGCAGGCGGCGAGCGCGCCGCCGAGGCGCAGGCCGGATGGGAACGCGGCGAGGAGTACCCCGCCGACCTCGCCGCGATCATGTGGGGCGACGCACCCCGGCCCGACGCGGCCCGCCTCAGCGCGGCTCTGACGACCGTCCGCCACCTCACCGCCCTGACACCTCAGCCGGTGCGTGCGGGCCTCCTGGCCTCAGCCGCATGGCTCTCCTGGGCACTCGGACGCTCCACCCACGCCGCCGACTATGCGCGCCAGGCGCTCGCCATCGACCCCAGCCACGGCCTCGCCGAGATCGTGGCGAGCTTCATCCAGGCGTCGCATTTGCCCTCCTGGGCTTTCGAGAACTGACCGGCGAGAGGAGACACGATCATGGGCAGCACATCAACTCACAAGGAGGCGGGCGTCCCCGTCCGCACCTTCTTCGAGCACTACTTCACCGGCGCCACGATCATCGCCAGCGGCACCCGCCGCAACCCGGACTACATGACCGGAACGATCGATTGGCCATACGAGTTCTACGCCGCCGTTCGTTACGACGAAGGCCACCCGCACGCGGGCGAGGTGTTCGCGTTCGTGGTGCTCTACGCCATCGCGCCGTCGAGCTACTTCAACTTCACCTACAAGGACCTCGACGAGACCATGGGCCCGGGCGCCTCCCACGCCCCTCGCGCTGTGTTGGAGGCTCTCACTCCGACCACGCACGAGTACGCCCAAGAATGGCGTGCACGCTGCTGGGCGAACCTCGAGCTCACAGAGTCGAAGCCGCGCGGTCGCCGCGGCGACCGCATCCGCTTTGGCGAACCGTTCGCGTTCGCCGGAGGCCTGCAGACAACATCCGACACCGAGTTCGAGGTGATCGAGCGCGACGTTCTGCGCGTAGTCGACCACGGCATCCGGGTCCGCATCCCGCGGTGGCGCGCCCGCCTCTACGAGAAGGCGGGGCGGTGACGATGGCTACCTCCCGCATCGTGAAGGTGCTCCGCGCGAACACCGGCGCACTCGACCTGCGCACCGTGTTCGAGGACTTCTGCTCCATGGCGGCCGCGGCGATCCGCAACCGGGTCGACCGACACGGACACCAGGCCCGCGAGGACGAGTACGAACGCACGCGATCGCACTACACCGGCGCGCAGGTGGATCGCTTCGCCGAAGCACTCGCATTCGTCACGCTCGAGCTCGACGCGCAGCCTCGCGACGTGCTCGGTGAGACGTACATGCAGCTGGGCATCGCCAATCGCGACCAGGGGCAGTTCTTTACCCCCTACAGCGTCGCGCAGCTGATCGCCAGTATGCAGGTCGCCGACGCATCCGCGCAGTTGCTCACCCGCCCCTTCCTGACCGTCTACGACCCCGCCTGCGGGGCCGGCGCCATGGTGATCGCGATGGTCCAGGCGCTCGCAGCGCAGGGCATCGAGTATCAGACGAAGGTGCACGTGACCGCCGACGACATCAGCTCGATCGCCGTGCACATGGCTTACGTGCAGCTGTCACTGTTGGGAGTGCCGGCAGTGGTTAACCGACGCAACTCACTGACGCTGGAACACTTCGACACATGGCCCACTCCCGCGCACGTTCTCGGCGGCTGGGCTCGGAAGCTCGAGCTCACTGGATCGACGTGAGTGCAGCCCTCAACGGGGCAGCACGAGTCCGCGGCTATCCCACTCGTCGAAGTCCAACGCCCAGTGGCCGCCCTCACGCGAGCTTTCCACGAACCGGTGACCGAGCGCCGTCCGATCAGTGCCCCAGTCCTCGATGATCCGGATCGGGATGCCGCTCGTGTACCAGCGCTTGTCGATCGCTTCGGCGATCCGCTCCGATGCGTTCATCAGACTCGTGCCGCCGTTCTCGCGGACGATCACGACCAGCTCTCCGTCCGTCAACGACCAGGCTTCCGTGTAGTAGCGGCCATTGTGCGGGGTAGAAACGTAGTCCGCGCCGAGGAAGACCGGCCGCCGCCCCTGTGGCGCATCGTTGGCGTCGACGGTCATTGCATCAACCATGGTTCCCCTGGATCCTTAGCCCGCGATGAGCTGGGAAACGCGCCCGCGGGAGACGCGAAGAATGGCCGCAGAATCGGTCACGGAAAAGCCGGCTTCCCGGAGGTGGCGAGCCGCGGCGCGCGCCTGAGCGGCCGCCTGTACGCTCGCCGCGGTGGCTTCCTCCGTTGCCTGTCTGGCCGCTGAAACCTCGTCATAGAGCGCCCCGATGTCGGGAACGACCGTGATCGTCCAGTCGCTGTGATCGATGCGGGGGTCGATGCTGTCGAGGTAGTCGCGTACCTGCTGTTCGGCCTTATCGAGCGTTGCGACCTGAGTGGCGGCATTACCGTCGATGTGCAGTTCCCAGCCGCGCTCCCACTTGTGCGCCGATGCGGTGATGTTCATGAGTCCTGATCCTCCTTCTTGGATGCCTCGATCGCTTTCAGCACGTTGCGAACCAGACCCGGCGATACGTCGCGCGTCTGGGTGATCACGACCTGCTGGGCTCCCTTCGACCACACCTCGTGATCGCCCTTGCCCTGCCTCGAAGAAAACCCGGCCTCCCGCAGCAATGCGACGAGCGATCGGTATCTCATCGGCTTGACCATGAGACTAGTTTAGGGGGGCTAGATACTCAATGTCAATCCCCCCTAGATATCTCTGACGCCGGCGGTGGCAGCGAAACGTCCGGCTCTCCGAACCCGCGATCGCTCTCGCGAGACGTTCGTGTAGGTTCCCGCTTCAAATGGCGGAGGATGCCGGGATTTCACGGCAGGTGGCAGTGGTTTTGGATCCGCGATCCAACACGAAATGGCTGGTTCCGACACGGCGCCCCGGCTGTCTACCCCTGACGCCGCTCAACGGCGGCGAATGTTCCTCATCCTCTCCCGAGCCTCTACTAACTGATCACACTGGGCGATGCTCAGCCCACCCCAATTGGCAGAGATGCCAACCGCCTGCCAACTAACTGTGGAATATGCCATGTCGGCGTGGAACCTACAGTTCCCTACTTCTATGTCAGAGGTCAATGGTAGTTTGTAACTGTCAGAGATACGAACAGGAGCAAACATGATTCGAGTCAGCTTCGGATACGTCCGCACCACGGTCAGCACTGCTGCAGACACCGAGTACGAGAGCAACCGCGCCCTCGCCCGCCGCAAGGAGGACCTCGACGACTATGCCGCGTCCGGGTACACGCTGCTCAGCACCATCTCGATCACCGCCGACGACCGCGCGACCATCGTCGACACTCTGCAGCGCATCACTGAGGACTGAGCAGTGAGCACCGACATGGACGGCGTCGCAGCTGAGCGGCCGACAGTCTTGAGAAACCCGTCGAGCCCCTACTGCCAACGATGGGAAGAGGGCCGGCACAGTTGGCGGCACGTTAGCGAAGGAGGGTTCGACGCCTCACAGTTCGACGTGCGTCTCATCCCCGAGGCCCTTGCCCGCTCGGTCGTTGCTAGACATCACTACGCCGGCACACTGCCGGCGACGAGGTTCTCCTGGGGGCTGCTCACTCGCGACGACCGCCTAGTCGATGCCTCCACACCGCTGTCAGACGGCCTCGGCCTGGTCGGCGTCGCCTGCCTGAGCGTGCCTATGACCGCGACCGTCCTCTCCAATGTCTTCCCCCAGTTGGAGCCCTTCACCGAGTCTCTGGAACTGGGCCGGCTCGTCCTCACCGATCCCGTCCCCGCGAACGCCGAGAGCTGGTTCCTGACCCGAGTATGGCGGCAAGCAGCCGCGGTCGGCCTCCGGGGGATCGTCTCGTTCGCCGATCCTCTCCCCCGCCAGCGAGTAATCGCCCGCACGCTGCCGGACGGGACCGCGGCCGAGATCGTCGAGACCCTCAGCCCCGGTCATGTGGGAGCGTGCTACCAGGGCGCCGGCGCGATCGCCTGCGGCCGGTCAACCGCACGCACCCTCATCTACCTTCCCCGCCATGGCACTGTGCTGTCGGAGCGCACTCTGTCGAAGATCCGACTCCAAGCAAGCGGCAGCGCCGCAGCCGAGAGGCACCTGACCACCCTCGGCGCGACACCAAGACAGATCAGCCAAGACCCTCGAACGTGGCTGCGGTCCGCGCTAGATGTGATGTCCAGGGACGTTGCTACGTGAATCGCGTGTGATTTGCTGACGGGCGAGGGCCTCCCGTTGTGAAGTGGAGCTGTCTAGGAACCGCTTCACGCAACAGGAGGCCCTCGTGTCCCACGCTAATGCTGCTCTCACGCCCCGCGCACGGCTCCGGCTCGCGCGACTGATCGTCGAGGATCGGTGGCCGGCGACGGTCGCCGCGAAGATGTTCATGGTGTCGCCGATCACCGCTCGCAAGTGGGCCGCCCGGTTTCGTGCCGAGGGCGCCGCCGGGATGACAGATCGGTCCAGCCGACCCCGATCGGTGCCCGGCAGGACGCCGGCACGCACGGTCAAGCAGATCGTGCGGATGCGATGGCGTCGCCGCCTCGGTCCAGCGCAGATCTCGGAGGAGCTCGGGATCCCGGCTTCGACGGTCCACGCGGTGCTGGTGCGGTGCCGAATCAATCGGCTCAGCCACATCGACCGGGTCACGGGCGAGCCGATCCGCCGCTACGAGCACGATCATCCCGGTTCACTGCTGCACGTCGACGTCACGAAGTTCGGCAACATTCCGGACGGCGGCGGATGGCGATACGTCGGCAAGCAGCAGGGCGACCGCAACCGTGAAACCACGGCGAAGCGCACCGGGAAACGGAGGGGCTACGAGCCCAACGTGGGAACCGCATTCGTCCACACCGTCGTAGATGACCACTCGCGCGTTGCCTACGTCGAGATCTGCACCGACGAGAAGGCCGTCACCGCGATCGGAGTGCTCGAGCGCGCCATCGCGTGGTTCGCCGACCGCGGCGTGACCGTCGAACGGGTGCTCTCGGACAACGGGTCGGCCTACAAGTCGTTCGCCTGGCGAGACGCCTGCGCTGGGCTGGGCATCACGCACAAACGGACTCGGCCCTACCGACCGCAGACGAACGGCAAGATCGAGCGGTTCCACCGCACCCTCGCCGAGGGCTGGGCATACGCCCGGTTTTACCGATCCGACTCTGAGCGTCGCGAAGCGCTCCCAGGCTGGATCCACTTCTACAATCACCACAGGCGCCACTCCGCAATCGGAGCCCCGCCCATCAGCAGACTCAACAACCTGCCTGGACATCACAGCTAGACGACATCGGCGCGATCCGGCTGCGCCACCCAGGCAACTTCAGATACGCCTGGCCCATCGGCACCCGGCGGGAACGGCGCCGATCCACGATCGCGATCCCCTCTACCCCCAACCCGAAAGCTGATACGCACCGACTCCCAGTTCCGTTCGCAGCCGCCTCGAAGAGTTCGTCCTCATGAACACACCATGCCGCAGCTGCCGCGTGGAGGAATGCGGTCGCCCGGTCACAGCCCGCGGCATGTGCCGGATGCACTACCTCCGCGAATGGCGCAGCGGGAGCGTGACTGACGCGCCGCTGCGTGACCGGAGTCGGTACGCCTGCCCCGCAGACCATCCCCACGACCTGGACACCTGTTGGCGAGAACACGGATGCCGCTGCGACCAATGCCGTCATCTGCGAAAGATGGAGCGGCAACGTCGACGAAACCGCATGATCGCCTACGGACGTGCTGACGAGATCTCCCCCGCCACCGTTCCGAGTGAAGACGTCCGTGCGCACATCGTTCAGCTGCGCGAATGCGGCAGTTTCGGGCTCGAGCGGATCGCCGACGCTGCACAGGTCTCCCGCACCCTCGTCCTGGACGTCTACTACGGGCCCAGAGGCAAAGAGAAGGAGACCCGTCAGGGCAAGCCTCGCCGCGTCCGTGAAGTGGCCGCACGAAGATTGCTGGCGGTGACCGCGGATCAGATCTCCGCACCACTTGTCCCCGCAACCGACACCGTCCGGCGACTGCAGGCGCTTGTGGCGATCGGGTACACACAGACCCAGCTATCTGAGCGACTCGGTATGCAGGTCACGAATCTCTCCCACCTGATCCACGGCCAGCGGGAGCGCGTGACCGCGGCGACATATGTCGCGGCGCTCGAGCTGTTCCGGCAGTTGTGGTCACAGCCTCCCTCCGGCACCCGTGCAGATCAGGCCAGAGCCGTGGCGCGAGGGAACGGCTGGGTAGGGCCACTGGCCTGGGACGACATCGACGACCCCGACGAACAGCCCAACATCGATGGAGAGGGCGAAGAAGTCGCCGAGTCCTTCGACCCGGCCGCCGTCGAGCTCGCCCTATCCGGCGTACATGTGAAGCTCCGCGACATTGACCGACACGAGTGCGTCCGCCGACTCCACACGCAGCGATGGGGCGACCGGCGCATCGCCGACAAACTGGGCTGCGCGATCAAGACCGTAGAGCGCGATCGCGCCCACCTTGCGCTACCTGGCGTCGAGTTGTCCGAGCAGGACCGTCCGACCGCCGCCTGAGAGTTTCAGCCCGCTATGGTGATGCCGGCTGGTCCCAGAAACCGTAGAGCGCCCGCTCAATCTCGTCCTTCAGGGTGGTAAGCCTGGCGAGCTGAGCCTGTTCCCGCTCAGTGAGGTTCTCGGTCGCCATCTTGGCTGTAAGCGGGGCCGCAGCCTCCGCAACCGCCTGCACGCAGAGGTTCCCTGCCTGGTTGAAGCCATCCACGAACGCCTGGTCGACGCGCTCACCAGCTGCCTCCCGTGCGCGCCCCAAAGCCTCCCGCCCGAACTCTCTCGCAGAATCCGCAAATCCAGCCATGTCGCCCTGCCCACCTCATCCGATCGAGACCTATGGCTCAGGCTACCGACGCCCGGTCGATCACCACTCATTCACCCATCACCCGCGCCCACGACGAGTCAATGTCCGACGTTGCTGCTAATTTGTAACTGTCAGGGATGCTAGATGGAGCTTCAGATGAACAGTGAAGTGAAACGGTTGGCCATGAAGGTGTCGCGCGATCTTGTCACGCAGCGAGTTGACCTCGGCGATGACTCGTACCGCGTGCTCTCGGACGCCGTCGAGGGAGACATCGAGGTCGTGACGCTGGCCAGCGATCTCGACTTCTTCGCCAATGAGAACGGCTGGGCGGAGTTCTCCCCCGCCGAGCGCAATGCGCTCGCGGAGATGGCGCAGTTCGCCCATCTGGGTGCCGCCAATCCCATCCTCGGGCCTGTGATTTTCACCGGAGGCGTCGACAGTGCGGGTGAGACTCAGGGGCTGTCTGAGGAGCGTGCCCGACAGATCGAGCGGCTCGCGGTCGTTCTGCGGGAGGTGATGTGAGATGGGTGCGGATATGGTGATCGCGGTCGCCGCGGCGCCTGTGCGCGCCGACGGAATGCCGGTCGTCGATGTGGGAGTGCTCGCGCGACGCGCGTCGACCGCCTTTCAGAGCGCCGCAGCTGCTGGGCAGGTTGACCCGGAGGGCTATTGGGACCTGATCGATACGGATGAGCCCACAGTGGCGGAGATCGCTGCGGCTCTTGATGGTTGGATCCGCGATGGAGGACTGTTCGGCCGCGATGTGACGACAATCACCGTCGAAGGGCGTGTGTTCGTCGCGAGCGGCGGACTGTCTTGGGGCGACGCCCCCACCGACGCGTTCAGTTACTTGTGCCTGCTCGATGACATCGGTGCCTACACGGAGCCGATCTCACCATGATCCGTTCAGGCGACCTCGAGGTCGAGGACGATCGACTCGATCTCAAGGTCGGGAATCGTCTGTGCGGGGTGGCTGAAGGTTGCACGCTCCGCGGTCACGGTGACGGTGTCCCCCTTGTGCACGGCGATCCGGATCAGTTCGGCACGAGGGCCGGTGGCGTGCACGTTGTAGGGCCCGTCCTCACCGTCGATGCGGAAGCTGACCCGTGCGGTGCGATCGGAAATCCGGTGCAGCAGTGTGAGCGGGGAGCGAACGGTCCCCGTCACGGTCACAGCGGTGGACTCTTGCGCATCCGCGACGGGCGCGGTCTTGGTGGTGTTCATTTCTCCTCCTGGTTATCGATAGACGGACGCGCCCAAGAGGGCGCGACGGAATACGAGGTCGGCATCGACGGCGCATCCAGCGCCGAGCTCGTCGCCGACCATCGCGGCCGCGCAGCAGAGCTCCCCCTCGTCGCGCAGCGCGGCGAGCGCGACGAGGATCTTGGAGAATGTGATCACGGTGGTGACGGTGTCTTCGGTCCCGTTCGCTGGGCGAGGATTGTGCGTCACGGTGACCCGTTCTTTCTCGAGGTCGGTTTCGGTGGCGAGCAGCCATGGCGAAACGTGGCCATCTAGGAGGTCGCAAAGGTCTACGAGTTGGGCGTCAGGGATCTGCTTGGTGACGGTCAGGGGGTAGGTCAGTTCCTTGAGCTGCCACTCGGGGTCTGTGCGTTGGCGTTGCTGCTGTGGCCCCCACGTCGCGCGTTGGCGGGCGAGCTCGGTTCGTGCGGCGACGAAGGATTCCCAGGTAGAGACCTCGTCGGCGCCAAGGTGCGGTGTGAGCTCGTTGCCGGTCATGCCTGCTCGACCTCCCACATGGTGGTGTTGTAGGTGCTGTCTCCATCGGCGCCGACGCCGTAGATGGCGCCTTCGTCGGCGTCTTCCAGCCACTCGATGATCGCCTCGGCCATTTCGTCACGGGTTGCGAACTTCCCCTGCTCGCGTTCGAGCTCGACGGTGACGGTGAACGTGAATGTGTGTGCCATGTCAGTCCTCCTCGGGGACGGGCGGGGCGGTGAGGATGCGTGCTTTCGTGGGGCGGGAGAAGAATCCAAACGCCTCGTCGTCGGCGCTGGCTTCGATAGTGGCGGTGAGGGCGATCCGGTGGCCGCGCGGGGAGCGGTCGTTGAAATCCAGAGATCTCGGGACGGTGCCCCAGACCTTCCATCCCTCCCCGGCAAGGAGCATTTTCAGCGACCCGCGGTAGTCGTTCTCGACCCACTTCGTCGAAAGAACCTCTGCCTCGATCTCGATGCGGCCAGTCGGAACCGGGCGCTTCGCGTCCTCGCGGATGGCGATCTCCTCGAGGATCACTTCAGCTGCTACTCGCCACTCGTCGACGTCGACTGTGCCCGCATGGGACGCGTCGGCGGAATCCAGGAGCAGGCCGATGCGGTTGCGGATCGGGTCGGTGTGTCGAAGTTGGGTGTGCTGCTCTGTGAGCGCTTCATAGACGGCACCGTGGCTGGCCATGAACGCTTCTCGCGCGTGGGCGATCCGTGCGGCGGTCGCACGAGCGCGGTCGGTCTCCTTGGCGCGGCGTCGGGCGGTCTGACGGGCGGAGGAGACGAGGAAGGACCGGACGCCGGTGCCGGCGCAGGAGAAGCATCCGGTCGTGATGTCGTTGACGGCTGAGGTGTAGAAGGTGACGCTGCTGGGGGCGTTGTACACGCCCGTCCCCCCGCATCCCCCGCACGTCTCGACGATGCGTTCGCGGCCCTTCCTTCCCGGATACGGGTCGACATAGGAGCTGGCGAGTTCAAGGTCTACTGAAGTTGCTTGACCGTTCACTGTCCTATCCCCCTTGTTTGTATCTGTGTCAGTTACATTCTAGGCGACGGCCAAGGTCGTCTGCAAGCCCTTCGTCGCCCGCTCGCATCTTCTGCCTGTCCCACGACAGGCACAGCCCGTCGGGGCCGACCCCTATGCTCACCGGCATGCATGATCGCGGCTCCTACCCGTCAGTCGAATGGGCTGAAGTTTGCCTTTGGATCGCGGAGCATCGACCCGATCTCGACGCTCGCCTCAGCGCCGATGCGCCTCCTGAGACGCGAGACAACTCCCCCATGCAAGGCGACAGCTGACGGCGGTGGCACGCCCCTGCATCCTTCGTCGATTTGCGCTAGAATGTAACTGACAGGGATAGTTACTAGGAGGCGATGAGATGGCAAACCAGACAGCGATGCAGGCGATGAAAATACTGCATAAGCAGGCCAACCCCGCCGCCACCAAGCGCGGTGATCCCGAGATCGAGGCGCGGCGTCTGGAGAAGTCTCGCCTGCTGGCGCTGAACAACGCGGCCGCACTGGTCGTGCAGTTGAATCGTGCGGCGGCTGGAGCAGACGGTGCCCTCGTCCAGCAGTTGACCGATGACGCTCAGATCATGCTCGATGCGGCCGCGGGTTTCCAGGAACTCATCGACGACATCCCCAACGGTCGGCAGCTCGCAGCATGATGCAAACCCGACGACGCGCACTCACAGTCGTGTCCGGAGCGGCTGCCGCGGCGGTCGCGGTCGTCTTCGCCGTCACGCAGTTGACCCCGAAGGTCGACCAGATGGCGCCCGCCCCCGATCTCCAGGCACTGGTTGCCGCCGGCTACGTGACGATCGTGGAGAATGGCGCTTCCTATGAGACCGAGGCGATCACAGCTGCTCTCGAACAACTCCCCGACGACACGACCGAGATGACCACCGGACCGTACGATCGGGACTTCTTCGGCCAGCGGTGGGCTGACGTCGATCGCAATGGCTGTGATACGCGCAACGACGAGCTCGCAGCGTGGATGAGCGCCATCACTTTCAAGCCTCAGACCAACAGCTGCGTCGTTCTTCACGGCACCCTCGATGACCCCTACACCGGTCGGACGATCTCCTTCACCCGAGGTCAGGGGACCAGTGAGGCAGTACAGATCGATCACCTCTGGCCACTGGCCGCCGCCTGGCAGCGCGGTGCCGACAGATGGAGCGAGCAGAAGCGACTCGAGTTCGCGAACGACCCTCTCAACCTCACACCCGTCGACGGCCCCACGAATCAGTCCAAGAGCGACAGGGGTCCGGAGTGGTTTCCCCCGAACCAGAGCTACCGCTGCACCTACGCCGCCCGGCTCGTTCTCGTGGCCGCCACCTACGAGATCGAACTGACGGTGGCCGACCGATCGGCCCTCCGCACGGCACTCACCGACTGCGGCTAGGCGCTCACCCCGCAGCATCCGGGCGGTATCGACTACCCATCCGGTTCAACGACCCTGCGCGGCGAGGGCCACTCATTGGCGGCTCACGTATTGGCCTACAGGTGAGATGTCGGGGACCCGCGGTACTGTCTTTGGAAGACGCCCGGCTGGGTGTGGCGGTTGAGAAGTGATCCCTGACAAGATGCTCCTCCTAACTCCCGCCATTCCCGCCGGGCGCCGTCATGCCTACCGTCAGGACCGATCCTGCGCGACGCCGCCACCGCTTCCAGGCAGTCGACTGCGGGCCTATAGCCTGAGGACGATGAGGAGGATGAGGATCTCGCGTTCTGGCTCCCTTCAATGAGCTAGGAGCAAAATGACCCGAATCTTCGACAACATCGAGTTGAACCTCGGTGGCCACCTCGTCGAAACGCTGTCCGAGTCCAACCGCATCGACGCCGCTGTCGGGTACTTCAACATCCGCGGCTGGAAGCTGTTCGGTGACGTCATCCACGGACGTTCCGCCGGCGGCGCGCCGATCGCTCGAGTTCTGGTCGGCATGGTTCATGGCGAACCGGAGGAACAGGTGCTCGACCACCTGCAGCGCACCCTCGAGGGTGGCCCACTCGAAGACGTGATCGATCGGAGGACCGCGCAGGCACGCCAGCAGCAGGCCAAGCTCAAGTTCCGGCAGCAGCTGATGCGCGGAGCCCCCACCGCGCAGGACGAGGCCACCATTCGGGAACTTCGCGCGCAGCTGGCGGACGGTCGGGTAGCGATCAAGCTATTCACGCGCCGCCCTCTCCACGGCAAGACGTACATCTGCCACAGGGACGACAAGATCACCCCGATCGTCGCCTACGTCGGCTCATCCAATCTCACGATCGCCGGCCTCGCGAACAACTACGAGCTCAACGTCGATGTGGTCGACTCGGACGGAGCCGCGAAACTCGACGACTGGTTCGAGGATCGGTGGGACGACAAGTTCTCCATCGACGTCACTGCCGACCTCATCGAGATCATCGACGAGTCCTGGGCAAGCGAGACGCCGCTAACCCCCTACGAGGTCTACCTCAAGGTCTGCTGGCACCTCTCCCGCGATGTGCGCGAGGGTCTCATCGAATACACGCTGCCGCCGTCGATGCGCGACCAGTTGCTCGAGTATCAGGAGAGCGCCGTGAAGACGCTGTCTCGGCGCATCATGACGAAGGGTGGCGCCATGCTCGGCGACGTCGTCGGTCTCGGCAAGACGATCACCGCCACGGCTACCGCGATGATGCTCAATGAGGCCGAGGGCTACCGCACGCTCATCGTGTGCCCCGTCAACCTCGTGAAGATGTGGGAAGAGTACAAAGATCGCTACGCGCTGAATGCCACCGTCGTTCCGTACAGCATGGCGGCCAAGCGCCTGCCCAACCTGGGTCGCTACCAGTTCGTGATCGTCGATGAATCGCACACGATGCGCAACGACACCCGCCAGGACTATCGGGCGCTGTACGACTACATCCGCAACTACGACTGCCGGGTGCTGCTGCTCACCGCGACGCCATACAACATCCGCTTCAAGGACGTCGGGAACCAGCTGGGGCTGTACATCGATCCCGACGACGATCTCGGACTGCAGCCCGTGGTCGCGATGTCGCTGGATGATCGCTTCGCCGAGAGGCTCGACGGCAAGACGAGCACGCTCGAGGCGTTCAAGCGCAGCGAAGAGCCCGATGACTGGAAGCGACTGATGAGCGAGCACCTCATCCGCCGCACCCGCTCGTTCGTCCGCAAGAACTACGCACTCGTCGACGAGCAGGGCAAGGATTACCTCACCTTCGCGAACGGCACGAGGTTCACCTTCCCGGCCCGAGTACCCAAACCGCTCGTGCACTCGTTCGGTGAGGACGACCCCGCCGCCAAGATGGAGTCCGTCGACACCCTCGACGCAATCGACAATCTGAACCTGCCGCGCTACAACCTTTCCGCATATCTCCGGAAGGCACTCGAGCTCACACCCGAGGAGAAGGTGATCGTCGAGCGCTTCGAGCGAGGCAGCGGGCACCTAATCGGGTTCGTGCGCAGCGGGCTCTACAAGCGGCTGTCCAGCTGCGGGTACTCGTTCATGCTGTCGCTGCAGCGCCACATCGCCCGCAACCAGCTGTACATCTACGCCGTCGAGAACGACCTCGACCTCCCGCTGGGCACACTGCTGGATGTCATGCTCACCTCGTCCGAGAGCGACGACGACGCCGAAGAGGATTACGAGGGCGTCGAACCTCCAACCTCCGGCGACGGCCAGGGCGAATATGAGGCGCTGCGCGCATCGACGCCAAAGTCGGTGCGGTGGATCCGCCCGTCCGTCTTCACCCCGGAACTGCTCGACGACCTCAAGGCCGACACGGCGACGCTCACCGGTCTGCTGAATGAGTTCGGCGCTTGGACGACGGGTGCGGATTCCAAGCTGGCCGAGATCCTCAAGCTGCTGACCGAGACGCACCCCGACGAGAAGGTGCTGATCTTCACCGAGTACAAAGACACCGCGAACTACATCGCCGGCGCGCTCAAGGCCGCGGGCATCGACCGGGTGGGGATCGCCAGCGGCGACACCAACAACCCGACCGACGTTGCCCGCCGATTCGCGCCCCTGTCCAATATGCTCGGCTCCGCGACGCTCACCGACATCGAGCTCACCAAGATCATCGACCCGGCAGCCGAGTACAGGGTGCTCGTCGCGACCGACGTGCTCTCCGAAGGACAGAACCTCCAGGACGCGCACATAGTCGTCAACTACGACCTGCCGTGGGCGATCATCCGTCTGATCCAGCGAGCCGGCCGCGTCGACCGCGTCGGCCAGAAGTCCGACGAGGTGATCATCTACTCGCTGTGGCACGACGGTGTGGAGCAGGTACTGAACCTCCGCCAGCGCATCGCAGACCGACTCCACGCCAACGCCGAAGTATTCGGATCCGACGAACAGTTCTTCGGCTCCGAGGATGAAGTCAAGATCATCGAGGATCTCTATAAGGGCAAGCTCGACGACAACGAGATCGACAACGAGGTCGACGCATCCAGCCTCGCCTACGAGGTGTGGAGCTCCGCCGAGCAGGAGCACCCCGAGCTCGCCGACCGCGTCAAATCACTGCCCGATCTCGTCTACGCGACCAGGCCGTCGCTGTCCGACCGGGATGTCGACGGCGTGGTCTGCTACGTCCGCACCGAAAACGACAACGACGGGTTTGGCTTCGGGTCCGTCGAGGGTGTCCGCCTGCTCACCGGACAGGAGGCCCTCAGCCGATTCCGCTGCGAGCTCGACACGACGGCGCTGCCCGCCCGCGCTGACCACTTCCCTCTCCTTGTCCAGATGGCGCAGGGAAACCTCATCCAGAGCGGAAACATCGAAGGCCGCCTCAGCGGCGTCCGCAAACGGGTGTGGAACCGTCTCAACGGCGCCCTGGTGGCCGGGAAGGGCGACGTCGCCGACGCACTCGAAGCCGTCTTCACGCGCCCCCTTACCAAGGAAGCCGAGAAGCGATTCACGACCGCGCTGGCCGCGCGCAGCGATGTTGACGACCTGGCAGACCTGCTCGTGCTGCTCCATCGCGACAAGCGGCTCGTGATCGACATCGCCGCAGCCGATCCGATCCACATCGTGTGCTCCATGGGGGTGGCATCATGAGCGCATCAACGCGGATGCAGCTCGTCAATTCGGGCGATTTCCAGACGCTGTTTCTCGAGGAGCTTGGCTGGGATAAACCAGACCTCGCACCGCTGCGCGTCACCGTCGACGAGCAGACGTACACGTTGCAGCAGGTCGCTGGCTACTCGGGCCTGCGGGTCTGGCTCTGCAATGACCTGCCCGATGCGCGCACACAACGGCTGATCGATCAGCAGGTGCGCAAGGTCTCCGATGCGCGACTGCTGATCTTCGCCGACCACGCCCGCCAGGAGTGGCGATGGCTGCAATCGGCGGATGCCGCCGGTGTCGGCCAGCCACGTCTGGCGCTGCATCGACACACCGTTGGCACAACCAACGAGGCCCTCAACCAGCGACTCGGCACCATCGAGATCAAGATCAACGAGAGCCCCACTCTCATCGAGGTCCTGCGCAAGATGCGCGCAGCCTTCGACGCCGACATCGTCACCAAACGGTTCTACGACCAGTTCGTCCGCAGGCAACGTGCGCTCACCGTTGCCATCCAAGGTATCCCCGAGGACAGCGAGCGGGAGTGGTACTCCTCGCTGATGATGAACCGGCTGATGTTCATCTACTTCATGCAGAAGAAGTCGTTCATGGACCAGGACACCGACTATCTGCGGAATCGACTCAACCAGCTGCGTGATCTGGTCGGCGCGGGCCAGTTCTACGGGTTCTATCGCGACTTCCTGCTGCCGATGTTCCACGAGGGCCTGGGCCAGAAGGCGGAGTCGCGCAAGTATCCCAACGACGTCGTCGCCGACTTGGTCGGTGACGTGCCCTACATCAACGGCGGAATCTTCGCCGAGCACAAGCTCGAACACGACAACACCATCGAGATCCCCGACGAGATCTTCACCTCGGTCTTCGACCTGTTCGACCGCTTCCAGTGGCATCTCGACGATCGCCCGACCGCGTCCCAGAACGAGATCAACCCCGACGTGCTCGGCTACATCTTCGAGCAGTTCGTCAACGAGAAGGACAGCCTCGACAACCGCGGCTCCGATAAGGGCGCGTACTACACCAAGGAAGACGTCACGCACTTCATGGCCAGCAACGCCATCGTGCCCGTGTTCCTCGAACGGCTGATCGCCCGCACCGGCGTCAACCCTTGGCGCTATCTCCGGGAGGCTCCCGAACGGTACATCTGGTCCAGCTTGGCCTGGGGTATCGATCAGCCCCTGCCGGCCGAGATCGAGGCGCAGCGCACGTCTCGCCGCCGGCCCCTGTGGGATGGGCCCTCGAGCGAAGATCTCGGCCTCCCGGGAGAGACCTGGTGGGAAACCGACCGGCGGCGGAGCGAGTATGCCAAGCTGCTCGGCGCAGCCAGAGCTGGACACATCGACTCCGTCGACCGAGCCGTCACCGAAAACATCGACCTCGAGCAGCTGGCGGTCGACACGATCGACCAGCTGAACGCCCCGGAGCAAGCGCTGGCCGCGTGGCAGATCCTTACAGCCCTGCGCGTCATCGACCCAACATGTGGATCGGGTGCATTCCTATTCGCCGGATTGCGGGTGCTGCAGCCGCTCTATGACGCCACGCTCGACGCTCTGGACCGTCACGTCCGATCGACAGTATTCCCCGAAGGAGAGGCGCTGCTCGAGACCGTTTCCAACCATGCCAACACCGAGTACTTCGTACTCAAGCACGCGACCCTCAGCAATCTCTACGGCGTCGACATCATGCACGAGGCGGTCGAGGTCGCCCGCCTCCGGCTCTTCCTGAAGCTCGTGGCATCCATCGACGATCGCAAGGATCTCGAACCGCTCCCCGACCTCGATTTCAACATCAAGCCGGGGAACACCCTCGTCGGCGCCCTCACCGTGGACTCCCTCGAGCAGGACAGCGGCACCCTGTTCACCAACGACCGGATCACCGAGGTCAAGAAGTCCGCTGCGCGGATCTCCGAGCGCTACGCCGCGTTCCGGGAGCATCAGGAGACCAACGAATCATCAGTGAGCCTGCGCCGCGAGCTCGTTGCCCTGCTCGACGAGGTCCGCCACGACGTCGATGATCTCTACCACTCGGCGACGATGGTGCCCCAGCCGCTGACGGCGTGGGTCGAGACGCACCACCCCTTCCACTGGTTCGTCGAGTTCCCCGAGGTCTTCGAGCAGGGCGGATTCGACGTCGTTATCGGGAACCCGCCGTACGTGAACCGTCGCGAGCTCAGCTACCGCATCACCGGCTTCAATACCGACGACGTGGACGACATCTACGCATCGTGCTGTGAGAGATCCGGGCAGATCACCCGCCCCGATGGACGTCTGAGCCTCATCGTCCCGATCCGCAGCCAGTTCGGCGATCGTGACGAGTCGCTACGGAAGTACTACACCGAGCGATTCGGCGCGATCTGGGTAAGCACCTTCCAAGAGCGGCCTGCGGCACTGTTCCAGGTCAAGGTCCGCAGCACGATCATCACCGCCGCCGGGCAAGGGAAAGCATCAGAGATCCACACCACGATCACCCACAGCTGGATTGAGTCGTTCCGACCCCACCTGATGGCGACGCTCCGCTACGCATTGCGTCCGAACACCACGAAGACGCCCAACTGGATGCGATCGAGTGGCGACGCCATGTTCGAACTCATGGACACGCTGCTGGCGAAGGGATCACTGCAGGCATCCCTGGTTCGCGTGAGCGACTTCTCGGTCGGGTTCAAGAAGACCGCGACCTACTTCCTCAGCACGTACACGGTGTCGCCGGCGACGTATGAGAAGTCCACCCATGCCTCCGTGCCGCTGAACGAGGGGAAATTGTTCACCCAGCATCGCAACGACCAGCTGGCAGTCAGCGCCGTCGCCGCGTCACGGCTGGCCTTCCTGTGGTGGACCTTCACCGGCGACTGCTTCAATGTCACCAAGGGGACCATGTCGGCGATCCCGTTCTCGTTGCGCAGCTGCGACCAGACCACCCGCGACGCACTGATCGACTTGGGGAAGCGGATCGAGAAGGCGCTGCCCGATGTCCGGTCATGGGATCTCAACTCCGGCAAGTACGTCGGCGGCTACGCCGTCCCTGAGCTGCGCCACATCACGGACGAGGCTGACGAGATCATTCTGACCTCCATCGGCCGGATGGATCTGCTGCCAGAGGTTCAGTATGCGCACGCCCGCATGTTCAAGAGCACGGGCATGTCGGCGACCACCCTGCGCACGCTACCGTTCGAGGTCTCCTAATCACACGCACCATCAGCTACTGGTCGCGAGCAAGCTCATCGGCAAAAGCTCGTGTGATCGCTTCCTCATCAGGGAGAGCCCGTTGTGCCTCTTCGCCGAGTTCATAGCGGCTGACTGCGACCGGCTGGGTTGTTGAGGCAAGTGCGTAGCGGACGACCGTGTCATTCTTGCCGGCGACGAGCAGGATCCCGACGGTCGGCTGGTGCTTGTCGCGAATCCGAAGCCGGTCGTCGACGACGGCGACGTAGAAGCCGAGCTGCCCGGCATCGCGCGGATCGAACTTGGTGGTCTTGAGCTCGATGACCACGTAGCGCAGCTGCTCGACATGGAAGAACAGCAGGTCGACGTAGAAGTCGTCACCCGCGATGTCGAAGTGCACCTGGCGGCCGACGAACGCGAACCCGGGGCCGAGCTCGCGCATGGTGTCAAGGATCCGGTCGACCATGCGCTGCTCGAGCTCACGCTCGGACGCATCGCCGTCGACGGCCAGAAACTCGAGCGCATAGGGGTCCTTCGTGAGCTCCTGTGCCTGGTCGGAGTCCAGCCGCTCGAGCGCGCCGGCGAAGTTGCTCGGCGCGGAGGCCTCCCGCTCGTGCAGTCGGGTGGTGATCTGGTGAGCGAGCACCGGTCGGCTCCATTGGTGGTGTGCGTCCTTCGCGGCGTACCAATTCCGCAGCTCCTGGTCGTCGAGCTTGTCGAGGAGCTCGATCACGTGGCCCCACGGCAATTGTGCAATGGGTCGTTGCACAATCTCGGCGGCGTCCGGCCAGGCCTCAGCGAAGGCCCGCATGTAGAGCAGGTTCCGGCGGGAAAAGCCCTTCATCGACGGGAACTCCGCGCGCAGATCTGCTGCGAGGCGATCTAGGACCTTCGAGCCCCATCCCTGCTCAGCTTGCCTGTCGAGGATGGTGCGGCCGATCTGCCACCACAGCTGCAGCAGTTCGTTGTTCGCCTTCCGCTGCACACGCAGTCGCGCCTCGTGCACCTGCCGTTTCAGCTCCTCGAGCGTGGCGGCGTAGTCGTCCGGGATGAGGTCGCTCATGGGCCCGATCCTCTCAGAACACACCGACGACGGTCCGGCGAGGAGTGGATGACCTTGTCGCGTCTCGGATTCGAAGCTATAGTTAGTAACTGTCAGGGATACAGAATGGTTGGAGTGATCGTGAGCACACAGGTTGTCCCCAGCGACACAATTGATCTGCTCGTCTCGGCGCTGATGGTCCTGGGCTTGAGCCCCGACCCGGCGAAGCCGCTACCGACCGGTGAGCAGTGCGTCACGCACATCGCCGATGGCGTCGGCCGCGAACTGAGCGAGGCGAACCTCGATGCCGTCAGCCTTATCGAGGTGACGAACCCGCCGGAGGCGGCGTATCGATGGCGGCCGGTCCTGGAGGTCGCTCTGAGGTACGCCCTGCCGCCTGCGGCGGCTGTTCAGGTGGAGGCGGCGCGTCGTTACTTGGTCCGCAACTGCGCGGCGCACCCAGGGTGGGAGCAGTCGCAGGCGAGACAGATCGTGGCTCGCCTTGGGGAGAGCTTGAGGCGGGGCCCGCTGCAGCGTTGGCCGCGGGAGAGTCACGGTGACTTCCGCGGCATCGCTACCTGCGTTCCAGGGTGGACGCGGGATGACGGGTTCCCGGCGCTGCAGTCGAGGGCTGACGCATGAGCACCGCTTCGCGGCCGGGCGACTCTCTTCCCGCGACGCTGCAGCGTCGCTTACGGCGTCAGCTGACCATGCTCGTCTTCGTGGGAGCTGCAGGCTTCGCGGGATGGCTTGGTGTGCTCCTGATGCCGATTCTCGATCGGATCGTGTTGGTGGCGCTGCTGGTGGTCGTGTCCTACGCGCTGACGGTTTCGCTCGTCGATTTCTTTCGCCGTGAGTAGGTGATGTCGAGATGGCCAAGCAGACGATCAGCTGGATGCAGGGCGTGCAGGTCACCGTTACTGTCGACGTCAACGAGGGAGAGCTGACACGCTGGGCGGCGACCGTCGACCACGTGCGCACCATCGACGGCGAGATGTCACGCTCCGCTGGCAGCGGTGAGGTATCACGGATGCTCCGGACCAATGAGCACCTGAGGGCCGCGCTGTTGCAGTCCTGGGCGGCCGAGACGGCTCAGGGACGGCAGTGAGGGCGCCCGCACGCGGACGCCCCCACTGCTTCGGTGTTCAGACGAGTCGGGCGACTGGCGGAGAGGCAATATCGAAGGTTGCACTATTCGGCGTGGAATCAGTTTCCGCGCTCGTTACGCCTCCCCGCTCGCAGTTCGTGGACGGCCCTTCATGCGTTGCGCGGGGCGCGCGTGTAATCGAACACGTCGGCGCCAGAGTTCGATCCGATCAGGTGGTACAGGACCCCGTCGTGATCGATCACGGGCTTGGCTGTGCCGTCCGGTTGAAGGGGACACAGGACGGGTCGACCTTCTTTGGTCGGCGTGACGTCTTCGTGCAGCAGTGCGATGTACGTCTCGATCGTCATGCCCTCACGCTAACCCGCCGGGCTGGTGCGTCAGGGGTGCCCCATTCTCTGGTTGAGCGAGCGGTGGCCAAATCGATCACGATCACGCCACCTCAGGAGGTTGCGCCACACTGTTCGTGACCATCACCAGCGACGGTTCGCTGGCATGCGCGGCCGTGACGAACACGCTGGCGGAGGTGATCATCGGACCGTCTCTTCAATGGTGCAAGTACCTATTCAAGCGATGGTTACTCGTCAGTTCTCAGCTCTGGTGTATCAGCCGGTCGCGGTCAGCGAGCGTGCGCAGCCGGTAGTCGACGTCGGAGGACCCTTCGATCGTCACCCACAGGTCGCCCACCGCGCAGTATGCGGCTGAGCCCTGCGGCGCCCGGAATGCGGCGCCTTCATGGTCGCGGCCGTTGATGTGGATGATGGCGGGCGCCCACCTCAGCCTCCTCAGCTCGTCTCGTGCTTGATCGAGGCCGTCGGGGATTGCCTCGGGCGATGGGAGCGGGCCTGTGCGGCTCTCCAGATCGCGGCCGCTGAGCTCGCCCAGCAGCCGCGCCTGCACACGGTCCTCGTGCCCGGCCTCATCGGCGACGGTCGTGATCGAGACGACCGCTGGGGTGTCGGGCTCGTCGTAGAAGCCGACGCTGATGTGCGTGATCCTCTCGGGGGGACCACCCCAACCGGCCAGTCGCACGGTGCCCGGCCAGGACTCGAGCTCGAACAGCGGCAGCTGCGAGGCCAGCAGCCGGTCGCGCTGTTCACGGCGCCGCTCCTCGAAACCTCGCTGCGGGTCGGTTGCGGACAGGATCGCCACGCGCAGGCTCTCGGCTCGCGTTCGTGGACGCCACCAGATCGAGGTGAACGCGACCAGCCACGCGACGACCAGCAGCACGATGGGCGGAAGCCACCACCACACGCCGACCGTGAGCTGCACTACGACACCGACCACGAGGCCGATGCCAGCGGCCACAAGATACAGCAGCGGCGACGGGATGATCAGCCGGTGGCGGGCCAGTGCACGCCAAGCTCGCCACGGCACGGCCCACGGGCGCGGTGTGGTCACCTCCAGGTAGGCGGCCCCACCACGCATCATGCCGCCGCCGTACTTCAGCCACCGCCATACACGCCCGCGCCGTGACGCCCCAGCGAGCGAGGTGTACGTGTACATAACGCCAGTCTACGAACCGGCTGCCCGGGACCTCACGCTCACAACTGAATAGAAGCAGGGTATGTGTTGACGCTAATGGGGTCGGCCAATGGGGGCGGGGAGCGATGAGTGCAATACTCCCGATTCTGGAATATGCTTGACGTTATGACCGCGTTCCTGTCTCAGCCATCGTTCTGGATCCTGACCGCTCTCGCGTCGGGGCGGCGACATGGCTACGAGATTCTCCGGGAGACCAGTGACGCGTCGGGCGGGCGGGTGTCGTTGAAGGTTGCCTCCTTGTATGCGGCTCTGGATCGGCTCGAAGCGGAGGGCGCCATCACACCCGATGGTGAGGAGATCGTCGCGGGCCGTGCCCGACGGTACTTCGTGATCACGGAGCAGGGCGCGGCGCGGTTGTCGGCGGAGGCCGATCTAATGGAGCGGTCTGCGCGTGCGGCCCGGACCCAGCTTGCCGTGCACGGGTTCGCTTACGCGCCTGCCGGGTTGATCGCGTGATGGGCCGCCGGAGACGGGATCCGTTCGAGCGGTTGTTGCGCTGGTACCCGGCATGGTGGCGGCGGGCGAATGGCGCCGTGTTCGTGGACAGTCTGCGTGATCACGCGGATCATGAGCAGCGCGCGGCTCCGTCACCGGGCGACCGGTTCTCCGCGTTCGTGAACGGTGTCGGCCTTCGCCTGGACGCGCGGGTCGCGTTGTGGGCGTCGTTGCTCGCGATCGCGTTGGGTGCGTTGTCGTGGATCGGGCTTCTGGTGGGCGTGAACGGTGGACCCCAGCCCGGTTGGGGGGTGGGGCTTGCGACAACGAGTGTCGCCCCGATGCTGACGGCGATCGGTTTGATCGCGGTCGCCAGACAGCGACGGTGGCTCATCCCACCGCGTGCCCTCCTCATCCTCCCCATCCTCTTGCTAGCCCTGTTGCTAGCCGGGTTGACGCAGTTGTCGTGGGCGTGGGGGTTTCGGCTCGCGGACGCCAACCAGCCGCTGACCGGTCTTGCCGGATGGTGGGGTCTGCTGTTCGTGTCGGCGTGGGTCGTCGGCGCGGCAGGGATCGGATTGGGCGTCGACGGGCTCCTCTACCGAACTCGCTGGCGATGGTTCGCCCGACTTCCTCTGGCCGCATTCACCGGCGTCGTGGCAGCGCCCGCGCTGGGTCTGACCCTCACCACTCCCACGGTGTCGACGGTCATCGCCGCCGTCCTGGCCGTCGCGGCGCTCCGCGCGCTCAGTGGCCGACGCGCCCGAACACTCCCGGTACGCAACGCCGCGAAGAGATCCCGGCCTGCTGACACCCGCAGCACGGTCCTCTGGCTGAGCGCAGTCAGCGGCGTTTTCGGGGCGGTAGGGGTCGCGTACGCACTTACCGGCGCCGGCTGGTCGGCGGGTGCCGTCGATACGACGATCGCGATGAGCCAGGGCATCACGATCCTCCTCGCCGCAGCAATCCCCCTCCTGACGGCCGTCGCGCTGATCGTCCCGACCCGCTACGGGCGAGCAGCAGTCTGGGGACCCCTCGGCCTGGTCACCCTCGCCCTGATCGCGGTCGCGGTCGCCTACGTCTCCGCGCCTGCCGGGTCACAGATGACACTCTGGTTGGGGGTATCGGCTGCGCTGGGCGGCGGAGCTGTCACCTGGTGGAGCATCCCGCGGCTGCGCGGCACCCCTGCCATCCGGGTCGCCGTCAGCGCAGCACTCGGCCTCGCCTATGCGGCACTGTTCGGCATGACCGTCGTCCCCATACTCGCTTTCACCGTCCCCCTCGCCGCGATCACCCTCGCCCTCGTGGTTGGGCGACGAAAACGACCAGACACCCAACTGCGTCGCGTAGAGGCCGCCATGCCCACCGCTTTCCGCACAACGCAAGGATAGAAACGATGCAGTTCGCTGGAGTTCTCCCCGAGGACGCACCCGATCCCCGCTTCGAACGGGAACAGCATCTCAAGGCCATGCCGATCCCTATCTACGAATTCGCAGCGCAGCGCGCTGTTGGCGACACCGACATCGGCGTGAGCTCCGGCACCGATGGGCGCGGCATGAACATGATGACCGCGAGCGTCTCGGCCACACTGTGGCGAAACCCGGACGATAAATCAGACCCGATCAACCTCGCCGACCTCGACGAGCAGACACGTCGATCAATCGAGCAGGTCCCGCCGTGGCCGCGCCCTGCCTGGCTGATCGAGTCAGTAGAGCGCATGCGGTACCCCTCCCTGTGGGAGGCGGTGCAGACCACCTGGCATCGGGACGCGTCCGAGCGCACAACGCTCGCCTACCTTCTCGTTCATCACGCGAACCACATCCTGATGAACCACTTTCGAGAACAGCTCGGACTCAGCCTGCACGATTGGGAGTCGCCCGCGCTGACTACGGAGCGCGCGGTCCGGCATGGAGCGGGGGTTGTCGTCGACGGCACCACGGTGACAGGTGCGGAGATCGACACGGATCCTTTCGTATACGCCATCGGCGCAGAGCTCCCGGGCGGCGGAACACTGACGGTCGTGATCTCGCGCGAGCATCTTCAGTACCTGGACCTCAGGTTCGCGCAACGCCGCGGCCTCTAGCGCAACACAGCCGACTCCCTCTAGTCGACGCGATATTGCGGGCTGCGATATCCCTCAATTTCAGGACGTCACGGTCCCTTAGCGTGTTGAAGGTTCAGCGTCTGTTGTCGAGTGTGTGGCGGAGTCGGCGATAGGCACGGAAATGCTGATGGTGGGCGGCAGTAGAAGCGCCGCGGGCGTTATGGAGTGGGCGCGCATAGATCTGCTGCCGATCATTCAGTCGCTCGATACTCGGGAAGCGCGTCACGAAGGACGGTTCCGTCGTCCAGGGTGAGGTCGTAGAACAGGATCGCTTCCGGTCCGCCTTCGCCGCTCGGTGCGTCGAGGCGCTCGAACATGGGCCCAGGAACCCACGCTGCATATTTGCCGTTGGTGATGGTGGCGACTGCCTCGTCGTCTGCGCCGCGGAGAGTGACTGATGCCACGCCTGCACCGACTGATCCGGAGACCACTGAGAAGACTTGTCCGCCGATGGCGAACTGTCCTTCCATGCCCCTCACGCGATAATGCCGCTGGCGGGATCAGCGAACCCGAGCAGCTTCGGCAGCATGTGCCGGGGCATCCCGGAGCTGACAATGTGGTCGGCGCCGACCATGAGCGGCGGAGGTTCAACGAGCGCGTCCGTTGGCCGGGTGAGGTACACGGTGTACTCGGTGCGAGCTCTGCGCAGAGTGCTGTTGATCACTTTGCTTGCCCTTCCAGCTGGTGGGCAGCGGCGACGATAGCGAGAACACCTTCGAGGTCGGCGCGGCGAGCGAGTCGGATCATGGGCCGGGTGATTTCGACGCTCGGGTCGAGCTTGGAGAGCACGTAGTGGCGTTGGCGCGCCCGGGCTGCTTCCGCGCACGTCGCGAGGTTGCGCGAACCGTGGTTGGGACATCCTCCGCGGCTCTTGCACCCGTCTAGGAACCCCGCCGGCGTGCCGTGCTGGACACGCTCGAGCATGTCGAGGATCTTGCTCATCAGGCGGCCAGTTGCATGTCAGGAGTCGTGGAGAGCTCGGGCACGTGGAGCACGCGCAGCACGGTTCTCGATGTGATGTCGAGCAGCTGAGCCGTCTCTTCGAGGCTGTACCCACGTTCGCGCGCAAGATGAATGGCGAGGTGCCGCTCCTCTCGGGTCAGCCGTACGCGTTCACCGCGCAGGGCGAGGTCGATCGCGACGTCGTCGACGACGGGCTCCTCTTCGACCATGGCAGGTTCGTCGTCGGTGTCGATGTCGTCCCAGGCCATGGGCGGCAGCCACCGATGCGCTCGCGCGTAATCGAGCGCGCCGGTGTAGACCGCCCTGTCGTACCGACTGTCGTGAGGGGCATGGACGCGCCACAGCTGCTCGTACAGCGACGCTGCGGCGTTGTGGAGTTCGGCAGGGATATCGGTCTTGTTGGTGAGGATCCTCGCCATCCTCGATTGGCTGATGCCGAGCATCCTCGCCAACCGGGTCTGCGCCCACCCGAGCGTCCCGAGGGCCTCGACGCGGCGGCGCATACCTCTCGACGAGACCTTCGCCGCCGGAGGAAGGGAGGCCAAGTCTGGGACGACGGCGAGGAGCTTCTCCGCAGTGGAGCGATGGATGCGCGCGGGAGATGCGCCGCGGCCGCGGCCGCCCGTGTTCTTGCTACCGAACCAGATCGCGCGGACGGTGTCTGCGCTCACGCCGGCAGCTGCGGCGATCGCCTTCACCGTCATGCCGTTTCGGAGAAGGACCCCGATGTGGACCTTGACAGGCGCCGCCGACGACATGCCGCAGTCGTACCTGCCGTAGGCGATGAGCTTCTTCCGCTCATAGCAGCGAGTCGTATTCGCGGCGCGGCATTCCGCGCAGCCGCACTTGTGCACCCGGTAGCAGGTCGGCGTGATGCCGTGCTTGTGATCGGGCGGGCAGAGCTTCGTCCTATCCATCCTTCACCCCTCAAGTTGCTTACATTTATGAATGTAAGCCCTACATGATGCCGATGCAACCGGAGGGACGCTCCCTCCTACCTACAAGGGGTGGGTGCACAGGAGGAAAGTCGACAAGTTGCCGGCGTGAGGGTGCGACGAGCTCAGCTGCGGGGCTGTGGGCGGCGCCGGTAGAACCCGTCGACATCGCGGCCGTTGCGCTGATGCGGTGCAACCCAGACCTCGTCTGATCCGCTTTGCGCAGATCCGGGCTGCTCGTCAGCCGAACTCGAAGAAAGAGCAGGTGGCGTAACGCGGTGAGGCGTCGGTGCCGCGGCCACCGCCGGCGTTCGACGGAGGGTCCACTTGCGTGACCACCGGCCGTCGTCGCGCTTCCCTGCGTACTTCTCGACGAGCTCGGGGGCAGCCTCTGGTCGCTGAACGGTGTACCGCTGGAAACTGACGACGTTGGCGTTGGCGTCGGCCACCCGCTTCGCGATGCCGGCGCAGATGGATTGGTCGTCCTGTTCGTAGAGGCCGTCGCTGAACCCTGGCGGCACGGCGCGGCCGCCGAGCCGTTCCACATCGGTGGCGTCAGGCTTCAGGCTTGCCAGGTACTCGGTCCGCCATCGATGCTCGGCGCGCGCCTGCGTCACAGCTTTCGGCCCGTCGACGACGACGAGATCGACTGCGTAGCCGTTCTGCTGCAACATCCGCAGCGTCTCGAAGGCCTTCCTCTCGTTCGCGAGGGTGCCGTCGAGGATCACGTTCTCGCCACGGAGGACAGCGCGGTCCCGCTCCTGCTTCATGAGAAGCGAGGACTCTTCGTGCACCAGGGATGCCCGCTCCCGCGGCGAGAGCACCTCTGTCCCCGGAGGGGCGAGCTCGTGCTCGAGCGTTCCATCTCGCTGGGCGCGCAGGAGCAGATGATCCTTGAAGTCGTCGGCGTTCAGATCCCGCCAGTCTTGTTCGGATGAACCTAGGTCGGCGATCAGTTTCGCGCGCGCCGACGACTTCCCTGCTCCGGGAGGACCGGCGAGGACGATCGCGCGCCGGTCGCGCTTGACATTGGGCCGCTGAGCGCGAAAAGCAGTCCGGATCTCACGGTGAGCTGCGCGGCGCTCCGGCGATGGTCGGATACCGTCGCTGAACCAGCCGGCGTTGTGAACGGTGGAACTGGAGGTATCTGCGGCAAGCGGGCCGCCGGGCGCTCCCAGCTGCTCGAGCAGCCTCTTCCGGGCGTCGAAATCGACCTGGCGATCAGGGGATGCGTCCACCGTTGGCCTCCGTCACGGCGTCGGCGATCTCCTCGTAGAGGTCGTCGTCGATGAAATCGCAGGCAAGCGCCGTGCCGATCTCCTCAAACGAACCGCGCGTGGTCACTGCGGGGTCGTCGAAGGGTGGGGCGATGCGCTCTCGTGCAACGAAGGGGAAGGCCCGCAGCGCGGCAACGAGGTCGGCGCGCGAGATCTCGCCATCGCTGTACTGCCGCGTGAGCTCGAGCGGAGTGGTGGTCATCCTGATCACCTCCTTCTCAACCGTCATCTCCATGCCCCCAGCATACGCCAGGGGTGGTTATATTCGTAAAGGTTCGCTGTGCGGGTCATCGCAATCCCTTCCACCTACAAGGGGTGGAAGGGATTGCGGCAGGTCGACAAAGTCAGGTCAGGATCCCCACCGCGGTGACGATCAGCGCCGCGGCCGCGATCGCAGGGCCATGCGCGTGTGCGGTGCGCCCTCGTCCTGCGGCGATGCGCGCGAGCCGCTCGCCGGCGCTGAGCAATACGGCGAGTGGGACGAGGTAGATGGCGAACCAGCCGGCGAAGACGCTGGCGAATAGAGCGACCGCGCCTGCGAACTTCGCGTCTCCGAACCCAAACCATCCCGCCATGCCCATCAAGGCATAGGCGAGGAAGACCGTGGCGGCCGTGGCGACAGCAACGACGAGGATCCAGAGGTCCGCGGTCGCGATGCTGACTGCGGCCGCCTGCAGGGCGCCTGCAAGGGCGTACGGGCCTGTGTGCCGATTGGGCAACCGTCTCGTACGAACATCGACGACCGCGATCGCAGCGCCGGCAGCGGTGAAGCCGGCCAGGGCGATCCACGGGTATCCCGGGACGCTGGCGAGGGCGAGAACAGCGAGAAGCGTGCCACCGATGGTGGCTCCGACATACTCGCGGAACGGGCTGCGCGAGTGTGCGACCGTGGCCTCTTCGGTCACGGTCATCGGGATTCGACGAGCTTGGCCGGCGCAGAGTCGATCAGCTGCTGGGTGGCCTCATCGAGCTCATAGTCGGGGTCTCCTCCCCCGGGACGGGCGTAGAGCTCGTCGATGACGCGGGAGAACTCGGCGGCGCTGCCGGCGCGCATGGCAGCCTCCAGTTCGAGGCGCCAACCGGCCTCGTTGAGTGGGTCGGCCGACTGGGCGATGCGCGCGGCGAAGCGAGCCTGGTCGAACTCACCTCGCCGGAGCGCACGGTGCGCGAGCTCGTCGGCGGCATCCAGGATCGCAGCGATCATCGCCTCCTCGGCCGGTGCACGCCAGACCCACCATCCCCGTCGATTCGTGGGCGGGGTCAAGGGCTGGCCGCGGACAAGCCGGATCGCCGCGATCAGGTCCTCGTTGGGAGTGGTCTTCAGATCAGGGCCGATCAGGGAGCGGAAGTCGTCCCAATCGCTTCGAATCGCGGGGTGGATAAGGAAGCCAACTTCCTTGCGCCCCTCGGGGAGGAGCTTGTGGCCGCCGGGGTCTGCGCCCATGACGTTCCGAAGGTGCTTCGCGAGCTGGCGAGCGTTGTTGGCATCCGGATCGACCTTGTCTGGCCAGAACGCCTTGTGCAGCTGCGCCCCGGGCACCTGCCCGCCGTGCAGAAGCAGGTAGGCCATCATCTCCGCACCGCGGCCGGGCAGCTTCTCCGGAACATTCAGGACGTCAACGGGTCCGAGCATGCGCACGTAAGGCGCAGGCCAGTCGGGCGCGCTGACCACGAGGGAAGGCGCGACCTCTGTCTCGGCGGCTGCGGTCGCCGGTTCGATGTCCACGTCGGAGATCTCTACCGAGGCGGCGGGCTGAGATGTGCTCGCCCCCTCGTCCTCGACGAGCGCTGTGAGGGCTTCCTCAGCTGCCGGCAGCTCGACGTCGGGCGCCTCCGCGGCTTCGGCCTCCGCTTCGTCGACCGGGAGCTCAGGTGCGATCTCGGCGTCGTCGTCGAGGAGAGCCCGCTCGTCGACGACGTTCTCCGCTGCCAGATCGGCGGCGTGCGGTTCCTGAGCTGTGGTGTCGAAGAGGTTCTGGATCAGCTCGAGCTCATCGCCAGCGAGCAGCTGGGGATGGAATGGGAGCGGTGGGAGTTTTCCGCCAGAGCGGTATTCGGCGGTGGTGCGGTCGGTGATGACGACCGTGGAACCCGCCTCGATCGAGTCGCCGCTTGCGACCGTGGCGATGCCCAGCCGTGGCATATGCGCGACGAGCTCGGCGAGCTCACTCCGTTGCGCCTCAGGCGGCTCCTTGCCGAGGATGACGATGTGCGGCGCCCACGACTCCAGGTCTGTGGCCTTGACCCGCGCCTGGTGGACGTCGTCGACGTCGTACGAGTTCAGAGCAGTGCGACGGTCCTCCATGTCGGCCCGAAGGTTGCGGATCAGAGCCGGAACATCGTCGACGTGCTGCACCCGGAACCGTCCGAGATCGCGGGCGAGTCCGTGAGGCATCCCGACGAGGGTCACCTGGATCTGATCAGACCAGGGGTTCACGGCCAGCTCGACGGCGATGGCGGTGAGAACACCTCGAGCGGTCTCTTCGTCGCCGACGACGTTCAGCGAACCGATCTGCTCGAGGTCGAGGAGGAGAACGCCGCCGGCATCATCCGTGCCGATCGTGGTGAGCGCGGGGTATGGCGACACGGTCGGTCGCATCGGCGGCTGCGCCCGACCAGGTCGTACGACCCAAGCCGTGCGGTCGGGGTGGGCCGCCTCGAAAGGCTCCGGCAAGTCTGCGGGCTCGGTCAGGTAGATGGCGATCTCATCGTCGGCCAGGCGAACGGCGAGAAGTTCGGGGAGCGCTGCGCCCGTGTCCTCAGCCCAGGCCTGCAGTCCTCGCAGCGCATTGTCGATGTCTTCGACGCCGATGGGGTTCTCGACCAGACGCAGCTCGAGTTCCAGGTCAGCCGCAGCCTGGCTGGGCATCGCGATTCGTTCGCCCGCGAGACGCTTCCGTCGCTGCCGTAGTCGCCTCGCCCCAAGCGCGGCGAGTAGACCCGCGACGAGCAGCCCCACTGCTCCCCCGACCGTCGCGAGAGGCACCGAGTAATCTGCATCGGAGGCGTCATCCTGCAGGGCATCGCTGGTAGTCGACTCGTCCTGCGCGGCGGGCAGATCGGCCGAGTCTGTCTCCTGCTGGAGGCCTTGATCTCCTGTCGCGCCGCCAACAGCCCCACCCGATCCTCCTGCACCGCCGGATCCGGCGCCGCCTGACCCATCGACGCCGACATCCCCGGCCCCGGTAGATCCAGTGACAGAGTCGCCCGGAGCTGCCGGAGCCGGCGGATCGGGTGCCGGCGACGGCGGGGCTTCCTCCACCTGGACATTCGGGACAGCCAGTGTCCACCCGGTGATGATCAGGTCCGGGTCACTCAGCGCGCGCCCGTCCGCCTGCGTGACCCCGCGATTCGCTTCGAAGATCTCCGGGTAACGCTGCCCATCCCCGTAGTACTTCTCCGCCAGATCCCAGAGGGTGTCTCCGCGAACGACGTTGTGGTCGACAGTGACGTTTTTGATGATGGGCACGGCGTCCTGCGTCGCCGTGACCGCGGGCGCGACAGGCGCCGATACCTCCGCGGCCTGCTCGAGGGGTACAGGTTCGGCCTGCGACCAGGTCGTGGCCGTCGCGTGGGTCGGCTCGGCGGCGACCGCGGGCGTAGCCGCACCGCCCAGCGCACCGAATCCGGTGAGCATCACCGCGACCGCTGCGACGAGGGATGCAGCCATGCGCTGTTGCCCTCGGAACGCACCAACTCTCTTCCGGGTCTGACGCCCCGACAGCCCTGCGCCGATCTCCAAGAGCAGCGGGCCCGCGAAAGCCAGCCACGCGAGCCAGCACAAAAGCGGCAGCACCTTCGTCGTCAGGATCACGTATCCGTAGTCGGGCGTGAGGGAGAAGATCGCCTGCCACTGCGCCGAGGTAGGAAGCGGATTCCCCGCGATGAGGACGAGGAGGACCGGCACGCCGACGAGGATCGCGCCGATCACGATCAGGGCACCCAGGCCTCGCAACAGTTTCGCCACGTCGTCGCCTTTCCGTCAGCCAGACTGTTCAGTCACCGTAGTTGGCGGTGTTGACAGACTGGAGCTCGCCCACACGCACCTGGGCTGTCGAGGTGGTCATGGGCATCGCGATGTTCCCGCTCTCCCCTCCGCCGGTCCATTCGACGACCCACGAGGTCGACGCGGACACGGTGAACGTGCCAGAGCCGGACGTCCGCTGGTAACGGAATCCGCAGGTCGGTGAATCGACAGCCAGCTGATCGGCCATGGCTGCAGCGTTGAATGGCGTACCCACACCGCAGTTGATGGTCTGGCCGTCACCGGAAGACCACGTCAGCGAGCGAACACCCGCTGTCGCAGTGACGGTCACTCCCCCGTACGTCGCGGTGCGAGACAGGGGCCCCCAGCTGCTCTCCGAAGTGCCATCAACCCACAGCCACACGGGGATCCCGACCCACGTGCGCCGATACGCCGCGGCGCCTATCGGATCGTCGGAGTGGACCTTGCTCTCAGGCGCCATGCCGATCGTAATCGGCTGCAGCGTGAAGGTACGCACCAGCATTCCCGCTGCCTGGGCCGGCGTGTACCTGCTGATTCCGGGAGGTGGAGCGTCCTGCCAGGCAGAAACGAGAAAGACGTTGGACGTCTCGCCTGGAGGGACATAGGGAGCGCAGTAGTAGTACGCGCCCACGTTCGGGCTCTTGCCGTTCGGCGCCGGCCGCTGCGGATCGTCGAGGGTCCAGTAACACTGTTGCGAGTTGGACCACCAGTTGGAGCCGGTCGAGCACGGGACCTCCTGCGCCTCGTAGACGGTCCCCCCATTTCCGAACCGGTCGCCGCCGAAAGTCCCGCCGTTCCACACACATGTTGACGGTCCAGGCGTGAAGCCAACTGGGCCGGTCGATCCATCGCCAGAGCCCGGGTTTCCCGGTTGCTCGATCTCGATGTCGCACTGCTGGTGGCCCTCTTCGTCGATCCAGCAAGAGTCCGCCGAGGCCGGCAAGGGATGGATCAGCAGAGCTACGCAGACCAGAAGCGCGATCGCGACGGCCGATGCGACGTATCTGAGCTGTTGCCGCCCGATCAACATGTCGGTGCACCATCCTTCCCCGTCAGTGACGCCGACTCCTGGACCAGCCAGATGTGCTCGTTCTGCTCGTAGACCATCGTCCATTGGCGCGGGAACGAACCCTTCTGGATCGCAGGAGGGGTCTGGCCCGCAGGGACCTCCATGTTCCAGCCCGAGTTGTCTCCGCAGCCGTAGATGATTGCGGCTCCAAACTCGAACTTTTCCCCCGTCGCTGCGTTGGTCGTCTGCGAGGCATAGGACATGGCGTCGTTGGTCGTCCAGGTGGTGGGGCTTCCGGTCTTGTGCCAGCCGTTCTCGAGGTTGTAAGCCACCGTGTCACTGATGACCTTCTGCTCCGCACCGCCCTGAACGAGGAATCCCCCTAGATACTCCACGCCCAAGTCGGGATTCTCATCAACAGCGAACGACGCCACTAGGTAGTTCTCGATTGCCTTCGTCGCCGAGGTGATCGCTTCTTGCTGAGTCGTCGGTGCTGGGACCGGATCCTGGACGGGAGCCGCACCTGCAGTTGCGGTTGGGCTCGGGGACTCCGAGGTGGTCGGTGAGACTGTGGCGCTGCCCGTGGGGTCGGTGGGCGCGGTCGGGGTGCAGGCCGCCATCGCGATGGCGGCCGCGACCAGGAGGGTGATCGTGGCGGTCGTCTTGGAGGTCTTCATGCGTGGTTCCTAGTCGTCGATGAGTGCAGCGGATCCGGTGGCCTGGACGGGTAGGGGTCCGATCATCCAGAGGATACGTGGGGCGTATGCCATGTCGACGGTGACGAAGACCTCGTTGCCGTTGACGGTGACGGTGCCGGTGGCGCCGGCTGCGGTGATGTAGTTCTCTGCGGCCGCGACGGCCGCGGGGATGGAAAGGTCGAAGGCGTCGCCGTTGACGGAGGTGCCGGTCGCTGCGTTGGTTCCTGCTCGAGCTGCTGATTGGGCGACGGTGAGGGCTTGCTGGAAGGTCTGTGTCTTGCCCTGTCCGTCGACGACGATTCCGGCGATGAAGATGAGGGCGACGAAGAAGCCGAGCCACATGGGAACGTACTTCATTGGGTCACCTCTCTCGGTAGGGGTCGACGGGGCTGCTGGCGGTTTTGGTGATTGTGACCGAGCCGGGTACTCCTGGGAAGGAGATGTCGGAGGTTGCAATCGTGCAGGTCACGGTGGCGGTGACGGTGCCGGTTTGGCCGATGCCTGTGCTGAGGCCGTTGCCGCCGATCTCGACGTCCAGGTCGATGCAAGTGACGTTGCCGCCGAGCGCTGTGGCGGCGGCGGCTTGCGCGTGGGGCACCGCTTCTTCGACGGTTCGGGAGATCGAGGCGTCTCGGGCGGCTGCGTATGCAGCGGCTTGGATGGTGTTGGCTGCGGCACCGCCGCGGCCAACGCAGATGATCAGTCCGAAGAGCGTCACTGCGGCGAGGGCGAGAATGGTCCACCCGGGGAGGTCGTCGAGATCTCCGGACTCATCGTGGATGATGTGGCGGATCGTCTTCATGGTGCCGGCACCCATCGTTCGATCGGTCCGGTGAGGGTGCGCTCGATGGCCGGGAGGGTGAGCCCGGGGATGAGGGAGACGGGCTGGCCGGTGACGGTGACTGTCACTGTGTCGACGGTGCGGTTGATGGTGACGTTCGTTCCGGTGAGGAAGCCGGTTCCGTCGAGGAGCTGGTTGGCACTGGCGATGCCAGCGGCGGAGTCGGATTCATAGGCGCGGGCGACGGTGTAGGCCGCTTGCGTGGCGACGTTGGCCGCGTCGTTGCCGAGATACCAGGTGCCCAGTTGTAGGCCCAGCAGCACCAGCAGGACGCTGAAGAAGGCGAGGATGGGCGTGGATGCCATCCCGTCTTCTTTGGCCAGCGTCCTGCTGGTGCGTCGGAGCCAGTTGCGCATCGTGCGATCAGAATCCGTTGAGGCGGTCCTGGATGTAGCTCTGACCCCAGGTGAACAGCATGGTCGCGATCGCGATCGCCGCGGCTCCGCCGACCGTGATCCAGATCGCCTTCCAGGCTGCGTCGTCGAGTCCCGATTCGGGCTCGTCGGTGAGACGGTCGATGCCATCACGGACCCGGGCTTGGGTGACGATGACGGCCTTGGTGACCTTGTCGCTGATGGTACTCATTGGTGTTCCTTTCGGTGTGGGTGGTGCTCAGAGGGTGGTCAGTTGGAGGACGGAGGGAACGATCATGAGGGCCATGATCGGGATGAGAGTGCAGAAGACGGGGATGTCCATCTTGCTGGTGACCCTCTCGGCAGCATCTTTGTCGCTGGCTGCGACTTGCGCTCGGAGCATGTCGCAGGCGGGGAGCAGTTGCTCGCGGAGGCCGACGCGTGCTTCGGAGAGACGCATCGTTCTGGCCATGTCGATCAGCGCGGGTACTCCGACGCTGACTCCGAGCCGCTCGAGGGCATCCCATTTGCTGGTGCGAGTGAGCTCAGCGGCTTGGTACTCGCGGCGGATGCGTCGGAAGACCCAGGAGTCGGAGACGGACGCTGCGGACATCAGCGCGGCGTCGGCGGTGGTGTTGCCGAGGAGCGCGACGGCGACCAGCTGCAGGTAGACGGTCACGAACCGGGTGAACTCGCGGCGGGCTTCCTTTGCCTTGGTGCGCACGCTCGAGTCGGGGATGATCCAGAACACGAACGCGAGAATGGGGCAGAACAGCAACGGCAGCGGAAAGCTGAGGCCGGCGATTTGAAGGAGGGCTGCGAAGCCGAGCGGGATGCAGAATCCGATTGCCGCCATCTTCAGTTTGTCGGCGTAGAACTGCGCGACGGGGATCTCGAGGAGGTCGAGCTCTGCGGTCGGCGCGGTGAAGAAGGGGATGGCGGGGGCGCGTCGGGACACCCAGGCGCCGGCCTTGTCCCAGCCGGCGAGGGCTTTGGAGGGTGTCGCGTTGGGGATGGATACTTCCCCGAGCCGGGTGAGCGCGTCCCCGGCGCGGATGGTGCGGGGGGCATAGTGCAGGAGAAGCAGTGCCAGGCCGGCGCCGGCGATCAGGCCGGGGATGGTGGCGAGGAGAACCGGGTTCATTGTTCGACCTCCGCGGCGGTGGAGCTGAGAACGATCCGCGGCTCGGGGCGGACCCTGGTTTGAGATTTCGCCCAGACGAGGATGAGCACGAAGATGCCGATGATCACCAGGAGCGCGATCTGCCCGATCGGGGTGCGGTAGAAGGCGATCGTGGGGGTCTGGGAGAACACGACCAGCCCAGCGAGGACGATCCCGACGATGCCGGTCATGATCTGCATGGTCCGGCGCGGCTTCTCACGCTCGTTGAAGATCTCCATGCGCTGCTTGGCCTGGACGGCGAGGGTGTCGGCGACGCCGGAGAGCGCGCGGGCGAGACCACCGCTGTTGAACTGGGCGGCTTGGATCAGGTAGATCGTGACCTCGTCGACATAGGCGCTGTCGAGCTCGTCGGCGAACGCTTTGAAGGCTTCGGCTGCCGACCATGAGGTGGACATGCGGGCGTGCAGACGGTCGACGGCGGAGCGGAGCAGGGGCGGGGTTGCGCCTCGGGTGATGCCGATGACCTCGCGGAGGGTGTACTTGCCGGTCTCGGCGGTGGAGGCCAGCGAGCGGGCCCAGGCTTCCAGCGCCAGGATGAGCTGCTGTTCGCGGGTGTCCTGCTTGCCGAGAAGCAGCGGGAGACCGACGATCGCGGCGGGGATGACGACCAGGAGCAGCGGGATTGCAGTGAACAGGGCAGCCACGAGTCCGACGGCGGCGCCGATGAGTAGTCGCGTCCGGGTGGGACGGCTGACGTGACGCCACCGCTGAGCAAGGGTGGCCTGCGTCTTGGCGCGCTTGGGGGCTTTCTCCGGTGCGGGGCGGAAGTAGGCGACGACCATCACGATGCCGGCGAACAGGATGGCCCCGGCGATTGCTGCGGGAAGGATCATCAGAACTCCCAGGGGATTCCGTTGACGCGGCTGGCGCGGGAAAGCATGGGCAGCAGCTTGAGGTTGCTGGGCTTCTCGGGTTCGAAGTAGGTGTCGTGGTCCCAGTCCCACTGGAACAGCTTCGATGCCATGGGTTCGCCTCGGTCGTTGGGCACGACCTCGGCGACTTCGGACACGATGCGGGTGCGGCTGCCGTCGGGGTTTTCGATGAAGTCGAGGTAGATGATGATGTCGATGCTGCGCAGGATCTGGCGGAGCGGGACGGTGTCGGTCGCGAGCCCGTACTCGCTCATGAGCATGTCGGCGAAGCGGTGGATGGCGTCGTCGGCGCTGCGGGCGTGGATGGTGGACACGGATCCGCGTCCGGCCTGCATGGCTTTCATCGCCCACCCAGATTCGGGACCGCGCATCTCGCCGAACAGGATGCGCTGGGCGGAGGAGCGCAGGGATTCGTAGAACGCGTCGGCGAGGCTGTAGGAGGCGGTCACGTCGCTGCCGGCGAACATTGCGGGGCTGTACTGGAGATCCTGCACCTGCGAGTGGCGGGGACCCTTGTTCAGGTAGAGCTCGCGCTCGGTTTCGATGGTGACGATCTTCTCTTCCCAGGGGACGGTCGCCATCCATGCACGGAGGAAGGTGGTCTTTCCGGTTCCGGGGTATCCGGCGATGAGCGCGGAGCAGTTGGCTCGGGCAGCGAGGGTGAGGAGGGTCCTCATCTTCGCGGTGAGCGTGTTCTTGCCGACCAGGTCGTCGAGGTCCACGTCGACGAGGTTGTGCTTGCGGATGGTGAGGTTGGGGACGCTGGTGTTGGGGACGCCGGTGGCGGAGAGCCGGGCGCCTCCGATGTCGAGGTCGAGGTGTCCGCCGGGACGGGAGAAGTTGCGTCCACGCCAGGAGGCGATATCGGACACCATCTGCTCGAGGTCGGCGCCGTGTTCTGCCAGGGCGGGCCGCTGTTCGCGGCGGCCCGTGGTCTTGGTGACCATGACGTTGTCGTGGCCGACGACGCTGACGTCCTCCACTTCGGGTTCGCGCAAGTACTGCTGCAGCCGCCCGTACCGGAAGACGTTGTCGAAGACGGCCTGGACGTGTTGGGCGCGTTTGCGGGGGCTCCACTCGTTATCGCTTCCGAGGTTGACCACCCGCCATTCCGCGTGGCGACCGACCATCCGGGTCATCTCTCCCAGCGACTGCTCTTCGAACGGGGTTTCTGGACCTGCGGGTGCGGTCGCGACGTCGAACTCGGCGCGGGTGCGTCCGGCTCCGTCTTCGTTCAGGGTGAGCTGCTTGGTGAGGGTGTCGACCACGGTCCAGTCGACGTCCTCGAGGAAGTTCTCCACGACGGTGACCGGCGCGACGCTCGCCGCGCGTCTGGTCGTCGGGGTAGGTGGGGTGGTCATCTGGTAGTTGTCGGGAAGTACTGCCGCGGTGGGCTCAGATGGTAGAGGGTGTTCATCTTCGGTGACGCGGTGCAGGTGGGTGCGGCCGGTGGCCGCCGCCAACAGGTGCGGGTTCTCTGCCGCAGCGTTGCCGCGCGGGATGGTCTGCGGCGAGGGCGCGGTCAGCATGTCGCCCAGGAAGGGGCGGGTGCTGATCTGCACCTCGGGGACGGATTCGTCGCTCATGTCAGCTGGCGCTCCGATCGAGGTCGCTGTATCCGATGATGGTGCTCAGCCCGGCGATGACGCTGCGGATCTTCTGCCTGTACGCGTTGCGGTTGGGCTTGGGGTCTGGGCGCCCCACCGAGAAGGTCGCGGCCCCTTGAGGGTCGAACGGGAGTGTCGCGAGGACGGGAAGAGTGTTGGCGGCGAAGTCGGATGCCGGGATCTGCTCTGCCGGCGCTTCGTTGAGGAGGAGGAGGAACTTCTCCGCGTTCCCGACGCTCACACCGACGCGTTGGGTCAGGTCTGTTCCTTCGAGGCGGCGGTACAGACGGTTCAGGTCGACCATCGTGGAGTTCGCACAGATCAGGACGCGATCTGAGGTATCGATCAGGGGAAGGCGAACGTCGTCTCGGCCGAGGCGACCGAGGTCGATGATGACGTCGATGCCGGCTTCGGAGAGGGAGCGGAGCAGCTCAGGAAGCCGGACCCAGAGTCCGCTGACCCCGTCGGCGATCCCGAGGTGGAAGAACCCGGGGACGATCCAGAGCTTGTGACCGGCGGCGATGGTGGGGATGGGGGCAGCCTTGATCGGGGGGAGCTCGTGCACGGCGATCGCGAGGAACCGTTCGGGGTCGAGGAGGTCCTCCCGGGTCAGGACGCCGCGGCTGTAAGCGAGCTGTAGCTTGTCGATGCCGCCGAGCTCAGGGAGCAGATTGGATCGGAAGAATCCGGGCATGGCGCTGGTGACGGCGTTCGTGTCGGCTTCGATGACAACGACGGGACGCGGCCAGTGGACGCCGAGGGCGAGGGCGGCGGTGCTGACCCCTGGGGATCCGCTGACGCTTGTGAGCGTGATGACGGCCACGGGTCAGTCTCCGGGAGCGAGGTAGATGGCGACGGCGCCGGCGGCGGCCTGGCTGGCGACGTTGGCGGCGGACCTGGCCTCGACGTAGACGTCAACGATGACGGTGCCGGTGGTGCTGGTGGAAGCCCGCACCTGTGACACTGTGCCTTGGACGGTGGTGGAGGGGTCGACAGTGGTGATTCCTCCGGTGGCTGCCTGCGTGGCCACCGGGACGATCACCACCTCGTCCCCGGCGACGAGAGTCTGTGCGGGCAGTTGGCTGCTCTTGAGCTCGAGGCCGACGAGCGCCTGGCCGGAGGGGACGGGGAGGCTGGTGGTGAGGTCGCTGTCGGTGATCATGCCGCCGGCGGCGATGTCGTTGGCGGCGATCTTGCCGAGAACATCGTCGGCGCGAGCGACGGGAATGGCGGCGGTGGTCTGCCCGGCGGCCAGAGCGATCGTCGTCAGGTCATCGCGCTCGATGGTGTCTCCTCGCTCGATGGCGTGCGCGGAGACGAAGATCTGCTGCGTGTTGCTGGCGGTCGTATAGAGGAATGCGCCGCCAATCGCGCCGATCAGGATGAGCACGATCGCCGCGGCGAGCCAGATACCCGACCGGCGGGTGCGCACAGGGGTGATCGCGGCCTGGCCGCTGGCGTCTTGTCCGCGGGCGCGGGTCTTGTCCGATTTGGGCTCGGCCGGGGCGGTGCTGGTTGCTGTGCTCACCGTCGTCCTTTCGCAGGTGTCTACCTACAAGGGGTGGGAGCCTTCCAGCTGAGTCGACAGATTCATCGGCCCGATTGCTCGAGCCTCCCGCCCCTGCTTCTGTGGGGGACACAATAACAGCTTGCGACGATCATCGAAGGCTTATAGGTGGGCGATGTGAGTAACAATCCGGCTGATCGGATCAGGCTGTCCCCCGAATGGGGGACAGCCTGATCCTGTCGGGGAAGAAGTCCGATCACTCTCCGGTGAGCGCCAGCGAGACCCCTCGGAGCAGCTGCCGCAGGACGTCATGGTCGACCCTCCAGAGAATCCGGTTGTAACCGGAGGCGGTCCCCGCGCGGGAAGGATCGGTCTCGGCGATCAGGATGCCGGCTTCGACGAGTGGCTGGATGTGATGAGTCAAAGTGCTGCGGGCGATGCCGAGCTGCTCCATGAGCTGGCCGGCGGTGACGCGACCATGTTGGTACGTGATCCGGATGATGCCGGCGCGGGATGGTGATAGTCCAATCGTCTTGACCAGGTCGTCGACGATCTCGGGGGCATGCTCGGGCATGCACGCCATTGTGCCAGGCCCGATAGCCGTCCCCCAGGAGGTGTGTGTCACCAGTACATGGATGAGTCGGCAAACTCCGCGGGGGTCGGGTCCGGCAGGTCGGGATATCGGATCTCGCAGCTGAGGTCCTCGATCAGAGCCTCGTACTCGTCAGCGAACTGCTCAGGTGTCACGCAGAGCGGGTGCTGGGCGGCGAAGTCGTGCGCCCGATCCCATGCGTGGCGACGGTACTCCGAGCTCATCTCACAGTCCGTCCCGGACGGCGCCGGCGATGCGGGCGCGGATACGGTCGGCGCGCTTGCGGAGGCATGCGACGCTGACGCCGAGGTCCTCGGCGATCGTGGCGTGCTTCTCGTCACTGAGGGCCGTGCGTGAAAGCAGGGCGACTTCCTCGGTGGTGACGAGGTTGGTGTCCAGCGCCCAGGTGAACAGCTCGGCGAGGCGCTCTTCGGGAGTCAGCTCAGGCGTCACCCAGGCTCCGGCCTCCGCCTCGAGTACGTCGGTTGCGACGGGTGTGGTGCGGTCGGCGATGATTCGATCGTTGGCGCTCTTCTCAGGGGCGAGGATGCCGAGCATGTTCATGGTGAGGTTCGCCATGACGCGGCCACGCAGGTGGAGCTTGTAGCGCTGGATGGATTCCCACGCGGCTCCGATCGCGTACCCGACGCGATCGTGACGGTCGAAGTCGTCGAGGGAGCGCACCCGGTGTGCCATGCGCTGCGCTGCGGGGATCAACGCCTGCAAGAGGACACGCTCGGCGTTGCGGTCGCCGCCGTGCGCGAGGGTGACGAGTTCGTAGAGGACAGCGTCCTGAGCGGTGTTCTTGCTGGCGCGGATCCTCTTGAGGATGGCTGCCGAGGTGGCAGTTCCGAGAGAACCGAACTGGTGCTCCTTCTCAGCGATCAGCGTGGTCCATTCGGTGTTCAAGCGGGTCATCAGCGGCGCCGGCCGCGTGCTGGTGAGCGACATGGGGACTCCCGGGTTGAGGGTTGTGTTCCCACCCGACGGTCCTCACGCGATGTGTACCCGAGCGTGTATCGGAGTCGGTGCCGACGAGATCTTCCGAATCTCGGTGAGCACGTGATTCCCCGGAATTGCGCGGCACGAGGGCGTGTATCGGGGAGCCGTGAAAGAAATCTGGCGAGTTTGTCCACTTCGCCTCTCTGCGCCCACCCCTTGTAGGTGAGGGGGCTGAACCGCCCCTCGCAGACCACAGGAACGAGGAGAGCGAGATGAGCTCACGTGAGGGCCAGGACGACGCGGTCATCGGCGCCGATCTGTTGGCGCAGCTCCAGGACAACGCGACCGTGCTGGGCGTGTTCGACGAGGGGCAGGACATCGCCCTGGACCTGCATGAGGAGCTGTTCTCCCCCACCACCCGTCAGCGGGCCCTGTCGTTTCTGAACTCCGACCGCTACCAGGACGCGGCATCCAAGTTCCTCCGCCTCAATGGCGGCGTCGCCGAGGAGGCATCATGAAGTTCCGCAAGACTGCGGCGGCGTCCGCCGGCCCGGACGCCGCCGCGCCGGTCGCGCAGCCGGCTGCACAGGGAAGCAGCTGGTCGCACGGGCGCTCGCTGTCGCAGAAGGCCGTGACGGGGCTGCTCTACCTAGGGCTCGCGTGTGGGGTGCTGGCGCTGGGGATGCAGCTTCTGCTGCCTCCTTCCAAGCCTGCTGCGGCCGTGGTCGCCGCTCAGACCGGTCTGACGGTGCAGCAACAGGAGGCCGGCGCATACGCGACGTCCTTCGTGGGTGCGTGGCTGGGGGCTACCCGACAGCAGTCGGGTGCCCTGTTGGACTACATCGACGACTCGGCGACATCGCTGCTCAGCGAGCAGGCGTGGGCGTACCGGGATCTCAGTGTCGTGTCGATCGAACCGATCGAGGACACCGGAACCGTCTCCATCGTGGTCGCTGCGAACGTCGAAGAGTACGACATGTCCTCCGACCAGGGCACGACGTTCTGGCCGCGCAGGTACTTCTCGGTCCCGGTTCGAGTCAGCGATGCCGGCATGGCGGTCCTTGCTCTGCCCACTCCGGTGGCGGCGCCTGCGCATGACGCATCGGCCGTGCAGCTGTCGTACACGAAGACGGTGTCTCCGAATACGTCGGCACGCACGACCGTGGAGTCGTTCCTAGGCGCGTATCTCGCCGGTTCCGGTGACATCACCCGGGTGATCTCGCCGGGATCGACCATCACCGCGATTGACCCGGCGCCGTATCAGGAGCTCAAGGTCACCGATGTGCGCAGCGACCGCACCCCCTCGGACAGCCCCGCCAACGGTGACGTGGTCCACGTCTTCGCCACGGCGGACGTGTCCAGCGCGACCGGTCAGCGGTTGACCACGACCTACGCCCTCACCCTCACCGCGAGGGATGGGCGCTGGGAGACGACCTCGGTCGATCTCGCCCCACAGGAGCGCTCAACGGGAGCGACCTCCAAACCCGCCACACCCACCCCGACCCCCTCGCACTGAGCGGGCACCTCGAAAGGAAACAGCACTCATGGAATCTCTCTCCGACTGGCTCATCAGCCTCTTCGGCACGTGGACGACGGTCGCGCAGGTCGCGGTCGTCTTCCTCGCGATCATCGTCGTGATCGGCGTTGCCATCATGACCAACCTCAAGTGGGGCAAGATCATCGTCACCGGCCTGGCGGCCGCGGTGGTCGTGATGCTCGTCAACGGCGGCATCGGGCTCTTCGCTGACCGGCTCAACACCGAGGTCAACTCGGCTCCGGCTTCGCCGGCGGTGCAGCTCACCGCTGACGCCGCCGGCGTCTGGGTGACTCCGGAGCTGACCGCACCGGCGGTGTGACCGTGCCGCAGGAGGAGATCGCCCGCTTCTACACGCGGTCCCGCCGATTCCCCAAGATGATCGGCCGGATGAACGACGGCAGCCGCATTCCCGGGGGACCGTACACCCTCACCCAGGTCGGGGTAGGCGGGGCCGTGCTGCTGGTGATGCTGGTCACCCGCGGGTTGCTGTGGAGCACTGGCGAAATCCTTCTTGACCTCCTCGTGACCGCAGGGGTCGCTTTCGCCGCCACCTGGCTGGTGGGGCGGATACCGATGACGCGACGCAACCTGCTGTTCGCGTTCCTCGACGGCGCGGCAGCCATGTTCAAGCCGTTCGGGGGGAAGTACCAGGGGCAGACCATCCGGCTCGCCCAACCGCACGCCGCAGGTGGCGACGCCCAGGTGCTCTCCCCCCGACTGGCGCGACCCGCCCCCTCCCCGCTCGCCCCACCACCGGCGACGAAGGCAAGCCCGGCATCCACCCCGCAGCCCCGCCGTCAGCGCCGCGACATGGCTCCCACCGCCGCGGCCGCGGCCGCGGCCGCGCAGCACCGCCCCGAGACCGGGGTGGAGCGGCTGCTCGCTCAAATCAACTCGACCACCAACTAGGAGACCGTGATGCAGATCCCCGCCGCCGCGTTCGCCGGCAACCTCACCTGGACTCGCACCGGGACGATCTGGGCGACCTGGCGACTCCAGGGCCTCCCGCACGGCCTCGGCACCGATGAGATGCTGCAGCTGGTCCTCTCGCAGCATCAGGCCCTGTTCCAGTCGCTGCGCGGCGAGGCTCTCCTTCTGGGGTACTGCGCCGCCACGGATCCCGTAGACGTCGTCGACAAGATGCTCGCCGGAGTCGACATCCGTGACGCGCCCGCGTGGGCTGAGGAGTGCGCCCTCACGCTGGACTCGCTTGAGGAGATCTCCCTCGGGGAGCGGGTTTACTGGCTGTCGATCCCTCTTGCCGCAGGGAACTGGCGCACCCGCTCCCGGGCGGCATGGCGCGCCGGCTTTGACCAGTTCCGCGAGCAGCTGGCACTGCCCCGCAGCGTCCCCACGAAGAGCGAGGTCGCGGCGGCGATGGCCGCGGCCGCGCAGCTCGAGCACCGCATCCCTGCCGGCTTCCACGCCCGCCCGGCAACCGTCGCCGAGCAGGTCTGGATCGCGCTGCGCTCGCAGCACCGCGGCCTGGTCGCCGACGGTGCGGCCCCCGACGAGTCGGCGGGAATCGACGAGGTGCCCGCCACGCAGCTGCCGACCGCGATGCCTCGGCCGTGGCTTGACGAGGGCGGCCAGTCCGACCTCTCCCCCAGCGAGCTCAAGAGATTCCTGCCGTTCAACCGGCGCTACCTCAAGGTGCAGAGCCCCTACTCGGAGGAACCCAGCTACCAGGTCATGCAGGCCGTCGTGGCCGGCCCCAAGGGCGGATGGCTCATGCCCGGCGTGGAATGGATCAGCAGAGTCGAGCAGTACGAGGTCGATGTCGACTGGGCGATTCGTCTGACGGTGACCCCGGCCGAGGCGGTCAAGCGCCGCAACAAGCGCGCCGAGGAGCAGCTCATCGACCAGGTGCAGCAGCAGTCGGGCACCAACGCGATCACCGGCAGCGGCTCCGATCTCATCGAGATCGGAGAGACGCTGGCGGCGTACCACGCCTCGTTGAACGCCTCCGACAAGGAGGTCGAAGTCGAGGCAACCGTGATCTTCGCCGTCGGGGGGAAGACCGCGGACATAGCCCAGGCGCGAGCTCGCTACGTGGCAGCGGACTACAAGGCCAGCGACTTCCTCCTCGAGGCGCCCCTCGGAGGCCAAGAGGAGTTGTGGTGGGCGATGCAGCCAGGGACTGCCACCTCGAGGATCGTGCGGGATCTTGCGCAGATCACGACCGGCCGTGAGTTCGCCTCCGGGCTCCCGATCGTCAGTTGCTTCCTCGGCGATGACCGGGGTATCCGGCTCGGGGACAACATCACCACCGGCCGTCACACGCCGATCCTGATCGACCTGCACGGCAATATCCGGGCGGACTCGTCGGGATCTTTCGGCGTTGTCTCGGAGCTCGGCGGGGGCAAGAGCGTCCTGTTGAAGACGATCGCCGGCGACGTCCTCGACCGTGGCGGCCGCATCGTCGCGATCGACCGCACGAGCTCGCGCGAGTACGCGACGTTCGCCCAGTCGCTGACGGACGCGCAGTCACGGGTCGTTGACATCCTCGAGCCAGAGTGGTCGCTAGACCCTATCCGCGTCCTCGGCCCTGAGAAGGGCGCGCGCATGGTGCAATCCCTGTTCGCGTTGATGCTGAACGTCGACCCGGTCGAACCCCGGGGTGTCGAGTTGTCCCGCTTGCTCGAGGCCAAGTACATGGCCCAGAACGGGATCAACAGCCTCGGCTCGCTGATGACACATCTCGCCGAGCTCACCGACAACGCGATCGCCACTGAGTTGCTTCATCTGATCCGCGTGGTGTCGACCAAGGACTTCGGCGCGGTCCTGTTTGACGAGACCATCCCCCCGCTGGATCTGAGTGCGGACGCCATCGTTTTCACGACACGTGGGTTGCCGCTTCCAGACCGGGCCGAGGTGGAGAAGGAGCACCTGTTCAAGCAGTTGCCGTTGGAGAAGAAGTTTGGGCGTGCGATGTACGCGGTGCTCACCCAGCTGACCCGGGAGGCGTGCTTCATGGACATCTACCGGCTCGCCCTGGCAGTCTTCGACGAAGCCCACCACATCACCGCGAGCCGGGATGGCGAGGCCGAGCTGCAGACGTTCTTCCGCGACGGTCGCAAGCACGGCGCGGCCGCCGCGGTGGGATCCCACGACCCGTCCGACTTCGGGGACGAGGTGACGCGCGGTCTGATCAAGATCCGGTTCGTGATGCGCCAGACCGACGAGAAGCTCGCTCGGCGGGCCCTGGAATGGCTCGGCCTCCCGGTCACAGTCGACACGGTCCGCGAGGTGACGCAGAACCTCAGCCCGATGGGCGCAGATCGGCAGGTCGCGCCCGGCCGCCGCGGCGAGGGAATCATGCGCGATATTCGCGGCCGGTACGGCAGGTTCCGCAAGACCCTGCCCGCACGGCCGGAGCGCCGTCAGGCGGTCATGTCCACCCCCTCGTCCCCGGTGGAGTCCCGGTGATCTCCTTCTACGTCTCCTCGTTCCATACGCTCGCATCGTGGTCGCTACGCACACGCGTGTGGGCACACCTGCATCCGTGGAAGACCAGGGTGTTGGTCACGGTGCTGCTGGTGACCTACCTCACCGTCGTCGCAGCGCAGGCAGCGCATGCCTCCTGGCTGCTTCCGGAGGGCACAGAGTTCACCGACAGTCACGGCGTGCCGATCGAACGGTTCGCGACGATCAACGTTGACGGTGGCGACATCTGGTCACCAGGGAAGGTGATCGCCAACTTCATCGTGCAGCTGCTCTGGATGATCCAGTACTACGTCTCCACGGCGATCATCTGGCTGTTTAGCTTCATGCTGTCCTTCGAGTGGGTCTCCTGGCTGGCGACACCGTTCAACGCGCTCGCTTCCTGGCTGCAGGGTCAGATGTCCGGCGTCGGCTGGATCCCGTTCGCACTGACCATCGCCGCGCTGGTGGGAGGCGCGGCGATCCTGTTCGGGAAGACGTCGGCGGGCATCTGGGAGATCGTCGTCGCGCTGGTGATGTCCGTCCTCGCCGTGGGCATTCTCGCCAACCCCGTCGCGACACTGACTGCCACCGGAGGGATGCTCGACAAGGCGCAGGAGTGGGGCGGATCGCTGGCCGGAGCGATCGTCGTAGACGACACACAGACCTCCACCGACGTCGACACGATGTCAGCGGCCGTGACCTCGCAGCTCGTGGACGTGTTCATCCGCATCCCGCACCAGGTGATCTCCTACGGCATGGTGCTCCCCGACAACTGCCAGGAGCCCTACACGCAGGCGATGAGCGCCTCCGATCCCATCACCGGCATCCTCTCCGGCACATACGCAGAGTTCTCCAGCTGCCTGCCGGAGTTTGGGAAGTCCGTGTCTGAGAACCCCGGCGGCCTGAACATCATGTTCGCGTTCGTCAACGGGGGAGGCGTGGCCACGCTGCTGGCATTCGCTCTGGTGATCACCGCCCTGCTGATGGTGTCGGTGTTCTTCTTCCTGGTCGCCGCGGTGAAGTCGATGTTTCTCGTCTACCTCGCGATCCTCCCGGTCAACCGGGAGCCCCTGTGGCGGTCGATCAGCGACTCGGTCATGGGACTGATCAGCCTGATCGTGATGACCTGCCTGCTGTCGCTGTACCTCAAGCTGACCACCTGGATCATGATGGCCAGCGGCGGGATCCCCCACAACTTCCGCATGTTCCTGCTGTCGATCCTGCTGATCATCATGGTGGTGCTGATCTGGCGCGCGCGCCGCGCGACACTCAAAGCCGGCCGGATGGCCGCCGGCCCACTAAGCCGTCTCGGCCTGGGCATGAAGAGCGGCCCGAAGGATGCCAACGCCCTCCTGAAGATGGGCGCGGTCACCAGCATGGCCAAGAACGCATACGACCTGTTCCACAAGGACGGGAAAAAGCTCCCCGCCGTGGAGAAGCCGGCAACCGCCCTCCCCGAGCCAGACCCGATGGTGTTGCGACAGGTTCCTGACCCGCAGCGCACGGCACCTTCCCGCCCCGCGCTCACAAGTGGCAGCGGCTCCTCGACCGGGTCAGGATCCGCCCCTACCGGCAGCCCGGGAGGGCGTCCTCACGGAGGCTCTGCAGCCAAGAAGGCGATCTCGGCGGGACGAGTCACCGTCAACGTCGCCAAGGGTGCCGCCAGCGGCGGTGTCGCCGGTGCGGCCACGGCAGCAGGGGTCGAGGTGGCCAAGGGGGTTGCCGGGAAGGCAGCACGAGCAGGAGCCGACCGCGCCACGCGAGGTGGCGCGGATCTCGGCGAACTGAAGGTGGTGAAGGTCCAGGAGTCGCAGAGCCGGATCGAGGTGGACGACAACGGCGTCGCGACCGCCCGTCGACGCCCCGCCGCGCCGGTGCACGACGTGTCGTCGTTGCCTCCGCGGCCTGCTGCTGTGTCTCCGCGAGCGGAAGCGCGGCGTCGCGAGCTCGAGGCGTTCCGGCCGAAGGAGCTCGCGTCACGATGAAGAAGCTCGCTCTCATCGCCGGCGCGCTCGTCGTAGCCCTCGTTCTAGGGCTCGGCGGGTTCGTCGTCGTCGCGATGGGCGCGCTGTCTTCCTCAGCCGCGGCCGCCGGCAGCGGGTCGAGCGGGTGCGTCCCCGCAGAGATCGCCTCCACCCGACCGACGGTCTTCGCGACGGGCTCCCCCGCACCAGCGCCAGCAAGGACGGGCAAGGCGGTCTCGGCATCCTCTACGACCACCCCGGACTCCCTGGAGATCCCTCGGGACAGCGGCACCGTGACGCTGAACAGCAAGCAACTGGCGATCGCCACCGAGATCATCACCGTAGGCCGTGAACTGGGTGTCTCCGACAAGGGCGTGAAGATCGCGTTGATGACGGCGCTGCAGGAGTCGGTGCTGCGGATGTACGCCAACAGCAGCGTCCCCGAGTCGCTCAACTACGACCACGACGCTGTGGGCAGCGACTATGACAGCCTCAATCCTTTCCAGCAGCGCCCCGGATGGGGATCCGTCGAGGAGAGGATGAACCTCGACTACTCAATACGCGCATTCTTCGGCGGCGCCGACGGCCCGAACAGAGGATCACCGCGCGGCCTGCTCGACATCGACGGGTGGGAGAGCATGGCACCGGGGGTTGCCGCGCAAACCGTTCAGGTCAGCGCCTTCCCCGACGCGTATGACAAGTGGGAAGCCGGAGCAGAGCAGCTGATCAGCGCCCTCGGCGGCGGGATTGCCTCCGGATGCGGCACGGGGACGATCAGCGGCGAGGTGGCTCTCCCCCTCGACCAGCCATACCAGATGACCAGCGGGTACGGGCCCCGCGACATCGACGTCGAGGGGGCATCGACCTGGCACGCCGCGATCGACCTGCAGAACTGGCCGGGAAACTGCGGCGCACCCGTCTACGCGATCCTTCCCGGCACGGTCACGCTCAGCAGTGCCCTGTGGCTCTCGATCAAACACGCCGACGGGTTCGTCGTGTCCTACCTCCACATGTACAAGTCGGATCGGCTCGTCGACGTCGGCGACCAGGTGGTCGCCGGACAGCAGATCGGAAAGGTCGGGAACGTCCCTCCCAGCGGCGGTTGTCACCTCGACCTGCGCATCAACGTCGCCGACAACACCAACCCGCAGGTCGCGCAGCTCACCCTCTCGCAAAACGAGACACGAATGGCGCCGGCGACCCGACCCGAGCATCAGAACTTCGTCGACCCCGAACAATTCATGCGCCTGTGGGGAGTCGAAGTATGCCCGGACGACTGGTGCAAACGGCTATGAGCGCCAACGGGTTTGTCGACTCCTCGACCCAGACCAGACCCCTTATGGAGTGAACGCGCATATGCGCAGCAGGGAGCACCACATGAACACCGACGACGACCGCACGATGCTGATCCTCACCCTCCCCATCCTGTTGTTCTTGCTGGGTCCGGGGATCCTCGCCTCCTTTCTCCCCGACGTGCGCGGGGCGCTCCTGCAGGCTCACCTGCTCGTCGACGAGAACGTGCTGATCCCGATCGCCGATGGCATCGGTCTGGATCTCGCGCGGGTCGTGATCCTGGCCGGGCTGCTGGTGGGGCTGCTCACTCTCGGCGCATGGGCGATCAAGCGACACCACGCCGCCCGCGAAGAGAAGTCCGGGGGCCGCTGATGTCCTCCCGGACCGCGATCCCCGCACTCCCCCGCACCAACCCGCCCATCCTGACGGTCGGGTCGCTCCTGGCCGCCGCGCTCGTGCTCGTCGGTGTCGGCGTGATCCTCGAGGTGCCCACAGGCCTTCTCGTGCTCGCGGGCACGGCCGCGGTGCTGATCGCCACGGCCGTCATTACCACACATGTGAGGTCCACGCGGCGCCAGGAGGCGGTCGATCTGTGCCTGCTGCGGATCTACGGCGCTCTGGGGTGGCCTGCGCCCGTCAGGGAGCATCTGGTGGCGTCTCGGTGGCGCGGAGGGTGGTTCGGGCGTCCTACGCGCGTCCTGGTGCGTTACAACCCCGTCTCCGACGAATCGTTCCCCGAGATCCTTGGGGAGACCAAACGGGTCGTGGAGCGGACGTTCGACACCCGGTACAAGCTCGGCAAGCACAAGCCACGCAAAGGGTGGTTCCAGCTGACGGTGAACCTCGTAGTCGAGGACACCAGCAAAGACGCCCAGATCGAGCGCGTGAACACGGTGATCGCGAAGACGTTCGGTGGAGACGCGAAGGCGAACGCCAAGTTCGTAGACGAGAAGCTGCGCGAGATCACCGTCCGCTACGAAGTGACCCCCCGGCTGTCCTCGAGCGCCCTGCGCGCGCGCATCGAGTCGCAGATCTCCGCGGTACTCGACGGCCGGTGGAGGGCGTTCTGGGACCTGCAGCACGACACCGTCCGCTTCGAGGTACGCCCGGACCTTTCCGGAGTCATCTTCAACCCCAACGTGGCACCGGCCACGGTCGACCCGCTCGCGACGTACGACGACCTCAAGGTGCCGTTCGCGGTCGACGAAGACGGCAACACCATCTACTGGCGACCCAAGCGCGACCCGCACGGCCTGATCACCGGCAAGACCGGTGCCGGCAAGACCGTCGCAATGCTCGGCATCATCCAGTACCTCGCCGCACAGGGGTGGGAGATCTGGGGGATCGACGGCAAGCGCATCGAGCTGCTCGGCCTGCGCTCCTGGCCCAACGTGCGCCTGATCGCCGGCCGCATCGACCACCAAGCCCGTGTTGCCCACGAGGTGTTCCGCACCATGCAGCAGCGCTTCGAGGACTACGAGAGCGGTCGCGTCCGCCTCGAGGACTTCACCCCCGTGCTGTTCCCCATCGACGAGTTCAAGACCTTCAAGAACGCCGCCACCCGCTGGTATCGCACCGTCAAGCCCAAGGGCCCCGGCACACAGCCTCCCGTGCTCGAGGAGATCAGCGATTTCATGTCCCTCGCCCGCAAGGTGCGCATGCACGCCCTCCTTGGCCTGCAGCGCCCTGACGCGGAGTTCCTGACCGGCGACATGCGTGACAACTTCGGTTTCCGCGCATCGTTCGGACGCCTCTCCCCCGACGGCGCTCAGATGATGTGGAACTCGTACTCCATCGGCGTCACCGTGCCCGTCAACGCCAAAGGCCGCGGCATCGCCTACGACGACCACGGCGCTCCCGTCGAGATCCAGGCGTACTGGACTCCCGACCCCTACCAGACCGAAGCCGAGCACCCCGAAAACTGGGTGTTCCCCGACGACCTGAAACTCGTCGAGCAGATCACCCCCAAGCACACTATCCACCAGCTGATGGCCGTCGTCGACCCCGAAGACCAGGCAGATCTGGACGGAACCGGCGTCGAGGGCATCCCGGACTACAACGACTACATGGCGACCCGGATCGTCGAAGCCGGCCGCGCGGCCGAGCTCCAGCGGAAGGCTGCCGGCGTCTTCACCGGCCTCGACGACGACACCGTCGCCAAGCGCATCGCCGAGCTCGAGCGCATCCAGCGAGAAGAGGCCGAGCCTGAGCTCGACGACACCGAGGAACTCTTCCAGGGCTACACCCAGCCCGACGAGCTCGTCGTGGAAGAAGTACTCGACGACGAAGGCACCCTCGGCCGCCAAGGCCTCCTCGCCCTCGTCGACCCCGACACCAACAGCTGGGGCCTCGTCGAATCCGCCGAGTACGACGAACTCGACGAGGGATACATCGCCTTCACCTACCGCGACTACGAGACCGGAGAACCCGGCACTCTCTCTCTCCCCACCGACGGCACCATTACCGTCCGTGCACCAGAAGCCGCGTGAGACAAGATGCGCAGCGACGACATCTGGCCTGACACGCCAGACCGGCTCTTCCCTCATATGTCATGTATGTGCTTATCTGGGGTACATGGCTCGTCCTCGCCGTCGCAAAGGTTCGATTGTGAACCCCGTTGTGACTGCGTGGCGCATCGAAACAGAGACGAAGGACCGTCTCGACGGTATTGCCGAGCGAGCAGGTATCTCGACGTCAGAGCTCATCGACGAAATCGCAGCTCACCTCGAGCTCACAGACCAAGGCATCCCGACCTGGTTGCCGGACCTTCCCAGAGACGGAGAGCTGCCTATCGAGATGGCCTAAAAGGAAGGTCCCCCCGCCGAAGCGAGGGGACCTGGTGTCAGTGGTTTCGAACTGAAGTGTTTGGCGACGCGCAGTTCGAACTAGTTCCTTCAAGATCCGCGACTTGCAGGTCGCATCTCTTGTCGTATGCGCCGGGAGGCAACCCGGGCCTTTGTTGCGCCCTCAACCAGCAGGAGGAGGTGACCCCATCGTAACTGCTACCGCTACCGTTTTCCAGCATCCGCGGCCGAAATCTGCAAGCAGTTTGCAAGAAAAATGCAAGCAGATTTCGCCTGAGAGCTCGTCACTTACTGGGGTGGCCCCTCAGCCGGTTTCTTCTAGCGCGCCTGATGGGCTCTGCACCTGCCTGAGCAGGCCCTCACGGAATCGCTCTAGCGCAGCTCCCCTGCCGTCGCCGTGCGTCGCTGGTGTGCACAGGTGGCGGCGTCCTCTGGCCTCGACCACGCCGGCCACAGGGCGTGGGTCGGGTTCGTCGGATGCTCCCTCGTCCAGGTCTTGGTCTTTGCCCGTCGCTGACGGCGCCTACAGCCGAATCGTGGCTTGGCATTCGGCCACGTCGTGGCTGGCGCTGGTCCGCCGGATACTCTCATCAACGCGTGGAGAGCAGCTTCGGGGGCAAGTGAAGATCTCGGCCGACACAGTCCTCCGCGTCGCGCAGATGGACGCGCAGTGCGCCGACCGACTCACTGGCAGAGGCGTCACCACCTCGCACGCGTCTGTCGCCCGCCAGCTAGGCATGTCGGACCGCACCGTCGGAACAGCTCGCAGGCTGCTCGAGAAGCTCGGGCTCGCCATCACCGTCGTGATGGGCAGGCACCTCTCCCCCGCCGAGCGTCGGCAGGCGAAGCGTTCCCACGGCGGTTACCAGGAAGCGGCAGCCTCCGTGCGTGCCATGACCATCCCCGAATCCGCGCGATCTGTGGAGAGTTTCCACCTACCGCGCAGCGGTTCAGTTCTTGAAGAACCTCACGATCAAAGATGGTTACCAACGCGCGCCAGAGCGCGCGAGACGGCCGCTCCGCGGCCGAAGCTGAGACGAAAGAGTCGATCTCGCACCCAGTCCCCCAGATCGCCCCGCCCAATCGCACTGCAGGAGTTCGCCTGGAGAATCGCCCGCAACTACGGGCTGCACTCCCCCGGCGCCGCAACGGCACCAGGAGCGCTCTACGGCGGCCGCCACATCGGACAGCTGTGCAACATCCTGGAGCGCTACCAGGTCACACCTGACCGCTACACACTCGAAACGCTGCGCGCTGAGCTCGACGAGGCCTTGGCTGCCGCGCGAATCCGACCCCTCGACAACGCGGACAAGCGGGATCGGCTCGCACACTTCGCCTGGATGCTCAGAAAGCTCGATACCTTCACCAAGGGAGAGACCCGCCGCGAACGCCAGCTCCGCGAACAGGAAGCTCGCGTCAAGGCCCGCATCCTCGCTGCAGAACAAGCGCAGCACAGAGCCGCGCAGGAAACCGCGGCGCTCAACGACGCCGCAACGGCGCGCGAAGCATTCTTCGCAGACCACCGCTCCCCCCTCCGCCCCAGAACCTCACCACCGACGTCTCGGACCATTGCCGTCAAGATCCTCGTGACCACCCTCATCGGATCCGGCGCCCTTCACCAACACACGAGAGAGCTCCAACAGATCGTCGGCGACATCACCCTCCTCGAACGCGACCTCATCGATGCCGGGTGGACGCCGGCACACGAACAGGCCGAACACCGTGCGTGCTGGACGCAGGGTGAACACAAGCTCACGATCGAACTCCAGAACGACCACGCACACGTCGTGACGCCGCCCCTCGAGCTCCCCCAACCCATCGCGGCGCGCCTCCGCTCGCTCCAATCACAGGAATAACGGGAATAGCGACAATCACGGGATACACGTTAAGAAAGTTTATTGCGGTGACAGCGGGATACACGTTATATTCGTTAAACACGTGAACGCGTGTATTGCCGGTATCGACGGGAATCCCGTTATTAACGCTGGAGGATGAGAGTGGCAGCGCAAGGACAAGTGATCGACCACGAAACGCTCAGCAGGGTCATCGCCGTGGAGAGCTTGAAGGGCGGGGTCGGGAAGACCACGATCGTCGCGAATGTCGGCGGCTACTTCGCCCTCAACGACAGGCGGGTTCTCCTTGTCGACCTGGATCCCCAAGGCAACCTCGAGGACGACCTCGGCTACTCCGGCGACGAGCGCAACGACGAAGGTGAATCACTCGCCAAAGCCCTCATGTTCGGCGGGACCGTCCAAGCGATCACCGGGGTACGACCGAACCTGGATGTATGGGCAGGTGGGGGAGCGCTGCACAACGTGACCGCAGCTCTGAGCTCCGAGATGGGACGCAACCCCGCGGCCGCCAAACTCGCCCTCGCGCGGATCCTTGCGCCAGTGGCCGGCAAATACGACTACATCTTCCTCGACTGTCCTCCCGGTGACGGTGTGCTGCAGCTGGCAGCGCTATCCGCCGCAAGGTGGGTGCTTGTGCCGAGCAAGACCGACATGTCCAGCATCAAGGGCGTCGCCAAGGTCGCCGAGCGCATCGACCAGGTCCTTGACGTCAACCGTGTCATCGACCTCCTAGGCGTCGTCCTCACCGACGTCGGAACCGCCACAGCACGCAAAGACGGGACCGTCATCGTCCGGAACGCCGAGAAGGACGCGCGGCACGCGCTCGACAAGATGTTCGGCGTCGGAGATGACGACGGCATCGGCCGAGACATCGTCTTCCATCGGACCGTTCGACACAGCGAAGCCGTCGCAAGCCAGGCCCGCAACGCAGGCCTGCTCGCCTACGAGCTCGACGACCGTGCCAAGGAAGAGACGAAAGCCGGCATCGCCTGGTGGAAGATCCGCAGCGGCGAACTGAAGAACAAGCAGCTCACAAGTTCGACAGCCGGATCCGTCGCCGACGACCTCCAGGCGATCGCCCAGGAGATCAACGACCGGCTCGTGGACGCCGAGTCGATCGAACTGGAAGGAGCACACGCATGAGCGACGACACCCGACGAGGGATCTCCGGGCTTGCACCTCGGAAGGTCGACCCGAAGAACATGATCGCCCGCAACCGGCCCGCACCTGCCGCCGAAGCCACTGTGCCTGCCGAAGCGGCGCCCGCAGCCTCTGAGAGCCCCGCTGCGGCTCCGGAAACGCCACGGCGCCCGAAGACCGCTCGGAAGCCCGCAACGGCACCGAAGAACGAACAGGGGCGCGTGAACACGTACATCGACCCCGACGTGCGCTCCCGTGTCGTCGCCGCCTACAAGGCGACCGCGCACCTCGAAGGAGACGAGTCCTTCAGCGCGTTCGTCGAGACCGCGCTGCTGAACGAGTCGATCCGCCGTGAGCAGCTGCACAACGACGGGGAGCCATTCGCCGCCAGCGGCCAGCTGCAGCGCGGTCGACCCGTGCGCGGCTGAATACACGCACCAGCGAGCGTGTACCGGCGGGGGATACCCTCGGCAGCATGTGCGGCAGATTCGCCCTGAGCTCGACAACGAACGAGTTGATCACCGCCTTCGTCGCTGCCGGCGGCCGCGCGGAGGACTGGCGGCCCACCTACTCGATCGCCCCGACCACCTCGGCGCCGATCGTGCGCATCGCCGCGAACGAGCAGGATGGGGAGGAGCGCGAGCTCACGCTCGCGCGATGGGACTGGCCCAAGCCGCCCAAGCGGCCAGCGGGCGGCCCGATCATCAACGCGCGGATCGAGAAGCTCACAAGCCGGTTCTGGGTAGGCGCGTTCTCCCGCAGCCGATGCCTCGTGCCGATGGCTCCCGGCTACATCGAGTGGACGGGGGCCGCCGGCGACAAGCAGCCGCATCTGATCACCGGTGACGGCTTGCTGGCGGCAGCCGGCCTCACCTGGACGACGGAGATCTCCGGCGCCCGCTCCCGCGTGTTCGTCGTCGTCACTCGGGAAGCGCGAGACGCCTCCGGCGAAGTCCACGACCGCATGCCGGCGTTCGTCACACCAGACCTGTGGGAGGCCTGGCTCGACCCCACCCCGCTCACCGTCGACGGGGACGCACATGCCTCCGCCAACAACCGAGACCAGCTGCTCGCACTCCTCGAGCACAGCTCAGAGGCCGTCGCCCGAACGATGCGAACGCACCTCGTGGACCGACGGCTGAACAACAGTCGCACCGTCGACAAGCACGACCCGAGCATCCTCGACCCGATCCCCGCGGGTGACGCGAAACCTGCTTGAAAAATGCAAGCAGCCCCCACCCCCGAATCGTGCACCTACCGTGCGCGGAACGTATACCGGGGAGAGAGGGCCTGTTGGTCTGAGCCTCCGCATCTCTCCCGCGCCAAAGCGCGGATCGACGTTGCGGCTCAGCCTAACACGGGCGGCCAAACCTGCAAGCAAAATACACGCAAATTGCAAGCACATTTCGACGCGAAATGATGCGCGAGTGTCGCTGGATGAGCGCTGCCGGGAGGGCCGCAGTCTCGTCGTGGAGGTCAGCGGCGACGCCGACTGGAGCCGTAGTAGTGGCGGATCGCGGCGGTGACGGCGTCGTCCTTGGTCAGACGAACCCCGCTCTGCGCCGCCTCTTCGCGGGCGTTGTCGATCAGCTCGAGCACATCAGGCGGCAAGCGGAACGTGGCCGCCTTCTTGTCCACCTTCTTGACGTTGTACGGGCCCCGGGGCTTCCCCTGCCTGGACGGCTTCGCTGCCGGCGGGGCGGTCTCCGTCTCCTCGACGGGGACGGCCTCCAATGACCGGGGTGCGGTCTCGGGCTTACTGAACGCGGCGCTCCAGTCCGTCTTCGCCTTTGACCTGGGCTGTGTCATCGCGAGCCTCCCGCCAGGATCTCGTCGAGCACTTCCGGGTAGACCCCGAGGTTGGTCGGCGCCGTGCCGAAGGCCTGCGAGTAGAGCAGCTGGAAGGGAACGTTGACATCGAGAACATGCAGCCCCTCGACATCGCCCTCCATTTGCTTGAGCTGCTCCCATGCCTCCCGGAAGCTGATGGTGTTGGGCTTGGTTCGGGTGAACAGGATCGACAGCTCGATCGGCTTGATGCTCGCCACCTCGGCCGCGGCCTGCAGGGTTGGCGTCAGCCGAGTCGCCTCAGACGGGGTCGCCCCGATCGGCATGAGCAGCTGGTCGGTGACCATCAGCGCCTGCCGCAGCGTCGTGGAGTCGTTGCCGGTATCGATGATCAGGTGACCGTCAGGCCACATCTCCCGGACCCGCTTGCCGAGCAGTTGGGAGGGCAGGTAGACCACGTTCACCTCGGCGGGCCAGACCTCGCCGGCGTACTCCGACCACTCGAAGCTGGTGCCGTTCGCGCGGTCCGCATCGACGAGCAGAACCCGCTGGCCCGTGCGCTGCACCAACGCCAACGCGAGCATGATCGACGTCGTCGACCGCGCGACCCCGCCCTTGAGGTTTCCCACCGTCAACCGGAGCGGGTTTTCCAGGGGCGTCTTCTTCTCAGCCATCATCTGTCACTCCTCGTCACGACCTGCGGCCGCCGCGTCGTCGTCCTTGCTCGAGGCGGGCCTTCTGAGCAGCGCGCGCCTCCTCGGCCGGGCTCAGCGCCCGGCCTCTGCGAGGCCGCCCCTGTGCCTTGAACGTCTCGTATTCGGGTGTCTTGGTATCCGAGAACACGGTCAGCGTCACCCCGGTGATCGGCTCCTTCGAGACGTCCAGGTTCAGATACCGGTTCTTCGACTCGCCCCTCATCCACTCCAGTGCGCTGCCTCCGGCTTCATTCACACGCTGCAGCATGGTGGAGGCGTTGTAGGTGTTGACCTCCATCACCCGCCCGTTCGCGAAGGTCAAAGTCGCCCGGATCTTCTTCTGGTTTTCCTTCGCCTGACCCTTCGCGGCGTTGCGGATCTGCTTGACGATCTCCGCATCCGCCAGAGATCGCCCCTTGGCGGCCTTCCCTTTCGGCAGTCGCAGCTCCACCTGACGGCCTCCCTCAGCCATGTAGGTCGTCGAGGCCTGCATCGCGCCACCCTGGCGCGCAGCGGTGTACGTGCCGCCCGGATCCTCGGGAACGATCGTCTTCGCCTTCGCACCGGCCTTCGCGCGCACCGGCACCAGACCGCCAGACTTCAGTCGCCGGCGGGGAGGGACGCTCGACGCTCGACCGGTCGTCGCGAGCTCCTCGAGCGTCGACCGGTACAGCGCGCCACTGGTCTCACCGTTGAGGATCTTCCGGACCATCCTGGGGGAGCGGTGCAGTTCCGCCGCGATCTCCGACGTTGACACCCCGCGGCCGCGAAGGAAGCGCACCAGATCCTGAGCCGAACGCTGCTCGTCAGTCATCGTCCTCACCACCCTCGGCCACAGCCTCGGCGTAGCGCGCCAGATACCACCCGTCGATGATCGCGTCTCGGTGCGCGTCCTCGAAGGCGAAGTGCGCGGCCTCGTGCGCCGACAACCCGGCAGCGTGAGCGTCCGCCCAATACCAAGACGGCAGTTGATCGTGCCTCATACCGACCATGGCGAGCGTCTCCTCGTCGACGTCGACGAGCCAGGCTTCGACCGTCGCGGAGTGCGCCGGGAGCTCCTGGAGGACCGCGCGTGTGTGGCGGTCGGTGAAGTCCTCTGCCTGCAGGGCCGCGACCATGCTGCGGAAGTGCTGGTCGTTCGAGCGAGAGCATCTGGCGCACGCCGCGGTGTTGAACTCGTCGACGACGGTCATGGTGCCACCACCGCCTCCAGCTCGAGCGCAGCCTCGATGCCGGCCTTCTCCGCACGTGCCCGGAGAGACAGGCGCTGCTGGATCCTCTCCGGGGTGAGGAACGATCCGCCGAGGTAGCCCTGGAGCCGAAGCCGCCCGGTCTTACCGTCGTCACCACCGCCGTTGGCGACGGGCAGCGACCAGGTCGGCAGGGTACTGGTGTAGATGGCGTCACCCTGGATGCCGAGCAGCGTTGTCGGGTCAACGGCGAGAGCGCCGGCCGTGTGCAAGCCGAGCGCGCTGGGCCCATCGAGCACACGAGCTCGGGCTCGACCCCACACCTGCGCGGCGAGCTCCGGGTGGTAGAACGACTCGGTTCGTGCGCTGCGTTCGCTGGGCACGTGATAGACGAACAGCTTGCCCTGGCGCTGCATCCGAGCCTGATACTGCGCCGGCACCTCGAGTGCGCTCGTGGCGACCCGGGTCTGATCCCGCCCGGATGAGGCAAAGGCCCCGACGCTGTGAAGGACGATCGCGCGGAGAGCAGCCATCACCGCGCGGCGGAGCATGGGGTGCATGTCGGGATGCTCGTTGACCCGGTCTCGGGCACGCATGATCCGCTCGAAGAAGGTGTCCAGCGGTCGCGCCTTCCGGAAGACGATCGCCTCCTGCGGATCCACGACCCACCCCGCGGTGCGGGCCACCTGGATCTCTGCCGCATCAGCCCAGGTCTCTCCGCGAGCTCCTGGCCGATTGGGGTAGTACCACCCGTCCTCCACCCGCTGGTGCCGGACCCCGAGGATCCCGACATGGTTCCATGTCGGGGGCACTTGGAAACGGACGTAGAACCGGGCACGAGCGTACGGGTCCTCTTCCATCAACTGGTACGCGGCCGCGCGGTTCAGCCGTCGCGCCGGTCCGATGCCGAGCTCGCGGCCCAACGCCGCGTACATGAAGCGCCCGTCGACGTACGCGAACTCATTGATCTTCTTCTGCTTGGCGGGGTCGACGAGCGGAACACAGTCCTCGTGAGCAGAGGCATCGGGACCGGCGACGAGATGCTCGATGTGGTGCTGGCCGCTGGTCGCGTGGATCTCCTCAGCGATGTCGGAGGAGACCGGCACGGGGTTGACGTTCTTGGGGAGCGAGAGCGCCCACAGATTGGTGCCAGTGGCAGCGGGGGAGTTGAACATCCGCGCCCGCTCGTCGGCGGCCTTGAGGATCGCGGCGGTCGTATCCCAGGCGCTGCGGGCCTGGGCGGGGGAGAGCGGGATATCCCCGAACCACTCCTCGGCCGTGCGTACCTCAATCTTGAAGCCGGTGGTCTCGTGCTCGAAGCGCCCAGTGGGAGGCCCGTTGTTAATCCAGTGCGTGCCGGACTTCCACCTCGGTGTCTGTACGTACAGCCAGTGGCGGACACCAGGCTCGGGCTCGGGTCGCTTCCCGGTCAGCATGATCCGATTGGCGCCGAAGCTGGCAGCTGTATCGAGAAGGTCGGTCAGGTTGGGGTTCTTGCGTCGGTCGCCGATAACCGGGCGCACGGAGGCGCCGTCCTGGGTCACTCCCTGGCCGGTTGTGTGGTCGACCCAGATCGTGGGAACGTCTTTCGGCACCCAGGGCTTCGGGCGGTAGTCATACTCCTCCATGCCCGTCACCTCCATGACCTTATATTAGTAAAAGAATATTGCAATTTGCAAGCAGATTTCACGATCCTGGCGAGGTGCTCGTCTCGGTGAGATCAGGATGCCTTCGCCTCGAGCATCAGAGCCCTGGCGCGGAAAGCTTTCTGGGTCTTGCGCAGGCCCGTCTCTGTCATGCCGAGCAGCTGAGCAACCTCTCGGTACGTCAAACCGGCGGCCCGTGCCTCTTCTACGAGACGACCACGCTTCTCGAGCAGCTCGTCCGTGCGGGCGATCTCTTCTCCGACCTCAGCGATCTGCCGGCGGATGATCTCAACGTTCTCGTTCGACATAGAACCATGTTACGGAACCAGGATGCGCAACTAGGTGACCGCCCGGGCGTGTCGACGAAATGAATCTGCCGAGAGGCGTCTCCGGCACGTGGTTACATTCATGAAAGGGGCGGGCGATCGCTCGGCCAAGCAACCAGACCACAGGAGAGTCGATGGGTGACGGCAAAGCGGTGCGGCGATGAGTCAGCAACGCGGTGGATCCTCCCGGCGGATCAGCAGCGACGACATCGCCAAGAAGATGGGAGTCTCTCTGAACACCGTCTACGTCTACCGGAGCAACGACCGCTCGAAGCTCCCCGGACCGGCGAGGTTCCCCGATCCCGTCGGCTACGACGGGCGCACAGTGTTATTCGATGAGGCGGAGATCGACGCCTACATCGACGCCCGTTCGCGACGGACTGGGACGGCAGGCCGGCCACCACGCACCGCACAGAACGACGGCAGCGGCGATGCCCCATTCGCCGCACGTGTGCGCCAGGCCGTGGCAGCGGGCGCAGGCGAGCCCGACGTGTCCACCCTGCGAGGGCTAGCTGCTCAGCTGTCGCTGAACACCGTCACCCTTGGCGAGCGGCTTCGAGGACGCACGGCGTGGAAGCCCGAAGAGCTCGCCGCGATCGAGCACCTGCTCTCCATCTCCACCTCAGACGCGAACGATCACGTAGAGCTGATGCGAGCGCAGCGCAGCGCCGCGCGGAGATCCAAGGAATGACGCCTTCCCCGTTGCCCGAGCCGCCCGCAGGCGTCCGGCGAGCTACGCCTCGAGATCGGTTCCGTCAGTCCAGATGGGTGCTGCGGTCTCTTCTCTGGCAGAGGGTTTTCACCGCCCACACGACCGCCGGCCAGAGAGCCTTCTCCATCCTCCTTCTTCTCCTCGGAGTCGCGTTCGTCTGGATCGGGGTGAAGTACGGTCCCCTCGTCTTCGCCGCGGCCGCCGCAAGCATCGCCGCGGTGTTGATCCTGCTGTCCCTGCTGCTTAGGGCCCGTAGTGGTCAGTCGCACCGCCTCACATACGTACTCGAGGACGGCACCTCGACAATGACGATCCACGCCACCAGCGAGTACTGGACTATCACTGATCACAACCGAGCGCCCCGAGCCAAGGGTGCGGGGGAGAGGCTTCAGAAGCTGTTGTTGACGTCGGCGGCAGCGGCCGCCGATTCCGTCGACGTCGGGATCAGGCTCACCGCATCCGCGCCCGTCTTGGCTGCTGAGTATGCCGAGCGGCTGCCAGGGCTGATGGAAGTGGGCCCCGCTTTCCCATACGGCATCGCGATGTACCGTCCCAGCCTCAGCCAGCGTAAGAAGCTGGTGGCCTCCGACCGGGTCGAGAGCTAGGGACCCGTTGCCAAGACCTGCAGACCTGAACGGATCGTCGCGGCTGCGGTGAGAAGTGAGTCCGGAGTGCGCCGCAGCTGCTCAACCTTGGACATCAGTTCTTGGACGGCCTCGTGTGGAACGAGCGATCGCTGCACAGGGTCACGCAGCGACACGGGTATCTCCGCGAGCATCCACACAGGGCCATCGAACGTGTACCCACGCTGCCCGGGGAACTTCCGCAGCACCGCGTATACCTCGTCGTGCAGCACGGAGATGCGCCACTCAGACTCTCCAATGTCCTCTGCGAGCCGGAAGCCGTCCGCGACATCCCAACCGCCGAGATCTCCGGTCACCCCGTTGGCGGCTTCACGACGGGGGTCTTCGGCGAGGAACACGAAGGGGTTGGCATAGGCCACCACACCATCGGGGGCGGCAGACGCGTATCGAGGGATCGACATGCCGACCATCATCGCACCCGGCAGCGTCGCGCTCATTTGGTATCCTCGTGCATTACTAACCTTCCAATGACCGAGCGGAGAGCAGGAATGGTTTCAGAGCTGACGATCCCGTTGGAGGACGTCGTCCGCCCAGAGTTCGTGACCTACATGCAGGCAGCGAAGATGATCGGTGTCCGGCACGACACGGTCCGCGTCTACCAGACACGCTCGCGCGCCCTCGAGGCCAAGGGAAACCCATCCGGCGTTCCTCTGTTCCCCAAGCCCATGCGCATCGAGGGGTTCCGGGGCACCGCGGTGTTCCACCGGGCCGAGATCGAGGCATACATCGCCGCGCAGCAGAACCGGGAACCCAAGACAGTGGGAAGGCCTGCGCGGAACACTGTGGGACGCCTCGACTGGGATGTCAGCAAGAAGGTGAGCGGCCTGGTGCAGACGCAGCTCACGAAGAAGTCGATGAGCGCGTTCGAGGCAGCGCGTTCGGTCGGTGTCGGCGCCGGTCCCTTCCGTGCTCGGCTGCTGGGGGAGGTGCGCTGGCGTGACGAGGAAGTCCAAGCCCTCGAGAAGCTCCTCGGAGTGAAGCTGCTGAAGAAGCCGCGGGCGGTGAAGGAGAAGACGACGTCATGACCGAACCGACCCGCTCTCAGCGATCGCTGGACCCCTGCGTGCAGCAATGACCGGGTTGCGCGTCGCCGAGGATGTGCACCTGCCCCTCGACATCATCACGAGCTCCAACGGCATCCTCGCCAAGAAGGGGGCCGGCAAGACCAGTGCAGCGGTGGTTCTCCTCGAGGAGATGCATCAGGCGGGTGTGCCGGTTATCGTGGTCGACCCGAAGGGCGACTGGTACGGCGTGCGCACGTCAGCGGACGGCCGCTCACCCGGTCTACCCATCCCGATTCTCGGCGGGCGTCATGGCGACATGCGTCGGCGACCGTCTGATCGCTCTCGCAGCGGATGAAGCGTGTGACGCCGTCCTCAAAGGTCAGCGCGACCTGATGTGCCATGACGAACCTCAGAAGTGGTACACGTCGACGACGTGGTGGATGAAGTCGTTCTTGAGGATCACTGTCTTCCGGCGGATGAGCGGACTCGGCCCGGAGTAGTCGATCGTGTAGAAGGACGTGCCGTAGTACGGGTCGACGGTCTTGTAGCGGAAGTACATCGTGTGCCAGTTGAAGCGCACGTCGACGAGGCTGCCGTTCTGCTCGATGATCTCCACGTTCGAGATGTTGTGGCTGGTGCGCGGCTCGGGGATGGATGTCGCGCTGGACCGCAGCTCTACATCTCGGCGAAGACCGTCCAGTACCACCTCACCCGCATCTACGGGAAACTCGGCATCCGCTCACGCAGCGAGCTCGCCGCACGGTATCGAGAATCGGGCACGATCGCCGGTGAAGGAGACCTCCGCGACAGCAGCGCACCCGATTCGGATCGGGAACGTATCAACGCAGACGAATCCGGTCATTCAGCGAGCTAGGCGCTCTGCGTAGCGTGTTGCGAGAGTGGTCGATGTAGACCAGATCGCGTGATCCGTCCCGCGCTCATGAGGACACCAGACCACTTCCGCAGTCTGATCGAGGATCGCCGCACCGCGGCACCGCACCTGCAGAAGAGGAAATCAATGAGGATTCGTGCTGCTGTCGCGACGGCGCCCCACACCCCGCTCGAGATACGAGAACTCGACCTGGATGAACCTCGCGAAGACGAGGTTCAAGTTCGACTCGTCGCATCCGGCGTGTGTCACACGGACGCGATCGTGCGCGACCAGTGGTACCCGACGCCGCTGCCCGCCGTCCTCGGGCACGAGGGTGCCGGCATCGTGGAGCGGGTGGGAGCGGGCGTCACCACCGTCGCACCGGGCGATCACGTCGTCCTGGCGCCGGCCGCGTGCGGTGCTTGTGCCCACTGCGTCGACGGGCACCCGGCGTACTGCGTCGACTTCTACCCGCTGAACTTCGGAGGCTCGCGTCCCGACGGCTCCAAGATGTTCACAGATCACGACGGCGAGATCTCCTCGAACTTCTTCGGTCAGTCCTCGTTCGCATCCGTGACGAACGTCATCGCCAGGAACGTCGTCAAAGTCCCCGAGAACGTCCCGCTAGAGATTCTCGGTCCTCTCGGCTGCGGCATTCAGACCGGATCCGGCGCCGTCCTCAACGTTCTTCAGCCCGGACCAGGCTCATCCATCGCCATCTTCGGTACCGGCGCTGTCGGGATGGCAGGAATGCTCGCGGCCATCGCATCAGGTGCGACCACAGTCATCGTGGTCGACATCGTCGAGTCACGCCTGGAGTTCGCCCGCGAGCTGGGTGCAACCCATGCCGTGAACTCCCGGGACACCAACCCGGTGGAGGCTATTCGTGACATCACCGGCGGCGAAGGGGTCAACTTCGCTCTCGACTCCACGGGCGTCAAAGACGTCTTCCCCCAGATGCTGGCCTCCCTGGCGACTCGCGGGCACGGTGCGCTCGTCGGCGCCGCACCGTTGGGTACGGAGGCACCGTTCAACATCGGCACTCTCCTTCTCACCGGCCTCAAACTCAGTCTCGTCGTCGAGGGAGACTCCGTCCCGCAGCTGTACATCCCGAAGCTCATCCGAATGTACGAGAAGGGCGATTTCCCGTTCGACAAGCTCATCCGTACCTACGAGTTCGACGACATCAACAAGGCATTCGAGGACTCCGAGTCCGGGGGCACCATCAAACCCGTGATCATCTACTAGAGCGCGAGTCCCACACCCGCTGGAGGACGGCAGGGAAGATTGCGGCCGTGCGCGCCGTGATGGCCGGTGGCGCGGATGCCGGTAAGCAGGATCCGCTCGGTCATGTCGCGTTCTCCCACCGCTGCCATACCGAAAGCGCATCGCGTGTCGCGATCACATCGTGGACGCGGACGGCCCAGACCCCGGCCTGCGCGGCGAGCACGCTCGTCACCGCCGTGGCGAGGTCGCGGCGTTGCTCGGACGCGTCCTCGCCGAGCGCGTCCGCCAGGAAGCGCTTGCGGCTCGTGCCGACCAGCACGCGCGGTCCGAGTGCCATGATCCGGTCGAGAGCGTGCAGCGCCTGCCAGTTCTGCGCGCCGCGCTTTCCGAAGCCGATCCCGGGGTCGACGATCACACGATCGGGCGAGATACCGACCTCGGCCGCGGCGCGCACGCGGCCGTCGAGCTCGGCGACCAGCTCGCGCGCCAGATCACCGTATGTCGCCTGCGCGTACATGTCGGAGGACGGCCCGCGCCAGTGCTGCAGGATGATGTCGGCGCCGGTTGCCGCTACGGCCGGGAGCATCTCGGGGTCGGCGAGGCCAGCCGAGACGTCATTGACGATGCGCGCGCCCGCCGCGACGGCCGCCGCAGCGGTCGCGGCGTTCACGGTATCGATGCTCACGATCGCGCCGTCGGCCGTGAGGGCGGCCACCACAGGCAGCACTCGGTCCTGCTCGAGCGCAGGAGCCACCCGCTGCGCACCGGGCCGGGTCGACTCGCCGCCCACATCGATTAGATCGGCTCCGGCTGCGCGAAGGGCGCGGCCGTGTGCGATCGCGGCGTCCGCGTTGAGGTACCGGCCGCCGTCGCTGAACGAGTCCGGGGTCACGTTGACGATGCCCATGACCAGCGTCACGACAGCCGCCTTTCGCTCGTCGAATGCATCACGATCTCGGCGGGTGCTGCGCGACGCGATCACGATGGACGGCCATGTTGCGAGCCTACGCGGTCGCGTCGCCAGCCAGACCGGTCGCGCAGCGCGGGCTCTTGAGTTCGACGACATCAGCAGGCATTCGAGGACTCGGAGTCCGGGGGCGCCATCAAATCGGTGATCATCTTCTGCCCGCGCCACCCGTGGCCTCTTGGTGCTTCGTATGGATGCTGCTCGTTGGCTACTTGCGCCGCCTGCGTGCTGCGCTCTGGTCAATCCGCGGGTCGGTGTGATCAGGCAACTCGTAGACGGCGGTCACACCGAGCGCAAGGAGTTCCTTGGTGATTCGCACGTGTAGCGCTTGCATTCGTGGTCGACGCTCGGACTTGGCTGCGGGCGCATTGGGACCTCATGGTGCGGCTGCCCCGGTGTGCGTGGGCCGGTTCCCTTCCGGAGTGGATCCGTCACGGAGATTGGTGAAGGGAGGCGACTCCGCTTCGCGACGACAAGATGGCCACATCGTTGGTGCCGCGGCTTGAGTCCTAGCCGTCTCCCTCTGGATCGTTGGGGGTGCCCAAGGCGCCCAGGAGTTCTTCGATCGCGACGCGTAGTTCGTTGTAGCCGTGCACATAGAACATCGCGTCCATGCCCGGTCTTTCCGCGTTGTCGAAGTCGGTGACGAGCTGATGCGCCTCGCGGATGGCGGTTTCGAGCCAGGTCTCGACGCCCGGCAGCCCTTGGATCCAGGCGTCGATGATGGTGAACGGGATCGGGGCATAGCCGTGCGCGTCGATGCCGACGTGGAACTGATGCCCGTCCGGTCCGTGATTGCGGGCGTGGGTGTGCCCGTGCAGCAGCGGGATCCCATCGTCCCAACGCGGCCGATGTGTTGTGTGCCGGTCTATGTCTTGCGTGTCGCCACGGTAGGGGTAGTGGGATGCGAGCAGTCGGTATCCGTGCCGTGTGCCCTCGATGACGTCCGGGAGGATGGTCCACCCGGCCTGTTCGTACTGTGGCCGGAATCGTTCGATCGCCCGCTTGCTCTGCGTCGCAGACGAGACCCGGTCGTGGTTACCGGGCACGAGGAACCGGCGCCCATTCAGCTGTGAGGTCAGTGCGAGGGACTCCTCGATCGGGCCGAGCGCGACGTCGCCGAGGTGAAGGACGATGTCCTCCGCGGCCACCGTGTGGTTCCATCGGCGGATCAGTTCTTCGTTCATCTCCTCGACGGTGGTGAACGGGCGGCCGGCGAGCTCGCTGATGCGGGCATGACCGAAATGGGTGTCTGCGGTCACGAAGTCGACCTGGTCGAAGTCGAACCACGGATACTCGCTCACGGTCGCCTCCGCCGATCATGGTGGGATTGGGAATGTCTAGCGGAATCTATCGCGGTCTAGTGTCTGATAGCTCCGTGAACCCGCGGTGATCGAGCGTCTCCTACGTGGAACGTGACGCTGACACCTGCCCAACCTGCGACCGTCGGCGCCGTACGCGATAGTCCGTCCTTATCGCGCGCGAGCATTGACGTATTGGCCGCACCACGGCAGTGTCGACCACACTTGGGCCTCATGACAGGCAACGACGAGGGCACAGCGCCACCGCGCCCAATCGCTAGGGCGGAACGGGCCAAGGGATGAGAATTCTTGGCTCGGTGGCTGTCATTGCCGGCGATGGTGTGGGGCAGGAGGTCATGCCACCGGCGATCACATGCGTAGACGCCGCACTGGCCAGGCACGGACACACGATCGAGTGGACCCACCTCGACTGGGGGTCAGATCTGTACCTCCGCACAGGCAGCATGATGCCCCGCGATGGGCTGGATCTGCTCAGCAGCCATCAGGCAATCTTCCTGGGGGCAGTAGGGATGCCCGGTGTTCCGGATACGGAGACGTTGTGGGGCCTGCTGATCCCGATCCGTCGGGCGTTCGAGCAGTACGTGAATCTGAGACCGGTGAGGTCTCTGCCTGGTATCACGAGTCCCGTAGCCGGTGGCGATGCACTTGACCTGGTCATTGTCAGAGAGAACAACGAGGGCGAATACTCGGAGATCGGCGGGCGTGCGTATCGTGACCGCGCACAAGAGATGGCCATACAGGTTGACGTCTTCACCCGCGCCGGCATCACCAAAGTCGCCGAGTTCGCGGCAGGCTATGCGGCGCACCGCCGCGGACTGGTCACATCTGCCACGAAATCCAACGGGATCATCCACTCGATGCCCTTCTGGGACGAAGTGACCGCGCAGGTCTGCGCGGCAAACGGTGTCGAACTGGAGAGTGTGTTGATCGACGCGCTTGTCGCCAAGCTCGTGCTTCAGCCATCACACTTCGACGTCATCGTCGCATCGAACCTGTTCGGTGACATCCTGTCCGATCTCGCCGGCGCGATAGCGGGGTCCATTGGTGTCGCGCCGAGCGCGAACCTGAATCCCGAACGGACGTATCCGTCGCTGTTCGAACCCGTCCACGGTTCGGCGCCGGACATCGCTGGCCAAGGGATAGCGAACCCGATCGGACAGGTATGGAGCGGCGCCATGATGCTCGACCACCTCGGGCAACACGAAGCCGCCGCTGATCTTGTGGCAGCGTTCGAAGCCGTCCTCGCCCGCGGAATCGTCACCCGGGATCTCGGGGGCACTGCATCCACAGACGAGGTCGGGGACGCGATCGTCGCGGAGCTGACCGCCTAGTCCAGCGGGACGCCGAGACCCATTCATCGTGTAGTAGTCGTGCCGCGAGAACAATGTCGACGAGTCCGCCCCGTGTGGTCGCCTTCGCAAGTCCGGTTCGCCTGGACGGTGCCGCCGCGCGTCCTGGTCACAGGGGTATCGCTGCGATGCTCAACCTGCTGGGTGAGGGGTGCGGAGGTTTGACTCGGACAGCGCGAGAAGCGATGCGCGCCTGTTCACACTCGATTGTTTCTGCCTATCGGCTTCGCCGTCGACGGGGCGGGGCACTGCCATAGAGTTCCCGTCGTGAAAGCAATTGTGATCAGAGAGTACGGTGACCCGTCCGTGCTCGAGTCGTCCGATGTTGAGCTGCCTGCGATGGATGCTGGTGACGTCGTCATCGACGTCACCGCAGCTGGTGTGAACCGTGCTGATATCAGCCAACGGCTTGGCAACTACCCACCTCCCCCTGGAGCGCCGGCTTGGCCCGGTCTGGAGGTCTCGGGGGTCATCAGTGACATTGGCAGCGCCGTCACCACGGTTGCCGTGGGCGACCGAGTCTGTGCCCTGCTGGCCGGTGGCGGCTACGCAGAGCGTGTCGTGGTCGATGCCCGACACGTGTTACCTGTTCCCTCTTCGGTGGATCTGGTGGATGCTGCAGGGCTCATCGAGGTAGTGGCGACGGTGTGGGCGAACGTCTTTCTGCTCGCGGCCTTGAAGCGCGGTGAGCGACTGCTCGTGCACGGTGGGTCGAGCGGGGTCGGCACCATGGCGATTCAGCTGGGCCGTGCTTTCGGCGCTCGTGTGGCGACGACCGCTGGGACCGCGGAGAAGCTCGCGTTCTGCGAGGAGCTCGGCGCCGAGCTCCTCATCAACTATCGCGAGGACGACTTCGTGCGGATGCTCGAGCCGTGGGGTGGGGTCGATGTGATTCTTGATCCTGTGGGTGGCGGCTACCTCGCGCGAAACATCGAGTCGCTCGCGCCCGGCGGACGGATCGCCAACATCGCGAATCTGAGCGCCGAAACGGGCACGCTCGACTTTCGTCAGTTCGCACGAAAGCGAGCCACGATTTTCGCCACCACGCTCCGCTCCAGAAGTGCCGACGAGAAGGCAGAAGTCATCGCCAGCGTGGCCAAACAAGTGTGGCCGTTGGTAGCGGATGGCACCGTGAAGCCCGTCATCGGTGCCCGCTTCCCCTTCTCAGGTGCGGCAGATGCGCATCGGTTGATGGAGTCCTCGTCTCACGTCGGCAAGATTCTCCTCGAGCCGTAGCTGCATTGCGACGTTGATAATCCGGACGCACCGCGCGAGATGAGAGGGCTATTGGACAGCTGACGACCGTCCCGGGTTCTCTGGGGATAACGACATTGCGCCTCGCGACAGCGAACGGCGCGCCACCCCCAACAGACGGGCAGTCAGCACATGCAGGACGTCATACACACACCAGCCGACCTCGTCGAGCGAGTGATGACCGCGGCGATCAAGTCTGAGACGGGCCCCGGCATCAGCGTCAAGACCATCCCCGTGCCGGTGCCCAACCCCGGTCAGGCGCTGATCCGCGTTGCGACGAATGGGATATGCGGTTCCGACATTCATGTGTACGAGTGGATCGAGGAGTATCACCAGTTCGGTCACCTCATTCCGTTCGTTATCGGGCATGAGGTCGTCGGTCACATCGAGATTGCCGACGGCAACTTGCCGGATGATCTGACCGTGGGTGACCGCGTCGCGGTGGCACCCGCGACATCATGCGGCACCTGTGAATTCTGCAGGAATGGTCAAACGCAGAGATGCGAACGACGTGATCGACTCGGATGGGAGCTTCCAGGCGGCTTCTCCGACTATGTCGTCGCTCCGGTCGCCAATCTCTACCGCCTCTCGGACAATGTCGATGAGCGCTCAGCATCCCTTACCGAGCCGCTGGCAGTCGCCGTTCACGCGCTCCGCACGATCGGCGTGACGCCCGGGGGGCGTGCGCTCGTATTGGGCGCCGGGGCGATCGGGCTGCTTGCGGTGCAGGTATTGCGGGCATGGGGAGTTGATGACGTCGTTCTCGCCGGAACAGAAGCCGACCGCATCGGCGGGGGCCTGGGCATCGCGGAAAGGCTGGGGGCATCCTCCGTCCTCTCCAGCGAGCTCCCCGAGAGCTCGCTGAACTCCTTCGATCTCGTCTACGTCGCCGCCGGGGCCAGGCCAGCGTTGGAGGTGGCAGTGGCTGCCGTTCGTCGTGGCGGTTCGATTGTGGTCAGTGGTCTTGGAATCGGCGGCGTCGGACTTGACTTCGATCGCCTCGTGCGTCGCGAGATCCGCCTGTCGGGCGCCTATGGCAGCTCCTCGACGGACTGGGTCGAAGCTGTGCGGCTTCTCGACTCTGGCGCGGTGAAGGACAGCGGGATCGTGTCGCACACGTTCGGTGTCGGCGAGGCCGAAAGGGCTTTTCAGGCACTTGTTGGCAGGGAAGCCCGCAAGGTAACGATCGTGCCCGGGTCGGGCACTACAGAAGTGAAAGGAAACTGATCGATGACAACAGTTGCGCAGGCACTGGCGGAGGCGTTCCTCCGAAACGGGGTCAAGGAAGCGTTCGGGCAGAGCCTCCCTTCCGCCTTCTTCCTCGCCGCCCAGGAGGCCGGGATTCGGCAGATCAGCTACCGCACGGAGAATGCGGGTGGCGCCATGGCAGACGGGTATGCACGGATCTCACACCAGGTCACCCTCGTGGGTGCGCAGAATGGTCCCGCCGCCACCCTGCTCGTTCCGCCCCTGAGTGAAGCGATGAAGGTCTCGATTCCCATCATCGCGGTCGTCCAAGAGGTCCCTGCCTTTGCCAAGGACAAGAATGCGTTCCAGGAACTCGACCATGTCGCGCTCTTCCAGAGCTGCTCGAAGTGGACGCGAACACTGGTCGATCCTGCTCGTGTAGATGAGTACGTCGATGCAGCAGTGCGCGCAGCTACGACGGGACGCCCTGGCCCAGTTGTCCTCCTTGTTCCGAAAGACGTGCTCGGCGCTGATGTGCCGGGTACCGTTCGTCATCGCGTGGCGCGTCTGGGCACATTCCCCGCGGACCGCCCTCGTCCCTCCGCGGAGGCGATTGCCGAGGCGGCCCATCTGATCGCTGGGGCGGAGCAGCCGCTCCTCGTGGCGGGGGGCGGTGTCCACGTGTCAGACGCTGCCGACGTGCTCGCCCGGCTGCAGGCAGCAGCATCGATCGCTGTCGCTACGACCAACATGGGGAAGGGCAGTGTGGATGAACACAATCCGCTCTCGGTCGGCGTCATCGGCAATGCGATGGGGACGAATGGCGCCACCAAGTTCCAGCGGGATTTCGTTCGAGATTCCGACGTCATCGTCTTCGTGGGAACGAGGACCAACGAGAACGGGACCGATTCGTGGTCGCTGTTCCCTGACGACGCCTCCTACATCCATATCGACATCGATCCCGTCGAGATCAGCCGCAACTACGAATCGATGCGTTTGGTCGGAGATGCCCGAGAGGCCCTTCAAGACCTCCTCGACGCTCTTGAGCTCAGCGACCTCGCCAAGCGGAAGAATGCAGAGGCCGCGGTCGTGTCGGCGATCGCGCAGGGCAAGGCGGCCCACTTCGCCGAGGTGGACGATCTGACCCACTCTGAAGCCGTGCCGATCCGACCTGAACGTGTGCTCAGCGAGTTGGAACGCCTGCTCCGTCCCGACGACATCATCGTCGCCGACGCGAGCTATTCGACGATCTGGTTGCAGAACTACCTCACCTCCCGTCGTCCCGGTCAACGCTTCATCACGCCGCGCGGCCTTGCCGGTCTGGGATGGGGGTTCCCAATGGCGCTGGGTGCGAAGGCGGCTTCGCCCACATCACGAGTGGTCTGCATCAGTGGTGATGGTGGGTTCGGGCACGTCTGGGGCGAACTGGAGACCTCTATCAGAGAACGCCTGCCCATCACGCTGATCGTGCTGAACAACTCCATTTTGGGATTCCAGAAGCATTCGGAGCTCTTCCAGTTCGGTCGTCACACGTCAGCGATCGACTTCGCCCCGGTCGACCACTCGGCGATCGCCACCGCAGTGGGGGCCCGCTCCTATCGCATCGAAGATCCAGCGGATATCGCGGAGGCGCTGGAAGACTCCCTCGACAGCGAGGTTCTAACGCTGATCGAGATCGTCACTGACCCGAACGCCCATCCGCCGATCCGCGCCTGGGAGCAGCCCAAGACCGCGTCGATGGCCGGCGCTGAGTAGGTCTCGCGCTGCACGCTCTGCGGTACGTCGCGGCGGTTCGCGGCGTACCGCAGACTCAGTTGGGAAAGCTCACGACCGGGGAGTCTTGGACGAGATTCGAGCGTTCCTTGGCGAAATGCATCAGGCGAATCGCACTTGGGTTCGTCGTCCCATCTGCGCAGCCGAGCCCCCAGGTGAGGACTGGTTGCTCGGGGCGATCGAAGTCGACGATGACGACATCATCGGGCTTGAGGCGGAGCGCGCGGCTCCGTTCGATGACGGTGAATCCACGGCCCGCGGCGACTTGCGCCAGAATGTGCTCGGCGTCAGGAAACTCGACGACCTCTCCTGGTCCGCCGCGTGACCCGTATAGAACCTGGATGAGGTGGTCGTAGTAGCCGGGCGCGAGATCACGCGGCCAGAGCACGAGAGGCAACTCAGCGAGCATCCGCTTCTCCTGGAAGCCTTCGCTGTGATGCGCAGCGGGGATGGCCAGCGCGAGGGGAAGCCTGCCCATCCGTAGCGTGTGGAGGCCGGCGTCGTCGTCCAACGGAAACTGCAGGAAGCCGATGTCGATCTGCTCTTCACGAAGCAGATCCATGTTTCGTTGTGTCCATCCGGTCTGGAATCGCAGCTCGATGTCGGGATACCGCTCACTGAATGGGGCGAAGACTGCTTGGCTCACCAGACTTGGGATCGAGCGGGTGAAGCTCACGTTCAGCTGCCCGGATCGCCCCTTGCCGACCGACCGGGTCCGCTCGATCAGGAGGTCGAATCGGTTGATCAATCCGGCAGCCTCGGCCGCCAGCGCGACGCCCGCGGGCGTCAGAGCGACGCCGCCCTCCCGCGTGAACAGATCGACTCCCATCTCGCGCTCAAGAGCCCGAATCTGCTGGCTCAACCCGGGCTGGGCGATGTGCAGCCGTTCGGCCGCCCGACGGAAGTGCAACTCCTCTGCGAGCATCGCGAAGTAGCGCAATTGTCGCAGCTCCATGCTCACCCACCTTCAAGACGTTCATGCTAGCGCTCTCGATCCCGCTCGCCTGAAGGCATCCGATAATCGCGACTTATCGGATGCGGGCCAACACCTATTGGACGCGTCCCTACGGCGCCGATTGACTGAGACCGTTCCGCCGGGTCCTGTCTGCAGGAGACCCAACCTGTCACACGACAGCCCGGCCGGCCCTATGGCTGCCAATGTCGTCGCCCGAAGGAAGGTACCGATCGATGGTCGATGTGCTCGTACTCGGCGCGGTTTCGGGAGCAGTTCGCTTGCTCGGCACCACCCGGTCGACACGCCTCTTTGGCGGGATGCGGCTGACCAACTTCGCACACGTCGAGTTCGTGACATCCGGAGTTTTCAGCACGACCGTTCCCATGCTCTCGTGGCGTCGGTTGTTGACTCGTTCGTGGATGCGGTCGCGGAGATCGGCGACCTCGTGGGGGAGCCGGCCTTGCTCGGCACCGAACCAGACGGATTCGAACAGGACAGAGGTGCACGCATGAGTGCCAATCAGAAGAGCCCCTTGATCTCGGTGGTGACGGGTGCAGCAGGCGGGCTCGGCACTGCCATCGTGCGCGAGCTGCTCGCTCGCGGCGATCGGATCGTCGCGACCGATGCCAGGCCGGCGGCGCTCGCCTCGCTGGTCGAAGGGCTGCGCGATAGCTTCGACCACATCGACAGCAGAGTGCTGACGCTCGAGGCCGATGCCGCCTCTCCGAGCGATTGGGGGCGAGTGCGCGACGCGGCGGTAGCTGCGTTCGGAAGTCCGACCGTGCTCGTGAACAACGCGGGCATCTCACCGAAGCACAACGGCCGCAAGCTCGACGGCCTCGACATTCCGCTCGACGAGTGGAACGAAGTGCTCGCGGTGAACCTGACCGGGCCGTTTCTCGGCGTGCAGGCGATGGCACCGGGCATGGCCGAGGCAGGCATCGGCCGCATCGTCAATATGGCATCGCTCGCGGCCCGGCATGGGGGCCTCGTCGCCGGCTTGCACTACACCGCAACGAAGACAGGCTTGCTGGGGGTGACGCGATCCTTCGCTCGAGAGCTCGCCCCGAGCGGTATCACGGTAAACGCCGTCGCCCCCGGCCGCATCAACAGCGGAATGGTCAGCATGGTGAGCGAGGAGATCAACGCCGAGTATGCGGCGCAGATTCCGGTCGGCCGTCTCGGCACGGCGGAGGACATCGCCCGCACGGTCGCGTTCCTCAGCGATCGAGATGCCGGCTTCATCACCGGTGCCGTAATCGATGTCAATGGCGGGTCTCACATGCAGTGACTCGTCGCACGAGAACCCGCACATCCATCGAGCGCGGCTGGTCAACGATGACGAAGGTGGTTCGGTGTGTCTGGATCCCACCTTCACATCCGTCGCGGCGGTCAGGCCAGCTGCGCAGATCGACGGGGGAAGTTTCAGGAAGCGGGAGTCCGATTTCCCGATCGCTAGAAGACAACAGCCACTAACCGCAAACGGAAGGGACGTGACGGTGAAGCTACGGCAATTCCCCGGTGGCGCCTCGCATGTGCCTCCACTGCCCAAATCACAGCTCAGTCGACAGGAAGGAGCCATCGTATGTGGGATCTATTCGTTCTCGGCCTGATGGCCGGTGGGGTGCTAGCCCTTGTCGCGGTCGGCTTGACGCTGATCTTCGGCGTCATGGACGTCGTCAACTTTGCTCACGGAGAGTTCGTCATGCTCGGCATGTTCGCGACCACCGTGATCGTGCTGAACACCGGCATGAGCCCGTATCTCGCTGGCCTACTCGTGGTGCTCGCCTCGGTTCCGCTGGCCTACTTGGTCTACGTGGGCATCATCAGGCAGACGCTGGGCAAGTCGCTCAACGTGCAGATTTTCACGACGCTGGGGCTCAGTATCGTGCTGACGTCGGTCGCGCTGATGTTCCTCGGCTCGCGTACCTTCGCGTTCTCCGATGCCTTCGCCTCGCAACGCGTGTACGTGCTCGGCGTCGCCGTCGAGACGGGTCGCGTCATCGCCTTCGTCGGCGGAATCGTTCTGGTCGCAGCGCTCTGGGTATTCCTCCACCGCACCCGCCTCGGCAAGTCGATTCGCGCGGTCGCGGAAGACAACTACGCGGCGAAGGTCGTGGGACTCCGCATCAGCCGTGCCTACGCGATCGTGTTCGTGCTTGGAACGGTATTCGCCGTGGCTGCGGGCGTGTTGCTGGCCCCCTTCACCGCGGTGTCATCGACGACCGGCCTCAACTACGTGCTCGTCAGCTTCGTCATCGTGGTGCTGGGCGGCTTCGGCTCCGTCGGCGGTGCGTTCCTCGGCGGCCTGCTCATCGGCATCATCGAGACATTCGTTGGCTATTACTTCGGCACGCAGTGGATGCAGGCCTCGGTCTTTGTGATCTTCGTGCTCGTTCTAGCGCTCCGACCTCAGGGCTTCTTCGGCAAGAAGTCGCTCGACGCGGCGATGGTGGGCGGCTGATCATGAAATCAATCCGTGCATTCATCCCATTGATCGTGATCGTGGCGCTGGTCATCGGCTACACCCTGACCGACCCGAATCGCTTGAGCCTCGATCTGCTCAACACGATCCTGATCTTCGCGACCTTCGCGACGGCGTGGAACATAGCCGGTGGCATGACAGGGCTCTTCTCGCTCGGCCATGGAGCGCTCTTCGCCATCGGCGCCTTCGTCACGACCATTCTGCGCCTGAGTTACGGGGTGCCCACACTTCTGGCGATCCTGATTTCGGCGATCGTCGCAGTGCTCGTCGCGCTGTTCATCGGTGCGATCAGTCTGCGCCTCCGCGGTCACTACTTCGCGCTGGCGACGCTCGGCCTAGCGGCGATCATGTTCATCGTGCTGCAGAATCTCTCGGACTTCACCGGTGGCGACGAGGGCATCGTGATTCCGAAGGAAGTATCGCCGCTCAACCTGATCTTCCAGACGAAAGCCGAATACGTCTACGTGACCCTCGGCCTCTACGCGATCACCGCGCTCGTCGTAATTCTGCTCAGCCGCTCCAAGCGCGGCTACCAGATGCTGGCAGTGAAGGAGGACGAGGTGAGCGCCCGCTCGATAGGCATCCCCGCCGTGCGGGTGAAGATGTTCGCGGTCGGTCTCTCAGGCTTCTTCTCGGCACTGGCCGGTGCGATGTTCGCGCAGTACACGCTGTATGTGACACCCGCCAACGTCGGCTCCATCGCAGTGACCTGGGAGGCTCCGCTGATGGCCATCATCGGCGGCATGATCGGCGTCTTCGGCCCGCTGCTCGGCGCCACACTGATCACCCTGCTCGAGCACTACGTTGTTGAGGCGGTCGGCACGGCGATACCCGGGCTGTCGAATTTCCTCTACGGTGCGTTGCTGATCGTATGCATCCTGCTCTTGCCGAACGGCATCATGGGCATCTTGCGCTCGTTCGGCGACTGGGTGCGTCGCAAAGCCACTCGCCAGGCGAAGGCGCCAGCTCGGATCGATACCGTCGCGATCTCGGTGCCTGAGACCGATGGTATCGCCGACCCCGACAGCGCAGCCGAGGAGACCGGCGCCGATGGTGTCGGCACACACCGGAAACAGGAGCAGGCATGAGCCACAACATTCTCGAAGTCGAGAACGTGAGCATCGCGCTCGGCGGGCTCAAGATTCTCGAAGAGGTGCACCTCACGGCGGAGCGGGGCGAGATCACCGGTGTGATCGGCCCCAACGGCGCAGGCAAGACCACCCTCTTCAACATCGTCTCGGGGTTCATGAAGCCGAGCAGCGGCTCGGTGGAGTTCGACGGCCAGGAGCTGATCGGCAAGCCGCCCGAGCAGATTGCGAAAATGGGGCTGGTGCGCACGTTTCAGAAGGTGCGTGGCCTGCCCAAGCTGACGGTTCGCGAGAACGTGATGATCGGCGCCCTCAACCACCGGCGTCGCGTGCGAGACACCGACGAGGTCGTCGAGCAGCTGCTCGAGGACCTAAACCTGGGCGCGTATGCCGACGCGGTGGCCGAGGCGCTGCCCATCGGCCTACGCAAGCGGTTGGAGGTCGCCCGCGTGCTCGCGGCCGAGCCGAAACTCGTGCTGCTCGACGAAGTGATGGGCGGCCTCGTTCCCTCTGAGATTCAGGAGATGATGCAGCTGATCCGCGGGCTCGCCGAGCAGGGCATCTCGGTGATTCTCATCGAGCACCACATGAAGGCCGTGATGGGCCTCTCGAAGCATGTCGTCGTGCTCGAGCGCGGCCGCAATCTCGCCGAGGGCGCTCCCGCACAGGTGACCAGCGACCCTGGCGTTCTCACCGCCTACCTGGGAGAGGGCTACCAGCATGTTGCGCATTGAGAATCTCGCTGTCGCATACGGTCGGGCGAAAGTGCTCACCGACCTTAGCCTCGAAGTCGAGCAGGGCGAACTCGTCGCGCTGCTCGGCGGCAACGGCGTCGGCAAGACCACGACACTCAAGGCCGTTTCGGGCCTCGTACGGCCGCGGAGCGGCAAGATCCTCTTCGAAGGGCAACCGATACAAGGTCTCGCTCCGCACACCATCGCGCAAATGGGCATCGCCCACTGCCCCGAGGGGCGCCGCCTCTTCGGCGGCATGACCGTCGAAGACAACTTGACGCTCGGCGCGGTCACCCGCGAGGCACGCAACAAGCAGGGTAGGAGCCTCGAGCGCATGTTCGAGCTGTTCCCCATCCTGCTCGAGCGCCGCAAGCAGCATGCCGGCCTGCTCTCGGGTGGGCAGCAGCAGATGGTCGCCATCGCGCGCTCTCTCATGGCGGCACCCCGTCTGCTCATTCTCGACGAGCCCTCGCTCGGCCTGGCCCCGAAGGTCGTTACTGAGGTGTTCGAGGTGCTCGCATCGGTGCGGCATACCGGCATGACCGTACTGCTCGTCGAGCAAAACGTCGCACAAGCACTCGGCGCCGCCGACCGCGGCTACGTGCTCGAACAGGGGGAGATCGCAATCTCGGGCGAGGCGCGTGCACTGCTTGAGAACGAGGAGCTGCAGAAGGCTTACCTCGGCATCTGACCAGATTCAACGAAGAACCGTACAACGAAAGGGAAGCCCCAATGAAGAAGACGCTTCTGACAGGTTTGGCGCTCGCGCTGACCGCTGCTACGGCCATTGGTCTCGCCGGCTGTTCAGCACCGAACGGATCGGGCGAAGGCGGCGGCTCGGGCGAGACCCTCACGGTTGGTCGCATCCTGCCCCTGACCGGCCCACTCGCCGGCCTCGGAACCCGCGTTGCCGCGGGCTCCGAGATCGCGCGCCAGATCATCAACGAGGAGGGCGGCATCAACGGCGTCTCCATTGAGTTCAAAGATCAGGATGCGCCCGATGAGGAGGCGGCCCGCCGTGCCGCCGAGCGCCTGCTAAACGAAGATGTCGACATCGTGCTCGGCTCTTACGGCTCGGCGATCGCGTTGGCGGCGATCCCGGTGATCACCGGCGAGGGCGGTCTCTACTGGGAGACCGGCGCTTCGGCCGTTGCCATCACCGACGGCACCTACGACAACGTCTACCGCTACGCGAGCACAGCGCAGCAGCTCGGTGCTGACGCGGTGAACTTCAGCGCCGATGTCATCGCCGAGAAGCTCGGCAAGGCCCCAGGCGACCTGAAGATTGCTTGGGCGGGTGTCAACAACACCTACGGCTCGGACGTGCTGACCGGTATGAAGGCGGTCGCCGACGCCGACGGTATGGAGTTCGTGCTCGAGGAGGCCTACCCGGTCGACAGCTCCGATCTGACGAGCGTTGCGCTCAAGATCCGGGACTCCGCCCCCGACGTGCTGGTGCTCACCAGCTACGACGCCGACGCTGCGGCCCTGGGCCGCGCGCTGCGCGCTGCCGACGTAACGCCGCCCGCCATCATCGGCACCGGCGGCGGGCATGTGAACGAAGCCTGGATGGAAGCCATGGGTGACAGCGGCAATGGCTTCTTCAACGTAGGCTTCACCCCGGCGGTGAATTCCGAAGGGCTCACGCCCGAGGCGAAGAGCACCTACGAGAAGTTCGTCGAGAAGTTCAAGGCGACAAACAATGGTGAGGCGCCCGGCACCTTCGATATGAACGGCTTCGCCGGGGCTATGGCGCTCTTCGAGGCCATGAAGCAGGCGGAGGATCTGACCCCCGACGGCATTGCTGCGGCGGCCGACGCGCTCGACCTGCCCGAGCGCAGCATGCCCGACGGTCTCGGCGTGAAGTTCGACGCGAACGGTCAGAACGAGCGCAGCTTCTTCTTCGTCGGTCAGTGGCAGGATGGCGAGATGGTGCCTGTGTATCCGCTCGACCTCGGCCTGGGCGAGCCGCGCAGCATTCCGCTACCCGGCTGGAACGAGGCTCGCTGAACCGTCGCCTTGACGACCAGCAGCAAGCGACGAAAGGCGACGGCGTGTCGAGGACGGTTATCGATCTCACCCACGTGATCAGAGAGGGCATGGCAGGGCACCCTACGCACGGTCGAACCCCGGTCAAACTGGTGGGCTCGCTGAATCACTGGGGATACGCCCATCAGGAACGGTTCAACCCATACGACGGCCGTCGCCTTTCGTTCCAGAACGAGCAATGGGTAATGAACGGCAACACCGGCACCCATATGGACTCGCCCTTTCACGGCAACCCCGAATCCGAGTACTCGTCGGAGCGGATGCCAATCGAATACGGTCTGGGCACCGCCGTGTGGCTCGACTGCTCGGCGGCCTTTGGGCCAGACGGTCAGCTCACCCCCGAGATTCTCGAAGCTGCCGAGGCGGCTTCGAAGGAGCGGGTGATGCGCGGCGACATCGTGCTCCTTCACACCGGCTGGTCGCAGTTCTACGACAGCGACCCCGCAATGTATCTCGACCACCACATGGGGCTGACTAGGGAGGCAGGCGAGTGGCTTCGCGCCCGCGGAGCCCGCACGGTCGGCATCGACTGCTCGACCGTGGAGACCACCACCGGAGCCCTGACCTCGCCGGTGCACATGAACTATCTGCGTCCCGAGTCGCTTGGCCTCGCGCCCGACGACTTCATCGCGATTATCGAGAACATGACGAACATCGACAAGATACCGGCGCACCGCTTCGAGTTCGTCGGCCTGCCATTGCCACTCGAGGGGTCGAGCGCCAGCCCCATCAGGGCACTCGCGATCGTCAGATGAGACCCTGCGATCTGCTGCGCAGCCGCTCTGCGATGAGTTGCGAGGAGGTGGATGGCCTTGCGCATTGCTCCAGATGAACCGTCGGCTGCTGTGAGTTCTTTCACAACTGTGAGTGAGGCGGACCTCGGCGTTCATCGTCAGCGCTACCAGGTGGGGTGGTCGCATTGAAGTGGTGCCGTCGACGCCGACATCAGCTTCGCAGAGGTCATGATGCGCGCGGGCGCTCACGCTCGTGGTCGCGCGCAAATGCCAGCTGATCGCGAAGGCGGCGAACACGATAGTGATACGCGTGGGAATCGATTCGGCGGTCGATGCGAGCGACCCGTAGGAGAGGGATTGATGGCCTTCCGGATAGCGGTCCCGGAACTCATCCGCGGTGCTCAGTGAACTGGCGAGATCGGGGTAGCGGGGTCAGCCGGTAGGAACGCCGAGGCTTGCCCCTCCATCAACCCTGAGCACCTGTCCGGTGATGTAGCCGGCGTCGCGGGACAAGAGGAACTCGATCGCAGCGGCCACCTCGCTAACATCACCGACTCGCTCCTGGGGGATCGTGCTGAGCACGCGCCGCTCGGCAGCGGATCCAGATGGCCGGGTACGGCGGAAGAGCTCGGTGTCTATCGGGCCGGGAGCTACCGCGTTGCTCGTGATTCCATCTCGGGCGAACTCCATCGCCCAGGTTCGGGCGCACCCCTCGAGTGCGCTCTTCGCTGCTGAGTACGCGGTGCGGCCCATCGCTCCACGAGTCGCACGGCTGCTGAGTGTCACAATGCGCCCGTAGCCATTTCGAATCATCCCTGGGACCACCCAACGGCTCATCTGGATGGCGGCCCTCACATTGAGGTCCATGACAATCGCGTAGTCGTCCCAGGCGAGATCTTGAAGTCGGGAGGGAAGGACGATGCCGGCGTTGTTCACAAGCCCGGCGAACTCGTACTTGGCGGTCAACGCGGCCATCGTCGAGTCGACAGCCTCTATGTCGAGGAGATCGCACTCCACATGATGCCCGGGCAGATTCTTCGGTCTACTGCGGGATAGCCCTATGACCTCGACGCCGTCGGCGTGCAGCCGTTCGACCAATGCGGCACCGATGCCGCGTGAGGCCCCCGTGACGAGGATCGGACCAACAACGTTCCTCATAAGTCGAGCCCGGAGAGGACGAGAACTCGCTCTTCGGTCAGATCGGTCATTGCGGACTTCACTCCCTCTCGGCCGACGCCGGACTCTTTCACACCGCCGTATGGCATTTGATCTGAACGGTACGTAGGGACGTCGCCGACGATCACCCCGCCGACGTCAAGGTCTCGGTGGGCGCGGAAAGCGATGGCGATATCCCGTGTGAAGACCCCAGCCTGCAGTCCGAACCGGGATCGGTTGACCATCGCGAAAGCTTCGTCGATATCGTCGAACCGTTCGAGAATCATGACTGGCCCAAAGACCTCATCGGTGGCGATCCGCGCGTCGGCAGGAACATCCTCGAGCACGGTCGGGGTCAGAGTTAGACCCGATCTTTGCGCCCCGACGACGACACGCGCGCCGCCCTCGCGAGCCTCTTCGACCCACGACGCTATGCGATCAGCCGCATCCGCGTTGATCACCGGTCCAACCTGGGTGGTCGGGTCTCGGGGATCCCCTTGCCGCAGATCGCGGACCGCCGACACCAGCGCGTCGCGGGCGCGCTCGTACAGCGCCGAGGGAACTAGAACCCGTTGAACACTCACGCAAGACTGCCCAGCTTGAGCATTGCCGAACAGGGCAATCCGCGCCATCGCAGACGCGAGACCGTCTTCGTCCTCCGCGATATCTTGCGCAATGATGACAGCCGCGTTACCGCCCAGCTCGAGGGTGACGTGCTTCTCGGGAACCGCCCGAAGAATGCCGTACCCGACTCTCGCTGATCCAGTGAAGCTGATCACCGGGAGCCGGGGATCCGATACGAGCTTGGTGGCGATAAGGTCATCCACGTTGATGACGCTCACCGCTCCAGCAGGCAACCCGGTCTCGGCCGCCAGTCGGCCAAGAACTAGACCCGAGAGCGGTGTCTTCGGTGCCGGCTTCAGCACAATCGGCGCACCAACCGCGATCGCGGGAGCGACCTTGTGTGCGGCGAGATTGAGAGGGAAGTTGAACGGCGAGATACCCAGCACCGACCCCCGGGGGTATCGACGGACAAACGCCAGCCTTCCCTCGCCGCTGGGGTCGCCGTCCAGGCGAGTCACCGCCCCCGACCACTGCCGAGCATTCTCTGCCGCCCAGGCAAAGACCGACGCCGCTCGTTCGACTTCCACGACAGCCAGTGAGCGCGGCTTCCCCGACTCGCCCACCATCAGATCGACGATCTCCTCGCGCGCCGCGACAAGACCCGCCGAGATCGCGCGCAGCGCACTCGCGCGGGCATGCAAAGGAAGGTCGGCCATGGTCTTCCTGGCCGCGTCGGCATGTCTGATTGCCCTCTCCACCTGCTCATCGGTCGCAAGGGTCGTCACGCCTGCAACCCCGCCGGTGAAAGGGTCCTGCACCACGAGCTCGCGGTCGCCATGGACTGGTCGACCCCCGATCCACATTGGAGTCCGTTCGACCGACTGATCATTGTCGATGGGCACGTGGGAGGATCCTTCCGCTTGCGTATTCATCCCACTGTCGCCTTGCTGTTTCGCTCCCGTCCAATACTGCTCGGTTGACGGCTGAGACGTCCTGCTTATCGGCGACTGCACCCTGGCTACGGACACAGTCCGCGAGGAGTCCGTCGGCGATTCACCCTCCTCGTGGCCGTGGGTGCCGTTCGGCCCGGGCCCTGCGGAGCCCCGCTAGCGTGACCTCATGGTGTGGGTAGGCGCCAGCGCCGTGGACGATGAGAGCGGGAATCGATGACGCGCATTGCGTGGGAACGGTATGAGGGCAACGACATTGAGGCAGTTGTCGCGATGCTCATCAATCGGGAGCACCCAAACTCCGTACGCATAACGCCATCGAGGGGTGATGGCGGGGTGGACATCCTTGACCGAGGGGCAGCGGCAGACGGGGGTGACGTCGTCTACCAGGTCAAGCGCTACACGAAACCGCTCTCGGCGAATCAGCAGGACAGGGTCGAGGAGTCGTGGTCTCGTCTTCAGTCAGACCCACGCTGGGAAGCACTCAACGTCGAGGAGTGGCACCTAGTCACGCCATGGGACCCAACACCCGAAGCCGAGTCTTGGCTTCGTGGCCTGGACGACGGCGGCTCGCATACTGTCGTCTGGCATGGCCTGACATACATTGACGCCCTCGCCGCGAAGTATCCCGAGGTCATCGATTGCTACTTGGAGGGCGGCAAGAGCCGCATCGAAGAGGCGTACCAAGTGGTCGTTGCGCTGCTCGCTCCTAACGAAGCGAACGAGGCTCTGGATGTCCCGACCGTTTCGTCCCGGTTGGCAAAGGCGCTCACAGTCTTGGAGGGGGATCCCCACTACAAGTACGAACTCCGGATGGGGGACGGGCAACTACCCGGGGCGGTCGACCGTCCGAACCTCATGATGACTTGGATTCACTCTGACGGCCCAGGGAAGAGTTGGCAGGCAGTGGACGTGATCGCCAGGTGCGCCGCGTCGGCAACGGAACGACCCATCATCGTATCGGGAACAGTGACCGCGGAGCGGGACTCCGACTTGGCTGCAGCTGTTCAGGATTTTGTTGACTTCGGTACGCCATTCGTGACTCCGCGAGGCGCTTTCGCCGGCAGCATCGACGCTCCTGGAGGGCTCGGCGGGCCGCTGAAGGACGCGGCGATGCAGGTTGTCTCGCTCGGCGACGACGTCGGTGCTGATCCAGATCTCATCCTTGAGAGCTATACCCCGGAGGGTGAGGTGATCGCATCGACAGAGGTGACCCGTATCGAGCGGAGTGAGGGCTCGAAGGGGATCCGTGTGGTGCTCCGGCAGAGGAACAACGTGTTCACTGTCGAGGACCGCTACGCACCGTCTGAAGGAGGCAAGCGACAGTTCCGCTTCGGGGACTACTCGAACCAGCCAGCTCTGGGGGTGCGCGATGCTCTGGCGTTCATCTCATCAGCGGCATCCCCGAACACGGTCAGGGTGCGGCGTAAAGGCGCTCCAGCACGCAGTGCGAGCACCGATCCGAATTGGGGCGTCGAGTTCCCTCTGGAGATCCGCGAGCTTCTCGATGCGATCGCAGTTCCCGTCGACGCCCTCGCGAGACTGCAAGAGCACACCGGCACGATAGTCCGTGTTCCGGACCTCACGGCAACAACCAATGCGCAGGTGGCGAGTTGGCGACGCGCGGCCACACTCCTCGAAGGGAAGTCCGTCATTGCCGCCTACCCAGAGGGTCACGCCTTGGGACTCGAGCTCGCAGCGGAAGTCGATACGATCCCTGGTCCTGTGGCGGTCGAGGTTCCTCTTCAGGTAGCTACCGGCCAGCAAACCATCGACTTTGGCACTGCGTTTATGTGGATCGAGGATGCAACGATCCTCGAACGACGCGAAGTCCGAGGTCGCTTGATCCACTGGCTCACCACGCCAGACAGACGCGTCCGCTTTTCGCTCACCCGGGAGTCCCCAGGCACCACGGATGCATGAGCGCCGTTCAGCTTCAGCTTTCGCAGGATCAGCCAGGCTCGGTCCTGGCAGGGCCTGACGCCCGGATCCGTCGTTCCCGCTTGCGATGCCGGCGCGGGCAGGAACCGCACGTCACACGGGGGACTTGAGCACCAGCCGGTTTACTCACTCCCACGAGGACCGGTGAACGAAACGCGCGGGATTGTTCCATGCTGCGACGACCTTTTCGACCCGTTCGGGAAAGTCGGTGTTGGATTCGAGGGGGATCGGCTCTCCGGTCTGGGGGTGGATGGCCGTGGCGCGGTAGAAGGTCGAGGAGGAGCTGCTGACGCTCCACTGTTCAATCCGGCCGATGCGTTTGCCGTTGAGCAGGACCTCCCACTCCGGTGGGCGGTTGCGTAACCGTGCGGACCTGGGCGGAAGCAGCTGCAATTGGATGCCGTGCGGGAGTTGAGCAGGGGCCTCATTCGTAGACACCGAGCACCTCGTAGCTGTTGCAGTTCGTCTCACGGAGGTCGAAGACATAGGTCTGTGTGCGGTCGTCGACGCGGGCTGTGAATCGCCATCCTGCCCAGGGTCGCGGCGGATGCGTGATCAACGGCGAGTAGGAACGGTTGCCGGGCGCGCCGATCCGGGTAGGGGCGTCTAGCACCTGCCACCGTTTGTGGTCCCAGAGAAGCGTCACGGGCCGGTCGTCTTGGAACGAAAGGGTTGCCGTTCTTTGTTCGACGGTGACGATCATCGCAACCTCCCGAAATAGTAACTGTGTTCGAGACGCGATCGTACGCTGAGCCGGCGAGCTTCGCCACCCCGGGGTGCGCCATTCGTCCTCCTGGGTTTCCTCCTCACACCACGTCTATGACCAAGGGGAACCGGTCGAGAACTGTGCCGGCGCACAAGCGCGCGGGCTCTTCGCACCCCACGTCGAGGCCATCCGTGGAGTGAACGGGCACTGAGGATCCCTTCGAAGTCAGGTAGCTGCGATTCGATCGCTTCGGGCTAGCGCGCGTCGTCGAGGCGGATGATGTTGCTGTGTGATTCCGCCCGGCTGCGGAGCGCTTCGTTTTCTAGCGTGAGCCGCTGGATGTGAGCGACGGCGAGATCGAGCTGCCCGCGCAGCGCGGCGATGTCTCGCCGGAGCTTCGCCTCGGCGTCGCCTCGCGGTTCTGCCTCCGATGCAGAACGCTTCGGGCCGCGGAGCGCGGCACGTCGTTCGTCGGAGACGCGTTGCGCGATTGCCGGGAAGTGTCTCCAGAAGGTTGCGTTGGACAGCCCCAAGTGCGCGGCGAGGCCGCTCGTGCTGACGGGACGATCGCTGCCGCTTCGCAGGACGGTGAGGGCATCGTCGATTTGCGCGACGGTCGGTAGGGAGACGGCTCGGGTCATCGGGGATCCTGGCTCTTCATTAGAAACTGGGTGATCTGATCACGACGTTCTCTTATCCGCGTCTCGAGCGCGGGCGGGAGCGACGGTCGGGAAGCGAGCTGCGCGTCGAGCCCGTTGAGCTCCTCCCGCCAAGACTGGATGTTGTCTTCGGTGAGGGCGACGTTGCGGCAGGTGAGCGGTTTGCAGTTCGACTGGTCTGGAGAGCTGTCTGATTCTGACGAGCCCGCGCGGCAGAGCGCCTTGTCGTGGGAGTACACGCACGTGACGTACCTGCCGGGATACACTGCGGGATCGTGGGCGCTGATCAGGCGCAGGAAGCGTCGACGGTCTGTGGTGACGGTGCCTGCGAATCCCGGGGTCTGACCCATGAGGTCGAGCCGGCGCCGCGCTTCATCAGAGGCGGGACCGGCGAGGCGCGTGTGATCGTGCTGGTCGATGACGGCGAGGAGGTCCTCGCCGCGCGTGAGAGCTTGTTCGGCTTCGACCTCTGCGCGGAATCCCGAATCACTAGTGCCGGCGTACCCCTCGAACATCTGGATGCTGTGGTGGCGGTAGGCGATCGCCCCCGCGATGGAGCCACCGGGCCGGCGGGCGATGTACCAGGCCAGGGTGCGGCGGAACTGGCTGGTGCTGATCCGCCAGGGGCGGCCGTCGACGTCAGGGATGCCGTCGTTGCGGCCACGGGTGCAGCAGTAGTCGTTGACCCAGGTGACGAACCTGTTCAGCTGCCGGTTGCTGCCGGCGTTGGTCATCGTCTTGTTTCCGAGTCGCCCGGCCGATCCGGTCCCGGGTCCGGTCTTGATCGGCGCGAAGAGCCAGTCCGTGCGGTTGTGCGCCCGGTCTTGTGCCTGTTCGAGGACAGCGATGGCCCTCGCGGCGGGCGCGCCGATCACCCATGTCGCTGGAACCCCGGTGGGGTCGTCCTCCCCTTTGAACGCGAGGCTCGAGACTGTCCAGCGGTAGGGCTGGCCGTTGCCGTCAAGGTGAGCGGTGGAGCACCCTCGCCGCAGGTGTTTGACCTCGCTGTCGCGCATCCCGGACAGGAACGCGATGATGATGTAGCAGGCCGCTTGCAGCATCTGGGTGAGAACGGCGAGAGAGTCGTCGCGGGCGGGGTCGAGCGTGACGCCTTCGATCCAGCTGTCCCCGTCGATGTGTCCGGTGACGTCGATGTCGAGGTAGATGAAGTCTGACACGCCGAGGATCTTGGCTGCTTCGGCGAAGTCGTCCGCGTGGTCGTCGACGGCCCGACGGTTGCAGCCGATGGTGCGGGCGATCGCGGCGTGGTTGACCTGTCCGTTGAAACCTGGCAGAGGGTGCCCGGCCGCTCGGGCTTCCGCCAGATACTGGGAGACGCTGGCGTCGTTGAACTCCCTTGTGCGGCGTTGTGGGAGACGCGGGCGTCGCAGCTTCTCCCATTTGACAACGGCGGTCAGGATGTCCTCGGCGAAGTCGTTCACGAACCGCATCGCCCACACCAGTAGCCGGCTGTGGACTTCTTCTGGGATACGGGCGGTGGTGTTCTCCGTCCGGGAGGTGTTCCGCTCTCGCCATTCTGGGATCGTTCGGGGATCCAGGCGTAGTGCGTCGTGGCCAAGCGCGTGGCGGTATCGCCACAGGAACGCGACCGCAGCTCGCAGGGTGTGTCGTCGCGTCGCGCTGCGGTAGGTGACGGCGAGGTGGTGATGATATCCCAGGAGCGTGTCGGCGGTGATCAGCGAGAGTGCGCGGCCGCCGTGGTTCACATCGAGCCAACGCAAGAACACGGCGAGGTTGTAGAAGACGGAGTAGACGCTGCTGATGGTGAGGCGCGCTTCGTTGGGCGGGAGCGGGCCGGACAGGGCCGCGTAGGTGAACTGCTTCAGGACATGCCGGTACTCCTTGGTCGCGGTGTCGAACCGGAGGGTGAGGCTGCGCTGTTGGGTCTGCAGCGCCGCGGGACCGATCGGCCATTCGTCATCCCCGAACCGCGCCGTCTGAGTGAGCTCGACCCCCGGGCGCAGCGGGCGCCCGTGCAGCACGTACACGTCGGCAAGGGGTCCACCGGTCGGGGTGCGGGCGAGCTGGACTGTCATGGCTGCTCCCACGTCGGCTCGACAAGGTCGAGGAGGCTGTCGTCGGGTTTGTGCTGGGCTGCCTGATCGACTTCCGCTTCGCTGAACGTAGGCAGCACCTCGCGGCGTATGGCCGCCCAGGTTGCCCCATAGCGCTCCCACCAGGCGTCGTCGGTCATGTGCTGACGGCGCTGTTCCAGGGCGTCCAGAAGGCTGAGCAGTCGAGGGAGATGATCGTCGGTGATCACGCAGTTCCCGCAATGGAAGCAGTCGAGGAAACTCGCCGTGCATCGTCGCCCCGTTCCCGGGTGATGATCGTGATCGGCGCAACTGGCCCACGCGGTCTCCGTCCCCGGGATGTGCTCGTCCGTGTCCGCGGCGCGCGGCTGGATCCGTAAGGCGCGGCGCCCGTGTCCGGCCAGCGCCTTTTGGTGGGTCTCCCATGCGGTCCGTTCCACGTCGGTGAGCGCGTCTGCGACCACCTCGCGAGCCCAGTCGATCGTGGACGGATCACCGGAAAGGTAGTTGCGGAACAGGACGGTCGTGCTGTTGCTGCGCACTGCGGAGGGCAGATGGCCGCCCATCTGCCGGGTGCGGCGAACATCGATGCTGGTCTTGAGCCGGTTGAAGTTCAGCACCAGCGGTTCGGCGTCATCGCCGGTGCTCACGGGGTCGGCGAGGAGCTGGTGCGCGCGTACCCACCGCTGAATGTAGACGTTCGCGCCCAGTTCGTGACCGAACGGATTCCGACATCCTTGCTTCCTCTGGCCGGCCCGGTGCCAGGTCGCCCAGAAGGGGGCGTCAGCGAGGAGGTCACGGGCGGGAGCCATCAGCGCGTGCAAGAGGAGGTACACGCCACCCGGGGTCATGAGCTCCTTGTTCGACGGGCCGATCTCCCAGGTCACTGTCTGATGCCATCGGCCGGCTCCGCGGCGCCGCTTCGTCACCTCGAGCTCGACGGCGAGATCCTCGATCCGCCGATGGTGGGATGGCAGGTCCTTGATGACTTCCACATTCCAGCCCGTCGTCGCCACCAGCAGGACGAGCATCGGCGTCAGATCCTCGTTCGTGACGAACAGCTGCCGTGCTATCCGGGCGCGTGTCTGAGGCTGCTCGCGTAGAGGGAGTCCGGCCACGGACACCTTTCCTGTTTCCCGTGCGGCGTCGAGGCGGTCCCGGGCTGATCCGGTCAGGTCAGCAGGTGTCGTCGCCGTGAGCCGGTCGCGGAGCGCGATCACGTCAGCGCGCGCAGCGGCAACGATCCGTCGGAGCTCGCCGTCGGAGTAGCCCGGGAGCGGGTTCCTGCGGCGCCGAGACCTCGGGCGCATCCGGTCTCGCACCTCGGGGGCGACCAGACTCGCCAGCGGCTGCGTCTCGAACGTCGCCGCAGCGATGCGAGACTCCTCGCCCGCCGGCGAGACCCCGACGGCGGCTGTGCGGAGACGCAGGTAGGCATCGACGTGGTCGATGGTGAGTTGATCAGGCGTCCTGGGCGGTTGCAGCATCTGGGCGTAGCAGCGGATCATTCGTCCCAGACCGCCCCACGCGCTCAGCGCCGAGGCGCGAGTGCGTAGCGTGCCCGCTGGTCCGATCCTCGCCGCCCAGCTTGCGGCCAGCGCCTCATGCCACTCGGGCAGCGGCAAGGTCCCGACATCGAATGTGTACGTGCGGCCGTCCTCGCCATGGAACTCGACCAGTGTCCCGACCGTGAGAGGACGAGCGGCGTACGGGCGGTTCGGCATTGCCGCAGCCCGTCCAGTGCGCGTCGTTCCGCGTGGGCTCATAGCTCGGATCCGGGCTCGTGAGTGATGACCAGCGCGGTGTCGCGCGAGTCCTCCCATGGGTCCGACACCAGCTTCATCCGCGTCTCCATCTCCAGTTCCTCCAGAGCATGCAGGTACACCCGCGTGGTCGTGACGCTCTTGTGTCCGAGCCGTTGCCGCACCCAGTCGAGCGGGTCGCCGAACACGCGCGTGTAGTGGGTGCGCTGCGCCGGATTCAGGTGGGCGAGCGAAGCGATATGCCCCCGCTGCAACTGCTCCAGCGTGAGAACAGCGAACGTATGGCGCAGCATGTGTGCATGCGCCGCCACGCCGATCTCATGGTTGGCGCACCGTTGATTCGCCTGCCGGAAGATGTCCTTCCATGTGGAAGTCGAGACCGGCATCCCCTCCTCGGTCAACCAGAGTGACGCCGGTTCCCAGCCCTCCGGCCCCTGCATCAGCAGTCGGCGCCGCTCGTCGGCAGTCAACTGCGATAACCGAACGGAGCTGTCTCTCGTGGACGCGCCCTCCGCGGTCGCGTGTGCGCGGAAGTGAGCGTCGAGGTACAAGAACCCGGCGTCGGGGCGATCGTATGCTCCTCGTCGTTGCGCTTGAGTGATGCTGAGCCGCCGGTCGATGTCGACGTACGAGTGAAGCATGCGAAGGATGCGCGTCGGCACGTACACCCACCGAGCGGAGCCTCCCTTCGCGATCGCGGGCGGCAACCAGAACCGGTGGTACCCGCTGCTGGCTCGAACCTCTGGCAGCTCTATCACGCTCAACGCTGACTGCTCGGAAAGGCGTAGGCCGGTGCGGACCATCATGTCAGCGAAGACGGCGTTGCGGTCAGCCCACCGACCCCGGAAGAGCGGATCGCGTAGCCCGTCCGAACCGTACCCGCGGAGACCGACATCTCTCCAGATGCGGTAGGACCGAGCCGGGAGCCAGGCAATCAGTCCGCGTCTTGCCGAATGGGAGTACGTTGCCGCGGTCTGTCCTGATGCCACCGGCGGAGTGCCCTTGCGGCCGGAACGTTTCGCTCGCTGCGGGATCGGATGCGCCGCTACGTGACCGTTCAGTAGCTGCCACCGGTAGAAGCGATCCACGGCGCTCACTTCCCGATCCCACGTCGCTGGACTCACGCGCGGCCCGGTCAGGTCCTCACGACGCCACACCAAGTAGGCGCGGTGGTCCTCTTGATCGGCGTTCCACCAGCTGGTTCCTACCCGGGCGTGTTCGAGAAAGTCGAGGAATCCTTTGAGATCTCTCGCGTACCCCAAACGCGTTGACATTCGCGACGACAGCATGTCTGCCGAATAGAAGAACGCGTTCAACTTCACGTCGTAACTCAGGTCTGGCGCTATGAGGAACGGCGTGCCCACTGGGATCGCGAGATCGGACCGCCATCTACTCCACGCCTCAACTCCTGAGAAACCCGATAGCTCGGGCAACAGCGGTGGAGAGAATGCATCACGGATGTCGGGCTGTCGACGCGCCCCGGGACGGCCCCGAGCGCCCTACCCAGCATCACCGCTGTAGTCGCGGTGGTCAGCGCGCCAGAACGATATCCAGCCTCGACCACGATGGTCGCGGCAGACGCTGCCGCGATGAGGCGGTTGCGACCGAGGAACCGCCAGCGGGTCGGGGTAGCCCCAGGAGGAACCTCGCTCGCGACCGCACCCCCGTGCTCGACGATTCTGTCTATGAGGTCGCGGTGGCCCGCTGGGTAGGGGCGGTCGACGCCACCCGCAAGCCAGGCGACGGTGGTCCCGCCGGATTCCATGGCGGCACGGTGCGATGCCCCGTCGATTCCATATGCGGCTCCACTGACGATCGTCACACCGCTGCTAACCAGCTGCTCGCTGAGCTCACGTGCGACCCCGTCGCCGTAGGAGGAGCTCGCCCGGGCACCGATCATGGCGACGTTGCTGCGGATCGGCCGGGTAAGTGCCTCGGCGTCGCCCCGAAGCCAGATCAGGTGCGGCGCCCGGGTGCCGAGGTCCGTGAGACCGGGGACCTGTGATGGGTCGATCAGCTGGATGCCGTCTCGGGCCGCGGCGGCAAGGGCGTGACTCACTGCGGAGGACTGGAGCCTCGGGGTCCAGCGTTGGATCGCCGCGGCCGCTTCGGTGTGGTCGGCCGCGGCGTCGACGTCGATCAGCGACTGGATGGCGTTCTTCGGGTGCTCCAGTTCAGTGAGGGCTGCCGAGTGTCCCAGGGCGGCGGTGAAAGCGATGGCGATCGCGTCGGCGGGCTCCGTGATGGTGGACCATGCGGCGCGGGACTCGAGGTCGGTATCGATGAAGAGGGTGCTCATCTGGATGTCCTCTCGGGAGTGGTGGGTTGGATGCTGGGTGCGGGGGAGTGGGCACCCCGCATCCAGCGAGTCAACGGCGCAGGTCTGCCCAGTCGCGGCCGAAGGAGCCGTCGAAGAGGTCGGCGAGCGGATCGCGGGAGTCCGACTCGAAGCTGATGCCGTACTGCTCGGCGTAGTGCTGGCTCATCGTGTCCTGCATCGTGGTGGCCATCTCAACTCCTTATTCGTATCCCTGACAGTTACAGTATAGCCGCAGTCGCCGACATCGGGAAGAGGAGATGCGATGCCCGCGTCCCCCCGGGGGATCAGCAGATCTCGAATCCGCCCGAGGCGCGAGCGAACTTCGCGAACTCGGCCACGTTCGCGACCTCGAAGACGTAGGACGCCTCCCACGGTTCGCGGTCGCCGATGCCGTCGCACCCGTTGCACCATCCGCGAGCGGTGAAGCCCATCTCGATGCCGATGGCGTCGGAGCGGGTTCCTGTTCCGACGCACAGCCTGCACGTCTCGCGCGGCAAGGAGGCGATCTGGACGCTGCGCTCCGCCTCATAGAGAGCCACGGCGCCGTTGTCGAGATCCTCGGCCAGCGCGTCGGCCAGAGCTGCCGCGTCGTCAGCGTCGAGCCCGTCCCCATCGTTGGTGTGCCACAGGGTGCAGGCCGCGGCGAGATCGGAATGGGAGTGAGTGATGTACTCCGCGAGCGGATGCCACCACCAGACCGAGTTGCGGAAGTACTCGCCCTCGCTCGAAACCGGTGCTTTGCCGATGACGTCCATTC
>NZ_JACBGF010000005.1:0-129064 GCF_021401375.1 Microbacterium sp. NFH-22A-Y | reverse complement strand
TACGCCAACCCCAAAAGAGGCTGGACTTGATCCAAAGGAATCTCACCCAGCCGAAGCTGAGACGAGGTTATTTGGCATTTGACAAGTGCACGCTGTTGAGTTCTCAAGGATCGGATGCTCCTACTGCTCGGCCTCTCAGCCTCACCCGCAGGGCAACTTCTCTATCTTATCCCTCTCGCGCATCTTGTCAAGTCGGCGTCTCAGGATCCGAGGATCCGTGGTGACGACCGCTGGCAACGGCTGCACGGGGGAAACCCTCATCCCAGACCGGATGGTCTGCCCACGTGGAGGGTGTGGGATGGGGATCGGTTCTCCGCTTGAGGGGGCGAGGCCTTCCGGCCCTTCGCTCTTCCCTGTGGGGCGAACGGATACAAACTTAGGTCGGATCCGCGCCGGCGGCAAATCACACCGGCATCCCGGGCGTGTCGCGCGCTCCCCGGCGTCTGTCGGCGCGGCGTCGCGGCGATACTGGCGGTATGCGCATCCCCGTCGGCGACGGCCCGACCTGTCCTCTGTGCGGGGACCGCCTGGGCTTCGAGGTCCTGGACGACGAGAGGTTCCTCGTCGCATGGTCGTGCCTCACCTGCGGGCCCGTCCTCACCACGGAGCCGTAGCCGGCGTCCCTCTCACCGCCGCGGTGTCAGAGCCGACGATCGAGCGGGCTCGTCCGTCCTCCGCGCATGGTGAGCGCAGTGGCGAGGGTGATCCCCACCAGCACCGTCACGTATCCGGAGAAGACCCACGGCGTCGCCACGGTGGCGTGGTAGATCAGCGGCGCCGTTCCACCGAAGAGGGAGTTGGCCACGGCATAGCCGAAGCCGACGCCGAGAGCACGCAGCTGCGGAGGGAAGGCCTCGGCCTTGACGATCGTGTTCGTGGCGAGATAGCCGGTGAGCACGGTGAACACCGCGACGAGGGCGGCGAACAGCACCCACGGATCGAGGAGTCCCCCGGCCACGGCGACGACCGGGCCGATGACGATGACGCCCGCCACGCCGAAGAACACCAGGAGCGCCTTCCGCCCGACGCGATCGCTGAGCGCGCCGCCGACGGGCTGCAGCACCATCAGCACGATCAGCGCGAGCAGGATCGCGGTCGTGCTGGCCCGCTCGGCTGCCGCACCCCCGGAGCCGTACGCGGCCTCACGCGACACCGCCGGCACCGTGACGGTGAACGTGTAGAAGGCGGCCGTTCCGCCGGAGGTCATCAGGACGACCCACAGCAGCGGCCGCCACCCCTCGCGCAGGAGGACGGTCAGGGTGACTCCTGCCGTGGGGCGACGCCGCTCCCCCGGCATCCGCCGCGCGACCAGCAGGGTCGACAGCCCGGCGAGCGCACCGATGCCGAACGCGACCCGCCATCCCCACACGGACACCTCTGCACGGTCGACCGATGTGAGCAGCACCAGCAGCGTCGCCTGCGCGAGCACCTGACCCGCCACGATCGTCGCCGTCTGGAACGACGAGAAGAAGCCGCGTCTGCCGTCGGTCGACACCTCCGAGAGGTACACCGCCGACACGCCGTACTCTCCGCCGGTCGCCACGCCCTGCACGAGCCCGACGAGCAGCAGGATGCCGCCGGCCGCCGCGCCCGCGGCCGACGCCGTCGGACTCAACGCCAGCACGGCCGACCCCGCCGACATCAACAGGACGCTCGACACGAGCGCGAATCGCAGGCCTCGCCGATCGGCGATGCGTCCGAACAGCCACGACCCGACCGGGCGCATGACGAAGGTCAGCGCGAAGATGCCGTAGACGTAGACGAGTGAGCCCCCGTCGGCGGGGTCGAAGAACTCCGTGCGGAAGAACGGCGCGAACGCCGCGAAGACGTAGAGGTTGTACCACTGCACGAGGTTCGGGAACGAGCCGCTGAGCAGCATCCGGAGACCTCGGGAGCGAGCCGGATCGACGCCGGCCGCCGGCGCGGCAGAACTCATGCGCTCACTTTAAGGGTGCTCCGCGGTGCGCCGGTGCGAGCGGGCCGGGACCTCAGACGTTGAAGCGGAACTCCACCACGTCGCCGTCCTGCATGACGTAGTCCTTGCCCTCCAGGCGGGCCTTGCCCTTCGCACGCGCCTCGGCGACGGAGCCCAGCGCGACGAGATCGTCGAACGAGATGACCTCCGCCTTGATGAAGCCTTTCTCGAAGTCGGTGTGGATCACCCCCGCGGCCTGCGGCGCCTTCCATCCCTTGCCGATCGTCCAGGCGCGCGCCTCCTTGGGGCCCGCCGTGAGGTAGGTCTGGAGTCCGAGCGTGTCGAAGCCGATGCGGGCGAGCTGGTCGAGTCCCGACTCGTCCTGACCCGTCGACGCGAGGAGGTCGGCGGCATCCGCCGGGTCGAGGTCGATGAGCTCGGACTCGATCTTCGCGTCGAGGAAGACGGCCTTCGCGGGAGCCACGAGCGCGGCCAGCTCGGCCTTGCGGTCGGCATCCGTCAGCACCGCCTCGTCGACGTTGAACACGAAGATGAACGGCTTCGCCGTCAGCAGACCGAGCTCCCTGATCGGCGCAAGGTCGATTCCGGAGGCCGACAGCAGCTCGCCGCGCTGCAGCGCGTCACGCGCGGCGACGGCGGCCTCGAGCACGGCGGGATCGAGCTTCTTCCCGCGCACTTCCTTCTCGTACCGGGTGATCGCCTTCTCGAGCGTCTCGAGGTCGGCCAGCTGGAGCTCGGCGTTGATGGTCTCCATGTCGGATGCCGGGTCGACCTTGCCGTCCACGTGCACGACGTCGGAGTCGGCGAAGCCGCGGACCACCTGCGCGATCGCATCGGCCTCGCGGATGTTGGCGAGGAACTTGTTGCCGAGCCCCTCCCCCTCGCTCGCGCCGCGCACGATGCCCGCGATGTCCACGAAGGAGACGGCGGCCGGAAGGATGCGTTCGCTTCCAAAGACCGCGGCGAGCTTCTCGAGCCGCGGGTCGGGGAGGTTGACGACGCCGACGTTCGGCTCGATCGTCGCGAAGGGATAGTTGGCCGCGAGAACCTGGTTCTTGGTCAGCGCGTTGAACAGGGTCGACTTGCCGACGTTGGGGAGACCGACGATTCCGATGGTAAGAGCCACGGGATCTCAGTCTACGCGGGCGACGAGCTCACCCCGCGACGGCGCGGAACCCGTGCGTGACGTACGGCAGCTCCACGCGCGCGTCGCCGACGGCTCCGATCTCGTCGAGCAGAGCGGCGACCTCCTGCTCGATGCGTGCTCGCTCCTCTGCCGGCGCGGTGATGACGTAGCTGCGCGAACGCACCATCGAGAGGACCTCATCGCGGGTGACCGCCCGCGACCAGCGCCAGCTCTCGCGCTCCAGCGTGCCGAACGGCGCCGCGACGGTCGGCCCCTCGCCCGCGAGCAGCTCCTCCGCGTGGCTTCCCTTCATCGCCGCACCCAGACGCGCGACCCAGGAGACCGACTCGTCGCGGATGTTCCAGATCAGCCCGATCACACCGCCGGGCCGCAGCACCCGCGCGGCCTCGGCAGAGGCCTCGGGAACGCGCACCCAGTGCCACGCCTGGCCGAAGACGACCGCATCGACGCTGCCGTCGGCCAGCCCCGTGGCTTCGGCCGCGCCCGCGCGCACCTCGACACCCGGAAGGGAACGACGAAAGGCGTCCCGCATCGCGGCATCCGGTTCGACGGCGACCACCTCCGCGCCCGCCCGCCGCAGCGCCTCGGTCAGCTTGCCGGTGCCGGCGCCGACGTCGGCGACCCGCGGACGGGGGCCGGCCGGAGCGATCATCCAGGCGACGGCTTCCGCCGGGTACGACGGACGACCCCGCTCGTACTCCCCCGCCGCCGCCCCGAAGCTCGTCGCCATCTCGTCGCGCGTCGCCATGGTCCGACCCTACGCCGCCCGCAACCGCGTGCAACCTTCGGGTTCCTAGCGTCGGAGCATCGGGCGGAACGGCTCCGCCGAGAGGAAGTGATGTCGATGACGACTCTGACCGAAACCTCCGTCGCGGCGGGAACCCGCGACGATCGGACGACGATGCGCGCAGCCGTCGTGACCGCGGCGGGCGAACCCCTCGTCGTCGCGGAGGTCCCCGTCCCCACGCCGGGACCGGGCCAGGCCCTCGTGAAGGTCATCACGAGCGGTGTCTGCCACACCGACCTGCACGCCGCCCGCGGCGACTGGCCCGTCGCGCCGAAGCCGCAGCTCATCCCCGGCCACGAAGGCTACGGCGAGGTCGTCGCCCTCGGTCCCGGCGTGACCACCCTGTCGATCGGACAGAAGGTGGGCAACGCGTGGCTGTGGTCGGCGTGCGGCACGTGCGAATACTGCCGCACCGGCTGGGAGACGCTGTGCCCCGATCAGCAGAACGGCGGATACTCCGTCGACGGCAGCTTCGGGGAGTTCATGCTCGTGGACGAGAAGTACGCGGCCCGCATCCCCGACGGCGCCGACCCGGTGGAGGTGGCGCCGATCCTCTGCGCCGGCGTCACCGTCTACAAGGGGCTGAAGATGACCGGGGTGCGCCCCGGCGAATGGGTCACGATCTCGGGCATCGGCGGGCTCGGACACATCGCCGTGCAGTACGCACGCGCCCTCGGGATGCGGGTCGCAGCGGTCGACGTCGACGACGACAAGCTGGAGCTCGCGCGGCGGCACGGCGCCGAGGTGACGGTCAACGCGGCACACACCGACCCAGGAGCCGCCATCCAGGAGGCCACCGGCGGCACCCACGGGGTGCTCGTCACGGCCGTGCACCCGAAGGCGTTCGATCAGGCGCTCAGCGTCGTGCGGCGCGGAGCGACGATCGTCTTCAACGGACTGCCGCCCGGGACCTTCGACGCCGACATCTTCGACATCGTGCTGCGGGCGATCACGATCCGCGGCTCGATCGTGGGCACCCGCCAGGACATGATCGAGGCCCTGGACTTCTACGCGCGCGGCCAGATCCATCCGACGGTGCACGTCGAGACCCTCGAGGACATCAACGACATCTTCGAGCGGATGGAGCGGGGCAAGATCGACGGCCGGATCGTCATGACCTACTGACCCGGCGCCACGACCAGCGGGGAGCGATCGCAGCAGGATCGCTCCCCGCTCTCCTTGCGCCCCGGCCGCAGGCGGCGGTGTGCGGCGAGCACGGCGCGCCTGCCGCGGCGGCCGGGGCACGACACGCAGAGTGGACGCGTGGCCCTGGACTTCACCGCGATCGACTTCGAGACGGCGAACTCCTCCAGCGCCTCCGCGTGCGCCGTGGGACTCACCCGCGTCCGCGACGGGCGCGTCGTGGCGACCGCGGGTTGGCTGATCCAGCCCCCGCCGGGCCACGACCGGTTCTTCGAGATCAACGTCGGCATCCACGGCATCCGCCCCGAGGACGTCGCCGACGCCCCCTCCTGGGCCACCCAGCTCGACGACCTCGCCGCCTTCGTCGGCGATGACGTGGTCGTGGCGCACAACGCGGGCTTCGACATGAGCGTCCTGCGCCGCGCCTGCGAGGTGACGGATGCCGCGTGCCCGCCGTACCGTTACGTATGCAGCCTCCAGGTGGCGCGCAAGACGTACGATCTCGCGTCCTACCGGCTCCCGCTGGTGGCCGCCGCCGCGGGGTTCCTCGATTTCGCGCACCACGATGCGACGGCCGACTCTTTGGCCTGCGCGCACATCATGATCGACGCCGCGGCCCGCGCGGGGGCGCACGACGTCGTCGAGCTCGCGATGCTGCTCGGTGTGCGCGTGCCGCAGCTCGCGGGCACGGCATCGCGCCCCACCGCGGCGGTTCCGACCTTCTGACGGTGCGGCGCACGACGATGTCCGAGGCCTCGGGCACGCTGTGCACATGGATGCACTCGTCGTCATCTCCCTCGCGGTCCTCTGCCTGATCTGCGGCCTGGTCGCCGGCTGGTTCACCGGCGGCGCCCGCGCCGCCGAACGTGCCGCCCGCGATGCTGCGGCGCTCACCGCGCGCCTGGGCGCCGCCGACGCGACGGCACGCTCGCTCGGCGAGCAGCTCGAGCAGCAGCGGGCGCTCACCCGTGAGCTCAGCGCGCAGGCGCGCGCCGACCAGAGCGCGCAGCAGGAGCGGGAACGACGCGAGCAGCTCGTGCTCCGCGCGCTCGCCCCCGTCCAGGAGACGTTGGAGGCGATGCAGCAGAAGGTGACCGCCCTCGAACGCGACCGCCAGACCCAGTTCGGCTCCCTCACGGAACAGCTGCGCCAGGCGCAGGCGTCGGATGAGGCGCTGCGCGCGACGACGGAGTCGCTCGCCGGAGCCCTCCGCTCGAATGCGACGCGCGGGGTCTGGGGCGAGACGCAACTGCGGCGGGTCGTCGAGTCGGCCGGGCTGACGCGTTACGTCGACTTCGACCTGCAGTCGTCGGTCACCTCGCACGCCGGCGAGGGGCGCCCCGACATGATCGTGCGCCTTCCCGGGGGCAAGTCGCTCGCCGTCGATGCGAAGGTGCCGCTCGACGCGTACCTCGAGGCATCCGCGATCCCCGTGACCGCTCTCGGGGAGGAGGCGGCCCGGCGGGCACAGCTGCTGCAGCGGCACGTGAAGGCGGTCCGCGCGCACGTGGACGCCCTCGCGAAGAAGGCCTACTGGAGCGGATTGGACTCCAGCCCCGAGTTCGTCGTGTGCTTCCTGCCGAACGAGGCGCTGCTCGCGACCGCCCTCGAGGAGGATCCGACCCTGCTCGACTACGCGTTCGGCAAGCGCGTGGCTCTGGCGTCGCCGGTCAACCTGTGGGCGGTCCTGAAGACCGTCGCCTACACCTGGACCCAGCAGGACGTCTCCGCCGAGGCGCGTCGTCTGTTCGATCTCGGAACCGAGCTCTACCAGCGCCTCGGCGCGCTCGCCGGGCACGCCGACGATCTCCGCCGCGCCATCGAGCGGACGGTGGACACCTACAACCGCTTCGCCGGGTCGCTGGAGACCCGCGTGCTCGTCACGGCGCGCAAGTTCCCCGGCATCGATGAGACGAAGCTGGATGCGGCGGCAGCACCCGCCGCGATCGAGAAGACACCGAGGAAGCTGATCGCCCCCGAACTCACCGACGGTGCCGCCGAGGCCATGGTCGCCGACGTGGGCGACCTGCGCGATCGACTGTGAGCGCGCCGGATCAGGCCGGGAAGAGGTTCAGCAGCCCGACGACCGCGACGGAGACCGCGACGAAAGCGCCGATCATCCACCACGCGCTGACCTGATGCCCTTCCGGCATCCGTCGCCGCAACAGGACGTCGGGCCTGCGCGCGGGGTCGACCGGCACGGTGACCTGACCCGTTCTGGGACTGCTCGATGCTGCGGACATGTGACCCCCGGACTGCGTGGACGACGTATGTGTCGCCGGTGACACCGCTCCACATTCTGCCAGAGCGGGCGTCAGCTGTCCTCCACGCCCCCGCGCGTCGCGCTCAGAGCCACTTCGAGGTGAGGTGCTCCGAGGAGATGCGGCGCAGCGTTCCGGACGCGCCGCGCAGGACGACGCTCTCGGTGTAGACGAAGTCGCCGTCGCGACGCACGCCCGCGACGAGCTCGCCGTTGGTGACACCGGTCGCGACGAAGATCGTGTTGCGTCCCTTCACCAGTTCGTCGGCTTCGTAGACGTAGCCGTCGAGCTTGAGACCGGCGTCGATCCCCCGCTGCTTCTCGTCGTCGTCGCGCGCCCAGAGCCGACCCTGGATGTGACCGCCCAGCGCCTTGATCGCGCAGGTGGTCGCCACGCCCTCGGGGCTGCCGCCGATGCCGATGCACATGTCGGTGCGCGCGTTGTGGCGCGCCGCGTTGATGCCGCCGGCGACGTCGCCGTCGCTCATCAGACGCGTGCCCGCGCCGGCTTCGCGGATCTCCTCGATGAGGCGCGCGTGGCGCGGACGGTTGAGCACGGAGACGACGAGTTCGTCGACGGGCTTGCCGAGCGACGCGGCGAGTCGGCGGATGTTCTCGCCGACGGGCAGGCGGATGTCGACGACGCCGACGCCGGCGGGACCGGTGACGATCTTGTCCATGTAGAAGACGCTCGAGGCGTCGAGCATCGAGCCACGGTCGGAGACGGCGAGCACCGAGAGGGCGTTGTTGCGCCCCTCCGCGGTCAGCGACGTGCCGTCGATGGGATCGACGGCGACATCGCACTGCGGCCCCCGCCCGGTCCCGACGTGCTCGCCGTTGAAGAGCATCGGGGCGTTGTCCTTCTCGCCCTCGCCGATCACGATGACGCCGTCGAAGGCGACGGTGGTCAGGAACGCGCGCATCGCGTCGACGGCCGCGCCGTCGGCCTTCTCCTTCTCGCCGCGCCCGATGAAGGGGACCGAGCGGATGGCTGCGGCCTCGGTGGCGCGCACGAGCTCCATCGCGAGGTTGCGGTCGGGGTGCAAAGGGCTCATGTCCGCGGTCAGGCTCACCATGTCGCCAGCCTAGAGCGACACCTGCGTCCGCCGTGGCGTTTTCGGCGGCGCCGCAACGAAGGAACCGCGATTCTTTCACCGCGGACAAGCGGCAGGGGACTCTTTTGCCCGGTCGCCCCCTCACGGACGGTCCCGCCGCTTCGATAGGCTGAGCCTGGAATCCCCGCAGAACTGAGGAGCAGAAATGCCTGTCGCCACCCCTGAGCAATACGCCGAGATGCTGGACCGTGCGAAGGCCGGTGGATACGCGTTCCCCGCGATCAACGCCGCCAGCTCGCAGTCGATCAATGCCGTCCTGCAGGGTCTGACCGAAGCCGGCTCCGACGGCATCATCCAGGTGACGACCGGCGGCGCCGACTACTTCGCCGGCCACACCGTCAAGGGCCGTGCCACGGGTGCCCTCGCGTTCGCGAAGTTCGCCACCGAGGTCGCGAAGAACTACCCGATCACGGTGGCCCTGCACACCGACCACTGCCCGAAGCCGGCGCTGGAGGACTTCGTGCTGCCGCTGATCGCGGCATCCGAGGAGGAGGTGCGCGCCGGTCGCAACCCCATCTTCCAGTCGCACATGTGGGACGGCTCGGCGGTGCCGCTCGAGGAGAACATCGAGATCGCCAAGCAGCTGCTCCCCCGCATGAAGAACATCAACGCCATCCTCGAGGTCGAGATCGGCGTCGTGGGCGGCGAGGAGGACGGCGTCAAGCACGAGGGGTCGAACGAGGCCCTGTACACGACCACCGCGGACGTCTCGAAGTTCGTCGACGCGCTCGGACTCGGCGAGAACGGCCGGTACATCGCGGCGCTGACGTTCGGCAACGTGCACGGCGTCTACAAGCCGGGCAACGTGAAGCTGCGCCCCGAGCTGCTCGGCGAGATCCAGGCGGGCATCGCGGAGAAGTTCGGCACCGGCGCGAAGCCCCTCGACCTCGTGTTCCACGGCGGCAGCGGCTCGACGCCGGAGGAGATCGCCACCGCGGTCGCCAACGGCGTCGTCAAGATGAACATCGACACCGACACGCAGTACGCGTTCACGCGCTCGGTCGCCGGGTTCATGTTCAGCAACTACGACGGCGTGCTCAAGGTCGACGGCGAGGTGGGCAACAAGAAGGCCTACGACCCGCGCGCCTGGGGCAAGATCGCCGAGTCGGCGATGGCGGCCCGCGTGGTCGAGGCCACGCAGCAGCTCGGTTCGGCGGGCCACTCGATCAGCATCTGATCCGTCCCCGTACGACGAACGCCCCCGGAGCCGCGCTCTGGGGGCGTTCGACGTACGGGCCGTCGCCGCGGATGCCCGACCGTGACCGGCGCGGGGCGCCCGCGACGATCACGCGGGATCGGCGTACGCGTCCAGGAGTCCGGGCGCGCCGTCGGGCACGTGGATGACGGTGAGGGGGTCGCCGGCGCGGACCGACCCGGTGCGCACGACGCGCAGGTACGGGCCCAGTCGACGCTCCGCCGAGAAGCGGCGTACCCAGCCGCGCTCGGCCGACCGGTCGACCGTGCGCACCCAGCGCGCGAACGTCTGGCAGGGCGTCCGCGGCATCGTCACCTCGACGACGGCGGTCTCGCCGATCCTCCATCGCTCGCCGATCCGCGAGCGGTTGACGTCCAGCCCGTCGACGCGGAGGTTCTCGCCGAACCACCCGGGCGGCAGGTCGACGCCCAACTCGGCCGCCCAGAAGTCGGCGTCCTCCTGCGCGTAGGCGTAGAGGGCCTTGTCGGGGCCGCCGTGGTGCTTGCGATTGGCCTGGACGTCGGCATACGCGCCGTAGCGTCCGAGGCGGACCGGCCCCTCGACGGCGGCCTTGTCGATCGCGGTCACCCCGAGCGCCCCGGCGTCGGGTCGCAGCGCCCGCACGACGCACACCGCGAGGAGCGTGCCGGATGCGCTCATCGGGCGAAGTGGCTGACGATCGCGGGGTCGCCGAGCAGGGGGATCGTGAGGCACACCGTCGCGATGATGAACGTCACGATGGCCCCGACGAGGGGAATCCACCACGACAGCCGGTGCGCCCTCAGCGAGGCCCAGGACAGCACGGCCGTCAGCATCCAGCCTCCGATGAAGACGAACGCCGAGATGCGCCCCCACAACTCGCCCTGCGCCGTGTTGGTGAAGGTGGCGTCGATCCCGGCGACCTGCATCCAGGTCTGCGCGAAGCCCGCGAAGTCCCACAGCTGGGGAACCGCGCTGATGACGGTGACGAGGCCGTACACGAGCAGCGCGAAGGTGATGATCCGATCGGCCGTGCGCGACGGACGCGCCGCGGCGGTCGTCGCCGGCGCGGTCGGCGGATGCGCACGGCTCGGGACGGTGGGCGGGAGCACGGGATGCTGCGCCGGCAGCGCCGGCTGCGCGATGCGCGCGCGCTGCTCCTCCGGTGTGGCGTACTCGCCGTACTGCGGGCGCGGGCGCGTCGGCTCCGCCGCGGGCTCGCTCACGTCCGGGACCGCCCGCCGAGCGCGCGGTCGTCACGGCGTCCGGTGGCGTCCTGACGCAGCTCCTTCGGGAGGGAGAACATCAGGTCCTCCTCGGCGGTGCGCACCTGCTCGACGTCGGCGTAGCCGGCGCCGGCCAGATCGGCGAGCACCTCCTGGACGAGGACCTCGGGGACCGAGGCGCCGCTGGTGACGCCGACCGTTCCGACGCCGTCGAGCCACTCCTGCCGGATCTCGTGCGCGTAGTCGACCCGGTAGGCCGCCTTCGCGCCGTACTCAAGGGCGACCTCGACCAGACGTACCGAGTTCGAGGAGTTCGACGAGCCGACGACGATGACCAGATCCGCGTCCTTGGCGACCTTCTTGATGGCGACCTGGCGGTTCTGCGTCGCGTAGCAGATGTCGTCCGACGGCGGATCCTGCAGGCTCGGGAAGCGCTCACGCAGACGGCGCACGGTCTCCATGGTCTCGTCGACCGAGAGCGTGGTCTGCGAGAGCCACACGACCTTCTCCGGGTCTTTGACGACCACGCGATCGGCCTCGTCGGGCGAGTTCACGACGGTGACGTGGTCGGGAGCCTCTCCGGCGGTGCCTTCGACCTCTTCGTGGCCGTCGTGGCCGATGAGCAGGATCTCGAAGTCGTCGCGCGCGAAGCGCACCGCCTCGCGGTGCACCTTGGTGACGAGCGGGCAGGTCGCGTCGATCGCCTGCAGCCCGCGCTCGGATGCCGCGTTCACGACGGCCGGCGAGACGCCGTGCGCGCTGAAGACCACGTGCGCACCGGACGGGACCTCGTCGACCTCTTCGACGAAGATCGCCCCCTTCGCCTCGAGCTCGGTGACGACGTGGATGTTGTGGACGATCTGCTTGCGCACGTACACCGGGGCGCCGTAGCGTTCCAGCGCCTTCTCGACGGCGATCACGGCGCGGTCCACCCCCGCGCAGTATCCGCGCGGGGAGGCCAGGAGGACCTTCTTGGGTCCTGGCACCGGGTTATCCTGGAGCCGTCCGCGCGGTCCTGGGATATGGGGCGTCGGTAGACGGACGGCAGAGCTGCTCACCCCTCGATTCTAGGGAGGGCGGGCTGAGTGAGGGCCGCATGCGCGCGGCGGAAAGGCAGCGATGGCTTCGTTCGCGTCCGCTCCCGGTGAGGTCGCTCCGCCGGATGCCGTGGCCCCGCGCGATTCCCGCGCCGACGCGCCGACCTCCGTGTCGCGGCTGAACGAGACGATCCGCGGCTTCGTGTCGACCTGGGGCTCGGTGTGGGTCGAAGGCGAGATCACGGCGTGGAACCTCCGCGGCGGTCACGTCTTCGGCCGCCTGAAGGACGCCAACGGCGACGCGATGATCTCCTTCCGCCTGTGGTCATCGACGCTCCAGCGGCTGCAGGACGACGTGAAGGTGGGCGACCTGGTGGTCGCGTGCGTCAAGAGCGACTTCTTCGTCAAGACGGGCGATTTCACCTTCACGGTGTCGGCCATGCGGCACACGGGCCTGGGAGACCAGCTCGAACGGCTGGAGCGACTGCGCACCCGGCTGCGGAGCGAGGGGCTGTTCGACCCCGCGCGCAAGAAGCGCATCCCGTTCCTCCCGCACGTCGTCGGGCTCATCACGGGTGAGCGCAGTGACGCCGAGAAGGACGTGCACCGCAACGCCGAGCTGCGCTGGCCGGAGGTGCGCTTCCGCACGATCCACGCCGCGGTGCAGGGCGAGCGCTGCGTACCGGAGACGATCGCCGCGCTGGCCGCGCTGGACGCCGACCCCGAGGTGGACGTCATCGTGATCGCCCGCGGCGGCGGCGACCCCCAGGCCCTCCTCGGCTTCAGCGACGAGCGTCTGGTGCGGGCGGTGGCCGCGGCATCCACCCCCGTCGTCTCGGCGATCGGGCACGAGAACGACCACCCGCTCCTCGACGACGTCGCCGACCTGCGCGCCTCCACCCCCACGGATGCCGCGAAGAAGGTCGTCCCCGACGTGTCGGAGCAGCGCGCGCTCGTGCAGCAGCTGCGCACGCGCGCCCGCACCCGTCTCACCCAGCGGATCTCGCACGACATCGCCCAGCTGGAACAGCTGCGCTCGCGGCCGGTGCTGCGCTCCCCCGAGTCGCTGCTCACGCCGCGCTCGCACGAGCTGTGGACGCTCGTGTCGCGCGGTCGCGACGTCGTGACGCGACGCCTGGATGCCGCCGACCGGACGACCGCGCAGCTGCGGGCCTCGCTGCGCGCCCTGTCGCCCGGCGCGACGCTGTCGCGCGGATATGCCATCGCGCACCTGGACGGCGGCGTCATCGTCCGGGACGCCGCGCAGGCCCCGGCGGGGGCGTCGGTCACGGTCACCGTCGCCGAGGGATCGTTCGCCGCGCGATCGGAGGGACCCGTCGCCGAAGACGTCGGGGCGGCGTCCTAGAATGGACGCCATGACCAGCGACACGGCCGCCGACGTCGCCGATCTCTCGTTCGAGCAGGCACGCGACGAGCTCGTCCGCGTCGTCGCCGAACTCGAGCAGGGCGCCCCGACCCTCGAGCACTCCCTCGCGCTCTGGACGCGGGGAGAGGCGCTCGCAGCCCGCTGCGAGGAGTGGCTCCTGGGCGCCAAGCGCCTGCTCGATGCCGCTCGTCCGGCGGACGTGGAGTCGTGATGGCCGCCGGTCCCCGCATCGTCGCCGAGCTCGGTCGCCCCGAGACGCCCGACGAGACGGCCGACCGCAAGGCTGCGGCATCCCGCGCCTATCGGCAGAGCAAGACGTTCCGCAACCTCGTCGCCGCACTGCTCGTGACGATGGCGGTCGTCGCCGTCGTGTACTTCGGCGTGCCCCGCGGGTCGCTGCCCGACCCCGAAGAGGCCGACGTGGCGGCATCCGCGCAGAGCGCGTCGGCATCGCTGGAGCACACCCTGCTCGTTCCCACGGTGCCGCAGGACTGGCGCGCCAACTCCGCGCGTCTCGAGGGCTCGATGTGGCGCATCGTCTACGCGCCGCCGACCGGCTACATCCGCATCGCGCAGGGCATCGACGCCGACCCGACGTGGGCGTCGAAGGTGCTCGGGGGCTTCGCCCCGACGGGGAGCGTCACGATCGACGGCATCGTCTGGGACGAGTACACGATCCCCGCGTCGGCACGCACCGACACGGTCTCCTACGCCCTCTCGACGGCGGCCGGCACCGACACGGTCCTCATCTACGGGGCCACCGACGCCCCCACCGCCGCGGTCGCCGCCACCGGCGTGACCGACCAGATCCGCACCCTGCGCGAGGAGACGCGATGAGCACGACGACCCGCCCGACGCCCGCGACCGTCTGGGCCGAGATGCGCGAAGGCAATGAGCGCTTCGTGGCGGGAGAGCCCCGCCACCCCCGTCAGGACGTCGAGCGCCGCAACGAGCTCGCGGCCGCGCAGACCCCGCGCGCCGCGCTGTTCGGATGCGCGGACTCGCGCCTGGCGGCCGAGATCATCTTCGACCAGGGCCTCGGCGATCTGTTCGTGGTCCGCAACGCCGGACAGGTGGCCTCCGATTCGGCGATCGCCAGCCTGGAGTACGCCGTCGCGGCGCTCGATGTGTCGTTGATCATCGTGCTCGCCCACGACGCGTGCGGGGCGGTGCGCGCCGCGATCGACTCGACGGCCCTCGGCTCGCCCGAGCTGCCCTCGCACATCTGGCGCCTGATCGCCCGCATCGTGCCGGCGGCGCGAACCGTGCTGCGCGACGCCGGCGGCGACGTCGACCCGCGCACGCTGGATGCCGAGGAGGTCGGCCGCGAACACCTCAAGAACACGGTCGACGACCTCCTCGCCTCTTCGCGGCTGATCGCCGAGGCCGTGGCCGAGGGACGACTGGGCATCGTCGGGGCCAACTACCGGCTGAGCGAGGGCACCGCCGTGCCGCACGTCACGGTCGGACTCGACGAGGCCTGACCGGTCCGCCCGCGCCCCGCCCGACATCACCACAACAGAACACGCACAGGAAACGAGGACGTGACCGCAATGACCGAGACCACCGAGTACCGCATCGAGCACGACACGATGGGTGAGGTGCGCGTCCCCAAGGACGCGCTGTACGCCGCGCAGACGCAGCGCGCCGTGGAGAACTTCCCGATCTCGGGGACGGGACTCGAGTCGACCCAGATCGCCGCGCTCGCCCGCATCAAGAAGGCGGCCGCCCTCGCGAACAAGGAGCTCGGCACCCTGGACGGCGCGATCGCCGATGCGATCGCCGCCGCCGCCGATGACGTCATCACGGGCCGCTACGACGCGCACTTCCCGGTCGACACCTACCAGACCGGCTCGGGCACCTCCTCGAACATGAACATGAACGAGGTGCTGGCCTCCCTCGCGACGCAGAAGCTCGGCGCCCCGGTGCACCCGAACGACCACGTCAACGCGTCGCAGTCGTCCAACGATGTGTTCCCGACATCGGTGCACATCGCGGTCACGCAGGCCCTCATCGACGACCTCATCCCGGCGCTGGACCACCTGGCGGTCGCGCTCGAGGCGAAGGCGGAGCTGTGGAAGGACGCCGTGAAGTCCGGCCGCACGCACCTGATGGACGCGACGCCGGTGACCCTCGGCCAGGAGTTCGGCGGCTACGCCCGCCAGATCCGCCTCGGCATCGAGCGGGTACGCGCGGTGCTCCCCCGCGTGGGCGAGGTCCCGCTGGGCGGCACCGCCGTGGGTACCGGCATCAACACCCCGCTCGGCTTCCCGCAGAAGGTCATCGCGCTGCTGGCTGAGGAGACCGAGCTGCCGATCACGGAGGCGAAGGACCACTTCGAGGCCCAGGCCAACCGCGACGGGCTCGTCGAGGCCTCCGGCGCGCTGCGCACGATCGCGGTGTCGCTCACGAAGATCAACAACGACCTGCGGTGGATGGGCTCCGGCCCCAACACCGGACTCGGGGAGCTGCACATCCCCGACCTGCAGCCGGGCTCGTCGATCATGCCCGGAAAGGTCAACCCCGTCGTACCCGAGGCCACGCTCATGGTGTGTGCCCGGGTGATCGGCAACGACGCCACGGTCGCCTGGGCCGGCGCGTCGGGCTCGTTCGAGCTCAACGTCGCGATCCCCGTCATGGGCACCGCCCTGCTGGAGTCGATCCGGCTGCTGTCCAACGCGATGCGCGTGCTGGCCGACAAGACGATCGACGGCCTGCAGGCGAACCTCGACCGCGCCGCCGCCTTCGCGGGGATGTCGCCGTCGATCGTGACGCCGCTGAACAAGCTGATCGGGTACGAGGCCGCGGCGAAGATCGCCAAGCACGCCGTCGCCAAGGGCATCACGGTGCGCGAGGCCGTCATCGACCTCGGCTACGTCGAGCGCGGCGAGCTGACGGAGGAGCAGCTCGACGCCAAGCTCGACCTGCTCTCGATGACCCACCCGGGCTGATCGCGGCCGCGTCGATCCCGGGTCGATAATCAGAGGGTGAACCGCGCCGCCAGCACCGCCCGCACGGGACGTCGTGCGCGCACGCTGGCGGTGCTGCTCGCCGTCGTGACCGGCGGATTCGCGTTCACCGCGCTGGCCCTGCTCCTGCTGCACGCGGCCACGGGCACCGAGACGACCTGGGCGGACGTCGGCGTCTTCGCTGCCGCCGCGGTCCTCACCCTGGCCGCGACGGCGGTCGTCGGCTGGTTCCTCGTCGACGCGGATCCGCGTCGCCTTCCCGATCTCCCCGAACTCCCCGAGGGTCTCGACACCCCCGACGCGCTCTTCGACGCGCAGCGCCGACTGCTCGACGACGTGCGCCACGAGCTGAAGACGCCGATCACGATCGTGCGGGGACACCTCGAGCTGATGGATGCCGCGGACCCCGCCGATGTGGCGTCCACCCGGACCCTCGGCATCGCCGAGCTGGATCGCATGACGCGGCTGATCGGCGACATCGATCTGCTGGCGGCGGTGGAGAGCGACAGCTTCACGATGGGCGACGTCGATCTGGCGGCGCTCACCCAGCGCGTCGCCGAGCTCGTCACGGTGATCGGCGGCCACGGCTGGAGCGTCGAACAGCGCGCGGCGGGCATCATCCACGGCGACCACGACCGTCTTCTGCAGGCGTGGCTGCAACTGGCGGACAACGCGGCCAAGTACACGCCGTCCGACTCCCCCATCGAGATCGGGAGTGCCGTGCACCCCTCCGGCGCGCAGCTGTGGGTGCGCGACCACGGCCCCGGCATCCCGCCGTCGCTGCGGCATCGCATCTTCCGCCGCTTCGATCGGGGCACCGGCAAGCGCGCGGTGGGCGGATCGGGACTGGGGCTGGCGATCGTCGACACGATCGCGCGCGCCCACGCCGGTCACTGCACCGTCGCCGACACGCCGGGAGGCGGCGCGACGTTCACCATCGAGATCCCCATCGGCACGCAGGCGACCCTCCCGACGCCCGTGCGCGCGGGGGATGTCGTCCAACAACGGGAGGCCTCCGGATGACCCGCATCCTCATCGTCGACGACGAACCGCACATCGTGTCCATGGTGTCGCGCGCCCTGGCAGCCGAGGGCCATGAGAGCGTCGCGTGCGACGACGGTCCGGCCGGCCTGGAACGGGCGCTGCGCGGCGACATCGATCTCGTGATCCTCGACGTGGGCCTTCCCACGATGGACGGGTTCGAGGTGCTGCGGCATCTGCGCGCGGACGGCGCGACCGTGCCGGTGATCATGCTCACCGCCCGCAGCTCGGCGCGCGACGCCGTCGACGGGTTGGACGCCGGGGCCAGCGACTACGTGCCGAAGCCGTTCTCGCTGGCGGAGCTCATGGCACGGGTGCGCTCACGTCTGCGGGAGCGCACCGGCACGATCGTCATGGTGCTGACGCAGGGCGACGTCAGTCTGGACCTGCTCGCGCGACGCACGACCGTGGCGGGGCGCGAGGTCGACCTCTCGGCTCGGGAGTTCGCGCTGGCGGAGCAGTTCCTGCGGCATCCGGGCGAGGTGCTCACCCGCGAGACGCTGCTCAGCCGCATCTGGGGTCTGGACTTCGACCCCGGCTCGAACGTGGTCGACGTGTACGTCCGGTATCTGCGGGCGAAGCTGGGCGCCGAGCACATCGTGACGGTGCGCGGCGAGGGCTACCGCTGGGAGTAGCCCCCGCCGCGCCCGCGGGGTTCAGCTCAGCTCGCCCTGCTCCAGCAGGTCGGTGACGAGCGCGGCGATCGCCGAGCGCTCCGAGCGGACGAGGGTCACGTGGCCGAAGAGGCCGTGGCCCTTGAGCGTCTCGATGACCGAGGCGATGCCGTCGTGGCGGCCCACCCGCAGGTTGTCGCGCTGCCCGACGTCGTGGGTGAGCACCACGCGGGAGTTCTGCCCGATGCGGCTGAGGACCGTCAGCAGAACGTTGCGCTCGAGGGACTGCGCCTCGTCGACGATCACGAACGCGTCGTGCAGCGAGCGTCCGCGGATGTGCGTGAGGGGAAGCACCTCCAGCATCCCGCGCGCGACCACCTCCTCGAGGACGTTGCCCGACACGACGGAGCCGAGCGTGTCGAACACCGCCTGCCCCCACGGGTTCATCTTCTCGGCCTGATCGCCCGGCAGGTAGCCCAGCTCCTGACCGCCGACGGCGAACAGCGGGCGGAAGACGATGATCTTCTTCTGCTGCTGCCGTTCCAGCACGGCTTCCAGTCCCGCGCAGAGCGCGAGGGCCGACTTGCCGGTGCCGGCGCGACCGCCGAGCGAGACGATGCCCACCTCGGGGTCGAGAAGCAGGTCGATGGCGATGCGCTGCTCGGCGCTGCGCCCGTGCAGGCCGAAGACGTCGCGGTCGCCGCGCACCAGGCGGAACGCCCCGTCGCCGGTGACGCGCCCGAGGGCGGAGCCGCGCTCGGAGTGGATGACGAGCCCCGTGTTGACCGGGAACCCGCGCACCTCTTCGCTCGTGGCGACCTCGCTCTCGTAGAGGTCGCTGATGTCGTCGCCCGATACGGCGATGTCCGCGATGCCGGTCCACCCGCTGTCGACCGCCTGTTCGGCGAGGTACTCCTCTGCCGGGATGCCGAGGGACGCCGCCTTCACCCGCATGGGCAGGTCCTTCGAGACGACGGTCACCTCCTGACCCTCCTGGGCCAGGTGCATCGCCACGGCGAGGATGCGGGTGTCGTTGTCGCCCAGGCGCATGCCCGCGGGCAGCACGGAGGGGTCGGTGTTGGTGAGCTCGACGCGCAGGGTGCCGCCCTCGCCGACGGGCACGGGGAAGTCGAGTCTGCCGTGCTCGACCCGCAGCTCGTCGAGGTGACGCAGCGCCTGGCGCGCGAAGTAGCCGATCTCCGGGTCGTGGCGCTTGCCTTCGAGCTCGGTGACGACGACGACCGGCACGACGACCGAATGTTCGGCGAAGCGGAAGAAAGCCCGCGGATCGCTCAGCAGGACCGAGGTGTCGAGGACGTAGGTGCGCAGATCCGTGTCCGCGACCTCCTCGGCGACGTCATCGATCCGGCGTTGCTGCAGTGAAGCCCGTGTGGTCACAACTCACTCCCGCCCCGGGTGGAGCACCCGGCAGTCTCGAGTCGACCGTGGCCACGAGTCGTGATGAGGCCGACTCGACCGGGCGCCTTGCCCGATGTGATGACCGTACGGCGGGCGACGCGCCGACGTCATCCACGACACGCCGCGCTGCGGTGTCCGGCGTGTTAATTCGCGGTGTCGGAGCCGACGGCGTCGGCCAGCGCCGGCGGCGCCGGGACGATGTCCGCCTCGGAGAGCGCGAGCGCTCCCGGCGCGGCGTCGATGACGACACGCGTGGCGGCCACCTCGGCGAGGGCGTCGCCGAGCAGACGCAGGCTGTCGGCACCGGTGCCCACGTGCGGCGACACGCGGATGGTGGCGCCGCGCGCGGTCACCGTCACACCGTGGTTCGCGAGGGCGGCCGCGAGCGCGGCGGCGTCGTGCGCGGCGGGCTGGAGGGTGACGATGCCGGCGTGCCGGTCGCGGGGGGTCAGCACCGGTACCGCGTAACGGTCGGCGAGATCCATCACGTCGCGTGCACGCGCGCGCAGCTCCTGGGCGATCGCGGGGATGCCGGCATCCGTCATCTCGCGCAGCGCCGCCGCGAGGCGGCCGGCCGCGAGGGGGTCGGTGGGAGCGACCTGGTACGCCGCCGCGGTCACGAGGGGCGCGGGCACGCCCGGAGTCGTGGCATCCCCCTGCATCCCGGAGATCCCCGACAGGACGGGTTCGATGCGCTCCCGGGCGCGGTCCGAGAAGCGCGCGAAGCCCGTGCCCCGGCCCGCGCGCAGCCACTTGTAGCCGTTCGCGCAGACGACGTCCGCAGCGGCCCAGTCCACCTCGGTGACCCCGAATCCCTGAATCGCGTCGACGATCAGCAGACGGTCACCGATGAGTTCGCGCAGCGCCGCGAGGTCGGCGAGGGCGCCCGTCCGGAAGTCGACGAGGCTCACGCCCACGGCCGTCACGTCGTCGTCGAGCGCCTCCGCGACGGCATCCACCGTCACGATGCCGTCGATCGCGTCGATCTCCCGCACGCTGAGCAGGCCGCGCGCGTCCTGGGCGCGCCGAGCGGTGACCCGGAGCGACGGGAAGTCCTGCGCGGAGACGACCACCGTGCCGGTGAGGCCCTGCATCGTATGGAACAGGCCGTGGGTCGTCGACGGCTGCAGCACGACCTCCTCGGGCGCGCATCCGAGGACGCCCGCCACCAGATCGCGCGCCTCGGTCACACGCGCGGTCACGAGATCGATGCTCGAGCGCCGTCCGCTGCCGAGCAGCTCGGCGTCGGCGCGCATCTCCGCCCGCACCGCCGGGGACAGCGGACCGAAGGCCGCCCAGTCGAGGTATCCCGTCGCGCTGTCGAAGGTCTCGAGGTAGGGCTCCAGGTCGTTCACGTCTGCCATTGTCCCACGCGCCGTGCGCGGGGCCGGGTGCTCAGCCGCCGTAACGGCGGTCGCGGGTGGCGTAGTCGCGGATGGCGCGGAGGAAGTCGACCTCGCGCAGGTCCGGTCCCAGCGCCTCCACGAAGTAGAACTCCGAGTGGGCCGACTGCCAGAGGAGGAAATCGCTCAGCCGCTGCTCGCCGGAGGTGCGGATGACGAGGTCCGGGTCGGCCTGGCCGCCCGTGTAGAGGTGCTCGCCGATCTGCTCCGGCGTGAGGCTGGCCGCCAGCTCTTCGAGCGAGCCGCCGCGCTCGTGATGCTGCGCGATGATGCTGCGCACCGCATCCACGATCTCCCCGCGCCCGCCGTAGCCGACGGCGAGATTGACGTGCAGCCCGGTGTTGCCGGCGGTCCGCTCCTCCGCCGTCCGCAGCACCCGGGCGAGATCGGCCGGGAGGACCTCGGCGCGCCCGACGTGCTGCACGCGCCAGCCGGGTTCGTGCGACAGCTCGTCGGCCAGTTCGGCGATGATCTCGATGAGGTCGGCGAGCTCCTGCGAGTCGCGCTTGGTGAGGTTGTCCGTCGACAGCAGGTAGAGCGAGACGACGCGGATGCCGAGGTCATCGCACCAGCGCAGGAACTCGTGCATCTTCGCGGCCCCGGCACGGTGGCCGTGGGCGACCGTGGTGAAACCCGCCTGGCGTGCCCAGCGGCGGTTGCCGTCGATCATCATCGCCACGTGGTGCGGAACGGTATCGGGGGTCAGCTCACGTCGCAGGCGCGAACTGTAGAGGCGATAGAGGAACCCGCGCCCCTCGCCCGAACCGGTGGGTGTCACGGCCACTACGCTACCGCGCGCACCGCCGTCGTCTCGCGCAGGCGCTATGTGCACGAGCCGGCATACGCGGGCGCGTAGGCTCAGGACCGTGACCCGACACGCAGCCTCCGACGGCGCGGACATGCCCCAGCTTCCCCTCATCGAAGCGGCATCCGTCGGCGCCCAGGTGGAGCTGAAGCCGTCGTGGCGCGGCTGGATCCACGCGGGCACCTTCCCCGTGGCGATCGCCGCGGGTGTCGTGCTCATCGTCCTCGCGCAGGGCGCTCCGGCGAAGTGGGCCGCCGCGGTGTTCATGGCGACCTCGCTGCTCCTGTTCGGGAACTCGGCGCTGTACCACCGCTTCAATTGGGGCCCCACGACGAAGGCCGTCCTCAAGCGCATCGACCACGCGAACATCCTCCTGCTGATCGCCGGCACCTACACGCCGATCGCGGTGCTCGCACTGCCCCCCGGCAAGGGCGCGCTGCTGCTCGTGCTCGTATGGTCCGGTGCCCTTCTCGGCATCCTGTTCCGCGTCTTCTGGATCCACGCGCCCCGCTGGCTGTACGTCGCGCTCTACCTGCTGCTGGGCTGGGCGGCCGTGATGTACCTCGGCGACCTGATGGCGGCGAACCTGGCGATGATGATCCTCGTCATCGTCGGCGGGCTGCTGTACACCGCCGGCGCCGTCGTCTACGCGCTCAAGAAGCCGAACCCGTGGCCCGGCCACTTCGGCTTCCACGAGATCTTCCACGTGTGCACGGTGCTGGCGTTCCTGTGCCACTGGACGGCGTGCCTGCTGATCGCTCTCGATCCGCTCGCCCCCTCGCTCGGCGCGGCCGGCTGAGCGCCGCCGCGCGCGACGGGCGCGGTCAGCGCGACGGCGGGTCGATGTCCTGGTCGTCGGTGTCGCTCGCCTCGACGGCGGCCCGGGCCTGCGCATCGGAGGCCGCGGCCGCGGCGTCGCGCTCGTGGGCGTCGAGCTCCTCGGCGATCTCGGAGCGGTATCCCGCCCGGCGGATGCGGCGGAGCATGTCGACGATGAGGAAGATGACGACGACCGACAGCAGGGCGATGGCGACGAAGCCCGCGAATCCCGGCGTGACGACATCCGGATCGACCGTCATCGTCGGGGTGGGCGTCGCCTCGGCGGCGACGCTCGCGAGTGCGACCGTCAGTGCGTGCATCGTTCCTCTGTTCCGCGCGGAGCGCTTAGCCTGGAAGTCCAGCCTAGAACCTCGGGAAGTGTCATGACCGCGATGCGCACGCAGCAGGAACTCGACGACCGCTACGGACGCGGACGCGGCATCCGCGGGCGCCGGTGGGCCTGGATCGGCGTCGGAGCGCTCGCGATCGCCGTGGTCGGCTACTTCGGGTGGAGCACCTACGCGCAGGCCGCGCAGTCCGTGGACATCGACGTGACCGCGTTCCACCTCGACGACGCGCACAGCGTGACGGTCGACTTCCAGCTCACCCTGCCGCGCGGTGCCGCGGTCGACTGCGTGATCGAGGCGCAGGACACCGAGCACGGCATCGTCGGGTGGAAGGTCGTCTCCTACCCCGCCGACGACGCGCACAGCCGGAGCTTCTCGGAGACCGTCGTGACGACGGCCGAGGCGACGACCGGTTTGGTCCCGTCGTGCTGGATCCCGTAGGCTGATCCGACACACGCGCCCTGGCAGCTGCCGGGGCGTTTGGCTTAGGCCCGCACCGACGGCGCTTCTCCTCGAAGCCGCCGTCGCGCCGCGCGGCCGCACCGACAACGGTCAACGACCACGCTCATCGACAAGGAGACGACGTGCCCGAGAACACGGAGACCTTCCTCACCCAGGACGCCTACGACCGGCTCGCCGCCGAGCTCGAGCACCTGTCGACGACGGGTCGCGAAGAGATCGCCAAGCGCATCGAGGCCGCCCGCGAAGAGGGCGACCTCAAGGAGAACGGCGGCTATCACGCCGCCAAGGACGAGCAGGGCAAGCAGGAGGCGCGCATCCGCACCCTCCAGGCCCTCCTGAAGGATGCCGTCGTCGGCGAGGCGCCGGAGTCTGACGGCACCGTCAAGGGCGGCACCGTCGTCACCGCGATCGTCGCCGGCGGCGAAGAGGTGTTCCTGCTCGGCAGCCGCGAGATCGCGGCCGGTTCGGAGCTCGACGTCTACAGCGAGGCGTCGCCCCTCGGCGCGGCCATCCTGGGCCTGTCCGAGGGCGAGAAGACCTCGTACACGGCCCCCAACGGCCGCGAGATCGCCGTCGAGATCGTCAAGGTCGAGACCTACAACGGTCAGTGACGCCGACGTTTCGGGCGCTTCGAGCGTCCGAAACGGCATCCGCGCGCGTTTCGGGCGCGTGAGGCGACCGAAACTCGTCGGCACGGGCCGCTAGCCGCGCCAGCCGCGGCGCTCGAGGTGCGTGCGGACGCGCGCGACCAGCCGCGCCGGATCGCGCAGGTCGTCGGCATGCGCACGCTCGACGATGTAGCCCAGGCGCTGCAGCTCCCCGATCCGGGTGAGGTCGCGGCGCCACTGGCGCCGGTCATCGGCATGATGGGCCCCTTCGTACTCCACGACCACGCCCCAGGGCGCGAAGAGCAGGTCGACGCGCGCCACCAGGTCTCGGCCGTCGCGGATCTCGGCGTTCACGAGCGGTCGCGGCAGACCCGCGGTCTCCAGCGAGACCCGGATCTGCGACTCCGGGTACGACTCCGCCCCGGGCACCACGAGCGGCCACGCGGCACGCAGGTGCGCGGCGCCGCGCACCCGCGGCGACAGGCCGAGCGCGACCTGCAGCTCGCGGATGGTGCACGCGTCGAGCTCGGGCAGACACAGTCGATCGGCGACGGCGACGAGCGCCGGAACGGACAGCATCCGCGCGAGATCGACCCACGTCCGTGCGGGCGTCGTGACCCGGATGCCGAGCCGCCAGGTGCAGAGCACCGGATCGATGCCGACGCTGACCCCCACCACACCTTCGCCGCGCGGAGCCCGTCCCGGACGCGGCACCGCGAGGTGCAGAAGTCCGTCGTCGGCGTAGGGCGCGGGCAGGTCGAGCCCCCACAGCCGCAGCGCGCTGGGGCCGAACACGAAGACGCCCTCCCCCGCCGCCTCCACGCGGGCCCGGGTCACGTCGACCCACGTCGCGTCGACCGCGGCGCGCAGCCCGCGGAACGGACGCGCCCACTGCGCGCGCGAGCGCAGTGCCGACGCCGCAGTCCCCTGGGCGCGCGCGTGAGCGACGGTGAACGCGCGCGGCAGCTCGGACATGACTCGAGGATGCCGCAGCATCCCCCGCCCCATCTCTCCCCGTCCACAGGAGCCGACTGCGGCCCGCGTTTCGGTCGCTTCGAGCGCCCGAAACGGCATCCACGCGCGCTTCGGGCGCGTGAGGCGACCGAAACTCGCGGGGAGCTCAGTCCTGCGCGACGCGGGGGCGGAAGCCCGCTTCCTCGAGCACGCTGATGACGTGGGCGCGGTGCTCCTGACCGCGCGTCTCGACGCTGAGCTGGAGGATCACCTCGCTGATCTGCAGCCCCTGGCCGTGGCGCGTGTGCAGCACCTCGATCACGTTCGCGCCGGCGATCGCCAGCAGCTCCGACACCCGCGCGAGCTGGCCCGGACGATCCGGCAGCGGCACCTGCAGCGTCATGTACCGACCGGATGCCGCGAGTCCGTGCGCCACGACACGCTGCAGCAGCAGCGGGTCGATGTTGCCGCCTGACAGGATCACGGCGGTCGGCCCGCTCGCGACGATCTTCCCGGCCAGGATCGCGGCCACGCCGACGGCTCCGGCGGGCTCGACGACCTGCTTCGCGCGTTCGAGCAGCACCAGCAGGGCCCGCGCGATGTCGTCGTCGCTGACCGTCACGACCTCGTCGACCAGCTCGCTGATCACCTCGAAGGGCACGTCACCGGGGCGCGCGACGGCGATGCCGTCCGCGATCGTCGGGGTCGTGTCGACCGTGAGGGGCACCCCCGCGGCAAGAGAGGACGGGTAGGCGGCGGAGTTCTCCGCCTGCACGCCGATCACCCGGACCGTGCGGCCCTCGAGCGCGGCGCGGGCCTTCACCGCGGCGGCGACGCCCGCGACCAGGCCTCCCCCGCCGATGCCGACCACGACGGTGTCGAGGTCGGGCACGGCATCCCAGACCTCCAGGCCCAGTGTCCCCTGACCGACGATGACATCGCGGTGGTCGTAGGGGTGGATCATCACGGCGCCGGTGCGCTCGGCGAACTCTGCGGCGAGGCGCAGCGGCGTCTCGACCGTCGCCCCCTCCAGCACCACCTCGGCGCCGTATCCGCGGGTGGCGAGCAGCTTGGGCACCGGGACGCCGAGCGGCATGAAGATCGTCGCCGGGATGCCGAGCTTCTGGGCGGCCAGGGCGACGCCCTGGGCGTGGTTTCCCGCCGAGGCGGCGACGACGCCGCGCGCACGCTCCTCCGCGCTCAGCCGCGACAGACGGTAGGTCGCGCCGCGGATCTTGAACGATCCGGTGCGCTGGAGGTTCTCGAGCTTGAGGTACACCGGCGCACCCAGCACCTCCGTGAGGTGCTCGGAGACGTCGAAGGGGGTCTTCACGATGACGTCGCGGAGGACGGCGGCGGCGTCCTCGAGTTCCGCCAGGGTCGGGAGGGTCACGCGGTCTTCTTCCTGCTGCGGGGAACGGTGCTCCAGATGAGGTCGGCGCTGTCGGGTGGCAGCGCCCCGTTCTCGGTTCGACGCCCCAGATAGACGGCGACGACGTTCACGAAGGCGGCGAGGGGCACCGCGAAGAGGGCGCCCGGGATGCCGGCGATCATGGCTCCCCCGGTGACGACGAGGACCACGGCCAGCGGGTGCACCTTGACGGCGGACCCCATCAGCAGCGGCTGCAGGACGTGTCCCTCCAGCTGCTGGACGGCGAGCACCACCACCAGCATCCACAGCGCGATCCACGGTCCGTTGTAGACGAGGGCGAGGAAGACGGCCAGCGCTCCGGTGACGATCGCACCGACGAAGGGGACGAAGGCGCCGAGGAAGACGAGGACGCCGATCGGGATCGCCAGCGGAACGCCCAGCAGGAAGGCGCCGAGCGCGATGCCGGTCGCGTCGATGGTCGCGACCAGCAGCTGGGTGCGGGCGTAGGTGACGACCGTCCGCCATCCCGCGCGACCCGCGCCGTCGACCTCGCTGCGCGCGCGGCGCGGGAAGAGCCGCACGACCCACCGCCAGATGCCGGCGCCGTCCGCCAGCGTGCACAGCAGGATGAACAGCGCGAGCACGGCGCCGGTGACCACGTGCCCGACCGTGGAGCCCACGACGAGGGCACCCGACCACAGCAGCTCCGCCTGCTGCTGCAGGAAGGTCCACGCCTGCGCGAGGAGGTCGTCGATCTGCTGGGCGGTCAGGTGCAGGGGGCCGTCGATCAGGTAGTCGCGGAACTGGCCGATCGCCTCCGTCGTGCGCGCCTGCACGCTCGCCCACTCGCGGGTGATCTGCCAGACGGCGAGCCACAGGAGCCCCCCGATCACGCCGATCGTGCCGATGACGGCGATCACGATCGCGAGCCATCGCGGCACGCCGCGGCGCAGCATCCACGTGAACACGGGCCAGAGCAGCGCCGTGATCAGGATGGAGACGAGCAGCGGGATGACGAGGAGCTTCAGCTGGATGACGAGCCAGATGAGGATGCCGGCGGCCGCCGCGATCACGACGAACCGCCAGGCGTAGGCGGTCGCGACGCGCAGTCCGCGCGGCAGTCCGCGGTCGATGTCCGAGGCGACCGTCCGCTCGCGCAGGGCGTCGAGGAACGACCCGCGTGGTGCGGAGCCGGGTGTGTCGTCGGAACCGCTCATCCCGCCAGTCTAAGACTCAGAACCGTCCGCCCATCTCCTCCAGACGGGCGATGCGATCGGGGATCGGCGGATGCGTCGCGAACATGCGCTGCACCGCTCCGGGGCGCAGCGGGTCGCTGATCCACAGGTGCGCCATCGAGGTGTTCGCCTTGGCGAGCGGCCGCCCGTACTCACCGAGCTTGGCGAGCGCGGACGCGAGCGCGTCGGGGTCGCGGGTGGTCAGCGCGCTCGTCGCGTCGGCCAGGTACTCGCGCTGGCGGGAGATCGCCGCCTGCACGAGGGCGGCCAGCAGCGGCGCGACGATGGCGGCCACGACGCCGAAGATCAGGAAGACCAGCTGCGACTGGTTGTTGCCGCCGCGACGGCCGCCCCCGAAGAAGGCGATGCGCAGCAGGATGTCGGCGACGAGGCCGACGGCGACGACGAGGCCGAAGACGACGAGCGACACCCGGATGTCGTAGTTGCGGATGTGGCCGAGCTCGTGGCCGAGCACGCCCTCCAGCTCACGGTCGGTCATGAGCTCGAACAGCCCGGTGGTGACCGTGATCGCGGCCCGATCGGGCGTGCGTCCGGTGGCGAACGCGTTGGGGGCGGGATCCTCCACGACGTACAGCGCCGGCATGGGGGTGCCGGTGGAGATGCAGAGGTTCTCGACGAGGCGGTGGTAGCGGGGGGCCTGCTCCTTCGTCACCGGCTGGGCCCCCGACAGCGCGAGCGCCTCCCGATCGGCGACGAAATACTGCACCGTGGCGTAGCCCGCGGAGCCGAGCAGCACGAAGGCGGTGATCCACCAGTTGTTGCCCGCGAGCCAGCCGGCGGCGAGACCGATGAGTCCGAGCACGACGACGAAGCCGGCCAGGATCAGCCAGGTGTTGCGCTTGTTGCGTGCGATCGCGGAGTACATGCCGCGCGCGCGTTCAGAACTGGATGCGCGGCGGCTCGGCGATGGCGGCGCCGTCGACGACCTCGAAGAACTCCCGCTCGTGGAAGCCGAGGTTCCGGGCGAACATGTTGTTCGGGAACACCTTGATCTTGGTGTTGAGCTCGCGCACACCACCGTTGTAGAACCGGCGCGACGCCTGGATCTTGTCCTCGGTGTCGACGATCGACTGCTGGAGCTGGAGGAAGTTCTGGCTCGCCTGCAGCTGCGGGTAGGCCTCTGCCACGGCGAACAGCGACTTCAGCGCCTGCTGCATGTGCCCCTCGGCGACGCCGGCCTCCGCGGGCGAGCCCGCGGTGAGGGTCTCGGCGCGCGCGCGGGTGACGTTCTCGAAGACCGCCTTCTCATGCGCGGCGTAGCCCTTGACCGTCTCGATGAGGTTCGGGAGCAGGTCGGCGCGACGCTTGAGCTGCACAGTGATGTCGCTCCAGGCCTCGTCGACGCGCACGCCGAGCGCCACCAGCGAGTTGTACGTCGCCCACAGATAGATTCCGGCGATCACCACCAGAGCGACGACGATCAGGACCGGGATCAGCCATTCCATACGACTCCCATCGACTGAGGCTCATCCTATCGGCGTCGCGGCGTCCCGCGTCGGCCCCGACCCCCACTCCCAGGCGTTCCCCACCTCGCGCACCCGCGCCGCGCGCGCGGCCGACGCGATCAGGCGCCGAGGATCCGGTCCAGGTAGGGGTTGCGGAACATGCGCCCGGGATCGAGTCGCTCGCGCAGGGCGACGAAGTCGTCGAAGCGGGGGTAGCGGCTCCGTAGGGTCGCCGCATCCAGGGTGTGGAGCTTCCCCCAGTGCGGACGTCCGTCGTGATCGAGCATGATCTGCTCGACCGCCTCGAAGTAGGCGCGATGATCGGCCCGCCAGTACCGATGCACCGCGATGTACCCGCTGTCGCGGCCGTGGGCCGTCGACAGCCAGCGGTCGTCGCCGGCGGCGACCCGCACCTCGATCGGGAACTCCACACGCCACCCGCGCGCGTCGACGAGCGCGCGTACGGCGCGGACGGCCGAGCCCAGGTGCTCGATCGGCACCGCGTACTCCATCTCGCGGAAGCGCACCCCGCGGCTCGTCGCGAACACGCGGTGCGAGGCGTCGGAGAACTCGCGGTCTCCCCACACCCGTGCCGACAGCCGATTGATGCCGGGGACGAGGGCCGGGACCGTCCGACCGACGGAGCAGGCCAGCTGGTGCACGCCGTTGCCGACGACCACGTCGTCGATCACCCGCGACACGATCGACAGCGGCGCGGTGGGCGCATCGGCGGCGAGCCGGGTGTTCGTCTTGGTGAGGGCGACGTCGGTGTGCGGGAACCAGTAGAACTCGAAATGGTCGGCGTCGCGCATCCGCGCATCCAGCGCGCCGAGCACCGCGTCGAGGTCCTCGGGGCGCTCCTCGGCGTGCAGGCCGAAGGCGGGCACGCACTGCAGTGTGACGTCGACGAGGATGCCGAGGGCACCCAGACCGAGGGCGACGGCGGGCAGCAGCTCGGGCTCGTGGTCCTCGTCGACGGTGAGCAGCTCGCCGTCGGCGGTGACGAGCGTCGCGGCCACCACCTGGGTCGCGAGCCCGCCGAAGCCCAGACCCGTCCCGTGGGTGCCGGTCGAGACGGCTCCCGCGATGGACTGCCGGTCGATGTCGCCCAGGTTGGCCATCGCGAGTCCGTAGGGCGCGAGAAGGGCGGGGATCCGGTGCAGCCGTGTGCCGGCGAGGAGCCGGGCCCTCCCCCGGTCGCGGTCGACGGAGACCAGGCCCGAGAGCTCCGTGAGCTCCAGCAGGGTTCCCGGCGCGACGGCGATGCCGGTGAAGCTGTGTCCCGCGCCCACCGCCTTCACGGCTCGTCCGCGGGCGGCGGCCGAGCGCACCGAGCGTCGGACGGCCTCCACGGTCGTCGGGTACTCGACCAGCTGCGGACGGACCCGTTCGGTGCGCGCCCAGTTCTGCCATGTGCCGCCCGGTCGTGTCACAGGAAGCTCTTCCCTTCGCCGCGGTACGTCGGCGCTTCGCCCACGAGGCGATCGCCGAGGGTGAAGTGGTAGCGGTCGACGCGCTCGGCGAGCTCGCCGCTCTTGGCGTGTCGGAACCACACGCGATCCCCCACCGCCAGGCCGCGGGCAGCATCGCCCTGCAACGGGGTCTGCACCTCTCCGGCGCCCTCGCGCGCGAGGGTCTTGAGGCCCGGCGGCCACACCGGGAGGGGCTGACGCGAGGCCACGGGCGGTCCCGACGCGATCCACCCGCCGCCGAGCACCACGGCGATGTCCGCGGTGGGCTTTCGGACCACCTCGAGGGCGAACGCCGCCGCGGGCGCCGGGTCGAACGCGCGGTATCCGTCGAAGAGGTGCCCGGCGAGCAGGCCGCTGCCGGCCGTCGTCTCGGTGACCGCGAGGTCGGCCGAGGTCGACTCGAGCGAGCCCGTGCCGCCGCCGTTGACGAACTCGAGCGGTGCGATCTCCCGCAGTGCGGCGACGATGGCCCCGCGACGCTCGACGAGCTCGCTGCGCGATCTGCCCTGCATCCATCTGATGACGGCGTCGCCCGAGCCGGTCGCGTCGGGCTGTCCGGCGATCTGGGCCTCGTACATCATCAGCCCGACGAGGCGGAAGCCGGGTCGGCGCGTGATCGCGCGTGCGAGACGGGCGACCTCGGCGGGCTCGTGCACGGGCGAGCGTCGCACACCGATGTGTCCGAGCACCGGAGACCGCCAGGAGGCGTCCGCGTCGATCGCGACGCGGAGCGTCGCGCGGGAGGCGGGCGAGGCCACGGCATCCACCACGTCGAGTTGCGCGAGGTCGTCGACCATCAGCGTGATGCGGGCGGCCGCCTCCTCGTCGTGCACGAGCGCGGCCAGCGCGGCCCGGTCGACGGTCGGGTACCCGAGCACCACGTCGTCGTGGTCGCGGGCGAGCCAGAGCGCTTCCGGCAGGGTGAACGCGAGGATGCCGCGGAAGCCCGCGATCGCGAGCGTCGCATCGAGCACCTCGCGCACGCGGATCGACTTGCTCGCCACGCGGATGGGAACGCCTCCGGAGCGCACGACGAGGTCCATCGCGTTGAAGCGCAACGCGTCGAGGTCGATCGTCGCCACGGGCCCGGACAGCTCCGCGATCGCCGCGGAGCGTGCCGCCCAGGAGGCCGACGGATCGCGCCGCGCATCGTCGGACTGCAGGCGCAGGCTCAGGAGGTCGAGGCTCATCTGATCGGGGCTCCTTCGCGCGTGAGGGCACCAGCCTAGATGACACGCGGTGTCATCGACAGCGGAACCCGGACGTTAGTCTCGACGCGTGACCCTGCTCATGAAGCTCACCGTCGGCGCGCTGTGGCTCACGTCCGGGCGGACGCGTCGTGACCTCTCCGGTGCAGAGTATCTGTCCCGGGTCGATCCGCAGCGCACCTTCGCCCCGCCGCCGCGGGATGCCGGCGCGTTCGGGCTTCTGACGGAGAGCACGGTCGCGGGTTCGACGGTGCTGCGCTGGCAGCCGCACGATCACGTCGTCGGACGCGAACTGATCTACCTGCCCGGCGGCGGGTTCGTGAGCCCGATGGTCCGCGAGCACTGGTGGATCGTCCAGCGCATCATGACGGCCACGCGCGCCGCCCTCACGATCGCTCCGTATCCGCTCACGCCGGAGCACACCGTCGACGAGGCGGAGGCGTTCATCGACGCGGTCTACGACGAGGTGGCGCACCGCCCCACCACCAGGGAGATCTTCGTGGCGGGCGACTCCGCCGGGGGCAACGTCGCGACGACGTTGGCTCTGCGCGTCCGCGACACCCATCGGCATCCGCTCGACGGACTGATCCTGCTGGCGCCGTGGGTCGACCCGACCATGCGCACGGCCGGAGCCTGGCAGCGGGAACGGCGCGACCCCACTCTGCGCTGCACCGGTCTGCGCGCTGCGGCCGGGGCGTGGGCCGGCACGCGCGACCTCCGGGATCCCTCGATCAGCCCGATCGACGACACCCTTGCAGGGCTGGCTCCGACGATCGTCTTACAGGGCGCCAACGACGTATTCCACGACGATGCCGTCGCGTTCGTCGCGAAGGCGCGGTCTGCGGGATCGCCCGCGCGCATCGTCGTGGCCGGCGACGGCTTCCACGTCTATCCGGGGGCGCACTGGACCCGCGAGGCACGCGCGGCGTACGAGCTCATCGGCCGTTTCGTGGCCGACCCGCGCGGCGTCGCCGGCTGATCGTCTCCGTCCCGTACCCCCGGTGGGACTCGAACCCACACTGAAGCGATTTTAAGTCGCCTGCCTCTGCCGTTGGGCTACGGGGGCCCGCTCCCAGCGTAGCGACGCCGCACGCAGCGGACCCCCACACCGCGGGGCGGGTGGGGGTCCGGTGCGTGCGAAACGGATGCCTCAGCTGGCGGCGGAAGCCTTCTCCTCGACCTTGGGCTCCGCGGCGGCGCTCTTCTCCGCGGCGACCGACTTGGGGTCGATCGCGGGTGCGGCGGGAGCGGCGGCCGGTGCGGCCGGGCGCGGCCGGGAGGCGAACTCCTCGAAGACGTAGCGCGGGTTCTGGACGGTCTGCAGCGAGACGTTGTCGCGACGCAGCCAGAAGTTGTGCCACCAGTCGCCGATCACACGCCACTTGCGCTCCCACGACGGCATCGCGAGACCGTGGTAGCCGCGGTGGGCGCACCAGGCGATGAAGCCCTTGAGGGCGAGGTTGCCCGACTGGAACACGCCGTTGTAGAGGCCGAGGCCGGCGACGGCGCCCAGGTTGTGGTGGATGTACTCGCGCGGCACCTCGTCGCGCAGGACGGCGACGAGGTTCTTCGCGAGCAGCTTCGCCTGACGCACGGCGTGCTGGGCGTTCGGCACGCAGTAGCCGCCGACGCCCTTGCCGGTCAGGTCGGGGACGGCCGACACGTCTCCGGCGGCCCACGCGCCCTCGACGATCTCTTCCGGGGTGCCCACGCGCAGGTCGGCGCGCGTGCGGATGCGGCCGCGCTCCTCCACCGGCAGGTCGCTGCCGCGCACCACCGTGGGGTTCGCCATGACGCCGGCCGTCCAGATGATCAGGTCGGTCGGGATGGTCTCACCTGTGGAGAGCTCGACGTTGCCGTCGACGGCGCCGGTCACCTGCGTGTCGAGGTGGACGTTCGCACCGCGCTTGGCGAGGTCCTTGAGCACCCACTCGCTCGTCTTGAGCGACACCTCGGGCATGATGCGACCCATCGCCTCGATGAGGTGGAAGTGGGTGTCCTCGAAGCGCAGCTGCGGGTAGTCCTTGAGCAGCGAGGACGCCAGCGCACGGGTCTCGGCGAACACCTCGATGCCGGCGAAGCCGCCGCCGACGACGACGACGGTCAGCAGACGGTCGCGCTCGGGGCCCGCGGGCAGGTTCGCGGCGCGGTCGAAGTTGGTGAGGATGCGGTCGCGGACGGCGACGGCCTCCTCGATCGTCTTCAGGCCGATCGCGTTCTCGGCGATGCCGGGGATCGGGAAGGTGCGCGAGACGGCACCCGCGGTCACGACGATCTGGTCGTAGCTCTCCTGCCACGGCTCGCCCTCGGCGGGCGTGATGGTCGCCGTGCGGGTGGCGTGGTCGATGCCGGTGACCTTCGCGGTGACGATGCGCGTCTTCTTCAGGTGACGGCGCAGCCCCACGATGACGTGACGGGCCTCGATCTCACCGGCGGCCACCTCGGGGAGGAAGGGCTGGTACGTCATGTACGGCAGCGGGTCGACGACCGTGACCTCCGCCTCGCCCTTGCGCAGGTGCTTCTCGAGCTTCCAGGCGGTGTAGAAGCCGGCGTAGCCGCCGCCGACGATGAGGATCTTGGGAACGGCCCCGTGTGAGGACGTGGCGGCCGTGCTGGTCTCTGCGTGGGTCACAGGGGAAGTACTCCTTGAATCAACGGCTCGGAGTACGAGGTGCGCGCTCCGATCTGATGCGCCGGGCAGCAGCAGTGACACCGAGCGCGACCAGTATAGCCGTCAGGGTGACCCCGACGAGCGGTACCGTCCCGTAGCGCAGGGTGTCGGCGCTGGGCAGCAGCGGCGAGCGACGTTCGAGCGTCTCCGCCTGCGGGAGCTGTTCGATGACGACCGGCGTCGAGGTGGGGGTGGGCTGGGGCCCGGCGTCGGCGCGGCGGTAGAGCCGCACCCACTCCGCGAGGCTCCCCATGGGGTTGGCGTCGACCTCGGCGACCGCCGCACCGACGGCCGCGTTGGCGTCGATGAGTCCGTAGCCGTATTTCTCGTCGGGGACCTTGGTCGACCCGGCCGCGGGGCGTGCGGTCTTGATGATGCGGTTGATGACGTTGTCGGCGTTCAGCTCGGGGTGCGCCGAGCGGACGAGCGCGGCGATCCCCGCCACGATGGGCGCCGCGCCGCTCGTGCCGTCCCAGACGACCAGCTGCCCGTCGGCGGAGACGCCGAGAAGCTGTTCGCTCGGCGCCGAGATGCCGATCGTGATCCCCTGGGTCGAGGCGCGCTCGCTCGCGACGCCGGCGCGGTTGACGCCGCCGACGGTCAGCACTCCGGGGATGGTGGCGGGGGCACCGACCTCCTCCGTGCCGCTGCCCTTGTTCCCCGCCGCGACCACGACGACGACGTCGTGGTCGAAGGCGTACTGGAAGGCGTCGTCCCAGGAGGTGTCCCAGGTGAGCGTGTTCGTCGTGAACGACAGGTTGATGATGTCGGCCCCGTGGTCGACGGCCCACACCATCGCGTCGGCCACCTGCTGGACGAACGGCACGGAGGATGCCGCACCGAACCCGATCGACAGGGACAGCAGGTCCGCCTCGGGAGCCACGCCGATCATGCCGGTGTCGGCGCCGGTCCCCCGCGCCGCGGCGAGCGAGGCCACCCAGCTGCCGTGGTTCGCATCGACGGCACCGACGGGGGTGCGACCGTCCGAGGAACCCGCTCCTGAGAAGTCCGCGCCGCCGACCACGGCGCCGGAGAACTCGACGGGCGACCGCCCGATCCCGGTGTCGATCACGGCGATCGTCGTGCCCTTGCCGCGGGTGGTCTGCCAGGCGGAGCGGATGCCGTACTCGTCCAGCCAGTACTCCGCGGCGCGTGCCGGGTCGGTGACGGCCGGTGTCGACACCGAGGCGGCCGCCGGGGTCCCGACCACGGCGGCGGCCGTGGCCGGGGTCGCCGCACCGGCGGCGGACCCGTCGATCAGCACGACGAGTGCGAACGCCGCGGCCACGCCCAGCGCCCGATGTGCGCCGCGCGTCACGGGGCGCTCCGCGGCACGACGCACGTGCACCGCGTGGGCGACCAGTCACCGCGGGCGAGGGCGAGGTCGCCGATCGGGTTGACGCCCGGCCCCGCGGCCAGCGCATGACCCGCCAGGGCGTGCAGGCACTTCACGCGTGTCGGCATCCCGCCCGCCGAGATGCCCGCGATCTCGGGGACCTCGCCGTAGACGGCGCGGTCGGCGAGATATGCGGCGTGGGCGGCCGCGTAGGCGGCGGCGACGTCGGGGTCGGTCTCGAGCATGGCGGCCAGCTCCGGCATGACCTGGGTCGCCTCGAGCGCCGACATGGCCGCCGTCGCGCCCGGGTGCGTCAGGTAGTAGAACGTGGGGAACGGTGTGCCGTCCGGAAGGCGCGGCTCGGTGGCGACGACGGTGGGATTGCCGCACACGCACCGCGCGGCGATGCCGACGACACCGCGCATCGGCCGCCCCAGCTGGGCGCGCATGACCTCGAGGTCGGCGTCGGAGGCAGGAGTCAGGGCGGGGTGCGACACCCGTCCAGGGTACCGGGGCGCGCTGACCGACTGCTGATCAGCCGGCGGGATCGGTCGGCGTCACGGTCGCCGTCTGGGCGAGTCCGGCGCCCGCGATCGAGCGCACGAGCTGCGCCATCCAGTCGGTGCGCGTCTCCTGCACCTGCGCGCTCACCGCGGACTGCTCCTGCGGGATCGCCGTGGCGGGCAGGTCGTTGTCGACGAGGTAGACCACCTCGCCGGGGCGCACGTAGTACAGCCGCTCGCGCGCCTGCGACGTGACGTAGGCGGGGTCGTTCCAGCGGTCCTTCTGCTGCTGCAGCGCCGCGACGTCGGCCTCCGTGACCTGGACGGAGTGCGTGAGCGCGGCGATCTGCTGGCGCTGGCCCAGATAGGTGCCGACCGTGGGCACGAGCGTGAACACCGCGAGGACGACGAGTCCCAGCATGATGACCATGAAGGCCGAGAAACGGATGCCGCCGGCCCAGGCCCGCACGTCGACGCGCCCCCGCGTCCCGTCGGGCGTCGCGGGGCGCCGTCCGGGACGGGAAGAGGGAGCCGGCGCGTCGCGCACGGCTCCCTCTCTCGTCATGGGGTCCAGCCTACGTGGCGCTCACGCGCCCGCCGTACGCCGCCCCGATCGGTTCAGCGAATCCTCAGCCCTTGAAGCGGGGGAACGCCGCGCGTCCGGCGAAGACCGCGGCGTCGCCGAGCTCCTCCTCGATGCGCAGCAGCTGGTTGTACTTCGCGACGCGCTCGCTGCGGGCGGGCGCACCGGTCTTGATCTGACCCGCGTTCACCGCGACGGCGAGGTCGGCGATGGTCGTGTCCTCGGTCTCGCCGGAGCGGTGCGACAGCATCGAGCGGTACCCGTTCTGGGTGGCCAGCGAGATCGCATCGAGCGTCTCCGAGAGCGTCCCGATCTGGTTCACCTTGACGAGCAGGGCGTTCGCGACGCCGAGGTCGATGCCCTTCTGCAGGCGCACCGGGTTGGTGACGAACAGGTCGTCGCCGACGAGCTGGACCTTCGAGCCGATCGCGTCGGTGAGGTGCTTCCAGGCGTCCCAGTCGTCCTCGGCGAGGGCGTCCTCGATCGTGACGACGGGGTAGTTCGCGACGAGGTCGGCGAAGTAGTCGGTCAGCTTCTCGGCCGACCACGCCTTGCCCTCGACGGTGTACACGCCGTCCTTGTAGAACTCGGTCGCGGCGACGTCCAGACCCACGGCGACGTCCTTGCCGGGGGTGAAGCCGGCCTTCTCGATCGCCTTGATGAGGAAGTCGAGGCCCTCGCGGTTGCTGGGCAGGTCGGGGGCGAAGCCGCCCTCGTCGCCGAGACCGGTGTTGTAGCCGGCGGCCTTCAGCTCGCCCTTGAGGACGTGGTAGACCTCCGTGCCCCAGCGCAGGGACTCGCCGTAGGTCTCCGCACCGATGGGGGCGAGGAAGTACTCCTGGAAGTCGATGCCGTTGTCGGCGTGCTCGCCACCGTTGATGACGTTGAACAGCGGAACGGGCAGCACGTGCGCGTTCGGGCCGCCCAGGTAACGGAACAGCGGCAGGTCGGCCGCGTCGGCGGCCGCCTTCGCGACGGCCAGCGACACGCCGAGGATGGCGTTCGCGCCGCAGCGCGACTTGTTCTCGGTGCCGTCGGTGGCGATGAGGATCTCGTCGATGACGCGCTGCTCGCTCGCCTCCACGCCCTCGATCGCGGGGCCGAGCTCGTCGATGACGGCGTTGACGGCCTTCAGCACGCCCTTTCCGCCGTAGCGGCTCTTGTCGCCGTCGCGCAGCTCGTACGCCTCGAAGGCGCCGGTGGATGCGCCCGACGGGACGGCCGCGCGCTGGACGATGCCGTCGTCGAGCAGCACCTCCACCTCGACGGTCGGGTTGCCACGCGAATCCAGGATCTCGCGTGCGCCTACAGCCTCGATCAGTGCCACAGGGGACTCCTTGCTTGTGGAGGGTGAACCTTGGAGCGTCACGGGTGTGTCTCGGCTCCGTCCTTGAGTCTAGTGACCTGGATGGCGGGGCCACATGCGCGGCACCGGATCAAACGACCAGCGCGAGCGCGATCCCGTCCCAGCCCTTCGCGTCCAGCGTCTGCAGGGCCGTGGCCGTGAAGCGCGGGTCGTCGCGGAGCATCTGCAGCCCCGCCCGGACGCCCCGCACTTGAGGGCTGGGATCCTCGGCATCCGCCACCCGTCCCGCCCGCACCACGTTGTCGACCACGATGAGCGTCCCCGGCCGGCCCAGGCGCGCGGCCCAGTCGAGGTAGACGGTGTTGGACTCCTTGTCGGCGTCGATGAAGACGAGGTCGAAGGGAGCCTGATCCTCCAGCGTCGGCAGCACGTCGGCTCCGCGACCGACGCAGATGTCGACGCGCTCCCCCACCCCGGCGCGATCGATGCTGCGCCGTGCGACCTCGGCGTGGCGGGGTTCGGCCTCGATCGTCACGACCCGGCCGTCATCGGGGATGCCGCGCGCCAGCCAGATGGTCGAGTACCCGCCGAGCGTCCCGATCTCGAGCACACGGCGCGCTCCGCTGAGGCGTGCGAGCAGCCACAGCAGCTTGCCGCCCGTGGGCGCCACTTCGATCGCCGGCATGTCGGCGGCGCGCTGGGCCTGCACGGCCGCGTCGAGGCTGTCGTCGGCGTCGACGAGCGTGTCGACGAGGTAGCGGTCGACCTCATGCGCGGCCGCGAGGGAGAGCTCGGTCATGGCTCCACCCAACCGCCTCGGCGCGGCCGGGTCAACGCCCCGCGGCGCGCTCCGCCTCGGCGGCGAGCAGCGCCGCCCCGGTGCCGGCGTCGTCGACGGTGACCGTGAACACCCGCCGGTCGCGGCGCGTGACGCGTATTCCGGGTCCGGTGCGCAGCACGACGCCGAAGCCGCCGCCCGGGGCCCAGCGCAGCCCCCAGCCGCCGAACTCCCCCATGGGGTTGACCTCGACCACCTCCACGCGGTCGATCTCGGCGAGCGGGAGGTGGATCCGCGGGAAGCCGGTCGCCGAGTTGACGGTCAAGCCCGTCGCATCGACGCGCACGTGGAAGACCGCGGTCGCGGCGATGACCGCGGCCATCAGAACGATCAGCACGATGAGGATCGTCGCGGCCACCGCGCTGCCGCTGACGGCCACGGTGAGGATCGTGACGACGACCAGCAGCGCCAGGGCCGCACCGAGCACGATGAGACCGCCCCGCGCGAGACGGACGCTGCGCAGCCAGACGGCGCGCTCCCCGCTCGACAGGGGCGGGGAGATCGCCGCGGTCGTCGGAGTCGACACGATGCGCTCGTGGGGCTGGAGGAACCAGGCGAGGACGCCGACCGGGACGGCGACGACGGCCGCGACCAGCAGCCAGGGGAGGACGGACGGCCCGGCCGCGGCCTCCGCGACGCCCCGCTGCATCAGCACCGACGACGTGGTCAGGACCGCGGTGAACACGGACGTCGCCCCGGCGAGGGCGCCCATCATCCGGTAGGCGGGGCCGCGGTCGCCGCGGCGCAGCCCGTTGAGCGCGGAGGCCGCGATCAGCAGGGGCACCCCGAGCCCGATCGCCGCGGTGGAGAGCACCGCCACCGCGAGGGGGCCGTAGCCGTCCGGCCCTCCGTCGACGCCCCAGTGGATGGCGATCGGGTCGGGCAGGGAGGCGCGGGCCCCCAGCTGCAGCAGCACGGCGACGAGGGTGGCGACGACGGGGATCGCGACGGCGACGACGAGGAAGCGGGAGACGGCGCGCGGCCGCGGGGTGGTCATGGTGACTCCTCCGGATCGGATGTGTGGTGGATGAGCGCGGCCAGCGCCTGCGGCGACAGTCCGCGGGAGCGGGCGCGCGCGACGAGGTCGGTGATGTCGGGCTGGAGCTCGGCCAGGCGATCCGCCGCGACCGTGACGACGGCGCCGCGACCGCGGTGCATCGAGACGAGACCCTCGTCGCGCAGCTGCTGATAGGCGTGCAGCACGGTGTGCAGGTTCACGTCGAGCGCGGCGGCGACCTCGCGCGCCGAGGGCAGGCGGTCTCCCGGGCGGAGACGGCGGGCGAGGGCGTCCGCGCGGACGGATGCCGCGATCTGCGCGAACAGCGGCACATCGCTCGTCGGATCGGTGCGGATCAGCATGCGGCCTCCGCATCCATTCTATGACAACTAGAACAGTTGGGAGGTCCGCGCGGCGACCGCCGCGGTCTCACTCCCGAGCCAACGCCCCCTCGGCGAGCGCGGCGACGATCTCGGGCACGAGCGCGTCCGCCGTGCGCCGATAGCCCAGGGCACTCGGGTGGAAGCGGTCCAGGCTGAACATGTCGTCCGGGTTCTCGACGAACATCGGGCCCACGGTGCGGCGCAACGAGACGACGCGGGCGCCGGCGCGGCGGGCCGCGGCCGCCTGCGCGTGGGCGAGCTGACGCGAGGCCTGCGCCCCCAGAGCGCGCAGCGGCTGAGGCACCGGACGCAGCGCCCCCAGGTCGGGACAGGTGCCGACGACGACGGCGGCGCCCGTCGCCCGCAGGCGCCGCACCGCCTCCTCGAGATCGGCGGCCGCCCCCGACACCGGCGTGCGGTGGGTCACGTCGTTGCCCCCGACGATGATGACCGCGGCATCCGGCCGGTAGCCGCCCGGGAGACGGTCGAGCTGGCGCGCGAGGTCCTGCGACTGCGCGCCGACCGTCGCGACCGTGCGCAGCTGCACAGGGCGTCGGAGGAACGCGGCGATGCCTTTGGCCAGCCGCGCGCCGAGCACGTCTTTGGCGCGGTCGGCCCCGAGCCCGGCAGCGATCGAGTCGCCGACGACCACCAGCTCGATCGGCTCCCCCGGCAACTTCGAGCGCCAGAGCCGATCGGCATCCAGAGCGATCTCGCCGAGCGGCTTGCCGATGCGGCGGCGCGCGATGGCCGCCTGCCGGGTCAGCACGCTCCGCGTGATCAGGGTCGCCGCCGCGGCCGAGACGACCACGGCGACCGCGGCGGCGCGCATCGCCACACGGCGTCGCGGCGCGCCGCTCCGGCCCGGTCGGGTGTTCACGTCGCCGATTCCACCCCGGCCAGGTGAACGGTCGGTGTCGGCGCGGCGCGCGATCAGCTCAGCGGCTTGACCTCGAGCGCCGCGGCCTCCTGCCCCGCCGCGACGGTCGCGAAGGAGGTGTAGCCGTCGGCGGCGGCCCGCTCCAGCAGCGCCTTGAGGTTCTTCGTGCGCTGCTCGAGACGCACCCGCGCCCCCTCCGCCACGAGTGCGGACTTGAGTGCGACCAGCTCCTCCACCGGCACGTCGCGGTCGTGCACGAGGACGACCGCGGTCGCGCCGCCCTCGTCGGACGCCTCCAGCAGATCGACGATGCGCTCGAAGCCGATGGAGAAGCCGACCGCGGGCACCTGCTGGCCGAGGAATCGCCCGATCATCCCGTCGTAGCGACCGCCGCCGCCCAGGGAGTAGTCGACGCTCGGGTGGGCGAGCTCGAAGATCGTGCCGGTGTAGTACCCCATGCCCCGCACGAGGAACGGGTCGAACACCAGTGGGGCGCCCGCCCCGCCCTCGCCGGCGAGCCCCCGTGCGGCCGACACCGCGGAGCCGATCGCCACGAGATCGGCGACCACGTCGTCCGGTGCCCCGTCCGGAAGGGCCCCGCGGATCTGCCCCTCCCCGTACGGGCGGAACTCGCGCGTCTGCGGCCGGCGCAGGAAGGCCTCGAACGCATCGACGGCCGCTGCGGTCACGCCCCGTCCGCGCAGCTCGGCGGCGACACCGTCGGGGCCGATCTTGTCGAGCTTGTCGATCGTGATCAGCACGCCGGCACGCTCGGCGTCGGCGAAGCCGAAGCTGCCGAGCATCCAGTCGAGGACACGGCGGTCGTTGATGCGGATGCTGCCGCCGACCAGCCCGAGAGCGTCGAGGGTGTCGAGGCTCGCGACCAGCAGCTCCGCCTCGGCGCGCCCGGTCGCGTCGCCGATGATGTCGATGTCGCACTGCACGAACTGGCGGTAGCGCCCCTTCTGGGGACGCTCGGCGCGCCACACCGGCGCCATCTGGATCGAGCGGAAGACCGCCGGCAGCTCCGCGCGATGGGTCGCATAGAAGCGCGCGAGGGGCACCGTCAGGTCGTAGCGCAGGCCCAGGTCGCTGAGGGCGGCCGCGTCGTCGGCGCCGGCGCGGACGGCGTCGGCATCCAGCCCCCGCTTGAGGACGTTGAAGGCGAGCTTCTCGTTGTCGCCGCCGATGCCCGCGTGCAGGCGGTCGTAGTCCTCCATGACGGGGGTCTCGATCTCGTCGAACCCGTGCGCACGGTAGCGCTCGCGGATGACGGCGAGCACGCGCTCGCGACGGGCCTTGTCGGCGGGGAGGAAGTCGCGCATGCCGCGCGGCGGGTTCACGGATGCCACGGGATCATTCTTCCAGGTCGGCTCCGGCGCCCCGCGCCTCGACCTGTCGGATGCCGCCCTCCAACGTGCGGACGGCGCCGCGCAACGCTCGCTCGGCGTCCCAGCCCCGTTCCCGCGCGAGCGCGACGAGCCCCAGCAGCGTCGCCCCGAGCTCCTCCTCGCTGCTGGGCGCCACCCCGTCCGCGAGCGGTGCGGACGGCGCATCGGGGAGCGCAGCGGCGCGACCGAGGACCTTCTGGGCCAGCGCGAGGGAGGGCATGTGCGCCGAGACGCCGTCGAGCACCGACCGCCGGTCGCGCTTCTCGGCGGCCTTCGCGGCGTTCCAGTGCACGAGCACCTCCTCGGGCGTGGTGGCCACGGCATCCCCGAAGACGTGGGGGTGGCGGCGCACCATCTTCTCCGCGAGGGCGTCGGCGACGTCGTCGATGTCGAACGGATCGTCCGGGTCTTCGGCGGCGACGGCGGCGTGGAACAGCACCTGCCAGAGCAGATCGCCGAGCTCCTCGCGCAGGTCGGCGCGCGTGCCGGCCTCGACCGCGTCGATCAGCTCGGCCGACTCCTCGACGAGGTAGGGCACGAGGTCGTCGTGGGTGATCTGCCGCGACCACACGCACCGCTCGCGGACGGCGCGCATCACGTCGGCGGCGCGGCGTAGCGCATCGCCCGACGGAGTGGACGACGCCGGGGACGACGCCGGCGATGCCGAAGGTGTCAGGAAATCGCCGGGACCCGGCGTCGGTGATGCCATGCCCGCCACGATACGAGGATCCCGGCCGCGACGAGCGAGATCGCGGAGCCCGCCAGCACGCCGAGGGTCGCCTGATCGCGGATGCCGGGGTCACCGGCGAACGCCAGCTCGCTCAGCAGCAGCGACACGGTGAACCCGATGCCGCCCAGCGCGCCCGCGGCGAGCAGGTCTCCCGCGGCCAGCCGCTCCGAGGGAGCGACGCGCAGGATCCGCTGCGCGAGGCCGCCGGCGAGGCCGATGCCGATGATCTTGCCGAGGGGCAGCGCGACGAGCACGCCCCAGAACGCCGGCGAGAGCTCTCCCGCCGACACTGCGGGGATGGTCACGAGCGCGGCGCACAGGGCGAACAGCGGGAGGATCAGGCCGTTGACCCACGGCTCGATCGCGTGGCGCGTGCGCATCGCCGGCTGCTGCGCCATCACGAGTCCCAGCACGACGCCGGCGATCGTGGCGTGGACGCCGGACTCGTGCACGGCGTACCACGTGCCGAGCGCCGACACGGCGAGACCCGCGATCGCGATCGGCCGCGCCCGGGTGTCGAGGAGTCGGCTGCAGACGGCGAAGACGACGACGAGCACGACCGCGAGCAGCAGCATGGCGGTGTCGACGTCGGAGGTGAACAGCACGGCGATGAACACGATGCCGACGATGTCGTCGAGGATCGCCAGCGCCAGGAGGAAGACCCGTACCGCGGGCGGAAGGCCACGGCCGAAGACGGCGAGCACACCCAGCGCGAACGCGATGTCGGTGGCCGTCGGGATGGGCCACCCGGCCGATGTCGCCGGCGTCCCGGCGATCGCCAGGTACAGCGCGACCGGCACCAGCACGCCGCCGGCCGCGGCGATCGCCGGCAGCACGGCGCGCCGCGCGGAGGCGAGCTGCCCGCTCGTGAGCTCGAACTGCAGCTCCACCGCCGCGACGAAGAAGAACACGGCGAGCAGACCGTCGGAGATCCAGTGACGCACCGAGAGGTCCACGACGCCGGGGATGCCCAGGTGCGCATCGGCCACGGCGAACGCGGCATCGCGCAGCGGCGAGTTGGCCAGCACGAGGCCGGCGGCGGCGGCGAGCAGCAGCAGAACGGCGGGGAAACGCGCGGATCGCAGCAAGGACATGGGCACTCCGAGGGGTCGACGGACGGGAATCGCCGACCAGACTTCCCGGCACACCGGAATGCGGACTCCGAACGGGTCTCAGCCCCGGACTCTGCACGGTTTCACACCAGGCTGAATCATACCCCGTGACAAAGGTGAAACACCGTGCCATTAGCGTGGTGTCATGCGCGAACTCACCCGAACCGAAGCGATCGACCTCGTCGGCCGCGACGAGGCCGAGAACGAACTGCCCGAGCGCCTGCGCGCCGACGTGCGCATGCTCGGTGCGCTGCTCGGTCGCGTCCTGCGCGAGAGCGGCTCCCCCGGCCTGTACGACGACGTCGAGCGCCTGCGGCTCGCGACCATCGCCGCCTACACCGACGAGTCGCCGGAGGCGTTCGAGCGGGCCGCGACGATCGCGGAGTCCTTCTCCGTCGAACGCGCCGACGAGGTCGCGCGCGCCTTCACGGTCTACTTCCACCTCGTCAACCTCGCGGAGGAGCACCAGCGGGTGCGCGTGCTGCGCGAACGCGACGGCCGTCCGGAGAAGGAGGATGCCGCCGACTCCGTCGCCGCCGCCTTCGTGCGCCTCGCCGCCGAGGTCGGCGACGACACCGCGCTGCAGCGCCTGCAGGACATGCGCTTCCACCCCGTGTTCACGGCGCACCCCACGGAGGCGCGTCGGCGCGCCGTGTCCACCAGCATCCGCCGTCTCGTGACGCTGCTGACCGAGCACGACGCCTCGCTGAACGGTGGCGCCGACGAGCGTCGGGCCGAACGCCGCATGCTCGAGGAGATCGACACGCTCTGGCGCACCGCGCCGCTGCGCGCCGAGAAGCCGACGCCCGTCGACGAGGTCCGCGCCATCATGGCCGTCTTCGACGAGACGCTCTACACCGCCGTCCCGCACGTCTACCGCCGCGTCGACGACGCGCTGCAGGGGCCCGCCGCCGGCGGACGCGCGCCGGTCGTGCGTCCCTTCGTGCGCCTGGGCACCTGGGTCGGCGGCGACCGCGACGGCAACCCCTTCGTCACCGCGGCGGTGACGAAGAAGGCGGCCGCGATCGGCGCCGAGCACATCCTGCTCGGCCTGGAGCGCTCGGCCGATCGCATCGCGAAGACCCTCACCCTCTCCGCCGACACGACACCGCCCAGCGACGAGCTCCTCGCACTCCTGCAGCGCCTCGCCGACGCCGACGAGGACGGCGCCGCGGATGCCGCCAAGCGCGCCGCCGTCGAGCCGCACAAGCGTGCGATGCTGCTCATCGCCCGCCGGATCACGGCGACCCGCGGGCGCGACGCCGATCTCGCCTACCGCGACCCCGAGGTGCTCCTGCGCGACCTGCGGATCGTGCAGCAGTCCCTCGTCGAGGCCGGCGCACCCCGGCAGGCCTACGGCCACCTGCAGCAGCTGCTGTGGCAGGTGGAGACGTTCGGATTCCACCTGGCCGAGCTCGAGGTGCGCCAGCACTCCGCCGTCCACGCCAAGGTGCTCGCCGAGGCCGCCGGCGGCGAGCCGCTGAGCACCCAGGCCGAAGAGGTGCTCGAGGTGTTCCGCACGATCGCGCAGATCCAGCACCGGTACGGGCCGCGCGCCGCCGGGCGCTACATCGTGTCGTTCACGCAGTCCGCCGGCGACCTCGCCGCCGTCCACGAGCTGGCCCGCCTCGCGGTCGGCCCGGGGGGCACGCCGCCGGTGCTGGACGTGATCCCCCTCTTCGAGACGTTCGCCGACCTGCAGGCCGCCCCCGGCATCATGGCCGAGATCGTGGAGCACCCGCAGTTCGCGGCGCGGCTGGAGGCGACCGGCCGCCGCCTGGAGGTCATGCTCGGCTACTCCGACTCGTCCAAGGACGTCGGCCCGGTCGCGGCGAACCTCGCGCTGTACGAGGCTCAGGCCAAGATCGCCGCGTGGGCGAAGCAGACCGGCATCCACCTCACGCTCTTCCACGGGCGCGGCGGCGCGCTCGGACGCGGCGGCGGACCGGCGAACTCGGCGATCCTCGCCCAGCCCCCGCACTCGGTCGACGGCCGGTTCAAGCTCACCGAGCAGGGCGAGGTGATCTTCGCCCGCTACGGCGACACGAACATCGCGATGCGCCACATCGATCAGGTCGCGGCCGCCGTGCTCCTCGCCTCGGCGCCGTCGATCGAGAAGCGCAACAGCGCCGCCGCCGAGCGCTACGCCGAGGTCGCGGCGACGATGGATGCCGCATCGCGCGAGCGGTTCTTCTCGCTCGTGAAGGCCGACGGCTTCGCCTCCTGGTTCGCGACGGTGACCCCGATGGAGGAGATCGGGCTGCTCGCGCTCGGCTCCCGCCCCGCCCGGCGCGGCCTGTCCGTCGAGTCGCTCGAAGACCTCCGCGCGATCCCGTGGGTGTTCGCCTGGTCGCAGGCGCGCATCAACCTCGCCGGGTGGTTCGGTCTGGGCTCCGCGCTCGAAGCCGTCGGCGACGTCGAGCTCCTGCGCCGCGCCTACGCGGAGTGGCCGCTGCTGCGCACCGTCATCGACAACGTCGGCATGAGCCTCGCGAAGGCCGACGGGCGCATCGCCCGCCGCTACCTCGACCTGGGCGACCGTCCCGACCTCGCCGCCCTCGTCGTCGACGAGCTGCAGCTGACCGGCGACTGGGTGGTCCGCATCGTCGGCGGGGACGAGCTGCTCGCCAACAAGCCGGTGCTGCAGCGGGCCGTCAAGATGCGCAGCCCGTACGTCGACGCGCTCTCGCTGCTGCAATTGCGCGCCCTGCGCACGTTGCGCACCGGCGAGCACGACGAGGCGGATCTGCCGCAGTGGCAGCGACTGCTGCTGCTCAGCGTCTCCGGCGTCTCGGCCGGACTGCAGAACACGGGGTGAGCCGCCCCGCGCCCGTGACGCCGCGCGGGCTCAGTCCGCGCGGCGGTCGTCGGCGTGGCGCGCGAGCGCCGCGCCGTAGCGCTCGGTGAGCTGGATCATCAGATCGGGCGTGTCGCGGTCCAGGCCGAAGACGAAGCCGGGGAAGTCCAGCTCCTTCTGCAGGGCCCAGATCTCCTCGTGACGGTCGGGCGACAGCATCCGTGCGGGATCGCCCACCGCCACCCACCCGATCGGCACGACCGACTCCGGGGGCAGCGCGGTGCGCACGTGCACGATGGCGCCGATGCGCACCTCCGACCGGTCGCCGATGCGCGCGCCGTTGAACACGCGCGTGCCGGTGGCGAGGAACACCTCGTCGCCCACGGTCGCCCCCGAGATACTGGCGGTCGGCCCGACCAGGACGTGGGAGCCGATGTGGACGGGGTGCACTGCGCTGGCGCGGATCAGCGCGTTCTCCATGACGATCACGTGCGTGCCGAGCGTGATCGGGCCGCCCTCGGCGGTCAGCACGGCGCCGTGGAGGATCTGGCATCCCGCGCCGATCTCCACGTCCCCCGAGATCACCGCCGTCGGCGCGACCACGGCGTCGGGGTGGATGCGGGGCCGGGCCCCGAGGTGTTCGAACTGCATGATCGACCTCCCGACCTCACCCTAGGGCGCCGCCGCCGAGCCGTCGAGGCTCTGTCGGAGCCCCATTAGGGTGGGACAGGCCGAACCACCCGGGACTGCGGCCGGAAAGCTCCACCGTGACAGAAACCCTCACCTCCCTGCCCTCTTCCGTCGCCGCCGTCTTCGACGCCGTGGTCGACCGCAACCCGAACGAGCCCGAGTTCCAGCAGGCCGTGCACGAGGTCGTGAACTCGATCGCGCCGGTCATCGAGAGCCGCCCGGAGTTCGCCGCGGCCGGAGTCCTCGAGCGCATGGTCGAGCCGGAGCGACAGATCATGTTCCGTGTGCCCTGGGTCGACGACCAGGGGCGGGTCCGCGTGAATCGCGGCTTCCGCGTGCAGTTCTCCTCGGTGCTGGGCCCCTACAAGGGCGGCCTGCGGTTCCACCCGAGCGTGAACCTGTCGATCGTCAAGTTCCTCGGCTTCGAGCAGATCTTCAAGAACGCGCTCACCGGTCAGGGCATCGGCGGCGCCAAGGGCGGCAGCGACTTCGATCCCCGCGGGCGCTCGGATGCCGAGATCATGCGGTTCTGCCAGGCCTTCATGAACGAGTTGTACCGGCATCTCGGCGAGCACACCGACGTCCCCGCCGGCGACATCGGCGTCGGGGGCCGCGAGATCGGCTACCTGTTCGGGCAGTACCGCAAGATCACCAACCGTCACGAGTCGGGCATGTTCACCGGCAAGGGCGTGCAGTGGGGCGGGGCGGAGGTGCGCACGGAGGCCACCGGCTACGGCGCCGTCTTCTTCGCGGAGGAGATGCTCGCGGTGCGCGGACGGTCGATGTCGGGTCGCCGGGTCGGTGTCTCCGGCTCGGGCAACGTCGCGATCTATGCGATCGAGAAGGCGCATCAGCTCGGGGCGATTCCGGTGACGGCGTCCGACTCGTCGGGGTATGTGGTCGACGACGAGGGCATCGACGTGGGCCTGCTCCGTCAGGTGAAGGAGGTCGAGCGGGCACGGATCTCGACGTACGCCGACCGCCGCGCCTCCGCGCGCTTCGTCGAGGGCGCCCGCCCGTGGGAGGTCGCCGTCGACATCGCGATCCCCGCCGCGACGCAGAACGAGCTCGACGAGACGGACGCGCGGGCGCTGCTGGGAAACGGCGTCGGCGCCGTGTCGGAGGGCGCGAACATGCCCTGCACCCCCGCGGCCGTCGCCGCCTTCCAGTCGGCCGGTGTGCTCTTCGGCCCGGGCAAGGCGGCCAACGCCGGGGGTGTCGCGACCTCGGCGCTCGAGATGAGCCAGAACGCCGCGCGACAGCGCTGGAGCTTCGAGGACAGTGAGCGGAAGCTCCGCGCCATCGTCCGCGACATCCACCGCGCCGCGTTCGACGCCGCCGAGCGGCACGGGCGCGACGGGGACTACGTCGCGGGCGCCAACATCGCCGGGTTCGAACGCGTCGCCCAGGCGATGCTGGCGCAGGGAGTGATCTGACGGCCGTGTCCTCCGGAGCCGGCTCCCCCGCCCCCGCCACCGTCTCGACGCTGACCCTGTCGACGTTCGTCGTCGGCTCGATGGTCGGCGCCGGGGTCTTCTCGCTGCCGGGCACCTTCGCGGCGCAGACGGGGGTGGTGGGCTCCCTCGTCGCGTGGGCGGTGGCGGGCACCGGCATGCTCATGCTGGCGCTCGTCTTCCAGCGGCTGGCCGCGCGCCGGCCGGAGTTGGATGCCGGCGTGTACTCGTACGCGCGGGCCGGGTTCGGCCGCTACCTCGGCTTCCTGTCCGCGTTCGGCTACTGGGCGAGCGCCTGCGCGGGAAACGTCTTCTACTGGGTGTTCATCATGTCGACGGTGGGCGCGGTGCTGCCCGCCGTCGCCGGGGGCGACACGCCCGTGGCCGTCGCGGTGTCGTCCGCGGGATTGTGGACCTTCTTCCTGCTCGTGCGTCGCGGTACGCGTGAGGCGGCCGCGGTCAACCGCATCGTCAGCGTCGCGAAGGTGCTGCCGATCGTGGTGTTCGTGTTCCTGTGTCTGTTCGCGTTCGATCCGGCGGTGTTCGCCGCGAACCTGTCCGGCCCCGGCGACGTCCCGCTCTACGATCAGGTGCGCGGCACCCTGCTCGTCACGGTGTTCGCCTTCATCGGCGTCGAGGGCGCGAGCGCGTACTCGCGGCACGCACGCCGCCGCCGCGACATCGGGCGCGCGACCGTGCTCGGATTCCTCAGCGTGCTCGCGATCTTCCTGTCGGTGACGATCGTGTCCTTCGGCATCCTCCCGCGCGAGCGCATCGCGCAGCTGGCCCAGCCGTCGATGGCCGGGGTGCTCGCCGAGGTCGTCGGACCGTGGGGTGCGGGCTTCGTCGGCGTGGCGCTCATCGTGGCGGTGCTCGGGGCGTACCTGTCGTGGACGCTGATGGCGGCGGAGGTGCTGCTGGTCGCGGCGCGCGACGGCGACCTGCCCCCGGTGTTCGCCCGCACCAACGCCCGTGACGTGCCGGTCGGAGCCCTCACGATGTCGACGCTGCTCGTGCAGGCACTGCTGATCGTGGTGCTCTTCTCCACGAACGCGTTCGACGTCGCGCTCAGCCTGACCAGCGCGTTCGCGCTCATCCCCTACGTCCTCACGGCGGGGTACGGGCTGCGTGTGGCTCTCGCCGATGCCCGCTCCGACGGCTCGCGCGCGGTCGCCGGCGCCCTGGTCGTGGCCGCCTGCGCCACCGCCTACACCCTGTTCCTGCTCGCCGCCGCCGGAGGCCAGTACCTGCTGCTCGCGATGCTGGTCCTCGTGCCCGGCACGCTGCTGTTCGCCCTCGCGCGGCGCCGTCGCGGCGACCGCGTCTTCCAGCGCGGCGAGTGGGTCGTCTTCGCCGTCGCCGTCGCCGCGGCTCTCGCGGCGGCCGTCCTGCTGTCCGTGGGGGCGATCGAGATCTGAGCGCCCCGGGCTCAGGCCTCGACGGCCTCGGCGACCGGCAGCGGGTAGAGCTGGTCGATGAGCTGGCCGACCCAGGCGATCAGATCGCCGTCGGCCAGCGGCTCCCCCGCCGCCGTCGGCAGCGGCACGACCATCGCCTCGCCGCCGGCGAGGACCTTCGACTTCGGGTAGAGGCGCTGCAGCCGCACCCGCAGCGAGTCGGATGCCGGCGCCGGCACGACCCGCAGGTTCGGCCCCATCGCGACGACGTCGCTGAGGCCCGCGACGGCGGCACGCCGGCGCAGCCGGGCGATCGCGACGAGACCGTCGACCTCGCGCGGCGGCGTGCCGTAGCGGTCGGTGAGCTCCTCGATCACGAGATCGATGGGGTCGCTGGAGGCTCCGGCATCCCCGCCGCGCGTACGGGCGTCGGGCGAGGCGGCGGCCGAGAGCTTCTGGTAGGCCTCCAGGCGCAGACGCTCGCTGTCGATGTAGCTCTCCGGCAGTCGGGCGTCGATGGGAAGCTCCAGGCGCAGCTCGGTCGGCCCCTCCACGTCGTCGCCGCGGAACGTCGCGACGGCCTCGCCGATCATGCGCAGGTACAGGTCGAAGCCGACGCCGGCGATGTGGCCGGCCTGCTCGGCGCCGAGGAGATTGCCCGCGCCGCGCAGCTCCAGGTCTTTGAGGGCGACCTGCATGCCGCTGCCCAGATCGTTGTTCACCGCGATGGTCTCGAGCCGATCGGCCGCGGTCTCCGAGAGAGGCTTCATCTCGTCGTAGAGGAAGTAGGCGTAGGCGCGCTCGCGTCCGCGACCGACGCGTCCGCGCAGCTGATGCAGCTGGCTGAGGCCGTACTTGTCGGCGCGGTCGATGACGATCGTGTTGGCGTTGGAGATGTCCAGACCGGTCTCGATGATGGTCGTCGACACGAGCACGTCGAACCGGCGCTCCCAGAAGCCGTCGACGACCTCCTCCAGGGCGTGCTCGCCCATCTGCCCGTGGGCGACCGCGATGCGCGCCTCCGGCACGAGCTCGGCGAGGTGGGCGGCGACCCGCTGGATCGACTGCACGCGGTTGTGCACGTAGAAGACCTGGCCTTCGCGCAGGAGCTCGCGACGGATCGCGGCGGCGATCTGCTTGTCGCTGCGCGGACCGACGTAGGACAGGATCGGATGCCGGTCCTCCGGCGGGGTCTGCAGCGTCGACATCTCGCGGATGCCGGTCACCGCCATCTCGAGCGTCCGCGGAATCGGCGTCGCGCTCATCGCCAGGATGTCGACGTTGGTCTTGAGCTTCTTCAGCGCATCCTTGTGCTCGACGCCGAAGCGCTGCTCCTCGTCGATGATCATGAGGCCGAGGTCTTTGAAGACGACCTTCTCGGTGAGGATGCGGTGGGTGCCGATGACCATGTCGATGCTGCCCTCGGTGAGCCCCGCGAGGATCTCGCGCGCCTCCTTGTCGGTCTGGAAGCGCGACAGCGCCCGCACCTTCACGGGGAAGCCCGCGAACCGCTCGGTGAACGTGTCGAGGTGCTGCTTCACCAGCAGCGTCGTCGGCACGAGCATCGCGACCTGCTTGCCGTCCTGGATGGCCTTGAACGCCGCGCGGACCGCGACCTCGGTCTTGCCGAAGCCGACATCGCCGGACAGCAGGCGGTCCATCGGGATCGGCCGCTCCATGTCGGCCTTGATCTCCTCGATCGTCTGCAGCTGATCGGGGGTCTCGGCGAAGGGGAACGCCTCCTCCAGCTCGCGCTGCCAGGGCGTGTCGGGACCGAACGCGTAGCCCTTGGCCGCCATCCGGGCGGAGTACAGCTTGACGAGCTCCACGGCGATGTCGCGGACGGCCTTGCGCGCCTTGCCCTTCGCGGCGGCCCAGTCGCTGCCACCCATCTTCGACAGCGTGGGCGCCTCGCCGCCGACGTACTTGCTGAGCAGGTCGAGCTGATCGGTGGGGACGAAGAGCTTGTCGCCGGGATGACCGCGCTTGGAGGGCGCGTACTCGAGCACGAGGTACTCGCGCGTCGTCTTCACGGCGTTGCGGCCGCCGCTGGACACCTCGCGCTGCACGAGCTCGACGAAGCGGCCGATGCCGTGGGTGGCGTGCACGACGATGTCGCCCGCCTTCAGCTGCAGCGGGTCGACGACGTTGCGGCGCCGCGATGCGAGCTTCTTGACGACGCGGCTGTCGGCACCGATGGTGCGCCCGTAGAACTCCGCCTCGGTGAGCACCGCCAGTCGGGCGTCGGGCTGCTCGAATCCGCTCTCGAGCGCCCCGAGCACGGCGACGGCCACGCCCGGCTCGGGGGCTTCGGCCAGCGCGTCGACCGTGCGCGCCGCGATGCCGCGCTCGGCCAGCACGTCGCGCGCACGGTCGACGAGCCCGGCGCCGGAGGCCGCGATCACGACGCGCCAGCCGTCGGCGAGCAGGTCGCCCACGTGCGCCGTGGCGCCGTCGACGTTGCCCTGGAACGACGGCACCGCGGAGGCGGGGACGCGCACGACATCGGCCCGGTGCCCGCCGTCGATGCCCGCGAGGTCGGCCGCCGCGTCGGCGTCGCCCGAGTCGAACCCGCTCAGCGTCCACCACACACCGCCGCGCGCCGAGGTCGCCGCGCGCAGCTCGGGCAGGGCGAGGAAGTCGCCCGAGCCGAGATCGATCGGGGTGTCGGCGCCGGCGACGGCGGCGCTCCAGGCCGCCTCGAGGAACTCGCGGTTGGTCTCCCCCAGCGTCATCGCCCGACCCACCGCGCGCTCGGGATCGACCAGGGCCACCGCCGTCGCGGCGGGGAGATAGTCCACGAGCGGCACGACGGCGTCCGCGAGGGCCGGAAGGAGCGATTCCATCCCTTCGACCGGGATGCCTTCGCTCATCTTCTCGAGCATGCCGCGCAGGCCCGGGAACCGGTCGCGAAGACCCGCTGCGCGCTCGCGCACGGCCGGCGTCAGCAGCAGCTCACGGCTGGGCAGCAGGGTGACGGCCGCCACCTCGCCGGGCAACGAGCGCTGATCGGCGACGGAGAACGCGCGGATCTGGTCGACCTCGTCGCCGAAGAACTCGACGCGGTACGGGTGATCGGCGGCGGGCGGGAACACGTCGAGGATGCCGCCGCGCACGGCGAACTCACCGCGCCGCGACACCATGTCGACCCGGTGGTACGCGAGGTCGACGAGCCGGCGCGTCACCCCGTCGAGGTCGTAGCCGCGACCCCCTGCCGACAGCTCGATCACGCCGGCGTCGGTCAGCCCCGCCGCGATCGGCTGCAGCGCGCTGCGCACCGACGCGGTCACGATGAGGGGGTGGGAGCCGTCCCAGTGGTCGACGGCGCGCAGCACGGCGAGACGCCGCCCGACGGTCTCCGGCGACGGGCTCAGCCGTTCGTGCGGCAGGGTCTCCCAGGCGGGGAAGTGCAGCACCTCGGCATCCGGCAGGACGCTCGACAGCGCCGCGCCGAGCGCTTCGGCCCGCCGGCCGGTCGGCGCCACGGCGAGCAGGGCCGCCGGGTGTCCGGCGCGGCGGCGGCGCTCGACGAGTGCCGCGAGGACGGGCGCGTCGAGTCCCGCGACGAGCGAGAAGTCGGTGTCGGCGAGCGCGGACTCGACGGCTTCGCGGACCGTGTCCGCCTGGATGAGGGCGCGAACGATCCCGGAAACTGTCACCGGAAGAGTCTACGGCGCACCGCCGACACCGGACGCTGCGCGCCGCTCGCCGCGACGCCGCTCCGACGCGCGCCGAGCGGCGGCTCTGCCTAGGATGAGCACGTGAGCGACAACCCGCAGCCCGCTGCGCCCCTCGAGCCCACCGCGCCGGCGGCCCCCGCAACGAGCGGCGGCTACGTCCAGCCCGCTCCCGGGGCGCCTCCCGTCTACGTCCCGCCGGCGGCCGTCCCCCACCCCGCGGCGCCCCCTCAGGCCGCCCCCTCTCCCGTCGCCGCTCCGGGCGCGCCCGCGCCGAGCTCCGCGCCGGCACCCGCGCCGACGTACGGCGCCGCCCCGACTCACGGCGCCGCCCCGACCTATGCCACCGCACCCGGGTATCCGGGCGCGGCGGCACCCGCCGCGTCGCCGTCACGCGCCCTCGGCACGATCGCGCTCATCGTCGCGATCGTCGCCGTCGTCCTCGCGACGGTGCTGAGCACCGTCACCGCGTTCGCCGCCGCCAGCGGGGCGGTCGCACACGCGGGGGTGTCTTCGACCGCGGCGCTGGAGAACCTCTCCGACGACCAGGTGCTGGCACTGCTCAGCCCCGTGCGCGGCCTCGTGCTCTGGGCCGAGATCGGCTTCTGGGCGGGGACCGTCCTGGGCCTGTGGGCCCTCGTGCAGGGCATCGTCGCGATCGCGACGCGGCGCGGGCGCGGGCAGGGCATCGCCGCCGTCATCGTGGCCGCGGCCGGCCCGATCCTCTACGGCGTCGCCGTCACGGCCGCGGTCATCGTCGGTATCGTCGCCGCGACGCCCGTGTACTACTGAGCCGCCCCGGTCCGAGAACGGACGCCCGGCCTCGCCCGCGAGGTCAGGAGCGCGGTGCGTGGTGCTTCTGCTGCGCCGCGAGGAGGCCGTCCTCGACGAGCAGCTCCACCGCGTCGGCGGCGTCGGAGACGAGCACGGGCAGCGCGGCGCGCTCCGCGCTCGAGAACGGGTCGAGCACCCAGTCCGCGGGATCCTGTCTGCCGGGCGGGCGACCGATCCCCACCCGCACCCGCGGGAAGTCCGGCGTGCCGAGAGCCTTCGCGACGTCGCGGATGCCGTTGTGACCGCCGTGACCGCCCCCCGTCTTCAGCTTCACGGTGTCGAAGGGGATGTCGAGCTCGTCGTGGACGAGGACGATCCGCTCCGCCGGGATGTCGTAGAACCGTGCCAGCTGGGAGACGGGACCGCCGGAGACGTTCATGAAGGAGTTCGGCGCCGCGAGCACGAGCTTCGCGCCGCCGGGGCGCAGCCAGGTCTCCGCGACCCGGGCCTGGGCCTTGTGCGCGCGCAGCGTCTCGGACCGGCGGGCGGCGAGCTCCGCGATCACCATCTGCCCGACGTTGTGCCGGGTGCTCTCGTACCGTGCGCCGGGGTTTCCCAGGCCGACCACGAGCCAGGTCTCGGGCATGTCCTCTCCTCCACTGATCGCGGGACGACGAAGCCCGCCCCACCAGTATCGGTGGCGGCGGGCTCCGGTCATGACGCGTCGATTACTCGGCGGCCTCTTCCGACTGCTCCTCGGCGACGGCCTCGTCGGCCGCCTCGATCTCGTCGGCCTCGGCGTTGGTCGCAGCCGGCACCGAGATGGCGACGATGAGCGTCTCCGGCTCGGTCACCAGCGACGCGCCCGCGGGCAGCTTCAGGTCGGCGGCGGTGATGTGGGTGCCGTCCTCGAGTCCCTCGACGTCGACCTCGACGTTCTCGGGGATGTGGGTGGCCTCGACCTCGAGCGACACCGTCGCGTTGTCGAGGTTGACGATCGTGCCCGCGAAGGGCTCGCCCAGCACGACGACGGGAACGTCGACCTGGACCTTCTCGCCCTTCTTCACGACGAGCAGGTCGATGTGCTCGATGATCTGGTGCACGGGGTCCTTCTGGACGTCCTTGACCAGCGTGAGCTGCTGCGTGCCGTTCACGTCGAGCTCGAGCACCGCGTTGGCGCGGCGGATGAGCAGCGCGACCTGGTGGCCGGGCAGGGCGACGTGCACCGGGTCGGTGCCGTGGCCGTAGATGACGGCGGGGATCTGGCCGGCGGCGCGCAGGCGGCGGGCGAAGCCCTTGCCGAAGTTCTCGCGAAGCTCGGCGATGACCTTGGTGTCGGTCTCGGTCGACATGATGGATTCTCCTTGCGGGCTGTGGCGCCCTGGTCTGGGTCTGGGTCTCGACTCGAACGTGTGCACGTGAGGAGAGCCCGCCCGGACTGTCGTCCGAGTCGCGTGGGCCCGCAACACCGCGTCGATCACGGATGCCGGTGCGAGTACGCGCGGCATCCCTCGCCGAGGGAGGACATCAGTCTATCAGCGACCCCGCTAGCATGGAGACGGTGCCCGGATCGGGCGCGCTCGCGCGGCCGCGGCCCCGCTCACCCGTCTCTCACTCCGGAGGAACCCATGGACTACGGCTGGATGTCGCACGCACTCCTGTGGATCATCGGCCTCATGTCGGTGGGGGCGACGGTCGCCGTCATCGGGGCCCTCTTCACACTCGGCCGCTCCGGCTACCGCAAGGACTGATCCGGTACCGCCGCGCCGCGCCTCCGCCCGGGGCGGCGCACCTCACGGCGCCGTGAGCAGATCGGCGACCCGATCGACCACGGCCTGCAGATCGGTGCCCGCCGCCAGGCGGAAGCCCGCCTCGTCCTGGGTGAGGGGCTCGCCGACGCTCTGGCGGCCGACCAGTTCGACGAAGACGACGTCGCGCACGCGCGCGCGCACGGCGTCTCGGGCGACGCGGGTGAGGGGGCCCGTCGTCACCACGACCGCAGACGCCTCCACGAGGACGAGACGAAGCGCATCCAGCCAGATCTCGGCATCCGACGCCGCCGGCGTCGATTCCCCGCGGCGACGCCGCCGGCGCGCGGGCGGCCGCAACTCGTCGCCGTCGATGTAGCGGGCACGCAGGCGCGCGGCGAGCGCTGCTCCGGTGAGCTCGACCGCGGCATCCGTCGACCCCATCAGTACGATCCGCGCCATCTCGACCTCCGTTCGGCATCCCTCGGCCCGCCGCCCCCGTGCCCCCGACGCGCCTCGATTCGAGCGTATCGGGGCGACGGCCGGTGCACGCTCCCCCGCCGGGGCGCGTCGGCCGGCTACGGGTGCGGCGCCGCGTCCAGCAGCCCGCGGGCGCGGCCGGCCACCTCGATGATGCCCCCGACGTTGTCGACGGCGACGCCGTCCTCGTCGGCCTCCAGATGCTCGAGGGTCGCGAGCTGCGACTCCAGCAGCGCCACCGGCATGAAGTGCTGACGCGACCGCATGCGCCGATCCAGCTCCGCCCGCGACACCCGCAGCTCCACGAAACGGACGTCGGGCGCGGCGGCGCGGATGCGGTCGCGGTAGCGACGGGCCAGAGCGGAGCAGGCGATCACCAGTCCCGGCGACGCGGCCAGCCGCGCGCCCACGACATCGAGCCACGGCATCCGGTCGTCGTCGTCGAGGGGCACGCCCGACTCCATCTTGGCGACGTTCGCCGGCGGGTGCAGATCGTCGGCGTCCACGAAATCGACGCCGAAATCGACGGCCAGGGCGGCGCCGACGGCGGTCTTGCCCGACCCGCTCGGCCCCATGACCACGATGCGCGCTGCGCGGTGCACCATCGTCATCCCTCCGTCGCCCCGGCGCCCGTGAAGGCGACGACGACCTTCGCGCTCACAGCCGATCGGCGGGCGGTCTCGAACGCGGCGACCGCCTCGCGCGGCGAGAACTCGTGCGTGATCACACTCTCGACGGCGGGCTGCGCGTCCAGCAGCCCGATCGCCTCCTCCATCTCGTCCAGGAAGCGGAACGCCCCACGCAGCGTCGCCTCCTTCGCCACGAGCGGGGCGAGGTTCACGGGGCGGGGCTCGTTCGGCAGCATCCCGATCTGCACGACCGTGCCGCGTCGGCGCACCGCCGCGATCGCCGTGCTCACCGCGGCGGCGGCCCCGGAGCACTCCAGGACCACGTCGTAGGCGTCATCGGGGATCGCATCGACGCCGACCCGCCAGACGCGATCCGCACCGACCGCGCTCGCGCGCTCCAGCGCCTCGGGGAGGAGATCCGACACCTCGACGCTCGCGGCCCCGCGGGCGCGGGCCGCCACCGCCGCCAGCAGGCCGATCGGCCCCGCGCCGCACACCAGCACGCGCGCGCCGGTCATCTCCCCCGCCCGGGAGGCCCCGTGGAGCGCCACGGCCAACGGTTCGGCCAGGACCGCGCGACGCACGGGAAGCGTGTCCGGGAGCGGGCGCACCATCGACGCCTCGACAGTGACGTACGCGGCCATCGCCCCCTGGGTGTGCGGCGTCGTCGAGGCGCTACCCAGGTACGAGCCGCCGGGCCAGAGATGCGGCGCCTCCGCGAGCGCGGGAGTGCGCTGCCCGAAGCGCGCGGGATGCACCGTCACCGGCGCCCCCTCGGCCAGCGCCCCCGACGGGTCGTGGGCGACCCAGCCCGACACCTCGTGCCCGGGAACGAGCGGCTCGGTCACGACGAACGCGCCGTTCGCGCCGTCGAAGTAGTAGTGCAGGTCCGATCCGCAGATCCCGACGTACCCCACGCGCAGCAGCACCTGTCCGGGCGCGCAGGCGGGCAGCAGGCGGTCCTCGACCGTCAGCGCCTCGCGCGCGCTGATGACAACAGCATCCATCGTTCTCTTCTCTCGATCACACGACCGCGGTCATGCCGCCGTCGACGAACAGGTTCTGCCCGCTCACGAAGTCGCTCGCCGCGGAGGCCAGGAACACGAGCGGACCCCGCAGCTCCGACACCCGACCCCAGCGCCCCGCCGGCGTGCGCTGCGACACCCAGGCCGTGAACTCGGCGTCGGCCACGAGCGCCGCGTTCATCTCGGTCGCGAAGTAGCCCGGCGACAGCGTGTTGACCTGGATGCCGTGGCCGGCGAGGTCGGCGGCCATGCCCCGGGTGAGCTGGGCGATCCCGCCCTTGCTGGCCGAGTACGGGGCGATCGTCCGCCGGGCCAGGGCCGACTGCACGGAGGCGATGTTGATGATCTTGCCCGAGCCGCGCGCGATCATGCCGGGAGCCACGAAACGCGAGACGTAGAACGCGCTCGAGAGGTTCGTGGCGATCACGTCGTCCCAGTCCGACACCGAGAACTCGGCGAACGGGGCGCGGCGCTGGATGCCGGCGTTGTTGACCAGGATGTCGGGGACGCCGACGCGCGCCGTCAGCTCGGCGATCGCCGCTTCGACGGCCGCGGCATCCGTCACGTCGAAGACGACCGTCTCCGCGCGCGCGCCGGTCCGCTCGGCCAGCAGGTCGGCGCTGGCGTCGACCGTCGCGCGATCGCGGCCGTGCACCACGACCCGCGCCCCGGCATCGGCCAGGCCTGCGGCGAGACTCTGTCCGAGGCCGCGCGACGACCCGGTGACGAGGGCGAGCCGGCCGGTGAGGTCGAAGAGCTCAGACAAGGGACACCGCCCCGAAGATCACGAGGACGAAGGCGAAGCCGACGACCGATTCCAGCGCCTGCTGCACGGTCCAGGTCTTCAGCGTCGTCTTCACGTCCATGCCCATCAGCCTCCCGACGAGCCAGAAGCCCGAGTCGTTGACGTGGCCGGCGAAGACCGACCCGGCGGCCGTCGCCAGGACGACGCAGGCGACCTGCAGGGGGCTGAAGCCGGCGGCGAGGACCGCGGGCGAGACCAGGCCCGCGGCCGTGACCAGGGCCACCGTCGCCGAGCCCTGGGCGACGCGCAGGACGACCGCGATGAGGTAGGCGGCGAAGATGACCGGGATGCCGATCGAGGCGAGCGAGTCGGACAGCGCGGTGCCGATGCCGGAGGCCCGCAGCACGCCGCCGAACATGCCGCCGGCGCCGGTGATGAGCACGACGGAGCAGATGGGCCCGAGGGCGGAATCGACGATCTTCTCGAGCGCCGTCCCGTGCACACCCCGGCGGGTGCCGAGCACGAACAGGGCGACGAGCACGGAGATGAGCAGGGCGATCTGGCTGGTGCCGATCAGGCGCAGCGCCTGCACCCAGACGAGCGTGCCGTCCACGACCCCGGCGGACACGAGCGCCGACATGCCCGTGTTGAGCAGGATCAGCACGAGCGGGATCGCGAGCACCCCGATGACGGTGCCGGCCTTGGGCGGGTTGGTCGGCTCGACGTCGCGGCCGCCGAAGAGGTCGACGATCGCCAGCGGGATGCGCTTGTCGGTGAACTTCGCCCACAGGTAGCCGGTGAGGTACCACGTCGGCAGCGCGACGACGAGACCGATGAGGAGGACGAGCCCGAGATTCGCTCCGTACGTCTCACTGGCCGTGATGGGCCCCGGGTGCGGCGGCACGAAGACGTGCATGACCGAGAACGCGGCAGCGGCACTGATGCCGTAGAGCAGCATGTGCTTGCCGCCGATGCGTCGTCCGACGGCGAAGATCACCGGGAGCATCACGATGAGTCCCGCGTCGAAGAACATCGGGAATCCCATGATGAGCGAGGCCACGCCGAGGGCGAACGCGGCCCGTTTCTCACCGAAGACGGACACCATCTTCTCGGCCAGCACGCGCGCACCGCCCGACGTCTCCACGAGCGCGCCCAGCATGGCGCCGAGACCCACGAGCAGCGCCACGGCGCCGACGGTGCCGCTGAAGCTGTCGATGAGCACCTTGCCCACGCTGTCGATCGGGATGCCGGTGACGAGCGCCGTGAGCAGCGAGACGAGCACGAGCACGAGGAAGGCGTGCATCCTCGCTCCGATGATGAGGACGAGGATCAGGGCGATCGCGCCGGCCGCGATGAGCAGCAGGGGCACGGCGCCCAGGGTCTGTGTCCAGTCTTGCATGGGGCTTCTCCGATGAATCGTCCATGCGCCGGGGTCGTTCCCGGCGGCGTCACCACGCTGACACAAAAGTAGTACTTATTGCAACCCATTGATCATACTTTTTCCCGGCGACCCCTCCTCCGCGGCGCACCCGCACCGGTAGCGTGGGCCGGGACAGAAGGACACCGATGCCCCCCACGACCCCGACCGCGTCGCACGCGCACATCGTCGAGACCCTCGGCCGCCGTATCGCCGGCGGCGAGCTCAGCCCCGGCACGGGCATGACCGTCGCAGCGTTGGAGCAGGAGTTCGCGGCCTCCCGCACCGTCGTGCGCGAAGCGGTGCGCGTGCTCGAGGCCCACGGGTTCCTGCGCTCCCGACGCCGGGTCGGCCTGGTCGTGCGCCCGCGGGAGGAATGGGACAGTCTCGATGCGAACGTCATCGAGTGGAGCCTCGACGGCCCGCGCCGCCGCGACGTGCTGGTCGAGCTGACCGAGCTGCGCATCGCCGTGGAGCCGATCGCCGCCCGGGTGGCGGCGGAGCGCGGCAGCGATGCCGACCGCGCGCGGCTCCTGGAGCTGGCCGTGCGATTGAGCGAGCTCGGCGCCGAGGGACTCGGAGACTCCGACGAGTACCTCGAGGTCGACATCGCCTACCACTCGCTGCTGCTGCAGGCGGGCGGCAATCCGCTGTTCGGCAAGCTCAGCGCGCCGATCGCCGAGATCCTGCGCGGACGCGCCGTGCGCGGCCTCACCCCCGGAATGCCGCGCGTGGGGACGCTGGAAGCGCACGTGGCGACGGCCCGGGCGATCACCCTCCGCGACGGGGCGACGGCCGAGGCCTCGGCGCGCGAGCACCTCACGCTCGTCTCCCGCGAGGTCGCTCACCTCTGACCGGGACGCCGCCCTCACGCGGTCGGCGTCGTGAGGCGCACCGCGCCCACCACGACATCCATCCGCTCACCCGGCCTCACCTCACCGGCACTGAACGGCGCCCCCATCATCACGACGTCGCCGGGGCCGAGCGGCGTCCACGACGCCACGTAGGCCAGGCAGTCGCGGATCGGGACCGGCAGGGCCGCGGCATCCGTCTCGGCGACCGCCGCGCCGTCGATCTCGAGACGCAGCGCGACGCGGTCGATGTCGGCCGCGGTGTCGATCCACGGGCCGAGCGGCGTGTAGCCGATGCCCGACTTGGACTCGAAGTTGCGCACGTCCACCGTCGCACGATCGGGACTGGACAGATCGTTCACGGCGGTCACGCCCAGCACATAGCGCTCCGCCGTCTGCGCGGTGAGACCGGCGGTGTCGCGGCCGATCACGACCGCAATCTCGCCTTCCGCGACCGTGCGGCCCGCGTCACGGCGCAGGCGGACCGCGACGCCGGAGGCGACCACCGTGCGGGGGCTCTTCAGCCACGCCTGGACGGGCGCGACGTGATCGGGGCCGTTCTGCGCGATGCCGACGAGCACCCCCGGGTCGGCCGGCGCCAGCAGCACGGCATCCCCTCGCGGCGCGCCGGTGTCGACCGGGAGCGTCCCCGACGCGAAGGCCGCGAACGGCGAGCCGATCGGGACCGGACCGTCGGGACTCCACCTCACATCGACGATCTCCCCTCCGATGCGGGCGCGACCGATCAGCACGGGAAGTCCCCCGCGAACTCCCCCGCGAACTGCCCCGGACGCGCGGACCGCGTCACCAGCGGACCGTCCGGATCGTCACGGTCGTGGAGGACACGCCCTCCCCCGACTCGTCGCGCGACACCTTCACGGCGTCGTCCAGGCGCGTGAGGTCTCGCCGCAGCGTCTCGGGGACGAGGAAGGTGGAGGCCGTGGTGATGAGGGCCAGCGTGGCCATGTAGATGCCGAGGAGCACCCAGTTGCCGCCGCTGACGGCGATCAGGTAGGCACCCAGCACGCCGGCCAGACCGCCCGCGAGCACCGCGGACAGCTCGCGCGCCATCGCGACGCCGAGGTAGCGGTGGCGGTTGCCGAACAGCTCGGGCAGCATCGCGCACTGCGGTCCGAGCATGACGTTCACCCCGAAGCCGATGCCGACGGCGATCACCGCGATGGCGATCGCGTGGTTGCCGAGGGTGAGCAGCCACCAGGCGGGGAAGGCGTACGCGAGCAGGAACAGCGAGCCCATCCGGTAGACGGTGCGCCGTCCCATCCGATCCGACAGGGCGCCCGACAGCGGGACGGTGAAGATGCCGATGAGCGAGCCCAGCGTGACGCCCCAGGTCAGCAGGCTCTTGTCGGCGTTGTGCCCGGCGACGGCGACGAAGAAGGTGAGCGCGAGGGTGTTGAACATGTACGAGCCGCCGTTCTCGGCCATCCGCAGACCGATGCCGACGATCACGCCGGGCAGGCCGTGGCCGAAGATCTCCCGCACCGGACGGTCGTTGATCTGCTCATGCTTCTCCAGCTCGACGAACGTCGGCGTCTCGCGAAGGCGCATGCGGATGAAGAGAGCGACGAGGATGAGGGCGAACGAGCACAGGAACGGGACGCGCCACCCCCACGTGAGCAGCTGGTCATCGGGCAGGAGGGTGATCAGACTGAAGACCACGGCGGCCAGCAGCGTGCCGGCCTGGATGCCGATGAACGGCAGCGCCGAGAAGAAGCCGCGTCGGCGCACCGGGGCGTACTCCGCCATGAGCACGGTCGCACCCGCCTGCTCGGCGCCGGCGCCGAAGCCCTGCAGAAGGCGCATGAGCACGAGGAGGGCCGGCGCCCACAGGCCGATCTGCGCATAGGTGGGCAGCAGGCCGATGGCGGTGGAGGCTCCGCCCATCAGGAGGATCGTGATGACGAGGACCCACTTGCGCCCGAGGCGGTCGCCGAGCACGCCGAAGAACAGGCCGCCGAACGGGCGGGCGACGAAGCCGACGCCGAAGGTCGCGAACGCCGCCACCGTCGCCATCGCCGGGTCGTCCTGCGAGAAGAAGAGCACGTTGAAGATCAGCGCGGTCGACAGCCCGTAGAGGGCGAAGTCGAAGTACTCGAGCGCGCTGCCGATGCTGGAGGCCAGCGTGGCCCGGCGAAGGTTCGCCGCGTACTCGGGGTCGTCGGCCGCACTCGCGGTGACGGGGGGTCGAAGCTCTGTCACTGCCATCTCCTTTGATCGGCACGGCTGGGCCGCGTGTGCGATCAGAGTATCAACCCAGTGGACATAGTTCAATATGTTGAACGCAGTCGGCGCGCAGAAGATCGCTTCCCGGGCCGGCGCGAGGTCGTCAGCCGCGACGTGCGGCCGCGCTGAACGGGTTCGTCAGCTGGCGCGCGACGTCACGGAGAGCCGCGGCGACGGCGTCGACATGCTCCGGCGTCGCCTCGGCGACGGGGATGCCGACACCGATCGCGAGCTGCGGGTCGCCCGGCGCCCACCCCTCGAGCGGGACGGCGACGCCCACGATGCCCGGGAACGACTCCTCGGCGTCGAGTGCCCACCCGCGCTCGCGCGCCTCGACGAGCCGGCTCAGCAGCCCCGCCAGATCGCGCGTCGAGTTCTGCGTCACCGGGGGGAAGACCGCGTCCCGCCCGACGAGGGCCGTCACCTCGGCATCCGTCAGCGTGGAGAGCATCGCCCGCCCCGTCGCGCTGAGGGCCGCGGGCAGCCGCGAGCCCAACGGGGTCCCGATGCGCAGCGAGCGCGACCCCTCGTGCCGGGCGATGTAGAGGGCGTCGGCACCGTCGAGGATCGCGATCTGCACGAGCTCGCCGGCGAGCACCGGCGAGGCGTCGCAGATGTCGTAGAACTCCCGCACCTGGTTGAACTGCGCGGCGAAGGCGCCGCCCAGCTCGGCGGTGCGCAGTCCGAGGCGGTACCCCTGGGCACCGCGCTCGATCATGCGCGCCGCCTCCAGCGCGAGGCAGAGGTTCGCGGTCGACGATTTCGCCAGCCCCAGCCCTCCGGCGATCTCGGTGAGGTTGAGCGGTCGGCGCGCCTCGGCCAGAAGCTCCAGCAGGCGGATGCTGCGGGTCACGGCGGGCGCAGGGTCGCGTCCGGCGCGGTCATCGAGGTCGTCGCTCATGGTCCTCCTTCGCGCGGAGTCCGCCGGCACGCGCGGACGTCAGTAGAACTCGACCGTATCGACAACCGCGTGCATCGGCGCGCCATCGAGCAGCCGCGTCGCATCCGACGCGAACCGCCGCGCGATGCGCTCCTCCTCGCGACTGCTCAGTGCCGCCGTGTGGGGGCTCACCAGCACGCGCGGGTGCGACCAGAGCGGGGACTCGCGCGGAAGGGGCTCGACCTCGAACACGTCGAGAGCCGCGAAGGCGACCGTGCCGTCGTCGAGCGCTGCCAGCAGCGCACGCTCGTCGATGACGCTGCCGCGCCCGACGCTGGCCAGGAGGAGTCCGGGGCGCGCCGCGGCGAAGATGCGCGCGTCGATGAGGTGGTGCGTCTGCTCCGTTCCGGGAAGGGTGACGACGACGGCATCCGCCTGCGCCACCGCGTCGGCGAGCTCGTCGAGCGGCACGAGCCGATCGACGCCGGCGACGGGCTCTCCCGAGCGCGTCGTCCCCCAGACACGCGCACCGAGCGCGTGGAACCGCTCCGCGCAGGCGGAGCCGATGCCCCCCAGCCCGACGACGAGCACGGTGAGCTCGTCCAGGTGGCGCATCTCCCAGCGCGCCGACGGCCATTCCCGCGCGGCCTGGTCGCGCTGCAGCCGCGGCAGGTCCTTCGCCCCGGCGAGGATGCCGAAGACGGAGAACTCGGCCAGCGCCGCACCGTGGACGCCCGCGGTGGTGCTGAAGACGATCCGCTCCAGCGCCTCGGGCGCCAGCTGCGCCGCGCGCACCTGAGCACCGCCGCCGGCGGCGGTGGTCATCACCCAGCGCAGACGCGGATTGGCGGCGACGGTGCGCGCCAGGGCCGCCGGCTCGACATCGGGGATGCCGAACAGCGCGTCGGCCGAGTCCACCATGCGCTCGTAGCGCTCCTGCTGGGCCGGCGTGCGCCGGAAGGAGGGATCGCCCGACCAGTCGGCCGGACCGCGCATCGGGGGGACCAGCTCGTGATCGCGCACCAGCTGCACGCGCGGCTCGAGCGCTTCGATGAGGCGGCAGAGCTCCTCCCGCAGCGGCACGGCGGCGACGGCGCGCAGCGACGGCGCCGTCGGGGACCCCGCATCGGGGGACGGGGTGATCTCCATCGACGTGTCCGACATGCGTGATCCCTTCATCGGGTGGGCGTGATCACCACTCTATCGCACGTCCACTTTGTTGAACATTGTCCATCCTGTTGGACAGCCGCTATCGTGGCCTCCATGACCCTTCCTCTCGATGACGAGAACGTCCGCCTCGGCGTGATCGGTGTGGGCGCGATGGGAGCGCCGATGGCGCGTCGCCTGCTGCACGCCCGCGGATCCCTGAGCGTGTTCACGCGATCCCCGCGCCCCGACCTCGAGGCCGGCGGTGCCACGCTCGTCGCGACACCGCGCGAGCTCGCGGCCCGCAGCGACGCGATCCTCGTGATGCTCCCCGACCTCCCCGAGCTGGAAGCCGTCCTGGACGGCGAGGACGGGCTGCTCGCCGGCGCGGACGCCCTGCTGCTGATGATCGGCTCGACCTCGTCGCCCACCGGCGTGCGCGCGCTCGCCGAGCGTCTCCATCGGACCAGCGGCGGGGCGATCCGGGTCGTGGACTGTCCCGTCTCCGGCGGGGCGGACGGCGCGGAAGACGGCACCCTGTCCATCATGATCGGCGGCGCCGGCGACGACGCGGCCCGCGCGGCGGCGCTCCTGGCTCCGTGCGGGCGCGCCGTACATCTCGGACCGCTGGGCGCCGGCGAGGTCGCCAAGGCGTGCAACCAGCTCGTCGTCGCGGCGACCATCACGGCGCTCGGCGAGGCGACCGAGCTCGCCGCGCGGTCGGGGCTGGATCTGGACGCCCTGTGGGCGCTCCTGTCCGGCGGCTACGCGGGCTCGAACCTCCTCACCAGCCGGCGGCACCGACTGGTCTCCGGCGACGACTCCCCCTCCGGCGCCGCCAAATACATGGTGAAGGATCTCGGCTTCGCCGCCGACGTGGCCGGGGCCACCGGCATCCACCCCGCTCTGCTGCCCGCCCTGCGCAACATCTTCGACGAGATCGTCGCGGAGGGACTCGGCGACCGGGACATCTCGGTGACGCGTCGGCTCACCGCCCGTCGTCATGCTGCGCCGACGACCCCCGCGGCGGACTACGCTGACTTGTGAATCCCCGACTGATCCCTGAGGAGTTCGACGTGCCCGAACAGACCGCTGCCGAGACCACCACGCCCGTGTCGCCCACGGCCAACATCGGAGTCGTCGGGCTCGCGGTGATGGGCTCGAACCTCGCCCGCAACCTCGCCTCGCGCGAGGGCAACACCGTCGCCGTCTTCAACCGGTCGCGTTCCAAGACCGATGAGCTCGTCGCCGAGCACCCCGAAGCCGGCTTCGTGCCCGCCTTCTCCTACGAGGAGTTCGCCGCCAGCCTGCAGAAGCCGCGCACGGCGCTGATCATGGTCAAGGCCGGCGGCCCGACCGATGCGGTCATCGACGAGCTGATGAACGTCTTCGAGCCCGGCGACATCATCATCGACGGCGGCAACGCCCTGTTCACCGACACCATCCGTCGCGAGAAGGCCGTGCGCGAGCGCGGGTTCAACTTCGTCGGCATGGGCGTCTCGGGCGGTGAGGAGGGCGCCCTCCTCGGCCCGTCGCTCATGCCCGGCGGTCCCGACGAGGCGTGGGTCACGCTCGGCCCCATCCTCCGCTCCATCGCGGCGGTCGCCGAGGGCGAGCCGTGCGTCACCCACATCGGTCACGACGGCGCCGGCCACTTCGTGAAGATGGTGCACAACGGCATCGAGTACGCCGACATGCAGCTCATCGCCGAGGCCTACGACCTCATCCGTCGCGCGACCGGCAAGACCCCCGCCGAGATCGCCGACGTGTTCGCGCAGTGGAACACCGGCGAGCTCGAGAGCTACCTCATCGAGATCACGGCCGAGGTGCTGCGCCAGGTGGATGCCGAGACCGGTGCGCCGCTGGTGGATGTCATCCTCGACCAGGCCGGCGCCAAGGGCACCGGCGGCTGGACCGTGCAGACGGCGATCGACCTCGGTGTGCCCGTCTCGGGCATCGCCGAGGCGGTGTTCGCCCGGTCGCTGTCGAGCCACCCCGAGCAGCGCTCGATCTCCGGAGGCCTTCCGGGACCGGACGACGACGGCGCCGCGCCCCTGAGCGGCGCGGAGGCCGATGCGTTCATCGAGCAGGTGCGCCTGGCCCTCTACGCCTCGAAGATCGTCGCCTACTCGCAGGGCTTCGACGAGATCCGCGCCGGCGCCGCGCACTACGACTGGTCGATCGACCTCGGCGCGGTCAGCAAGATCTGGCGCGCCGGCTGCATCATCCGCGCCCAGTTCCTCAACCGCATCGCCGACGCCTACGCCGCCGAGCCCGACCTCGCGGTGCTCCTGACGGCGCCGTACTTCGTCGACGCGCTCACGCGTGCGCAGGATGCCTGGCGCACCATCGTGGCGCGGGCCGCCGCCGCCGGCATCCCGGCGCCCGCGTTCTCGTCGTCGCTCGCGTACTACGACGGCCTGCGCGCACAGCGTCTGCCGGCGGCGCTCATCCAGGGTCAGCGCGACTTCTTCGGAGCGCACACCTACAAGCGCATCGACAAGCCCGGCACCTTCCACACGCTGTGGTCCGGCGACCGCACCGAGATCGAGGCCGAAGACACCCACTGAGGCGGGCGACGCGGCTGAGCGGGGCGTTTCGACCCGCTGCGCGCGCTCAACGACCGGGACGGCAACCACCGGTCGTTGAGCGCGCGGCGCAGCCGTGAGCCGAAACGCCTAGAGCCAGTCCTTCTTCTTGAAGACCACGTAGAGCCCCGCGCTCACGGCCGCCATCAGCCCGAGGGCGAACGGATACCCCCAGGGCCACGCCAGCTCCGGCATGTGCTGGAAGTTCATGCCGTAGATGCCGGCGACGAGCGTCGGCGCGAAGCCGATCGCCGCCCACGACGAGATCTTCTTGACCTGGTCGTTCTGCTCGATGCTCCGGCGCGTCATCTCGCTCATCTGATCGTTGCGACGCTGGTCGACGAGCGTCGCGTGGATCGTCAGCGCGTTGTCGAGGGTCTCGCGGAACGCCGCGACCCGCGCGTCGATGTACCGGGCCCGGTCGGCGAGCTCGCGGTAGCCGGGTGCCTCGCCGTTCGGCGTCCGGAGGGCGACGTAGTGCTCGAGCCTGTCCATGATGGCCGGCAGCGGCGCCGTCGCGTGTCGCAGGTCGATCACCTCGCGCTGCAGGGCGAAGATGCGCCGGGACACGCCCTCGTCCTCGCCGAACAGCTCCTCCTCGATCTCGTCGATGTCGTGCTCGATGCCGTCCATCACGTCGCGGTAGCCCCGGGTGACGTACTCGAAGGTCCCCCAGAGCACGCCCAGCGGTCCGCGCGCGGCGATGTCGGGATGCTCGTCGAGTAGCGCGCGCAGCCGGTCGACGTCGACCGCGCCGTCGCCGGAGATCACGACGAAGAAGTCGGCGCCCACGAAGAGGTCCACCTCTCGGCACTGCACCGTCTCGGTGGTGTCGTCGTACTGGGAGGGCTGGACGACGACGTACAGATGGTCGCCGAAGCGCTCCAGCTTCGAGCGCTGATGCGTGCGGAGGGCCGTGGCGACGCCGAGGCGCTCCAGGTGGAGCACCTCGGCGAGCTCGTGCACGTCGTCGTCGGTCGGCGCGGTCAGCCCGATCCACAGCATCCCGCCGCGTCGGCGCGCCTCGGCGAGCGCCTCGGCCGGGGAGGCATCGATCGGGTGGGCGATGCCGCCGTCGTAGACGACGCACTGGGGCTGGGCCATGAGAGCCACCCTAGGCCCCGCCCCGGTGCGTCGCGCGTCAGCGGCTGATGTCGCGGACGGTCCCCTTCTCCAGGCGCAGCCGACGGCGTGCGCGCTTCGCGACCGCGGAGTCGTGCGTCACCATGACCAGCGTCAGCCCCTCCGCATTGAGCTGCTCGAGCACCACGAGGATCTCGTCGCGCATGTGCTCGTCGAGATTGCCCGTGGGCTCGTCCGCGAGCAGCACGCGGGGGCGCTTCGCGATGGCGCGCGCGATCGCGACGCGCTGCTGCTGACCGCCGGACAGCTCACCCGGGCGGTGGGCGCCGCGGTCGGACAGCCCCACGTGGTCGAGCGCCTCGGCGACCCGCACGTCGCGCTCGGCCCGGTCGAGTCCGAGCGGTTCGAGGCCCATCGCGACGTTCTCCGCCGCGGTCAGCGTCGGGATGAGGTTGAACGCCTGGAACACGAAGCCGATCTCGTGGGCGCGCAGGCGCTCCAGGTCCGCGCCGGATGCCGAGGCCAGGTCGGTCTCGCCGATGACGACGCTCCCGGTGGTCGGCGTGTCGAGCGCCCCCAGCAGCTGCAGGAGCGTCGACTTCCCGCCGCCGGTCGGCCCCTGGATGGTCACGAACTCTCCCGTGGGGATCTCGAGGTCGACGCCCCGGAGCGCCTGGACCTCGCGCCCCTTCTGTCGGTAGGTCTTCGTGACGGCGGTCAGCCGGTAGGCGGGCGCGCCGGCGGGGTCGGCGGCGCGCCCGACGGTCGGGTCGATGAGGGTCATGTCGGAGCTCTCTTCGTTACGGGGGTCGGTGGGGTGGGATGCGGTGGCGTTCACGAGACGGCTCGCAGTGCCTCGGCGGGGCTCAGGCGGGCCGCGCGCCATCCGCCGAAGGCACCGGCGACGAGGCCGCCGGCCACAGCGAGGCCGAGTGCGAGCGCGATGATCCAGACCGAGAGGGGCGCGTGCAGGACGATGTCGGTGGCGGTCTGTGCGAGCTGACCGAACCCGCCCTGGCCTCCTCCCGGGGCCTGTCCCATGCCGCCGGGGCCTCGCCCGCCCGTCGTCGTCGCGGGCGTGGAGGAGATCGTGGGCGCGATGACGTTGATGATGACCACGCCGATCAGGCCGAGCACGACACCGGCGATACCGCCGATCAGCGCCTGCACCATCGACTCCCCCGCGACCTGGCCGACGACGCGCGAGTTGGACCAGCCGATCGCCTTGAGCGTTCCCAGCTCACGCGTACGACGCGAGATGCCGGAGATCGTGAACAGCACGGCCAGGGCGACGGCGACGGCGAGCACGATGATCGACAGCCACGTCCCGAGGCTCGTGATGAGCGAGCTCGCGCTCGAGAGGGAGCCGGAGACGGTCGAGGCGAGCTCGGACTGCGAGCTCACGGTCGCGTCCGGCAGCACGGCGGCCAGCGCCGTCTGCACGTCGGCGATGCGATCGCTGGAGGTCGCCTGGACGTACACCGCCGACACCACGTCGCCCGCGCCGGACAGCGTCTGGGCCACGTCGAGGGGGATGTAGACGTTCGCCGCCGTGTCGGCCGACGAGGAGGCGGACGCCACGATGCCGACGACCTCGAAGCTCGTGCCGCCGATGTCGATCGTGCCGCCGACGGCGACGTCCGCGGTCGCGGCGTAGGTGGCATCCAGCACCGCGACGTCGGAGCCGGCGTCGCTGGAGTCGAGGGCACGCCCGTCGCTCAGCGAGACCGCCGAGAGCGGTCCGACCGCCGTCGCGGACGGGTCGATGCCGAGCACCGTGAAGGAGTCGACGCCGAACGACCCGCCGCCGAAGCCGCCGCCGCCCTGGCCACCCTGGCCGCCCTGCCCCTGCTCGGGCATCGTCCCGGTGCCGTCGCCGGTGCCGGCGTCGGAGGGCGCCTGCGGCAGCTCGCCGCTGAAGGTCATGTTCGTCAGGCTGAGCGCACCCGTGGCGGCCGACACCCCGTCGACATCCGCCACCGTCTCCAGCACCGAGGCGTCCAGCGTGCTGCGTCCGAAGTCCGTGACCAGTCGCGACTGACTGAGGGTCGTCGTGCCGTCGGTCCCGGTCTGACCGCCGCCCTCACCGAAGTCGAAGCGGCCGCCGCTGCCGGGGCCGCCCGAGCCCGGCTCGGCCTGGGCGCCCGTGACGGTGAGGTCGGTGCCGACGCCGTACACCGACTGCAGCGCTTCGGCCTGCGCGTCCCGGATGCCCGCCGACAGCGCGTTGACCATGATCACCAGTGCGACGGCGACGGCGAGACCGATGGCCACGATCGTCGTCTGCTTCTTCCGGCCGGACAGCTCGCGGCGCAGATATGTCCAATACATCGAGTCCCCTTCTGGCGCCCGCTGCGGTGTGCGCGGCCACGCCGACGCCTCGACGGTAAGAGGGGCGTCGATGTGCCGTCTCGGTCCGGGTTAGGCAGGAGCTATGAGTGCGGGCCGGCGATACACAGCAGGCTCATAGTGCTCGGCATAGGTTCCTCACAGGAGGGGCACGAGAATAAACCCATGACCGCTCTCGCCGCCGCTCCCACCCTCCACCGTCCCGACGGTTCGGCCCTCCGCGTGCTCGTCGTCGACGACGAGCAGATGCTCACCGACCTGCTGTCGATGGCGCTGCGGATGGAGGGCTGGGACGTCCGTACCGCCGGTTCCGGCTACGACGCGCTCTCCCAGGCACGCGAGTTCGACCCCGACGCGATGGTGCTCGACATCATGATGCCCGACCTGGACGGCATGTCGGTGCTGCAGCGGCTGCGGCACGCGGGCAACGACGTGCCCGTGCTCTTCCTCACCGCGAAGGATGCCGTGGCGGACCGCGTCGCGGGCCTCACCGCGGGCGGCGACGACTACGTGACCAAGCCCTTCAGCCTCGAAGAGGTGGTCGCACGTCTGCGCGGCCTCATGCGGCGAGCCGGCACGGCGACCGCCGGCACGGCCGACCCGATCCTCCGGGTGGGCGAGCTGACGCTCAACGAGGACTCGCACGAGGTCATGCGCGGCGACGCGGAGATCGAGCTGACCGCCACGGAGTTCGAGCTCCTGCGCTTCCTCATGCGCAACCAGCGGCGCGTCGTGTCGAAGGCGCAGATCCTCGACCGCGTCTGGAACTACGACTTCGGCGGTCGCTCGTCGGTCGTCGAGCTCTACATCTCCTACCTCCGCAAGAAGATCGACGCCGGACGCGAGCCGCTCATCCACACGGTCCGCGGCGTCGGCTACATGATCAAAGCCCCTCAGTGAGCGCCACGACCCCCTCATCCCCCGGGCGTCACGTGCGCCGGCGCTGGAGCCTGCAGACCCGCCTGATCACGGCCGTCGTCGGCATGGTGACCCTCATCCTGGCGATGATCGGCCTGGCCACGAGCGCGCTGCTCGGCAACATCCTGTCCGGTCAGCTCGACACGCAGGTGCGCGACGCCGCCGGCAGCGTGAGTGCGCAGCTGGTCGGTCCGCACTCCGACTACGGCTCGGTCGAGACGGCGCTGAGCGTCCTCCAGGACGCCCGCGTGCGCACCCCCGGCGTCCTGCTGGTCGTGCGCTCCCCCACTGCCCTCGACGGGGCCTACCTCGACGGCAACACCGTCAACCAGCTCACCGACGCCCAGGTGCAGCAGATCGTGACCGCCTTCGACACCTCTCCCGCGACGACCGCCACCGTCGACGACCTCGGCGCCTACCGGCTGTTCACGACCCGCGCCGGCAACAACTACGTCATCGCCGTCGGGCTGCCGCTGTCGTCCATCAGCTCGACGATCGCCCAGATCCTCACGACCGTCGCCCTGGTCACGACGGGCGGCCTGCTCCTGCTGGCGGCGGTCATCGCGATCGTGATCCGACACTCGCTCCGACCGCTGCGCGCCGTCGCGGCGACCGCCACCCGGGTGGCGGCCCAGCGACTGGACTCGGGCGACGTGACGATCACCGAGCGCGTCCCGGCGACCGAGGCCGATGCGAGCGACGAGATCGGTCGGGTCGGCGCGGCGTTGAACTCGCTGCTCGATCACGTCGACGTCTCGCTGACCGCGCGCCAGCGCAACGAGGAGCGCATGCGCGCCTTCGTCGCCGACGCGAGCCATGAGCTGCGCACCCCGCTCGCCGCCATCCGCGGGTACTCCGAGCTGTCGCTGCGCTCTCTGCGGACGGTCCAGGCGGCCGGCGACGCCGCGACCGCGACGCAGGTCGCCGTCAGCGCCGAACAGTCGGAGCAGAGCCTGGAGCGCATCCAGTCGGCGTCGCTGCGGATGACGGCCCTGGTCGAGGATCTCCTGCTGCTCGCGCGCCTGGACGAGGGCAAGGAGCTCGTCTACGGCGCGGTCGATCTGACACGTGTCGTGCTGGACGGCGTCGCCGACGCGCAGGTGGCCGGTCCCGAGCACCAGTGGCAGCTGGATGCCACGGAGGAACCCGTGGTCGTCGCCGGCGACGCCATGCGCCTGCACCAGGTGATCGCGAACCTCCTGACCAACGCGCGCGTCCACACCCCCGTCGGCACCACCGTCACCGCATCCATCGCGCTCGTCGACGGCGAGGCCGTCGTGCAGGTCGCCGACGACGGCCCCGGCATCGCCCCGGAGATCGCGGGAGAGCTGTTCGAGAGGTTCTCGCGCGCCGACACCTCACGCGCCCGGCAGACGGGCGGGACGGGGCTGGGACTCTCGATCGCGCAGGCGATCGTGACGGCCCATCACGGCACGATCACGGTCGACAGTGTGCCGGGCCGGACGGTGTTCGAGGTGCGCCTGCCGGCGCGGCCCGCCACCCCCGGGGCGGAGGGCGCCTCGACCGCCGTCGACGCCGCCTGACGGCGACGTCCGCGAGCGGCGGCCGGCATCCCGGTTCGCCTCCTCACGGTCACGACTGGTTGACTTAGTGCGTGGATCTCGAGCGGTGCCGTGCGGCTGATGTCGGGGCGCTGACGGCCTTCCTCACAGCGGTGGACCTCACGCTGAGCGGACTGGACGCACCGAGCGTGCGATTGTGGCTCGAACGCGACGGGACGGGTGCGATCGTCGGCAGCGTCGGCTACGAGATCAGCGGCGACGGCCGTCATGCGCTGATCCGCAGCGTCGCCGTCGGCCCGACGCGGCGTTCCCGTGGTCGCGGCACCGCGCTGGCGCGCTTCGCGCTCGAGCGTGCCGTCGCGGAGGGCGCCCGGAGGGCGTGGCTCTTCAGCCGCCGGTCGGGCCCGTTCTGGCAGAGCCTGGGCTTCGAGCCGGCCGACCGCGACGAGCTCGTCGCGACGTTTGCGGACACCCATCAGGTGCGTATGTTCCAGCAGACCGGACGGCTGAGCCGAGAGGTCGCCTGGTCGCGCCCGCTCGCCGCGGGCTGACCCGCGCGCGGGCGGCTCACGATCCCGCCCGAGACGGGGCGGCCGGGTCGCGGCCGGGGCTCAGTAGCCGGAGAAGGCGTCCGTCGTCAGGGAGCGCGCCTTCTCGAGCGCGGGCGCGAGATCGGCGATGAGACGCGGCGGCCCCGAGATGTAGGCATGGCGCGCAGCGAGGTCGGGAACCACCTCGAGCAGGCCGTCGGCGTCGAGTCGGACGCCGCGGGCCCAGCGCCAGTGCGGCGGCAGGGTGGAGGGCTCGTTGCGCGTGAAGACGATCACGGGGATGCCGGCATCCTCCAGGTCGCTGCGGAACGCGAGCTCCTCGGCATCCGAGGCGACGTAGACGAAGACGACGTCGCGGTCCTCGCCGGACAGGCGCAGGTGACGCAGCTGGGACACGAACGGCGTCACGCCGATGCCCGCGGCGACCATCAGGACGGGGGCGGACGGCCGCGCCGGCAGGACGAAATCGCCCCAGACGCCGGTGACGGCGAGCCTCTGGCCGGGCTCGACGAGGGCGAGCGCCTTCTTGTAGCTGGACTGCGATCCCTCCCGCAGTGCGATGCGCACCTCCGGGAGCTCTTCGGGGGCGGAGACGATGCTGAACTCCCGCCGGGTGCCGCGCGCGTCGGGGCGCGGGTGCGGCACCTCGAGCTCGAGGTACTGCCCCGACACGAAGCGGAAGCGCCGCTCGGCACGGAACGAGAGCTCACGCACCGTCGGGGTCAGCGCCACGCGGTCCTGGAACGTGAGGCGGACGGCCGTGCGGGCGGCGAAGGCGAACGCGAGGAGGTTGCCGATGAGCAGCGCGCGCTCCTGGCCGAGGCTGACGTCGCCGATGTCGATGGGCCAGCCGGCCAGCACGCCCACGAGCGCCGCCACGGCGAACTGCTGCCAGCGACGGGGCGGGAGGGTGAGCGGCTCGGACAGCATGAAGGCGCCGAGGAACAGGAACGGCGACGACCACAGGATGTTCCAGAAGACGGTGCCGGTGTCGAGGGCGAGTCCCGCCTGCTGATACTGCACCGATGTGCGCACGAACGCGACCGCGACCGCGATCAGCAGGAACAGCGTGATGATGCGCACCTTCTCGGTGCGCACGAGCACCACCAGTCCGAGCAGGATCACCGGGCCGGCGAGGAACGGGGATCCCACCCACCAGGCCGAGGCGCCGAGGTCCGGAAGCCAGACGCTGAGGATCGTGAGGACGGTGGCGCCGACGGCGGCCGGGTTGAAGATGTGTCGCCCCTGCCACACCAGCAGGTACTTGGATGCCGAGGCCACCACGCCCGCCACGACGACGCCCACGAGTCCCAGCGGCTCGACCGTGGGCCGGAGCACGAACAGCAGGATGAGCGCGGTGATGAGGGAGGACTCCCAGCGCCAGTCCTTGCCGAGGAAGCGGTGCGCGACGGCATCCGTGCCCGCACACGCCAGCGCGAGGACGGCGACGGTGGCCAGCAGCTCCCACGGCGACGGCCCCACCGCGCCGAACAACGACAGCACGAACGAGATCGCCGCGAGCACGGCCAGGGCGAGCACGACCAGTCGGTACATGGAGACGCGGCCGAGCACCGCGAGGGTGCGGTTCCAGGCGGCGGTCAGCGAGGTCATCACAGGAACAACTCTGCCTTACTGTCGGGCGACCACTCCACGCGGCCGTCGGTGGTCATGCGGACCCACGCGACGCCGTGGGCATGGGCGAAACGCGGTCCGCCGTCGAAGAAGAGCGCGGTCGCCGCGGCATCCGCGGTCATCGCGTCGGGCGCCACCGCCCACGTGGCGGCGATCGTCCGCACCGGCTCCCCCGTCCGGGCGTCCAGGACGTGGTGCAGGCCGCCGCCGTCCGCGCCCGGCCACGAGCGGCGCTGCGTCGCCGACGCGCACAGGGCCGCATCCGTCACCTGCCACACGCCGATCGCACGCGCGGCGTCGAAGGGATGCTCCAGGGCGATGGTCTCGCTGCCGCGGAGGGCGATGTCGCCGCCCGCGTCGACCGTGACGTCACCGTCGGTGCGGGGGGCGAGGGTCGCGAGCACCAGATCGACCAGGCGTCCCTTCCCGAGCGCCCCGACGTCGATCGTGGCGGCCTCCCGCAGCGTCAGGGTCCCGTCGGTCCACGTCAGCAGTTCCCGCCAGCGTGCCGGCGCCGACTGCGCGCCGCGATCGACGAGGCCGTAGCGGGCGTCGTATCCGCGGCGCGCGAGCGCGTCGCCCACGAGGGGGTTGACCGCCCCTTCGGTGGACTCGCTGAGTGCGCCGTACAGCTCGAGCATCGCGGCGGCGTCGGCGGGAGCCGGGATCGCGCCGGGCTCCGACGCGAGGGGCGCGATCCGCGCATCCGGACGGAACCGTGACCAGGTCCGGTCGAAGTCGTCGATGAGCGCGCTCACCGCGGTGCGGAGAGCCGGTGCGAGCGGCGCCGACGTGTCGATCCGCCACCGCGTGCCGATCGCCTCGAACTCCCACCGGGCCCGCTCGAGCATGTCGCCTCCGCGCGGCGGCGTCGCCGTCACGCCTTCGCTTCGGACTTGATCTCCGCGATGGCCGTGTTGAACCCGCCGCTCGTGAGCGACGATCCCGCGACGCGCGACACCGAGATCTCGTCGATGTTCTTGCCGACGACCTCGCTGCTGATCCCGCCGATGAACTGGCTCTGGTACTGCTCCGACTCGCGCTTGGTGGGGTTGCCCGACACCTCGACGCTCGTGATGACGTCGTCGGCCAGGGTGACGGTGACCGAGATGGTCTCGACGGACTCGGGGGTCGAGTAGGAGCCGTCCGCGGTGTACGTGCCGTCCTTATAGACGCTGGTGGACGCGGTCGACTCCGCCGCGGCGGTCGACGAGGGCGTCGCGGATGCCGTGGCGGCGGTCGTCTTCTCCGGCGTGGAGCTGGCCGTCGCGTCGGCCGTCGTCGTGGCCGAGCAGCCCGCGAGGGCGACCATGCCGAGAACGGACGCGGCGGCGGCGCCGGCGCGGACGGAACGGGGTACGGCGGTGGTGCGGATCATGATGGTCCTCCTTCTGTCGTGCCCTGCCGCTTCAGATGCACGGGGGCGCATCGCGGTGGCAGTTCCACGGTAGCGGGGGCCGGGTTGGCGTCTGCCAGGCGTTGCCTATGCATTCGCATTGAAAGACGCGCCCGCTCAGCGCACCGCCGCGACGTCCGGGCCCGACCGACGCCGCAGCGCCTTGAGCCCTTCCACCGCGAAGAACACCGCGACCGACATGCCGACCGGGAGGATCCAGCCCACCGCATCCAGGGGTTCGGAGCCGAACAGCCCATTGAGGAACGGCAGGTAGGTGTACAGCACCTGGAGCACGATGAGAGCGAGCGCCGACCACCAGATGACCGGGTTGCCGCGCAGGACGTCCACCGTGAGGCTCGATCGCCCGAGGAAGCGGCAGTTGAGCAGGAACGCCAGCTGACCGAACGCGAGCATCGCGACGGCCTCCGTGCGCGCGACGTCGACGTCCGAGCCGCGCGCGAGCGAGAGGGCGAACACCGCGAGCGTCGCGCCGCCGATCAGCAGCGACACCGAGAGCACGAAACCGAGCTCTCGGGCCGACACGATGGATCCGCCCGTGGCGCGCGGCGGACGGGTCATGATCCCGCGCTCGGCCGGCTCGTAGGCGAGCGCGAGCGACAGGGTGACGGCGGTCACCATGTTCACCCACAGCACCTGGACGGGTGTCAGCGGGAGGGTCAGGCCGAACAGCACGGCGACGAGGATCACCAGCGACTGCGCGCCGTTGGTCGGCAGCAGGAAGACGACCGACTTGCGGAGGTTGTCGTAGATGCGCCGTCCCTCGGCGATGGCGCTGCGGATCGTCGCGAAGTTGTCGTCGGCCAGGACGATCTCGGCGGCCTCCTTCGTCGCCTCGGTGCCCTTGATGCCCATCGCGATGCCGACGTCGGCACGGGTGAGCGCGGGAGCGTCGTTGACGCCGTCGCCGGTCATCGCGACGACCTCGCCGTGCGACTGCAGGGCGCGGACGATACGGATCTTGTGCTCGGGACTCGTGCGGGCGAACACGTCGACCCCGCGCACGACGGCCTTCAGCTGCTCCTGACTGAGCGCCTCCAGCTCGGCGCCGGTCAGCACCGGGGCGTCCTCGTCGGCGACCAGACCCATCTCGCGGCTGATCGCCCGGGCGGTGCCGGCGTGGTCACCGGTGATCATCTTCACGCGGATGCCGGCGGCATGGCAGTCGGCGATGGCGGCGATGGCCTCGGGACGCGGCGGGTCGACGATGCCCCACAACCCGAGGAGCTCCAGGTCCTGGAGGTCGTCGACCTCGACAGTGGTGGCGCGGGTGGGCTTGCGTGCGGCGGCGAGCACGCGCAGGCCCTGCCCGCTGAGCTCGTCGACCGCCCGCTCCCAGAAGCCGCGGTCGAGCGGCTCCGAGCCGTCGGCCCCGCGCTGGGTCAGCGCGCGGTCCAGGAGGCGGTCGGGCGCGCCCTTGACCAGGATCGCGCGCGAGCCGTCGGCGCTCTCGTTGAGGGTCGCCATGAACTTGTGGGCCGAGTCGAAGGGCACGACGCCGATACGGCGCGTGCCGGCGGTGTCCACTCCCCCCTTCATCGCGACGACCTTCAGCGCGCCCTCGGTGGGCTCTCCGACAAGCGCCCAGCCGGCGGCGCCGGCCCGCTCGGCATCCGCTCCCGCGGAGACGCGCTCGAGGGACGCGTCGTTGCACAGGTCGGCGACGGCGAGGAGGGCCGCGAGATCGGCGCCGCCGGCCGGCGCGATGTCGCCGGCGGGGTCGTAGCCGAGGCCGGACACCTCGTAGCGTGCGACGGGCGTGACGATCGTGCGGACGGTCATCTCGTTCTTGGTGAGCGTGCCGGTCTTGTCGGAGCACACGGTGGTCACCGACCCGAGGGCCTCCACCGCGGGGAGCTTGCGCGTGATCGCGTGGCGCCGCGCCATCTGCTGCACGCCGATCGCCAGCGTGATGGTGACGAGGGCGGGCAGGCCCTCGGGGATCGCGGCGACGGCGAAGCCGATGGTCGCCGACACCAGCTCGGGCAACGGCATCTGGTGGAGGTAGCGGCCGATGACCATCATCGTCAGCGCCATGCCGAGGATCACCAGCGTGAGCTTGCGGCCGAAGGCGTTCAGCTGGGTGGTGAGCGGCGTGTCGAGCGATCCGGCGTCGCCGACGAGCGCCTGGATCTTGCCGATCTCGGTGGACGAGCCCGTGCCCGTCACGATGCCGAGGCCCTGTCCGGCCGTCACGATGGTCCCGGAGAAGGCCATCGATGAGCGGTCGCCCACGCCGGCGTCGCCGGCGACGGGGGCGCGGTCCTTCGACGACGACACCGACTCGCCGGTCAGCGCCGCCTCGTCGATCCGCAGCTGGGTCGCCTCCGCCAGCCGGACGTCGGCGGGGACCTTGTCGCCCGGCATGAGTCGCACGAGATCGCCCGGCACGAGATCGGCCGCCGGCACCGTCGCCCACCGGCCGTCGCGACGCACGGTCGCGTCGGACGAGAGCATGCCGCGGATGCCCGCCAAGGCCTTCTCGGCGCGCCCCTCCTGCACGTAGCCGATGACGGCGTTGATGATCGCGACCGCCATGATCACCCAGAAGTCCAGCCAGTCGCCCATCACCGCCTTGATGGCGGCGGCGGCGAGCAGGATGTAGATGAGCGTGTCGTTGAAATGCGACAGGAAACGGAGCCACGCGGGGGTCCGCTGGGGCTCGGGCAGGAGGTTCGGCCCGACGACATCGAGTCGCGACGTCGCTTCGGACGTGGTCAGGCCGGCGTCGTCGACGCGCAGCGCGCGCCGCACCTCGTCGACCTCACGTGCGTGCGGGCCTGCGACGGTGAACTCGGCGTCGACGGTGGGAAGGGTCATAGCGCGATCCTAGAAGGTGCGCGCCCGACTCGCCGTCCGCGCGGCGGGGAAAACACGGCGGATGCCGACTCAGGCGGCGCCGTCGAACATGCTCGTGACGGAGCCGTCCTCGAAGACCTCCTTGATCGCGCGCGCGAGCAGCGGGGCGATCGGCAGGATCGTCAGTCCCGGGAAACGCTTCTCGGGGGGCAGCGGGATCGTGTCGGTGACGACGACCTCGTCGATGGCGGCATCCTGCAGGCGCTGCGTGGCGGGGTCGCTGAACACGGCGTGCGTCGCGGCGACGATGACGCGCTCGGCGCCGTTCGCCTTGAGCGCCTGGGCGGCCTTCACGATCGTCCCGCCGGTGTCGATCATGTCGTCCACCAGCAGGCAGACGCGACCCTCGACATGTCCGACGATCTCGTTGACCGTCACCTGGTTGGCCACGTTCGGATCGCGCCGCTTGTGGATGATCGCCAGCGGCGCCCCCAGCGAGTCCGACCACTGGTCGGCGACGCGCACACGTCCCGTGTCGGGCGAGACGACGGTCAGCTTCTCGCGGTCCTCCGGCGACAGGCTCTTCTGGAAGTAGTCGAGCAGCACGGGCTTGGCGAACAGGTGGTCGACGGGGCCGTCGAAGAACCCCTGGATCTGCGCGGCGTGCAGGTCGACGCTCATGACCCGGTCGGCACCCGCCGTCTTCAGCAGGTCGGCGACGAGACGGGCGCTGATCGGCTCGCGGCCGCGTCCCTTCTTGTCCTGGCGCGAGTACGGATAGTAGGGCGCGACGACCGTGATGCGCTTGGCGGATGCCCGCTTGGCGGCATCCAGCATGATCAGCAGCTCCATGAGCCACTCGTTCACGGGAGGCCCGAAGGACTGGATGATGAACGCGTCGCATCCGCGGATCGACACCTCGAACCGCGTCAGGATCTCCCCCGACGCGAACGTGCGGTGCTCGGTCGGGACGAGCTCGGTGCCGAGGGCCGCGGCGACGTCGTGGGACAGGGTCGGGTGGGAGCTTCCGCTCGCGACGACCAGACGCTTCTTGGTCTTGGCGACGAGTCCCGGGGCGATCCCGCGCTCGACGTCCAGATCAACCGTGTGCTTCTTGCGCGCCATCGTCCGCTTCCTGTGCAGACCGGGACTGCGCGGCAGCTGCCGCCGCGGCCGTTCCCGGTCGGTGGTTCTCAACCCACCCCTCGACGTTGCGCTGAGGGGCAACGCTCAAGGCGAGGGCTCCGGGCGGGACATCCTTGCGGATCACCGCGCCGGCTCCGGTCTTGGCGCCGTCTCCGATCCTAACGGGCGCGACGAACACGTTGTGCGAGCCGGAGTGCACCTCGTCACCGATCTCGGTGCGGTGCTTGGCGATGTCGTCGTAGTTGGCCGTGATCGCGCCGGCGCCGAGGTTCACCCCGCGACCGATGGTCGTGTCGCCGATGTAGGACAGGTGCGGCACCTTGCTGCCCTCGCCGATGGTGGAGTTCTTGGTCTCGACGAACGTGCCGATCTTGCCGCCGGCGGCCAGCACGGTGCCGGGTCGGAGGTAGGCGAAGGGGCCCACCGTGGCGCCCGCGCCGATCACGGCGAGCGTCGCGTCGGCGCGGCGCACGACCGCGTTCTCGCCGACCTCGCAATCCTCCAGCGTCGTGTCCGGACCGATCGTGGCACCCGCGGCCACCGCCGTCGCCCGCAGGATGTGGGTGTTCGGCAGCACGGTCACGTCTGGGGCGAGAGTCGCCGTCACGTCGATCCACGTCGTCGCCGGGTCCTGGATGGTCGCGCCCTCGAGCTGCCAGCGGCGCACGGTGCGGGCGTTGAGCAGCCGCCCCGCCTCGGCGAGCTGGGCGCGATCGTTGACGCCGAGCGTGAGGGCGACGTCCGCCACGATCGAGGCGACCACCGGCTCCCCGGCGGCACGGGCGAGCCCGATGACGTCGGTGAGGTACTTCTCGCCCTGCGCGTTGTCGGTGCCCACGCGCGCCAGATGCCTGCGGAGGGCGGCGGAGCGGAAGACGTAGACGCCGGCGTTGATCTCGGTCACGGCCGCCTCGGCCGCCGTCGCGTCCTTCTGCTCGACGATGCGCTCGACGGTGCCGTCGGTCGCGCGGATGACGCGGCCGTAGCCGGTCGCGTCATCGAGCACCGCCGACAGCAGCGTCGCGCTGGCCCCCGAGTCGCGGTGATCGCGGACGAGGGCGCTGAGAGTCGGCGCGTCCAGCAGCGGGACGTCGCCCGAGAGCACCAGGACGTCGCCGTCGAAGGCCGGCACCGCGGCCAGCGCGACCTCGACCGCGCGGCCCGTCCCGGGCACCTCGTCCTGATCGACGACGACGACCTCGGGTGAGATGCCGGTGACGGCGTCGGCGACCTGGTCGCGCTCGTGCCGGACGACGACCAGCACGTGCGCGGCGGAGAGGTCGCGCGCCGTGTCGAGGACGTGGCCCACGAGCGGACGCCCGCCGATGCGATGCAGCACCTTCGGAAGCGCGGATCGCATGCGCGTCCCCTGCCCGGCGGCGAGGATCACGACGGCCAGGGACGCGTCCCACGTGTTCTCTGTCATGCTCCGCCGCCAGGATTCGAACCTGAACCTCACAGCTCCAAAGGCTGTCGTGCTGCCGTTACACTACGGCGGACCGCACCCCGCGAGACGGCGGGCATGCCGGTCCAGTCTGCCAGTCTCCGGCGCCGAAGACCGCATCGATCGGCCGTCAGGCGAGCATGAGGAAGAGCTTCTCCAGCTCCTCCGTCGTGAGGCCGTCCTCGATCTCGGCGGCGGCCGGATCGGCGAGGCATTCGCGCAGCGCGGTCGACACGATCGCGAAGCCCGCGCGGTCCAGCGCGTGGGAGACGGCCGCCAGCTGCGTGACGACGTCGCGGCACGGCCGCCCCTCCTCCACGGCCGCGATCACGGCGTCCAGCTGCCCGCGGGCGCGGCGCAGCCGGTTGGCGATCTTGCGCTGGGCGGCGGGGTCGTGCGTCGAGGTCGCCATCAGCGGGAGAACAGTCGGGAGAAGAAGCCCGATCCGCTGTCGGTCTCGTGTCCGTCGCAGCGCTGCGCGGCGGGGACGTTGCGCATCACCTGGTCCACGTGCTGGCCGCAGCCGGCCCAGGTCGTCTTTCCGCAGGTGGTGCACGTCACGGCAGAGCACATGTGAGGTCTCCTCGTCTTTCGGTGTCGGTGTGGGGGGTTCAGACGGCGGTGCGATCGGTCACGAGCAGGGTCCCCGCGCGGTCGCCGAGGACGGCGCGGAGCGTCAGCATGCCGCCGGAGAGGGATGCCGAGTCGAACCCGGCCTGCGCGAGCACCCGATGCGCGATCGCGGAGCGCACGCCCGACTGGCACATCACGCGCACGGGGCGGCCGGCGGCGGCGTCGCGGACCTCGTCGAGGCGGGCCCGCAGCTGCGTGTGCGGGATCGCCAGGACGTCCGGCAGCCGGCCGGCGGCGAGCTCCGCGGGCGTGCGGACGTCGAGGACGAGCGCCGACGAGAGCACCTCCTCGAGCTCCTGCGCGTACCAGAGGCGCAGCGTGCCGGAGCGCACGTTCTCCCCCACCATGCCGAGCAAGTTCACGGGATCCTTCGCCGAACCGTACGGCGGCGCATAGGCCAGATCGAGATCGATGAGGTCCTCGACGCTCCACCCGGCACGGATGGCGGTGGCGAGCACGTCGATCCGCTTGTCGACGCCGTCGGCGCCGACGGCCTGCGCACCCATCAGACGACCGTCGTCGCGCCGGACGTGCGCGACGAGGTGGATCTGCGAGGCACCGGGGAAATAGCCGGCGTGCTGGCCCGGGTGCAGATGCACGGTGTCGACCTCGATATCCGCGGCCGCCAGTGCGGCACGGTTGGCGCCCGTCAGCGCGACCGTCTGCGCGCCGACGCGCACGATGGCGGTGCCGACCGGTCGTGGGATCGCGCGGGCCGTGTGCGGGCGGAGGATCGCGTCCGCCACGAGGCGGCCCGCCCGGTTGGCGGGGCCGGCGAGGGCGACGGGGCGCACGGCGCCCGTCACGGCGTCGGCCACCGCGGTCGCATCGCCGACCGCATAGACGTCGGGCAGCGAGGTGCGGCCGTGGTCGTCGACGATCATCGCCCCGCGGACGCAGGCGACGCCGGCCTCTTCGAACACGGCGGTGTCGGGCCGGACCCCGACCGAGAGCACCACCAGATCGGCGTCGAGCCGCGATCCGTCGTCGAGGACGACGACGTCGGCGTCGACGCCCGACTCGATCGCCGTCGCGGCCGCACCGGCGCGCACCTCGATGCCGAGCGCGTGCAGCTCGGCACTCACGAGGGTCGCGAGCTCCTCCTCCAGCGGAGGGAGGACGTGGGGCGCGAGCTCCACGACCGTGGTGTGGAGGCCCCTCTGGGCGAGCGCCTCCGCGGCCTCGACGCCGATGAAGCCGGCACCGAGCACGACCGCCCGGCGCGCACCGGCGACGACGCGGTCGCGCAGCGCCACGGCATCCTCCACGGTGCGCAGCGTCCGCACGCGAGGGGAGTCGAGTCCGGCGATCGGCGGGCGCGCCGCCTGGGCACCCGGTGCGAGCACGAGGGCGTCGTAGGCGAGCGTGTCGACCCCGTCCGCGGTGACGACCGTCACGGTCTTGGCCGCGGCATCCAGGTGGGTCACGTCGTGTCCGGTGCGTACGTCCAGGGCCAGCGCGGCCTTCAGCGACGCGGGCGTCTGCACGAGCAGCGCGGACGGGTCGGCGATCTCGCCGCCCACGAGGTAGGGCAGACCGCAGTTGGCGAAGGAGACGTGCTCCCCGCGCTCGAGCACGACGATCTCGGCGGACTCGTCGAGCCTGCGCGCGCGTGCGGCGCAGCTCATCCCTCCCGCCACGCCTCCGACGATCACGATGCGCATCCGTGCTCCCCCTTCAGGTTCAGTTCTCGCCCGAATATACCCCCGGGGGTATCGCGCGCCAAATCGGGCGGATCGCCTCCCGCGATAATGGAGCCATGGCCACCGAACACGACGAAGTCGACCGGATCGTCGGCGCGTGGGGTGCCCAGCGTCCCGACCTCGACTTCTCGCCCCTCGAGGTGCTCTCCCGCGTCGACCGTCTGTCGCGCCACCTCGACCGGGCGCGGCGCGAGGCGTTCCGCCGCAGCGACCTCGAGCCGTGGGAGTGGGACGTACTGTCGGCCCTGCGCCGCGCGGGCGAGCCCTATCAGCTGAGCCCGAAGCAGCTGCTGCAGCAGACCCTCGTCTCCAGCGGGACGATGACCAACCGCATCGATCGGCTCGTGGGCCGCCGTCTCGTGCGCCGCGAAGCCGACCCGGCCGACGGCCGCAGCGTGCTCGTCACGATCACCGACGACGGGAAGACCCGCGTGGATGCCGCCATCACGCGTCTCGTCGACGCGGAGGCCCTGCTGCTCGGCGTGCTCTCCCGCGGCGACCGGGAACGCCTCGCCGCGCTGCTGCGCAAGCTCTCCCTCGGCTTCGACGCCTGACGCAGGCTCGCGTTTCGGTCGCCTCGAGCGCCCGAAACGGCGCCCCAGCGAGTTTCGGACGCCACGAGCGACCGAAACTCCTCCGTCGCGGGGCGTCAGCCGAGAAGCTCGGACAACTCGAACCAGCGCTCCTCCAGCGCGGCGATCTCCGCCTCCAGCTCGCCGATCGCCCGCATCCGCTCCCCCAGGCCGACGTAGTCCGACTGATCGTGGTCGGCGAGTGCCGTGCGCGCGGCATCCACCTGGGACGTGAGCTTCTGGATGCGCCGCTCCGCGGCGGCGACCTCTTTCTGGGCCGCGCGCAGGTCGGCGCCGGCGAGGGCGGGACCCGACGCGGCGCCGCCGGATGCCGCGGGAGCGGCGGCCGGTGCGGACAGCTGCGCGGCGCGCAGGCGCAGGTACTCGTCGATGCCGCCGGGCAGGTGGCGGAGGTGCCCGTCCAGCACGGCGTACTGCTGGTCCGTGACGCGCTCGAGGAAGTAGCGATCGTGGCTGACGACCAGCAGGGTCCCCGCCCACGAGTCCAGGAGATCCTCGATGGCGGCGAGCATGTCGGTGTCGAGGTCGTTCGTCGGCTCGTCGAGGATGAGCACGTTCGGCTGGTCGAGCAGGATCAGCAGCAGCTGCAGCCGACGCTGCTGCCCGCCGGAGAGATCCTTGACCGGCGTCGACAGTTGGGCGGAGCTGAAACCCATCCGCTCCAGCAGCTGCCCGGGCGTCAGCTCGGCGGCCTTCGAGCCCGTGCCGATCGTGTAGCTCGTGCGCAGGCCCGAGATCACGACCCGCACCGGGTCGTCCCGGTACTGGTCCAGCTCGTCCATCCGCTGCGTGAGCGTCGCGACCTTCACGGTCTTGCCGCGCTTGACCCGGCCGCTCGTGGGCTCGACCGTGCCGGCCACCAGGCCGAGGAGCGTCGACTTGCCGGCGCCGTTGACGCCGAGGATGCCGGTGCGCTCGCCCGGCGCGATGCGCCACTCGACGTCGGTGAGCACCGGGTGCCCGTCGTACGCGACGCCGGCATCCAGCAGGTCGACGACGTCCTTGCCCAGGCGGGAGACGGCGAGGGACTGCAGCTGGACGGCGTCGCGGATCTCGGGGACGTCGGCGATCAAGGCGTTGGCCGCGTCGATGCGGAAGCGGGGCTTGCTCGTGCGCGCGGGCGCGCCCCGGCGCAGCCACGCGAGCTCCTTGCGGGCGAGGTTCTGCCGCCGCTGCTCGATGACCGCCGACTGGCGGTCGCGCTCGACGCGCTGCAGCACGTACGCGGCGTAGCCGCCCTCGAACGGCTCGACGATGCGGTCGTGCACCTCCCACGTGCGGGTGCAGACCTCGTCGAGGAACCACCGGTCGTGGGTGACGACCAGCAGCGCCCCCGTCGAGGCGGACCAGCGGCGCTTGAGGTGCGCGGCGAGCCAGGCGACCGCCTCGACGTCGAGGTGGTTGGTGGGCTCGTCGAGGGCGAGGACGTCCCAGTCGCCGACGAGCAGTCGCGCGAGCGCCACGCGCCGGCGCTGCCCGCCCGAGAGACCGACCACGGGGCCGTCCCAGTCGAGGTCGCCGACCAGGCCGGAGATCACGTCGCGGACGCCGGCATCGCCCGCCCAGTCGTGCTCGGCGCGGTCGCCGACGACGCTCTGGGCGATCGTGAGGGCGTCGTCGAGCGTGTCGCCCTGATCGAGCACGCCCACGCGCACCCCGCCGCGCACGGTGACGCGACCGGCATCCGGCTCCAGACGCCCCGCGAGCATCGCCATCAGACTGGACTTGCCGTCGCCGTTGCGGCCGACGATGCCGATGCGATCCCCCTCGTCGACGCCGAGAGAGACGCCGTCGAAGACGACCTTCGTGGGGAATTCCAGGTGGAGGCCCTCAGCCCCGAGCAGATGCGCCATATCCGCTCCAGGCTACGCGAGAGGTCCCGGCGGTCAGTACCAGAAGCTCAGCCGCGGCGGCACCGTGGAGGCGAACAGCCGTGCGAGCGCGGGGGCGTCGTCGGCGACCAGACGGCCCGCGCGCGCCAGCGTCACGGGCGAGACGCCGCCCAGCAGCAGCGCAGACAGCTCGGCCACCCCGAGCGTGACCGTCGGCACGCCGACCGGCGACTCGTCGACCAGCTCCACCGCGGCGGTGCCGTCGGCATCCGTCGTCAGCAGGAACACCCCGGAGGCGATGCCCAGCGGATCGGCGACGTCGAGCACGACCGTGTCGACGACGTCGTAGGTCCGCGCCGAGAGCGCCGCCGGCACGTCCAGGATGCGCGTGTAGTGGTGGTCGCGTAGCGTCACCGTCACGGCGCGCTGGTCAACGATCATCCACCACAGCGGCTCGTCGACCGACAGCTCGCTGGCCTCCACCGTGCCGATGAGGTCCATCGTGAGGAAGAAGCGCCAGAGGGCCGCGTACGCCTCGTCGCCGGCGGCGAGCAGCAGGCCGATCTCGACGGTGGATGCCGCGAAGTCGTGCTCGTTCTCGGTGACGCGGTACACGGCGACGCCCTCGACGTCGCCGGACGGCGAGCGGTACTGCACCGCCCGCAGCTGCTCGGCCTTCTCGACGTCCGCTCTCGTGCCGAAGAAGCGATCCCAGTGCCCGCCGGGCATGTCGATCTCACCGGGCGCGTGCACGCGGACCCGCTCGTGCAGCTCCGCGGCGATCTCCCGTCCCTGCGCACGCGTGACGAAGTCGATGCGTCCGGGGGCGTCGGGTCCGATCCACCGTGCGCGGCGCGTGTCGATCCGCCACTGCGCGGCCAGCGCCGCGGGGGCGAAGCCGAAGCGACCGTAGATGGTCGACTCGCTGACGGTGAGGATCGCCACCGGAAGGCCCCGCTCGACGGCGGTGCGCAGCTCGCCCGCCATCACCGAGCGCAGGATGCCGCGGCGGCGATGGGTCGGGGCGACGGTCACGGAGCTGATCGCGCAGGCGGGCACCGCCCCGCCGGGGAGACTGAGCTCCGCGGCCCACGACGCGAAGGTCGCGACCGGCACCTCCGGCTGCGGCGCCGTCTCGTCGAAGACGCCGAGCTTGCGACGGTACGCCGAGCCGGCGAAGAACGCCTCGCGCTGCGTCTCGGTGCGTTCGCCGTCGAGGAACCCGCGCGAGACGGCCTCCAGCCACGGGTCGGTCTCGGTGCGCAGCGCGTCGTCGACCCGCCGCACGACGAGATCGCGCGCGGCGAGCTCATCGACCAGGGTGCTGTCGAGCGAGGCGTCGTGGTGCGGACGGTGACGATCGGTCATGGTGCTCTCCGTTCGAGGGGGTGTGCGAGATGGCGGCGCTCAGGCCGTGACGACGCGGGCGCCGGGCACCGGACCGTGCGCGTGCAGCACACGCGAACGAGCCGGCGCGGCGGCCGCGAGGTCGGCGGCGAGCTCGACGGCGGCGCGCTCGTCGGCCGCGAGGAAGGCGACCGTGGGCCCCGACCCCGAGACGATACCGGCCAGGGCGCCCGCCCGTCGTCCGGCGCGCAGGGTGTCGGCGAGTGCGGGCCGCAGCGACAGCGCGGCATCCTGGAGGTCGTTGCGGACGGCGACGGCGAGCGCCGCGGGGTCGCCCGCCCGCAGCGCCTGCAGCACCACGGGATCGGCGGACGGCACGCCGTGATCAGGCGCGATGTCGGGCAGGTCGCGCAGGCGGTCGAGCTCGCCGTAGACCGCCGGCGTCGACAGCCCGTCCGCACTGGTCACGAGCACCCAGTCGAAGCGCCCGCGGGCGAGCGCCGGCGCCAGCTCGTCGCCGCGGCCGGTTCCGATGGCCGTGCCGCCGAGGACCGCGAAGGGCACGTCCGCGCCGAGGGGCGCACCGAGCTCCTGCAGCTCGAGCGTCGTCAGCCCGCCGCCCAGCAGCTCGTTGACGGCGACGAGGGCGGCCGCGGCATCCGCCGACCCGCCCCCCATGCCGCCGGCGACGGGCACGCCCTTGTGGACGTCGAGGTGGATGCCGCCCTGCCAGCCCAGCCGCTCGGCGGCGCGCCGCGCCGCCCGGACGGCGAGGTTCGTGGCGTCGAGGGGGACGCCGGACACATCGAGGTCGCCCGTGACGGCGATGGTGAAATCGTCGGCCACCCGCGCCCACACGTCCTCGTACACCGACACGGCCTGGTACACGGAGGCGACGTCGTGGTAGCCGTCGGGCTGGACGTCGCCGACGTCGAAGGCGATGTTGATCTTGCCGGGCGCGCGCGCGTGCACCCGGCGACCGGCCAGCCCGGCGATGGTCACGAAGCGTCCACCCAGATCTCTCCGATGCCGGCAGCGATCACGTCGATGCGCGCGAGCTCCTCGGCGTCGAAGGCGGGCCCGTCCAGCGCGGCGAGGTTCTCGTCGAGCTGCGCGGTCCGCGAGGCCCCGATGAGCGCCGAGGCCACGACGCCGTCGCGCAGCACCCACTGCAGAGCCAGCTGCGCGAGGCTCTGCCCGCGCTCGCGGGCGATCACGTCGAGAGCGCGCAGGCCCTCCAGGGCGGAGTCGGTCAGGCGACGCCCGGGCAGCGACGAGCGGTCCTGGGAGCGGGTCGCGGTGCCGTCGCCGAGGTAGCGATCGGTCAGCAGCCCCTGTGCCAGGGGGACGAACGCGATGGCGCCCATGCCCTCCTGCTGCAGCACGCCGGTCAGACCGTCTTCGATCCACCGGTTGAGGATCGAGTAGGCGGGCTGGTGGATGATCAGGGGCGTGCCGAGCGCACGCGCGACGGCGGCGGCCCGCGCGGTCTGCTCGGGCTCGTACGACGAGATGCCGACGTAGAGCGCCTTGCCCTGTCGCACGAGGGTGTCGAGCGCGGCGACCGTCTCCTCGATGGGCGTCACCGGGTCGAAGCGGTGCGAGTAGAAGATGTCGACGTAGTCGAGCGACATCCGCGTGAGGGACTGCTCCGCGCTGGCCAGCAGATACTTGCGCGAGCCCCACTGCCCGTAGGGTCCGTCCCACATGTCGTAGCCGGCCTTCGACGAGATGATGAGCTCGTCGCGGTAGGGCCGGAAGTCCTCGCGCATCATGCGGCCGAAGTTCGTCTCCGCGCTGCCGTACGGCGGGCCGTAGTTGTTGGCGAGGTCGAAGTGGGTGATGCCGCGGTCGAAGGCGTGGCGCAGCAGCGCGCGCTGATTGTCGAACGGCACGTTGTCGCCGAAGTTCCACCACAGCCCCAGCGAGATCGCGGGGAGGTAGAGGCCGCTGGCGCCCACCTGTCGGTAGCCGGCGGAGGTGTAGCGGTCGGGGGCCGCGGTGTAGGGACGGTGCAGGTCGCCGCCGCGCGACGCGGCGAAACGCTCGGGGGTGTCGGTCACCCGTCCAGGCTATCGAGCGCAGGGCGCCGGCGGCGGCCGGTGGCCGAAACGCGGAGGAAACGACATGCGCGTACGCTGAAGGCTCCCCGGCGACGAAAGAAGGTCTGCGTGACACCACTGGAGGCACTCTCACCGCATCCGCACCCCTGGTCAGGTCTGCTCGCCCGCGACGACCTCCGATGGGTCGACGGTGTCCTCCACCTCGTGCACGACGACCTCACCCCCGAGATGGCCCGGACGGCCGACATCGGCCTCGTCGCCGACGCCCTCGCGGCCGCCGGCCTCGACCCGATGCTCGCGCAGGACGACCACGGCGGCGCGGTGATCGTCGTGGATGCCGCCGAAGGCCCGGCCGCCGTCCGCGCCCTGGCCGCGGCCGGCGCGGACGAACCGCTCTACGCCAAGCCCGCCGGCGCCGCCGCGCGCCTCGCGGTGGATCTGCCCCTCCCCGACCCGGACGACGTCTGGGGGATGCGTCTGTACCGCCCGCGCATCAGCGCCAACGGCTCGCTGCGCTACGGGACGGCGGAGTCGGTGCGCCTCGAGGCGTGGCGCCGAGCGGACGGGCTCGTGCACGCGCCGCGCGCCAACGCCCTCACGCGGCGGGTGTTCCCGGCATCCGATCTCACCCCCACGACGGTGTGGCGCCACGGCCGCTCCTGGAGGACGGTCGTGGGCATGTTCGACGCGCGGCCGCATCAGGTCACCGCCGAGATCGACATGGTCTTCTCGTGGGTCGACGGCTCGGCCAGCGAGTTCCAGCGCCAGCGCGCCGCGCAGCTCGAGGAGTACGTGGTCGGCGAGGGCGACGACGGGCCGGCGCGCTACCGCCACGTCGACGAGCTGCGCTACGCACTGCGCAGCGTGCACATGTACGCCCCCTGGGTGCGTCGGATCTTCATCGCCACCGACTCGCCCAAGCCCGCCTGGCTGGCCGAGCACCCGCGCGTCACGATCGTGCGCAGCGAGGAGTTCTTCGCCGACCCGTCGGTCCTGCCCACCCACAACTCGCACGCCGTCGAGGCGCAGCTGCATCGCATCGACGGCCTCGCCGAGCACTTCCTGTACTCGAACGACGACATGTTCTTCGGCCGTCCCGTCACCCCGGAGATGTTCTTCACCGCGGGCGGGCTCACGACGTTCGTCGAGTGCGACGTGCGCATCGGGGCCGGGGCGGCGCGCAGCGAGCGGTCCGGGCACGACAACGCCCTGCGCGTGAACCGCGCCCTCCTGCTCGAACGCTTCGGCCGCTCGATCGTGCGCGACCTCGAGCACTGCGCCGCGCCGATGAGGCGCAGCATCGCCGCCGAGCTCGAACGGGAGTTCGCCGAGGACATCGCGCGCACCGCGGCATCCCGGTTCCGCTCGGCGAGCGACGTGTCGGTCACCAACAGCCTCTACCACTACTACGCCCTCATGACCGGGCGGGCCGTGGCGACGACCGCACCGCGGGTGACCTACGTGCAGACCACCATGGTCTCCGCGCTGCGCAAGATGCGCCGGCTGGAGGAGCGCCGCGACGCGGACATGTTCTGCCTCAACGACGGCGGTGAGACCGAGGTGCCGGAGGAGATGCGCGTGCGCCTGCTGCGCGACACGCTCGAGCGCATGTTCCCGGTGCGGGCGCCGTGGGAGGTGCCGGTCAGCGCAGCACGGACAACGGCCGCGTCGGCGGGGCGCTCGGCCTCTGCACGCCGACGCCCGTGATGCCCGCCTCGGCGAGCCGCCGGCGCGCGGCCTCCGGGTCGGTGTACTCCATCACGCGGGGGACGTCGACGGGGACCACGGAGTGGACGACCGTGTCGTCGTAGACGTGCACCAGGTTGTACGACTGGGCCCCGTCCTGCGGGCGGGTGCCGCCGACGGGGACGGTGAGATCCTGCGCGTAGCAGGTGGATGACGCGACCGACACGGGGATGCCCGCGAACGTCGCGAACGTCGAGTAGTGCAGGTGCCCCGCGATGATGGCGCGGATGTCGGTGCCGCGGACGACGGCGGCCAGACGCGCCTGACCGCGCAGCTCGACGCTCGCCGCCAGCGCGAGCACGCTGGGAACGGGCGGGTGGTGCATCGCCAGGATCGTGCCGAGCGGCGCGGGCGTCTCCAGCACGGCGGACAGCCACGCGAGCTGGGCGTCGGAGAGCTCGCCGTAGTGGTGGCCCGGAACAGAGGTGTCGAGGGTGACGATGCGCAGACCGTCGAACTCGTCCACCCGGTCGACGGGGCGCAGATCGGCGGCCGGATCGTCCCACAGCTCGGCGCGGAACGCGGCGCGATCGTCGTGGTTTCCCATGACCCACACCACCGGCGCCTCCAGGCGCGCGGCGACGGGCTCCACCATCGCCCGCAGCGTCGCGTACGCGGCACGCTCGCCGAGGTCGACGAGGTCGCCGGAGACGACGATGGCGTCGGGGCGCACGCCCGAGGACTCGATGCCGTCGAGCGCGCGGGCGAGGTGCTCCTCGCCCGAGACGGCGTCCCAGATGCGCGAGCCCCCGGCCCGAAGGTGGGTGTCGCTGAGATGAAGCACGATCCGCTCGGGAGCAGGATGCTCGGCCATTCGCATGCGCGTCATGTTACAGACATGTTTCGTGACCGCGCGGTGAACGTTGCGCGTCGTGTCGAGGTCGCCGCCGGCGCGCGGTCAGCGGGAGGCGCGGGCGACCGCCACGAAGTGGTCGATCGTCAGCTGCTCGCCCCGGGCCGTGGGGTCCACTCCGGCCGCCTCCAGCACCGCGGTCGCCGCCGCCGATGAGCCGCCGAGGAGCGGGGCGAGCGCCTGGCGCAGCATCTTGCGGCGCTGCTGGAAGGCGGCATCCACGACCCGGAAGGTGGCGCGGCGGAGGGTCTCGTCGCCGCGGGGTTGCGGATCACGGCGGAATCCGACCAGCACGCTGTCGACGTTCGGCACCGGCCAGAAGACCTGCCGCGACACCGTGCCCGCCAGCCGCCACGCGCCGTACCAGGCCGCCTTGACGCTCGGGGCGCCGTAGACCTTCGATCCGGGAGGCGCCGCGAGACGCTCCCCCACCTCGGCCTGCACCATCACGACGCCGCGCTCGAGACCGGGAAAGGTCTCCATGAAGTGCAGGAGCACCGGCACGCTGACGTTGTAGGGCAGGTTCGCGACGAGCACGTTCGGATCGCCCGGCAGCGCCGTGACACGGAGGGCGTCGGCATCCACGACCGTCAGCGCACCGTCGGCGACGCCGTGGGCCGCGGCGGTGGCCGGCAGCCGCTCCGCGAGGCGGTGGTCGATCTCGACGGCGGTGACGGGCGCGCCCGTCTCGAGGATGGCGAGGGTGAGCGAGCCGAGACCCGGCCCGACCTCGACGACGCGGTCGGCGGCGGTCACCTCCGCGACGTGGACGATCTTTCGCACCGTGTTGGCGTCGACGACGAAGTTCTGCCCCAGCTTCTTGGTCGGAGTGACGTCGAGGTCGGCGGCGAGCGCGCGGATCTCGGCGGCTCCGAGCAGGGTCACGGGCATGCGCACCAGCCTATCCGTGATGCGTGCGGCCGCCCGAGCCGGCGGGATCCGAGGCTTAGGCGATCCAGTAGCCGACGGCGCACAGCAGGCGCGTCTCGTCGTCGGCCCCCTCGGGCGGATCGATCGCCGGCGGGAACACACCCCACGCGCGCCACTCCTCGGCGAACGAGACGACGTGCTCCTCGAGACCGGCGATCAGCTCGGGGGTGAAGTGGAACGGGATGCCGAGGTGCTTCGCGATGAGCCACGCCTGGAACGCCCGGTAGGTGGCGAGGTGGGCGAGACCCTCGGCGGCCGGGTAGTCGCCGTAGCTGAACCGGAAGGTGTCGGCGTAGCCGCCGGCGCGGACCGCCGCCGTCGCGGCGTCGTTGCGGGCGTCGTACGCGCCGATCGGATCGTCGCCGAGCAGGTCGACTCCCCGCAGGTCGTCGCCGTCGGCCGATGCGCGCCCGCGCAGGACGTCGGGGACCCAGGCCTCGTCGTAGGTGTGCGCCTGAAGGATGTCGCGGAAGGTGGGATCCGCCGTGGAGGTCCATTCGGACGGTGCCGGACGGGTGAGATCGGCCGGGTCGATCCGGTCGATCACGTCGCGCAGGGCGGCGTCGGAACGCAGAAACAGCTCGTCGGTGTCCATGGTCGACACGCTAGAGGGAGCCTCCGACACGGCGTCCTCCGCGGCCGGGTCGGTGCCGTTGTTGGTGCCGTTGCCGGGGCCGTTGCCGTTGCCGAGGAGATGTCGCGTGTCGAGGACGGGATGCCGCGGCTCGGCCCGCGGCATCCCGTCCTCTCCTCGGGAACCTAGGCGGCGGCCGCGGCGCGGGCGGCCGCGGGCAGGGCGTCGACGATCTGCGCGACGGCCGCGTCGTCGTGGGCGGCGGTGAGGAACCAGGCCTCGAAGGCGGACGGCGGCAGCGAGATCCCGGCATCCAGCATCGTGTGGAAGAACCGGCCGTAGGCGGCGGTGTCCTGTCGCTGCGCCGCCCCGTAGTCGGGCACCCCGCCGACGACGTCCGCACCGAAGAACACGCTGAAGAGGGTTCCCGCCCGCTGCAGCACGTGGGGCACACCGGCCTCGGCCAGCGCGCGCGTGGTCGCGTCGGCGACCGCGTCGGCGGCCTGTCCCAGCCGGAGGTAGGCCGCGTCGTCGGCGAGACGGAGGGTCGCCAGTCCCGCGGCCACGGCGACCGGGTTCCCGCTCAGCGTCCCCGCCTGGTACACGGGACCGAGCGGGGCCAGCAGATCCATCACGTCGGCGCGCCCGCCGACGGCTGCGACCGGCAGACCCCCGCCGATCACCTTGCCGAACGTGACGAGGTCGGGGACGACCGTCTCCCCCGCCTCCGCGAGCACCTGCGCGTAGCCGCCCGGCGCGGCGCGGAAACCGGTGAGCACCTCGTCGCTGATCAGCAGGGCGCCCTCACGCCGGCAGAGGTCGGCGAGGAAGGCCGAGAACCCGGATGCCGGGGCCACGACACCCATGTTCGCGGCCGCGGCCTCGGTGATGACCGCGGCGATGCGACCGGGGTGGGCGGCGAAGGCCTCCTCCAGCGCGACCCGGTCGTTGTACGGCACGACGAGCGTCTGCGCCGCGACCGCCTCGGGCACGCCGGCCGACCCGGGCAGCGCGAAGGTCGCGAGCCCCGACCCGGCCGCGGCGAGCAGGCCGTCGGAGTGCCCGTGGTAGTGACCGGCGAACTTCACGAGCAGGTCGCGGCCGGTGGCGCCGCGCGCCAGACGGATCGCCGTCATGGTCGCCTCGGTGCCGGTGGAGACCAGCCGCGCCTTCTGCACGGCGGGCACCCGCGCGACGATGAGCTCGACCAGTTCCGCCTCGGCGGGCGTGGGCGCCCCGAAGGACAGACCGCGTGCCGCGGCCTCCTGCACGGCGGAGACGACCTCGGGGTGGGCGTGGCCGAGCAGCGCCGGACCCCAGCTGGCGACGAGGTCGACGTAGCGGCGGCCCTCGGCATCCGTCACGTACGGACCCGCGGCCTCGACGAGGAAGCGCGGCGTGCCGCCGACGGACCCGTAGGCGCGCACGGGCGAGTCCACACCGCCCGGGATGACGGCGCGGGCACGGGTGAACAGGGCGTCGTTGGTGTCGGTCATGCGAGTGCGCGTCCCTCTCGGATCCAGCCGGCGACCTCGATCGCCCAGTACGTCAGAATCGCCTCGGCGCCGGCGCGGCGGATGCCGAGGAGGGTCTCCCCGATCGCACGCTCGCGGTCGATGACCCCGGCCGCGGCGGCGTGCTCGATCATCGCGTACTCGCCCGACACCTGGTAGGCCCAGACCGGCACCGACGAGACGGCGGCGACCTCGGCCAGCACGTCGAGGTAGGGCCCGGCGGGCTTGACCATGACGATGTCGGCGCCCTCGTCGATGTCGGCGAGCGCCTCCTGCACGCCCTCGCGGCCGTTGGCCGGGTCGAGCTGGTAGGTGCGGCGGTCGCCGGTGAGCGTCGACTCGACGGCGTCGCGGAAGGGGCCGTAGAAGGCGGAGGCGTACTTGGCGGAGTAGGCGAGGATCACGACGTCGCTGCGTCCCCCCGCATCCAGGGCGGCACGGCACGCGGCGACCTGGCCGTCCATCATGCCGGACAGGCCCAGGACGTCGGCGCCGGCCTCCGCCTGGGCGACGGCCATCCGCGCGTACACCTCGAGGGTCGCGTCGTTGTCGACGCTCCCGTCGGCGGCGAGCACGCCGCAGTGGCCGTGGTCGGTGAACTCGTCGAGGCAGAGGTCGGCCTGCACCGTGAGGCGCCCGGCCGCCGCGCGCGCCGCGACGGCGATCGCCCGGTTGAGGATGCCGTCGGGGTCGGTCGCGCCGCTGCCGACGGCGTCGCGCACCGCGGGAACGCCGAAGAGCATGATGCCGCCGATTCCGGCCTCCGCGGCGTCGTCGACGAGCGCGGCGAGCTGCTCGATCGGGTACTGCTGGACGCCGGGCATGCTGGCGATGGGCTGCGCCTGGGCGATGCCCTCCTTGACGAACACCGGCAGCACGAGACGACGCGCGCTCAGGTCGGTCTCGGACACGAGCCGGCGCAGCGCCGGCGTCTGCCGGAGGCGCCGCAGGCGGCGGACGGGGAACGTGGTCATGGGGTGACCTCCAGACGTCGGGATGAGGAGTCGAGCTCGGCGATGAGGGCGTCGATGCTCTGCGTGCGGGCGGTGTGGCCGACGGTGAAGCCGAGACGCTCGGCGTCGCGCGTCGTGCCCGGGCCGATCGAGGCGACGAGGGTGGATGCCGGGAGGGTGCCGACCTGGCGGCGCAGCTCGCGGCCGACGCTCAGCGAGGTGAGCAGGACGATGTCGAACCGCCCGTCGTGCAGCTCCCCCGCGACCGCCGGGTCGAGGTCGACGCCGACGGTGCGGTAGCCGATGCAGACGTCCACCGCGAACCCGCGCAGCTCGAGCTCGTCGCTGACGACCGCGGCGGCGAGGTCCGAGCGGACGACGAGGCAGCGCCCGGTGGATGCCGCGTCGTGCGCCGCGGTCCACTGCACGATCATCGTCTGCGCCGACGAGCGTCCTCCCGGGACGAACGCGACGCGCGCACCGAGGGCACCCACCGCGCGGGCCGTCGACGGACCGACGGCGGCGATCTCGAGGGTGTCCGGCAGGGTCCGCCGCTGCGCGGAGAGGAAGCCGGCAAGCTGCTCGACGCTCGCGGCGCTGGTGACGAAGAGCCACGCGTAACGCCCGTCGGCGAGCGCGGTGAACGTCGCGTCGCGCGCGGCGGCGTCGCGGGGCGGCGCGGTGCGGATCACGGGTGCGATCACGGGTCGGGCGCCGCGCGCCGCGAGCTCCTGCGCGACCCGCTCACCCCAGGCGCCGCCGCGCGGCACGAGCACCCGCGCCCCCTCCAGGGCGGTCACCGTCCGGCTCCCTCCGCGCCGGTGGCGCGCGGGCCGAGGTCGGCGAGATCGCCGGCGCCGGCATCCATGAGCGCCGCGACGACGGATGCCGCGGCGAGATCGCGCCCGGCGGCGTCGGCCAGCTCCTCGCGGGTGGCGGTGTGCGCGACGCGGACGGCGCGGGCGCCGTCGAGGGCGTACACCTCGGCGACCAGCGTGACGGGCGTTTCGACGCGGGCCTGCGGCCCTCGCTCAACGACCGGGAGGAGGCCACCGGTCGTTGAGCGAGCGGAGCGCGTCGAAACGTCCGCACCCGCAGCCGCGCCGAGCGTTTCGACTCGGGCCTGCGGCCCTCGCTCAACGACCGGGACGAGGCCACCGGTCGTTGAGCGAGCGGAGCGCGTCGAAACGTCCGCACCCGCGGCCTCCGCGAGCCGGGCCGAGATGCCGACCGGCGCGGCGCAGCCGGCCTCCAGCAGCCGCAGCACGGCGCGCTCCCAGAGCGCGGTGACCTCGGCATCCGCATCGCTGATCGCGGCGATCTGCGCGGCGACCGCGGAGTCCGATCGCACCTCGACCGCCAGCGCACCCTGCCCGGCCGATGTCGGCCAGCCGTCCGCGGCGAAGCGGTCGGTGATCCGGTCGGTGCGGCCGATGCGGGTGAGGCCGGCCTCGGCGAGCACGATCGCGTCGTACTCCCCCTCGTCGACCTTCCGCAGCCGTGTGTCGACGTTGCCGCGGATGCCGCGGACCTGCAGATCGGGCCGGCGCCGGAGCAGCTGTGCGACCCGGCGGGGCGAGCCGCTGCCGACGACCGCGCCGTGCGGCAGGGTGTCGAGCGTGAGGCCGTCGCGGGCGCACAGCACATCGCCCACGGGTGCGCGCGGCGGCACGGCGGCGATCGCGAGGCCGTCGACCTCGGCGGTCGGCAGATCCTTCATCGAGTGCACCACGAGGTCGCACTCCCCGCGGAGGAGGGCTTCGCGAAGCGCCGCGACGAAGACACCGGTGCCGCCGAGCTGTGCGAGGGGTCCCGTGAGCACGTCGCCCGCCGTCGTGATCGGCACGAGCTCCACCTCGCGGCCGGTCGCCGCCCGGAGCGCCGCGGCGACGTGGCCCGACTGCGTGGTGGCGAGCAGGCTCGCACGGGTGCCGAGGCGCAGCGGCGCGGCGCCGGACGCGTCGGTCACGGTCACGGCGCGATCCCGGCGAGCGCGGGCTGGAAGCCCAGGCGCTTGTTCTCGCAGCATCCGGGACGGCACACGTCGTACCAGGGGCCGAGGTCGGTCTCGTGGGGGCGGTCCGCGGCCGGGGTGCCGTCCAGGCGCTCGACCATCAGATCGACGAGACCCGACACGTACGCCGGATGCGTGCCGGGGGTGGGTGTGCGCAGGGCGATCAGGCCGAGCTCCTCGGCGGTCTCCATCGCCTCGGTGTCGAGGTCCCAGAGCACCTCCATGTGGTCGCTGACGAAGCCGAGCGGCACGATCAGCACGGCCCGGCGCCCGCGGGCCGGAAGCTCGGCCATCGCGTCGTTGATGTCGGGCTCGAGCCACGGCACCTGCGGCGGGCCCGACCGGCTCTGGAAGACGAGCTGCCAGGCGCACGACGAGGCGAGGCGCGCCATGATCGCCTCGGCGACCGCGGTGTGCTGCGCGACGTAGGCCCCGCCGGCGCCGAACCCGCGCTCGGGCGGACCGGAGCGGTCGGCGTCGCTGTTCGGGATCGAGTGGGTGGAGAAGAGGATCTCGATCTGATCGTCGGCGAAGCCCTGCGCGTGGAGGGCGGCGAGTCCCTCGGCGACGCCCTCGGCGAACGGCGTGACGAAGCCCGGGTGGTCGAAGAACTGGCGCACCTTGTCGATCTCGACCTCGCCGGACAGGCCGGTCGCCTCCACGGCATCCGCCAGGTCCTCGCGGTACTGCCGGCACGACGAGTACGAGCTGTACGCGCTCGTCGCGATCGCGAGCAGGCGCCGATGACCGGCATCGTGCGCATCCTGCAGCGCGTCGGCGACGTACGGCATCCAGTTGCGGTTGCCCCAGTAGACCGGCAGGTCGAGCCCGCGCGCGGCGAGCTCGGCGTCCAGGGCCGCCTTCAGCTCGCGGTTGTGCTCGTTGATCGGCGAGACGCCGCCGAAGTGGCGGTAATGATGCGCGACCTCCTCCAGGCGCTCGTCGGGGATGCCGCGGCCCGCCGTGACGTTGCGCAGGAACGGGATCACGTCGTCCTGACCCTCGGGGCCGCCGAAGCCCAGCAGCAGCACGCCGTCATACGCCGTCGGGACGCTGACGTGCGGCTCGCCGGCGCACGTCGCCGCGGTCGCGGCCGGCACCCGGCATCCGTCGCCGCAGACGGGAGCGGCGCTCGCGCGCGCCGGCTTGGGGCGGAACGGCGCCGCAGCTGCGGCGCGGGGGGCGATGTTCTCGGCCATCAGCTCAGCACCTCCGCGAGCTCGTCCAGCTCGAGCCGTCGGCCGGTGTAGAACGGCACCTCTTCGCGCACGTGGCGGCGCGCATCGGTGGCGCGCAGGTCGCGCATCATGTCGACGAGGTGGATCGGGTCGTCGCTCTCCAGCGGCAGCAGCCACTCGTAGTCGCTCAGGCCGAACGTGGAGACGGTGTTCGCGACGACGTCGGTGAAGCGGGCACCCTTGCGGCCGTGCTCGGCGAGCATGGCGGCGCGCTCCTCGTCGGGCAGCAGGTACCACTCGTAGCTGCGCACGAACGGGTACAGGCACAGCCAGCCGCGGGCGCTCTCGCCGCGGAGGTAGCCGGGCACGTGCCGCTTGTTGAACTCCGCCTCCCGGTGCACGCCCATCGCCGTCCAGACCGCCGTGTGGGCCTCCAGCACCGCGGTGCGCCGGAGGGTGCGCAGCGCCTTCTGCAGGATGGCCGGGTCGTCGACCTCGCCGGGCGTGGTGTGCAGCCAGATCATGAGGTCGGCCTCGGCGCGCATGCCGGTGACGTCGTACAGGCCGCGGACGGTGACGCCGCCGGCCGTCACCGCGGCGACGGCCTCGGAGAGCTCGGCGATCGCCGCCGCGTCCGTCGCGGCGACGCGCGGGCGGGGCCCGGCGAGGACGGCGAAGAGGGTGTATCCGAGCGGGGTCTGTGCGGTCATGCGGTGCTCCTAGGAAACCGGGTGGGTGGGAAGAGAGGTCGGCGATGGGGATGCGGCCAGCGCACCGTCGATGCGGGCGGCGAGCCTGCGGGCGTGCGGGATGACGGAGGCCAGGCCCGTCCCTGCCGCGACGGCCCCGGCCGCATGGACGTGCGCCGGAAGCCCGTCGGGAGCGGCGGCCGCGGCGACGGCATCCGGCCACTCCTGGACGACCAGGTCGACGACGTCGGCGGCGGCCACCTCGACGCCGGTGAGGATCGAGACCTCGCGCGCGACGTCGTCGGCCGAGGCGAGGGTGCCGGCGGCGGCGTCGCGGGCGGACAGCCGCACGAGGTGGATGCCGTCGGGGACCGCCTCGCGCGCCCAGTCCCATTTGGCGGAGATGTGGGTGAGCGCCTTGGCCGCCGTCGGCAGCGCCGGGTCGGCGATGACGCCCGATCCGACCGGCTCGGCGGCGAGGCCGGGGTGCGCGATGGCGGCGGCGACGAGGCGGACGCCCGCCGCCGCCGGCGCGGGGGCGCGTTTCGACTCGTCGCTGCGCTCCTCGCTCAACGACCGGAGGGCGCGGACACGCTCCTCGCTCAACGACCGGGGGGCGCTCCCGGTCGTTGAGCGAGCGGAGCGAGTCGAAACGCCCGCACCCGCCAGCAGACGCGCCGCCTCCGCGGGGCCCGTCGCGATCACGACGTGACGCGCCGACAGCGATCCGCCAGCCGTGTCGACCGTGACCGTCTCGGCATCCGACCGCACGGCACGCACCGCGACGCCGGTGCGGATCTTCGCGCCGTGCGCCGCCGCGGCATCCGCGAGCTCCGCCGGAAGCCGCCACATGCCCCCGCGGACACCGCCGACGGCGGCGCCGGCGCGTTGACCGGTCGCCACGGCATCCGCGGCCTCGAGGAGCGAGCCCCGCGCGACGAACTCGCGCCAGAGGCCGGGGTGCAGCGCGGACAGCCGCGCGTCGGCGGCGGGCCGCGAGTAGACGCTGCGGCACAGCGTGTCGACGAGACGGTCGGCCACGCGAGCGCCGAGACGATCGGCGACGAGGTCGTACAACGACGGCTCCGCATCCGCCTCGACCGGCAGGCGCCGCTCGGCCCGGGCCCGCGCGGCGCCGTCGGCACCGATGATCGCGACGACGTCGTCGGCCTCGGGGTCGGCGGGGATGCCGAGGACGGTCCGTCGCGGCAGGCGGGCGCGGGTGACGCCGTCCTCGGTGGCCACCGCGAGCCACGCGCCCTGCGGGCGCGGCGCGACCAGCTCCAGGTCGAGCCCGGCATCGGCCACGAGGGTGGCGACGGCGTCGGTGCGCGTGGCGAACGACTCCGCGCCGAGGTCGATGTCCACGCCGGCGATCGTTCCCCGCCGCAGCAGCCCGCCGACCTCGGACGCCGCGTCGACGACGATCACGTCGTACCCGGCGCGGGCGAGGTCATGGGCGACGACGAGCCCGCCCATGCCGGCGCCGACGACGATGACGTCGGCATCCGTCGCGGGCGGCGCCGTGGAGACGGCACTCACCGCACGGACTCCGCGGGGGCGCGCCAGTCGTGCACGGTGCGCACGAGGTCGGTGAGCACGGCGGGATCGGTGTTCATCGGCACGCCGTGGCCGAGGTTGAACACGTGCGCCCGCGCGGCGAGCCCGGCATCGAGGGCGGCGTGCGCGGCGCGGCGGCGCACGTCCTCCGGGGCGAACAGCAGCGCCGGGTCGAGGTTTCCCTGCACCGTCACGTCGCGGCCGATCCGGGCCACCGCGTCGTCGAGGTCGACGCGGTAGTCGACGCCGAGCGCATCCACGCCGATCGAGGCCATGTCGGCGAGGATCTCGCCCGTGCCGACGCCGAAGTGGATCAGGGGCACGTCGATGCCCTCCCCGCGCAGGGCGCGGGCGGGCTCCAGCGCGGCCGCGGATGCCGGGAGCACGGCACGCCGGTAGTCGGCCGGGGCGAGCGCGCCGGCCCACGAGTCGAACAGCTGCGCCGCACTCGCCCCGGCACGCACCTGGAGGGCGAGGAAGCGGCCGGTGACCTCGGCGAGCCAGGCGGTGAGGTCGGCCCAGGCCGCGGGCTCGGAGTGGATGAGGCTGCGGGCGGCGAGGTGATCCTTGGACGGACCGCCCTCGACGAGGTAGGCCGCGAGCGTGAACGGCGCTCCGGCGAAACCGATGAGAGGAAGCGCCTCGCCGCGGCGGTCACCCTCCTCCGCGAGCATCGCCACGGTGCGCTGCACCGCCTCCACGACGACGTCGCCGCGCTCCTCCACGAGAGCGGGGTCGATCCGCACGAGGTCGGAGATCTCGGCCGCCGTCCGCACCGGGTGGCGGAAGACGGGACCGCGCCCGGCCGCGATCTCGACCTCGACGCCGACGAGGTGCAGCGGAACGATGATGTCGCTGAAGAAGACCGCGGCATCCACGCCGTGCCGCCGCACCGGCTGCATCGTGATCTCGCTGGCGAGCTCGGGGGTGAGGCACGCGTCGAGCATCGTGCCGGTGGCGCGCAGCGCCCGGTACTCGGGCAGGGAGCGCCCGGCCTGGCGCATGAACCACACCGGCGTCGTCTCGGGACGCTCGCCCCGGAGGGCACGGACCAGACGTGAGGCGGAGGTGCCGTGCGCGGTCAGGGGGTGAGCGGCGGCGGCGGTGGAGGAGGTGATGATGATGCTCCCGACGGGACGGACTCGAGTGGGCGTTAATCGTTATACTAATCACGTTCCCTTCCGATCCGAATCCGACTGGACCCGCGTGCTCGTCTGCCTCTCCGCCCATCAGCGCACCACTCCCCTCGAGGCGTTGGAGCGGCTGTCGGTCGTCGGAGACACGGTCGCGACCGACCTGACGGCGGCGCACGAGAGCATCCGCGGAGCGGTCGTGCTGGCCACCTGCAACCGGTTCGAGGCCTACTTCGACCTGGCCGACGGGCCCGACGAGGCCTCGCCGCTGCCGGCGATGGATGCCGCGATGGAACGCCTCGCCGAGCTGTCGGCGCTCCCCTTCCGCGACGTGCGCGAGACGGTCGACTTCGCGCACGGCAACCACGTCGCGCAGCATCTCTTCTCGGTGGCGTCGGGCCTGGACTCGGTCGCCGTCGGCGAGGACGAGATCGCCGGACAGGTGCGCCGCGCCCTCGATGCCGCCCGGCGGGAGGGGGTCACGACCGCGCCCCTCGAGCATCTCTTCCAGCGCGCGACGGAGACCTCGCGCGCCGTCAAGAACTCGACCAGGCTCGGCGAGTCGGGCCGATCGCTCGTGCGGCTGGCCGTCGAGCTCGCCGGCTCCCGCCTCGGCTCCTGGGAACAGGCCCGCGTGCTCCTGATCGGCACGGGGCGCTACGCCGCGGCATCCCTCGCGGCCCTGCGCGACGTCGGCGCCGTCGACATCCGCGTGCACTCGCGCTCCGGCCGCGACCGCTTCGCGAAGCGGGAGCATCTGACGGCGGTGTCGGCCGAGGACTTCGCCGCCGAGGCCGCCCGCGCCGACGTCATCGTCACCTGCACGACCACGACCGACACCTACGCCCTCGACGTGGAGAACCACGGTGCCGCGCGCGCCGGACTCGCCACGCCCCAGCTGATCATCGATCTCGGGATGCCGCGCAACGTCGATCCGGGGCTCCGATCGCTCCCGGAGATCGAACTGCTCGACCTCGACACCATCCGCGTGCACGCACCGATCGACGAGTTCGCCACCATCGGCGAGGCCCGCCTGATCGTGCAGACCGCGGCGCAGCGTCACGCGATGGCGCGGCGCGTGCACGAGGTGGCACCGGCGGTGGTCCACATGCGCACCCACGTTCAGGCGGTGCTCGACCGCGAGCTCGAGCGTGCGCGCACCCGCGGCGGGAGCGCGGAGACCGAGGCCGCCCTGCGGCACTTCTCCGGCGCGCTGCTGCACGGGCTGATCTCCCAGGGGCACACGCTGGCCGCCGCGGGCTCCGGAACGGCCTGGACCCACGCGGTGGACATCGTCTTCCCCGCCGCCGGCGATCCCCGCACCCGCACGGATGACGGCGACGCGCGCGACCACGGCGACGGCGACGGCGGACGCGGATGACACGCGTCACGCTCCGCGACGTCGCCGCGCGGGCGGGGGTGTCGACGGCGGCGATCAGCCAGGCGCTCAACGGCCGCGGCAACCTCAGCGCGGAGACGCGGGAGCGCATCAAGGCCGTCGCGGCCGAACTGGGCTACGCGCCCAACAAGCACGCGAGCGCGCTGCGCAGCGGCCGCACGATGTCGATCGGCTTCGTCATGGCCGCCAACTCGCTGCAAGACGGGCGCCGGGCGCTGCAGCGCGCACGCCAGCTCGACGCGCTCGTCGAGGCGGGGGCGACGCGGGGCTTCACCGTGACGGTGCTGCCCGACAGCCGCCCCGACCTCCTGTCGGGCGCGCAGATCGACGCGCTCTACTTCCCCGACCCCGCCGATGATCGCACGATCCTGCGCGACGCCGTGGCCGCCGGCATCCCCGTCGCCGCGAACGACCTCACCGTCCCCGGCGGGGTGCTGACGATCCGCACCGGCTACGCCGCGGCCGTGCGCGCGGGCCTCGCGCATCTGGCCGACGCCGGAGCGCAGCGCATCGGGTTCCTCGTGGACGAGAGCGAGGTCCCGCGCGACCAGCTCGGCGAGAGCGCCTACCTGGCCTGGAGCGCCCTCAACGGGCGCACACCGTTGGTGGCCCGGGTGGACGCCGGGCGACGACGCCTCGTGCCCGCGCTGCACGAGCTCCTGGATGCCGACGTCGACGCCGTCTTCGCGTACTGCGAGGAGGGGCCGGAGATCTACCTGCACCTGGAGGAGATCGACACGGTCATGCCGCGCGACGTGCAGCTGCTCGTCCTGTGCACGATCGACTGCGAGATGAACACCCGGCTGGGCGTCACCCACCTGTGCCTGCACCCCGAGAAGGCCCCCGAGGTCATGTTCGCCGCGCTCGACGCCGGCGAGGCGCCGCGCTCGATCGAGCTGCCGTACGAGCTCGTCCGCGGCTCCACCACCCGCTGAGCCCGACGGCCGGCGCGGCCTGCGGCCCGCCGACTCGTCCCGAACTCCTCCAACGCCGCCGGCCCGCGGCCGCGGAGCCCCGGTTTCGCGGCGTCCGCCGCGCGGCGGTCGTGATTCTGGAGGAGTTCGGCACGTCGGCGGCCGCACCTACGATGTCAGGATGCCCACGCTCGGAACCCGCCGCCCCGTCGGCGAGATCGTCGCGCCGCGCCGCCTCGGCCGCGACTTCCGCTGGCTGCTGGCCTCGTCGTGGACGAGCAACCTCGGCGACGGCATCGCACTGTCGGCATCCCCGTTGCTCATCGCCTCGCTGACGAGCTCGCCGATCCTCGTCGCCGCCGGCGCGATGATGCAGTATCTGCCGTGGCTGCTGTTCGGACTGTTCGCGGGCTCCGTCGCCGACCATCACGACCGCCGTCGCCTCGTCATCGTCGCGAACGCCCTGCGCGCGCTCGTCGTCGCGGGCCTGGTCGCCTTCCTCGTGACCGGCGCCGTGACCGTGTGGATCGTGCTGGTGGCCGCGTTCCTGTACGGCACGGCGGAGGTGTTCGCCGACACCGCCGGCAGCACGCTGCTGCCGATGCTCGTACGCCCCGCGGATCTCGGTCTCGGCAACGCCCGGCTGCAGGCCGGCTACCTCGTCGCGAACCAGCTCGCCGGTCCGCCGCTCGGCGCCTTCCTGTTCGCGATGGGATCGTTCTGGCCGTTCCTGACCCAGATCGTCTGCGTGACACTGGCCATCGTGCTCATCGCACGGATCGCCCGTACGCCGATCCCCGAGCGCGAAAAGGCGGATGCCGAGCGGCCCGCACAGCCGATCCGCGAGGGCCTTCGCTGGCTGCGCGCGAACCCGCCGGTGCGGACGCTCGTGATGATCATCCTGGTCTTCAACATCACCTGGGCCGCTCCCTGGGGCATCCTCGTCCTGTATGCCACCGACCACCTCGGCATGGGGCCGGTCGGCTACGGAGCGCTGACGACGGCATCCGCGCTGGGTGGGCTCGTCGGGATCGGGATCTTCGGCGCGCTGGAGAGACGGGTCTCGTTCGCGACGCTCATGCGGGTGTGTCTGACGCTCGAAGTGGTCATGCATCTCGCCTTCGCGCTGACGACGGTGCCGGCGATCGCGTTCGTGATCATGTTCGGCTTCGGCGTGTACGCGTTCGTGTGGGCCACGATCTCGACCACCGTCCGCCAGCGCCTCGTGCCGTTGGCGCTCCAGGGCCGCATCGCGTCGGTGAACATGGTCGGCGTCTTCGCGGGGCTCGTGATCGGTCAGGCGCTCGGCGGCGCGATCGCTCAGACCTGGGGCCTCACGGCGCCCTGGTGGTTCGCGTTCGGCGGATCGGCGTTGACGCTCATCCTCGTCTGGCGCTCGATCTCATCGATCGCCGCGGCGAAGCCGGTGTTGGCAGAGACGGACAGCGGTGCCGACGAGCCCCGGTGACGAGGCACGAACGTCCGCGCGTGCGCGTCTCATCGTGGGAGGGTCGTGATCCCCAGGTCGAGAAACGGCAGACTGTCCCGCGGCAGCACGATCGTGCAGACGACACTGTCGTCTGCACGGAACCCGAAAGCGTAGACGAACGGGTCGGTGTCGATGTGCAGGCCGAAGCGGTCGCGGCCGTCGACGGTGAGCGAGGCCGGGGCCACCGACGTCGGCGTCGCGCGCCAGTCGCCGTCATCCGGGAAACCCGTGGGAATCGCCGGCAGCCCCAGCTCCTCGCGGTAGACGTTACGCAGCACGTCATTGGTGTGGTCGACGAGCAGCTGGGCGAGCGCATGCCTCTCCGGGTCGGGCGACGCATGCCACGCCGTGCGGACGGCGCTCCACAGCATCGGGTATCGAAAGAACTGGGCCTGTTCGACGAGCCAGGCGGGTCGCCCCCACGGCGGTTCCTCCTCGATGGAACGCCGTGTCTGCTCGTCGAGTTCGATCTCATTCCTCGGATCGGACCGGTCCTCGGGGTACCGCCACAGTGTGTAGGAGAACTCCACCGTCAGCTCTTCGTGACCTGCCCACCCCGAACTCTCCGTGAAGCCCGTGATCGGCAGACGTGTGATGCCCGGTTGCGGGCGCAACTGGAAGACCGGGAACGCGACGGCGCGCAGCCGCGCCTCCGAGGCGACTCTCGGATCGGGCGCGTCTTCCGGGAGGACCCCGCCGAACTCCATATCCCCAGTGTGCCGGACGGCGGGCGATGCCGGGGGGCGAGGGGGGCGAGTGGGCCGATCGGCGCCGCTCAGTCCTCGAACGCGCCGTAGACCTCGAGCGTGTTCGCCGCCAACTGCGCGCACAGCTCGTCGAGCGGCATCCCGAGCTCCTCGGCTATGAAGCGCACCGTCACCGGGATCAGGTACGGCGCGTTCGGCCGACCGCGCAGCGGCGTGGGCGTGAGGAACGGCGCGTCGGTCTCGACGAGGATCCGCTCACGCGGCGTCACCGCCAGCGCGTCGCGCAGGTTCTGCGCGTTCTTGAAGGTGATGTTGCCCGCGAAGCTCAGCCAGTAGCCGCGGTCGGCGGCGATGCGCGCCATGTCGGCGTCGCCGGAGAAGCAGTGGAACACCGTCCGCTCGGGGGCACCGACCCGCTCCAGCGTCTCCAGCACGGCCTCGTGCGCGTCGCGGTCGTGGATCTGCATCGCGATGGCGTGCTTCTTCGCCAGCGCGATGTGCGCCTCGAAGCTCTCGAACTGCGCGGGACGTCCCGTCTCGTCGGTGCGGAAGAAGTCCAGCCCCGTCTCGCCGATCGCGCGCACGCGCGGCTGCGCGGCGAGCTCGTCGATCACGGCGATCGCATCGGCGAGCATGCCCCGCTCGGCATATGCGGGTGCCTCGTTGGGATGGATCGCCACCGCCGCGAGCACGCGGGGGTGGGATGCCGCGGCCCACGCCGACCACCGGCTCGATTCGATGTCGCCGCCGGCCTGCACGGCCCCGATCACGTTGACCTCGACCGCGCGACGCAGCTGCTCGTCGAGCGGCAGCCCCTCGCCGTCCTCGATCTCCAGGTGCGTGTGGTTGTCGTACACCGGCACGGGCAGGGGTTCCGGCGCCGGCGGGTACGAGACGTCGCGCGCGCTCTTCTCACGCACGCGGACGTACGTCGACGGATCAACGGCGTCACTCACCGGCATCCCCTCTCTGCTTCGCTCCGGCGCACTGGCCCCGCCGCGTGTCCGTGTCCCACTCTCTGTCGGATAGCGCACCCCCAGGGAGCATCTTTGGGGACATGCCGCGCCGCAAGTGGGACACAGACGGGCGGGACGGGCGGGAACTCCTACTGCTCGATGCGCGGGAACAGCGGCTCGAGCCCGTTCACGCTCGTACCGGGGACGAGCACGCCCCAGTTCCCGGCCTCACGCAGCGGCTGGTCCTGCAGACGCCCCGCATGCCCGAGCGCGACCCACAGCTTCTGCGTCGCCACCGGCATCACCGGGCTGAGCAGCACCGCGAGGGCGCGCAGACCCTCCGCCGCCGTGTACAGCACCGTTGCGAGGCGCGCGCGCTGGGCGTCATCCTTCGCCAGCGCCCACGGCGCGTTCTCGGTGATGTAGCCGTTCAGCGCATCCACGATCGTCCAGATCGCGGCGATGGCCTCGTCGGGACGGAACCGCTCCATCGCCGCATCGGCGGCCGACGCGGCATCCGCCACGATCTTCTGGATGCCGAGGTCGCCCTCCGTGTACGCGGCCGGCGGCGGCACGATGCCCTCGAAGTACTTCTCGATCATCGCGGTCGTGCGCGAGGCGAGGTTGCCGAAACCGTTCGCGAGCTCGGCCTGGTAGCGCGCCGACAGGTCCTCCCACGAGAACGAGCCGTCCTGGCCGAACGCGATCGCCGAGAGGAAGTAGAACCGGTACGCGTCCGAACCGAACACGTCGGTGATCTCGGTCGGGGCGATGCCGGTCAGCTTGGACTTCGACATCTTCTCACCGCCGACGAGCAGCCACCCGTGGGCGAACACTCCGCGGGGCACGTCAAGCCCGGCCGCCATCAGCATGGCGGGCCAGATGACGGCGTGGAAGCGGAGGATGTCCTTGCCGACGACGTGGTAGGCCGGCCAGCGCCGCGCGAACTGGTCGGGATCGGTGCCGTACCCGACCGCGGTCGCGTAGTTGAGCAGCGCGTCGACCCACACGTAGATGACGTGTGACGGGTCCCACGGCACGGTGATGCCCCAGTCGAACGCCGAGCGGGAGATCGACAGGTCCTTGAGCCCGGACCGCACGAACGAGACCACCTCGTTGCGCGCCGACTCGGGCCGCACGAAGTCGGGCTCGGTCTTGTAGAGCTCCAGCAGGCGGTCCTGGAACTCGCTCAGCTTGAAGAAGTAGTTCTTCTCCTGCAGCAGCTCCAACGGCTTGGAGTGGATCGCGCAGACCTTGAGGCCCTCGAACGCCCCGGTGCCGTCGACGATCTCCGCCTCGGGCTTGAACTCCTCGCAGCCGACGCAGTACAGCGCCTCGTACTCGCCCGCGTAGATGTAGCCGCGGTCGTAGAGCGCCTTCACGAACTGCTGCACGCGCTCCTCGTGGCGCGGCTGCGTCGTGCGGATGAAGTCGTCGTTGGCGACGTCGAGCGTCTTCAGCAGCGGGAACCACGACTCGGTGACGAGCTTGTCGACCCACTCCTGCGGCGTCACGCCGTTCGCGGCCGCCGCGCGGAGCATCTTCTGCCCGTGCTCATCGGTGCCGGTGAGCATCCAGGTGTCGTCTCCCGCCTGGCGATGCCAGCGCGCGAGGGTGTCGACGGCGACCGTCGTGTACCCGTGGCCGATGTGCGGCAGATCGCTCGGGTAGTAGATCGGCGTCGTGATGTAGAAGGACTGACCAGATGTCACCCGTCGATTCTAGTTCGGGGCGACTGTCGCCTCCCCCGTGTGACGACGCCGCGGAGCCCTTACGCGCCGTCAGGCGCTCTCGCGGACGATCAGCGTCGTGGGAAGGACGACGGCGTCGCGCTGGCGGCCGGCGATGGCGTCCATGACCATCTCGACCATGGTCGCGCTGATCTGCGCCCAGGGCTGGCGGATCGTGGTCAGAGGCGGCGTGTGCGCCTCGGCGAGACCCGAGTCGTCGAAGCCGGCGAGCGCGATGTCCTGCGGGATGCGACGCCCCTGCGCGGCGAGCGTCTGCGCCGCGCCGACGGCGAGCAGGTCGCTCGCCGCGAACACGGCATCCACGTCGGGGGCACGCTCCAGGAGGCGGGACATCGCCGCGGCGCCGGCGTCGCGCGTGAACGCCACGACCTCGACGAGGTCCTCGTCGAAGCGCTCACCGAGCTCCTCGCGGAAGCCGTCGAGGCGGAAGCGTCCGCTGGGGGTGTCCAGCGGCCCGGTGATCAGGGCGATGCGGCGGTGTCCGGCATCCATGAGGTGCCGCGTCATCGTGCGCGCCGAGCCCACCTCGTCGATTGCGACGTGCGGCACGGCGAGACCTTCCCACAGGGGGATGCCGGAGCACACCGTCGGCACGCCGGCGTTCACGAGCGAGCCGAGCAGATCGTCGGAGTCGTGCGAGGAGACGAGCAGCACGCCGTCGACGTGACCGGCGCGGACGTAGCGTTCGGCGTTGGCCTGCTCGCGCTCGGTGTCGGCGATGAGGAGCACGAGCGTCATCCCCCGCTCGGAGACCGCGTCGGTCGCGCCGCGCAGCAGCAGCGCCATGTTCGGGTCGGACAGGAGGACGTGCTGCGACTCGGTCAGCAGGAAGGCGAGGGAGCCGGTCTTCCCGGTCGCAAGGCTCCGCGCCGCCTGGTTGGTGGTGTAGCCCGTGGAGACGATCGCGGCGTCGACGGCGGCCCGAGCCTCGGGCGACACCCAGTGTCCGCCGTTGAGCACACGCGACACCGTTCCGTACGAGACGCCGGCCGCCGCGGCCACGTCGCGGATGGTCGGCTTCCTCGGCACGTCGCTCGGTGTCACGAGAGCCGACTCTACCGGTGTCTACAACGATTCCCGCTCGAAGAGCACCCCTCACTGTAACCGATCACAGTCGGGAGACTGTAACCGGTCACAGTTCGATAACGAAGCCGTTATCTTTCGATTTCCGACCGCACAATTGAGGGCGTTCGCACCCGGTGCGACATCACCCCAGGGCGGCGGAGCAGCCGAGCTACGGCCCCTCTCCCCCTGTGATCCCAGAGAGAGGCACACCGATGAAGGTGAAGAAGAAGGGCGCCGTCGCCCTCGGACTGCTCGTCGCGTCGGGCATCCTGGCACTGGCCGGCTGCTCCGGCGGCTCGAGTGCACAGCCCACCGGCAGCGCAGACGCGGGGGCCGCGACCAGCGGCCAGCTGACCGTCTGGGTCGACGCCGACCGCGCACGCGCCCTGGAGGACGTCGCGAAGAAGTTCGAGCAGGACAAGGGCGTGAAGGTCAACCTCGTCGTCAAGGACTACGGCAAGATCCGCGACGAGTTCACCGCGCAGGTTCCGACCGGGAAGGGCCCGGACATCACCATCGGCGGCCACGACTGGATCGGCGCGTTCGTCAAGGACGGCATCGTCGCCCCGGTCGAGCTCGGCGACAAGGCCGCCGACTTCGAGAAGGTCGCCGTCGAAGCCGTCACCTACGAAGGCAAGACCTACGGACTGCCCTACGCGATCGAGAACATCGCGGTGCTGCGCAACACCGCGCTGGCCGACTCGACCCCGGCCACCTACGACGAGATGATCGCCAAGGGCCGCGCCGCCGGCACGGAGTACCCGTTCGTCGTCGGACTCGACCCGCAGGCATCCGACCCGTACCACCTCTACCCGTTCCAGACGTCGTTCGGCACCTCGGTGTTCGCCCGCAACGCCGACGGCTCCTACGACGCCGGCAAGCTCACCATCGGCGACGAGGGCGGACAGAAGTTCGCCGCCTGGCTCGCCGCGCAGGGCGACACCGGCACCAAGGTGCTGAACCTGAACCTCTCCGGCGACCTCGCCAAGGAGGCCTTCAACGCCGGCAAGTCGCCGTACTTCCTGACCGGCCCGTGGAACGTCGCGGATGCCCAGAAGGCCGGCATCGACGTCGCCGTCGACGCCATCCCCACCGCGGGCGGCGGCGACGCCCAGCCGTTCGCCGGCGTGCAGACGTTCTTCCTCAGCGCCAAGAGCAGCAACGCCCTCATCGCCAACGAGTTCCTGGTCAACTACATCGCCACCGCCGATGTCCAGACGGCGCTCTTCCAGGCTGGCGGACGTCCGCCGGCACTGACCGCCGCCTTCGAGGCCGCGCAGTCCGACCCGATCGTCGAGGGCTTCGCGAAGGTCGGCGCGAACGCCGTGCCGATGCCCTCGATCCCGCAGATGGGCTCGGTCTGGGACGACTGGGGCAAGACGGAGGCCGCCCTCATCAAGGGCGTCTCCGACCCGACCGCGGAGTGGACCACGATGGCCGACTCGATCACGAGCAAGCTCGGCTGATCCCGCGAGGAGGGGCGGCCGCACCGCCGCCCCTCCTCGACCGCTCCCCCACCCTTTCCGACAGGAGTCGAAGATGACTGGCCCCACCATCGCCGCGCCGCCCCCGACGCGTGCGCCCGAAGACCGCGCCGCCGCTCGGCGCCGCAGACGCGCCGAGGCCTGGGCGGAAGCCGCCGGCGCCGGCTGGAAGGTGTGGCTGGTCAAGATCGTCTGCCTCGGCATCATCGACGCGATGGCGGTCTACGCGATCCTGGTGCTGCTGACCAAGGACAGCCTCCTCGTCGCCGCCGTCGTCGCCCTCGGCATCCTCGCGATCAACGTCGTGTACCTGAAGCCGGGCCTGCTTCCCGCGAAGTACCTGACCCCCGGGCTCGTCTTCCTCTTCGTCTTCCAGATCTTCGTCGTCCTGTACTGCATCTACATCGCCTTCACCAACTACGGCTCGGGTCACGTGTCCAGCAAGGACGATGCGGTCAACGCGCTCCTCATCCAGAACCAGCAGCGCGTCGAGGACTCCGCCGCCTACCCCGTGTCGGTGCTCGAGAAGGACGGCGCCCTCTTCTTCCTGGTCACCACGCCGGACGGACAGGCCGAGATCGGCGGCGCCGACCGGCCTCTCGCCGCGGCGCCGGATGCCGAATTCTCGGGCGACCGCGCCGTCTCGCTCCCCGGCTACACGACGCTGGACTTCGCCCGTCTCGTCGCCGACCAGCAGGCCGTGTCCGCGATGGCCGTGCCCTTCTCGGACGATCCGAACGACGGCACGCTGCAGACCCGCGACGGCTCGACGGCCTACCAGTACGTCTCGACGCTCGTGTGGGACGCGGATGCCGACACGATGACGAACACCGACACCGGTGTCGTCTACACCGACAACGGCAACGGCTCGTTCGCGTCCGCCGACGGGCAGACCCTCGCCACCGGCTGGCAGGTCTGGGTCGGCGGCGACAACTTCGTGCGGGCGTTCACGACCGAGTCCATCCGGGGCCCGTTCCTCGCGGTGCTCGTCTGGACGTTCGTGTTCGCGATCCTGTCGGTGGCGACCACGTTCGCCCTCGGCCTGTTCCTGGCGATCGTGTTCAACGATCCGCGGATGAAGAGCAAGAAGTACTACCGGGTCATCATGATCCTGCCCTACGCCTTCCCCGCCTTCCTGTCCGCCCTGGTCTGGCAGGGCATGTTCAACCAGGACTTCGGCTTCATCAACCAGACGCTCCTGGGCGGGGCGGCGATCCCGTGGCTGCAGGACCCTCTGCTGTCCAAGATCTCCATCCTGGTCGTGAACCTCTGGCTCGGCTTCCCCTACATGTTCCTCGTCACCACGGGGGCGATCCAGGCCATCCCCGACGACATCCAGGAGGCCGGCCGCGTCGACGGCGCGGGTGTGTGGCAGATCTTCCGCCACATCAAGTTCCCGCTGCTGCTGGTGTCGGTCGCGCCGCTGTTGATCTCGTCGTTCGCCTTCAATTTCAACAACTTCAACCTGATCTACATGCTGACCGGCGGCGGGCCGCGGTTCGCGGACGCCTCCATCAACGTGGGCGCGAGCGACATCCTCATCTCGATGGTCTACAAGGTGGCCTTCGTCGGCGCGGAGCGCGACTACGGACTGGCCAGCGCGTTCTCGATCATCATCTTCGTGCTGGTGGCGGTCATCTCCTACCTCAGCTTCCGCCAGACCAAGGTTCTCGAGGAGCTGAACTGACATGACCGTCCCGGACACCCTCCCCCGCACCGCCGAAGCACCGGCGGCACCCGCCGCGACGGCCGCGACGCACCCGCGGCGCCCCTTCGGCCGCTGGTTCCGCGAGACCGGCTGGCGCCACCTCGTCGGCATCGTCATGCTCGTGTTCGCGGCGTTCCCGCTCGTCTACGTGCTGTCGGCGTCGCTGAACCCCGGCGGAACGCTGCTGACGGCCAACAGCCTGTTCGCCAAGGTCGACATCGGCAGCTACATCGCCCTCTTCCAGGATCCGCTGCGGCCCTACGGCAACTGGTTCGTGAACTCCGTGTTCATCGGGCTCACGACCTCGTTCTTCACGGTCGTGCTGTGCGCGCTCGCCGCGTATGCGTTCTCGCGTCTGCGGTTCTCGGGGCGCCGGTTCGGACTGCTCACGCTGCTGCTGGTACAGATGTTCCCGCAGCTGCTCGCCGTCGTCGCGATCTTCCTGCTGATGAGCGCGATCGGCGACATCTTCCCGGCACTGGGACTCAACTCCCAGATCGGACTGATCATGGTCTACCTGGGCGGGGCGCTCGGGGTGAACACGTTCCTCATGTACGGGTTCTTCAACACCGTCCCGGCCTCGATCGACGAGGCCGCGAAGATCGACGGGGCGGGGCACGCCCGCATCTTCTTCACGATCATCCTGCGCCTGGTGGCGCCGGTGCTCGCTGTGATCGGGCTGCTCTCGTTCATCGGCACGATGAACGACTTCCTGATCGCCTCGGTCATCCTCGTCGATCCCGACAAGCAGACGCTGGCCGTGGGGCTGTATCAGTTCGTGTCGCAGGAGACCGCGCGCAACTGGAGCGTCTTCGCCGCCGGGGCCGTGCTCGCCGCCATCCTGCCGATGGCGCTCTTCCTGTCGCTGCAGCGCTTCATCGTCGGCGGCCTCACGGCCGGCTCGGTGAAGTAGGGCTCCGCCGCTCGGCGGCGCCAGCAGACCACACGCCACCAGTACACAATCAGAGGGCTCTGTCACGGACCTCCGTGCAACCACGTCGCATCCATCGCCGACGTGCGCGTCGGCATCCTTCCGGAGGTTCTCATGATCGATCCCGCACGCCCGCACCACGACGGCTCGCCGTTGCACGTCTCGCACGCCGACCCCGCGCTGGGCGACGAGGTCACCGTCCGCCTGCGCGTCCCCGCGCACTACGGACCGGTCGTCCGCGTCGTCGTGCGCAGCAACCCGGACCACGAGCCGGCCTGGGTCGAGGCCGTGCACGACGGCACCGCCGAGGGATGGGAGTGGTGGTCGGCGCGCATCGTGGTCGCCAACCCCCGCCACGGCTACCGCTTCCACCTCGTCGCGGCGGACGGCCGGGTCGAGGTGCTCAGCCAGGCAGGACTGTCCGACATCGACGCCCTCGATGCGCAGGACTTCGCCCTGGTCGCCGGGAACCCGCCGCCCACCTGGATGACCGACACCGTGCTGTACCAGATCTTCCCGGACCGCTTCGCGCGCTCCGCCGCGGCGGACGATCGCCCCGCCCCGCCGTGGGCGCTGCCGGCGGCGTGGGACGAACCGCTGGATCCGACCCACCCCGGTCGCAGCCGCCAGCTCTACGGCGGCGACCTGGACGGTGCCGTCGAGAAGCTCGACCACCTCGTCGACCTCGGCGTCACGGCGCTCTACCACACGCCCGTCTTCCCGGCCGAGTCCAACCACCGCTACGACGCGTCCCGTTTCGACCTCATCGATCCGCTGCTCGGCGGCGACGACGCGTATCGCCGGCTCATCACGGCGGCGCACGGCCGCGGCATCCGCGTGATCGGCGACCTGACGACCAACCACTCCGGAGTGGCGCACGAGTGGTTCCGCGCCGCCTACGGGTCTCCGGAGGCCCCCGAAGCCGCGTTCTACTACTTCCGCGACGAGGCCCACACCGTTTACGAGACCTGGCTGGATGCCGCGACGCTGCCCAAGTTCGACTGGAGCTCGGCGGAGCTGCGCCGCCGCTTCATCGAGGGCCCCGAGTCGGTCGTCGCCCGCTGGCTGACGGCCCCCTACGGCATCGACGGGTGGCGCATCGACGTCGCCAACATGACGGGCCGTCTCGGCGCCGAGGACCGCAACGCGCAGGTACGCCAGACACTGCGACGCACCATGGTCGAGGTGGCGCACGACACCCTGCTGCTCGCGGAGTCCACCAACGACGCGGCGAGCGACCTGCAGGGCGACGCCTGGCACGGCGGGATGACGTATCCGGCGTTCACCCGGGGCGTCTGGGCCTGGCTGGCCGAACCGCGCTCCCTCCCGCACCGCGGGTTCGACGGGCGCGTCACCGACGAGATGTGGTTCTTCGGTCTGCCGACGGGGATGCCGCACTACACCGCGGAGCAGTTCGTCCGACAGCTGCAGCGCTTCACGAGCCAGATCCCGTGGCGCGTGCAGCTGGGCACCATGAACGCACTCGACACCCACGACACGGCCCGTTTCGCGACGTACGCGACGGAGGAGTCGATCGTGCCGGCGGTGGGGCTGTCGATGACCCTCCCCGGCATCCCGGTCGTCTACGCGGGCGACGAGTTCGGCCTCGAGGCGGTCGACGGCGAGATGAGCCGGACGCCGATCCCCTGGGACCGGGCCGACGAGCCCGCGATCGCCGCCCGCATCGCGCTCTACCGCGAGCTCATCGGGCTGCGCCGAGGCCACCGCGCACTCTCGACCGGCGGCCTGCGCTGGCTGCACGCCGACGCCGGCTCCGTCGCCTTCGTGCGCGAGAGCGCCGAAGAGGCGGTGCTCGTGGTCGCCGCCTCCACCGACCTCGACGTGATCCTGCCCAGCGGCGCGCTCATCGGCGCCGACGCGGCACGGCCGCTGTACGGCGCGGTCCGCCTCGACGCCGACCCGAGCGGCGCGGTGCGGCTGCGCGGCACGGGCGCGTCGTTCGCCGCGTGGGCGCTTCCCGGCGTCGACGCGCCCGCCGCCCGCGCGACGTCCGCCGAATCCACGCCGGAGGCGTTCGCCCAGCTCGGCGGACCGGAGCTCTGACCGGATCCCCCGGTCATCGGGCGGCGAGCACCGCCTGGTAGAGGTCGCGGCTCGACAGCCCCGTCGCGGCCGCGACCTCGGCCGCCGCATCCTTCAGCCGCACACCGTCGGCCACGAGCGCCTGCACGTGTGCGACGGCGTCCGCGGCGGACACCTCCCGGGCGGGCGCGCCGCCCACCACGAGGACGATCTCGCCGCGGACGCCGCCGGACGCCCACGCCGCCAGCGCCCCGACGCCGTCGCGCACGACCTCCTCGTGGAGCTTCGTGAGCTCACGGCACAGCGCCGCGGGGCGGTCGGCGCCGAACGCGGCGGCCATGGCGTCCAGCGTCTCCGCGACCCGTGAGGGCGCCTCGAAGAAGACCATCGTGCGCGGCTCCGCGGCGAGCAGACCCAGTGCACGCGTCCGCTCCCCCGCCTTGCGCGGAAGGAAACCCTCGAAGGTGAACCGGTCGGTCGGCAGCCCTGCCACGGCGAGCGCGGTCACCACCGCGCTCGGACCGGGCAGTGCGGTCACGGTCACGCCTTGCGCGACCGCCTCCGCGACCAGGCCGAATCCGGGGTCGCTGACGGTGGGCATGCCGGCGTCGCTGAGGACGAGCAGGTCTTCGTCGCGGGCACGGGCGACGAGCTCGGCCGCGCGCTGCTTCTCGTTGTGGTCGTGGAGCGCCACGAGGCGGGGCCGATTGGCGATGCCGAGCGCCTGCAGCAGCCGCACCGTCGTGCGGGTGTCCTCCGCCGCGATCACCGTCGCCTGCTCCAGGGCCGCGACCAGCCGCGGCGAGGCGTCGCCCAGGTTGCCGATGGGAGTCGCGCCGAGGATGATCACCGCTTCAGCTTAGGCTTGTGGCCGTGTCGACCACCGCCGAGTCGCTTCCGCCGCTGCTGCCGCCCGCGCGCACGTCCGCCTACGACCGCTGGCGCGAGCGCGTCGCCGCCGAGCCCCGCCTCCAGCGGCTGTACGCCTGGCTGGCGCCGCTGCTGGTCACGCTGCTCGCCGGCATCCTGCGCTTCGGGAACCTGGGGCATCCGCACGCCCTCGTCTTCGACGAGACGTACTACGTGAAAGACGCGTGGAGCCAGTGGAACCTGGGCTACGCCGCGACCTGGCCGGACGGCGCCGACGCACGCTTCGCGGCGGGCGAGACCGGCATCTTCACGACGGATCCGAGCTTCGTCGTGCACCCGCCGCTGGGCAAGTACCTCATCGGCATCGGGATGTGGCTGTTCGGCCCGGACAGCTCGTTCGGGTGGCGGTTCATGACCGCTCTGTTCGGCACGGCGTTGGTGCTGCTGCTGTTCCTGGTCGCCAAGACCCTCACCGGCTCGACCGTGTTCGCGACCGTGACGTCGTTCCTGCTGGCGATCGACGGTCTGGGGATCGTGATGAGCCGGGTGGCCCTGCTCGACGTGTTCCTCGCGTTCTTCGTGCTCCTCGCTTTCTGGTTCGCGCTCCTCGACCGCCGCCGCCATCTCGATCGCCTCGCCGCCGCGACGGTCGCGCTCCGGTCCGACGACGCCCCGCCGGCGTGGGGCGCCGTGCTGTGGAACCGCCCGTGGATCATCGCGGCCGGCGCCGCGGCGGGAGCGGCGACGGCCGTCAAATGGTCGGGCGTGTGGGTGCTCGCCGGGATCGGGATCTACCTCGTCGTCACCGACGCCCTCGAACGCCGCCGGCTCGGGGTGACCTTCTGGCCGATGGATGCCGTGCGGCAGGGGCTCGTCTCGTTCGTGCTGCTGGTGCCCGCCGCCGCCGTCGTCTACCTGGGCTCGTGGAGCGGATGGCTGCTCAGCGACGGCGGTTACGACCGCAACGCCGCCGAGATCAGCCCCGCCACGGGACTGTTCTCCTGGGTGCCGCTGCCCATCCAGAGCCTGTGGACCTATCACCAGACGATCTACGGATCGATGGTCGGGATGACATCTCCCCACAGCTACTCCAGCGCCGCCTGGGCGTGGCCGTTCCTGTGGCGGCCGACCTCGATGTACGCCTTCTCCAGCGCCGACGGGCAGAACGGGTGCACCGGCGACAACGGCTGTCTGCAGATCCTCTACAGCATGCCGAACCCGCTGCTGTGGTACGCCTCGGTGATCGCGGCCCTCTACCTCGTCTACCGTTTCGCGGTCGATCGCAACTGGCGCCACGCGGTCGTGCTCGTGGGCATCGCGGCCACGTGGGTGCCGTGGCTGCTGTACCCCGAGCGGACCGTGTTCCAGTTCTACACGATCGCGATCTGGCCGTTCCTGCTGCTGGCGCTCGCGTTCGCGCTCCGCGAGATCGCCGGTGCGGCCCATGCCGAACCCACGCGCCGCACGGCCGGACAGCGCGTGGTGATCGTGTTCCTCGTCGTCGCCGTCGTCCTGTCGGCGTTCTGGTATCCGCTCTGGTCGGCGATGCAGGTGCCGTACGACTTCTACCGGCTGCACAACTGGATGCAGGGCTGGGTCTGACCCCGCGCGCGAGCTCCACCGGGGCGACGGGATGCCGCCCCGGTGGAGCCGGGCATCAGTTGACCTCGTCCGGGTGGGCCGAGACGCGACCGCCGCGCTCGAGCGCCGTGATGGCCGCCGCCTCGTCCGCGGTCAGCGCGAAGTCGAACAGGTCGAGGTTCTCGCGGATGCGCTCGGGGTTGTTCGACTTCGGGAAGATGATGTGGCCCTGCTCGATGTGCCAGCGCAGCACGACCTGGGCGGGCGTCTTGCCGTGGGCCGCGGCCGCGGCGGCGACGGGCTCCTCGTCGAACAGCGGGTACTTGCCCTGACCGAGCGGGCCCCACGCCTCGATGAGGATGCCGTGCTCCTTCGCGAACGACGTGACGTCGCGCTGCTGGTAGGCCGGGTGCAGCTCGATCTGGTCGACGGCGGGGGTGACGCCCGTCGCCGCGATGATCTCGGACAGGTGCGCGGGCAGGTGGTTCGAGACGCCGATGCTGCGCGCCTTGCCGGCGTCGCGGATCTGCACCATCTTCTCCCACGCGTTGACGTAGGCACCGTTGGCCGGCGCCGGCCAGTGCACGAGGTACAGGTCGACGGCCTCGAGGCCGAGCTTCTCGAGGCTCTCGTCGATCGCGGCGAGCGGCTCGTCGCCCCGCTGGCGGTCGTTCCACAGCTTGGTGGTCACGAACAGTTCGTCCCGCGACAGACCGCTCGCGGCGATGGCACGGCCCACGCCCTCCTCGTTGCCGTAGATGGCGGCCGTGTCGATGTGGCGGTAGCCCGCCTCGAGCGCGTCGGAGACGATCCTCTCGGTCTGCGCCGGGTCGACCTTGAAGACGCCGAAGCCGAGCTGGGGGATGGTGTGACCGTCGTTGAGTGTCAGGAGGGGAATCGTCATGTCCTCCAGCGTAGGTGCGCCCGATCGCCCCGCGGGCGGATGCCGCGGCATCCGGGGCATGGGTTGTTCTCCCCATCGCGACGCGTCGAGGGCTCCCCTAGGTTGTCAGGAGGGAGGCGGACAGATGAGCGATCTGAAGATCGATGTGAGCGAGGTCCTGTCGAGCGCGTCGCGCGCCGAGAGGATCGCGGGCGACTTCTCGACGGCCGAGCGCATCGCCGACGAGACGGCGGGCTACACGGGTCACGACGGGCTGGCCGGCAAGGTCCGCGACTTCGGCGGCAAGTGGGACATCGCGCGCGGGAAGCTGGAGGACAACCTCACGTTCATCGCGGACTACCTGCGCGCGGTCGTCGACACCTTCGAGGACCTCGACACCGACCTGGCCGCCGCGGTGCAGCAGAGCCGGTCGGGCGACGCCGCGGCCGCCGCCGACGTGCGCGACGCGGCCTCCGCGACCCCCACGCCCGCGCCCGCCCCCGTCCCGACGCCGACACCGGGCCCGGCACCGACGCCCCCGACGGACGGAGACCGCTGATGACCCTTCCCGGCAACCCCGACGCGCTGGCCGAGCGCGCGGCGACCTACGTCTCGTCGGCCAGCCGCATCGAACGCGCCGCCGACGACCTCCGGGCGCTCGCGTATGCGAGCACCGCCCGCTCGTTGGACGCGATCCGCGAGCGCAGCGGCCAGGTGGCCGGAGACCTGAGCGCCGCCCACGGCCGTTACGCGGGCACGGCGCATGCGCTGGTCGAGTATGCGGCGGCGCTTCGCGACGCCCACCGCAAAGCCGACGAGGCCGACGCGAGCGAGGCGTACGCCGAGCGGCACGCCGGCAGCGCGGGCACGCAGGTCTCCGCGCTCGACCGGCACGTGCGCAGCCTGGAGCAGTCGGCCGCCCCCGCCGCGAACATCGAGACCGCGGAGCGTCAGCTCGCCGACGCGCGCGCCGCGGCCCGACGGTACGACGACGCCGCCTCGGCGGCTCGCGAGGCCCACGAACAGGCGCGACGCGACATGGAGCAGGCGGCGCAGCGCGCGATGGCGCTCATCGACAGCGCCATCGATGCGACCAACGAGGGGTGGCTCGATCGCGTCGGCAACTTCTTCGAGGGTCTCGGCTCGTTCTTCGCCGATCTGGCGAAGTGGGTCGGCGACTTCCTTCAGGATCTGTGGGACGAGCTCCAGCGACTCGTCTCGACCGTGCTCGCCCTGGTGGGGACCGTCCTGATCCTCGCGCTGGTCTATGCGCTGCTCTCGCTCATCCCCGTGATCGGTCCGCTCATCGCGGCCCTGGTGGTCGGACTGCTCGCGGGGTTCCTCCTCTCGAGCATCCTCTCGGACGTCCTCAAGCCCACCCCGCAGGTGAGCGAGTACGACCGCACCCGGCGGGAGAAGCGCGATTCGCAGGGCGAGCCCACCGATCTCGCGCACGCCATCAAGGATGCCGGCTACGTCGACTCCCTCGGCCACTACACCGCCGACAGCGCCGACGAGACCGTCATCAAGGTCACGAAGGTGGTCGACGCCGACGGGGTCGTGCGGTGGCGTGTCGCTCTGCCGAGCACGCAGGAGTGGCTCTCGCGGTTCAACGGCGACCAGGGAGCGGTCAACGACCTCGACAGCAACCTCGCCCTCATGCTCACGCCCTCCCTGCGCTCGCAGTACGAGCGCGCGGTCCTGCAGGCGATGCAGCAGGCCGGGGTGGGGCCGGACGACCCGGTGATGCTCGTCGGCTTCAGCCAAGGCGGGATCATGGCGGGCCACCTCGCGGCCTACAACTCCGACTACAACTGGGATGCGGTCGTGGTCGCCGGCGCACCGATCGACAGCATGCCCATCCCGTCCTCGACGACCGTGGTCTCGGTGCAGCACGACGGCGACCCGGTGCCGCGCCTCGACTCGGTGATCTCCCTCGGCACCGGCGGATACGCCCAGCAGCGGCCGAACTGGACGACGATCAACACGCCGTCGCCTCTGGCGGCTCAGGGCGTCGGCGGCATCCACAACGCCTCCGCCTACAACTCGACGCTGCAGAGCCAGATCGATCGGGTGCCGCCCGCCACGCAGGACGATCTCAACGCGTACTTCATCGGCGACGGCAGCACGTACGGTTATGACACGACCTACTACTCCTGGCAGGAGAAATGATGCCCGGAACGACTCGACTCGCCGTCGCCGCGGCCGCCGCGGTCCTCGCGGTGGCGGCGCTCACCGCATGCACCGGCGGAGGCGGCGCGCCCGCCGCGTCCAGCGCCGCACAGGAAGGAACCGACGTGGATCTGCAGAGCGTCTACGCCGCCGTCGCGGCGGCCGATCCGGGGGTCGAGGATCCGCTGGGCACCGTGAGCACCTCCGGCATGGCGAAGACCCTGTCGGTGAGCGTGCTGGTGCCCGCCGACGAGCCGGTCACCGCCGAGCGCCTCGTGGCGATCTTCGTCGCGATCCGCGACACCACGCCCGCGAGCATCGAGACGGTCACCGTGATCGCCCGCGATGCCGCAGACGAGGAGAAGATCGTCGACCTGTCCGCGGCGGTCGCGGGACTCCCCGACGATGTGACGGCGCTGCACGACGGCGGCGTCACGCTCAGTCGCGTCGACCTCGAGAAGCTGTGAGCGACGACGCCGTCCCGGAGCTCGTGTTCCGCCTCGTCGGCACCTGGTGGCCCGTGGCGCTGGACAGCGACGAGGAGGCGCGCGCCTCGGCGACCGACGTCGCCCGTGGCACGCTCGGCACCGCCGATCAGCACGCGACGGCCCGCCGTCGGATGCGCGACGACCTCGTGGAGGCGGCGCGGGCCGCGCGCGAGGCGCACGGACGACTGCTGCTGCTGCAGACGGAGCTCGGTCCCGGCGAGACGATGTCGGCCATGCTGACGCTGTTCGACGACGATCGCCTCCGCATGAGCCCGTCGATCGGCACGAACCCGCAGCACGTGCTGGCGGTGCTCGAAGAGGCCCTGCCCACCATCGCGCCCGACATGGCTGCGACCGCCGTGCGACGCCCGTTCTCCGACGGAGAGGTCGTCCGCGCGCATCGCGTGGACGAGTCGGTCGAGTTCGAGGACGGTGCCCCGTTCACCCAGCGGCGGCTGGTCGCGCAGTACTGGTATCCCGTGCCGGACTCGAAGAAGCTGAGCCTCGTCGTGCTGTCGACCCCGCTCGGCGACATCCCGAACGCGCTCCTCGCCTACTTCGACGCGATCGTCGAGGTCTCGGGGTTTCGCCCGGCATCCGCGCCCGTCGTGGACCACGCGGGCACCGTGGCGCGCTGACGCGCAATACGATGGAGGGCTATGCCTCCCGTCGCCCCCGTGATCTCCTACCCTCCGGAGCTGCCCGTCAGCGCCGCGCGGGAGGAGATCTCGCGCGCCATCGCGACGCATCAGGTGGTCATCGTCGCCGGCGCGACCGGTTCGGGCAAGACGACGCAGCTGCCGAAGATCTGCCTGGAGCTCGGCCGCACCCGCATCGCCCACACCCAGCCGCGCCGCATCGCCGCACGCACGATCGCGGAACGCATCGCGCACGAGCTGCAGGTTCCCCTCGGCGGCGCCGTCGGCTACAAGGTGCGCTTCACCGATCACGTCTCCGATGAGACGCAGGTCGCTCTGGTCACCGACGGCATCCTGCTCAACGAGATCCACCGCGACCGGTTGCTGCGCCGCTACGACACGATCATCATCGACGAGGCGCACGAGCGGTCGTTGAACATCGACTTCCTCCTGGGCTACCTCGCCCGGATCCTCCCGGAGCGTCCCGACCTCAAGGTCGTGATCACGTCGGCGACGATCGACCCGGAGAGCTTCGCACGGCACTTCGCGGATGCGGAGGGCACCCCCGCGCCGATCGTCGAGGTCTCCGGCCGCACGTACCCGGTCGAGATCCGCTACCGTCCGCACGTCCCCGAGGCCCCGGTCGCCGACCGAGGCCCGAACGCCACCCCGGTCGCCGACCGAGGCCCGAACGCCGCCCCGGTCGTTGAGCGAGGCCCGAAGGGCCGAGTCGAAACGCCCGCCGACGGCGACGACGTCGACGCGCTGCTCGCCGCGCTGCGCGAGCTCGATCGCGAGGCCGACGGTGACGTGCTCGTCTTCCTGCCCGGTGAAGCCGAGATCCGCGACGCGATGGATGCCGTGCGCGGCATGTACGCAAGAGACACCCGCCCGACCGAGGTCCTCCCCCTCTACGGCCGTCTGTCGGCGGCGGAGCAGCACCGCGTCTTCGAGCCGTCCGGCGTCGCCGGGGTGCGGCGCCGGGTCATCCTCGCCACCAACGTCGCCGAGACGAGCCTCACCGTCCCCGGCATCCGCTACGTCGTCGACGCGGGCACCGCGCGCATCTCGCGCTACAGCGTCCGCTCCAAGATCCAGCGCCTGCCGATCGAGGCCATCTCGCAGGCCTCGGCGCAGCAGCGCTCCGGCCGTGCGGGACGCACGTCGCACGGCATCGCGATCCGGCTGTACGGCGAGGACGACTTCCGCTCGCGGCCGGAGTACACCGAGCCCGAGATCCTCCGCACGTCGCTCGCGTCGGTCATCCTGCAGATGCTCTCCCTCGGATTCGGCGACATCGAGGACTTCCCGTTCCTGACCAAGCCCGACAGCCGCGGGGTCAAGGCTGCGTTCGACCTGCTCACCGAGCTGCGCGCCGTCACGCCGTCGCGGCGGCTGACGTCGCTCGGACGCGAGATCGCACGCCTCCCGATCGATCCGCGGTTCGCGCGCATGCTGATCGAGGCGCGGCGCCTGCAGGTGTTGCCCGACGTCTTGGCCATCGTGGCCGGGCTGTCCATCCAGGACGTGCGCGAGCGGCCGTCGGTGGAGGACGGCGCCGGACGCGAGCAGGCCGATCGGCTCCACGCGCGGTTCACCGACCCGACCAGTGATTTCCTCACCCTGCTCAACCTCTGGAACCACCTGCAGCAACAGCAGCGTGAGCTCGGGTCGAGCGCGTTCCGGCGGTTGTGCCGCAGTGAGTTCCTGAACTACGTCCGCGTGCGCGAGTGGGTCGACGTGCACCGACAGCTGCGTCAGCTGATGGGCACGTCCTCGCGCACCGCCGCGGGCGACTCGCCGCGCACCGACGGGAGCGCCGCCGATCCCGCCCTGGTCCATCGCGCCATCCTCGCGGGGCTGCTCTCCCACATCGGCATCCTCGACACCCGCTCCGTGGCGGCGAAGGCCAGCGGCCGGCCCGCCGACAAGCGCAAGCCGATCCCGGTGTTCCGCGGCGCACGCGGGAGCGCGTTCGCGATCTTCCCCGGTTCGGCGCTGCGCAAGGCCACCCCCGACGCCGTCATGGCCGCCGAGCTCGTCGAGACGTCGCGTCTGTTCGCGCGCACCGTGGCGGCGATCGATCCGGCGTGGGCCGAGGAGCTCGCCGGCGATCTCGCCCACCGCCAGCTGAGCGATCCGCACTGGTCGAAGGATGCCGGCGCCGCCGTCGCCGCGGAGAAGGTCACGCTCTTCGGCGTCGAGATCATCCCCCGCCGGCGGGTGCAGCTGGCGAGGATCGACCGGCCGCTGGCACGCGAGCTGTTCGTGCGGCACGCGCTCGTCGACGGCGACTGGAACAGCCAGCACCTCGACAAGCGGCTGACGGCCTTCGAACGGCGCAACCTCGACCTGCGTCGCCGCCTCGAGAAGGTGGAGGAGCGCGAGCGCCGCCGCGACATCCTGGTCGGAGACGAGGCCGTCTTCGCCTTCTACGACTCCCGCCTGCCGTCCGACGTGTTCGATGTGCGCTCGTTCGAGTCGTGGTGGCGCGACGCCTCGGCGCGCACCCCGCGGCTGCTCGACATGACCGAGGCCGACCTGCAGGGCGACGCGTCGCGTTCCGATGAGCGCGCGTTCCCGGGCCGGTGGCATCAGGGCGATCAGGTGCTCTCCCTCGCGTACCGCTTCGAGCCGGGCGATCCCGAGGACGGCGTGAGCGTGGTCGTCCCGCTTCCGCTGCTGGCGGGGCTCCGACCGGACGGCTTCGACTGGCAGGTCCCGGGGCTGCGCGCGGAACTGACCACCGCGCTGCTGAAGGCGCTGCCCAAGGCGATCCGCCGCCACGTGGTGCCGGCCGCCGACTGGGCGGCCCGCCTCGGCGAGGAGCTCAGCGACGCCGGGCCCGAGCATCACGACGGGCTTCCGCCGCAGACGCTGCGCGCCGCCCTCGCGACCCGCATCCAGCGCATCGCGAACCAGCCGGTGACGGTCGCCGATTTCGACCTCGACCGCGTGCCCTCCCACCTGCTCGTGACGTTCCGCGCCGTCGACCACCGCGGCCGCTCGGTCGGCACCTCGCGCGATCTGGGCGAGCTGCAGGATCGGCTCGCGAGCCGTGCCCGTGAGCAGGTGGCGCGCACCCTCGCGCGCGAGACGCCGCCCGCGGCCCGCGTCGCACGGGCGGCGGCCG
>NZ_JACBGF010000004.1:0-130793 GCF_021401375.1 Microbacterium sp. NFH-22A-Y | reverse complement strand
TACGCCAACCCCAAAAGAGGCTGGACTTGATCCAAAGGAATCTCACCCAGCCGAAGCTGAGACGAGGTTATTTGGCATTTGACAAGTGCACGCTGTTGAGTTCTCAAGGATCGGATGCTCCCGTGTTCCAGCCTCTCGGCTCTCTTCACGGGGCAACGTCACGTGTGCGACGAGCTCGGCACGGACACATCCCGAAGGAGGATCCACGCAGGACTCGCTGCGGCGGCAGAGTCGCTCTCGCGTCTGCCGCACTCACTCCCACGATCCGTCTGCGACGATCTCGAGGAGGGAGGATTCCCATCCTAGACCAGAAGTCCTGTTCTCTCTACCGAGAGGTTTGGGATGGGGGTGGTTCTCCGCTTGAGGGGGCGAGGCCTTCCGGCCCTTCGCTCTTCCCTGTGGGGCGAACAAGTAATAACTTACGCGGCGTGCCGACATCGGGCAAATCTGGGCTGCATCTCGGGCGTGTCGCGCCCTCCGCGCCGCCGTCCTGCGGCGTCGCGGGTCGTAGGCTCCCCACATGGACACCCGTCCGCTCCACGCGCGTCTCCCCGTCGGCCGCCTCGCCCGCGCGGCCGTCCGCGCCGCGGGCGACGAAGCCGCCAGATGGGCGGGTGCCGCGCCGGTCGACCCGGATCCGGCTGCCGTGACGGTCGCGTACACGAGCGAGCGGTGGATGCGTCTGGACGACGCACCGATCACCGCGTTCGCCCCGCTGTCGGGCTTCTTCCGCACGCGGGACGGCTGGGTGCGCACGCACGCGAACTATCCCCACCACGCCCGCGCGCTGCGCTCCGCCCTCGGGATCGACGCGGCGGGCGCGGCCGAGGCCTCCGCCGCCGCGGATGATGCCGAGCGGGTGCGGGAGCGGCTGGCGACGCTCTCCACGGCGCACGCGGAGGCGTCGATCACGGCCGCGGGCGGGCTGTGCGTCGCCGTCGTCCCGGCGCAGCACGCCACGGACGAGCGCCTGCGCGCCTCCCCCGCGGTGTCGGTGACACGCATCGGGGAGGCGGCCCCGCGCCCCGGGCGCGCGTCGCCCGCCGATGCGCCGCTGCGCGGCATCCGCGTGCTGGATCTGACCCGCGTCATCGCCGGCCCGGTGGCGACGCGTACCCTGGCACTCCTGGGCGCCGACGTCCTCCGCGTCGACTCCCCCCGTCTGCCCGAGCCGGCCGCCCAGCACCTCGACACGGGCCACGGCAAGAGGAGCACCCTCCTCGACCTGGACCGTCCCGCCGATCGCGCGGTGTTCCGGCGCCTCGCCGCGGATGCCGACGCGATCGTGCTGGGCTATCGCCCGGCCGCGCTCACGCGCCTGGACCTGTCGCCCGACGCACTGGCCGCACTGCGGCCGGGTGTCGTGATCGTACGGCTGAGCGCCTGGGGCGAGAGCGGAGGGCGGGGTTTCGACAGTCTCGTCCAGGCGGCATCGGGAATCTCGTGGATCGAGTCCACGACGGCCGACGTTCCCGGAGCCCTCCCGGCGCAGGCACTGGATCACACCGCGGGCTACCTGCTGGCCGCCCACACGATGGCGACGCTGCGCCGCCGGCGCGCGGAGGGCGGGAGCTGGCTCGTCGAGACATCGCTGCGGCGCATCGCCGCCGAGCTCCTGGGGATGCCGCGCGCACGACCGGGGGTGGACGATTTGGCCCCCGCCCCCGACCCCGATCGCCATCTGCAGCGCTTCACGGTGGGGGGCCGGAGCGTCGTGACGGCGGCTCCCGCGATCGCCTACGCGGGCGCTCCCCCGCGCTTCGCCGCGCCGCGCGAATGGGGCGGCGACGCTCCCGCCTGGCTGCCGCGCTGAACGGCGACGGCCCCCGCTCCGCAGAGCGAGGGCCGTCGTGAGAGGCAGGGTCGCTTACTGGGCGGCCTTGACGATCTCGAGGAGCTTCGGGCTGTTGGCGTAGGCCTCGGCCGCGTTCTCCTTGGTGACGATGACCGGCGGCAGCAGGTACGCCGGGACGACCTTGACACCGTTGTCGTACTGGGTGGTGTCGTTGACCTCCGGCGCCTCGCCCTTCTGGAGCGACTGGATCATCTTGATGGTCTGGGCGACCAGCAGCGAGGTGTCCTTGTTGATGGTCGAGTACTGCTCGCCCGCCATGATCGACTTGACCGACTCGGCCTCGGAGTCCTGACCGGTCACGGTGAACTGCGAGATGTTCTTGCCGGCCTGCTTCACCGAGGTGATGATGGCGCGCGCCAGCGTGTCGTTCGGCGACAGGACGCCGTCGATCGTCGCCGACGTGTAGTTGGCGGCGAGCAGCGAGTCCATCCGGCTCTGCGCGTTCTCGGCCTTCCAGCCCTGCGTGGCCGTCTGCTGGATGTCGGTCTGACCCGACACGACCTTGAGGGTGCCATCGTCGATCTTCGGCTGGAGCACCTTCATGGCGCCGTTGAAGAAGACCGCCGAGTTGGCGTCGTCGGGCGAGCCGGAGAACAGCTCCACGTTCCACGGCGCACCGTGGCCCGAGCGCTTCTCGAGGCCGTCGAGCAGGGCCTGGCCCTGCAGCTCGCCGACCTTGAAGTTGTCGAACGCGACGTAGTAGTTCACGTTCGGCGTGTTCTCGATGAGGCGGTCGTAGGCGATCACCGTGACACCGGCATCCGCCGCCTGCTGCAGCTGCGTGCCGAGCTGCTTGCCGTCCTTGGCGCCGATGACGATGACCTTGGCGCCGTTGGTGATCATGGCCGAGATCTGGTTCTGCTGCTCGGCGACCGTGTTGGATGCCGGGGCGTACTGCACGTCCGCCTTGAAGCCGGCCGCCTTCAGACCGTCCTCGAACAGACCGCCGGCGAGCACCCAGTTCTCCGACGTCTTGTCGGGCAGGGCGATACCGATCGTGGCGTCCGCGGCGAAGCCCGCCGCCGCGCCCGCCGATGCGGTCGCGTCGCCGCCGCGCCCGGAGCTCGAGCAGCCGGTGAGCGCGAGTGCCGTGACGGCGGCCACCGTGGCTGCCGCAAGAGCGATTCTCTTCATTGATTCATCACTTTCTCTGGTGAGGGTGAGGCGAGTCGGTCCCGGACCTACACCTTGGGGAGGTCGGCCGGCTGGCTCGACTCGTTCGTGCCCGACGTCGGTATGACGGCGGGGACGTCTGTGATCAGCTCGGTGCTCCGGTCGCGACGGCGCATGAGCAGACCGATGATGGACGGGCCGCCGCGACGCTTGCTGATGACGTCGACGGCGACGGCGAGCAGAAGGACGAGGCCCTTCGTGATCGACACCGAGTCGGCGCCGGCGCCGATGAGCTGGAGCCCGTTGTTGAGGAAGGCCATGACCAGGCCGCCGATGATCGAGCCGATCACCGTGCCGATGCCGCCCGACACCGCGGCGCCGCCGATGAAGACGGCCGCGATCGCGTCCAGCTCCCAGCCGTTGCCGTCCTGGGGGCCGGATGCCGTGGCGCGACCGACGTAGATCATCCCGGCGATCGCCGCGAGCACCGACATGTTCATCATCACGAAGAAGTCGACGCGACGGTCCTTCACGCCCGACAGCGCGGCCGCGAGGCGGTTGCCGCCGACGGCGTAGATGTGGCGGCCGAACACGGTGCGGTTGGTGACGAAGGAGTAGATGACCACGAGCACCAGCAGGATGACGCCCGAGATCGGGAAGCTCGTGCCGGGGCGGCCGGTCGCGAACAGCCACGCGGCCCAGAGGATCGCGGCGGAGAGGATGACCACCTTGACCACCGACACCCACACGGGGGCGGACTCGGCGCCGATCTTGGCCTGCTGGCGGCGCAGGCGCCACTCGTTGTACACGATCCAGGCCACGCCGATGAGCCCCAGGAGCATCGTGAGCACGTTGAAGTCGACCGCGATGGGCAGCTCCGGGAGGTAGCCCGAGCCGATGTAGCTGTACTCCGGCGGCACGGGGGTCGTCGTCGACTGCCCGATCCACTGGTTGCCGCCGCGGAAGATGAGCATGCCGGCGAGGGTCACGATGAAGGCGGGCACGCCCACGTACGCCACCCAGAACCCCTGCCAGGCGCCGACGAGCGCGCCGACGACGAGGCCGATCGCGATGGCGAGCGGCCACGGGGTGTTCCACTCGTTCATCGACTTGGCGACGATGATCCCGACGAAGGCGGCGACCGAGCCGACCGACAGGTCGATGTGGCCCATGATGATGACCATCACCATGCCGATCGCGAGGATCAGGATGTAGGACTGCTGGCTGACGACGTTGATGAGGTTCTGCGGCGAGAGGGTCGTGCCGCCGGTCCAGATCTGGAAGATCAGGATGATGGCGATCAGCGACGCCAGGATGCCGAACTGTCGGAGGGAGGAGGTGCTCCCCCCGAACATCTTCTTCAGGTCGGAGAAACCGCCTGAGCTCTTGGTGGGTACCGTCTCGGTGCTCATCGTTGTGCCTTCTGTCGTGCGGAGGTCATGCTGCGCATGAGGTTCTCGGGGGTTGCTTCGGCGACGGGCAGATCATCCGTGATCTGGCCCTCGAAGATCGTGTAGATGCGGTCGGAGATGCCGAGCAGCTCGGGCAGCTCGCTGGAGATGAGGATCACGCCCTTGCCCTGTGCGGCCAGCTGCTGGACGATCGTGTAGATCTCGTACTTGGCCCCCACGTCGATGCCGCGCGTCGGCTCGTCGAGGATGAGCAGCTCCGGGTCGGTGAACATCCACTTCGCCAGCACGACCTTCTGCTGGTTGCCGCCGGACAGCTTCGAGACGCCGACGTCGACGCTCGGGGTCTTGATCCTGAGCTTCTTGCGGTAGTCGTCGGCGATGTCGTTCTCGGCGTACGGGTCGATGACGCCGTTGCGCGCGATCTTGGACAGCTTCGCCGCGACGATGGAACGCTTGATCGTGTCGAGGAGGTTCAGCCCGAGGACCTTCCGGTCCTCGCTCACGTAGGCCATGCCGTGATCGATCGCGGACTGCACGTCCTTGATCACGACCTCCTTGCCGTCGATGAGGATCTGGCCCGACTCGTACACGCCGTACGAGCGGCCGAACAGGCTCATCGCGAGCTCGGTGCGGCCGGCGCCCATGAGGCCCGCGATGCCGACGATCTCGCCGCGGCGGACGTGGAGGTTCGAGTGCTTGGCGACCAGCCGCTCGGGGATCTGCGGGTGGCGCACCGTCCAGTCGCGCACCTCGAAGAACACCTCGCCGATATGCGGCGTGCGGTCGGGGAAGCGGCTCTCCAGCGAGCGCCCCACCATCCCGCGGATGATGCGGTCCTCGTCGACGGTGCCGGAGGCGACGTCCAGGGTCTCGATCGTGCGCCCGTCGCGGATGATGGTGATCGAGTCGGCGATCTGCTCGATCTCGTTGAGCTTGTGGCTGATGATGATCGAGGTGATGCCCTTCCCCTTAAGGGAGAGGATCAGATCCAGCAGGTGCTGGGAGTCGTCCTCGTTCAGGGCCGCCGTCGGCTCGTCCAGGATCAGGAGCTTGACGTCCTTGGCGAGGGCCTTCGCGATCTCGACGAGCTGCTGCTTGCCGACGCCGAGGTGCTTGATCTGCGTGTCGGGGTCGTCGCGCAGGCCGACGCGGGCGAGCAGGTCCACGGCGCGCAGCCGCGCCTGGGGCCAGTCGATGACGCCGCCGCGGCCGATCTCGTTGCCCAGGAAGATGTTCTCCGTGATCGACAGCTCGGGGATCAGCGCGAGCTCCTGATGGATGATCGCGATGCCGGCGTTCTCGCTGGCACGGATGTCGCGGAACTGCACGACCTCCCCGCGGTACCAGATGTCGCCGCTGTAGGTTCCGTAGGGGTAGACCCCCGAGAGCACCTTCATGAGCGTCGACTTGCCCGCGCCGTTCTCGCCGCAGATCGCGTGGACCTCGCCGGCCGCGACCGTGATCGAGACGTCGCTGAGGGCCTTCACCCCCGGGAACTCCTTCGTGATGGAGCGCATCTCCAGGATCGGCACTGCATCCGCCATCGTGCGCGACCTCCTCGTCGTCGGTTGTCGTTCTTCTTTGATCGAGCGTCAATGTGACCGTTCACATCGCTTGAACATCGTGCACCCTCCGAGCGACGTTGTCAATCGCCCGAATCCGCCGTTATCGAAGCGTCATCTTCGGGCGGAGATCGGCGCCGCGCACGACTCGCGGACGACGAGGGACGGCTCCAGATTCATGCCGTCAACGGCATCCACCGCGACGTCCGGCGCGCCGATCGCGCGCAGCAGCGCGATCATGGCGCGCTCCCCCAGCCCCGCGAACTGCTGGTGCACCGTCGTGAGCGGCGGCCACCCGTGGGCGGCGAGCGGGATGTCGTCGAAGCCCACGACGCTCACCTGACGCGGAACGTCGACGCCCACCTCGCGGAAGCCGTGGATCATGCCCAGCGCCATGGCGTCGTTCGCCGCGAAGACGGCGGTGAAGTCGAGCCGCCGCGACAGCTCCACGGCGGCGTGATAGCCGAAGTCCGCCGTCCAGTCGCCGAGGATGGGAGGTCGCGTCGGCAGATCGGCGTCGGAGAGCGCGTGCAGGTAGCCCTGCATCCGACTCTCCGCCTCGATCCAGTCCTGAGGGCCGGCCAGATGCACGATCTCGGCATGGCCGAGGCCGATGAGGTGCTCGGTCGCGAGGCGGGCCCCCCGCACCTGGTCGTCGGCGAGCTCGGCGATCCCGCGCTCGGCGCTGTGCAGTCCGAGGTAGGGGATGTCCACGTCGAGTTCGGCGAGCACGTCGAACACCCGCACTTGCGGCGCGTGCACGATGATGCCCTCGACCGACTGGCGTCGCAGGTGCTCGACGGCGGCGGCGATGGTCTCCGGACGCGTGTCGCGCAGATAGGCGGAGTTCACCCAGTAGCCGCGTTCGCGGGCCGCATCCTCGAGCGCGGCGAGACTCGACGACGGACCGTACTCCCCGCGCGAGCCCAGCACGACGCCCAGCGTCTGCGATCGGCTCGTGACGAGGGCGCGCGCGGCCTGGTTGGGCCGGTACTTCAGATCGGCCATCGCGTCGAGCACGCGCTGCTTGGTCTCCGGCCGGATCGAGGGGTGCCCGTTGAGCACTCTGGAGACGGTCTGGTACGACACGTCGGCGGCACGCGCGACGTCGCGGATGCTCGCGCTACGCGCCTTCTCCTCGCCAGCCGACACGGTGCCCTCGCCTTCGATGTGCACGTTCACATTACCGCGGTCGCGGGCTCGCCGTCACGCCGCACGGCGCCGGCGCACCGCGATGGCGATGCACAGGACGAGCGTCGCGGCGCCCCACACGGCGCACGCCGGTGGCAGCACCCGGTAGGCCAGGTGCTGCACGGTCCACGCGGACGTGAACGGACCGTGGACGACGACGCCGATCGCCCAGGCGCACACCAGGACGAGCGGCAGCGACAGCCACCACGACCAGCGGACGGCCGCGGGGATGCCGGTGGCCGGGGTGGACGGCGGACGACGGCGCAGCCACAGGAACGCGGCCACGGCCAGCACGATCAGACCGAACGCGCTCGAGCCGTACTGCAGCCACTTGAGGCCGAGCAGAGGCCCCCAGCGCTCGTCGAGGGCGGGGAACAGAGTCGTCCCCCATCGCCCCTCGTGCGTGAACGCGTCCCACGCGATGTGGGAGGCGACGCCCAGCAGCAGCGAGAGCGCGGCCAGCAGTGCCGAGGCCCACGCGGGCCGGCGGCTCCACCACGCGGGGATGCCGACACGGTCCCACTCCGCCGGCAGCCGCGCGGCGAGCCAGGTCGGCGACAGCGCCCGCACGGCGGGACGCAGCAGGAGGTACCACAGCACGGTCAGTCCGGCGGCGATGAGGGTGGACACGGCGAGGTTCGTGTGCGTCAGCTGGTACGACACCGGCGTCCCGCGGACGAACAGCGGGAGGTCGGGCGTCATCGCCCCGATCGCGATCGCCGCGGGCAGCAGCGGCGTGCGCACGAACGGCAGCGCCACCACGGCGTGCGAGACGGTGAACGGCATGCGACTCCCGGCGTTCGGCGGCGAACCGGATCAGACCGCGGGCGCGACGAAGAGCCCGGCGAGGGTCTTCTTGCCGCGGCGCAGCACCGCGACTCCACCCGGCAGCGTGCCCGTGATCGCCGTGGACTCGTCGTCGATCTTGACCCCGTCGAGGCTGACCCCGCCCTGGGCGATGGAACGGCGCGCCTCGCTGAGGCTCGTGCACAGGCCCGTCTCCACGAGCGCCTGCACGACCGTCGTCCCGGCGGCGATGGCGGCGTGCGGCAGCTCCTCCAGCGCGGTGCGCAGCGTCGCCGCGTCGAGCGCGGACAGATCCCCCGCTCCGAACAGCGCCTCGGATGCCGCGATCACGGCGGCCGCGGCCTCCGGGCCGTGCACCGTCGTGGTCACCTCGAGGGCGAGACGCTTCTGCGCCGCGCGACGGAACGGCTCCGCCGCGACGAGCTCGGCGTACTGCTCGATCTCGGCGCGGGTGAGGAACGTGAAGATCTTGAGGCGCTCGACGACATCCGCATCGTCGGTGTTCAACCAGAACTGGTACATGCGGTACGGGCTGCACATCGCGGCATCCAGCCAGATGGCGTTGCCCTCGCTCTTGCCGAACTTCGTGCCGTCGCTGTTCGTGATCAGCGGGGTGCCGATCGCGTGCACGGAGGTGCCCTCGACGCGGTGGATGAGGTCGGCGCCGCTCGTGAGGTTGCCCCACTGGTCGGATCCGCCGGTCTGCAGCACGCACCCGTACTGGCGGTGCAGCTCGAGGTAGTCCATCCCCTGCAGGATCTGGTAGCTGAACTCGGTGTAGCTGATGCCGGCTTCGGAGTTCAGGCGGGCCGCGACGGCATCCTTCTTGAGCATCGTGCCGACGCGGTAGTGCTTCCCGATCTCGCGGAGGAAGTCGATCGCGCTCATCGGCGCGGTCCAGTCGAGGTTGTTCACCATGCGCGCGGCGTTGTCGCCCTCGAAGCTGAGGAACCGCTCGACCTGCGCGCGCAGCGCGGCGACCCACTCGGCGACCGTGTCCTTGGTGTTGAGGGTGCGCTCGGCGGTCGGGCGCGGGTCGCCGATCAGTCCGGTCGAGCCTCCGACGAGGCCCAGGGGACGGTGCCCGGCAAGCTGCAGACGGCGCATGAGCAGCAGCTGCACGAGGTTGCCGAGGTGCAGGCTGGGCGCCGTCGGGTCGAAACCGCAGTAATACGTGATCGGCTCGCCGCCCAGCAGATCGCGCAGAGCGGTCTGGTCGGTGGACACGTGCACGAGTCCGCGCCAGACGATCTCGTCCCAGACGTTCTCGAACGACGGATCGTTGGCGGGGGCCAGTGCGCGCGCGGGCGCGGAGGCACTCACGAAGGCGGTTTCAGACACGCGACCCAGGCTAGCAGCGCCGGATGCCGGGGCCCGGGCCCGCCGACGCCGCCGGGTCGGAGGCGCGTGCGAGACTGACGGGCATGGACCCGCAGACCGACGCGATCGTCACGACGATCGTCGTGATCGCCGTCTTCGCCGCACTCTGCGCCGCCCTCGTGCTCGTCACGCTCTCCCTCCGCCGCCCACGCGGCGCGATGCTGGCGGCCGCGGCGGCGATCGTGGCGGTGGCCCTGGTCGTCCTCAGCATCCTCCCGTTCACGGTCCCGGTCGTCTTCGGCGTGCTGCTGGCCCTTCCCGGCGTCGCGCTCGCGGTGGTCGGCGGCGACCCGTTCACCCGCTGGGTGCTGGGGATCGCGGACGGCGGACGCACCTCGGTGGGGCCGCGCGGCGGCATCCTCGTCGAGATGATGGCCGAGAGCGCGGGCGGCCCTCCGCGCGAGGAGGAGATCCTCCGCGGCGGCACGACGATCGGCTACCTCGAGCGGGCGTGCACCGCCCTCGGGATCGTGGCGGGCTTTCCCGGCGCGGTCGCGGTGGTCGTCGCGGTGAAGGGCGTCGGCCGCTTCACCGAGCTCGCGACCCCCGCCGCGCGCGAGCGGTTCATCGTCGGCACGCTGGCGAGCCTGCTCTGGGCGTGCGCCGTGGCCGGCGTCGTGTGGCTCGCGATCTGGTGACTCAGCTGCCCGGTTCGACGTCCGCGGCCTCGATCAGCTGGCGGAATCCCTCGATCAGCGCCGCGGCGCCCGCGGAGCCGAGGGCCTGCGAGACGGCCGACTGGGTGATCCCCTCGGCCGATGCGAGTTCGGCCTGCGTCGCTCCGCGCAGCCGGCCGTAGGTCAGGCGTCGGGCGCGCGCGGTCATCTCGCTGACGATGCGATCGCGGGCCAGGAGGTAGGCGTTCGCGACCCGAATGCCGGGGTCGGCGACATCGGCGTCGGCGGCGATCCACGTGCGCGCGCCGGGGATCGTCCGCGCCTGCTTGGCGTGGATGACGTCGATCGCCTCCCGCGCCGCCCACCAGCCGGGGCCTTCGGCGAGCGCGCCGACGCGGGAGGGGACCTCGCCGAGCGCGCCGACGCCGATGCCGAACCGGCAGTCGATGCCGTCCGGCAGGGCCAGCCGGAGCATGAGCAGGGCGGCCATCGCGGCCTCCAACGACGGATAGACGCCCTGCAGCTCGTCGCCGACCGTGGGACGCAGGGCGCGCTCGGCGAGCGGGAGATCGTCCTCGACCCGCGCCACGGCGTCTTCGAGCGCGCGTTGCGCACCCGCCCGATCGGGGAGGGTGCGCGATCCGACGATGTCGGCGATGACGGCGACGCTCATGCGACCAGCATATAGCTGATATTCCTGAATTATCAGGCTCTGGCTGTTATTTCGGATCGATCAGCGTATGCGCCGCGCTCTGCGCCCGCGCCACGAGCTCGGCGCGCTGCTCCGCCACCCGCACCCCGGCGGTGCCGCCGGCCCCCGTCCGGCTGGAGACCGACCCTTCGATCGAGAGCACCTGCCGCACCGCCGGTGTCAGCTGCGGCGACACCTCGGCGAGGAGCGCGTCGTCGGCATCCTCGAGGCCGATGCCCCGGTCTTCGCACGCCCGCACGAGGGCGCCGGAGATCTCGTGGGCGTCGCGGAACGGCACGCCCTGCTTCACGAGCCACTCCGCGACATCCGTGGCGAGGGAGAAGCCGGCCGGCGCGAGCGCCGCCATCCGCTCCGTATCGAAGCGCAGCGTGGCGATCATCCCGGCGAAGGCGGGGAGCACGGTCTCCAGCGTGAGCACCGAATCGAAGACGGGCTCCTTGTCCTCCTGCAGATCGCGGTTGTAGGCCAGCGGCAGCGCCTTCAGCGTCGCGAGCAGTCCGGACAGGTTGCCGATGAGCCGGCCCGCTTTGCCGCGCGCGAGCTCGGCGATGTCGGGGTTCTTCTTCTGCGGCATGATGCTCGAGCCCGTGGAGTAGCCGTCGTCGAGGGTGACGAAACCGAACTCGCGGGTGTTCCAGATGATGACGTCCTCGGCGAAACGCGAGATGTCGACCGCGATCATCGCGGCGATGAAGGCGAACTCGGCGACGACGTCGCGCGCGCTCGTGCCGTCGAGGGAGTTCTCGGCGGGCCGGTCGAGCCCCAGCCGATCGGCCACCAGCTGCGGGTCGAGACCGAGCGTCGCGCCGGCGAGCGCTCCCCCGCCGTAGGGCGAGACGGCGGCACGCGCCGACCAGTCGCGCAGGCGCTCGAGGTCGCGCACGAGCGGCCAGCCGTGGGCCTGCAGGTGGTGCGCCAGCAGGATCGGCTGCGCGTGCTGCAGGTGCGTGCGACCGGGCATGATCGCGTCGGGGTGCGCGTCCGCCTGCGCGACGATCGCGTCGATCACGCGCAGCAGATCGCGGGCGATGACGCGCGCGTGGTCGAGCAGATAGAGCCGCACCAGCGTCGCGATCTGGTCGTTGCGGCTGCGACCGGCGCGCAGCTTGCCGCCGAGCGCGGGGCCGATCTCCGCGATGAGCGCGGCCTCGAGGGCGCCGTGGACGTCCTCGTCGCCGGGCTGCGCGACCAGGGTGCCGTCCTGCACGGCGGCGGCGAGGGCGTCGAGACCGGCGTGCATGCGGGCCTCCTCGTCGCCCGTCAGGTAGCCCGCCGCGGCGAGCGCAGCGGCGTGCGCGTGCGAGCCGGCGAGGTCGTAGGGCGCGAGCACCCAGTCGAAGTGGGTCGAGCGGCTGAGTGCCGCCAGCTCCGGCGAGGGGCCGGAGGCGAAGCGCGCCCCCCAGAGGGCGCCGTCGTTCGTGCCGTGCGGTGTCGTTTCGCTCACCGCACCAGCCTACCGAGCGCCGCGTCGCCGCCCGCCGCACCCCTTCATCCGTCCCGTGTGGTCGCGTCTCGGCATCCGAGACGACCACACGGGACGGATGAGCGAGCGGCGCCGCCTCCTCCCCCGCGCGGGTGCGGCGGAGGGCGTCCACGGAGGGGGGCGGGGAGGGAGGGCGCGGGTGGGGCGGGCGGGCACGCTGGGGGCATGAGCCGCGAGCCGTCGCCGTTGCCGCAGACCCTGCCGGACGCCTTCGCGGTGCGCGCCGCTCGCGATGCGGGGGTCACGGTGCGGCGCCTGCGCGCACGGGATCTGGACGCTCCGTTCCGCGGCGTGCGGATGCGCCGCTCCGCGGAGGATCGCGACGCCGACGATGCGTCGCCGACGGCGCACGAGAGCAGCCGGATGCGGCGGACGATCCTGCGCACGCGCGCATCCGCGACGCCCTGCGGCGCGGAGCGGGTTCGTCCGTCCCGAGTGGTCGTGTCGCGGCATCCGAAGCGACGTGAGGGGACGGATGAACGCTCAGGCGGGGACCGCGAGACGCGTCGCCAGCGCGAGGGCGCGCTCCAGCGGGCCGCGGCCGAGCAGCAGCGCCCACGCGGTGCAGAACACGACGGTGACGACGACGAACGGCCAGAACGGCTGGAGGGCACGGAAACCCGAGAGGTCGCCGACATCGCCGAGCGCGAGGGATGCCCACGCCGCCCAGACGAGGATCTGCCCCACGTATGCCGTCAGGGGCATCGAGCCGATCGCACGGATCGGCAGCAGAGCGGACGACGCGACCGGCAGACGGCAGACGAGCAGGCAGAGCCCGATCACGGCGAGCGCGAAGCCGCCCGACCCGACGGCTTCGAGGAGCCCTCCGGAGTGCGCCGCGTCGGAGAGCACGAGCCCGAGGTACGAATCGGGCGGGAACGACGCCACGGCGGATGCCGCGCCCGCCACGACCGCGCAGCCGACCCCGACCGCGACGAGGGCCACGACCGTGCGGGTGGCGCGCAGGTCGGACCGCGCCGCCGCGATGCCCGCGATCATGAACGCGGCCCAGAGCGGGAACGGGTAGTGCCAGCCGAGCAGCAGCACGAGATCGCCGCCGACCGGACCGGCCGCGGCCAGCGCGCCGTCGAGCACCGGCAGCACCCACGGCGCGACCAGCGCGATGGCGGCCGCGATCGTCCACAGCGTACGCGCCGACAGGCCCACCAGCGGCAGCGCCAGCAGGAACAGGATGCCGTAGGCCTGCAGGATCACGTAGACGGGGACCCCGGTCGCGTTCAGGAGCATGCCGATGGCCCAGATGATCGCGGCGCGCACCGCGAGGCGGCGCCGTGCCACCGAGAGCACGGCACCGGATGCCGGACGCGTGCCGGCCGTGCCCGGGGTCGCCGTCATCAAGGCGATCGAGATGCCCGCCACGGTCGCGAACAGGATCGACGAGCGCCCGTTGACGACATCGACCCACGTCGACGGCTGCCACGGGTCGAACGCGTCGATGACCAGCAGATGGGCGGCGAACATGCCGAGCACCGCCAGGCCGCGCGCGAGATCGACTCCCACCAGGCGCCCGGACCCGCCCAGGTGGCGGTCCCGGTGCGCGGGGGCGGTCGTCATCGTCTCGGGTCTTCGCCGCGCGCCCCGGTCACTGCTGACGCAGCAGCCAGACCAACAGCGCCTTCTGGGCGTGCAGGCGGTTCTCGGCCTCGTCCCAGACGACGCTCTGCGGGCCGTCGATCACGTCGGCATCCACCTCGTAGCCGCGATCGGCGGGCAGGCAGTGGATGAAGATCGCCGCGGGATCGGCCAGCGACATCGTGTGCTGCGTCACCTTGTAGCCGCCGAGGTCGTGGACGCGCTGGATCTTCTCCTCCTCCTTGCCCATCGACACCCAGGTGTCGGTGACGACGACGTCCGCTCCCGCGGCCGCGGCCTCGGGGTCGGTGAAGAGGGTGACCGAGCCGCCGGTGGTCGCCGCGATGCGCTCGGCGTCGGCGACGACATCGGCACGCGGGGCGTAGGCGGCGGGCGAGGCGACGCGCACGTGCATCCCCGCCGTCACGCCCGCCAGCACGTAGGAGTGGCCCATGTTGGAGGTGCCGTCGCCGAAGAACGTGAGCGTCAGCCCCTTCAGCTCGCCCTTGTGCTCGCGGATCGTCAGCAGGTCGGCGAGCAGCTGACAAGGGTGGAAGTCGTCGCTGAGCGCGTTGACGACCGGCACGGTGGTGCCGCGCGCCATCTCCTCGAGCCCCGCCTGCGCGTAGGTGCGCCAGACGATCGCGGCGACCTGCCGCTCCAGCACACGAGCGGTGTCGGAGGGGGTCTCCTTGCCGCCGAGCTGGCTGTTCGCCGTCGAGATCACCAGCGGCGAGCCGCCGAGGTCGGCGATGCCGACCGCGAACGAGACGCGCGTGCGGGTGGAGCTCTTGTCGAAGATGACCGCGACGGTCTGCGGCCCCTCGAGGGGCTTCAGCTTCCAGCGATCCTTCTTGAGCGAGACCGCGAGGTCGAGGATCTCGGCCTGCTCGGCCGGGCTGAGGTCGTCGTCGCGGAGCAGATGGCGGGTCATGCGGAGGCCTCCGGGGTCGAGGTGGGGGTTTCGGTGTCGTCGAGCACGAGAGCGTCGGCGACGGTGCTGAGGGCGCGCGCGAAGAGGTCGACGAACTCGTCGATCTCCACGTCGCCGATGGTGAGAGCCGGCGCGATGCGCACGGTGCTGTCGTTGGCCGCGTTGACGATGAGCCCGTGCTGCTGGGCGGCCGCGACGACGGCGCCGGCGACGGGGTGGCGCAGGGCCACGCCCAGCAGCAGTCCGCGTCCGCGGCATCCGTCGATCAGCGGCGAGGCGAGGGACTCGATCGCCGCGCGCAGCTGCACGCCGCGGACGGCCGCGTTCTCGACCAGGCCCGCACGCTCGATCTCGCCGAGCACGGCGAGCGACGTCGCGGTCGCGAGAGGGTTGCCCCCGAAGGTCGAGCCGTGCGTGCCCGGGTAGAAGAGGTCGCTCGCCGCGCCGAACGTGATGAGCGCACCGATCGGGAAGCCGCCACCGATGCCCTTGGCGACGGTGATGGCGTCGGGGACGATCCCCTCGTGCTGGAACGCGAACCAGGCTCCGGTGCGTCCGGCACCGGTCTGGATCTCGTCGATGATCAGCAGCGCACCGTGTCGCGCCGTGATCTCCCGCGCCGCCGTGAGGTAGCCCTCCGGCAGCGGGACGACCCCGGCCTCGCCCTTGATGGGCTCGACGAACAGCGCGGCGACGTCGTCGCCCATCGCGGCCTCGAGGGCCTCCACCGTGGAGTCGAGGAACTCGACGCCGGGGACCATCGGCAGGAACGGCGCCTGCATGTAGGGCTTGCCGGTGAGGGCGAGGGTGCCCATCGTGCGGCCGTGGAAGGCGTCCTTCAGCGCGAGGATGCGGGGGCGCGCCGCGCGCGCACCGTCCGCCGCCCCGCCCGCCGCTCCGTGGAGGCGCGCGAGCTTGAAGGCCGCCTCGTTCGCCTCGGCTCCGGAGTTGGCGAAGTAGACGCGTCCGGCGTCGCCCGCGCCGGTGAGGCGCTTGAGCTCGGCGGCGAGCGCCAACTGCGGCGGCGTCGCGAAGAAGTTCGACACGTGCGAGAGGGTGGCGGCCTGGCGTGCGACGGCATCCACGAAGACGGGGTGGGCGTGACCGAGCGAGGTCACGGCGATGCCGCCGAGGAAGTCGAGGTAGCGGCGGCCGTCGGCGTCCCACAGCGACGAGCCCTCACCGCGGACGAAGAGGGCCATCCGGTCGCCGGCGTTGCGGACGAGATCGCGCCCGGCGTCCTCCTGCCACATCGTCGCTGCCGTCGTCTGCTCCTGCACGCCGCTCACTGCGCCACCACCTCTGTTCCGATTCCCTGTTCCGTGAAGATCTCCACCAGCACCGAATGGGGCTGGCGTCCGTCGATGATCGCCGCCGTGTCGACGCCGCCGTCGACCGCGTCGAGGCACGCCTGCATCTTCGGGATCATCCCCGACTCCAGGCGCGGCAGCATCGCGCGCAACTCGTCGGCCGTCAGATGCGAGACGAGCGAGTCGCGATTCGGCCAGTCGGCGTAGAGTCCCGCGACGTCGGTCAGCACGACGAGTTTGGCGGCACCGAGCGCGACGGCGAGGGCGGCGGCCGCGGCATCCGCGTTGACGTTGAGCGACTGCCCGGGGTGGTCGAGATCCGGCGCGATCGAGGACACCACGGGGATGCGGCCGGCGGCGAGCTGGTCGAGCACCGGCTGCGGGTCGACGCGCACGACGTCGCCGACGGCACCGAGGTCGTGCTCGGTGCCGTCGATCACGACACCGCGGCGGCGGCCGTGGAACAGTCCGGCATCCTCGCCCGAGAGCCCCGCCGCGAACGGACCGTAGGCGTTGATGCGCGCCACCAGCTGGGGGTTCACCTGCCCGGTGAGCACCATCCGCACGACGCTCATCGCCTCGGTGGAGGTGACCCGGTACCCGCCCTTGAACTCGCTCGGGATCGCGAGGCGGTCGAGCATCTGCGAGATCTGCGGACCGCCGCCGTGCACGACGACGGGCTTCACGCCCACGAAACGGAGGTAGGCGATGTCCTGCGCGAACGCGTCCTGCAGCTCCTCGGAGACCATGGCGTTGCCGCCGTACTTGATGACGATGATCTGGTCGCGGAAGCGCTGCAGCCAGGGCAGCGACTCGATGAGGACGGCGGCCTTCTCGGCGGCCTCCTTGGGCGTCGTGTGCTGGATCTTCTCGGTCATGAGCTGTACGCGCTGTTCTCGTGGACGTAGTCGTGCGTCAGGTCGTTGGTGAAGATGGTCGCCGCGGCATCCCCCGCTTTGAGGTCGATGAGCACGTCCGTCGCGCGCGGGGTGAGGTCGACCTCCTCACGCGGGCGGTCGGGGGCACCCGCGCTGCACAGCCGCACGCCGTTGAAGCTCACGTCGACCAGGTAGGGGTCGAAGGCCGCCTGCGTCGTGCCGATCGCGGCGAGGACCCGGCCCCAGTTGGGGTCGTTTCCGAAGATCGCGGCCTTGAAGAGGTTGTTGCGGGCGACCGAGCGGCCGACCTCGACGGCGTCGTCCTCGGATGCCGCGCCCACGACCCGGATCGTGATGTCGTGGCTCGCGCCCTCGGCGTCCGCCTGCAGCTGGACCGCGAGGCTCGTGCAGACCTCGATGAGCGCCGCGCGGAAGGCGGCGGCATCGGGCGTCACGCCGCTGGCGCCGCTGGCCAGGAGGGTGACCTGGTCGTTGGTGGACATGCAGCCGTCCGAGTCGAGCCGGTCGAAGCTCACGCGCGTCGCCGCACGCAGGTGCGCGTCGGCGTCGGCGGCGGCGAGCACCGCATCGGTCGTGAGGACGACGAGCATCGTCGCCAGGCCCGGGGCGAGCATGCCCGCGCCCTTCGCCATCGCGCCGATGGTCCACCCGTCCCCCTCGAACACGCTGGTCTTGGGCACGGTGTCGGTGGTCATGATCGCGCGCGCCGCGTCGTCGCCGCCGTCGTCCGACAGCGCCGCGATCGCCGCCTCGGTGCCGGCGAGCACCTTCGCGCGGAAGACCTCGTCGCCGGTGCCGATCAGCCCGGTGGAGCAGACGAGCACATCGCCGGGGCTCACGTCCAGCAGCTCCGCGGCCTTCTCGGCCGTCTGGTGCGTCGTCTGGAAGCCGAACGCGCCGGTGAAGCAGTTGGCACCGCCGGAGTTCAGCACGACGGCCTCGACCGTCGCGTCCTGGATGGCCTGCTGCGACCACAGGATCGGGTTCGCCTTGGCGCGGTTGCTGGTGAACACGGCGGCACCGACCTTGAGCGGGCCGCGGTTGACGACGACGGCGACGTCGGGCTTGCCGGTCGATTTGAGGCCGGCGACGACGCCGGCGGCGGCGAATCCTGCGGGGGCGGTGACGCTCACGGTGCCACTCCGTTCACGGTCAGGCCCGTGGCCTCGGGAAGGCCGAGGGCGATGTTCATCGACTGGATGGCGGCACCCGCGGTGCCCTTGACGAGGTTGTCGACCGCCGTCACGACGACGACGCGGCCGGCGGGGCGGTCGATCGCGAGTCCGACGAGCGCCGTGTTGGCGCCGAGGACGTCCGCCGTCCGGGGGAACTGTCCCTCGGGAAGGAGCTGCACGAACGTCTCCGACCCGTAGGCGTCCTCCCACGCGGCGCGGATCTCGGCATCCGTCACCCCGTCGACGATCGGCGCCGTGGAGGTCGCCAGGATGCCGCGGGCCATCGGCACCAGCACCGGGGTGAACGAGATGCGCACGTCGGCGGCGGCGGGCGCCGCAGCGGTGAGCGCCTGCTGGATCTCCGGAATGTGGCGGTGCGTGCCGCCGACAGCATACGGGTTGGCGGAGCCGAGGATCTCGGACGCGAGCAGGGTGGTCTTCAGGCTCTTGCCGGCCCCGGACGGGCCGACGGCGAGGACGCTGACGATGTCCGACGGGTCGATGACGCCCGCGGCGACACCGGGGGCGAGGCTGAGGGCGACGGTCGAGGCGTTGCAGCCGGGGGCCGCGATGCGCGAGGCGCCGACGAGCGCGTCGCGCTGCTTGGCGCCGCCGGCCCCGACGAGGAGCTCGGGCACGCCGTAGGTCCACGGCTCGTGGAAGGCGCCGCCGTAGAACGCGTCCCAGGCCGCCGGGGAGGTCAACCGGTGGTCGGCGCCGGCATCGATCACGAGGGGCGTGTCGGCGAGCGCGTCGGTGTACTGGCCGGACTGGCCGTGCGGGAGCGCGAGGAAGACGACGTCATGGCCGGCGAGCACGTCGGGCGTGGTCGGCTGGAGCGTCAGGTGTGCGAGGGAGCGCAGGTGCGGCTGGTGCTGGACGAGCGCGTCGCCCGCGTTGCTGTGCGCGGTGACGGTCGTGATGCGGATGTCGGGATGAGCGGCGAGCAGGCGCAGGATCTCGCCGCCCGCATAGCCGGAAGCGCCGGAGACGGCGACCGAAAGGGTCATTGTTCAACCTTATTGTGACTGTGGTCTGCAGACGGTGGGCTCGAAACGGCGACACCGGCGGCTCGACCCGTCACGGCGACAGGGAGCTCGCGGGATCGCCTAGAGTCGGCGGCCGGCCTGGCGTCGGCGCGCGCGTCGCACCGTGGTGACGGTGAGAGGAGCGGCCGGATGCATGCGGCGACCGTATCGCGCGGACGGGGTGCGTCGCAAATCGGCCTCAGCCGCCCGCGCGGGCGGCGAGCAGCGCGCGCTCGTCGGCGCGGGTGAGGCCGGCCCGGCGCGGGCGATCGAGTCCGCGGGCGCGCTCGTCGGCGAGCACACGCTCCAGCGTCGCGCCGAGCGGCGTGAGCCGCCCGCCGAGCAGACGGAAGACCGCGTTCGATCGCGTCGCGAACCCGGGCATGCCCTCCGGCAGCCACAGCGGCAGCGAGCGCTCCCCCGCCCAGTGGGCCACCCCCTGGGCGACCAGCCAGTCGGGGGATGCCGCGACCACCTCCCCCGTGTGTCCCGCCGTCGCGCGGGCGGCCGCCAGCACCGTGTCCAGCGGCAGGGCGTCGCCGACGGCGTTGACGGCGCCCGTGAACCGCGCACCGCCCAGGGCGACGACGAAGCTCGCGAGGTCGTCGACGTCGATCACCTGCACCGGCGCCGCCGGCACGTCGGGCACGAGCACCGGCTCGGCTCCCGCGGCCGCGAATCGCGCGACCCAGTAGCCGAAGCGGTCGGTCGGATCGCCCGGTCCGACGATGAGCCCGGGGCGTACCACGGCGGCACGGTGGCCGCACGCGGCGCGGACCGCGGCCTCGGCGGCCGACTTCTCCCGCCGGTAGTCGCCTTCCTCGCCCGGTCCGGCGGGCGGCGCGAGCGGCGCGGTTTCGTCGGCGCCCACCACGTCGTCGTCCGCGTACGCCGACACGCTCGACACATAGGTCCAGTGCCGGGCGCGACCGCCCAGGGCGTCGACGGCCGCGCGCACGTGGGCGGCCGTGGAGGAGATGTCGACGACCTCGTCCCACTCGCGGTCCGCGAGGCTCTCGTAAGCGGAGGCGGAGGCGGAGTCGCGGTCGCCGACGACCAGCCGCGTGCCGTCCGGCACGGGGCGGCCTCCGCGCGCGAGACAGGTCACGGCGGCGCCGGCATCCCGCCACCGCCGAGCGATCCGGCCCGACAGCCACCCGGTGCCGCCGAGGACGAGGATCTCGGTCATGTCGTCGGGAACGCCTTGATGCGCTGCAGCAGATCCGGTCCGCTGCGATCGAGCGCGCGGCCGCCGAGCCACACGCCCAGCGCCGCCGCTCCCCCGCCGACGCCGATGCCGACGGCGAGCGCCACCCAGCCCCACAGCGGTGCACCCGTGACGAGACCCGCGATGGCGAACGCGATCGCCGGGGCACCGAGCACGAGGCACGCCCCCATCACGACGAAGACGAGCAGACCCGTGAGGAAGGTCTGCCCCGGCACGCTCTTGAAGGGGCTGTCTCCGGGCGCGGCGACGGGGCTGACGATCAGCGCCGACGAGACCGCGCTGACGCCGTACCCGCCGAGGAGCAGCCCGAGCGCGGCGCCGAGGATCGCAGGGAGCTCCGCCGAGCGACCGCCGACCGCGGTGGTGACGACCGCGACGAGGACCACCAGCGGGATGCCGATGCTCGCCGCACCGAGCGCCCGGCCGAGCCGGTCGTCGCGGCCGCGGATGCCGGTCGCGAGCACCGAGGCGAACGCGGTGCCGTCGTAGGACACGTCGGTGTACCCGGCGAGGCAGAGCACGAAGGCGACGAGGATCGCCGACGACGAGAACATGAACCCGTCGATGCCGCCGGTGAAGGCGAACAGCAGCGGGAACAGCGGCACCACCAGCAGCTGCCGCAGGTAGCGGGGATCGCGCAGCCACGCCGTGAGGGAGCGGGCCCAGGTCGCGCCGATGCCACCGGTCGGCATCCGACCGAACAGGCCCAGGGCACCGGAGCGGGCGACCTTGGCGGCGCGCTGTCGCGGCGCCGTCGTCGCGCCGTGCAGCGCACGCGCCCACAGCATCCAGAGCACTCCGAGCGTCGCGAGCGCGATCAGCAGCTTCAGCGCCGCGCTCCCCCACGCACCGGCCGCCACGTCGCCGGGGACCGCCCAGGTGGCCCCGATCGGGGTCCACGAGAGCACGCCGGCGATCTGCCGCACCTGCTCGCCGAGGTCGCGCGCCGAGCCCAGCAGCGCCAGCGTCCCCGTGATGATCGGCCCGGACATGATCAGCAGCACCAGCACGACGGTGCCGACGAGCTCGCGGCCGCGCCGGTTGCCGCCGAGCACGGTCGACAGCGCGGAGACGAGGCGCGAGGCCACGACGCACGTCAGCACGGCGAGCGCGATGCACGGCACCGCGACGAGGGCCGCGAGGGGCCAGCGCACCCAGAGCGCGACCGTCGCGAGCGCGGCGATGGAGGTCGCGATGCCCGGGATGCCGGTGAGCCCCGTGACAGTGAGGGCGAGCATGACCTGACGGGTGGTGAGCGGGAAGGGGGCGAGCTTGTCGGCATCCACCGTCGTGTCCATGCCGGTGACCAGCACCGGGCCGAGCACCCAGCCCAACAGCAGCGCGGAGCCGCCGGTCACGGCCACCGCGCGGGCGACGTCGAGGCTCTGGAAGACCGCGATCGCGACGAGGCCCGTGATCACCGACCCCAGGATGCCGAGCGCCCAGAGGATGCCGAAGCAGAAGCCGACGAGCTGCCACGGCCGGCGGGCGAGCGTGTTGCCGAGGATGCGGTAGCGCAGCCTCAGGACTGTCGCAACCACTGCGGGCCCTCCGAGGTGTGGCGGCCGCCGACCAGCGACAGGAAGCGGTCCTGCAGGCTCTCGCCCGCGCGCACCTCGTCGACCGTGCCGGCGGCGAGGACGCGGCCGGTCGCGATGATCGCGACGTGGTCGCACATGCGCTGCACGAGGTCCATCGAGTGGCTCGAGACGATGATCGTGCCGCCCGAGGACGTGTACGAGCGCAGGACGTCCTCGATGTTGGCGGCCGACACCGGGTCGACCGACTCGAACGGCTCGTCCAGCACGAGCAGGCGCGGGGCGTGCACGAGCGCGCAGGCCAGCGCCACCTTCTTGGTCATGCCGGCCGAGTAGTCGGCGACGATCGTGCCGGCGGCCTCACCGAGATCCATGAGCGCGATCAGGTCGGACACGCGCCCGGCGATCTGCTCCCGGGGCACCGAGAACATCATCGCGGTGTACGTGAGCAGCTGCTCCCCCGTCAGGCGGTCGAACAGACGCACGCCGTCGGCGAGGTTTCCGATCATCGCCTTGGCGCGCACCGGATCGGCCCACACATCGACGCCGTGCACCCACGCCGTCCCGGCATCGGGGCGCAGCAGTCCCGTCGCCATCGACAGGGTCGTCGTCTTCCCGGCGCCGTTGGGACCGACGAGTCCGTAGAACGAGCCCGGTGGGACGAGGAGGTCGACACCGGCGACCGCGGTCTTGTCGCCGAAGCGCTTGACGAGGCCCGCGAGCTGCAGGGCGGGGACCAGCTGGGTGTCAGTCATCCCCACCGAGCCTAGCCCGACCGGCGCGCGCGGTCACAGCCCCGTCGCCGACGCCGCGGCATCCGCCGGTGTCGGAGCGCGCCGGCACGATGGCCGCATCGCCGAAGCCCGAACTGCACGGGCCCCGACGCGTCACGCGGGACGCTCGACGCTCGACTCCGGCGTGTCGCGCAAGAGGGCTTGCAGATCCGTCACGAGGGCCACGCGACGGCCCCGAGCGGGCGCTACTCCCGGATCGTCGCCGCGTAGCGCTGGGTCGCGACGGCGACGCCGGCGAGCTTGGCCTCCGTGGCCTCGGCCGCGGTGAGCGTGCGATCGGGCGCCCGGAACCGCAGCGCGAACGTCAGGCTCTTCGTGCCGTCGGCGAGTCCCGTTCCGCGATAGTCGTCGACGAGACGCACGGTCTCCAGCAGCGGGCCCGCGCCGTCGACGAGCGCCGCCTCGACGTCACCGGCGACGACGTCCGCGCCCACGACGAGCGAGACGTCCTGCGTCGCGGCCGGGTAGCCCGACAGCGACGGCGCGACCGCGGGAGCGCCCGCGAGAGCGAGGACGCGATCGAGATCGAGCTCGGCGACGTAGACCCGCCCGTGCAGGTCGGCGTCGGCGGCGACCTGCGGCAGCACCTCGCCGACGTAGCCGACCTCGACGCCGTCGACGGAGAGGATCCCGGTGCGTCCCGGGTGCAGCGCGGCGCGCCGGCCCTGGGCCACGTCGATGCGCACGCCCGCGGCGGCGGCGATCGTCTGCACCGCGAAGAGCGCGTCCGACAGTTCCGCCGCGACGGCCGGCTGACCCGGCTGCTTGGCGACGATGTCGCCGCCGAGGAGGACGGCCGCGTGGCGCGGCTGCGGCGGCAGCGAGGCGTTGAGGGCCGCGAGGGTCTCGTCATCGGGACGCACGGCGAGCGGCGGCACGGTCGCCGTGCCGTAGACGACGCCGTCTTCGGGGGTGAAGACGAGTCCCGTCTCGAACAGGGCCAGGTCGGTGAACCCGCGGGCCTGGTTGCGGTGCGCCACGGCCAGCAGCCCGGGGATGAGCGAGCGGCGTAGATACGGCGCCTGTCCGTCCAGCGGGTTCGCGAGCCGCACCGAGGCCACGGGCTCGCCGGAGGCCGAGCCGTGCAGCGCGTTCGCCTCGGCGGTCGAGAAGGGGAACGACGGCGTCTCGACGTAGCCGGCGGCCGCCAGGGCGTTGGCGACCCGACGACGCCCCTTCTGCAGCGCGGTCAGGCCGCGACCCGACGGGGGAGTCGGCAGGATCGACGGGATGCGGTCGAGCCCGTGGATGCGCGCGACCTCCTCGGCCAGCGTCCACTTGTCGGTGAGGTCGGGGCGCCACGTCGGCGGGATGACGATCCATCCGCCGCCGGGGATGTCGGCGGGCACGGCCTCGTCGAACACGACCCCGTCGACGAACGCCTCATCGACATCCGTCACCTCGCAGCCGATCATCTCGAGGGCGTCCGTGATCTCGGCATCCGTGTAGTCGACGCCGATGAGGGTCGGCACGAACGCACGCGGCAGGTCGATGCCCTCCACGAACACCTCGCCGAACAGCGCGCCGCCCAGCTCGGTGTCGAGAGTTCCGCCGGCGAGGTCGACCATCAGGTCGGCGACGCGGCGGGCGGCGACGAACGGCAGCAGCGGGTCGACGCCGCGCTCGAAACGGCGCGAGGCCTCGGACGGCAGCTTGTGGCGACGGGCCGTGCGCGCGATCGTGATCGGGTCGAAGGTCGCCGCTTCGATGAGCACGTTGCGCGTGGCATCCGTCATCTCGGTCGTCCCGCCGCCCATCACGCCGGCGAGGCCGATCGGGCCCGACTCGTCGGTGATGAGGAGGTCCTCGGCGCTGAGCGTCCGCTCCTTGCCGTCGAGGGTCGTGAGCTTCTCCCCCTCGCCGGCGCGCCGGACGGTGATGCCGCCCTGCAGCCGGTCGAGGTCGTACCCGTGGATCGGGTTGCCGAGCTCGAGCATGACGTAGTTGGTGATGTCGATCAGGATGCCGAGGGAGCGGATGCCCGCGAGGGTCAGCCGCGCCACCATCCAGGGCGGCGTGGGGCGGGTCGGATCGACCCCGCGCACGACGCGGGCGACGAACTCGCTCGCTCCGACGCGGCCCCGCAGCGGTGCCCGGTCGTCGACGACGATCGGGAATCCGCTGCCGGGCGCGACGTCCGCCCACTCGTGGTCGGCGGGGTCGCGGAAGGCGGCTCCGGTGGCGTGCGAGTACTCGCGCGCGATCCCGCGCAGCGACAGGGCGTAGCCGCGGTCGGGCGTGACGTTCACGTCGACCGCCACGTCGTCCAGGCCCAGCAGGGCGATCGCGTCGGCGCCCACCTCCGGGTCCAGTCCGAGCTCGACCAGACGCAGGATGCCGTTGTGCTCCTCACCGAGGCCGAGCTCGCGCGCCGAGGCGATCATGCCGTCGGAGACGTGGCCGTAGGTCTTGCGCGCCGAGATCGGGAACGGGCCGGGCAGGACGGCGCCGGGCAGCGACACGACGACCTTGTCGCCGGCGACGAAGTTGGAGGCGCCGCAGACGATGCCGCGGACGCCGCCGTTGGCCGCGCCCACGTCGACCTGGCACCACCTGATGGTCTTGCCGTTGGACTGGGGCTCCGCCTCGAAGGAGAGCACCTGGCCGACCACGACCGGACCGGTGATCTCGAAGCCGATCGCCTCTTCCTCCTCGAAGCCCACCGACACGAGCGCCGCGAAGACGTCGTCGGTCGTGGCATCCTCGGGAAGCTCGACGTACTCACGCAGCCACGACAGAGGGACGCGCATCAGACCACCATTCCGAACTGCTCGCTGAAGCGGACATCGCCCTCGGCCATGTCCCGCATGTCCTGCACGTCGGAGCGGAACATGAGCGTGCGCTCGATGCCCATTCCGAAGGCGAACCCGGAGTAGACCTCCGGGTCGATCCCGGCCGCGCGCAGCACGTTCGGGTTGACCATGCCGCAGCCGCCCCACTCGATCCAGCGCGCGCCGCCCTTGAAGGTCGGGTGCCACAGGTCGAGCTCGGCCGACGGCTCGGTGAAGGGGAAGAAGTTGGTGCGGAAACGCGTCTTCGCCTCGGCGCCGAACAGGACCTTCGCGGCGTGGTCGAGGGTGCCCTTGAGGTTCGCCATCGTGATGCCCTTGTCGACGACGAGTCCCTCGAACTGGTGGAAGGCAGGCAGGTGCGTGGCGTCGAACTCGTCGGTCCGGTACACCCGTCCGGGCGACAGCACGTAGATCGGCAGCTCACGCTCGAGCATCGAGCGCATCTGGACGGGACTGGTCTGCGTGCGCAGCACCAAGTGGCGCTCGACGGGATCCACGAAGAACGTGTCCTGCATCTGGCGCGCCGGGTGGTCGATGTCGAAGTTCAGCGCGTCGAAGTTGTACCACTCGTGCTCGAGCTCGGGTCCTTCGGCGATCTCCCATCCCATGCCGACGAAGAGGTCGGCGATCTCCTCCTGCAGGAGAGAGATCGGATGCCGGGCGCCGACGCGTCCCCGCGGCGCGATCGCCGTGATGTCGACCCGCTCGGCCTCGAGCTTCGCCGCGTTCTCCGCGGCCGCGAGCTCCTCCTCCCGGGCGACGAGCGCCTGCGTGACGCGCCCGCGCGCCTGGCCGACGAGCTTGCCGAACGCGGCCTTCTGCTCGTTCGGCACGTGACGCAGCTGCGCGTTCAGCTGCGCGAGGGGCGACCCCTCGCCGGCGTGGGCCGCGCGCGCCGCCTTGAGCTCGGCCGTGGAACCGGCCGCTGCGATCGCCGTCAGGGCGTCGGCGACGGCGGCATCCACGTTCTCGGCGGTGATCGCGGGAGTGATCTCGGGTGCGTCAGACACAAGAGAGGAGTCTACCGGCGGCGGCGCAGGCTGCCGGGACCGCGCCGGCGACCGCCCCGCGGATCACATCTGCGACGTGTTCCCCGGATCGAGCTTGCCCGCCCGCGCCTGCAGGGCGATGAGCTCGGTGTCGGTGCCACCGGTTCCCATCGGATGATGGGGCGCGCCCCCCTCGGCCGCCTGCTGCTGCTGACGCCGCTGGGACCGCTGTTCGATGCGGTACGCCACATAGCTGAGGGCCAGGCACATCGCCACGTAGATCGAGCCGCCGACGATCGCGGTCTGGATGAGAGGCGAGCTGTACACCGCGTTCGAGCCCAACAGCTTGATGACGTAGAGCAGCTCGGGGTAGGTGATGATGAAGCCGAGCGCCGTGTCCTTCAGGGTGACGACGAGCTGGGCGACGATGACCGGCATCATGGCGCGGATCGCCTGCGGAAGCAGGATCAGGCGGAGCACGCCGGCCTTGCGCAGACCGATCGCGTAGCCCGCCTCGCTCTGGCCGCGCGGCAGCGACTCGACGCCGGCGCGGATCACCTCCGCCAGGACCGAGCCGTTGTACGCGACGAGGGCGATCACGACCGCCCAGTACGGCTCCATCCGGATGCCGATGACCGGCAGACCGTAGTAGAGCAGCATCATGAAGACGAGGACGGGGACGGCGCGCAGGATCTCGGTGATCCAGCCGACGGGCACCCGGATCCACGTGTGCGCGGACAAGCGCCCGATCGCGAGGACGAAGCCGAGCACGAGCGCACCGGCCGCCGCCGCGGCGAAGGCCGCGAGCGTCGCGAGCGCGCCGTCGAGCAGCCGCTGCCAGATCGTCGCGTACGTGAAGATCTCCCATTTGTCGGCGGAGAACTGTCCGGTCGCGGCGAAGCGCCAGATCACCCACCCGGCGATCGCGAGGACGAGCAGGATCGTGGCGAGTCCCAGCACGCGGTTGCGGGCGACGGCGCGGGGACCGGGGACGTCGTAGAGGACGGAGCTCATCGTGCGACCTTCCATCGGCGTTCCATCGCTCGCTGCAGCCACGCGAGCAGCAGCACCAGGGCGACGAAGATGACCATGACCCACAGGAGGGTGACGAGCTGGTTCTCGCCGCGCTCGCTGAGGTTGCTGCGGACCGACCCCAGGTTGAGGACGGAGAAGCCGGCGGCCACGGTGGTGTTCTTCAACAGCGCGATGAGCACGCTCATCATCGGCGGGATGACCGAGCGGGTGGCCTGCGGCAGCACCACGAGCGTCATCACCTGACCGAAGGTGAGACCCAGCGCGCGGGCGGCTTCGGCCTGACCGACCGGCACGGTGTTGATCCCGGAGCGCAGCGTCTCGGCCACGTAGGTCGCCGTGTACACGCCGAGGGCGAGCGTCGCGAGCAGGATCGCGTCGATGCGCTCCCGCAGCAGGATCGGCAGGCAGAACGCGAAGAAGAACATGACCAGCGTCAGCGGGGTGTTGCGGATCCAGTTGACGTAGACGGCGCCCACCGCGCGCGCCGCCGGAATCGGCGAGACGCGCATCGCGCCGACGACGAAGCCGAGCACGAGCGCGAGGACGCCGCCGCCGAAGAACAGCACCAGCGTGCCGGTGAGGGCCTCTCCCCACAGGTCCAGGTTGTCGGTGATGACCTCCACCGCTCCGCCTTCCGTCGTTGTCGTCGTGGTCGGGTTCCGGCGGCGGCGCCGCAGCGCCGCCGCCGGGGCGGATCAGTCCGCCGCGTCGACCTGCGGCTGCGTCGCCTTCACGCCCGAGGCGCCGAGGTTCTTGTCGAAGATCGCCTGCCAGGTCGATCCGCCGTCGGTGAACATCGTGTTGATGAACGTCTGGAAGGCGGTGTCGCCCTGCGCGATGCCGACGCCGTAGCGCTCCTCGCTGAAGGGCTCTCCGACGACCTTCAGCTGGTCGGGCGCCTGCGCGGCGTATCCGATGAGGATAGCCTCATCGGTGGTGACGGCGTCGACCTGGCCGTTCTTGAGATCTTCGACGCACGCGGAGTAGGTGTCGTACTCCTTCGTCTTGGCCTGCGTCTCCTCCTTGATGCGCTGGATCGAGGTCGAGCCCGTGGCCGAGCAGACGGTGTCGTCCGCGGTCAGCGCGTCTTTACCCGTGATCTTGTCGTTGTCGGCGGCGACGAGCAGGCCCTGACCGGTGATGAAGTAGGGACCGGCGAAGGAGATCTGCTGCTTGCGCTTGTCGGTGATCGAGTAGGTGCCGACGTAGTAGTCGATGTCGCCGTTCACGAGCGCCTGCTCGCGGTTGGCGGAGGCGATCGCCTGGAACTCGATCTTGTCCTCGTCGTAGCCGAGCGACGCCGCGATCCACCGCGCGATGTCGACGTCGAAGCCGCTGCGCGTGTTCGTGACCGGGTCGAGGTAGCCGAGACCGGGCTGATCCTCCTTGACGCCGACCTTGACGACGCCGGCGCTCGTGATCTTGTCGAACGTGGGGCTGCCCTCGAGCGTCACATCCGTGGCGACCGTCCACGGGGTCTCGGCGGCGCCGCCCGCGCCCTCCGTCGCGCCGGGCTCTGCACCCGGGGTGCCGCTGTTGCACGCCGTGAGGGCGAGGGCCGCGACGGCCAGACCGGCGAAAGCGCCGGCGATGCGATTCTTCTTCAGCATGTGATCCTCCTGTTTCGTATCCATCTCTCGTTGACCGCGCCGGTGCCGGGCGCGGACGTCTTCATCAGTGCGTGATCAGCTTGGAGAGGAAGTCCTTCGCGCGGTCGCTCTTCGGTGCGGTGAAGAACTCCTCGGGCCGGGCCTGCTCGACGATCTGCCCGTCGGCCATGAACACGACGCGGTCGGCGGCCTTGCGGGCGAACCCCATCTCGTGGGTGACGACGATCATCGTCATGCCGTCCTGGGCGAGGCCGACCATGACGTCGAGCACCTCATTGATCATCTCCGGGTCCAGCGCGCTGGTGGGCTCGTCGAAGAGCATCACCTTCGGCTTCATCGCCAGCGCCCGCGCGATCGCGACGCGCTGCTGCTGACCTCCGGACAGCTGAGCCGGCAGCTTCGCCGCCTGGTGGCCGACGCCGACGCGCTCGAGGAGGACCTTCGCCTCCGCCTCGGCATCCGCCTTCTTCATCCTCTTGACCTTGATCGGCCCGAGAGTGACGTTCTCGAGGATCGTCAGATGCGAGAACAGGTTGAACGACTGGAAGACCATGCCGACGTCGGCGCGGAGCGCGGCGAGGGCCTTGCCCTCCTTCGGCAGCTCGGTGCCGTCGATCGAGATCGTGCCGCTGGTGATCGTCTCCAGCCGGTTGATCGTGCGGCAGAGCGTCGATTTGCCGGAACCGGACGGCCCGATGACCACCACCACTTCGCCGCGGTTCACCGTCAGGTCGATGTTCTTCAGGGCGTGGAAGTCGCCGTAGTGCTTCTCGACCGCATCGATCACGACCAGGGGATCGCCTCGACGGACCGTGATGTTGGACGTCGCCGGAGCCGGGTGGGGAGTCGACATGCGGGCCAGCCTAGGCAGATCACCTCGACGTGGCACAACTTATGCACAGGATCTTGACCGAGTCGTGACCGACCCGCGACAATGCGCGTCAGCGCCCTCCGCGCTGCGCGAAGGCGGTCTCGTACAGGCAGACGCTGGCCGCGGTGGCGAGATTCAGGGACTCGGCGCGCCCGTAGATCGGGAGGCGCAGCGAGAGGTCCGCAAGGCCCAGCGCGGCGTCTTCGAGGCCGCGCGCCTCGTTGCCGAACAGCCAGGCGGTGGGCTCGGCGAGCACCTCGCGGCGCGCGAGGAAGTCGTCGCCCCCGACGTCGGCGGCGACCACCCGCATCCCCGCGGCGTGGGCACGCTCGACGGTCGCGGACAGCTCGGCGCCGACCGCGACCGGCAGGTGGAAGAGCGACCCGGTGGTGGCCCGCACGACCTTGGGATTGTAGGGATCGACGGTGCGCCCGGTGAGCACGACGGCATCCGCGCCCGCCGCGTCGGCGGCGCGGATGATGGTGCCCAGGTTCCCGGGATCGCGCACCTCCTCGCAGATCGCGATGAGCGTCGGGGATGCCGCGAACACGTCCTTCAGCGACGTCGGCGACTGGCGCGCGACCGCGACGATGCCCTGCGGCGTGACGGTGTCGGCCATCGCGTCGAGCACCGCCTCCGTCGTGAAGACGATCTCCAGCCCCGCGTCGCGCGCGGCGTCGCGGATGTCCTGGTGCCGCTCCATCGCCGTGGGCGTGGCGAAGAGCTCGACGAGGGTGTCGGGGCGGAAGGCCAGCGCCTCGCGGGCGGCCTGCGGCCCTTCGAGCAGGAACAGCCCGGTCTCCTGACGTGCACTGCGCTTGGTCAGTTTGGCGACGGCGCGCACGCGCGGAGAGCGAGGGTTTTCGAGCACGCTCTCATCCTAGAGAAGAAGAAGGGGTGTCCCCCGTTCGGAGGACACCCCTTCTGTGTGCTGTGTTGCGGTGATTACGCCTTGGGCGCGTTCACGTCCGCCGGCAGCGCCTTCTTGGCGGTCTCGACGAGCGACGCGAAGGTCTTCGGCTCGTTGACGGCCAGCTCGGCGAGCATGCGACGGTCGACCTGCACGCCGGCCAGGCCCAGGCCCTGGATGAAGCGGTTGTAGGTGAGGCCGTTCGCACGGCTCGCGGCGTTGATGCGCTGGATCCACAGGCGGCGGAAGTCGCCCTTGCGCTTGCGACGGTCGCGGTACGCGTAGACCAGGGAGTGGGTGACCTGCTCCTTGGCCTTGCGGTACAGGCGCGAACGCTGACCGCGGTAACCGGAGGCGCGCTCGAGGATGACGCGACGCTTCTTGTGGGCGTTGACGGCCCGCTTGACTCTAGCCATTTTCTTCTACTTTCTCGTCTGCGTCAGCGCTCAGATGCCGAGGAGCTTCTTGGCGACCTTCGCGTCGCCGGGAGCCAGGATCTTGTCGGCCGACAGGCGGCGCGTGCGCTTGGTGGGCTTGCCCTCGAAGTTGTGGCGGAGGTTCGCCTGCTGCTTCTTGATCTTCCCGCTACCGGTGACCTTGAAGCGCTTCTTGGCACCCGAGTGGGTCTTCTGCTTCGGCATGTCTCTATCCTTCGTTGTGGTTCCCGCGGGGCGGGAGCTCGTGGGGCCGACGCGGCGGGGCCGCGGGCCGGGCGACCTACTCCGCGGGAGCGGTCTCGGCGGGGGCGGACTCGGGCTCGGCGCCCGGGGTCGTGCGCGCCTGGCGCACCGCCTCCTTGTTGGCAGCACGCTGGGCGTTCTGCTCGGTCTTGACCTCGGACTTGTTCTTGTGCGGGGCGATGACCATGACCATGTTGCGACCGTCGATCGTCGGGTTCGACTCGACCGTGCCGTACTCGGCGACGTCCTCGGCGAACTTGCGCAGCAGACGCACACCCTGCTCGGGACGCGACTGCTCGCGACCGCGGAAGAGGATCATGGCCTTGACCTTGTCACCCGACTGCAGGAAGCCCTCGGCGCGCTTGAGCTTGGTCGTGTAGTCGTGAGCCTCGATCTTCAGACGGAAACGGACCTCCTTGAGGACCGTGTTGGCCTGATTGCGACGCGCTTCCTTGGCCTTCTGGGCGGCCTCGTACTTGAACTTGCCGTAGTCCATGATCTTGACCACGGGCGGCTTCGAGTTGGGGGCGACCTCGACGAGGTCGAGATCTGCTTCCTGAGCGAGGCGCAGCGCGACCTCGATGCGGACGACGCCGACCTGCTCACCCGCGGGTCCGACGAGGCGGACCTCGGGAACGCGGATGCGGTCATTGGTGCGGGGATCGCTGATGCGGAACTCCTTAGTCGTACGGGTGGGTGCCACCGGACACAGGGATGTGTCTCGGGCGGAAGATCGTCACGTCCACCCCGCACGACGCGCACGTCGGCTTCGTTCCTGCACCCTCACCCGCAACGGATCCCGTCGTGGCGGCCCCGTCGGACGGGGCGGAGTGCGTGACCCGGTAGCCTGGAGCGGCAAGCGCGGGTGGGATGTGATCCTCTTTCGATCCGGAGCAGAACACTCCGGCGCCCGCACAGTCTAGCAGAGAGCAGCACGTGGACACGATTCCCTCCTCCCCCGACCCCCACGAGGCCGAACGGCTCGCCCGATGGGAGGAGCGCGAGCGCGCCGCCGCGGCGGCGAGCCGCGACATCGCCGACGTCCCGGCCGTCGAGGTGATCACGACGGCGGCCGTGCATCTCATGAGCGCCGCGGCCGTCAAGACGGGACTGGCCGACGACCCGGCCACGCAGCTCGACCTGGATGAGGCCCGCAAGCTCATCAACGCCCTGGCGGGTCTCATCACCGCCGGCGCTCCGGAGATCAGCGACATGCATGCGCGGTCGCTGCGCGACGGGCTGCGCTCCCTTCAGCTCGCCTTCCGTGAGGCATCCGTCATCCCCGATCCGATCGGCAAGGGACCGGGCGAGAAGTGGACGGGCCCAGTCACCTGACCGGCGACACGGTCAGCCGCGGACGAGCTTGACCGTCAGGGAGTCGACGAGCACCGCGATGCGGTCGTCCGCCGCCCAGCGGGCGGCGAGGCGCTGCAGGATCGCGTCGAGCTGCGTCTGGTCCAGACCGTCGACGAGGTGCAGGCGCACGATCAGCTCCGGTCCGCGCAGGCGCGCCTCCGGGTCGCCGCTGGCCACCGAGAGGTCGAGCACGCCGAGCTCGGCGCCGATCGACGCGTGCAGACCGGCCATGACCTCGGGTGACAGGTGGGCGGGCTCCCACGGCAGCGCCTGACCGATCGCCCACACGGCGGGTCGGCGCAGCACGAACTCGGTCGCGGATGCCGGGTCGATCACGATCAGGTCGGTGTCGTCGGCCGCGGCCGACAGCGCGGTGCGGATGCCGTCGGCCGGCACCGGCCGCGCCTTCGGGTCCCACGCGGCCATCGTCGCGACGGACGTGAACACCGGCAGCACCGTGCGCCCGTCCGGTCCCGCGACGGTCACGATCGAGAGCTCCTGCGTCTTGTCGACGAGGTGGCCCGACGGTGCGACGCCGACCTCCCCCGCCTCGGCGACCAGGGGGATGAGCAGCCGAGCCGAGCGGTAGGCGTCGACGACGGCGACCGCGTCGCCGCTGCCGTCGCGGAACGCGGTCAGTGCCGCCAGCAGCGCGGGATCGGCCGATCCGTCGTCACCGGCGTGCGGGTTCGCCTCGAACGAGCGCCCCTCCCAGGGCACGCCCGCCGAGTCGGCGGCGCAGGAGTGGCCTCCCGCGCCGTCCCCGGGCCGTTCAGCCTGCGGCGACATCCAGCGCCTCGGCGAGCGTGAACGCGCCCGCGTACAGGGCCTTGCCCACGATGGCGCCCTCGACGCCGAGCGGCACGAGCTCGCGCAGCGCGGCGATGTCGTCGAGGTTGGAGATGCCGCCGGATGCGACCACCGGCTTGACCGTGCGCGCCGTGACCTCGCGCAGCAGCTCCAGGTTCGGTCCCTTGAGCGTGCCGTCCTTGGTGACGTCGGTGACGACGTAGCGGCTGCAGCCGGCGTCCTCGAGGCGCTCGAGCACCTGCCAGAGGTCGCCGCCGTCGCGCGTCCAGCCGCGCGCCGCGAGGGTGGTCCCGCGCACGTCGAGGCCGACCGCGATCGCGTCGCCGTAGCGGCCGATGACGTCGGCCGCCCATTCGGGGTTCTCCAGCGCCGCCGTGCCGAGGTTGATGCGCGCCGCACCGGAGTCCAGCGCCGCCTCGAGCGTGGCGTCGTCGCGGATGCCGCCGGACAGCTCGACCTGCACACCCTTGAGCTGCTTGATGACCTTGCGGAGCACGGCGGCGTTGCTGCCACGGCCGAAGGCGGCGTCGAGGTCGACGAGGTGGATCCACTGCGCACCGTCGCGGGCCCAGGTGAGGGCCGCCTCGACGGGATCGCCGTAGCTGGTCTCGGTGCCGGCCTCGCCCTGCGTGAGGCGCACGGCCTTGCCGTCGGCGACGTCCACGGCGGGAAGCAGGATCAGTTCAGGGGTCGACGCGAAATCGTTCATGGCTCCAGGAAGGGGTTCAGTGACCGCGCACTGCGGACACGGTGACACACAAGCAGAGAGACTACCGGGCCGACGGCAACGCCGAGATCCAGTTGCCGAGCAGACGGATGCCGGCTTCGCCGCTCTTCTCGGGGTGGAACTGGGTCGCCGACAGCGGACCGTTCTCGACCGCCGCGAGGAACGGCGAGCCGTAGTCGCACCAGGTGAGCGCCGGCTCACGGAACGGCCGCGTGACCTCCAGCGTCCAGTGCTGCGCCGCATAGGAGTGCACGAAGTAGAACCGCTCGTGCTCGATGCCGCGGAACAGCGTCGTCCCCTCCCCCGCGCGCACCGTGTTCCATCCCATGTGCGGCAGCACCGGGGCGTCGAGTTCGGTGACCGCGCCCGGCCACTCGCCGAGCCCCTCGGTCTCCTCGCCGCGCTCCACCCCGTGCTCGAACAGCACCTGCATGCCGACGCAGATCCCCAGCACGGGCAGGCCGCCGGCGAGGCGCCGCTCGATGATCTCGTCGCCGCGGGTCGCGCGCAGCGCGTCCATCACGGCACGGAAGGCGCCGACTCCGGGCACCACGAGGCCCGCGGCATCCTGGATCAGCCCGCGATCCGCCGTCAGCCGCGCGTCCGCCCCGGCGGCGACGAGCGCCTTGACGGCGGAATGGACGTTGCCGGATCCGTAGTCCAGCACCGCGACCAGCGGTCGCGTGCCGACCTGCGCGTCGCCGTCCGTCACAGGGCTCCCTTCGTACTGGGGATGCCGTGCACGAGCGGATCCTGCGCCTTCGCCTGGCGGAACGCCCGGGCGAACGCCTTGTACTCCGCCTCGGCGATGTGGTGGGGGTCCCGCCCGCCGAGGACCGTCACGTGCACTGTGAGCCCGGCGTTGAAGGCCAGCGCCTCGAAGGTGTGGCGCACGAGCGAGCCGGTGAAGTGGCCGCCGATGAGGTGGTGCTCGAAGCCGACGGGCTCCCCCGTGTGCACGAGGTAGGGCCGTCCGCTGATGTCCACGACGGCCTGCGCGAGCGCCTCGTCGAGCGGCACGAGCGCGTCGCCGTAGCGCGAGATGCCGCTCTTGTCGCCCAGCGCCTGCCGGATCGCCTGGCCGAGCACGATCGCCGTGTCCTCGACGGTGTGGTGGGCGTCGATGTGGGTGTCGCCGGAGGCGCGCACGGTCAGATCGGTGAGCGAGTGCTTCGCGAACGCGGTGAGCAGGTGATCGAAGAACGGGACCGTCGTGTCGATGCGGCTCTGCCCCGACCCGTCGAGATCGAGCTCGAGCTCGATCGTGGACTCGCTCGTCGCGCGCCGGAGGGAGGCGATGCGGGGGGCAGAAGTACTCATGCGCCGAGTCTACCGAGCGCCCGCGCGACCGCTTCCGCGTGTTACCGGCGCGTGCTACCGCGCGGTGGCTCCACCCGGGCCCAGCGAGGCGAGCGCGTCGAGGAACGCGGTCGACTCCTCCTCGGTGCCGGCCGTCACCCGCAGGCTGTGCGGGATGCCGACGTCGCGGATGAGGACGCCCCGGTCGTAGAGGGCCTGCCACGTGGCGGCCGGGTCCTCCACGCCCGCGAAGAGGACGAAGTTCGTCCAGCTCTCGAACGGGCGGTAGCCGAGCGCGTCGAGGGTCGCCGAGATGCGGTCGCGCTGACCGACGATGTCGTCGACCATCGCGAGCATCGCGGGCGCGTGCCGCAGCGCCGCGGTCGCGGCGGCCTGGGTGAGCGCGCTGAGGTGGTACGGGAGGCGCACCAGGCGCAGGGCGTCGATCACGGCGGGGTCGGCGGCGAGATAGCCGACACGGGCACCCGCGAACGCGAAGGCCTTGCTCATGGTGCGCGACACCACCAGACGCGGACGATCGGGCAGGAGCGTGAGCGCCGAGCGCGAATCGCGCGGCGCGAACTCCTGGTACGCCTCGTCGACGATCACGATGCCGGGCGCCGCGTCGTACACCGCCTCGATGACGTCGAGGCCGAGCGGGGTGCCGGTCGGGTTGTTCGGCGCGCAGAGGAAGACGATGTCCGGCTGGGCGCGCTCGATCTGGGCGGCGGCGTCCTCCGGGGCGAGGGTGTAGTCGACGCCCCGGGTGCCGTGCGCGTAGGTCGCCCCCGTCGCCCGCGTCAGCAGCGGGTACATCGAGTAGGTGGGAGCGAAGCCGAAGGCGGTGCGTCCCGGACCTCCGAAGGCCTGCAGCAGGTGCTGGAGGACCTCGTTCGACCCGTTGGCGGCCCAGATCTGAGCCGCCGACAGGCCGTGACCCAGATACTCCGCGAATCCCTCGCGCAGAGCCGTGAACTCCCGGTCGGGGTACCGGTTCACCTCGCGCAGCGCGCGCGCGACGCTGTCGAGGATGTCGTCGGCGACGTCCTCCGGCACCGGGTGGGTGTTCTCGTTGACGTTCAGCGCCACCGGCAGCGGCGCCTGGGGCGCCCCGTAGGGTGTCAGCCCGCGCAGATCGTCGCGGAGGGGAAGGTCATCGAGTCGGACGCTCACCCTGAACATCGTAGACGGCGCACTGCACGGCGCGGCGCCCCGAGAGGGCTCCCGGCGCCGGGAGCATCAGCGCCCGGCGCTGTACTCCGCCGGGATCGCGACGCTCTGGCCGATGTCGAGGCTTCCCGACGGCAGCGCGTTCAGCCGCATGATCGCGTCGACCACGTCGCGCGGATCGGCATCGGGCGCGACGGCGTGCGCGATCGACCAGAGCGTGTCACCGGGCTGCACCGTGACGTGGGCGAAGGAGACCCCGGAGCCGTTCTCGTTCGAGGCGAGCGCGCCACCACCGGACAGGATCGCGATGCTGAGGGCGATCACCGCGGGCACGGAGGCGAGCAGCGCGAGGACCCGCCGACCCCGTGCCGTGAGACGCAGTCGCGTCGGGGCGTTCGTCGTGCGGGCGTTCGTCGCGCGGACAGTCGTCATCGGGGTCGCCGCGACGAGACGGCCGCGGGGCGAGGCGCCGAGGATGTCGATCGTGGTCATGGGTTCCTCCTCAGGACGGGTGTCTCCGGGTGTCGAGAGATTCGCATCCGATCCTCGGCCGGGAGGGCCGGATGCGAATCTCTCTTCCGAATGTATCTTCGATGGTGTTCGGGTGTCAAGCACATGGTTCTCGCAGATGAATCGAAGGCGACACGCGGGCGCGTGCCGGTCGAGGCTGCGAAAACCGGATACGGTTTCGACAAGACGACCCCATCACCTACCTCCGACATTCGAAGGCCACGCCTTCGGGGGGACGCGATCGAAGGAGCGCGCGACATGGCCGAGAAGCCTCAGACACGCAGGCGGAAGAGCCTCAGCGACAAGCAGCTGAAGATCCTCGAGGTGATCCAGACCTCCATCGCCCGCCACGGCTACCCGCCGAGCATGCGCGAGATCGGCGATGCCGTCGGACTGAAGTCGCTGTCGAGCGTGACCCATCAGCTCAACCAGCTGGAGCTCAGCGGCTACCTGCGCCGCGACGCGGGCAAGACCCGCGCGATGGAGGTGCTCATCGACCTGCCCGGCGCGGCCGCGGAGAACCCCGCCGACCTCGCGCCCGCCCTCGGCGATGCCGCCCTCGTGCCGCTCGTGGGCCGCATCGCCGCCGGCGTGCCGATCACCGCCGATCAGCAGGTCGAGGAGATCTTCCCGCTGCCGCGACAGCTCGTGGGCAAGGGCGACCTGTTCATGCTCAAGGTCAGCGGCGAGTCGATGATCGACGCCGCCATCTGCGACGGCGACTGGGTCGTGGTGCGCTCGCAGCCGACGGCGGACAACGGCGAGATCGTGGCGGCGATGCTCGACGGCGAGGCCACCGTCAAAACCTTCCGCCAGCGCGACGGCCACACGTGGCTGCTCCCCCGCAACTCCGCGTTCGAACCGATCCTCGGCGACGACGCCGTGGTGCTCGGCCGCGTCGTCGCGGTTCTGCGCGCCGTCTGAGGATGGCCACCGCGCGCGGGGTGGCGTCGACGGCGGTGATCGTCGTCGCGGCGGTCCTGCTGCCCCTGTCGATCGTCAGCGGATGGGCGCGGACGCAGCTCGTGGACGAGGACGCGTTCACGGCCACCCTCGCGCCGCTGTCGCAGGCCGTCGAGGTCCAGGACGCCGTGATCGCGGCATCGACGACGGCGATCGATGAGCGGCTCGACACGGCGGCGCTGACCGGCACGGTCATCGACGGCCTGATCGACCTCGGCATGGGCGACCGCGCGGCGCAGGCGCTGCGGCGCCTGGAAGGCCCGGCGGCGACGGCGCTGCAGCAGCTCGTGCACGTCGCCGTGGCCGACGCCGTGCGCTCGGACGCGTTCAGCACCGTCTGGGAGCAGGTCGTCCGCCGCTCCCATCGGGCGCTGACCGTCGCGGCGACCTCCGACGGCGGCGGCGTCGTCGTGCAGACGGCCGACGGCCTCGGCATCCAGATCGGCGCGATCGTCGCGGCCGTCGAAGAGCGCCTCGTCGCGCAGGGCGCTCCGCTGGCTCCGTTCATCCCCGAAGTCGACCACGTCGTGATCATCGGTTCGGGTGACACCCTTTCGGCGATCCGGACGGGCTACGCCTTCGGCGTCGCTCTCGGCGGGTGGATGCCGGTGGTCACGGCCGTGCTGTTCATCGGCGGGGTCGTGCTCGCGCGACGCCGCGCCGCCGCTCTCGCCCGGGCGGGCATCGCCGCGGGGATCGGGTCGGCGATCCTGCTGATCGCCGCGGGGGTCGGCCGCCCGTGGGTGGCGTCCTCCGCGACGCAGGCGGACTTCTCCTCCGCCGCGGCGCTCGCGATCTACGACCGGCTCCTCGCCGGCGCCGTGGGCACGGCCGTGGTGGTGCTCATCGTGGCCCTCGTCCTCGTCGGAGCGGGCTGGCTCGCCGGCGCCTCGCAGCGCGCCGTGGCGCTGCGCCGCCGCGTGGCCCACCGGTGGGCTCACCGCACGGACGAGGCAGCCGCCGACGAGCCCACCGCGTGAGAGACGGCCTCAGTCCTCGTCGCGGTGCGGCTCCCGCTCCGGTGCGAGGACCGGCGCCAAGGCGACCCACGCCTCGGCGCGGACGAACACCGGGACGGCGTCCCGCGCCGACACGTCGACGGTGACCACGCGTCCGCCGGTCAGCGCCGCGCCGGTGCGCGCCTCGACCCACGATCCGGACGGCAGGTACACCGGCCACTCCCGCGCCCCGGGCTCGAGCACGGGGGCGACGAGCAGGTCGCTGCCCAGCATCCACTGCAGCGGATGCCGCCACACGGCCGCATCGGTCGGGTGGTCGAAGTACAGGGGGCGCATCATCGGCACCGACGAGGAGACGGCGCGCGCCGCCGCCTCGGCGAGGTACGGCACGAGGCGCTCGCGCAGCCGGACGAGCGCGCGCACCTCGGGGATCACCGCCTCGTCGCCCGTCCGCTCGGCGATGTTCCACGGCGTGCGGTCGTTGGAGGGCAGCCGGTGGTGGTTGAACTCGGAGTGGTACTGCATGATCGGCACGAACACGCTCGCCGCCATCGCCCGCACGTACAGTTCCGCGTCGGGGATGGGACCGGAAAAGCCCGCGATGTCCCAGCCCCAGTAGACGATCCCGCAGGATGCCGCGGAGAGCCCCGCGAACATCGACCAGCGGAACGCCTCCCACGTGGAGTTCTCGTCTCCCGCCCAGTACGCCCCGTGCGCGGGTGAGCCGGTGAAGCCGGCGCGACTGAAGGTGACGGGAGCCTTGCCCGCCGACTCCAGCAGCCGACCGTACGCGGCGGCGTACGCCACGGGGAAGCGGTTGTTGGCGACGTCGCCGGACGAGCCGTCGAGGTAGACGAGATCCTCGCCCCACGCGTGCTCGCCGCCGTCGGTCTTGAAGCCGTCGATGCCGACCTCCTCCACGAGGTAGCGGCGCTTCTCGGTCCACCACGCGGCGGCACGCTCGTCGGTGAGGTCGGGCATGAGCGAGAGCGGGAACCACCACCCGCGGTTGCGGTACGGCCGCAGCGTCCCGTCCGGAGCGCTCTCCCGGATGACGACGCCCTCAGCGAGCGCGGCGCGCGCGTCCGCGGCCGCCTGGCCGGTGGGATGCGGGCGGAGCTTGAGCAGCGGGATCTGCCACAGGTGCACACGCACGTCGTGCGCATGCAGCGCGTCGACCATGCCCTTCGGGTCGGGCCAGGCGCCGTCAGCGGGGAAGGTGAAGTCGGCCAAGCGCATCGGGCCGCCGTCCTCGCGCACCGCGTACTGCGCGTCGCGGAAGATCGTGAAGCTCTTCTCGTCGCTCCATGCCTCGATCACCACGTTGCGCACGGGGATGTCGTGCTCACGGTGGAGCGCCATCTGGCGCTCCACCTCGGCCTGCGTGTTCCACTCGTTGCCACTGGCCCACAGCCCGAACACCCAGTCCGGAAGGACGCGGGGGCGTCCGGTCTCCGCGAGGAAGGCGTCGAGCACGGTCGTGGGATCGCCCGTGTACAGGGCGAGCGAGAGTGCGGCCGGCGCGCCGGAGGCGGCATCCACGTCGGCCTCGATCACCAGGCGATCGGAGACCTGCTCTCCGATGTCGAACCACACGCGACGCGACGTGCGCACGTGCAGCCCCCAGCCGGCGCCGCCCACGACGTGCGCGAACGGCATGGGCAGGTAGGTGCGCCGGTGCGCCCCCTGGCTCTTGTACTGCTCGAACACGACGGCGTCCAACTGCGCCCCGCGGTGATCGAGCGCGTCGTAGCGTTCACCGAATCCGGTGACGTGCTCCCCCGGCGCGAGCGGGAGGGCGAAGCGCAGGCGGTGGATCCGCTCGCCGTCGTCGAGCACCTGGAGCGTGCCCGGCACGACGTCCACGGCGGTCCCCTCGACCGCGAGCGCCGCGGCATCCGCGTCGCGCCACGCCGCGACCCGGGTCTCGAACCAGCGGGTGGAGCCGCCGCGGTCGGTGCCGGCGGCGGCGAACCGGTAGCGCAGCACGCTGCCGGCCGGCGGAGCCTGAAGCTCCACCTGCCATCCGCCCGCGGCCCGCGCGGTGCGCGCCTGGGCCGAGGCGAGGTGCCCGCCGTCGACGGCCTGTCCGCGCGACGACCGGGCGACGCGCGCGAGCGGGAGGATCACCGCGTCGGCGCCGTCCACCCGCAGCTCGACCGTGACCGCGTCGATGTCTCCCGACGTGCGCACGCCGAGGCGCAGCGGCTCGCCCGCCACCGGCTGCACCGGACTGCGCTGCTCGGTGTCGTCGGAGTAGGGATGCCCGGACCCGGAGGGACGATGACGGATCATGCTGCGAGCTCCCCCCGGTCGACACCCAGCTCGACGGCCAGGCGCAGCACCATCGCATGACTCCACAGCAGCGGGGTCGCGACCGGCCCCCATCGCTCGAGCCACTCCTGGCGGTACCCGGGCGCGAGCAGATGCCCGTCGACCTGCTCGGGCAGCATCCCCTCCGCGGTGGCGGTCGACGCGGCCCATTCCAGGAGGCGCAGGGCCTCGTCGCGCTCGCCCGCCGCCGCGTAGGCGAGACCGAGGAAGCACGACAGGAGCGGCCACCGTCCGCCGCCGAAGAACGTGTCGGCGCGGAAGCGGTATACCCCGCCCTCGACCTCCAGCTGCTCCGACACCGCGCGGAGGGTCCCCGCCCCCAGTGCGGAACGCGCATCGATCACACCCAGCGGTGCGAGGAGCGCACTGAGGCTGCCGTCCACGGCATCCGAGCCGATCCACTTCACGAGGTGCCCGTCGACCACGGCGTCCCGCGTGAGACGGGCGGTGACCTCCGCCGCTCCCGCGCGGGCCCGCTCGGCGCGCTCCCCCGTGACCAGTCCGGCGTCGGCCGCCGCACGCAGGCCCGCGGCGATGCACCCGAGCGTCGAGGCGTGCACGGCCTCGTCGTGCTCCTCCCACCAGTCGTAGCAGGGGCGCGCCCACGAGCTCAGAAGGTAGTCGACGGTGAGCGCGGCGGCATCCGCCCACCGCGTGGGGTCGATGCCGTGTCGGTCGCAGTGAGTGGCCGCGGCCCAGAGCCACGTGCCGTAGCCGTCGAGCTGGAAGTCCCACCAGTCGTCCGAGCCCAGTCCGCCGTCGAAGGTGAAACGGGCGGGCAGCATCTCTTCGTCGGGCAGCGGGGTGCCCGCATCCGCCGCTTCGACGATGTCGCGGATGCGGTCGGCGTAGCGGGCGACGACCATCGCGCACCAGTCATGGAACGCCGAGGCGGAGGCCGCCTCGCCCGCGGCGGAGGCGCCGTCGGCGATGAACGAGCCGTCGCGGAACCAGCAGTACCCGCGGTACGCCGAGAACGACGGCGACGCCGGGTAGGCGCCGTTGGGTTCCTGCAACGAGGTGATGACGGCGCGGGAGCGGTCGAGGAGGGCGTCGAGCGCGACGCGGGGTGTGGTGGTCATGGGTCCGTTCCGTGGGAGTCGCGGTGGTCGGGGCGGGCGGACCCGCCCCGACCAGAAGGGATGTCAGCCGAGGAGGGGCGTGATGCGCTTCTCGGCGTCGGCGAGGGCCGCTTCGACCGTCTTGCGGCCGGCGGCGGCCTCGGTCAGCTCCTCGGTGACGATGTCCTGCATCTCGGCCTGGCCGTCGCCGATCGACGGCGCGAGCGCGACCTCCTCGAGCGAGTCGAACACGGCCTGGCGGTTGGCCGGCGGGGTGATGTCGAGGTAGGCGGACAGCGCCGTCTGGTCGGCGATCGGCGGGAGCTCCCAGCCGGCCGTCAGACGCGTGTCGACGGTCGTCTTCGAGCTCGTGAGGAACTCGGCGAACTTCGTGGCCGCCTCCTTGTTCTTCGTGCCCGCAGACACGCCCACGGCGTTGGAGAACAGCGCGCTCGCGTGCTGCGTGTCACCCGGCTCGACGGCGATGTCCCAGGAGATGCCGGCGTCGGCCAGGCCCCCGAACATCCAGATGCCGCTGTGCCACATCGCCAGCTTCCCGTCCGCGAACAGCTTGCTGTCGAAGTCGGGGGTGCCCGCACCCTGCTCGGCCGTCGGCATGGTCGTGCCGCTCTTGCCGACGAGCCAGGTGGCGGCGGCGATGCCCTCCGGGCTGTTGAAGCCGACCTTGCCGTCGGCGGTGAGGAACTGCCCACCCGCCTGGGCGACGGCCTTGTAGAACTCGTGGTACGAGATGGGCTGGTAGTCGCCCCACACCCCGGCGCCCGCGTCGGTGAGCTTCTCGGCGGCGGCCTTCTCGTCCGCCCACGTCCAGTCGGCGGTCGGGTACGCGAGACCCGCGGCATCGAACAGGTCGGCGTTGTAGAACAGCACGACGTTGGAGAAGGAGCTCGGCAGCGCGTACGAGGTGCCGTCGGTGGCGTAGGCGTCGACGAGCGAGGCCTGGTAGACGCTCGTGTCCACGCCGTCCAGCGCGGCGAGGACGCCGCTCTTCTGATACGCGGCGTAGTTCGCGAACTCGATGTCGAACACGTCCGCCGCCGTGCCGCCGGCCAGGTCGGTCTGCAGCGCCGTGAAGTAGTCGGTGTAGGGCAGCGTCTTCACCTCGACGGTGATGCCGGGGTTCTCCTTCTCGAAGGCGTCGACGATCGCCTGCAGGTTCTTCTCGTTGCCGCCGGCCGAGATGAAGTTCGAGTACGTGATGGTCACGTCTCCCCCCGCGGCGGGCGAGCCGGAGCCGGAGCATCCGGCGAGGGCGAGGCCGGCGACGGCGAGGACGCCGATCCCGGCGATGGGTGCTGTGCGGTTCATGCGATATCTCCTTCGATACGGGTGTGCGAGGTGAGGTCGTGCGGGTCTTACTTGATGCCGCTGGAGGCGACGCCCTGGATGACGTAGCGCTGAGCGAACAGATAGATGGCCAGCATCGGGAGGATGCTGACGACCGAGCCCGCCATCATCACGTCCCACTGGGTCGTGTACTGGCCCTGCAGCCCGGCGAGCGCCAGCGGCAGGGTCTTGAGCTCGGCCGAGCGCAGGATGATGAGCGGCCACAGGAAGCCGTTCCAGCTGTTCATGAACGAGAACACGGCCAGCGTCGCGAGCGTCGGCCCCACCAGCGGCAGCACGACCGTGCCGAAGATGCGGAAGTGGCCCGCGCCGTCGAGGGTCGCGGCCTCGTCCAGCTCGCGCGGCACGGCGTTCATCGCCTGCCGGAGCAGGAACACGCCGAATGCGCTCGCGACGCCCGGCAGCAGCACACCGAGATAGGTGTCGACGAGGCCGAGGTCTCGCATCTGCACGAACAGTGGCACGATGAGCACCTGGATGGGGATCATCATCGTCGCGAGGTACACCGCGAACACCACGGAGCGCCCACGGAAGGGCAGACGACTGAAGGCGTAGGCCGCGAGCGAGCTGGTGATCAGCTGGAGCAGCGCGGTGGCGACGGCCAGACCGAGGGAGTTGGCGATGATGCGGGCGAACGGCAGTTCCGCGAACAGCGTCTGATACGCGGAGAACGACGGCTCCTCCGGGATGAGGCGGGGCGTCGCGTCCAGGCCGGCGCCCGGCGAGAACGACGTCGACAGCGTCCACAGGAACGGGAAGAACATCACGACAGCGCCGGCGATCAGCACCGCGGCCAGGAGGGCGCGCTGGGTCTTCTCACGCATAGGTCACCCACTTCTTCTGGCCGACGATCTGCACGACGGTGACGCCGAGCACGAGGATGAACAGCATCCACGACAGGGCCGAGGCCTCACCGGCGGCGCCGTAGCGGAACGTCAGGTCGTAGATCTGCTGCACGACGACGGTGCTCGAGCCCGCCGGACCGCCGCCGGTCATCGCGTAGACCTGGTCGAAGACCTGGAAGCCGTTGATCAGCGAGATCACGACGACGAAGAACGTCGAGGGCGACAGCAACGGCAGGGTCACGTTGAACAAGCGCCGCCACGGGCCCGCGCCGTCCACCTTCGCGGCCTCGTACATCTCCTGCGGGATGGCCTGGAGCCCGGCGAGCAGGATGATCATGACGAACCCGAGGTCCTTCCACGCCGAGGCCAGGATGATCGAGGGCATCGACCACGCCGGGTCGGTCCACCAACCGGGCCCGTCGATGCCGAACACCGCGAGGGTCGCGTTGACGATGCCGACGGACGGGTTGAGGAGCCAGCGCCACACCAGGGCGACCACGATCCAGCTCGTCACGACGGGAAGGAAGTACACACCGCGCAGGATGTTGCGACCGCGCAGCGGCACGTTGAGGGCGAGGGCGAGGGCGAGACCGCCGATGTAGACGAGCGGCAGGTAGCCGACGAGGTAGTAGAGCGTGTTGAAGAACGCCCGCTGCGTCGCCGGGTCCTGCACGAGGTGGACGTAGTTGTCGAGCCCGACCCACTTCATGGGGGCGAGCAGGTTCCATTCGTGCAGGCTCGTCCACAGCGCGCCGAACATCGGGTAGATCGTGAAGAGGGCGAGCGGGATGGCGCTCGGCAGCAGGAACGCGAGCACCGTGAGCGCGTAGCGCAGTCGTCGCCGGGGCCGCCGCACGGGCCGGGTCCGGATCGCCGCGCGTCCCGTCGTGGCCGGGAGAGGCCGGGCCGTGAGGGTCATCTCGCGCCGCCGCCTTCTCCGGGCTCGACCGCACGCGCCACGGCGAGCCGCTCGCGCACGAGACGTCCCTGCTCCCCCGAGCGCCCCTGGTCGTCGAACGGGGTCGAGAGCACGAGCGAGGCCGCGCCCTGCGCCCAGCGGTCGTCCTGCCACGTCTCGACCGCAACCGGCACGGCGCGGTTGCGCGGGATGAGGCCGGCGCGAAACGCCGGCTCGAATCCGAACGACCAGTGTCGCCACGACTCGACGCCCTCACCGAGGAGGATCACGATCTCGGGGTCGACCACGTTGACCACGCCCGCGAGGACCCGACCGAGCAGATGTCCGGCGTGCGAGAAGAGCTGCTGGGCGCCCGCGTCGCCGGCGTCCGCCGCGGAGCGCAGCGCGCCGATGCCGGCATCGCGGCCGATGATCCCCTGCTCGCGGGCGCGGCGCACGAGGGCGTCCTGGCCGACGATGGCTTCGAGACAGCCGCGGCCGCCGCACTGGCAGAGCGGACCGTCCTCCTCCACCGGGACGTGCCCGATCTCGCCCGCCCCGCCGCTCCGGCCGCGCAGCACGCGGCCGTCGGCCACGAGCCCCGCACCGACGCCGGTGCCGATCGTGAGGACGAGGACGTTCTCGTGCCCCCGCGCCTGGCCGTGCAGCGCCTCGGCGATCGCGAGCGCGTTGACGTTGTTCTCGACGAGGACCGGAAGGTCGAGCTCGCGACGCAGCGCTTCGCCGAGGGGCACGCGCTGCCAGCCGAGCTGCGTGGAGTCGACGGTGCCGACCGCCTGCTCCTCGACGTTGCCGGGCACGCCAACCCCGAGACCGAGGAGCGGGGCGCCGTCGCCCCCGGCGATGAACGCGCGCAGCTTCTCGGCCAGGCGTGTCGTCGCGGTGCCCGAAGCCGCATCGAAGGGCTCGGTCGCGGAACGGACGACGGTGCCGTCGATCCCGACCTCCACGACGGTGATGTGATCCGCGACGACCTTGACGCCGATCGCGCGACCCGCGTCGGCCACGAGTCCGAGGAGCCGCGCCGGGCGTCCGCCGCTGGAGGGGCTGTGGTCGAGCTCGACGAGCAGCCCGTCGGCGATCAGCTGACGCGTGTGCTGGGTGATGAGCGCGGGCGAGACGTCGAGCTCGCGCGCCAGGTCGGCCCGCGAGGTGGGACCGCTGCCGCCGATGAAGGCGAGCACGGCCGATCGAGTGACATCGGCTCGGGCGGATGAAGACGGCACGGGAACCCCTTTGTTTAGGCCTGAAAGAACATTAGGACACGACGCGCGCGAACGTCAACTCGATTCCCCTTCGCCCCGATCAGCCCGGCGCGCGACTGCTCGATGAGAACAAAGGGTTGATATCCGACGCACAGGTGGTCCATACTCTCCACTAAATTCAGACCTGAACAAAGAGGTTCCCATGTCTTCTGCTGCACGGACTGTTCCCCTCGTCGGCCCCCGGCGCGCGATCGTGCTCGCCGCGGGTCTGGTGACGGCTCTCGTCATCGCCCTTCTCGCGGCGACCCCGGCACAGGCGAGCACGCTGGACGGGGTGTGGCACGACCCGTACGGCGACGACGAGCTGTATGCCGCGCAACCGGCGGAACGATCGCCGCGCGACCCGATGGCGGGCGAGGACGTCACGGTCCGCGCCACGACGTGGCCGATCGCCTCGGGCCAGTCGGTGTGGGTCACCTGGAGCGTCAACGGCGTCGCCCAGACCCCGCGCGGCGCGAGCTGGGACTACAACTCCGGCAACAACACGTACTGGAAGATCGATCTGGGATCCTTCGCCCGCGGCGACGACGTGCAGTACACCGTGCACGCCGACGTGAACGGCGCCGGCCAGCGCGACATCGGACCGTTCTCGTTCGCGACCACCTCGTGGAGCACCGTCACCGACGTCACGAACGTGATCGACAACGGCACCTCGGTCGACATCGTGACGGGCGACAGCGCCGGCGACTTCACTCCGAAGGTGCGTTTCGCCTTCCCCCGCCTCGACGGCTACGACGTGCAGATCGCGCCGAGCGGATCTGGCCTGAACCTGAGCGGGCTGACGGACTACACCCTCACCAACGGCGCGTCGCAGGTGACCATCGCCACGAGCCAGCTCGTCCTCAAGATCGACAAGAGCTCCTACCGCCTCTCGGTCTACAAGGGAGACGGCACGACGCTCATCACACGCCAGTACGACCCGGCGCAGTTCCGCAACATCGGCTGGGCCAGCGACGGCAGCTCCACCGTGACCAAGATCGAGGACCACTTCCTCAGCCCCGCGGGCGAGCGGTTCGAGGGCTTCGGCGAGCGCTACGACCGACTCGACCATCGCGGAACCGACGTGCACAACTACGTCTACAACCAGTACCAGGACCAGGGCGCGACCCGCCGCACGTACTACTCCGTGCCCTACTTCGCGAACTCCGCCGGCTACGGCGTGCACGTCCACAGCACCCGGTACGCGATCTTCAACCTGGCGACCTACCGCTCCGACATGGCCGGGTTCACCGTCGACACGGGCGGCGCGGTGACCTCGACCCTCACGTACCAGTTCTTCACCGGCGACCAGACCGAGATGCTCGACGACTTCACCGCCGAGACCGGCCGTCCGCTCCTGCCGCCCAAGTGGGCCTTCGGCCTCTGGGGATCGGCGAACGAGTGGAACACGCAGGCCGAGGTCGACACGTGGCTGAACCAGGTGGACTCCTCCGGCATCCCGCACAGCGCTCTCGTTCTGGAGCAGTGGAGCGACGAGGCCACGTTCTACCTCTGGAAGGACGCCCAGTACACGCCGACCGCGGGAAGCGGCAGCCTCGACTATGCCGACCTCACCTTCCCCTCCGGCGGGGCGTGGAGCGACCCGAAGCAGATGATCCAGGATGCCCACGACCAGAACATCAAGGTCATCCTCTGGCAGATCCCGGTGCTCAAGGAGAACTTCACCTCGAACCCCTCCACCGCTCCGCAGCAGCACCTCAACGACAAGGCCTACGCCGCCGCGCAGGACTTCCTCGTGAAGGACGGCGCCGGTCAGCCCTACCGCATCCCGACCGGCCAGTGGTTCGGCGACAGCACGGTGCCCGACTTCACGAGCACCGCCGCCACCGACTGGTGGATGAGCAAGCGCGCCTATCTGTTCGACGACCTGGGCGTGGACGGCTTCAAGACCGACGGCAGCGAGGCGCTGTTCGGCCGCGACCTCCAGGTGGCCGACGGACGCCGGGGCGACGAGATGCACAACGCGTACCCGAACGAGTACACCCGCGCCTACAACGACGTCGTGCAGCAGAAGACCGGGGGCGACGGCACGCTCTTCAGCCGCGCGGGCACCTCCGGCGCCCAGAGCCAGTCGATCTTCTGGGCGGGCGACCAGTCCTCCACCTTCGGCGCCTTCCAGGAGGCGGTGCGGGCGGGACAGAGCGCCGGGCAGTCGGGCGTCCCGTTCTGGGCGTGGGACCTCGCGGGCTTCACCGGCTCGTTCCCGAGCGCCGAGCTCTACCTGCGCTCGACGTCGCAGGCCACCTTCTCACCGATCATGCAGTACCACTCCGAGAAGTCCGACCCCACGCCGTCCGAGGCCCGCACTCCCTGGAACGTGCAGGCGCGCACCGGCGACACGAGTGTGGTCCCCACCTTCGCGAAGTTCGCGAACGTCCGCATGAACCTCGTCCCCTACCTGTACACCGAGGCCGACGACAGCGCCTCGACGGGCGTGCCGATGATGCGGGCCATGAGTCTCGCCTTCCCGGGCGACGCGACCGCGGCGACCTACGACCAGCAGTATCTGTTCGGCTCGCAGCTGCTCGTCGCCCCGATCACGACGCAGGGCCAGACCGTGAAGGACGTCTACCTGCCCGCCGGCGAGTGGTACGACTTCTGGAACGGCGGCCGCGCGCTCGGCGACGGCGTGAAGCCGTACTACGCCGCCACCGACAGCATCCCGGTGTACGCACGGGCCGGCGCGGTCATCCCCCTCAACCTCAACGACGCCTACGAGCTGGGCGGCACGATCGGAAACGACGTCGAGGCGTACGACAACCTGGTGTTCCGGATCTACCCGTCGGCCTCCAGCACGTACGACTACTTCGAGGACGCGGCGGACGCCCACCGCGCCATCGCGGTCACCTCCGACCGTGTGGCGCGCACCGTGTCGATCTCGGCTCCGGCGCTGACCACCGCGGCGACCTACCAGGTGTCGGGCACGAAGCCCACCGCGGTGGCGGTCGGCGGGTCGGCGCTCACCGAGGTCGGGTCGGTGGCGGCGCTGGCCGCCGCGAGCACCGGCTGGTTCTGGGATGCCGTGCAGCAGCTGACCTCCATCAAGGTCGCAGCGAGCACGTCCGCGCGCACGATCGCGCTGACCGGCGTCGACAAGGCCGCGTACGAGGCCGAGTTCGCCGCGCAGACGGGCGTGGGCACGAACACGGATCACCCCGGCTACACCGGCACGGGCTTCGTGGACGGGTTCGCCACGAGCGGCGACGCCGTGCAGTTCGACGTGTGGGCCGACGCGAACGCGACCCACCAGCTGCGCGTGCGGTACGGCAACGGCGCGGCGACCTCGGCCGTGCGCACCGTCCGCGTCGACGGAACGTCCGTCGGCACGCTGACCCTGCCCTCGACCGGCTCCTGGGACAGCTGGGGCATCGCCTCGATCGGCGCGAGTCTCGCTCCGGGCCGCCACACCGTGCGCATCGAGTACGACAGCGGCAGCGCCGGCGGCATCAACCTCGACAACCTCGTGCTCGCACGCTGAGCCGGATCCCGCGGAGAGAACCATGAACGCTCTGACCCTGCGGCGCCGCGTCGCCACCCTCGCGATCGCGTCGATCGCGGCGGCCTCCCTGACCGCCCTCGGCGGCTGGGCGGATGCCGCGCCCGCCCAGGCTGCACCGCTCGGCGTGCAGCGGGCCGAGTTCACCTCCGGATCGAGCTACCTCGTGGTCGAGGTGCTCGACGACGACCTCGTGCACTTCGAGGTCGCCGGCGGCGGCACGTCGCCCGGGACGTCGACGGCGCTGTTCACGACGCCGCAGATCGCGAAGACCGACTACCCCGGCCCGGAGACCTACACGCGCAGCGGCGGCACGATCCAGACCGCGGGGCTGCGACTCGACGTCGACACGTCGACGCTGTGCGTGACGGCGACCGACATCACCCGTACGCCGGAGCTCGTCCTCCAGACGACCTGCCCGGTCGATCTCACGCAGGCGTGGAAGGGCCTGAACATCACGAAGTCGTCGATGGAGAACGCCTACGGCCTCGGGCAGCAGTTCTTCACGGGAGCCAGCGCCGACGGCGACTGGGTGGGGCGCGTCCGCTCCCCCGGCGGCACCTACGGCAATGCGATGGTCTACGACGCGGAGAACGGCCCGGTCGGCAACACGCAGATCCCGGTGCTGTTCGCCGTGGGCGACGCCAACGCCAACTACGGCCTGTTCGTCGACCAGCTGTACAAGCAGGAGTGGAACCTGACCGGCGACCCCTGGACGATGCGCACGTGGGGCGACCAGCTGCGGTGGTATCTCATGGCGGGGCCGGACCTGCCAGACCTTCGCGAGGACTACATGCAGCTCACCGGCACCCCGCCCGTGCCCCCGAAGAAGGCGTTCGGACTGTGGGTCTCGGAGTTCGGCTACGACGACTGGTCCGAGCTCGACGACACCATCTCCGGGCTCCGTGCCGCCGACTTCCCCGTGGACGGCGCCATGCTCGACGTGCAGTGGTTCGGGGGCGTGACCGCCGACTCCGACGACACCCGCATGGGCACCCTCGACTGGGACACGTCGAGCTTCCCGAACCCGGCGTCGAAGATCGCCGCGCTGAAGGCCGACGGCGTCGGCATCATCCCGATCGAGGAGTCGTACGTCGGCAAGAACCTGCCCGAGCACGCCGACATGGCCGCCGACGGCTACCTCGTGCGCTCCGGATGCTCGACCTGCTCCCCGGCCTACCTCACCGGCAACCCGTGGTGGGGCAAGGGCGGGATGATCGACTGGACGCAGCCCGCCGCCGGTGCCGCGTGGCACGACGAGCAGCGCCAGCACCTCGTGGACGAGGGCGTGATGGGGCACTGGCTCGACCTCGGCGAGCCGGAGATGTACGACGCGAACGACTGGACGGCCGGGATCCTCCCCGGCAAGCACGCGCACGCCGATTACCACAACGCCTACAACCTCCTGTGGGCGCAGAGCATCGCCGACGGCTACGAGCGCAACGACGAGGACGCCCGCCCGTTCCTGCTCTCGCGCGCCGCGGCCGGCGGCATCCAGCGTTTCGGGACGGCCATGTGGTCGGCCGACATCGGTTCCACGATGAAGGCCCTCGCGTCGCAGCAGAACACGCAGCTGCACATGTCGATGTCGGGCATCGACTATTACGGCTCGGATGTCGGCGGGTTCCGCCGCGAGATGCTCGACGCGGATGCCGACGAGCTGTACACGCAGTGGTTCGCCGACAGCGCCTGGTTCGACACGCCGCTGCGCCCGCACACCGAGAACCTCTGCAACTGCCTGGAGACCACGCCCGACGCGATCGGCGACGTCGACAGCAACCGCGCGAACCTGGTGCGCCGCTACGAGAACGCGCCCTACACGTACTCGCTCGCCCACCGCGCGAACCGGTACGGCGAACCGGTGGCTCCGCCGCTCGTGTACTACTACCAGAACGACGACAACGTCCGCGAGATGGGCCACCAGAAGATGCTGGGCCGCGACCTCATGGTCGCCATCGTGGCCGGGTCGGGCGAGCGCGAGCGCGACGTGTACCTGCCCGCCGGCGACTGGATCGACATCCACACGAACGAGCGCATCGCCAGTACGGGTCAGTGGATAGCGGACGTGCCCCTGTGGCGCAACGGCGTGTTCACGCTGCCCGCCTACGCCCGCGCGGGAGCGATCATCCCGCAGGCCTTCGTCGATGCCGAGACGAAGGACATCACGGGCCTGCGCTCGGACTCGACCGTGCACGACGAGCAGATCACGACCGTCTACGCCGACGACACCGCGACCAGCTTCACCCTGTACGAGGACGACGGCACGAGCACCGCGTACCAGAGCGGTGCGGTGCGCACGACGCCGATCAGCCAGTCGACGTCCGGCGGCGTGGCCACCGTCACCGTGGGCGCGGCATCCGGCACGTACGCCGGCGCCCCGTCGTCGCGGCCGACGATCGTCAAGCTCGTCACCGACGACACGCAGGCCGCCTCGGTGACCCTCAACGGCAGCGCGCTCACCGAGCACGCGAACAAGGCCGCCTTCGACGCCGCCGCCAGCGGGTGGTACAACGCCGGTGGCAACACGGTCATCGCCAAGGCCGCCAGCAGCGCGGTCGGCACTGCGAAGACCTTCGCCTTCACCCTGGGCGAAGACCCGGTGTGGGCGACCTTCGCGTGCGAGTTCGCGACGACGACGTTCGGCCAGTCGGTCTACGTCGTGGGGAACATCCCGCAGCTGGGCAACTGGTCGCCCGCGAGCGCGATCAAGCTGAACCCGAGCGCGTACCCGACCTGGACCGGTGTGATCGAGAACCTCCCGCCGTCCAGCGCGATCGAGTGGAAGTGCATCAAGCGGCAGGAAGCGGGCAATCCGAACACGGCCGACGCGTGGGAGCCCGGCGGCAACAACGTGCTGAACACTCCCCCGTCGGGATCGGCCGGGATCACGACGGGCGCGTTCTAGCCGTGCGGACCCGGTCCACGCGCGGGGACCGGGTCGACGCCGGCTACGCGCCGACGCGCTCCCGCACGCGCGCGGTGGCCGTGACGAGGTTCTGCAGCGCCGCCACGGTCTCCTCGTAGCCGCGCGTCTTCAGCCCGCAGTCGGGGTTGACCCAGACCTGGTGCAGCGGAAGCTCGTCCGCGGCGCGCTGCAGGAGCTCCTCGATCTCGTCGACGCTCGGCACGCGCGGGGAGTGGATGTCGTACACACCCGGCCCGACGCCGTGCGAGAAGCCCGACGCCGCGATGTCGTCGATGACCTCACCGCGGCTACGCGCCGCCTCGATCGAGGTGACGTCGGCATCCAGCGCGGCGATCGCATCGATCACGACGCCGAACTCGGAGTAGCAGAGGTGGGTGTGGATCTGGGTGGCGTCGGCCGCCCCCGCCGTCGCGAGGCGGAACGAGCGCACCGACCAGTCGAGGTAGGCGGGCTGGTCGGCCCGCCGCAGCGGCAGGAGCTCCCGGAGGGCGGGTTCGTCCACCTGGATGATGCGGATGCCGGCGGCCTCGAGGTCGGCGATCTCGTCGCGCAGCGCCAGGGCGACCTGGTCGGCCGTCGCGGCGAGCGGCTGGTCGTCGCGGACGAAGGACCACGCGAGGATCGTGACGGGTCCGGTCAGCATCCCCTTCACGTACTTCTCCGACCGGGATTGCGCATACGTCGACCACCCGACCGTCATGGGCGCGGGACGCGACACGTCGCCCCACAGGATCGACGGGCGGGTGGCGCGCGAGCCGTACGACTGCACCCAGCCGTTCTGGGTGACGGCGAAGCCGTCGAGGTGCTCGGCGAAGTACTGCACCATGTCGTTGCGCTCGGCCTCCCCGTGCACGAGGACGTCGAGGCCGAGGTCCTCCTGCAGGTCGATGACGCGATCGATCTCGGCGCGCAGGAACTCCTCGTACTCCGCTGCCGACAGCTCACCGCGCGTGTGGGCCGCGCGCGCCCGGCGGATGTCCGCGGTCTGCGGGAACGAGCCGATCGTCGTCGTCGGCAGCGTGGGCAGACCGAGCGCCGTCTGCGCGGCGGATCGCCGGGCGAACGGCGCGCGGTCGGATGCCGCGGCGTCCAGCCCCTCCAGACGCGCGCGCACGTCGCCGTCGGCCACCCCGGGCGCCGACCGACGGTCGGCGAGGGCGGCGTCGGCCGCTGCGAGCTCGTCGGCGATCGCGGCGCGCCCGGCGACGAGACCGTGCGCGAGGGTCGCGACCTGGGAGACCTTCTGATCCGCGAACGCGAGCCACGCCGCGAGACGCGGGTCGAGCGCCGGCTCGTCGGCGACGTCGTGCGGCACGTGCTGCAGCGACGTCGAGGTGCCGACGGCGACCGCGGCCGCGCCGACCGCGCGGAGCCGCTCCAGCCGATCCGCGGCGGCGGTCAGATCGCCGCGCCACACGTTGCGACCGTCGACGACACCGCCCACGATCGTCTTGCCGGCGAGGCCGGGATGCGGGGCGGGCGCCTCGGCGGCGCGGTGCAGATCGATCGCGAGGGCCTCGACGGGCGCCGCGGCCAGCACGCTCCACGCGTCGGCCGTCAGCGGCCCGTAGGGCGCCGCCACGAGGATCGCCGGACGGTCCGCGGCGGCTCCCAGCACCGCGTACGCGCGCTCCGCCGCGGCGGCGAGTCGGTCGGCGTCGATTCCCAGACTCTCGCTGACGAGCGCCGGCTCATCCAGCTGCACCCACGACGCGCCGGCCTCCCGCAGCGACTGCAGCAGCGACGCGTAGACCGGAAGGAGATCCTCGAGGCGGTCGAGCGGGGAGAAGCCCGCGGGCGCGCCGTCGGCGGGCTTCGCCAGGGCGAGGAGGGTCACCGGACCGACCACGACGGGGCGCACGGTCACGCCGTCCGCGGCGGCCTCCGCGACCTGCCGGGCGAACCGGTCGTGCGAGAGCGCGAAGCGGGTCTCGGGAGCGATCTCGGGAACGAGGTAGTGGTAGTTCGTGTCGAACCACTTCGTCATCTCGAGCGGCTGACGATGACCGTCGCCGCGCGCGGCGGCGAAGTAGGCCGCGAGCGGCACGGCGCCGTCCTCGCCCCGGAGCGCGTCGAAGCGCGCCGGGAGGGCGCCGACGGCGGTCGCCGCGTCGAGCACCTGGTCGTAGTAGGAGAAGGTCTCGGGGATGGACGAGTCGTCGCGGCCGAGGCCGAGGTCGAGGAGCCGCGCGCGCGTCGCGCGGCGGAGGGCCGCCGCCTCGGTCTCGAGGCCGGCCTCGTCGAGCACACCGGCCCAGTGGCGCTCGACGGCGCGCTTGAGCTCGCGGCGGCGGCCGATGCGCGGGTAACCGAGGATCGTGCCGGCGGGGAAGGACGTGGTCATGGGGTCGTCTCCTCAGGGATGAGCCCGGCGGCGCGGAGCACGGCCAGGACGGTGTCGTGGTTGTTGAAGGCGTAGAGGTGGATGCCGGGCGCTCCGCCGTCGAGCACGGCGCGGGCGAGGTCCGCGGCGTGGGCGATGCCCACCGCGCGCTGCGCGGCGGCATCCGTCGCGGCCTCCAGGGCGACCGCGAGGTCGTCGGGCCGGGGGTCGCCGGTGAGCTCGAGGACGCGGCGCAGGCGTGCGGGCGAGGTGATCGGCATGATGCCGGGCAGGATCGGGATGACGACGCCGGCGGCGCGGGCGCGCGAGACGAAGTCGAGGTAGTCGGCGGGGCGGAAGAAGAGCTGCGTGATCGCCGAGGTCGCTCCCGCCGCCTGCTTGGCCAGGAGCGCATCGATGTCCTCGAAGCGGTGGCGCGAGCGCGGGTGGCCGTTCGGGAAGGCCGCGACGGCGATCTCGACCCGCTCCCCGGCGGCGACCTGCGCAGCCCCGGGAACGCCGGGGATCTCCTGCTCGCGGTACGGCGAGCGCTCCGCCTGCACCCGGTCGATCAGCTGCACGAGCTGCGCCGCCGACTCGAGGTCGCCGAGCGCGACCTCGTCCTCCGCGACCCCCGCGGGAGGGTCGCCGCGCAGGGCCAGGAAGCGGGTGATGCCGGCGTCGAGGAACTCCCGGATCACGGTGGTGGCCTCCGCGTAGCTGCTGCCGACGCACGTGAGATGGGCCACCGGGGGCACGGGCGTCTCGCGGAGGATGTGGGTGAGGACGGCGAGCGAGCGGTCGGTGGTCGATCCGCCGGCCCCGAACGTGACGGAGATGAAGCGCGGCCCGGTGGCGGCGAGCACACGGATCGTCTCGTGGAGGGCGGGGAGCCCCTCGGCCGTCCGGGGCGGATAGATCTCGAAGGAGAAGGGCACCGTCCGAGCGGACCTCGGGGACACGTCGTCGACGATCGGCGCGGTGGCGCGGGGTTCGTGAGACATCATGGCTCGGTTCGCTCTCGGGTCAGGGTCGTTCAGCCGGTCGGCCGCGGGGCGCACGAAGGTGCGGTTCTCGCGGGCGGGTGCCGGGCTCGGCTGTCGCTCCTGCCCGGGCGAACCGGGCGGCCCGCTGGCGCGGGCGTCGATGGCACCACTGTAGGGCCACGACGGCGGCATCCGGTGTTGTGTGACGACACGTTTCACTCCGGGCGGGGAGGATGCCGTCGCCCCGCGGCGTAGCGTGGGACGTATGGTCGACGCACGCCCCTACGGATCCTGGCCCTCCCCGCTGACCGCCGCGTGGGCCTCCGCCGCCTCCCCGCGCATCGACGGCGCCGCCGTCGTCGGCGACGAGGTGTGGTGGGGGCAGTCCGTCCCCGAGGAGGCCGGTCGCACGGCCGTCTTCCGCCGCGACGCGCAGGGCGAGGTGCACACCGTGCTGCCGGCGCCGTGGAACGCGCGCTCGGGCGTGCACGAGTACGGCGGCGGGTCATGGGCGGCCGATGACGAGGGCCGTCTGTTCTTCGTCGAGCGCAGCGATCAGCAGGTCTGGGTGATCGAGCCCGGTCACGAGCCGCGCCCCCTCACGGCGGAGCCCGACGTCCGCTACGGCGGTCTGCGCGTCAGTGCGGGAGTGCTCCTCGGCATCCGCGAGCGCGGCGGGCGCGATCGGGCGATCGTGCGGATCGAGCGGGACGGCTCCGGCGCGCGCGACCTCGTCGCCGGCAGCGACTTCGTCGCGCAGCCGGTGCTCTCGCCGCGCGGCGATCGCCTCGCCTGGGTCGCCTGGAACCATCCGGACATGCCCTGGGACCGCACGGTCCTGCGCGTCGGGCGGATCGACGACGGCGCCGTCGTCGAGTGGACGGACGTGACCGACGGCGCCTCCGCGGCGCTGCAGCCCGAATGGGCCGACGAGGACGACCTCGTCTACCTCGACGATGCGAGCGGGCACTGGAACCCGTGGCGGGTGCGGCTCGATGCGGATCTGCCGCGTACCGCACTCGCCCCCGCCGACGCCGACACGGGTGGGCCGCTGTGGTCTCTCGGCAGCCGCTGGTACGGGCTGCTCGACGACGGTGGGCTGCTCGCCGTGCGGACCGAGGGTGCCGATGAGCTCGTGGCGGTGGATGCCGCCGGCACCGCGACCGCCGTCGACGTCCCCGCCACCGCGTCGCTGGCCGTCGAGGCCGTCGCCGGTCGTCGGGCGCTCGTGTCGGGGATGGCCCCGGGAGTCAGCGGGATCTGGCTCGTCGACCTCACCGACGGTCCCGACGCGGCGCATGTGACGCGCATCGTCGGGGCGCCGGCGCAGATCCCCGGCGACGAGCTGGGCTCGTGGATGCCGCCGACGCGGCCGCTCACGGTGGAGGGACCGACCGGGCCGGTGCACGCGTTCGTCCATCCGCCGACGAACCCGCACGCCACGGGCCCCGCCGGTGAGCGTCCGCCGTACCTCGTGCTCGTCCACGGCGGCCCGACCGGCCACGAGGGCGGCGTCGCCGACGGCAAGACGCTGTTCTTCACGAGTCGCGGCATCGGGGTGCTCGAGGTCAACTACGGCGGCTCCACCGGCTACGGCCGGGCGTACCGGCAGCGCCTGCGCGGCCAGTGGGGCGTCGTGGACGTGCAGGATGTCGCGGCCGCGGCATCCGGTCTCGCCGCGTCCGGCGCGGCGGACCCGCACCGGCTGGCGATCAAGGGCGGGTCGGCCGGCGGGTGGACGGTACTGGCCGCGCTCGCCCGCACCGACGTCTTCGCCGCGGGCATCTCGCGCTACGGCGTCGGCGACGCGCGCGCCCTCGCGGCGGACACCCACGACTTCGAGTCCCGTTATCTCGACGGCCTCATCGGCCCGCTACCGGAGGCCGAGGACCTGTACGTCGAACGGTCGCCCCTGACGCACATCGCGGGCTTCGCGGTACCCGTCCTCCTGCTGCAGGGCGCGGAGGACGCGGTCGTGCCGCCGTCGCAGGCCGAGGCGATCCGCGATGCCCTCGCCGCGCGGGGGGTCCCCCACGCATACGTCCTGTACGAGGGCGAAGGGCACGGCTTCCGCCGCGCGGAGTCGGTCGTGCACGCGTTGGAGAGCGAGCTCGCGTTCCTCGGGCAGGTGTTCGGCTTCGAGACCCCGGGGGTGCCGCCGATCACGCTCTCGTGAGTGCGGGCGTTTCGACTCCTCGCTGCGCTCGTCGCTCAACGACCGGGCCCGTCCCCCACCGCCCCGCCCGGTCGTTGAGCGAGCGCAGCGAATCGAATCGCCCCACCGCCGCCACCGGTCGTTGAGCGAGCGCAGCGAGTCGAAACGCCCGACCGTCGCCACCGGTCGTCGAGCGAGCGCAGCGAGTCGAAACGCCCGACCGCCCCGCCCGGTCGTCGAGCGAGCGCAGCGAGTCGAAACGCCCGACCGCCCCGCCCGGTCGTTGAGCGAGCGCAGCGAGTCGAAACGCCCGACCGCCCCGCCCGGTCGTTGAGCGAGCGCAGCGAGTCGAAACGCCCGACCGTCAGACGGCGTAGGGCGCGAGCTCCGCGGCGAGACGCTCCGAGACGTGCGCGTGCACGGCCGTGCCGTCCTCCTCGTGCGACGTCGAGACGATGTGCCCCGACTCGTGCACGGCGTTGATCAGGTCGCCGCGGTCGTACGGCACGAGCGCACGCACCTCGACGGCGGGAAGCGGCAGCGCCTCCTCGACGACGGCACGGAGCTGGTCGATGCCCTCGCCCGTCCGCGACGACACGAACAGCGCGCCCGGCTCGAGACCGCGCAGCACGAGCCGGGTGTCCTCGTCGACGAGGTCCGCCTTGTTGAACACGACGATCTCGCGCGTGGAGCGCGCCCCGACGTCGCCCATCACGTCGCGCACGGTCGCGAGCTGCGCGGCGGGGTCGGGGTGCGAGCCGTCGACGACGTGCACGAGCACGTCGGCGTCGCCCACCTCCTCCAGGGTCGAGCGGAACGCCTCGACGAGCTGGTGCGGGAGGTTCCGCACGAACCCGACGGTGTCGGTCAGCGTGTACACGCGGCCGTCGGCCGCCTCGGCCCGGCGCACCGTGGCATCCAGGGTCGCGAACAGCGCGTTCTCGACGAGCACGCCGGCGCTGGTCAGCCGGTTGAGCAGGCTGGACTTGCCGGCGTTGGTGTAGCCGGCGATGGCCACCGAGGGGATCGTGTTGCGCTTGCGCTCGCTGCGCTTGGCCTCGCGGGCGGGTGCGAAGTCGCGCAGCTGCTTGCGCAGCTGGGCCATCTTGGTGCGGATGCGGCGGCGATCGAGCTCGATCTTCGTCTCACCCGGACCGCGCGAGCCCATGCCGGCGCCACCGGCGCCCACCTGGCCACCGGCCTGACGGCTCATCGATTCGCCCCAGCCGCGCAGGCGCGGCAGCAGGTACTCGAGCTGGGCGAGCTCGACCTGGGCCTTGCCCTCGCGGCTCTTCGCGTGCTGGCTGAAGATGTCGAGGATGACGGTGGTGCGGTCGATGACCTTCACCTTCACGACGTCCTCCAGCGCACGGCGCTGGCTGGGGGCCAGCTCGGTGTCGGCGATGACGGTGTCGGCGCCCACGGCCGCCACCAGGTCGCGCAGCTCCGCGGCCTTGCCGCGGCCGATGTAGGTGGCGGGGTCGGGGTGCGGGCGACGCTGCAGCACGCCGTCGAGCACGACGGCTCCCGCGGTCTCGGCGAGCGCCGCGAGCTCGCGAAGGGAGTTCTCGGCATCCTCGTGCGATCCCTGGGGGTACACGCCCACGAGCACGACGTTCTCCAGCCGCAGCTGGCGGTACTCGACCTCGGTGACGTCCTCGAGCTCGGTCGACAGCCCGGGCACGCGGCGCAGCGCCGCGCGTTCCTCACGGTCCCACTGGTCGCCGTCGGTGTCGCCATAGGCGACGGTCGCGGAGTCCTGCAGCGCCTGGGCGGCCCCGAAGACGCGCGCGCTCGAACGCCCCTCGGCGTGGGCCAGCACGCGATCCACCGGGTCGATCGGCGTCTCGTCGCCGTGCGCGTCGGTGGTCTCGGTGGTGTGGGTCATGGATTCCTTCCAGGTCAGCCTTGCAGTCTAGCCTCCCGCGGGGGCGGGTGGCTCCGGTACGCTCGCAGGATGGGGAGTGACCACTACTTCAGCGCCTCCCCGTCCAGCGCCGAGAACCTCCGCCGCATCCGTGTGTCCCTCGCCGGACGCTCTGGCGAGGTCACGACCGCGGGCGGGGTGTTCAGCCCCGACCACGTCGATGGCGGGACGGCCGTGCTCCTGGCGAACACGCCACCGCCTCCGCCGGGAGGACATCTGCTCGACCTCGGCTGCGGGTGGGGGCCGATCGCGTTGAGCCTCGCCGTCCAGTCTCCCCACGCCACCGTGTGGGCGGTCGACGTGAACGACCGGGCCCTCGATCTCGTCCGCCGCAACGCCGCGGAGTGGGGACTCGACAACGTCAACGCCGCACGCCCCGAAGATGTTCCGGAGGACGTCCGCTTCCGCGGCATCCGGTCGAATCCCCCGATCCGGGTCGGCAAGAACGAGTTGCACGGCCTCCTGGAGCGCTGGCTTCCGCGGCTCGACGAGCGCAGCGACGCCTGGCTCGTCGTGCAGCGCAACCTCGGCTCGGATTCTCTGCAGCGCTGGCTCGCGGCCACCTTCGACGACGGCTACTCCGTGACACGGGCCGCGACCGGGCGAGGATTCCGGGTGCTGAAGGTGCGCCGGCACGGCGCCGTGCGCACGGGCGCCATCGAGCTTCCCTGACGTGCCCCTGGCGCCGGCGCGGGCGGCGCGCCGGCCTCAGGCGAGACGGACCTCGCCTGAGTAGACGAGCGCCGCCGGTCCGGACAGGAGGACGTGCTCTCCGTCGGCCTCGGCGACGATGCGTACACCGAGCGTGCCGCCGGGCACCTCCACGCTCCACCGGTCCGGCGCCGCGGCCCCCGCCCAGTGCCGGACCGCCAGCGCGGCGGCGGCCACACCGGTGCCGCACGACAGGGTCTCCCCGACGCCCCGCTCGAACACACGCATCCGGATCGTTCCGACGCCGTTCTGCACGAGCGGATCGGCCGGGACCACGAACTCGACGTTGGCGCCCTCGACCGGGTCGGGATGCAGCTGCGGCTGCACCGTGAGGTCGAGTCCGTCGAGCTCCGCGGAGCTGGAGAGGGCAACGACCACGTGCGGGTTGCCGACGTCGACGCCCTGTCCGGGCCGGGCGACGTCGAGGCCCCTCGCCTTCACCACGACATCGCCGTCGACCCGGAACACGCCGAGGTCGACCTCGAAGCCGAGGTCGCTGCGAGTGAGGGTCTTCACGCCCGCGCGGGTGCCGATGCGCAGCGGCGCGTCATCGATGTTCGCGCGGCCGGTGTCGACGAGGTACTTCGCGAACACGCGGGTGCCGTTGCCGCACATCTCCGCGGCCGATCCGTCGGCGTTGCGGTAGTCCATGAACCACTCGGCATCCGCCGTCGCCTCGCCCTCGCGGAGGCGGGCGCTGCGGACGACGCGCAGGATGCCGTCGCCGCCGATGCCGAAGCGGCGGTCGCAGAGCGCGGCGATCTGGTCGGCCGACAGGTCGAGGGCACCGTCGTCGTCCGGGACGATCACGAAGTCGTTGCCCGTGCCGTGACCCTTGGTGAATGCGATCGGCTCTGCCACCCGGCAAGTCTACGGGCCGCGCGCTGTGCACCGGCGGGGTGGACGGCGGGCACGCGTCAGTCGGCGATCAGCCGCTTGCCGGTCATCCAGACATCGAACGGCTCGTACCCGAGGCGGGCGTAGAAGTCGTGGACCGCGGTGTTCTCCGGACGCACCATCAGCTCCACCTTCGGGCATCCGAGGGCGCGCAGGCCCTCCTCCGCCGTCTCCACGAGGCGGCGCGCGATCCCCTCGCCGCGACGCTCCGCGGCCGTCGCCAGGTAGTACAGCCACCCGCGATGCCCGTCGTAGCCGGCCATGACGGTGCCCACGAGGTCGCCCCGATCGTGGGCGACGAGGAACAGCTCGGGCTGCACGGTGAGCTTGCGGGCGATGTCCCGGTACGGGTCGTTCCAGGGCCGCGTCAGCCCCGCCTCTCGCCAGAGCGCGACGACGGCGTCCGTATCGGCGGTGGCGAAGGGGCGGATCTCGACGGCGGTCACGCCATCGAGTCTGCCAGCGCGGCGGCGTCCGCGTCGGGCGCGACCCAGTGGATGCCGGGGTACCGACGGAACCACGACACCTGTCGCCGCGCGTAGCGCCGCGTCAACGCCTGGGTCTGCGCGATCGCCTCCGCCTGGTCGATGCGTCCGGCGAGCTGGTCGACGGCCTGGGCATACCCGATGGCACGGCTCGCCGTGACCCCGCGCTCGAGGCCTCGCGCGCGCAGCGCCTCGACCTCGGCCAACATCCCCTCGCGCCACATGCGCTCCACGCGCTCGTCGAGGCGTGCGACGAGCTGCGCACGGTCGAGCTCGACGCCGACGAGCATCGTAGGCTCATGCCACCGCACCGGTTCCGCGGGCAGTGCCGCGCCGTGCCCGCGGTCGCCCTGCAGAGCGATCTCGAGCGCACGGACGATCCGACGCCCGTTGCGGGCGTCGATGCGCTCGGCCGTCGTCGGATCGAGGAGGCGGAGCCGTTCGAGCAGGGCGCCGGGGCCGTCCTGGGCGAGCTCCTGTTCGAGCCGCTCGCGCACCGCGTCGTCGTGCGGCGGGAAGCGGAAGTCGTAGACGACGCTCGACACGTACAGCCCCGAGCCGCCGACGAGGATGGCGTCGGCATCGCGGGAGAAGATGTCGGAGATCGCGGTGCGCGCGGCATCCTGATAGGCCGCGACCGCGGCCTCGTCGGTCACCTCCAGCACGTCGAAGAGGTGGTGCGGGATGCCGCGACGCTCGGCGACCGGCAGCTTCGCGGTCCCGATGTCCATCCCGCGGTAGAGCTGCATGGCATCGGCGTTGACGATCTCCGCCGCGCGTCCGCGGGCGCCCAGCGCCTCGGCGAGGCGCAGCGACAGGTCCGTCTTGCCGGTGCCGGTGGCTCCGACGACGGCCCAGAGGCGCCCGGTCACCCGAGGCGCAGCGTGGGAAGGCCCAGCGACACCGCGCGCGGCGCGCCGCCCTCCGCGCCCGCGGGAGCGGGGACGCCGCAGGACTCGGCCTGCGTCCGGTCCCACGCATCGCCCGCGCGTGTGCGGCGGATCTGCAGCGGGGCGCCGTCGGTGCTGTCGGCGAGCAGGTGGAAGGGAGCGGCGTGGGTGACGGTCACGGTGACGACGTCGCCCGGGCGGGGCACCGCGGAGCCGTCGGGCAGCTCGAAGTGCACGAGGCGGTTGTCCTCCGCGCGGCCGGTCAGGCGGCGCGTCTCGGCGTCCTTCTTCCCTTCGCCCGTCGAGACGAGCACCTGGAGCTCGCGTCCGATCTGGGCCTGGTTCTCCTCCAGGCTGATGCGCTCCTGCAGGGCCACCAGGCGCTCGTAGCGCTCCTGGACGACGGCCTTGAGGATCTGGTCGGGCATCGTGGCGGCGGGCGTGCCCTCGCGGATGGAGTACTGGAACGTGAACGCGCTCGCGAAACGGGCCTGCTCGACGACACGCATCGTGTCCTCGAAGTCCTCGTCGGTCTCGCCGGGGAAGCCGACGATGATGTCGGTGGAGATCGCCGCGTGCGGGATCCGCTCGCGGACCCGGTCCAGAATGCCGAGGAAGCGGTCGCTGCGATAGGAGCGCCGCATCGCGCGCAGGATCCGGTCGGAGCCGGACTGCAGCGGCATGTGCAGCTGAGGCATCACCTGCGGCGTCTCGGCCATCGCGTCGATCACGTCGTCGGTAAACGCCGCCGGATGCGGGCTCGTGAAACGGATGCGTTCCAGGCCGGGGATCTGACCGGCGGCGCGCAGCAGCTTGCCGAACGCCTGGCGGTCGCCGAACTCGACCCCGTAGCTGTTCACGTTCTGACCGAGGAGCGTGACCTCGATCGCGCCGTCGTCGACGAGGAGCCGGATCTCGTTCAGGATGTCGCCGGGGCGGCGGTCCTTCTCCTTGCCGCGCAGGCTCGGCACGATGCAGAACGTGCACGTGTTGTTGCAGCCCACGGAGATCGACACCCAGCCGCTGTGGACGGCGTCGCGCTTGGTGGGCAGCGTGGAGGGGAACACCTCGAGGGCCTCGAGGATCTCGAGCTCGGCGTCGCCGTTGTGCCGTGCGCGCTCCAGCAGGCGCGGAAGCGATCCCATGTTGTGGGTGCCGAAGACGACGTCGACCCAGGGCGCCTTCTCGAGGACGGCGTCCTTGTCCATCTGCGCCATGCAGCCGCCGACCGCGATCTGCATGCCCTCGTGGCGGTCTTTACGACTCTTGAGGTGTCCGAGCGTGCCGTACAGCTTGCCCGCGGCGTTGTCGCGCACGGCGCACGTGTTGATGACGACGACGTCGGCCTCGGTCCCCGCATCCGCACGCACGTATCCCGCGCTCTCGAGCGAACCCGACAGCCGCTCGGAGTCGTGGACGTTCATCTGGCAGCCGAAGGTGCGCACCTCGTAGGTGCGGGTGCGGCCGTCGGCGGCGACGGCGGCGAGCGACGGCGCGATCAGCGTGGGGGCGGCGGACGGAGAGGTCATGGTGCCTTCATTCTACGATCCGACGACGCGTCGGACTCCGGTGCGACTGCGGGCGCGGCGGGCGGCGGGCCCGCTCAGTCGAAGCGGACGGTACCCGCGGGCGGTCGCCGTACGGGCCGGCCGAGCTCGTCGAGCGCCTGCCGGGCGGCCGACAGCGCCGTCGCGCCGTAACCGCGCCGCGCAAGCCGGCCGGACAGTCGCCGCAGCGCCGTGTCGCGATCGAGGTCGCGCAGCGATCGCGCCTTCTGGCGCGCGAAGTCGAGCGCGCGTTCGGCCTCGTCGTCCGGCAACGCCCCGAGGGCCTCGTCGACCACATCACGAGGGATGCCGCGCTTGGCCAGCGCCTGCGCGAGCATGACCCGGCCCTGACCCTTCCGCTCGACGCCACTGTGGACGAGCTGCTCCGCGAGCGCCGCGTCGTCGAGATAGCCGAGGCCGCGCATCCGCGCCAGCACGTGCTCGATCGCGTCGTCCGCGAGGTCGCGCTCGCGGAGGAAGGCCCTCGCCTCCCGCTCCGACAGCGACCGCGTCCGTAGCCGCTTGACGAGCGCAGCCTCGGCGTCCTGCGCACGAGTCGTCGTGTCGGCATCCCAGGCGTCCGCCTCCGGGCTGTCCTGCTCGTCCGTCCACGTCGTGTGCCACGTCGTCGACGGGGCGTCGCGGAACGGGGTCACTCCCTCGCGGTCCGCGTCCCCGACAGTCCTGTCCTCCGCAGTCGCGTCCTCCGCGGCCCCGTCGTCGCGCCGGGCGTGATGTGCTCCGCCGAACAGCGGGATCACGGGGGCGAGGCCGTCGCGCTCGCCCCCGTCGCGCGCACCGCTCATCAGGCCGGGCGGCGCGCAGCCAGATCGTCGGCGGGCACCGTCTCGGCGGCGCCGCGCGGCTGTCCGATGCCGAGCTTCTGCTTGATCTTGGTCTCGATCTCGGCGGCGATGTCGGGGTTCTTCAGCAGGAAGTTGCGCGCGTTCTCCTTGCCCTGCCCCAGCTGCTCGCCGTCGTAGGTGTACCAGGCACCGGACTTCTTGACCAGCGTGTGCTCCACGCCGAAGTCGATGAGGGAGCCCTCGCGCGAGATGCCGATGCCATACAGGATGTCGAACTCGGCCTGCTTGAAGGGCGGAGCCATCTTGTTCTTGACGACCTTCACGCGCGTACGGTTTCCGACCGCCTCGGTTCCGTCCTTGAGGGTCTCGATACGACGGATGTCGAGGCGCACCGACGCGTAGAACTTCAACGCCTTACCACCGGCGGTGGTCTCCGGCGAGCCGAAGAACACGCCGATCTTCTCGCGCAGCTGGTTGATGAAGATCATCGTGGTGTTGGTCTGGTTGAGCCCACCGGTGAGCTTGCGCAGCGCCTGCGACATCAGTCGCGCCTGCAGACCCACGTGCGAGTCTCCCATCTCGCCCTCGATCTCGGCCTTGGGCACCAGCGCGGCGACCGAGTCGATCACGACGAGGTCGATCGCGCCCGAGCGCACCAGCATGTCGGCGATCTCCAGGGCCTGCTCCCCCGTGTCGGGCTGCGAGACGAGGAGCTGGTCGATGTCGACGCCCAGCTTCTGGGCGTAGTCGGGGTCGAGCGCGTGCTCCGCGTCGATGAAGGCGGCGATGCCGCCCGCGCGCTGCACGTTGGCGATCGCGTGCAGCGTCAGGGTCGTCTTACCCGACGACTCGGGACCGTAGATCTCGATGATGCGGCCGCGCGGCAGACCCCCGACGCCGAGGGCGACGTCCAGCGCGATGGATCCGGTCGGGATGACCTCGACGGGGGCGCGCTCGTCGCTGCCCAGTCGCATGACCGAGCCCTTTCCGAACTGCCGGTCGATCTGGGCGAGGGCCGATTCGAGGGCCTTCTCGCGGTCGGCGGGTGAGGGCATGACGTGCTCCTTGTGCTCTGCCGTCGGCGGCTCGGCCGCGTCGGGGATTCCGTCGCCTGTAGGCTGTCGCGCTCCCACCCGACGGGAGGGATGCTGCGACAAGGCGGAGGTGTCGTGATGACGATGTCCACGCTAGGGAGCGCCTCCGACATCGGTCGGGGGCACGCCCACGGATGTGGACAAACATCTCGTTCTACCTCATGTGCAGGAGCCTACGCCCCTCGAACAGAGTTTCGAGATCGCGACACGCCGTGGCGCCGCGCACACCGTCAGCGCCGACGGGGCTCCATCATGCCCACGCCGTGTCGGCGCGCGAGAGGCACGTCGGTCTCCACGCACAGCGCGAGCCAGATCTCCCGCGGATCCACCCCGTCGGCCAGCGCCTGCGCCGCGGTGCGATGACCGACACCGGACAGGGCGAGGTCGGCGACGAGGCTCGACCCGCGGGGGCCGAATTCGTCCGCGACCGCGCGCGCGAACTCACTGCGCCGCACGTCAGCGCAGCGAGAGCTCGGGCTGGACCAGACCGCCGTCGAGGGCGGCAAGATCGTCGGGGACGACGTCGGGGAAGACCTGCAGGCCTTCGAGGACGGACAGGCGGTCGCCCACCTCGCGCATGATGGTCGAGATCGGGACGTCGAGGGCCTCGGCGACCGCGGCGAGGATCTCGCTCGACGCCTCCTTCTGACCGCGCTCGACCTCGCTGAGGTAGCCCAGGGCGACGCTCGCGCGCCCGGCGACCTGACGGAGGGTGCGCCCCTTCTGCAGACGGAAGTCGCGCAGGACTTCGCCGATCTCCTGACGAACCAGGATCATGTTCGGGCCCCCTCCTCTACTCGTGTTCCCTCGCCGGTTTCGGTACCCGGGTGGACAACAGTACCCGACTTGCTGGCCACGATAGCCCTCACGTGCTGGGTAATGGTTGGGAATCGCTCAGACGTAACCGGCGCGACACGAACGGTATTCCCCGCGACATCGCCCGCGCGCGGGCGGGCGCGTCAGAGCGCGTCGAGCACCAGTCGGATGGCGCGCGCCGCGGTCTCGGCACGGATGCCGTCCCGGTCGCCGTCGAGCTGCACCGACTCGACCCGCGAGCCCAGGGGCGTCGCGACGGCGATGTGCACGGTTCCCACCGGCTGCCCGTCGGACGAGACCGGGCCGGCGATGCCGGTGGTCGCGATGCCGACGTCGGCCGGAACACCGTCGCGTCCGAGGGCGCGGCGGGCCCCCTCGGCCATCTGGCTCGCGACCCGCGGGTGGACGGGCCCGTGCGCGTCGAGGAGGTGCTGCTCCACCCCGAGCAGGCTCGCCTTGACGTCGGTCGCGTAGGCGACCACCGCGCCGCGGAAGACCCGCGACGCGCCCGACACCGAGACGATGGAGGCGGCGACGAGACCGCCCGTGAGCGACTCCGCGGCGGCGATGGTCCAGCCCAGCTCCCCCAATCGGGCCACGAGGCGCTCGGGGTCGGTGCGGCGACCGACCGAGACGAGGGTGCTCTCGAGGTCGTCGGCGAGGCCGGTCTCGCCGGACGCGGGGGTGGGCGACGCGGTCATCGCCGGGGCTCCCCGGATCCGGCCGCCCGCGACGCGCGCGCGCCGCGCACCTCGGTCACGACGTAGTCGAGACCGCTCGCGACGGTGAGGACGACCGCGATGACCATGGCGATCGTGTTGACCACGTGGATCCCGTCGCCGACGAGGGTCCACAGCGGCAGCAGCGCGAGCGAGAGCGCGACGGCCTGGGCCACCGTCTTGAGCTTGCCCATCCACGCGGCGGCCACGACGTGGTCGCTCGCGACGACGAGGCGATGCACCGTGATGCCCACCTCGCGCACCAGCACGAGGATCGTGACCCACCAGGGCAGCTCGCCCAGGAGGGAGAGGCCGACGAACGCACAGCCGGTGAGCGCCTTGTCGGCGATGGGATCGAGGAGCTTGCCCAGGTCGGTGACGATCTCGTACCGGCGGGCGAGGTAGCCGTCGATGCCGTCGGTCGCGATGGCCACGATGAACAGCGCGCCCGCCCACCAGCGCAGGGCCCCGTCGGCGCCCTGGTCGGCGAGGAGCATCCAGAGGAAGACCGGTGCGCACAGGATGCGCACGATCGTGATCGCGTTCGGGAGCTGCCGGGGAATCGCCACGAGCCGAGCCTACCCGCGGGCTCGCCGCGTCGCCGCGCTCAATCGCGGCCGGTCAGACCCCAAGTATCCTCGGAGCCCTCGTCGCCGTCCACGACCTCGAGGCCCTCGAACTGCGAGGTCACGGCATCCGGACCGTACGGGTCGGTCGCCGCCGCCGCCGCCGGCGGATCATCGCCGCGGAGGCGCGCGAGCACCTCGGGGAGCTGGTCCGGTGTGACGAGGACGTCGCGGGCCTTCGAGCCCTCCGAGGGGCCGACGATCTCGCGGGACTCCAGGAGGTCCATCAGTCGTCCGGCCTTGGCGAAGCCGACGCGGAGCTTGCGCTGCAGCATCGACGTCGACCCGAACTGCGTCGAGATGATCTGCTCGGCCGCCGCCAGCAGCAGGTCGAGGTCGTCCCCGATGTCGGCGTCGATCTCCTTCTTCTCGGCGACCGCCTGCACGTCGGCGCGATAGTCGGGTCGCGCCTGGTTCTTGACGTGGGTGACGACCTTCTCGATCTCGCTCTCGGCGACCCACGCCCCCTGCACGCGGATGGCCTTCGAGGCGCCCATCGGGAGGAACAGGCCGTCGCCCTGGCCGATCAGGCGGTCGGCGCCGGGCTGGTCGAGGATGACGCGGGAGTCGGTGACGCTCGTGACGGCGAACGCGAGCCGCGACGGGACGTTCGCCTTGATGAGACCGGTCACGACGTCGACGGAGGGGCGCTGCGTGGCGAGCACGAGGTGGATGCCGCTCGCGCGAGCGAGCTGGGTGATGCGCACGATCGAGTCCTCGACGTCGCGAGGGGCCACCATCATGAGGTCGGCGAGCTCGTCGACGACGACCAGCAGGTAGGGGTAGGGCTTGAGCACGCGCTCGCTGCCGACGGGGAGGTTGATCTCGCCCGCGACCACGGCCCGGTTGAAGTCGTCGATGTGACGGAAGCCGAACGACGCGAGGTCGTCGTAGCGCATGTCCATCTCCTTCACGACCCACTGGAGCGCCTCGGCGGCCTTCTTCGGGTTCGTGATGATGGGCGTGATGAGGTGCGGCACCCCGGCGTAGCTCGTGAGCTCGACGCGCTTGGGGTCGATCAGCACCATCCGCACCTCGGAGGGCTTGGCGCGCATGAGGAGGCTCGTGATCATCGAGTTCACGAAGCTCGACTTGCCCGAGCCTGTGGAACCGGCCACGAGCAGGTGGGGCATCTTCGCGAGGTTCGCGACGACGTACCCGCCGCCGACGTCCTTGCCGACGCCGATCGTCATCGGATGGGTCTGGCCCGTGGAGGCCGGGGAGCGCAGCACGTCGCCGAGGGTGACGATCTCACGGTCGGTGTTGGGGATCTCCACGCCGATCGCGCTCTTGCCCGGGATGGGCGCGAGGATGCGGACCTCGTTGGAGGCGACGGCGTAGGCGATGTTGTTGGTCAGCGCCGTGATGCGCTCGACCTTGACGCCCGGGCCGAGGGAGATCTCGTACTGGGTGACCGTCGGTCCGCGCGAGAAGCCCGTGACGCGGGCGTCCACGCCGAACTGCTCGAACACGCCCATGATCGCCGCGACGACGCGGTCGTTCGCCTCGGAACGCGCCTTCGGCGGCGTTCCCTGCGCCAGCGCCGCCACCGAGGGCAGCACGTAGGGCGCCTGCGGCGGGCGACCGTCGTGGTCGTCGCCGAGGGCGGAGATGCCGGGCAGCGTGCCGTCGTCGAGGATGATCTCGCCGCTGTCCTCCCGGATGCCGGTGTCGGCACGGCGGGCGGCCTTCTTCGCGTTCGCGATCACCGAGGGGTCGATGATCTCGGTGGGCGCGTCGGCAAGGGGCAGCGGCGGGACGGGCGGCACCGCGACCGCCTGCTCGAAGCCGCCGTCGCCGGTGGTGTCCAGAAGGGCCGTCAGGTCGTCGGAGCCCAGATGACCGTCGACGTCCTCCTCGCGTCCCGACTTGTTGCGGCGCCACCAGGGCAGCTCCTTCTGCGCGGCGTCCTCGCCCTCGGCGAAGGCGACGGTCGGCGCGGTCTCGCCCGCGGGTGCCGACTCCGGCCGTTCCGCGCCGAACATCCACGCGTACAGGTCGCCGAGACGCCGCCCGATCCGGTTCGGCGGGGTCTTGGTGATGATGAGCACGCTGAAGAAGGTGACGACGGCGAGCACCAGATAGGCGCCGATCTCCGTCAGCAGCGTGAGCGGCTCGCCCACGGTCCACCCGAACAGGCCACCCGCGGTGCTGAGCGCGGGAAGTCCCTCGCGCGGCTGCGGACGCCCCCCGGCGACGTGGCAGAAACCCGCGATCGCCAGGACGAACAGGCCGAACCCGATGCCGATGCGACCGTTGTCGTGCACCGACGGCGGATGCCGGAAGAGCCACCCGGCCAGCAGCATCAGCAGCACGGGCATGATGAACGCGACGCGCCCGATGAGCGCGCCGACGGTGAACGCGCTGATGGTCGTGCCGACGTCGGTCCCGATGAGGAACCACTCGACCACGGCACCGGCCGTCGCCAGCAGCACGAGCAGGAACGGGAAGCCGTCGCGACGCTGGTCCTTTTCGAGCGTCTCCTGGCCGAACGCCCGGAACATTCCGCCGACGGCATGGGCGACGCCGAGCCACGCGCGCACGGCGACGGGCGGGTGCTCCTCCTCGTCGACGTACTTCTTGGGTGCCGGCGCGGGCTTGCGGGCACGCGACGAGGAGCCCTTCGCGGACGCGCGGGCGTTCGTGGGCGTGCTCGTGGATCGTGCCATTACTCCACGGTAGGCCGCGGGGACCCCGGATCGCCGGATTGACGCGGCCCGAGCCCGCATCCGGCGCCGCCTTCCGGATCGCGCCGGCCTCGCCGGCCCCGCCGGGGATCAGCGCAGGCGCTTGACCATCGTGTCGCGACCGTGGCCGGCCTGCGTGACGGCGAAGCCCTCGCTGCGGTAGAGCGACTGGGCGTAGTTGCCCCGCTCGACCGACAGGCTGATCCGGCCGTAGCCCTGCGCCCGGGCGTGCTCGCAGAGCCGCTGGAGCAGGGCCCGGCCGACGCCGTGGGCTCGCCAGATCGGACGCACGCCGATGATGAGCTCGGGCACGCCCGTGCCGATGTAGCCGAAGCCGGGGTCGGTGCGCGGCAGCATCCGGTACCAGGCCGCTCCGAGCGGATCGTCCTGCGCGTCGACGGCGATGAAGCCGGCATCGCCGGGCCGCATCCAGCCCGAGATGTAGCGGGTGTGGTCCGGATGCGTCAGCACCTCGTGCCGCGGACGCGCTCCGCCCTGCCGCCAGTTCGCCGCCTCGACGACCATGTCGCCGAGGAACGCGCCATCGGCCTGCGTCGCAGGGCGCACACGGAAGCTGACGGGCATGGAGCCGATGCTAGCGCCCCGCCGCGACCGCTCAGGCCTCGATGACGAGCGGCACGATCATCGGCCGCCGGCGCAGACGCTGGTTGACCCAGCGGCCGATCGTGCGGCGGACGACCTGCGACAGCGCGTGGGCGTCCCGCACGCCCGACTGCGCCGCCTCCGTGAGCGCGGCGGCGATCTTCGGCTTGACGTCGTCGAAGACGCTGTCGTCCTCGGCGAAGCCGCGGGCGTGGATCTCGGGGCCCGTGATGATCCGTCCGGTCGCGGCGTCCACGACGACGATGACCGAGATGAAGCCCTCCTCGCCGAGGATGCGGCGGTCCTTCAGGTCCGCATCCGTGATCTCGCCGACGGTCGAGCCGTCGACGTAGACGAAGCCGAGGTCGAGCTGGCCGACGACGCGGGCGACGCCGCCCTTGAGGTCGACCACCGTGCCGTTCTCCGCGATGATCGTGTTCTCCGCGGGGATGCCGGTGTCCTGCGCGAGCTTCGCGTTCGCGATGAGGTGCCGGTACTCGCCGTGCACCGGCATGACGTTGCGCGGCTGCAGGATGTTGTAGCAGTAGAGCAGCTCGCCGGCGGCGGCGTGGCCCGAGACGTGCACCTTGGCGTTGCCCTTGTGCACGACGTTCGCGCCGAGCTTGGTGAGGCCGTCGATCACGCGGTACACCGCGTTCTCATTGCCCGGGATGAGGCTCGAGGCGAGGATCACGGTGTCGCCCGGACCGGGCTCGATCGCGTGGTCGAGGTTGGCCATGCGGCTGAGCACGGCCATCGGCTCGCCCTGCGACCCCGTCGACATGTAGACGATCTTGTCGTCCGGCAGGTCCTGCGCCTTCTTGTAGTCGATGAGCACGCCGTCGGGCACGTGCAGATAGCCGAGGTCCTCGGCGATGGTCATGTTGCGCACCATCGAGCGGCCGAGGAACGCGAGCCGGCGCCCGTTGGCGGCGGCCGCGTCGATGACCTGCTGCACACGGTGGACGTGACTGGAGAAGCTCGCGACGATGACGCGACGGGGAGCCTTGGCGATGACCTGGTCGAGCACCGGGCCGATGTCGCGCTCGAGCGGCGTGAAGCCGGGGACGTCGGCGTTGGTCGAGTCGACGAGGAACAGGTCCACGCCGTCCTCGCCGAGGCTGGCGAAGGCGCGGAGGTCGGTGAGGCGGCCGTCCAGCGGCAGCTGGTCCATCTTGAAGTCGCCCGTGGCGAGCACCGTGCCGGCATCCGTGTGGATCGCGACGGCGAGCGCGTCGGGGATCGAGTGGTTGACCGCGACGAACTCGAGATCGAACGGGCCGACCTGCTCCTCCTGCCCCTCCTCGACCGTGAGGGTGTACGCCTTGATGCGATGCTCCTTGAGCTTCGCCTCCACGAGCGCGAGGGTCAGCTTCGAGCCGATGAGGGGGATGTCGCTCTTCAGGCGCAGCAGGTAGGGCACCGCGCCGATGTGGTCCTCGTGGCCGTGCGTGAGCACGACGCCCACGACGTCGTCGAGCCGGTCCTTGATGGGCTCGAAGTCGGGGAGGATGAGGTCGACCCCGGGCTGGTGCTCCTCGGGGAAGAGCACCCCGCAGTCGACCACGAGGAGCTTGCCCTCGTACTCGAAGACCGTCATGTTGCGACCGATCTCGCCGAGCCCGCCGAGCGGGATCACGCGGAGGGTCTGAGGGGCGAGCGCGGGGGGCTCGGAGAACGTCGTGGGCATCGTCTGCCTTTCGTGGATGCCGCGGCATCCACCGGTATCGCGGTCGCTCAGCGGGTGGTGCCGTGGACCTTGGGGAGCGCGCCGCCGGCGGCGGCGTTGCGGTCGGGTCGGAAGTTGGAGAAGTCTGCACCGTCGACGCCCGTGACGAGCGCGAGCTCGTCCTCGATGAGGGCGGCCTCCCACTCTTCGGGTCCGACGAGCGGCAGACGCACGCGCGGGCTGGAGATGCGGCCCAGTCCGTGCAGGATGTACTTCGCGCTCACCGTGCCGGGGACGTGGGTCATGACGGCGCGGACGAGCGGTTCGAGCTGCTGGTGGGCGGCCGTGGCGGTGGCCAGGTCGCCGCGGTTCACGGCATCCACGATGACGCGGTAGGGCGTCGCGGTGATGTTCGCCGTCACGCCGATCAGACCCGCGGCGCCGATCGACAGGTGCGGGAGCACATTGGCGTCGTCGCCGGAGAAGTACATGAGATCGGTCTGGTTGAGCACCCGGCTGACCTCGCTGAAGTCGCCCTTGGCGTCCTTCACGGCGAGGATGTTCGGATGGTTGGCCAGCCGCAGGATGGTCTCGTACTTGATCGGCACCCCGGTGCGGCCGGGGATGTCGTAGAGGATGACCGGGAGGTCGGTCGCATCGGCGACGAGGCGGAAGTGCGTCAGGATGCCGGCCTGCGTCGGCTTGTTGTAGTACGGCGTGACGATCATGATGCCGTCGGCGCCGGCCTTCTCGCTCGCCTTGTAGAGCTCGATGGCGTGCGCCGTCTCGTTCGAGCCGCCGCCGGTGATGATCTTGGCGCGGCCGGCGGAGACCGACTTGCCGACCTCGACGAGCGTGAGCTTCTCGGGGTCGGTGAGCGTGCTCGTCTCCCCCGTCGTGCCGGTGACGACGATGCCGTCGGCGCCGGCGGTGATGACGTCGTCGATGTGCTTCTCGACGGCGGGCCAGTCGACTTCACCGTCGGCCGTCATCGGGGTGACGAGCGCGACGAGGACCTGTCCGAAGGGATTGCCCGAGTGCGTCATGCCTCCAGGCTAGCGGCTCGCGGGGCGGAGGTCGGAGCGGGCCGTCACCGCCCGGTCGCGGCGAGTCGCGCCGCCCAGGGCGCGGGCAGCGCGCGTGCGAGGCCGACGAGCACCTTGTAGCGCAGCGAGGGGATGGACACCGCCGTGCCGCGTGCCGCGTCGCGCAGCCCCTCACGGACGACGTCGGCGACCTCCAGCCACATCGCGGCGGGGATGCCCTCCTCCCCCGGGGGCAGTCCCAGACGGGCGTGGAAGTCGGTGTGGGTGAAGCCCGGGCAGACGGCCGTGACCGTCACGCCGCGCGGCCGGTAGACCGCGTTCGCCCAGCGGCTGAACGAGATCACCCACGCCTTGACGGCGCCGTAGGTTCCGCGCGGCAGGAAGCCCGCGACGGAGGCGACGTTGATGACGCGGCCGCTCCCCCGTTCGAGCATCCCGCCGAGTGCCGCGTGGCTCAGGCGCATCGTCGCCCGCACGTGCAGGTCGAGGTGACGCTGCTCGTCGGCGATGTCGTTCGCGGCGAAGTCGAGGTCGAGACCGAAGCCCGCGTTGTTGACGAGGATCTCGATCGGATGCCGGCGGTCGGCGACGCGCTCGGCCACCGCGGCCAGTCCCTCGTCGGCGACGAGGTCGGCGGCGAGCACCTCGACGCCGACGCCCGTGTCGGCGCGCAATCGCGCGGCCAGGGCCTCCAGTGCGGCGCGATCGCGCGCGACGAGCACCAGATCGGCTCCGCGGGCGGCGAGCTGACGCGCGAACTCGGCGCCGAGACCCGAGCTCGCCCCCGTGATCAGTGCTGTCCTGGGCATGGGGCCACGCTAGTGCCGATCGGGAGGATCAGGGACGGATCAGCGTCAGGAAGCGGTAGGGGACGCCGGTCCGCGACACCGTCCAGCCCTCGGCGGGGTCGATGCGCGCGACGCTCCAGCCCGCGCGGACCGGAGCGAAGGTGTCGCCGTCCACCTCGAGGTCGAGCTCGGTCACCTCGAGCACGTCCGCGCGCGCGATCGCCTCCGCGAACAGTCCCGCGCCGCCGATGACCCACACCTCGGGCTCCGGCGCCGCCAGCGCCAGGGCGTCGTCCAGCGAGGAGGCCCGCTCGGCGCCCTCGTCGGCCCAGCCGGGATCGCGGCTGACCACGATGTTGCGCCGCCCCGGGAGCGGCCGGAAGCGCGGCGGGAACGACTCCCAGGTGCGCCGGCCCATGATCACGGGAGCGCCCGTCGTCACGGCGCGGAAGTGCGCGAGGTCCTCGGGCACGTGCCACGGCATCCCGCCGTCCTTGCCGATGACGCCGCCGCGCGCCTCGGCCCAGATCAGCCCCAGTCGCGTCATACGGCCACGGCCGCGCGGATCGCGGGGTGGTGCCGGTAGTCCTCGACGACGACGTCCTCGTACGTGTAGTCGAAGATCGACGCCGGGGTGCGGGCGAACGACAGCCGCGGGTACGGATACGGATCGCGGGAGAGCTGCTCGCGCACCTGCTCGACATGGTTGTCGTAGATGTGGCAGTCGCCCCCGGTCCAGACGAAATCACCCGGCTCGAGCCCCGTCTGCTGCGCGATCATCAGCGTCAGCAGCGCGTAGGACGCGATGTTGAACGGCACCCCGAGGAACATGTCGGCGCTGCGCTGGTACAGCTGGCACGACAGCTTGCCGTCCGCCACGTAGAACTGGAAGAGCGCATGGCAGGGAGCCAGCGCCATCTGCGGGATGTCCGCCGGGTTCCACGCCGACACGATGAGCCGCCGCGAGTCGGGGTTGCTGCGGATCTGCTCGATGACCTGCGAGATCTGATCGATCTGACCACCCGACGGCGTGGGCCAGGAGCGCCACTGGACGCCGTAGACCGGACCGAGCTCGCCGTCGGCATCCGCCCACTCGTCCCAGATGCTCACGCCGTGCTCCTGGAGCCATGCGACGTTCGACTCGCCGCGCAGGAACCACAGCAGCTCGTAGACGATCGACTTCAGGTGCACGCGCTTGGTCGTGATGAGCGGGAAGCCCTGCGCGAGGTCGAACCGGATCTGCCGACCGAAGACGCTCGTGGTCCCCGTTCCGGTGCGGTCGTCCTTGTGCACGCCGTGGGCGAGCACGTCGCGCAGGAGATCCTCGTACGGGGTGGGGATGGATGCCGCGGTCACGCCAGTCAGACTACCGGCGTGCGCGGACATCGGCTCTGTTACGCACGGCCCGTCATCTGCCCGCGCACCGCGCCTCGAAGCCCGAAGCGGCGGTATCGTGGCAGATTGTGACCATCGTCGATGCCGTGCTCCTGCTCACGGCGCTTCTCGCCGTCACCGTCGGCGTCGGCCTCTTCCTCCGCTGGAAGCAGAGCCGTCCTCGCCGGCAGAACCCCGACGAGGTCGTCGAGCCGCAGCGGCTCGGGGCCCCGGCGCTCGGCGAGCGGGCGACGCTCCTGCAGTTCAGCACCGAGATGTGCTCCCGCTGCCCGGGCGTGCACCGCGTGCTGGGATCGATCGCCGACGCGCACGACGGCGTCCTCCACCTCGACGTCGACCTCACGCACCGCCCCGACATCGCGAAGCACTTCCACGTGCTGCAGACGCCGACGACGCTCATCCTGGATCGGCACGGCGTCGTCCAGACGCGCTTCGGCGGCACGCCCAACCGCAATGCGATCGAGCTCGAGCTCGATCGCGTCACCGCGGCCGCCGCCGTCTGACCGGGCGCTCCACGCGTCCCCCCGTTCCGTCGCGGGGCGGGCGCGTCTAGGCTCGGGAACGAATCCCCACGACATCGAGGAGCAGTCATGAGCGTCACGAGCGAAGCGTCCACGAGCTGGAAGGGATCCCTCACCGACGGATCCGGAGAGATCGCCTTCGAGAGCTCCAATCAAGGGCCGTTCGCGGTCGACTGGAAGGCCCGCAGCGAGGGCTCCGCGTCGGTCACGACGCCCGAGGAGCTGCTGGCCGCGGCCCATTCCTCCTGCTTCAGCATGGCCCTCTCCCACGCCCTGACCGGCAACGGCACCCCGCCCGAGAGCATCGAGACGACGGCATCCGTCACGTTCATCCCCGGCACCGGCATCACGGGATCGCACCTCAACGTCAATGCGGTCGTGCCCGGGCTGTCGGCCGAGGAGTTCGCGCGCATCGCCGGCGAGGCGAAGTCGGGCTGCCCCGTGTCGGCGGCGTTGACCGGCATCGAGATCACGCTCGAGGCCACGCTTGCCTGACACCGCCGCCGAGGGCCGCGTCGTCATCGCCGGCGCCTCCGGCCTCATCGGACGAGCGCTGTTGGACTCGCTGCGCGCCGACGGCATCCCGGTGACCCGCCTCGTCCGTCGCGAGAGCACGGCCGGCGACGAGGTCACCTGGGACCCCGGCCGCACGCCCCTGCCCCCGGCGGTGCTCGCCGGCGCGCGGGCGGTCGTCGGCCTCAACGGCGCCACCCTGGGACGCTTCCCGTGGACGCGCCGCTACAAGCACGACCTGGTGTGGTCGCGGATCGCGCCGACCCAGGCGCTCGCCGCGGCCGTGCGCAGCCTCGGCGACGACGCACCGGCCTTCGTCTCGTCGTCCGCGGTGGGCTATTACCCCTCCGTCCCCGGCGCGACCCTCACCGAGTCCTCGCCGCGCGGCGAGTCCTTCCTCGCCGACCTCTGCGGCGAATGGGAGACGGCGGCGCTGCGCGGGGCGGGCGACCGGGCTCGCGTCGCGACCCTGCGCACGGCCCCCGTCGTGCACGCCGACGGCGTGCTCAAGCCGCTGCTGCTGCTCACGAGACTCGGGCTCTCCGGCCCCCTCGGACGCGGCACCCAGGTGTGGCCGTGGATCTCGCTGGACGACGAGGTGCGGGCCATCCGCCACATCATCGACACCGGCACGACCGGACCGGTCAACCTCACGGGGCCCCAGCGCGCGACGGCGAACGATCTCGGCTTCGCCCTCGCACGCCGGATGAACCGGCCCTACCTCCTGCGGGTGCCCGAATGGGCGCTCACGCTCGTGCTCGGGCGCGACGCCGCGGAGGGCTTGCTGACGTGCGACATGCACGTCGTGCCGGAGGTGCTCACGGCATCCGGATTCACGTTCTCCCACCCCACGGTGGAGGATGCCGTGGCCGCCGCCGTCCCCGCGTGATCAGCCCGTCGGCGGGTTCTTCTCGATCGTGATCGCCCGGCGGATCGCCTCGCGGGCGCGCCGGCGGTCGCCGGCGCCGTCATAGGCCAGGCCGAGGCGGAACCACGCGCGCCAGTCGTCGGGGTGGCGCTCGACATCCGCGCGGTAGACGGGGAAGACCGCGTCGGCCTGTTCCCGGTCGGGGCGGCCGCTCACGCGGACGTCGAGCTCCTCCGCCGGCAGCGCCCGCTCGGCCTCGAGGCGCTTCGCGAGCCGCTCGGCCGCACGGCCGAAGGCCAGCTCGCGCCACAGGGCCCACGCCGCGATGACCGGCAGCACCACGAGGGCGATCCCCATCGCGATGCCGATCGGCTCGCCCGAGACCAGCAGCAGCCACGCGCGCTGTGCGACGAGCACGATGTAGAGCGCCAGCAGCACCGCCATCACGGCGACGCCGATGCGGGCGTTCATGCTCCGGTGACGCGGGCGACCTGGCCGGGGACCGCGCCCTCGTCGACGCGAGCCTCCGCCGTCTCCGCGTCGCGGCGGGAACCGAGCCCGAGATCGATGAGCGCGTCGAGGCCGATGGTCACCCCCCGCGCATCGCGGGCGGCGACGAGGGCGACGCGGATGCCGGGGGCATACGCCTGGGCCGGGTCGACCGTGTCGTGCACGATCGACAGGGACTCGCCCGGACCCGACAGGATCGTCTCCTGCTTCGCGATGACGCCGGGCCGTCGCAGTGAGTGGATCGGCACGCTCGCCACCTGCTGGCCGCGGGCGCGCTGATCGACGTGCGGCGAGGCGACGGGACCGACCGCCGAGCGCGCATCGGCGATGAGCTCGGCCGTGCGCACGGCGGTGCCGCTCGGCGAGTCCACCTTGGTCTCGCGGTGGGTCTCGACGATCTCGATCGAGGGGAACAGCGGTGCGGCGGCCGCGGCGATGGCCGTCGCGACGACGGAGCCGAGCGAGAAGTTCGGGATGAAGACGGCGCCGGTGCCGGCCGCCTCGACGAGCGGGCGCACGAGCGCGATCCGCTCGGTCGACCACCCGGAGGTTCCGACGAGCACGTTCCGGCCCCGCTCGATCGCGGCGCGCACGACGTCGATCGAGACGCCGGGCGTGGAGGCGTCGACGACGAGGTCGGCGGCGTCGATCTCGGCGAGGTCGCTCGACGAGCCGAGCACGGCGACCGTCTCGAAGTCGTCCATCTCGTCGATCACGCCGGCGATGATCGCACCGAGCTTGCCGGTGCCGCCCACGAGGGCCACTCTCGTCGTCATGGCTCCAGCCTAGGGCGTGGACCCGACACGGTTACGCTCGAGGGATGGTCCGTCTCGAGCCGCTCACCGCCGACGATCCCCGTTCGCGTGCCCTCCTGGAGGAGTACTTCCGGATGCGCGCGGCGGCCTTCCCGCAGGGACAGGCCTACCAGCCGGTGTTTCCCGCGACATCCGTGTTCACTCCCCCGGCCGGCGTGTTCCTGGTCGTCGTGGACGACGACGGCGCCGACGCGACGGACGCGGGCTGCGGCGGCATCCGTCGGATCGATGACGGACCGGCGGGACCGCGCTACGAGGTGAAGCACCTCTACCTCCAGCCGCGCACGCGCGGCCGGGGATGGGGACGGCTGCTGCTGGAGGCGCTCGAGGAGCGGGCGCGCGGGTTCGGCGCCGCGGAGCTGGTGCTCGACACGCACCACACCCTCGACGCGGCCGGTGCGCTCTACGCCCGCTCCGGTTTCACCGCCGTCGAGCCCTACAACGACAACCCCAACGCGACGGTGTGGTTGCGCAAGGCGCTGTGAATCACGGCGGCGCCGTCGGGTGACGACCGTCGGAGATCCTCGCGGTCGGGGCCGCACAGCCCCCGCGATCACGGCACGTGGAGGGTCTCGGCGACAGCGAATCCGACGTTGCGCACGCCGACACTCCCGCACGCCGGAGCTCAGACGGGCGGGACCTCGGGCAGGCCCGTGCGCAGCTCCATCGGCAGGTGCGCCAGATCGTTGTGCGTCACGAGCGCCCACGGCCGCCCCTTGCGCTGGGCGAGCACCGTGAGGCCGCAGTGGGCCTGGTTGATCGTCATCCAGCGCCAGTCCGGCGCGTCGAGCACCTCCCGGACGAACCAGGCGATCACGGAGTTGTGGGTGATGAGCAGCTCGTGCGCGGCGGGCTTGCGCACGAGGAACTCCGCGACCGCGTCGCCCATCTGCGCGCGCCCCGCGTCGATCTCCGCCTCGGTGTACGAACCGAAGAACGGCTCGTAGATCGACGGCGTCTCGGGGAGCATGCCGGTCGGGATGCAGTCGAACAGCAGCGCCGACGGCTCGGGCGTCACCGACGGCAGACGGCCCGCGACCGCGCGGGCGGTCTCGGCGGCGCGCTCGAGGGGAGAGTGCCACACGGCATCCAGCGGAACGCCGGACAGCCGGTCGGCCAGCAGCTCCGCCTGGCGGCGACCGCGCGGCGACAGCGGACCGTCTTCGAGCCCGTGCTCCGCGTCGAGATGCTCTCCGTGTCGCACGAGGTACAGGTAATGCGTCACGTCAATACTCGTCTCGCCTGGGGGTGGGGCTCTTCCACCCTACGTCAGGCCGACGCGGCCCGACCGGGTCTTGACAGCGCCGCGCGCCGCCGCCCCGACTACTGGATCGCGCGGGCGATCTCCGCCAGATGCGCCCGGCTCAGACGCGCTCCCACGCCCTGCACGAGCTCCTCCACATGACCGACGGCGAAGACGTTGACGATGGGTGCGACGACGGCGCGCTGCGCGAGCAGCCACGCGATCGCGACCGCGGAGGGCGGGATCGCCAGCTCGGCGCCGATCCGATCCAGCGCGCGGAGGGTGCGGGACCCCCGCCTGTTCATCGACGCCGCCAGCTGGATGCCGCGCACGGAGTACGCGACGTTGGCGCGGTCGCGGTGCACTCCGGCGAGGTAGCCGTGCTCGAGCGCCTGCGACGGCGTGACCGCGATGCCCTGCGCCCCCGCGACCAGGCGCAGATCGCCGTCGAACTCGCTCTGGCGGAGGATGTTGTAGGGCACGTCGAGCACCGTGAACCGCGGGTATCCCGCCGAGGCGAGGATGCGGGCCTCGACGAGCTGCGCCGCCGAGTGACCGAACGCGCCGACGGCGCGCACCTTCCCCGACTCGATGAGCCACTCGACGGTCGCCAGGGTGTCCTCGAGCGTCGTCGCGTCGTCGGAGGTCGCGTCGAGGTACAGCAGGTCGATCCGGTCCGTCTGCAGCCGCGTGAGGGAGGCCTCCACGGCGCGGATCAGGTTGACCGGTCCGAGGCCGGGGTTGTCGGGGTTGGATCCGATCCGCACGGCCAGCACCATGTCGTCACGGATGCCGCGGCGACCCAGCCACTGGCCGACGATGTGCTCGCTGCGCCCGGCGGCGTACCCGTCGGAGGTGTGCACGGCGTTGCCGCCCCACTCGCGGTACGCGTCGAGGATGCCGTGGGCCGCGGAGAGGTCGACGTGCCAGCCGAACTCGGCCGCGCCGAGCATGATGGGGAAGACGTCGAGCCCGGACTCGCCGAGCCCGGTGCGGATGACGGATCCCACGGGAGCCCCCTGGACGGGAATGGGCGCGGAGGGGTGCGGCGCCGCGACGACGCGCGACCCGGCCGCCGTGGCGCCGATGCCGAAGTAACCCATCCGTTCACCCCCTCACGCTGCCGCCGCTGCGGCCCCGTGTGTCTCGATACCCACCCCCCGATGTGTAGTTCCGAGGGTAGGCCAGCCCCGCACCCGCGCTGCGCATCGCGCCGAACGAACGGTAAACATTCCATAACGCTTCCGTCACGACGCCGTCGCGGGGCACCGGATGTCCGCCATTCGGTGGACATCCGGTGAACGAACGGATGCCCGCCCCTCCGAGACGGGAGGAAGCGGGCATCCGTGTCCTTGGGCGGCGCGGCGACCCTACGGGGTGCCGCGCCGCGTGCGCTCAGCCTTCGGCGGGAGCCTCCGGGCCCTCGCTGGCGGCCGCACGGCCTTCCTGGTCGGCGGCCTCTTCGAGCACAGGCTCGAGCGACAGCTTGCCACGGTCGTCGATCTTCGTGATCTTGACGAGCAGCTTCTGGCCGACGCCGAGCACGTCCTCGACGTTCTCGACACGCTTGCCACCGGCGAGCTTGCGCACCTCGCTGATGTGCAGCAGGCCGTCCTTGCCGGGAAGCAGCGAGATGAACGCGCCGAACGCCGCCAGCTTGACGACCGTTCCGAGGAACTGCTCGCCGACCTCGGGGTTGGTCGGGTTCGCGATCGCGTTCACCTGGGCGCGGGCGGCCTCGGCCGAGGGGCCGTCGGTCGCGCCGATGTAGACGGTGCCGTCCTCCTCGATGGAGATCTGCGCCCCCGTCTCGTCCTGGATCGCGTTGATCGTCTTGCCCTTCGGGCCGATCAGCTCGCCGATCTTGTCGACCGGGATCTGCACGCTGATGACGCGCGGCGCCGTCGGAGCCATCTCGTCCGGGCCGTCGATCGCGGCGTTCAGGACGTTCAGGATCGTCATGCGCGCGTCCTTCGCCTGCGTCAGCGCGGCGGTCAGCACCGACGACGGGATGCCGTCGAGCTTCGTGTCGAGCTGGATCGCCGTGACGAACTCGCTGGTACCGGCGACCTTGAAGTCCATGTCGCCGAGCGCGTCCTCCGCGCCCAGGATGTCGGTCAGCGCGGCGTAGCGCGTCTGGCCGTCGACCTGGTCGGAGACCAGACCCATCGCGATGCCGGCGACGGGGGCGCGCAGCGGCACACCCGCGTTCAGCAGCGACAGGGTCGAGGCGCAGACGGAGCCCATCGACGTCGAGCCGTTGGAGCCGAGGGCCTCGGACACCTGACGGATCGCGTAGGGGAACTCCTCGCGGCTGGGCAGCACCGGAACGAGCGCGCGCTCGGCCAGGAAGCCGTGCCCGATCTCGCGACGCTTCGGCGACCCGACGCGGCCGGTCTCACCGGTCGAGTAGGGCGGGAAGTTGTAGTGGTGCATGTAGCGCTTGCTCGTGGTCGGCGACAGCGAGTCGATCTGCTGCTCCATCTTGAGCATGTTCAGCGTCGTGACGCCCAGGATCTGGGTCTCACCGCGCTGGAAGATCGCGGAGCCGTGCACGCGCGGGATGACCTGGACCTCGGCATCCAGCGGACGGATGTCCGCCAGGCCGCGGCCGTCGATGCGGACGCCCTCGGTGAGGATGCGGCCGCGGACGATCAGCTTGGTGACCGACTTGTACGCGGCGCCGAACTCGGCCAGCGCGCTGTCGGGCAGCTCGCCCGCCTCGACGGCGGCGACCAGCTGAGCCTTGACATCGTCCTTGACGGCGTCGTCGGCGTTCTGGCGCTCGATCTTGTCGGCGATCTGGTACACCGGCACCAGACGGTCGTAGGCGCGACCGGCGACGAAGTCGTAGGTCTCCGTCGCGTACGGCGGGAAGACCGGGTACGGCTGGATCTCCTTGGCCGCGGTGTTCGCGACGACGTTCTGCGCGGCGACGAGCGCGGTGATGAAGGGCTTGGCGGCCTCCAGACCCTGCGCGACGATCTCCTCGCTGGGCTTGGTGGCGCCGGCCTTGATGAGGTTCCAGCTGTTCTCGGTGGCCTCGGCCTCGACCATCATGATCGCGACGTCGCCGTCCTCCAGGACGCGACCGGCGACGATGAGGTCGAACACGGCCTCCTCGACCTGGGCGGCCGTCGGGAACGCGACCCACTGGTCGGCGTGCTCGCCGTGACCCGGGATGAGCGCGAGGCGCACACCGGCGATGGGGCCCGAGAACGGCAGACCGGAGATCTGCGTCGACAGGGATGCTGCGTTGATCGCGAGCGCGTCGTAGTACTCGCCCGGGGCGATGCTCAGCACGGTCACGACGATCTGGACCTCGTTGCGCAGGCCGTCGACGAACGACGGGCGCAGCGGACGGTCGATGAGGCGGCAGACGAGGATCGCCTCGGTGGAGGGGCGGCCCTCGCGACGGAAGAACGAGCCGGGGATCTTGCCGGCGGCGTAGGAGCGCTCCTCGACGTCGACGGTCAGCGGGAAGAAGTCGAAGCCCTCACGCGGGTGCTTGCCCGCGCTCGTGGCCGACAGCAGCATGGTCTCTTCGTCGAGGTACGCGGCGACGGCACCCTGTGCCTGCTGCGCGAGTCGTCCGGTCTCGAACCGGATCGTGCGGGTGCCGAAGCGGCCGTTGTCGAGAACGGCTTCGGCGGCGGTGATTTCTGGACCTTCCAAGAGGTCTCTCCTTCTTTGTTTAGACTCGCGCGCGCGTTTCGCGCACGAGATCGTGCGAAGGAGCAGGAACGGGCAGATCCAGACGCGCGGCGACACCGCGTGAGGCGCCGCCGGGACGGTCAGCGCTGGCCACCAGTAGAAAGCCACCGTTCGCATCGGATCGCGTCGAACGGGAACCCACCACAGGGGACCAGCTTCCTGCCGGCCTGCTCCGGATGCCGCAGAAGATCCACGGCAACCTGCCCAAGCCTATCAGTCGCGCCCTCGCCTGCGTATGGTTGGGGGCATGAGCACCGATGACACCACGGCATCCGAGGAGATGAAGCGCAAGTTCAGGGAGGCGCTCGACAAGAAGAACGCGCAGAGCCGCACCGGCGAGGCGCACCTGGACGGCGACTCGGCCGTGCACGGCACGCACGGCGCGGTCACCAAGCGGGAGTTCCGCCGCAAGAGCGGCTGACGCGCCGACGCGCCCCGCGGTCATCGCGGGTCAGCGCTGCGGCGTGCGCGCACGGTCGGACGACCCGCCGGCGGGAAGATCGACGTAGTCGGTGTGCTTCGCCGTCACGGCGTCGCCGGCCGTGCGCCCGCGCAGCCGCCGCCACGCCCACGGCAGCGCGTCGCGGGTGAGCCACGTGCCGCTGACCGGGCGGTCGTCGTCGGCGTGCAGGGCGGCGTCGAGCGCACCGAGCGCCTCCACGTCGGGCAGCCCGAGCACCTCGGCGGCGCGGTACGCCACGAACCGATGCCCGCGCGAGCTCAGGTGCACCTTGTCGTGCGCCCACTTCTCGCGCTCGCCGATGTCGGGATCGCTCTCGAGGTCCAGCAGGAAAGCCCCGTGCCGGGCGGCGATCTCGCGCAGCCGCACCGCGAAGCGGGCGAACCGGCGGGAGAACAGCCGTGAGGCGCGGCGGTCGGGCAGGAACGGCGTGACCAGCAGCACATCGCTGCCCGCCGCGCGCAGGCGGCCGACCGCGTCGTCGACCCGGGCGGCCACGGTGTCGGCGTCGACGTGGTGCGACACGAGGTCGTTCGCGCCGATGAGCACGGTCGCGAGCTCGGGGCGCATCGCGAGCGCGCGCGGGAGCTGCTCGTCCAGGAGGTCGCGGACACGGCGGCTGCGCACCGCGAGGTTCGCGTAGCGCACCGGTGTCGGCGAGCGCTGGGCCAGGAGGGTCGCCAGGCGGTCCGCCCAGCCGCGGTACTCCCCCTCCGGCATCCGCGACGTGTCGCACAGCCCCTCCGTCAACGAGTCGCCGAGGGCGATGATGCGCGACCATCCGCGCAGCGGCGGCGCCGGACGCTCCGCCGCGGGGGCCGAGGCCGACCCGACGCGTGTGCCGCGCTCCGCGCCGTGCAGCCGCCGCGCTTCGAGGTAGTACTGCTCCAGCGTGTCGACGAGGGCAGGCCAGGTCCGCCCCTCGACGCCGGCCCGCGCCGCCGCTCCGAAGGCCTGACGCTTGGTCGCGTCGCCGACCAGGTCGCGCACGCGATCGCGGAGGTCGTCGAGGTCGCCCGGCCGGTAGAGCCAGCCGTCGACGCTGGAGCGTACGAGGTCGACGGGGCCGCCGCGACCGGTCGCGACCACGGGTACGCCGCTGGCGTGGGCCTCCTGGATGGTCTGCCCGAACGTCTCGCTCTCCCCCGGATGCACGAAGACGTCGAAGCCGGCCATCGCCTGGGCGAGCTCGGCGCCGGCGAGGTGGCCGAGGAACACGGCGCGCGGCAGCGCGCGCTCCAGTCGCGCGCGGGCGGGGCCGTCGCCCACGATCACCAGGCGGACGCCGGGGATGTCGGCGAGAACCGCCAGGTCTTCGACCTGCTTCTCGGGGGCGAGACGCCCGACGTAGCCGACGATCACCTCGCCCGGCGCGATCCAGGAACGCCACGCCTCACTGCGGTGCTCGGGGCGGAAGCGCTGGGTGTCGACGCCCCGGCCCCACAGCCGCGTGCGATCGACGCCCAGTTCGTCGAGCTGTCGCAGCGCCGACGACGAGGGCGCGAGCGTCAGCGTGGCCCGGCCGTGCAGACGGGCCACGTGCGCGGCGGTCAGGGCGGTCGCCCGCGGGACGCCGTACTTGCGGGCGTAGGCGATGACATCGGTCTGGTAGACCGCGACGGTCGGCAGCTCCAGCGCCTCCGCCGCCGCGACGGCGCGCCAGCCGAGCACGAACGGCGAGGCGAGGTGCACGACGTCGGGCGCGTAGTCGCGCAGGATGCCGGCGAGCGTCCCGGTGCGCCCCAGCGCGATGCGCACCTGGCGGTAGGCGGGCAGCGGCACGGAGGGCAGCAGGGTGGTGGTCGCATCCGAGCGCGCACCCGGCGCTCCCGGCGCGATGACGAGGGCGTCGTGGCCGCGTGCGGTGAGATGACGCACGGACTGCAGGACGGATCCGGTGACGCCGTTCATGTGAGGCAGGAACGACTCGGCGACGAACGCGACTCTCATGGGTCCAGGGTCGCGGGTGCGCGGCCCCGGGGGCGTGCTGACGGGCCCCGGGAACGCAGTGTTCCCCGAACGCTCCGCGGACGGTCACCGCACGGTCATCCCCGCCGCGCGCGTTCGCCGCGCGTTCATGGGCCCGTGCTACTCCGGGACGGTGACGGACGCATGGCTCCAGGCTCTCGCGCACAGCCCGTGGGCGCTGCCGGCGATGGCGGGGCTGGTGCTGGGCGATGCGCTGCTCGTCGTGATCCCCGGCGAGGCGGCGGTGACGACCTTCGGCGCGCTGGCGGTGGCCGAGGGCGCGCCGCCGCTGATCGCGGTGATCGCCGTCGCCGCGCTGGCCGCCCTGCTCGGCGACCTCGGCTGCTACGCCCTCGGACGAACGGTCGGCCTCGATCGCTGGCGATGGATGCGGGGGCCGCGCGTGACCGCCGCGTTCGGCTGGGCCCGCGACGCCCTCGCGCGGCGCGGGGCGACGCTGATGTTCACGGCCCGCTTCATCCCGTTCGCCCGCCTGGCGGTCAATCTCGCGGCGGGCGCCTCCCGCATGCCGGTGCCGCGGTACCTGCTGCTGGCCGCTCCCGCGGCGACGGCGTGGGCGCTCTATCAGGCGCTGCTGGGAGCCGCCGTCGCCGCGATCGTGCCCGGCGGCACGGTCGTCGCCGTCGCGGTCTCGATCGCCCTCGCGCTCGCCCTCGGCGCGGCCGCCGACGCCGTGGCGGGCCGCGCGCGGCGACGCCGCGCCCCGGAGGCCTGAGGACAGGCACGCCCGGACGCGGCGACGTGACCGCGCCGTCAGTGCGCGGCCGCCCGGCGGCGGGCGCGCTCCTCCTTCGCGGCGGCCTCATCGAGGGCAGCCTGCTCGAGTCCCTGCGTGCCGACGGCGCCGGTCGCGGTGGACATGCCGTCGTGGCCGTCACCGGTGAGGGTGGACTCGTCGAAGGGCGCCCGACCGGCGAGCACCTCGCGGACGCGGTCGCGGTCGATCTGCTTCGTCCAGGTGCCGATGAGCAGCGTCGCGACGGCGTTGCCGGTGAAGTTCGTGACGGCGCGCCCTTCGGACATGAACCGGTCGATGCCCACGATCACGCCCACCCCGTTGACGAGGTCGGGGCGGAAGGCCTGGAGCCCGCCGGCGAGCGTCGCCAGACCCGCCCCCGTGACCCCGGCGGCGCCCTTGGAGGCGATGATCATGAACACGAGCAGGCCGATCTGCTCGGACCACGACATCGGCGTTCCCATGCCCGCGGCGATGAACAGCGACGCCATCGTCAGGTAGATGGCCGTGCCGTCCAGGTTGAAGGAGTAGCCGGTCGGGACGGTGATGCCGACGACGGGCTTCGAGACGCCGAGGTGCTCCATCTTGGCGATCAGCCGGGGAAGGGCGGACTCGCTCGAGGAGGTGCCGACGATCAGCAGATACTCGCGACCGAGGTACTTCATGAGTCGCAGGATGTTCACGCGGGTGACGGCGTACAGGAGCACCCCGAGGATGCCGAAGACGAACACGGCGCACGTGATGTAGAACGCGATCATGAGGATGCCGAGGCTGACGATGGCGGCGAAGCCGGTCTTGCCGACCACGGCGGCGATCGCGCCGAACGCGCCGATCGGGGCGAGCCAGAGGATCATCCCGAGGATGCGGAACACGAGCACCTGCAGCTGCTTGACGGCGTACATGATCGGCTCGCCCTTGCTGCCGAGTCCCTGCAGGGCGAAACCGACCAGCAGCGCGATGAAGAGCACCTGCAGCACGCTCTCGCCGGTGAAGGCCGAGAAGAACGTCGTGGGGATGATCCCCATGAGGAACTGGGTGGTCGAGGTGGCCTCGATGCTGGATGCGTCGTAGGTCGAGCTCGACATGTCCAGTCCCGTGCCCGGGTGGATGATGTTGCCCACGACGAGGCCGATGAACAGCGCGAACGTCGTCATCACCATGAAGTAGCCCAGGGCCAGCCCGCCGATCTTGCCGACCGTGGCAGCCTTGGCGATGGAACCGACGCCGACCACGATGGTGCAGAAGATGATCGGCGCGATCATCATCTTGATGAGGTTGACGAACGCCTTGCCGATCGGCTCGAGCCCCTTCGCGAACTCGGGCCAGACGAGGCCGACGACGGCGCCCAGCACGACGGCGATGATCACCGACACGTAGAGCCAGGTGTGTTTGTCCCAGGACGTCTTGCCGCGGCGCCAGTTGTAGCCGGGGAGTCTGAAAGATGTCGTCGAGAGGGCCATGTCCGCCTCCAGGTGTGAACGGGTCGTTGTTCGCGGACCGCCGACGTTGGCGGCCACGTGCCCAGAGTGCGCCCGCCGGGACCACGTGGTTCACTTGTGGTCGTATTGGTCCCGCCCCGCGGGCGGCGACGCACGCCACCGCCGTTCACCGTCGAGAGGGGCGCCATGGCCCGCAGCATCGGACGCAGCGCCGCGTCCCGGCTGTTCCTGTGGCTCGCCGGTGCGGCGCTCGTGCTGGCGCTGGGGACGGCGGGGCTGCTCGTGCTGGAGGCCCAGCGGGCGGCCCGCGCCGAGGCGGAGCGGGCGACCCAGGCCGTCGCCGCGACACTCGCGGGCCTTCCCGAGGTCCGGTCCGCTCTCGCGGCGGGCGACGGCGAGGCGGCCACGCGCACGCTCCAGCCGATCGCGCGCGAGGTGATGTCGAGCGCGGGCGTCGATTTCGTCACCGTGATGGACACGGCCGGCATCCGCATCACGCACCGCGACCCGGCCCAGATCGGCCAGCACTACATCGGCACGATCCCGCCTTCGCCGCAGACGATCACCGAGGAGTTCACCGGAACCCTGGGTCCGTCGCTGCGCACGATCGTGCCGGTGGAGGCGGACGGGCGCCTCGTGGGCTGGGTGTCGGTCGGCGTGACGGTGCGCACCGTCACCGCGCAGGTCGTGCCGCGGCTGCTGGTGGTCGCGGCGGTCGGGCTCGCCCTCGTCGGGGCGGGACTGGCGGGGGCGGTGCTCGCACGTCGAGCGACCCGGAGCGTCGCCGGCGACCTCCCCGCCGGAGCGATCCGCGACACCCTCGCCTCGGCCGAGTCGATGCGCACGCTCGGCGAGGCGCTGCGGGCGCAGACGCACGAGCACGGCAATCGGATGCACGCCGCCGTCGCCCTGATCGAGCTCGGCCGGAGCGCCGACGCCATCGGCATCCTGACCGATTCCGCACGCCAGAGCCAGGCGCTGGTCGACCAGGTCGCCGCGCGGACGGACGGCGACCCGACGGTGGGGGCGCTGTTGCTCGGCAAGGCGTCCCAGGCGATGGAGCGGGGAATCGAGTGGAGCGCGGACATCGCCGCCGACGCGCCCCGTTCGCTGCTCCGGCCGATCGACGCGGTCGCCCTCGTCGGCAACCTGATCGACAACGCCCTGGATGCCGCGGCCGCGGGCCCGGAGCCGCGCTGGGTGCGCGTGCACATGTCGCGCACCGCCGAGGACGAGCTGCTGCTCAGCGTCGCCGACTCGGGCGAGGGGCCCGACGAGCACACCCGCGCGCGGATGTTCGAACGGGGCTTCTCGACCAAGCCCGCCGGCGCGGACGGCCGGGGGGTGGGTCTGGCCCTGGTGCGCGCGGTCGTCGACGAGGTCGGCGGGACGATCTCGCTGGGGCTGTCGCCGACGACGTTCCGCGTGGTGCTGCCGACGGGACTGTCATGATCGGGGTGCTGCTGGTCGACGACGAGGCCCTGACCCTCGAGCTGCATCGCACCTACGTCAGCCGCGTGCCGGGCTTCGAGGTCGTCGCCGAATGCGCCGGCGCGCGCGCCGCCGTCGCGGCGGTGCTCGAGGCGCCCGAGCGGTCGCGGATCGATCTCGTCCTGCTCGACATGACGATGCCCGACGGCACGGGGCTGGACGTCCTGCGCCATATCCGGGCGCGCGCCGCGGACGTCGATGTCATCGCGATCACCTCGGTGCGCGACGCCGACGTGGTGCGTCAGGCGATCGCGCTCGGTGCGGTGCAGTACCTCGTGAAGCCCTTCACGTTCGCCGCCTTCCACGATCGACTGGATCAGTACCGCGCGTATCGCGCGCGAGCCCGTGCCGCGACCGGAGCGGCGACGCAGTCGGAGATCGACGCGATGCTGGGCGCTCTGCGCCCGACGGGTCCCGTCGTGCTGCCGAAGGGCCTGTCTCCGGCATCCCTCGATCGCGTGTCGGACGCGGTCCGCGACCGCGGCCCCCTCTCGGCGACGGAGGCCGCCGACGCGCTGGGGATGTCGCGCGTGGCGGCGCGCCGCTACCTCGAACACCTCGCCGACGCGGGACGGGTCGAGCGTTCGCCGCGGTACGGCACGCGCGGGCGTCCCGAGACGGAGTACCGCTGGCGCTGATCAGCGCCCGGAGGCCGCGACGCCCGCGTCGTCCCACCCGATCCCGCTCGATCCGGCGGCGTACTCCTCGAGCGGCACGTCGCCGCGCCGCCAGGCGTCGCGGACGGGCTGGATGATCCGCCAGCACTCCTCGGCGACGTCGCCGCGCACCGAGAGCATCGCGTCCGCGTCGAGGATCGCGGCCAGCACCTCGGTGTAGGCCTGGTGCGAGCCCAGGCCGAGATCGGCTTCGAGGCGGGCCCGGTGCAGCGCGAACGGCCCGTCGCCGCCGTTGACGGAGATGTCCATGGTGACCCGGTCGGGGCCGAGGGAGAAGCGGATGACGCTGCCGGCGGCGTCGCCGGTGAAGCCCGCGGGAAGGTGGCGGACCGGCCGGAGCACCACGTCGATCTCCGCACGCTTGGCATCCAGAGCCTTCCCCGACCGCAGCGTGAAGGGCACGCCCGCCCACCGCGCGTTGCGCACCTCCACGGTGACCTGTGCCAGCGTCTCGGTCTCGCGTGCGGGGTCGACGCCCGACTCGTCGACGTAGGAGGGCATCTGCTCGCCGCCGGCGGTGCCGGCCGTGTAGCGGGCTCGGTGGGAGAAGCGCACCGCGTTGTCCTCCCAGACGTGCGTGGCGCGCAGGACCGCGGCGGTCGCGTCGCGGACGTCGGTCGCGTTCAGCGCCGCGGGCGGCTCCATCGCGACCACCGCCATGACCTGCAGGAGATGGCTCTGGATCATGTCGACGAGGGCGCCCGCGCGATCGTAGAAGCCCGCGCGCCCCTCGAGGCCCAGGGTCTCGTCGAACCGGATCTCGACCCGCTCGACGTGCTCGGCCGTCCACACGGGCTCGAGCAGGCGGTTGGCGAAGCGGACGCCGAGCACGTTCAGCACCGTGGATCGGCCGAGGAAGTGGTCCACGCGGAAGATCTGCTCCTCCGGCAGCAGCGTCCGCAGCACCTCGTTCAGCGCGCGGGCGCTCGCCTCGTCCTCGCCGAACGGCTTCTCGAGCGCCAGCACGGTCCCCGCCGGCAGGTCGCCCGGCGACAGCGCGGCGCACGCGGCCGCCGCGGCCGCCGGCGGCACGGCGAAGTAGAGCACGAGCCGGCCGTCGGGGGCGTCGCGCACGACGCGGCGCAGCCCCGCGGCGGTGGTCGCGTCGACGGCGAGGTAGGGCGTGGAGGCCACCGCGGCGAACGCCTCCTCGGCATCCGCTTCGCGAAACGCGGTGCGCACGCGACGCCGCCACTGCGCATCGCTGAGCGCCGTGCGTCCCACCCCCAGCAGATGGATGCGGCGATCGGGCTGACTCTTCAGCAGGTCGGCGACCGCGGGCAGCAGCAGCCGCTCGGTCAGATCGCCGCTCGCTCCGATGATGGCCAGTGTCGACACGTCGCCCATGAGCACACCCTACGTGGCCCCCTCCGCCCCGGGGAGACGGCAGAATCGTTGCGTGGCAGATGCACCTCCAGGATCGGACTCCTCGCCCGCGCCCATCGAGGACTACGCGCTGCTGAGCAGCAGCCGCACGGCGGCGCTGGTGTCGGGATCGGGGTCGATCGACTGGCTCTGCCTGCCGCGCTTCGACTCGGCGTCGGTGTTCGCCGCGCTTCTCGGCGACGAGCACCACGGGCAGTGGATGCTGCGCCCGACCGATCCACAGGCGCAGCACACGCGGCGCTACGACGGCGAGACGTTCACGCTCGTCACGCGCTGGGAGAGCGCCGACGGTGTCGCCGAGGTGCACGACTGCCTCCCGGTCGATCCGCACCACCTCGACACCGCGAGCCGCACCGACCTCGTCCGGCGCGTGGTCGGCCTCTCCGGCAGCGTGGAGTTCGAGCAGCGCGTGCGGCTGCGGTTCGACTACGCGCGGGCCCTGCCCTGGGTGCGCCAGACCGGCACCGCCGAGGCGCCCGAGCTGACCGCCATCGCCGGCCCGGATGCGGTGGTCCTGCGCGGCGCCGCCCTCACGGCCACCGACCATCTGCACCGCGGTGCGTTCCGCGTCTCGTCGGGTGAGCGGCGCGACCTGACCCTCACCTGGCACGCTTCGCACCGTCCGGCGCCCGAGCCGCTCGACGTCGACGCGGCCCTCGCCCGCACCCGCGACTGGTGGAGCACGTGGGCGCAGCGCATCGACGTGCACGGCCCGCACCGCGAGGCCGTGGTGCGCTCGCTGCTGACCTTGCGCGCGCTGACGCACCGCGACACCGGCGGGATCATCGCCGCACCGACCACGTCCCTCCCCGAGCAGTTCGGCGGCGGCCGCAACTGGGACTACCGGTTCGTGTGGCTGCGCGACGCGTCCCTGACGATCGAGGTGCTGCTCGGACAGGGCTTCGCGCACGTCGTGGAGCACTGGCAGCGGTGGCTGCTGCGGGCCATCGCGGGAGATCCCGCCGACCTGCAGATCGTCTACGGCATCGCGGGCGAGCGCGACCTCGCCGAGCGCGAGCTGGAGAGCCTCCCCGGCTACCGGGGCGCCGCCCCTGTGCGCATCGGCAACGGCGCGGCCGGGCAGTACCAGGCGGACGTCACGGGCGAGGTGATGACCTGCCTGTTCGCGGCCCGGCAGGCGGGCATCGAGCAGTCGGACATCTCGTGGCCGCTCGAGCGTGCCCTGCTGCGCCGGGCCGAGAAGCGCATCGACGAGCCGGACAACGGCATCTGGGAGATCCGCGGCGACCCGCAGCTGTTCACGCACTCGCGGGCGATGGTGTGGGCGGCGTTCGACCGCGGCGTCCGGTCGGTGCGCGAGTTCGGCCTCGACGGGCCGGACGAGCGGTGGGAGCGTCTGCGCGATCGCGTGCGCGCCGACATCGATCGGCGCGGCGTGTCGGCGCGCGGGCACTTCGTGCAGCACGCCGGCACCGATGCGGTCGACGCGTCGCTCCTGCTGCTGCCGGTGGTCGGTTTCTGCGCCGCCGACGACCCGCGGATGCTGGCCACCGTCGCCGAGATCGAGCGCACGCTGATGGTCGACGGCCTCGTGCTGCGCTATCGGACCGAGTCCGGCGTGGACGGCCTCGAGGGCACCGAGAACCCGTTCCTCGCCTGCTCCTTCTGGCTCGTCGAGCAGTACGCCGCGAGCGGCCGGCTCGACGACGCCCGCGCGCTCATGGACCGTGCCTGCTCGCGCGCCAACGACGTCGGCCTGCTGTCGGAGGAGTACGACGTGGCCGGCAGACGCCAGGCCGGCAACACCCCGCAGGCGCTGTCGCACCTGGCGCTGGTGCGCGCGGCATCCGCCCTCGCCCGCGCCGAGGCGGCGCACGGCGACGCCCCCGACCGCGCCGGAGCGTGATCGGGGGCGTCGACGGGCGGGCTCACTCGCCGGCGAGACCGCCGAGCAGGTGGCCGAACGAGCGTCCCTCGCCGAGGTAGTTCGCCGGGTCGAACGGGTCGCCGCTGCCGGCGGGCTGACGGCGCGCGACGGCCTCGGCCAGTTCGCGGGCGCCGCGCTCGACGCGCGAGCTCAGCGGTGCGACCTGATCGGCGGCGGCTCCCCAGTCGCTGGATGCCGCGAACACACCGGTCGAGACCGTCTCGGCGTGGAGGTACGCGAACAGCGGGCGGATGGCGTAGTCGATCGCGAGCGAATGCCGCGCCGTTCCCGCGTTGGCCCCGATCAGCACCGGCATGCCGGTGAGGGCGTCGGGATCGAGCACGTCGATGAACGACTTGAACAGGCCCGAGTAGCTCGTCGAGAAGATCGGCGTGACCACGATGAGCGCGTCGGCCGAGACCACCGTGTTGATGGCCGACTCCAGCGCGGGCGGCGCGAAGCCGGTCAGCAGGTTGTTCGTGATGTCGTGCGCGAGATCGCGCAGCTCGATCGTATCGACGGTGGCCTGGATAGGGGCGCCGTCGGGTCCCGACTGCTCCCCCAGCGCCGTCACGGTCGCGGCCGCGAGACGGTCGGCGAGCATGCGGGTCGACGACGGGTTGGACAGGCCGGCGGAGACGACGGCGATGCGCCGGGCGCTCATCGGGTCGCCCCCACACCGAACGCGGCGCCGGCCGGCGCGGGCGCGTCCTGATAGGGCGACGGGCCGCTGAGGTTGTCGCCGCGGTTGGCGCGCGGGGTGGCCTGGCGTGCCGGGCCGTCGCCGTACGCGGCGCGCACGAGCGAGGCGTGCGTGGGCGCGTCGGGCACGTTCTCCGGCCGGTCCTTCGCGAACTCCTTGCGCAGGGCGGGCACGACCTCGCCGCCGAGGAAGTCGAGCTGCTCGAGCACGGTCTTCAGCGGGAGTCCGGCGTGGTCCATGAGGAACAGCTGGCGCTGGTAGTCGCCGAAGATGTCGCGCATGCCCGCGTAGCGGTCGATGACCTGCTGGGGCGAGCCGACCGTCAGCGGCGTCATCTCGGTGAAGTCCTCCATCGAGGGGCCGTGACCGTAGACCGGGGCGTTGTCGAAGTACGGACGGAACTGGTTCACGGCATCCTGCGAGTTCTTCGCCATGAACGCCTGTCCGCCGAGGCCGACGATCGCCGTCTCGGGGGCGCCGTGACCGTAGTGCTCCCAGCGCTGGCGGTACAGGCCGATGAGGCGCTGGTAGTGCTCGGCGGGCCAGAAGATGTTGTTCGCGAAGAAGCCGTCGCCGTAGTAGGCGGCCTGCTCGGCGATCTCGGGCGTGCGGATCGAGCCGTGCCAGACGAACGGCGCGACGCCGTCGAGCGGCCGCGGGGTCGCGGTGAAGCCCTGGAGGGACGTGCGGAACTTCCCCTCCCAGTCGACCACGTCCTCACGCCACAGCGTGTGCAGCAGCGCGTAGTTCTCGATCGACAGCGGCAGACCCTGACGGATGTCCTTGCCGAACCACGGGTAGACCGGGCCCGTGTTGCCGCGACCGAGCATGAGGTCCATGCGGCCGCCCGAGAGGTGCTGCAGCATGGCGTAGTCCTCGGCGATCTTCACCGGGTCATTCGTCGTGATGAGCGTCGTCGAGGTCGAGACGATGAGCCGCTCGGTCTGAGCGGCGATGTAGGCCAGCGTGGTCGTCGGGGACGACGACCAGAACGGCGGGTTGTGGTGCTCGCCGAGGGCGAAGACGTCCAGGCCCACCTCTTCGGCGTGCTTCGCGATCTCGACGGTCGCGCGGATGCGCTCGGCCTCGCTGGGCGTGTGGCCCGTGGTCGGGTCCTGCGTGATGTCGCTGACGGTGAAGATGCCGAACTGCATCTGCGGGCTCTTCTCGTTCACGGTGTCCTTCGCCTTCCGGATGCCTCGGCATCCAATACATGCAAATGAATGTATCTGGTGCAACGCGGTGCTGTCCAGGTTATTCCCGCCCCGTCCTGCACCCCCGGTAGGGTGACCAGACGATGACCGACCCTGTCCCCTCGCCCGCCTCCCCGGCACCGCGCCCGGCGAAACGGCGGGTGCCGCTGTGGGACAACGCCCGCTTCGCCTGCATCGTGCTGGTCGTCCTGGGCCACGCCATCCAACGCCTCACGTACGACAGCGACGCCGCGCTGGCGCTCTACCTCGTCGTCTACGCGTTCCACATGCCCGCCTTCGCCCTGATCTCCGGCTACTTCTCGACGTCGGACGGGCCGTCGCGGCGGCAGATGGCCCGGGTGCTGACGGACATCGTCGCCCCCTACGTCGTGTTCGAAAGCTTGTGGACGCTGACGAAGTGGCTCGTCGAGGGCGAGGCGAACCCCAACCTCACCCAGCCGTCCTGGACGCTGTGGTTCCTGCTCGCGCTCGCCATCTTCCGGCTCGTGCTGCCGTACCTCGCGCTCCTGCGGTGGCCGCTCGCGTGGACCGTCGCCGTCTCCCTCACCGTCGGCTACTGGCCCAACGTCGACTCGACCCTGTCGCTGTCGCGCACGCTGGGCCTGCTCCCGTTCTTCACCCTCGGGTGGTGGGTGTCGCACCACCGGATCGTGCAGCGGCTCGACCTGCTCCGCCGTCGCCGCAGGGGTCCGCGGATCGCGGCCGTCGCCCTGTTCGCCGCGGCGGGCGCCGTGGCGTGGCTGTTCGCCGACACCTGGCGGGCGGTCGACCTGCGCCAGTGGCTGTTCTACGACCAGGACTACGCCGCGCTCGGCGGCCCCTGGTGGTCGGCCGCGGTGCGCCTGGCGCTGATGGCGATCGCGCTCGTCCTCAGTGTCGCGTTCTTCGCCCTCGTCCCGCGCGGCGCGTACGGGTGGACGGCGTGCGGGCGCTACACGATGTACGTGTACCTGCTCCACTCGTTCGTGCTGTACCCGTTCCGCGAGAGCGGTCTGCTGCGCAGCGCCGAGCCGACGTGGCTCTGGCTGCCGACGCTGGTCGTCCTGTCGGTCGTCATCGCGCTCGGCCTCGCGACGCGGCCCGTGCGCACGGTCTTCCGGCCGCTCGTCGAGCCCCGCCCCCGCTGGCTGTTCGCCGACCCGACGCTGGCCGGGCGCGAAGGCCATCGCTCCGACCCCACCGGCTCGCGCCGGCCCCGTCAGGACCCGCGGCCGCGACCGCACCGCGAGCCCGAGCGGTAACCGGGCGCAACACAGCGCGCGCGGGTGCCGGCATCCGCCTACCCTCGCCTTCATGAGCGACCTGAACCTGCCCGTGCTCGATTTCGCCCTCCTCGACGCCGGCCCCGAACAGGCCGCCCTCTTCCGCGAGCAGTTGCGGGCGGCGACCCACGACGTCGGGTTCTTCTACCTCACCGGCACGGGCGTCGACGGCGAGCTGGAAGCACAGCTGCACCGCGCCGCGCGGGACTTCTTCGCCCTCCCAGATGCCGACAAGCTCGCGATCGAGAACGTCACCAGTGCGCACTTCCGCGGCTACACGCGCATCGGCGGCGAGCGCACGCAGGGCAAGGTCGACTGGCGCGAGCAGATCGACATCGGCCCCGAGCGCGATGTCGTCGACGACCCGGACGCCCCGGCGTTCGCACGGCTCATCGGGCCGAACCTGTGGCCCGCGGCGCAGCCCGAGCTGCGCGAGGTCGCGTCGGCCTGGCAGGAGCATCTGACGGGCGTCGCCCGGCGGCTGCTGCGCGCGTGGGCTCTGGCCCTGGGCGCGCCCGAGGACTACTTCGACGACCACTTCGGCGAACCGTCGACACTGCTCAAGATCGTCCGCTACCCCGGCTCGAGCGCGCCCGAGCCGGCCCAGGGCGTCGGCGCCCACAAGGACTCGGGTGTCCTCACGCTGCTGTGGGTCGAGCCCGGCAAGGGCGGCCTTCAGGTCGAGCGCGACGGCGAATGGGTGGATGCGCCCCCGGTGCCGGGGGCGTTCGTGGTCAACATCGGCGAGATGCTCGAGTACGCGACCGGCGGCTACCTCATCGCGACGAACCACCGCGTCGTATCGCCGCGCGCGCCCGAGGATCGCATCTCGGTGCCGTTCTTCTTCAACCCGGCCCTCGACGCCCGTCTCCCGCTCATCGAGCTGCCCCCCGAGCTCGCCGCACAGGCGCGCGGCGTCACGCAGGACCCCACGAACCCCATCCACGCCCTCTACGGCGAGAACGCGCTGAAGTCCCGGCTGCGGGCACACCCCGACGTGGCCGAGCGCTGGCACGCCGACCTGCTGGCCGCTCGCGCCTAGGAGAGCTGCTTGCCGATGATGATCCGATCCACACCGCCGTACATCTTGCGGCGTGCCAGGTCGACGTAGCCGGCCTTGAGGAAGTTGCGACGACTCGGCTCGTTGTCAGGCGACACCGTCGCCAACGCGACGGGAACGTGGTCACGGACGAGTTCCTCCTCGACAGAGCTCAGGAGTGCCCGCTGCAGTCCACGGCCGCGGTACGACGGTGCGACCGCGACCGACTCGATGTGCGCAGCCGCCAAGACGGTCGCATCGTCGTATCCGAGACCGCGTGCCAGGTTGTCCTCGGCGTCCCGAGGAAACCGCACGATCATCGCGGCGACGACGAGATCGCCGTCGCCGGCGACCACCGTGAACCCGTCCGGGCCGCCAAGGTGACGCGCGACGACGTCGAGCGGATCCACGATGAAACGACCCTCGGGTTCGGTCCTCGAGGCCTCCTCGAGCAGCCGATGGATCGTCGGAGCCTCGTCAGGATGCGGCCTACGCAGCTGAACCACGTCGAACACCCTTCCGTCGTCCCGCGGCCGAGTGCAGGAGACCGCCGTACTCCGCACCCAACGCCGCTTCCAGTTCGGTCGACGACGCGTACTCGTCCCACCGACCCTGCGCCCGTACGTGGTCGCGCCAGATGTCGTACAGGGTGATGAGGTTCCGGTAGCTGTAGCGATCGGGAATCAGCTCGATGCGCTGGATGTCGGGATTGTGCATCGCGACGAAGAAGCGGTATCCGAACAGATCATCCAGGAGCGCGATATCCACGACCCGGCGAGCGTGCAAGAGGTAACAGGTTTCGAAGAACGTGAGGTACACCATCGCGTCGTACTGATCGCGGTCCGCGAGCCGCTTCTCCCGGACCAGCCGTCCGTACACCCTCCCGATGGAGGCGTTGTCGTTGAAGCTGTTGTTGAGGTTCATGATGAACTCACCGATCGCGACGTCCTTCTCGGCCTTGATCTGAAACCAGATGGCCACCGCGGCGAAGACGGTGGCTGCGGCGGCGAGCGCCTGCTGCAAGACCGAGTCGGGCATCGCGACGAACAGGATGATCGAGGCCGATGCCGCGACAACGAACAGAATCCCGATGATCTTGGTGCGCCTGCGGGTGTGCACGGTACGACCCCCTCTCGATGTGGCATCAGCATACGAGGAGCGGATCGGGCCGGGAAATGACGAGAGCCTCCCCACACCGTGGGGAGGCTCTCCAAGAATGTTTTGCGCGATTGAACGCGGGGGCGCGAAGCCTTAGCGGCGCAGACCGAGACGCTCGATGAGCGAGCGGTAACGGTTGATGTCGATGTCCTGCAGGTAACCCAGCAGGCGACGACGCTGACCGACGAGCAGGAACAGCCCACGACGGGAGTGGTGGTCGTGCTTGTGCTCCTTGAGGTGCTCGGTGAGGTCCTTGATGCGCTGCGTCAGCATCGCGACCTGCACCTCGGGGGATCCGGTGTCACCGGGGTGCGTCGCGTACTCTTCGATGATCGCCTTCTTGACGTCTGCTTCCAGTGCCATAGGTGATCCCCTTCCTCTTCGTTGCGCGGCGCCCGACGCCTGATGCGTGGGCTCTCTTTCTCCGCGGCCGATCGAACGGCAACCTCAGGAGTCTACCAGCGCCGACGCCGTCGCGGAAACTCGTAGGCTCGGTCACGTGCAGTTCTCCGTCCACGTCAAGCCCGGCAGCCGCAAGGGCCCCCTCGTCGAGCAGGATGCCGAGGGCCTCACGGTCTTCGTGCGCGAGCGCGCCGTGGACGGCGCGGCCAACGACGGCGTCGTGCGGGCCCTCGCGGCCCACTTCGGTGTCCCGCCGCGCGACGTGACGATCCTCCGCGGACACGCCTCGCGCCACAAGCGCGTCGAGGTCGACCGGTGAGCGGCGGCCATCTGATCGATCTCACGCCGTTCCGGCGGAGCCCGGCCTTCGCCCGTCTGTGGATCGGGTCGACGCTGTCGGGCCTCGGCGGGCAGCTGACGATCATGGCCGTCATGCTGCACATGTACGCGCTGACCGGATCGACCTTCGCGGTGTCGATGATCGCGGTGGCGGGACTGGTGCCCATGGTGCTCGCCGGGATCTACGGCGGCATGCTGGCCGACGCCTTCGATCGGCGCACGGTCGCGCTCACCGCGGCGACGGTCACCTTCGTCTCGACCCTGCTGCTCGCGGTCCTCGCGTGGACGCAGCAGGAGGCGGTCTGGTCGCTCTACGTGCTCAGCGTCGTCAACTCGGCCGCGAACTCGATCGTGATGGCGAGCCGATCCGCCATCATCCCCCGCCTGCTCCCCCGCGAGCTGCTGCCCTCCGCCGCGGCGCTGCAGGGGGTGACGGTCGGCATCATGGTGATGGCCGGGCCCGCGCTGGCCGGTGTGCTGGTGGCCACCACGGGCTACGCGTGGACGTACTCCCTCGACGTCGTCCTGATGCTGAGCCTGTTCCTGGGCCTGTGGACGCTGCCGACGATGCGACCGGAGGGCGAGACGGTACGACCCGGCTTGGAGTCGCTGAAGGACGGCATCGCCTTCCTGAAGCGCGCCCCGAACATCCGGCTGCAGTTCGTCATGGACATCGTCGCGATGACGTTCGGACAGCCCTTGGCGCTGTTCCCCGCCCTGGGCATGGTGCTGCTCGGCGGCGGACCGGTGACGGCCGGAGCCCTCACCGCCGCCATCGCGGCCGGCGCCTTCCTGTCGAGTCTGTTCTCCGGCCGGGTCGGCGGCTACCGCTGGCACGGGCGCGGCATCACGCGGGCGATCGAGGTGTACGGCGGGGCCATCGGCGCCTTCGCCCTGGCGCTGCTGCTGGCGGCGGTGGGGCTGGGCGCACCGGCGACGGTGGATGCCGAGCACGCGAACGTGCCGATGATCGTCGCCGCCTGCGTCGCGCTCGCGGTGGCCGGCGCCGCCGACAACGTGAGCGCGATCTACCGTTCGACGATGCTCCAGGCCGCCGTTCCGGACGCCGTGCGCGGAAGGCTCCAGGGGATCTTCATCGTCGTCGTCGCGGGCGGTCCGCGCGTCGGCGCGCTCTACGCGGGCACGCTGGCGACCATCACGACCCTGTGGTTCCCGCCGCTGGTCGGCGGCATCCTGATCATCGCGATCGTCGCGACGCTCGCGCGGTTGAGCCCCCGTTTCCGCGCGTATGACGCCGAGAACCCCCTCGCCTGAGCGCAGCGCCCGAACGGGCGCGAGGTGCGCCGTCGCATTCCTGCCAGCCGTCGGCGGGTTTCGGACGTCACGCTCGCGGACCCGTCCCGACGTCGGATGCCGCGGCTAGAGTCGCCGCGTGACCGTCTCCACGCCCGCCGCCGCCGTGGCCGCACCGCGCCCCGGGGCAGGGCCCGCCTCGTCGGTGATCGCCGTGCAGTTCGTGCTGGTCGGCGTCATCTGGGGCTCGAGCTTCCTGTTCATGAAGGTCGCCCTCGAGGGGATCTCCCCCGCGCAGGTCGCGTGGGGGCGGCTCGTGCTGGGCGCGCTCACCCTCGGGATCTTCGTCCTCGCCCGTCGAGACCGCCTGCCGGCCGTCCGCGGCGCGGGCGCGCGCGTCTGGGGCCACATGACGGTGCTCGCGGTGACCTTCTGCGTCGTGCCGTTCCTGCTCTTCTCCTGGGCGGAGCAGCACGTCTCCTCGGGTCTGGGCAGCATCTACAACGCGACCACGCCGATCATGACGGCCGTGATGGCGGCCGCCGTGTTCCGGGTCGAACGACTGAAGCCCGTCCAGATCACCGGGATCGTCGTGGGCATCGCGGGCGTCGTGGTGATCATCGCGCCGTGGACGGGGCTCGATCTCACGCACAGCCTCGTGGCACAGCTCGCCCTACTCGGCGCGACGGCGTGCTACGGGTTCAGCCTCGCCTACATGCGGCGCTTCCTCCGCGACTCGGGCATGACACCCCTCGCCTTCTCGTTCGTCAACATCGGCATCGCGGCCGTCCTCATGACGCTCATCGCCCCGGCGATCGCGCTCTCGCCCGTCACCCTCGATCCCTGGATCGTGGGGAGCATGGTCCTGCTGGGATGTCTCGGCACGGGGGTCGCCTACATCTGGAACCAGAACACGCTGCGCGCCTGGGGGCCGACGGCGGCCTCCACCGTGACCTACATCACCCCCGTGGTCGGCGTCGCACTCGGCGTGCTCGTGCTCGGCGAAGAGGTCAGCTGGCACGAGCCGGTCGGTGCGGCGGTCGTCTTCCTCGGCATCCTCCTGGCGCAGAACCGGCTGCGGATGCCACGACGGCGGCCGCCCCGGGATGCCGGGGACGACCGCCGTCGATCGGATCGGATCAGGCCTGCAGCGCGCCCTGCAGATCGAGCGTGATGGTCACGTCCTTGCCGACGAGGACGCCACCCGTCTCGAGGGCGGCGTTCCAGGTCAGGCCGAAGTCCTCGCGGTTGATGACACCGGTCGCCGTCGCACCGGCCTTGTAGTTGCCGTACGGGTCGGTTCCGAACCCGCCGAACTCGAGGGTGAAGGTGACCGGCTTCGTGACGCCGTGCATCGTCAGGTCGCCGTCGACGAGGAAGTCGCCGCCGTCGAGACGGACACCGGTCGAGACGAACTCGATGGTCGGGAACTGGGCGACGTCGAAGAAGTCGGCGCTGCGCAGGTGGTTGTCGCGGTTCTCGTCGTTGGTGTTGATCGAGGCGACGTCGACGGTCGCGGTGACCTTGGCGTCCAGGGGGTTCTCGGGCGCCTCGATGGTGGCGCTCTTCAGGCCGAACACGCCGCGGACCTTCGAGATCATCATGTGGCGCAGGCTGAAGGTGACCTCGCTGTGGGCGGGGTCGAGGACCCAGGTGCCGGCCTTGTAGCCGGGGATCTCGGGGGCGGTGGTGGTCGTGTCGGTCATGTCAGTCGTCCTTCGTCGGGGGAACCGGTCTGCGCATAGTCAACACGTCGACCGGGTATGTATTCCCAAGAATGAAAAAACTCTCGGCGAACACCTCGGGGGCGGATGCCGCGGCATCCGCCCCCGAGGAACGTCCAGTGGTCAGCCGACCTTCAGCAGGTCGATGATGAAGATGAGTGTCTTGCCGCCCAGGAAGTGGCCACCGGCCGGTCCGTACGCCAGGTGCGGGGGGATCACGAGCTCGCGGCGACCGCCCACCTTCATGCCCGGGATGCCGTCCTGCCACCCCTGGATCAGGCCACGCAGCGGGAACTGGATCGACTCGCCGCGGCCCCAGGAGGAGTCGAACTCCTCACCGGACTCGTACTCGACGCCGGCGTAGTGGACGGTGACGTTGTCGCCGGGCTTCGCCTCGTCGCCGTCACCGACGATGAGGTCGCGGATGACGAGGTCCGCGGGAGCAGGCCCCGTCGGGGCGTCGAACTCGGGCTTGGTGCGCTCTTCGGTCATGCCTCCATCCAAGCATGCGCGGATGCCGCGGGCACCCTCTTGACACCCCCGAGAGCACCGACGGACAATGACTGCAGGCCAACTCAGCGCCCGGGAGACACGCAGGCATCGCCGCGGCACCGGGCGCTGAGTCTTTCCCACTGCAACCTGCGGAGACCCGCGTAGCGACCGTAATCACCGAAACCTGCGCCGTCGCGCCGTCCCCACTACCCTGGAGGGATGCGTTTCGCCCACGTCGTGCTGCCCGAGACGGACGATCCGCAGCTGGTCGCCGTCGTCGCCCCCGGACGTGTCGCCCCGGTGGGCGCCCTGTTCGCGGGCGCGCCGCGCACGCTGCAATCCCTCATCGAGGGCGGCGACGACCTGCTCGCACGGGTGCGGGAGGCGGCCGAGGATGCCGAGGGCATCCCCCTCGCGGGGCTCATGTTCGGGCCGGCCGTCGCCGCGCCGCCCATCGTCCTCGCGGTCGGCCTCAACTACGCGGCGCACTCCAGCGAGCTCGGCCTGAAGGCCGACACCGCACCGACCGTGTTCACGCTGTGGCCGAATTCCCTGGCCGGCAACGAGGGCACGACGAGCTGGCCGCGCACGCTCAGCGAGTCGGTCGACTACGAGTCGGAGCTCGGTGTCGTGATCGGCGCGCCCGCGAAGGACGTCCCGGCGGAGGACGCGCTCGATCACGTGTGGGGATACACCGTCGTCAACGACATCACGGCGCGCGACATCCAGTTCTCCGAGGCGCAGTGGTCGCGGTGCAAGTCGTTCGACGGGTTCACCCCCAACGGCCCGTTCGTCGTCACGGCCGATGAGATCCCCGACCCGCAGGATCTGCACATCTGGGCCGTCGTCGACGGCCAGACGGTGCAGGACGCCTCGACGGGGCAGATGATCCGCTCGGTCGCCACGCTGATCGCGCACCTCTCCCAGTCGGCGACGCTGCTGCCGGGAACCCTCATCTCCACGGGGAGCCCCGGCGGTGCGGGCTACTCGCGCGACCCGCAGATCTTCCTCCGCGACCGCTCCACCGTGACCGTCGGCATCGACGGGATCGGCGAGCTCACGACACACTGCCGCATCCTGGACTGAGGCCGCGACCGCTCGACGCCGAACGGCCCGCCCCGCGCCGAAGCGCAGGAGCGGGCCGTCGCACGTTCGCGGGATCAGCCGCCGTTGCAGGTGACGGTCTGCCCGTTCACCTCGTACACCCCGCTGGGGTTGTTGGCGCAGAACTGGATGAGATCGCCCGCCGCGTTGGCGAACACGGCCACGAGGATGATGCCGACGATGACGCCGACCACGGCCAGCACGGCACCGACGATGATCGCCGCGACCGCCCAGCCGTTCTTGACCCCCGCCTTGCGGCTCTGCACGAGAGCCACGATGCCCAGGATGAGGCCGATGATGTTGAAGAAGATCGCCACCACGAACGCGACGATGCCGAGGGTGCGGCCGGGGACCGGCGCCCCAGGGGCGGGCGGTCCGGCGTACGCGGGAGCCGCCTGGTAGGCGGGCGGTGCGACGGGCGGCGCCGACGGGGGCGTCGGCGGGTTGACGGGGGGCTGAGTGGGGTCGGTCATGTCTCTCCTCGGTGATTCGGTACAGGGTGCCGGATTGAGACGTACGCTATCGGGCGTTGACGGCCGCCCGCAAAGGGTTGCGCTCAGCTCTCGACGAGGTTCTCCGCCGGCTGGACGATCGGGATCGCCTGGGTGATCGCCTCCAACCCCGACAGCCGCGCGGGCGACAGCTGCTTGTCGACGTCGTCGCGGCTCATGAGACCGGCTTCGACGACGAGGTCGCCGACGTTGCGGTGCGTGAGCAGCGCCGTCTTGGCGAGGGCCGCCGAGGCGGCATAGCCGATGAACGGCGTGAGGGCCGTCACGACGCCGACCGAGGAGCCGACCATGGCGCCGAGGCGCTCGCGGTTCGCGGTGATGCCGTCGACGCAGTTGATCCGGAAGCTGCGCATGGCCCGGCGCATCCAGGTGATCGACTGGAAGATCGAGTGCGCGATGATCGGCTCGAACGCGTTCAGCTGGAGCTGGCCGCCCTCCACCGCCATCGTCACGGTGAGATCGGCGCCCGCCACCGAGAACGCGACCTGGTTGACGACCTCCGGGATGACGGGGTTGACCTTGCCGGGCATGATGCTGGAGCCCGCCTGACGCGCGGGCAGGTTGATCTCTCCGAGACCCGCTTGAGGACCGCTGGAGAGCAGCCGCAGGTCGTTGGCGATCTTCGACAGCTTGATGGCGTTGCGCTTGAGCGTGGAGGAGAAGGACATGAACGAGCCGGTGTCGCTCGTCGCCTCGACGAGGTCGTCGGCGGTCGCGAGGTCGAGGCCGGTGATCTCCCGCAGGTGGCGCAGCACCGCCGGCGCATAGTCGGGATGCGTCGTGATGCCCGTGCCGATGGCGGTGGCGCCCATGTTGATCTCGAACAGGAGATAGGCGTTCTCGGTGAGGCGCTGATGGTCGTAGCCGAGGGTCGTCGCGAACCCGTGGAACTCCTGCCCGAGCGTCATCGGGACGGCGTCCTGCAACTGCGTACGACCGATCTTCAGGATGTCGTGGAACTCCACGGCCTTCGCCAGGAACGAGCGGCGCAGGAGGTCGAGCTCCTCCAGCAGCGTCTTGAGGTCGAGGCTGAGGCCCACCTTGACGGCCGTCGGGTACACGTCGTTGGTCGACTGCGAGCGGTTCGTGTGATCGATCGGCGAGAGGAACGCGTAGTCGCCCTTCGGGCGTCCGGCCAGCTCCAGCGCGATGTTGGTGATGACCTCGTTCGCGTTCATGTTGGTGGAGGTGCCGGCGCCGCCCTGGACGACGCCCACGACGAACTGGTCGTGGAACTCGCCGTCGATGACCCGCTGGGACGCGCGGTCGATGAGGTCGGCCCGCTCGGCATCCAGCACGCCGATCTCCAGGTTCGCGCGGGCGGAGGCCTGCTTGACCATCGCGAGGGCGGTGACGAGGTCCTTGTAGACGGAGATGGGGCGCATGGAGATGGGGAAGTTCTCCAGAGCGCGGGCGGTGTGGATGCCCCAGTAGGCATCCGCGGGGATCTCCATCGATCCCAGGGAGTCGGTCTCGGTGCGCGTCGTTGCGTCCAGTGCCATGAGTGCAGGTCCTTTTGGGTCGTCGCCTCGGGTGGTCGTGGTCGAGCCTACCCGCGGCCACGCGGCGTTTCCGGTGTACACGACGTACACCGGAAACGCCGGCGCCCTCCGCCACGGTCATCGACCGGTGCGGAGGGCGCCGTCCGATCAGCGGTTGACCGTGGACATGTCCGCGTAGCGCTCGCCCACCGGGGCGGCCACCGTGTCCAGCGCCGCGAGCTGCGCCGCCGAGAGCGACAGCTCGGCCGCGCCGATGTTCTCCTCGACCCGCGTCAGCTTGCGCGTACCCGGGATCGGAGCGATGTGCTCGCCCTGGGCCAGCAGCCAGGCCAGTGCCACCTGCGCCGGCGTGGCCCCGGCGTCGCGTGCGACGCCCTCCACGACCTCGACGATGGCGAGGTTGGCCTCCAGGGCCCCGTCGGCGAAGCGCGGATTGCTCTTGCGGAAATCGTCGTCGTCGAGCACGTCCAGCGACCGGATGGTCCCGGTCAGGAAGCCGCGGCCCAGCGGGGAGTACGGCACGAACCCGATTCCGAGCTCCCGCAGCGCGGGCAGCAGCTCGCCCTCGGGGTCGCGCGTCCACAGCGAGTACTCGGTCTGCACGGCGGTCACCGGGTGCACGGCGTGCGCCCGGCGGATCGTCGCGACGGAGGCCTCCGACAGGCCGTAGCCGCGGATCTTCCCCTCGGCGACGAGCTCCGCGAGCGCGCCGACGGTGTCCTCGATGGGCGTCGAGGGATCCATCCGGTGCTGGTAGTAGATGTCGATCCGGTCGGTGCGCAGGCGGCGCAGGGAGCCCTCGACGGACAGCCGGATGTTCTCGGGCGTGCCGTCGAGTCCCCGCTCGTCGCCGGCGGTGTGGCGGATGGTGCCGAACTTGGTGGCGATGACGGCCTCGTCGCGGCGACCGGCCTCGGCCAGCGTGCGCCCGAGCAGCTCCTCGTTCGTGTAGGGGCCGTACATCTCGGCCGTGTCGAGGAAGGTGACGCCGCGGTCCAGGGCGCCGAGGATCGTGCGCGCGCCGTCGACGTCGTCCTGACCGGCTCCCGTGTAGAAGGCGCTGATCCCCATCAGGCCGAGGCCGATGCGGCTGACCTGGATCGGGGTCGAGGCTCCCAGAGTGGTGGTCTTCATGAGTGTGCGATCTCCTTGTCGTAGATGTCGATCTTGTGGTCGATGGCGCGCAGGCTGGCGGTGATCTCCTCCAGCTGTGCGCGGACGCGTTCGCGGTGCTCGACGAGGAGCTCGCGCCGCTGCGGCACCGTCGACTCCCCCACGCGCACGAGCTCGGTGTACCGCCGGATGCCGGCGATGGGCATTCCGGTCATGCGCAGTCGCGTGAGGAAACGCACCCACGCGATGTCGGCCTCCGTGTAGCGCCGGTGCGACGACGAGGCGCGGTCGATCGGCGCCAGCATCAGTCCCTCGCGCTCGTAGTAGCGCAAGGTGTGGGCGGACACACCGGTCGCCTCGGCGACCGTGGCGATCGAGACGCCGTCGTGAAGGAGGGTCATGCCCCCACGCTAGAACTTAGAGTGCACTCTCAGTCAAGCGGGTCGGCGACGACGCGATCAGCGTTTGCGTGAGAACGCCTCCAGGCGCTCCTCGGCGCTCAGCGCCGCCATGCGTCGCGTCCACTCCGGTGTGAAGACCTCGGCCGTCTCGCCCTCCCCCACGGGCACCACCGCATGGGTGATCGTGTCGTCGTAGACGTGGACGAGATGGAAGGACTGACCGCCGTCCATGCCGTTGACCTCCTGCGGCGGGCGCTGGAGGTTCATCGTGTAGCAGGTCGCCGACGCGACGCTCACCGGGATGCCCGCGAACGTCCCGGACGTCGCGTAGTGGAGGTGCCCGGCGAGGATCGCCCGCACGTCGCTGCCGGCGAGCACGGCGGCGAGCTCGTGCTGGTGCCGCAGCTCGAGGATGTCGAAGAAGGGGATGTGACTCGGAAGCGGCGGGTGGTGCAGCGCCAGGATCGTTCCGAGCGGTGCCGGCTCGGCGAGGATGCCGCGGAGCCAGTCGAGCTGCGCGGCATCCAGATCGCCGTGGTGCCAGCCCGGCACCGACGAGTCGAGGGCGATCAGCCGCAGCCCGCCCAGATCCCACACGCCGGTGATCGGCTCGACCGACGCGGTCCCGTCGAGCAGCCCCGCCCGCAGCGCGGGGCGCTCGTCGTGGTTTCCCGCGACCCACACGATCGGCGCGCCCAGGCGTGCGGCGACGGGCTCGACGGCGGCACGAAGCGCCGCGTAAGCCTCCGGCTCACCGAGGTCGGTCAGATCGCCCGTGAAGACGATCGCGTCGGGTCGCACGCCGGTGCGCTCCACCGCCGCCAGCGAGGCGGTGAGGTTCGCCGCCGTGTCGTAGCGCCCGCCCAGCGGCCGGTTTGCCGCCAGCAGATGCGTGTCGCTCAGGTGCACGATCACGCGCCGTGCGGGCGGATGGATGCCGAAGCGGATCGACTCTGTGGCCATGCCCTCAGCCTAGGCGGGGGTCGCGACGCCGCGTCGGGTGCCCGCTCAGCGCACCACGATCAGTGCGAGGCCCGCGAGCACGGCGACGCCGCACAGCGCGAAGCACAGGTAGGCGCCGACGAGGGCCACACGCTTCTGCCCGTCGGTGAGGGGACTCTTCTTCGCGGCCTTCGCGGCGGCCTTCGCGGCCCGCTTGGCCTCCTTCTCACTGATGACGGTGATGGCGTCCGTGAACTCCGCCGGCGCCACGACGGGTGCGCGGCCGCCGCGCACGAGCAGCCGCAGGCCGACTGCGTAGAAGCCGACCACGAGCAGCGCACCGGCGAGCGCCGCGGCGAAGACCTGGACGAAGGCGAACCAGTCGATCGTGATGCCCATCAGCGCGGGTCCTTCCCCTGACGGTGCGCGCGGTCGGCCTTGTCCTTCGCCCGCTGCGCCTTCTCGCGTGCACGCTCTTCGCGCAGGATCGCGCGCTGGCGGCGGGTGGGCGGCGGGTTGCGCTTGACCTTGACGGCCAGGCCGGAGTCGGCGACCTCGCTCATGGCGTTCGAGGAGTCCACCTGGTTGCGGCGGGAGCGCAGGAAGAGGCCGACGATGATCGCGACCGCGATCACGGCGTCGATGAAGATGCCCACGTTCCCGAACCACACCACCAGCAGCGCGGCCAGGGCGCCCACCGCGGCGGAGGCCGGCAGGGTGAGCACCCAGCCGACGGCGATGCGGCCCACGGTGCGCCAGCGGACCGTGGAGCCGCGGCGGCCGAGCCCCGAGCCGATGACCGATCCCGACGCCACCTGCGTCGTGGACAGGGCGAAGCCGAGCGCGCTGGAGGCCAGGATCGTCGCCGCCGTGGAGGTCTCGGCGGAGAAGCCCTGCGCGGGCTTGACGTCGGTGAGGCCCTTGCCGAGGGTGCGGATGATGCGCCAGCCGCCCATGTAGGTGCCGAGCGCGATCGTGAACGCACAGGCGAGGATGACCCACAGCTGCGGATCGGCGTGGGCGGAGTTCTGCCAGCCCGCCATGATCAGCGCCAGGGTGATGACGCCCATCGTCTTCTGGGCGTCGTTCGTGCCGTGCGCCAGGGCGACGAGCGACGAGGTGAAGATCTGCCCCCAGCGGAAGCCGTCGCGTCCGTCGGGCTTGTTGTCGTAGCGCCGGGTCACCGCGTAGGCGAGGCGCGTGACGAGGAACGCGATCACACCCGCCGTGAACGGCGCGATCAGCGCCGGCAGCACGACCTTGCTCAGAACCATGCCGAAGTCGATGGCCGCGACGCTCGCGCCGACCAGGGTCGCGCCGATGAGGCCGCCGAACAGCGCGTGCGAGGAGCTGGAGGGCAGCCCGAGCAGCCACGTGAGCATGTTCCAGGTGATGGCGCCGATGAGGCCGGCGAAGATGATCGGCAGGAAGGCCAGCGGCTCGATCTGGTCCTCGCGGATGATCCCGTGGGAGATCGTCTTGGAGACCTCCGTGGACAGGAAGGCACCGACGAGGTTCAGGCTCGCGGCGAGGAGGACGGCGACCTTGGGCTTGAGCGCTCCGGTCGCGATCGGGGTGGCCATCGCGTTCGCGGTGTCGTGGAAGCCGTTCGTGAAGTCGAAGAACAGCGCCAGCGCGATCACCAGCACGACGATGAGTGCAGCGGTTTCCACAGTTCGCTTTCGTCGGGATTCGTGGGAAGGGAGCCGATGGGATCGGCGGTGCGAACGAAGAGTTCACCGTGGGTTCATACTCCGGCAACCGGACCACAGAAATACTCCCACATCCGCGGGCCGGCGCCGAACGCCGCTTCGCCCCCGACACGCCGGTCGTCGATTAGCGTGGAGCGGTGACCCGAGACCTCGCCTCCACGCCGCCGTCCGCCCCGATCGCCCCGGCACGCCCCACGATCCGCCGGCATCACGGCGACGAGGTCCGCGACGACTTCGAATGGCTGCGCGCCAAGGAGGACGCCGAGGTCATCGCGCACCTCGAGGCCGAGAACGCCTACACCGAGGCGCGCACCGCGCACCTCGCGGGACTGCGCCAGCGGATCTTCGACGAGATCAAGGCCCGGACGCTCGAGACCGACCTCTCCGTGCCGACCCGTCAGGGCGCGTGGTGGTACTACGGACGCACCGTCGAGGGCAAGCAGTACGGCATCCACTGCCGCGCGCCGCTGTCCGGTCCCGACGACTGGACGCCGCCGGTGCTCACCCCCGGCGTCGACGTCCCCGGCGAGACGGTGCTCCTGGACGGCAACGTCGAAGCCGACGGCCACGAGTTCTTCTCCCTCGGCAGCTTCGACGTGAGCACCGACGGCACGCGTCTGCTGTACGGCGTGGATGTCGCCGGCGATGAGCGGTACACGCTGCGCATCCGCGACCTCGCCACCGGCGAGACGCTCGGCGACGTCGTCGAGAACACGTCCGCGGGCGCCTCCTTCTCCCCCGACGGCCGGTACGTGGTGTACACGACGGTCGACGACGCCTGGCGCCCCGACACCGTCTGGCTGCACGAGGTCGGCACCGACGCGGCCGCCGACGTCCGCCTGTTCCACGAGCCGGACGAGCGCTACTGGGTGGGGGCGGGATTCACCCGCAGCGAGAAGTACCTCGTGATCGAGGTGGGATCGTCCATCACGACGGAGGAGTACCTCCTGGAGGCCGCCGAGCTCGGCGCCGGGGCCGAGCCGCGCTCGATCTGGCCGCGCCGCGAGGGCGTCGAGTACTCGAGCACCCACGCCGTCGTCGACGGCGAGGACGTGCTCTACATCGTGCACAACGAGGATGCACTCGACTTCGAGCTCGTGCGGGTCGCGGCATCCGACCCTCTCGGCGCGCGGGAGGTCGTGCTCCCCCACACGCCGGGACGCCGTCTGCTGGACGTCTCGGCGTTCCGGGACTGGGCGGTGGTGTCGTACCGCCGCGACGGCCTGTCGCGCATGGGGATCCTCGACTACCGCACCGGCGCCGTGGACGAGCTCGACTTCCCGGAGGAGCTGTACACGGCCGGCGCCGCGGGCAACCCGGAGTGGGCTCCCCCGATGGTGCGGCTCGGGTTCGGCTCGTTCGTGACCCCCGGGACCGTCTACGACTACGTGGTGGCCTCCGGCGAGCTGCTGCTGCGCAAGCGACAGCCGGTGCTCGGCGGGTACGAGCCGCAGGAGTACGCACAGCGGCGGGAGTGGGTCACGGCATCCGACGGCACCCGGGTACCCGTCTCGCTCGTCTGGAAGCGCTCGTTCGGCGACCCCGGCGACGGGCCGCGACCCGTGCATCTGTACGGCTACGGCTCGTACGAGCACTCGATCGAGCCGGGCTTCTCCGTCGCGCGCCTGTCGATGCTCGACCGCGGCGTCGTGTTCGCGGTGGCGCACGTGCGCGGGGGCGGCGAGCTCGGCCGCCAGTGGTACGAGGACGGCAAGCTGCAGCACAAGCGCAACACGTTCACGGACTTCGTCGACGTCGCCCGGCACCTCGTCGACACCGGCGTCACGAGCCCCGACCGGCTCGTCGCCGAGGGCGGATCGGCCGGCGGGCTGCTGATGGGCGCCGTCGCGAACCTCGCCCCCGAGCTGTTCGCCGGCATCCTCGCCGACGTGCCGTTCGTCGACGCGCTGACCACGATCCTCGACCCGTCGCTGCCGCTGACCGTCATCGAGTGGGACGAGTGGGGCGACCCGCTGCACGACGCCGAGGTGTACGCGTACATGAAGTCGTACACGCCGTACGAGAACGTCCGCGCGGGCGTCACGTACCCCCGCATCCTGGCGACCACCTCGCTCAACGACACCCGCGTGTACTACGTCGAGCCCGCGAAGTGGGTCGCGCGTCTGCGCGAGGTGGGCGCGGACGCGCTGCTCAAGTGCGAGATGGTCGCCGGCCACGGCGGAGTCTCCGGACGCTACAACTCGTGGCACCAGCGGTCGTTCGAGCTCGCCTGGCTGCTGGACGTGCTCGGACTCGCCGCCGACTGATTCCGCGCTCCCACGCACCGCGCCCCGCGCCCCACCGATGCCTCGGCATGTCCCACTTATGCCGAGGTGTGTCCCACATTCTGCGCTTGGCACCGCTCCCCGGCAGCAGGAAGTGGGACACAGCGCACGGCGACCGGCAGCAGTGACCGGCGTCAGCGCCCGGGGGTCCACCCGGCGCGCTGCAGGGCGTCTCGTACCATCGACACCGCGAGCCGGCCATCGCCGACGAGGTGATGCGCCAGCACGCGCTCGTGCTGCCACCCCAGGCCGCGAATGGCCGCCCACCGATCGGCGTCGCGCGCGAACTGACGCGCATCGTAAGCGTGGACGCGCCCGTCGTACTCGACGGCGAGACGATAGCGAGGAAAGGCCAGATCGAGTTCGGCGACGAACGTCCCCCGATCGTCGAACAGATTCCAGGCCACCTCGGCGTCCGGCAGTCCCGCACGGCTCAGCAGCAGCCGCAACCGCGTTTCGCGAGGAGAGCGCACGCCACCGCGAGCGAGTGCCAGTGCCCTGCGGAGGATTCCGCCGCGCACGTCGCCCATCACCTCGATCTCACGCCGAAGCTCGGCCGCATCCGTCAGCGGGCTCCGGCCCGAGATGAGGTGATCTGCGGCCGCAACGAGGTCATCGAGCCGCCAGAGCGTGCCCGTTTGACGCGAGGCACGCGCCGGGTGCTCGACCGGCATCCCGCGCACCGTCGTGTGCGCCGACTCCCGCAGCTGCAGGCGATGGCCGACCACGGCGTGAGTGCGGGGTTCGCGCGCGGGACGGTGGGTGGAAACGTGGATGCTCGGGGCATAGGGCCACTCCGGCAGGGGCACCCCGAGAAGACTCAGGGCCGTCTCGTGGCTGAAGAACTGCCCGTTCCGCAACCGCGGCAGCAGCGCCCGACAGGACGCCTCCAGCGAACCGGGAGTAGGCTCCGCCCGCGCGCGGACGCCGTGGAAGGGACGCGAGAGATCGCGTCCCCGCAGCCGCCCGGGACTCACGCCGGCATCTCGCGCCTGCGCGACGGTGAACGCCTCCGGCAGACTCCGCGGCAGGTCGCTCGAGGTCGTCATCGCGCAAGCGTCACGCATCCGCGGCGACGCTCCGGCGGCTGAGCGCCCGACGGTGGAAACTTCGACGCCCGACGCGGCCGGGGAGGAACCTCCGTCGGGCGTGGGCAGTGAGAGTGACGCTCACACGACGTGTCCCACTTCCTGCTGTGCAGGGGTGCCCCGCAGAGCAGGGAGTGGGACATGCCACGACGGAAGTGGGACAACGCCGGCGAGAAGTGGGACACGGCATCCGCGGCGTCCCGGCGTCCCTGTGGGCGGGTGGGCCGGGGGCCGGCGGGCCGGGGGTCAGCCGAAGAGCGCCGCGGCCTCTTCGTAGCGGTAGATCGGGACCGTGTTCAGCTCGCCGAGCGCCTCTGCGAACGGCACGCGCACGATGTCGGTGCCCTTCAGCGACACCATCTGGCCCCAGGCCTGCTCGTAGACCGAGTCGGCCGCGTGCAGCCCCAGGCGCGTCGCGAGCACCCGGTCGAAGCTCGACGGCGAGCCGCCGCGCTGGATGTGGCCGAGCACGGTGGCGCGGGTCTCGATACCCGTCAGGCGCTCGATCTCGGGCGCGAGCACCTCGCTGATGCCGCCGAGACGCGGGCGGTTGAAGGCGTCGAGGCCCTTGTCGCTGAACGCCTCGTCCATGCCCTTGAGGGTGAAGCCCTCCGACACGACGACGAGGGGGGCGCGTCCGCGGTCGTGCGCCTTCTGCACCTGGGCCGCGATCTCGTCGATCGACATCGGCACCTCCGGGATGCAGATGACGTGGGCGCCCGCGGCGATGCCGGAGTGCAGGGCGATCCAGCCGACGTGGCGGCCCATGACCTCGGCCACCATGCAGCGCTGGTGGGAGTCGCCGGTGGTGCGCAGGCGATCCATCGCGTCGGTGGCGATGTTGACCGCGGTGTCGAAGCCGAAGGAGTAGTCGGTGGCGCGCAGGTCGTTGTCGATCGTCTTCGGAACGCCCATCACGTTGATGCCGTCGTTCCAGAGCCGGTTCGCGGCCGCCAGGGTGCCCTCGCCGCCGATGGCGATGATGCCGTCGATGTGGTGGCCGTACATCGTCTTCGCGATGTTCTCGGCGCCGCCGCGCGGACCCTCGTAGGGGTTGGTGCGGCTCGTGCCGAGGATCGTGCCGCCGACCTTGGACAGCCCCTTCACCTCGTGGCGCGTGAGCGGGAAGAAGTCGCCGTCGACGACGCCGCGCCATCCGTCACGGATGCCGACGAACTCGATGTTGTAGTTCGTGGTGCCCTTGAGCACGACGCCGCGGATGACCGCGTTGAGTCCGGGGCAGTCTCCGCCGCTGGTGAGGATGCCGATCTTCATGTGGAGATCCTTCGATGGTTCGGGATGTGGTTCGGCGACGCTGCCATCCTCGACACTATCGCCGTATCGACGGCGGATGCCACCGCATCCGCCGTCGATAATCCCGGCCCGCCTCAGGCCGCGCCGAGCGCCTGCCGCAGCAGGTGCATGAGCGCGGACAGCTGCACCGAGTCGCTCGAGGTGGGGTCGAGCTGGGCGCCGTCCAGCGCGCGCTGGGCAAGACCCTGCTTGGAGTCGATGAGCTCCGCGATCTTCGTGTCGATCGTGTGGGCGGCGATGATCCGCCACGCCGTGACCGGCTCGTCCTGACCGATGCGGTGCACGCGGTCGATGGCCTGCGTCTGCTCGGCAGCCGTCCACGACAGTTCGGCGAGCACCACGTTGGAGGCCGCCTGCATGTTCAGGCCGACGCCGGCGGCCGTCAGCGAACAGACGGCGATGGCCACGTCGGGATCCGTGTTGAACGCGTCGATCGCCTGCTGGCGGGCGGGCGTGGACTGGTCACCGCGGATGGAGATGGTGCGCAGGCCGGATGCCGCGAAGTGCGCCTCTGCGGCATCCATCACGTCGATGTGCTTCGCGAAGAAGACGACCTTGCCGACGGAGCGCTGCAGCTGCACGGCGTAGTCGGCCGCGAGGTGAGCCTTGGCCTGGCCGATCTTGCGCACCATGGTGAACACGTTGTCGGCGCCGGCGGACGACGACTTGGCGTCCTCGAGCTCGCCGTGCGCGACGAGGCGCACGATGTCCTCGTCGATCTCGCCGATGCGCACCTTGTCGCCGCGCGCCTCGATGATGCGGCGGTACTTGGCGGCCAGGCGCGCACCCAGCTCGCGCTCGGCCTCGCGGATGGAGCGGCCGAACTCGTCGTCCAGCTCCACGGGCAGGTCGGCGACCAGCTTGTCGGGGAGGTCGGAGGCGACATCCTTCTTCTTGCGACGGACGATGCCCATCGAGATGACCGCTTCGCGGGCCTCGGGGTAGAACGCCTTGTCCGCCGGGGTGAACCCGGTCGCGTCGAGCTTCTCCATGAGCTCCGGGCCCGGCTTCTCACCGTTGGTCCAGCCGAGGAAGCGCCAGATCGCGTCGAAGTCCTCGACGTCGTTGATCAGCGGCGTGCCGGTGAGCGCCAGCATGAGTGGGTTCCGCACCTGCTCGCGGATGCGTCCGCCGAGCGCCAGCACGTTCTGCGAACGCTGCGAGGTGAGGTTCTTGATGAAGTGCGCCTCGTCGACGACCATGCCCTTCAGCCCGAGCGAGCCGAGCCAGGAGAGGTGGCGGTCGAGCACCTCGTAGTTGACGATGAAGACGTCGGCGAAGGCGTCGACCGTGTCGCCGTCGCCGTGGATGACGGTGGCCCGACGCTGCGGCGTCCACCGCTCGACCTCGCGCGCCCAGTTCATCTTCACGACGTTGGGCACGACCGCCAGCAGCGGATAGGCGTCGGCGACGGAGGCCGCGAGCACCGACTGCGCGGTCTTGCCGAGGCCGGGCTCGTCGGCGAGCAGGAACGAGCGATGACCCGCCCGGACCGCCTCGAGGAACCGCGACTGGTGCGGCATGATCTCGAGCCCCTTGGGCGAGAGCCGGTCGAACTCGGGCACGGGGGGCAGCTCCATCGACGCGCTCGCGCCTCCGGCGCCCGTCTCGAACGCCTTGTAGAGCGGTCCCATCAGCTCCCAGCCGTCGAGGCGGCGGCGGGCGGTGGATGCCGGGGCGCGCAGGGCCACATCGGGCGCGAGGAACGGGTTCGCCTCGCGGCGCGCCTCGATCTGCGGCGGGATGACCTGCCGCTCGGCGAGCGCGGCGGGCACGACCGGGGTCTGCCCCCAGCTCTGCGCGTTCTGGGTGACGTCGGTGATGATGAGCTCGTCCTCGGGCAGGTCCGCGCCCGACTCGAGCAGCCAGTCGCGGCGCATGCGCTTGGCGACGGGCGACGTGGCCTGGTCGACCTCGAGCAGCTGGATGAGCGAGGTGTCGCGTGCGGCCGTCTTGGCGAGGATCGTCGCGACGCCGTCGAGGCGCTTGAGCAGCTCGGCGCGGGCGGCGCCGGCGATCGCCTCGTCGGCCTTGACGCGGGCCCGCTCCTCGCGCACGAGGAAGGCGATGACCTGGAACTTGACCCGGTTGGTGGGCCCGAGCTTGCCCTTCTGCGCCTTCGCCTCGACCTCGCGCACCTTGCGGGCGAGGATCGGGATCAGCGGCGCGTCGTCGTCGCGACGAGCGGACGAGCCGCGATGGGACGGGCCGCGTCGGCGTGACGCGGGGGCGATGGATGCCGTGGTCGGCATGCTCCTCCTGAGCGTGAGTCGCCGGGAGACCGGCGGGCTTCCGGTCCAGAGACCGGTCAGTCGTTTCCCGGGGCGGATGCCGCGGGGTCGGGACGAGGCACGGATCCTCCGGCTGCGGGTACTCGCTTCTGCGAGCTGCGGCGACGGGGGTAGCCTCGCGCCCAGTCTAGCGCGCCACCCCCGCACCCGCGAGCCGCCACGACGCGGCCGAGCCGCCATGATCCGGCGGACACGAACCATGGCGGCTCGCACAGAGGATGGCGGCTCGCGAGGAGGGTGGGGGGGAGGGAGGGGGGAGGGAGGGAGGGGGTCAGGAACGCAGGCGCAGGCTGTTGAGGACGACGAAGACGCTCGAGAAGGCCATCGCGGCCCCGGCGATCATCGGGTTCAGCAGCCCCAGGGCCGCCAGCGGGAGGGCCGCGACGTTGTAGGCGAACGCCCAGAAGAGGTTGCCGCGGATGATCCGCATCGTGCGACGGCTCAGCCGGATCGCCGTCAGCACCGGTGCCAGGCCCTGCCCGGTGATCGCGATGTCGCTGGCGTGCATCGCGGCATCCGTTCCCGAGCCCATCGCGATTCCGAGGTCGGCGCTCGCGAGGGCGGCGGCGTCGTTGATCCCGTCGCCGACCATGGCGACACGGTGTCCCCCGGCCCGCAGCCGCTCGATCTCGGCGACCTTCCCCTCCGGAAGCACGCCCGCGACGACGCTGCGGATGCCGACGGCCTCCGCCACCGCGTGGGCGGCTCCGGCGTTGTCCCCGGTGAGGAGCACGACGTCCAACCCCATCGCCGCCAGCGCCGCGACCGTGTCGGCGCTGTCGGCGCGCACGGTGTCGGCGACGGCGATGACCGCGCGGATCCGTCCGTCCCACCCCGCGACGATCGCGGTCGCGCCGCGCTGCTCGGCCGCGCGCACCGCCGCGGCGATCTCGTCGGGCGCACCATCCGCGGCATCCGCGATCTGCTCTGCATCCGCGGCCCGCGCAGCCTGCTCGGCCGCGAAGGTCGGACGGCCGGCGAACACGCGGTGCCCCTCCACCGTGCCGGTGACGCCGAGCCCGGCCCGGCCCGCGAAGTCGGTCACCTCCGCCGGGCCGTCGGCGAGGGCGGCGACGGCGCGCGCGAGCGGGTGCTCGGATGCGTGCTCCAGCGAGCCGACGAGGTGCGCGACGTCGTCGGGATCGGTGCCGGCGACGGGGGTCACGGTCGCGACCGTCATGGTTCCGGCGGTCACGGTTCCGGTCTTGTCGAGGACGACCGTGTCGATGCGGTCGGCCGCCTCGAGCGCCTCCGGCCCGGTGATCAGCACCCCCAGCTGGGCGCCGCGCCCGGTGCCGACCAGGATCGCGATCGGGGTCGCCAGTCCGAGCGCACAGGGGCAGGCGATGATCAGCACCGCCACCGCGGCGGTGAACCCCGATGCGATCGCCTCGCCCGAGAACCCGCCGACGATCAACCACGCCAGCAGGGTCAGCGCCGCCAGGACGATGACGACGGGCACGAAAACGCCGGAGATCCGGTCGGCGAGCCGCTGGACGCGGCTCTTGCCCGCCTGAGCGTCTTCCACCAGCCGCGCCAGCCGGGCCAGACGGGTGTCGTCGCCGACCGAGGTCGCCTCGACGACCAGTCGACCGTCGGTGGAGATCGTGCCGCCGGTCACGATCGCACCGGCATCCACCTCGACGGGCACCGCCTCGCCGGTGATCATGCTCTCGTCGATCGAGGCGCGCCCGGCGACCACACGACCGTCGGTGGCGACCTTCTCCCCCGGGCGCACGACGAACGCGTCCCCGACCCGGAGGGCGTCGATCGGCACGCGGCGGCCGTCCTGCAGCTCGACGTCGCGCGCCGAGAGATCCATCAGCGCCCGCACCGCCGCGCCGGCGCGCCGCTTGGAGCGCTGCTCGATGACGCGTCCGAGCAGCAGGAACACCGTCACGGCGGCGGCGACCTCGAAGTAGACGAGCGACGACGGGTCGTGGACGGGGGCGAACATCCCGCCGTCGTGGCGCATCCCGAGCTCGCCGGCCGTGCCGAACAGGAGCGCCCAGACGCTCCAGAGGTAGGCCGCGCCGGTGCCGAGGGTGATGAGCGTGTCCATCGTCATCGCGCCGTGGCGCGCATTGGCGATCGTCGCGCGGTGGAACGGCCACCCGCCCCAGAGCACCACCGGCGTCGCGAGCACGAGCGACACCCACTGCCAGCCCGAGAACTGCCACGCGGGGACCATCCCGAGCGCGACGACGGGCAGCGCCAGAAGGATGCTGACGATCAGGCGGGTCCGCAGTGTGACGGCGCCCGGGCGATCCTCCACGTCGTGGACGTGGCCCTCCGCTCCCTCCGCGTGCGCCGAGTGGTCGTGCGCGTGCGCCTCGCCGGGCGACGACTCGTGCACCCGGTCGGGGGTCGAACGCCGCGGACGCAGGTGCGCCTCGTACCCCGCTTCGCGCACCGCGGCCACGAGTGCGGCGGGGTCCAGGGCACGAGGGTAGTCGACGCGTGCGGACTCGGTCGCGAGGTTGACGGATGCCGAGACGCCGTCGAGGCGCTCCAACCGCTTCTCCACGCGCGCGACGCAGCTCGCGCAGGTCATCCCCTCGATGTCGAGCACCGCCTCCTCGTGCGGCATCGACACGGCATCCGTCGACAGGCCGGTCATCGTCGGCTCCGTCAGCGGGCGACGACGGTGTAGCCCGCCTCGTCGACGGCGGCCGCGATCTCGGCGTCGAGCGCGGCACCGGCCGCGCCGTCGTCGACGGTGACGGTGAGGGTTCCCGCCGTCACGTCGACGGCGATGTCATCGATCCCGTCGACCTTGCGCACCTCGCGCGTGACCGCTCCGGCGCAGTGCGCGCAGGTCATGCCGTCGACGGCGTACGTCTGCGTGGACATGGTGTCTCCTCTCGCCGCGCGCCCGTTCGGCTGCGGCTCTCGCTGACAACCATGATACCCCCCTGGGGTATTCCCGAGGACCCGCTGGCGTAGGCTGGGGCCATGTCCACCATCACCGAGCGGGACCTCGCCGCGACCATCGACCACGCCATCCTCAAGCCCGAACTGACGCGCGCCGACGTCGACGCCGAGCTCGACATCGCCGCGGAGTGGGGCGTCTTCAGCGTGTGCGTGCGTCCGAGCGACATCGCCCACGCGGTCGACCGCCTGGCCGGCACCGGAGTGAACGTGGGCACCGTCATCGGCTTCCCCCACGGCACCACCTCCACCGCCGCCAAGGTCGCCGAGGTCGGTCAGGCCCTCGCCGACGGCGCCGTCGAGTTCGACATGGTCATCAACATCGGCGCCCTGCGTTCGGGCTTCGACGACGCGGTCGTCGCCGACATCGCGGCCGTCGTCGCGGCGGCATCCGGCAAGGTGACGAAGGTCATCCTCGAGACCTCGCTGCTCGACGACGAGCAGATCGCCCGCGGCAGCCGTCTGACCGAGGCCGGCGGCGCCGACTTCGTCAAGACGTCGACGGGATTCGCGGGGGGCGGGGCGAGCGTCGCCCACGTCGAGCTCATGCGCGCGAACGTCGGACCCGATGTGCAGGTGAAGGCCTCCGGCGGCGTCCGCAGCTACGCCGACGCGCTGGCGATGCTGGCCGCCGGGGCGACCCGACTGGGCACGAGCGGCAGCGCGGTGATCCTCGGCGAGGCGCGCCGGGTGGATGCCGGAGAGCAGGCCGTCGGCGCCGTCGACGCCTCCTCGTACTGACCCGCCGTCGTCGTGTGCGGCGGCTCAGGCCAGAGCCGCGCGCACACGGGCGACGTCGTCGTCCATCTGCGCGATGAGCGCCTCGATGCCGGCGAAGGCGACCATTCCGCGGATGCGATGCGTGAAGCGGATCTGCACGCGGTGCCCGTACAGGTCGAGTCCCGTCTCGTCGAGGACATAGGCCTCGACCTGACGGACGGGGACGTCGTCGAACGTCGGGTTCGTCCCGACGGAGATGGCCGCGGGGTAGCGGGTCGTGACGGCGGTTCCGTCCGCGCCGAGGTCGACGAGCCAGCCGGCGTACACGCCGTCGGCCGGGATGAAGCCCTCCGCCGACGCGGACAGGTTCGCCGTCGGAAAACCGAGCTCCCGGCCGCGCTTGAGGCCGTGGACCACCTCGCCCTGCACGGCGTGTGGACGTCCCAGCAGCCGCGCGGCCCCCTCGACGTCACCGGCGGCCAGCAGGTCGCGCACCCACGTCGACGAGACACGGCGGCCGCCGCCCTGCACGTCGCCGACGACGTCGACCGCGAAGCCGTACTCGGCGCCCAGTTCGGTGAGGAGAGCGGGATCTCCCGCCCCGCCGCGGCCGAAGCGGAAGTCGTCTCCGACCATCACGGTCACGACGCCCAGGCTGAGCAGGACGTGCTCCACGAACGCCCGCGGCTCCAGCGCGGCGAGCTGTTCATCGAAGCGCAGGACGAGGGTCGCATCGACGCCCGCGGCCGCGAGGAGGTCGAGCTTCTGGCCCACGCTGCACACCGGCTCGGGACACAGCTCCGGCCGCAGCAGGCTCAGCGGGTTGCGGTCGAAGGTCACGGCGACCACCCGCGCGCCGGCCTCGGCCGCCGCGACCCGGGCGCGATCGATCACGGCGCGGTGGCCGGAGTGCACGCCGTCGAACTTCCCGATGGCGACGACGCTCGGGCCGAACCCCTCGGGGATCTCGGCGGGGTCGTGGAAGACGATCACCAGGACGACCTCCGATCGGTGCCGACGGTGTCGTGCCGGACGGGCTCGTCGCCGGACGCCGCGGCATCCGGCACCGGGTCCGCCCCGCGTCCGCCGCTGCGCAGCCACCAGAGCCCGACGAAGGGAAGCACGAGCGGCACCCAGAAGTAGCCGAAGCCGTAGCCGGACCAGACGGTGGCATCGTGGAGGAACAGCTCCGGATGCGTGAGGCTCAGAGTGCCGACGATGAGCACCCCCGCCAGCTCGAAGCAGATCGCGATCCACGCGACGACGTACCAGCGCGGGCTGTCGGACTTCACGAGGGCGACGGTCGCCAGCACGTACACGACGGCGGCGGCCGCCGACAGCGTGTAGGCGAGCGGGGCGGCGGAGAAGTCCTGCACGATCTGGACGAACGAGCGTCCGGTCGCCGCGAGGGCCATGATGGCGTAGACGACCACGAGCACGCGGCCGATGCCGGTCATCCGGGTGGGCCCGGTCGCGTCGAGGTGTGGCGAAGTCATGACCTGTCAATGATAGGCGGCGCCGACGGGGGCGTCGGGCGCCCGCTCACATGCCGACGGTCGTCCAGATGACCTGCATGCGCCAGACCATGACCGCGACCGACAGCGCCGCGATCCCCATGATCACGGTGCTCCAGCGGCTGCGCTCGATGAGGGCCCAGACCACCGACGCGGGCGGGATGAGCACCGCGGACACGAGGTAGACCCAGAACTCCAGCGCGCTGCCCGACGGGGGGTTGCCGACGAGCGGGGCGACGATCGCGACGACGACCTGCGCGAGCAGGAGCACGAGGATGAGGGCCATCGCCCCGACCGTCAGGTCGCTGGGACGACGCCCGGCCAGGCCGAGCACGACCGCGAGCAGACCCGCCGCGACGGCGACCGCGACCTGCACGATGGCGAACCACTCGATCATGCGTCCTCCGCCATGTTCATCACGCTCTTCACGTCGGCGCCGCGGCGTTCCACGATGCCGACCAGTCGCCCGTCGGGGTCGATCGCGGCGGGCGTCGCGGTCGCGGATCCGTCGAGGCGCTCCGCCGCGGCGTGGAGCCTCTTGCCGTGGCGCAGGTCGCGCGCCTCGTCGGCGCTGACGGGAAACGCGCCGAGCACGGCTGCCGCGACGTGCGCCGGCGTCTCCAGCGGCGCGTCGGGGGTGATCTCGGCGACGGCGTCGGCGACCTCGAACGCGCCGATGCGGGTGCGCCGCAGCGCCGTGAGGTGCCCGCCGACGCCGAGGGCGGCACCGAGGTCACGCGCGAGGGCGCGGATGTACGTCCCGCTGGAGCAGTCCACGACCACGTCGAGGTCGATGGTGCCGTCCGCGCCCGCACGTCGGGCCAGGACCTCGAAACGGTCGATCGTGACGCGCCGCGCCGTCAGCTCGACCGCTTCGCCCGCGCGCGCGAGATCGTAGGCGCGCTTGCCGCCGACCTTGATCGCCGAAACCGTGCTCGGCACCTGGTCGATCTCGCCGGAGAGCGCGGCGATGCCGGCCGCGATCCGCTCGTCCGTCGCGGCGGCGAGGGCCGCGGCATCCGCTCGGGCCGTCTCGACGCCGTCCGCGTCGTCGGAGTCGGTGGCGACGCCGAGCCGGATCGTGGCCTCGTACGTCTTGCCGAGGCCGACGATGAAGGTCAGCAGCCGGGTCGCGGGCCCCACCCCGAGGACGAGCAGCCCCGTGGCCATCGGGTCGAGGGTGCCCGCATGCCCGATCTTTCGGGTGTTCAGCGCGCGACGCGCGCGGGCGACGACGTCGTGGCTCGTGATCCCCTGCGGCTTGTCGACGAGCAGGATGCCGTTCGGGACGGACGGTGACGCGGGCATTGCTCCAGCCTAGGCCGGGCCGACGCGCGGCCGGAGAACGCAACCCGCCCGCGGCCGTAGGCTGGTGCGGTGCCAGAGCTCGCGACGCCGCTGATCGCGTGGTATCGCGACACCGCGCGCGACCTGCCCTGGCGGGCGCCCGGTTTCGGCGCATGGGGCGTGCTGGTGAGCGAGTTCATGCTGCAGCAGACGCCGGTGACCCGCGTGATCCCGCGTCTGGAGGCGTGGCTGACGCGCTGGCCGACTCCCACCGCGCTGGCCGCCGACCCGCCCGCCGCCGCCGTCGCGCAGTGGGCGAACCTCGGCTACCCGCGCCGCGCGCTGTGGTTGCACCGCGCCGCGGTCGAGATCCGCGACCGTCACGACGGCGTGGTCCCCCGCGACGTCGACGCGCTCCTGGCCCTCACCGGGATCGGCGACTACACCGCGCGCGCCGTCGCGGTGTTCGCGTACGGCGACCGGCATCCGGTCGTCGACACGAACACGCGGCGGGTCATCGCGCGGGCGGTCGAGGGCCGGTCGCAGCCCGGACCCCCGGGGCGCCGGGACCTCGCCGACATGGAACGGCTGCTGCCGGCGGAGCTGACGGATGCCGCGGTGATGAACGCCGCGATGATGGAGCTCGGCGCCGTGGTCTGCACCGCGCGGGCGGCGCGCTGCGACGTCTGCCCGGTGGCCTCGCTGTGCGCGTGGCGCGCCGCCGGGTATCCCGACACCGGCGACGCACGCCGGAAGCAGGCGTCCTACGAGGGCAGCGATCGTCAGGCGCGCGGCGCGGTGCTGCGGACGCTGCGGGCGGCGGAGGCGCACGAGGTCGCCGAGGCGGCGGTCATCGCCGACTGGCCCGATCCGGCGCAGCGCGGGCGGGCCATCGACTCGCTGCTGGTCGACGGACTCATCGAGTCCGACGGGATGCTGCTGCGTCTGCCCCGCTGACGACGCCGAGCGCGGCGCACCCTCATTGTCACGGCGAGGGGCCGATGCGTCACCCGGTGCGGCGGCGTACGGTCCGCCTCATGAAGGCGCTGATCGTGTACGAATCGCAGTTCGGCAACACCGAGAAGGTCGCCCGGGCCATCGCGGAGGGCGTCGCGACGAGCGGTCGGGTCGAGGTCGTCGCGGTCGACACCGCCCCGACGGTCCTGCCCGACGATGTGGACCTGCTCCTCGTGGGCGGTCCGACGCACGTGTTCTCGATGTCGCGGGTGCAGACGCGGGCCGATGCCGCGAAGGACGCGCCGACGCCGACCCGGCGCGGCATCCGGGAATGGCTCGCCCAGCCCCCCTCCTCTTCGGGACGTCTTCGCGTCGCCACGTTCGGCACGAAGCAGGGGCACGGCCGGCTCAGCGGGTCGGCGGCGACGGCGGCCGCGAAGGCGGCGCGGGCGCACGGTTTGTCGGTGGATGCCGTGGAGGACTTCTTCGTGACGGGACGAAGCGGCCCCCTCGAGGAGGGCGAGCTCGAACGCGCGACCGCGTGGGGACGCGCGCTCGGGCGCTGAGGCTCAGTCGTCCTCGTCGTCGTCCTCGCGCGGCTTGACGTAGGGGTCGGCGTCGCCCGCGTAGGCGGCACCGGCGGCGAGCCCGGCGACGGCGGCGTCCCGCTCCTGCGCCTCCCGGAGGAGCTCGGCGATGTGTCCGGCGTTCTCCGGCAGCGCGTCGGGGATGAACTCGAGCGACGGGGTGAGCCGCACGCCGAGCTGCTTGCCGACCTCGCTGCGCAGCATCCCGGTGGCCGCCTTCAGGGCAGCCGCCGAGTCTTCGCGCGCCTTGTCGTCGCCGTACACGGTGTAGAACACCGAGGCGTGCTGCAGGTCTCCGGTGACGCGCACGTCGGTGATCGTCACGAAGCCGAGGCGCGGGTCACGCAGCCCCTTCTCGAGCCGCTCGGCGATGAGCACGCGGATGCGGTCGGCGAGTCTCGCCTGCCGTTCTGAAGACATCTCTCTTACCTCTTTCTGCGCCCGGCGGAGCCGGGAGGTCGGCGGAGGCGGAGCCGGTCGCGCCGCGGAGACAATCGGGGTAGGGGCCCCGCTCTTGTCTCCGCGGCGCGACCGGCGCAGCCGCAGCCGAACAGGAAGGATCAGCCGCGCGGCTTCTCCACCATCTCGGTCGTCTCGATCTCGTCGCCGATCTGGATGTCGTTGTACTTGCCCAGTCCGATACCGGCCTCGAAGTCCGTGCGGACCTCGGTGACGTCGTCCTTGAAGCGGCGCAGCGACTCGATCTGCAGACCGTCGGCCAGCACGACGCCGTCGCGGATGACGCGCGCCTTGGCGTTGCGCGTGATCGTTCCGCTGCGGACGATGACACCGGCGATGTTGCCGAACTTCGAGGAGCGGAACACCTCGCGGATCTCGGCGACACCCGACTGCACCTCTTCGAACTCCGGCTTGAGCAGGCCCTTGAGCGACTGCTCGACGTCGTCGATCGCGTTGTAGATGACCGAGTAGAAGCGCACGTCCACGCCCTCGCGGGCGGCGCGCTCGCGCGCCTTCGTGTCGGGGCGGACGTTGAAGCCGATCACGATCGCGTTGTCGATCGTGGCCAGGTTGATGTCCGACTCCGTGATGGCGCCGACGCCGCGGTGGATGATGCGCAGCTGCACCGAGTCGTCGACCTCGATCTTGAGGAGCGACTCCTCCAGCGCCTCGACGGCACCGGACACGTCACCCTTGATGATGAGGTTGAGCGACTCGACCTTGCCCTCTTCGAGAGCGCGGGTGAAGTCCTCGAGCGAGATGCGCTTGCGGGCCTTGGCCAGCTGGGCGTTGCGCTCGGCGGCCTCGCGCTTCTCGGCGATCTGGCGAGCCGTGCGGTCCTCCTCGGTGACGATGAACACGTCACCGGCGCGGGGCACGGAGTTCAGACCCTGCACCTGGACGGGACGCGAGGGGTAGGCCTCGTCGACCGCGTCGCCGTTCTCGTCGATCATCGCGCGGACGCGGCCGTAGGCCGTGCCGGCCACGATCGCGTCGCCGACGCGCAGCGTTCCCGACTGGATGAGCACGGTCGCCACCGAGCCGCGGCCCTTGTCGAGCTTGGCTTCGATCGCGACACCGCGGGCGGCCTTGTTCGGGTTCGCCGTGAGGTCGAGTCCCGCGTCGGCCGTCAGCAGCACGGCATCCAGCAGTTCCTGGATGTTCGTGCCCTGGCGTGCGGACACGTCGACGAACATGACGTCGCCGCCGTACTCCTCGGCCACGAGGCCGTACTCGGTGAGCTGCTGGCGCACCTTGGCCGGGTTCGCGTCGGGCTTGTCGACCTTGTTGACCGCGACCACGATCGGCACACCGGCCGCCTGGGCGTGGTTCAGGGCCTCCACCGTCTGCGGCATGATGCCGTCGTCGGCGGCGACCACGAGGATGGCGATGTCGGTCACCTGGGCACCACGGGCACGCATGGCGGTGAACGCCTCGTGACCGGGGGTGTCGATGAAGGTGATCGCGCGCTCGATGCCCTCGTGCTCGGTCCACACCTGGTACGCACCGATGTGCTGGGTGATGCCGCCGGCCTCGCCCGCCACGACGTTCGTCTGGCGGATGGCGTCGAGCAGTCGCGTCTTACCGTGGTCGACGTGACCCATGACGGTCACGACCGGAGGACGGATCTCGAGGTCGTCCTCGCTCTCCGCCTCCAGCTCGGCCTCGAGGTCGAGACCGAAGCCCTCGAGGAGCTCCTTGTCCTCGTCCTCGGGCGAGACCATCTGGATCTTGTAGCCGAGCTCGGCGCCGAGCACCTCGAAGGTGGCCTCGTCCAGCGACTCGGTCGCGGTGGCCATCTCACCGAGGTTGAAGAGGATCGTCACCAGCGTGCCGGGCTGCACGGTGTAGCCGCGCAGGGCCTCGAGTTTGTCCGCGAAGTCGGCGATCGACGCGCCGCGACGCAGGCGGATGATCTCGCCGTTGCCCTTCTGGACGTTGACGCCGCCGACGACGGGCGCCGACCGCATCTCGAATTCCTGCCGCTTCGCACGACGCGACTTGCGCTGCTTGCTCTTGCCGCCGCCCTTGCCGAAGGCACCCGCGGTGCCACCGCCGGGACCACGGCCACGACCACCGCCGCCACCGGGACGACCCGCGAAGCCGCCACCGGGCGCTCCGGGACCGCCGGTGCCGCCGGGACGCTGGAAGCCGCCGGCACCGCCGGGACGACCGGGACCGCCGGGACGCTGCTGGAACGGCGCGCCGGGACGACCGCCGCCTCCGGGACGACCGGCGCCGCCGGGACGCGGGGCGCCGGGGCGGGGGGCGCCGGGGCGCGGAGCCTGCGGGCGCGGGATGTTGCCGGGCGTCGGACGCTGCCCCATCCCCTGCGCGGACGCGAACGGGTTGTTGCCCGGACGCGGGCCGGCGGGACGCTGGCCCATCCCCTGCGACGAGGAGAAGGGGTTGTTGCCGGGACGCGGAGCGCCACCGGGGCGCGGCGCCTGCGGCGTGGCCGCACCGGGCGCGGCGGCGGCCGGCGTGGCGGGCGTCGGAGCGTCCGCTGCGGCGGGGGCCGCCGGAGCCGGAGCGGCCGGC
>NZ_JACBGF010000003.1:0-766880 GCF_021401375.1 Microbacterium sp. NFH-22A-Y | reverse complement strand
GCGTCGCGTGACGCGGCCGTCGTCGTCGCGGCGACTATCGTGGAGGTATGTCGATGGATGGCGACGACCAGCAGCTGCGCCGCGAGGATCTGCTCTCCGCCCTCGAGGTGATCGAGGAGCAGCCCCTTCGCGAGCGCGCCTCCGCCTACGCCGCCCTGCACGACGAGCTGGCGCGCCGCCTCGAATCCGGCCCGCGCGACGGCGGCCAGTGACGGTGCGGTTGGATGCGGCCCTCGCCGCGCGAGGGCTGTCGCGTTCTCGCACCCAGGCCGCGCGGGACATCGAGGCCGGTCTGGTCACCGTCGACGGTGTGCCGGTCGTGAAGCCGTCGACGCCGGTCGCGGACGATGCGGTCCTGGCGGTCGCCGGTGCGGACCACTACGTGAGTCGTGCCGCGCACAAGCTCATCGCGGCCCTCGACGCCTTCCCGATCCGCGTCGACGGACGGCGGTGCCTCGACCTGGGGGCGTCTACGGGCGGCTTCACGCAGGTGCTCCGCGAGCGCGGGGCGGCGCACGTCCTCGCCGTCGACGTCGGACACGGGCAGCTCGCGGCCTCCGTCGCGGCCGACCCCGGCGTGACGGTCGTCGAGGGCTTCAACGTCCGCTACATGACGCCGGCAGCGCTGGCCGCGGCATCCGGCGACGATCGTGTGCCCGAGGTGGTGGTGGCCGATCTCTCGTTCATCTCGCTGGGGCTCGTCCTCCCGGCGATCGCGACGCTGGTCAGCGCCGCCACCGACATCGTGCTGCTGATCAAGCCGCAGTTCGAGGTCGGTCGGACGGGGGTGCGAGAGGGCCTGGTCACCGACCCGGCCGCCCGCGCCGACGCCGTCGCGGGCGTGCTGTGGGCGGCGTGGGACCTGGGGCTCGGCACCGCCGGCCTCATCGCCTCGCCGCTGGCGGGCACACACGGCAACCGGGAGTACCTCGTGCACCTCCGGCCGATCGCCGCCGCCTCTGTGGACCGCCCGGCGATGCCCGGCAATCCGTCAGAATGGCTGAGGACGATCGATGAGCTGACGGGAGCGGCATGACCGACGCGACACGTACGCGCGACATCCTGGTGGTCGCCCACGCCCGGCGAGACGACACCGTCGCGGCCGCTCGTCGCGTCATCGCCGCGCTGACCTCGGCCGGTGCGCGGCCGGTGCTCGCCGTGGACGATCCCGAGCTGGTCGCGGCCCTGACCGATCTCGGTCCGCTGGCGGCCCTGGGCACGGATGTGCACGTCGCCGACGTCGACCTCGCCATCGTGCTGGGCGGTGACGGCACCATCCTGCGTGCGGCCGAACTGGTGCGCGACGGCACGGCGCCGATCCTCGGCATCAACATGGGCCATGTCGGCTTCCTCGCCGAGATCGAGCCGGACGACATCGACGACGCCATGCGCCGCATCATCGCGCGCGACTATCAGGTCGAGGAGCGGATGACCCTCGCCGTGCGCGTGAAGGATGCCGACGGCGCCGTGATCTACGACACGTGGGCGCTCAACGAGGCCACCGTCGAGAAGGCCGCGCGCGAGCGCATGATGGAGGTCGTCATCGAGATCGACCGCCGCCCGCTGTCGAGCTTCGGCTGCGACGGCGTGGTCATCGCGACTCCCACGGGCTCGACGGCGTACAACTTCTCCGCCGGAGGGCCGGTGATCTGGCCCACCGTCGAGGCGATCGCGGTGGTCCCGCTCTCGGCGCACGCCCTGTTCGCGCGCCCCCTGGTCGTCGGCCCCGAAGCGACGGTGGCGATCGAGGTCCTCGCCCGCACCGACGGCACCGGCATCCTCTGGTGCGACGGGCGGCGGTCCCACGACCTGCCGCCGGGCGCGCGCGTGGTGGTGAGCCGATCCGCTCAGCCGGTGCGGCTGGCGCGTCTGCACCCGGCACCGTTCACCGATCGGCTGGTGCGCAAGTTCCAGCTCCCCGTGACCGGCTGGCGGGGCCCCGCCGAAGGGTCGGCGGCCGTCGCGACGGGGGAGGGCTCGACGTGATCGAGCAGATGACGTTGCGCGATCTGGGCGTGATCGCTCAGGCGACCCTCCCGATGGGGCCGGGGTTCACCGCGATCACCGGTGAGACCGGTGCGGGCAAGACCATGGTGGTGACCGGACTCGGGCTGCTCCTCGGCGCCCGCTCGGACTCGGGCGTCGTGCGCGCGGGGGCCGGTCAAGCGGCCGTAGAGGGCGTGTGGGTCGTGCCGGATGCCGGTGCCGTGGCCGACCGCGTCGCGGAGGCGGGCGGCGAGGTGGAGCCGATCGGCGACGGCCTCGCCGAGCTCTACCTGGCGCGCACCGTGACGGCGGAGGGTCGCAGCCGCGCCAGCGTCGGCGGGCGTACGGCGCCGGCCGGCGTGCTCGCCGACCTCGCCGAGCAGCTTGTCGTGGTGCACGGCCAATCCGATCAGCTGCGTCTGCGCTCCGGCGCCGCCCAGCGCGACGCCCTCGACCGCTTCGGCGCCGCGGAGATCCTCCCCGCGTGGGAGGCATACCGCGAGGCATACACCGCGTTGCGCGAGCTGTCGGCGCAGATCGCGGACATCACCGGCCACGCGGCGGAGCGCGCCGCGGAGGCCGAACGGTTGCGCGCGGAACTCACGGAGATCGAGCAGGTCGATCCGCAGCCCGGCGAAGACCTCGAGCTGGCGCAGCGCGCCGAGAGACTGGCCAACGTCGAAGAGCTGCGACAGGCGGCCGCGATCGCCCACGATGCCCTCTCCGGCGGCGGCGAGGCGCCGGATGTCACGCTGCTCGTCACGGAGGCGCGGCGCGCACTCGACCGGGCCGCGCGCAGCGACACGATCCTCGCGGGTCACGCGGCGAGCCTCGACGACATCTCGTACCGCGTGGCCGACCTCGCCACCGAGCTGAGCGCGTACCTCGCCGACCTCGACGACTCGGGGCCGCACGAGCTCGCCGCGGTCGAGGAGCGCCGGGCCGCCGTCACCGCCCTGGTGCGCGCGCACGGCACCCTCGACGCCGCGCTCGAGCTGGCGCGCACCGGTGCGTTCCGTCTCGCCGAGCTCGACGACGACGGTGAGCGCATCGCCCGCCTGCGGGAGGAGGAGGCCGAGGCCGCCGCCGCCCTCGACGCCCTCGCGTCCCGCCTCACCGCCGCGCGCCGCGCCGCGGCCGTGCGCCTCGCCGACGCGGTCACGCAGGAGCTGCACGCGCTCGCCCTTCCCGACGCGCGCGTCGTCGTCGCCGTCGAGGAGGCGGCACCCACGGCATCCGGCCGCGACGACGTCACGATCCTGCTCGCGCCGCATCCGGGCGCGGAGCCCCGTCCCGTCGCCAAGACCGCCTCGGGCGGCGAGCTCAGTCGCGTCATGCTGGCGATCGAGGTCGTCATCGCGGGCTCCGGCGGGGTTCCGACGTTCGTGTTCGACGAGATCGATGCGGGCATCGGCGGCGCGGCGGCGATCGAGGTCGGTCGACGCCTCGCGCGGCTCGCCGAGACGAGCCAGGTGATCGTCGTGACCCACCTCGCGCAGGTCGCCGCGTTCGCCTCCAACCACCTGAGCGTCGTGAAGTCCGGCGACGGCTCGGTGACGGCGTCGAGCGTGCGTGCGCTCGTGGGCGCCGATCGGGAGGCCGAGATGGCGCGCCTGCTGTCCGGCCTGTCGGATTCGACCACCGCTCTCGACCACGCCCGGGAGCTTCTGAGCCTCGCCCACTCCGGGCTGATAGGATGAAAGCCCGTGACGGACACTCATTCAGCAGGTAAGACGGCGGGCAAGACTTCGAACGACACCACCAAGCACATCTTCGTGACGGGCGGTGTCGTTTCGTCGTTGGGGAAGGGCCTGACCGCCGCCTCCCTCGGGAATCTGCTGACGGCGCGCGGACTGCGCGTGGTGATGCAGAAGCTCGACCCGTATCTCAACGTCGATCCCGGGACGATGAACCCGTTCCAGCACGGTGAGGTCTTCGTCACCGACGACGGCGCGGAGACCGACCTCGACATCGGCCACTACGAGCGCTTCCTCGACATCGAGCTGAGCCAGGCGGCCAACGTCACGACGGGCCAGATCTACTCCCAGGTCATCGCGCGCGAGCGCCGCGGCGAGTACCTGGGCGACACGGTTCAGGTCATTCCCCACATCACCGATGAGATCAAGCGTCGGATGCGCCTGCAGGCCGACGAGACGCCGAAGCCCGACGTGATCATCACCGAGATCGGCGGCACCGTGGGCGACATCGAGTCGCAGCCGTTCATCGAGTCGGCGCGCCAGATCCGCCACGAGCTCGGACGCAAGAACGTCTTCTTCGTGCACGTCTCCCTCGTGCCGTTCATGGGAGCCTCGGGTGAGCAGAAGACCAAGCCCACGCAGCACTCCGTGGCGGCCCTGCGCTCCATCGGCATCCAGCCGGACGCCCTCGTGCTGCGCAGCGACCGTCCCGTCACCGAGTCGAACAAGCGCAAGATCGCGCTCATGTGCGACGTCGACGAGGATGCCGTCGTCAACGCGGTCGACGTGCCCTCGATCTACGACATCCCCACCATGCTCAACGAGCAGGGACTCGACAGCTACATCGTCGACGCGCTGGGGCTGTCGGGCAAGGCCGCCGAGGTGGACTGGACGCGCTGGAGCAAGGTGCTCGACGCCGTCCACAACCCCAAGCACGAGGTGACGATCGGCCTCGTCGGCAAGTACATCGACCTGCCCGACGCCTACCTGTCGGTCACGGAGGCGCTCAAGGCCGGAGGCTTCGCACAGGAGACGAAGGTCCAGGTGAAGTGGATCGCGTCCGACCTCTGCGAGACGCCGGAGGGTGCGGAGAAGGCACTGGGCGCCCTCGACGGCATCGTCGTGCCCGGCGGCTTCGGCATCCGCGGCATCGAGGGCAAGCTCGGTGCGCTGCGTTTCGCGCGCGAGCAGGGCATCCCCACGCTCGGCATCTGCCTGGGCCTGCAGTGCATGGTGATCGAGTACGCGCGCCACGTCGCCGGCATCGAGGGCGCCTCCTCGAGCGAGTTCGACCCCGACACCACGCACCCCGTGATCGCCACGATGGCCGAACAGGTCGACATCATCGACCGGGGCGACCTGGGCGGCACGATGCGGCTCGGCCTGTACGAGGCCGAGCTCGCCGAGGGGTCGCTGGCCGCCGAGGTCTACGGCGCGGGCCGCGCGAGCGAGCGCCACCGGCACCGCTACGAGGTCAACAACCGCTACCGCGACCAGATCGCCGAGGCGGGCATGTGGTTCTCGGGGCTGTCGCCCGACCACGGGCTCGTCGAGTACGTCGAGCTGCCGCGCGACGTGCACCCGTACTACATCGCGACCCAGGCCCACCCGGAGCTGCGCTCGCGCCCGACCGAGGCCAACCCGCTGTTCCGCGGCCTCATCGCCGCGGCGCTGGAGCGGCACCGCGCCAGCGAGCTGTTCGAGGTCGAGCGTGACTGACGCGTCACCGCTCGCGGACGACCCGGTCGAGGCCGCGGTCGTCCGCACCGAGACGCCGTTCGTCGGACGGGTGTGGAACATCCGCCGCGACGAGGTCTCCTACAACGGCGAGTCCATCGTGCGCGAGTACATGGACCACACCGGGGCCGTCGCGGTGCTCGCGCTGGACGATGAGGACCGCGTGCTGCTGATCAAGCAGTACCGGCATCCGGTGCGCCTGCGCGACTGGGAGATCCCGGCGGGCCTGCTCGACATCGCGGAGGAGTCGCCGCTGGTCGCGGCGCAACGCGAGCTGGCCGAGGAGGCCGACCTCGTGGCGGCATCCTGGCACGTGCTCGGGGAGTTCATGACCTCGCCCGGCGGCAGCGACGAGGCCATCCGCATCTACCTCGCACGCGACCTGCGCGCAGCCGACGAGACGTTCGCCCGGGAGGCCGAGGAGGCCGACATCGAGGTGCGCTGGGTCGCGCTCGACGAGGTCGTGGACGCCGTCCTCGACCGGCGCGTGCAGAACCCGTCGCTCATCGTGGCTGCCCTCGCGGCGCAGGCGTCGCGCGCGCGGGCGTGGTCGACGCTGGCGGCGGGAGACGCTCCGTGGCCGCGGCGTCCGCGGGCCATCGGCGAGAGCGGACCCGCGGTCTCGCGGTGAAGGTCGACCGCGCGATCGACGCCTACCTGAGGCACATCACGATCGAGCGCGGCCTGTCGGAGCATACCGTCGCGGCGTACCGCCGCGACCTGTCCGGCTACCGCGCGTGGCTGTCCGCGCAGGGCGTCGAGGAGACGGCGGAGGTGACGCCGGCGCTCGTGGCGGCCTTCGCCGCGGAGCGCGCGTCGGCCGTGCCCCCGCCCGCGGCGACGTCGCTGGCGAGGCTGCAGTCGTCGGTGCGTGGGCTGCATCGCTTCCTGGTGCGCGAGGGGATCGAGCAGGCTGACCCGAGCGATCGGCTGCGGCCGCCGAAGACGCCGCAGCGACTGCCGAAGGCGCTGTCCATCGACCAGATCGAGGCGCTGCTGGATGCCGCGGGCCCCGCGCCCGGAGCCACCGGCGACACCGACATCATCCGGCTGCGCGACCGGGCCTTGCTGGAGCTGCTGTACGCGACCGGCGCGCGCGTCTCGGAGGTCATGCAGCTCGACGTCGACGACGTCGCGGGCTCGGGCGGCGAGGTGATCCGCGTGCGCGGCAAGGGGCGCAAGGAGCGGATCGTGCCGGTCGGCTCGTACGCGCGGGCGGCCCTCGACGCGTATCTCGCCCGCGCCCGCCCGGAGCTGTCGCGGCGGGGTCGCGCGACCGCGCGCCTGTTCCTCGGTGCGCGCGGCGCGCCGCTGTCGCGGCAGGGGGCGTGGCTGATCATCCAGGACGCGGCGGGGCGCGCCGGTCTCACGGCGCACGTGTCGCCGCACACCTTCCGGCACTCGTTCGCGACGCACCTGCTGCAGGGCGGTGCCGACGTGCGGGTCGTCCAGGAACTCCTCGGCCACGCGTCGGTCGCCACGACCCAGATCTACACCCACGTCACGGTCGACGCACTGCGCGACGTGTATCTCACCTCCCACCCCCGCGCCCGCTGATTTTCTCCGGCGCATCGGGCGGTTCCCGCCGCGGACGGCGAGGGACGATGGCGGGATGAACCGCGAGAGCATCCCCGCCGTGCACCGTCCCGGACGCGCGCTGTCCGTCTGGTGGATCGTGGCCGGTGCGACCGGCGGCATCGTGGCGTTCCTGCTCTACCTGGAGTACATCGGCCAGCTGACGGGGGCCACGCCCCTGATCAGCTGCAGCATCAGCCCGATCGTCACGTGCGGCCCCAACCTGCTCTCGCCCGGCGGCAACCTGCTGGGGTTCAGCAACTCGATCATCGGCATCATGCTCTTCTTCGGCCCCATCTACGCGGGTGCCGCAGCGTTCGCCGCTCCGGCGGGTCTGCGGTCGTGGTTCTGGCGCGTGTACGGGCTGTTCGTGGCGGGCGCCTTCGTGTTCGTGCACGTCCTGGCGTACCGGAGCGTCTTCGAGTACGGCTCGCTGTGCCCCTGGTGCATGGTGATCTGGCTCGTCACGATCCCGCTCTTCTGGACCGTCGCCGGCTGGACGCTCCGCGACGGGGTGTGGGGGAGCGGGCCCGGTGTGCGACGCGTCGGGGCGGCGGTGCTGTCGTGGCTGCCGCTGATCGTGGTGGCGGACTACCTGGTGATCGCCGTCGCCGCCCAGCTGCGGCTGGACGTCATCGGCAGCCTCTTCTGAGGCCGGAGCCGGGTCGGCGCTCGATCTTTCACGGCGGAAGAGGCGGCGCACGGCCGGGTGGTCCGACCACAATGGGCCGCATGGATGCCGCCGGTCGCCCCGAACGCAAGGGCCTGTTCGGCAGACGCGGTCGCGGCGCCGACGCGCAGCGAGACGCCGCCGCCGAGGCCCGACCCGGGTTCGCCTATCTTCCCGAGGGCGAGGTCTACCTCGATTCCGCGTGTCAGACGCTGCGGCCGCAACCGGTCATCGACGCCGTGCAGGACTACTACCTGCACAGCAACGCGTGCGGCGGACGCGTGCGGTACGACGCCGGCCGGCGGGTGGATGCCGAGGTGGCGCGCACGCGCGAGCGGACCCTGGCCGCCCTCGGGCTCACGTCGCGGCGGCACGCCTGCGCCTTCACGCTGAACACGACGTACGGTCTCGGGCTGCTCCTGGCGAGTCTGCCCGCGGGAGGGCACGCCCGGATCGTCACGACGGCCACCGAGCACAACGCCGTGTTCCTGTCGACCATCGCGGCCGCGCGTCGCCGCGGCATCCCGCGCATCGTCCTGGAGCGCGACGACGAGGGCCGCGTGCTCACCGACGAGGAGGGCCTTCGGGACGCGATCGTCGTCGTGTCGGCGATGGACAACGTCGCGGGCGTCGTCACCCCGGACCTGCCGGAGCTGATCGCGTCGGCGCATCGCGTCGGCGGCATCGTCATCGTCGACGCCGCCCAGGCGGCCGCCCATGCCCTCGAGACCCTCCGCGGTCTCGACGCCGACGCGGTCTGCTTCTCGGCGCACAAGATGTACGGTCCCTCGCTCGGCGTCGTCGTCGCCACGCGGGAGCTGCTCACCGCGTTGGATCCCGTCATCGTCGGCGGCGGCCAGGTGAGCGCCGTCTCGGCCGACGACTTCACCCTGCTGCCCGATCCGCACACCCGCCTCGAGCCCGGCCTGCAGGCGTGGGCCGAGATCATCGGTTTCGGCGCCGCCCTCGACTGGCTGGCCGGGTTCCGCAGCGCCGCCGGCGAGTCGCTCGAGGTGCACGAGCAGCGTCTCGCGACGCGCCTGTACGACGGGCTCGCCGCCCTGCCGCGGCTGCGCATGATCGGCGACGCGCCGACGCCGGTGATCTCGATCCTGCCGGAGCGGGTCGACGGACACCGGCTGGCCGCGTTCCTGGCGCACGCCGGCATCTCCGTGCGCAGCGGGTCGTTCTGCGCCCACCACTGGTTGATCGAGCGGCGGGGGTTCGGACCCCTCGTGCGCTTCAGCCTCGGGGCGCACAACACCGACGCCGACGTCGATCGCACGCTCGAGGTCATGACCGCGATGATGGCGGGGTTGTGACGTGGTCTGCATCGTCGCCTTCATCGTCGTCCTGGTGCTGTCCGCGGTCTCCGCGAAGTACCGCCGGCTGCTCGGTAAGGCATGGGGGTGCGCGTGGCGCCGGGTGACGCTGCGCCCCTGCGACACCACGTTCCGCGACGACGTCAAGAACTCGCTGCTGGCTCCTCTGGCGGTGCGCGCGCCGCGGCTCGTGCGCCCGGCGAGCATCGCCATCGAGGTCGTCGCCTGGATCATGGTCCTGAGCCTCATCGTCAGTCTCTATCTGCTCGGCCGCAGCGGTCTCAACCTCTTCGTCTACGGGACGTGCGACAAGCAGAACGCCCAGGCGTGCACGCTCGCCGCGCAGGCCTGCTCGATCGACGCCGTCGAGCCGGGCTTCTGGGAGTCGATCGGCACCGGCGACGTCCTCGGCGCGTTCGGCCGCGAGTTCGCCTCGGTCGGAGACACGATCGCCACCGTCCCGAGCCGGCTGCGCACGTGGGATGCCGAGGACTTCGCGTCGCCCGACGCCACCTACCTCGGTGGTCGCGTCGACGGACGGCCGACGGCGCTCGACGTCCTCGACCCCGGATGCCGCTTCTGCGCCGAGCTCTTCCGCAACATGCGGGAGGCGGGCTTCGACGAGACGCACAACGTGACCTACCTCGTCTATCCGATCCGCGGCGGCTTCGGCGACAAGTTCGCCAACTCGCACCTCATCGCGACCTACCTCACGGCCGTGCGCGCCTTCGAGGCGCAGCGGACGGCGGCGGACGCCGCGGCCGACACAGCGGAGGTCGAGACGGGCGACTGGTTCATCCTCGAGCAACTGTTCACGACCGAGACCGCCGACGGTCAGCCGACGCAGGAGTGGATGAACGCCGCGTCCGCGGAGGCGGCGACCGCCCGCCTGCACGAATGGCTCGGCCTCGACGGCTACACCCCCGCGCAGATCGAGCAGATCGCGCAGCTCACCACCTCGCCCGAGGTCGCGGCATCCCTCGCGCACACCCGTGACGTCGTCGAGGACCAGATCCGCACCGTCTCGATCCCGTCGCTGATCGCGGGAGGCGGCTTGCACGCGGGCCTCATGGACGTCGACACCCTGCGGGGCCTCGGCTGAGCCGACCCCACCCTGTGCGAGAATCGAGGAGCACGGCGGCGCACGTCCGCCAGGCCCTGGGAAGGGCATCACGGAGCAGGAGTGTCGGTGGCGGAGAAGACGCGGGGGACGAAGAAGGCCCTCTCGGAGGACGTTCCGATGGGTCCGACCGGTCGGCCATACCACGGCTTCCCGACCCCGCCCGCGCTCACCGGTCACGGCCCCGCCCGCATCATCGCGCTGTGCAACCAGAAGGGCGGCGTCGGCAAGACGACGACGACCATCAACCTGGCCGCCTCCCTCGCGCAGTACGGGCGCAAGGTGCTCGCGATCGACTTCGACCCGCAGGGTGCGCTGTCGGCCGGTCTCGGCATCGCCACCCACGACATCCCGACGATCTACGACCTGCTGCTGGACACCAAGCGCGACCCGCACGAGACGATCGTGCACACCTCGGTGGACGGTCTCGACGTCATCCCCGCCAACATCGACCTGTCGGCCGCCGAGGTGCACCTCGTCAACGAGGTCGCCCGCGAGACGATCCTGGCGCGCGTGCTGCGCAAGGTCGCGGGGGAGTACGACGTCATCCTCATCGACTGCCAGCCCTCGCTCGGCCTGCTCACGGTCAACGCCCTGACGGCGAGCCACGGCGTGCTCATCCCGCTGGAGTGCGAGTTCTTCGCGCTGCGCGGAGTGGCGCTGCTCATCGAGACGATCGACAAGGTGCGCGACCGCCTCAACCCCTCGATCGAGCTGGACGGCGTGCTCGCCACGATGTACGACCCGCGCACGCTCCACTCGCGCGAGGTGCTCGAGCGTGTCGTCGAGGCGTTCGGCGACGACGTCCTGGAGACGGTGATCGGGCGCACGGTGAAGTTCCCCGACGCGTCGGTGTCGGGCGTTCCGATCACGACGTTCGCCCCCGAGCACGCCGCCGCCCAGGCCTACCTGCGCCTCGCGCGGGAGCTGGTGGCTCGTGGCGCCGTCGCCTGACGAGCCGGACGTCGCGGCGGCCGCGCCGGTCGCAGACGCGGCCGCGGAGGCCGACGACACCGGATTCCGCGTCTCGCTCAGCAACTTCGACGGTCCGTTCGACCTGCTGCTGACGCTGCTCGGCAAGCACGAGCTCGACATCACGGAGATCTCGCTCAGCAAGGTCACCGACGAGTTCATCGCGTACCTGAAGGGCCTCGACTCCGACGACGATCTCGATCAGGCCTCCGAGTTCCTGGTCGTCGCCGCGACGCTGCTGGACATGAAGGTCGCGGGGCTCCTCCCGCAGGGCGAGCTGGTGGATGCCGAGTCGGTCGCGCTCCTCGAGGCACGCGATCTGCTGTTCGCCCGTCTGCTGCAGTACCGCGCGTTCAAAGAGGTCTCGGCCTGGTTCGAGCGCAGCCTCCGGCGCGAGGACCGGCGCCACGTGCGCGCCGTGCGCCTCGACGAGAAGTACCGCCGCGCGGTGCCGGAACTGGTCTGGACGCTGTCGAAGGAGGACTTCGCGGCGCTCGCGATGCTCGCCTTCGCGCCGAAGGAGATCCCGCACGTCGGGCTCGACCATCTGCATGCGCCGCTGGTGTCCATCCGCGAGCAGGCCGCGATCGTCGTCACCCTACTGCGCGACGCGGGAACCCTCAACTTCCGGGAGCTCGTCGCCGGGGTCGCCCAGACCGGCGTCGTCGTCGCCCGCTTCCTCGCGGTGCTGGAGCTGTACCGCCACGCCGCCCTCTCGTTCGAGCAGCTGGAACCGCTCGGCGAGCTCACCCTGCGCTGGACCGCCGAACGCTGGTCCGAAGAGAACCTCGCCACCCTGGGAGCCGATTATGACCGCTGACACCGAGACCGACACGAACGCGCCGCCGCGCTCGCCGGAGCCCGCCGACGTCGCGCGCCGGATCGAGGCGATCCTGCTGATCGTGGACGAGCCGCAGAGCCTCGTCGCGCTCGCCGCCGCCGTGGGAGCGCCCGTGCCCGCCGTCCGGCAGGCGGTGGCGGGCCTGGTCGCCGACTACGACGGCGAGACCGGCGGTCCGCGTCGCGGCTTCGAGCTGCGCGAGGTCGGCGGCGGCTGGCGCCTGTACGTGCGCGATGAGCACGACGACCTGATCGCGGACTTCGTCGGTGGACAGGCGCCGTCGCGCCTGTCGCAGGCGGCGCTGGAGACCCTCGCGGTCATCGCCTACAAGCAGCCGGTCACCCGCAGCCAGGTCGCCTCGATCCGCGCGGTGAACGTCGACTCGGTCGTGCGCACCCTGCTGGCACGAGGGCTGATCACCGAGCTGTTCACCGATCCGGAGACCGGTGCCATCAACTACGGGACGACCGAGGCGTTCCTCGTGAACCTCGGCATCAACGGGCTCGACGAGCTGCCGCACATCTCGCCGCTGCTCGACGACGGATCCGACGGCTTCGACGCGGAGGTGCTCCGATGACGACGAACACCCCGGATGCCGAGGGCGTGCGGCTGCAGAAGGTGCTCGCGAACGCGGGCGTGGCCTCCCGCCGCGTCTGCGAGCAGTACATCGTCGAGGGGCGCATCCGCGTCAACGGCGAAGTGGTCACCGAGCTCGGGCGGCGCATCGACCCGGCATCCGATCTGGTCGACGTCGACGGCACCGCCATCCAGCTCGACACCACGAAGCGCTACGTGATGCTCAACAAGCCCACCGGTGTCGTGTCGTCGATGAAGGACGAGCAGGGCCGCCCCGACCTCCGCCGCTTCACGGAGGACTGGGACGAGCGGCTCTACAACGTCGGGCGACTGGATGCCGAGACGTCGGGGCTGCTGGTGCTGACCAACGACGGCGAGCTCGCGCACGTGCTCGCCCACCCGTCGTTCGGCGTCACCAAGGTGTACATCGCCAAGGTGACCGGTCGCGTGACCCCGCAGACCATCGCGCGGCTGACGAAGGATGTCGAGCTCGACGACGGCCCGATCGCCGCCGACAAGGCGCGTCTGCTCGACACCTCGGGCGACACGTCGCTGGTCGAGCTGACGCTGCACTCGGGCCGCAACCGCATCGTGCGGCGCATGATGGCCGCCGTCGGTCACCCCGTCGTCGAGCTCGTGCGCCGACAGTTCGGACCGCTCCACCTGGGAACCCTCCCGGCGGGGCGGGCGCGGGAGTTGACTACAGTGGAACGCGGCGCGCTGCTCACGGTGGCGCGTCAGGCGGCGCCCACGCCGCCCGGGGACAGCTGAGGCGGAGAACAGTGACCGAACAGGCCGTTGCCGATGCACGCGCGCGTGCGGCTCGCACCTCCGGCACGGTCCGGATCGTCGGTGCCGGGCTGCTCGGCGCCAGCATCGGCCATGCGTTGCGCGCGCTCGGCGTCGACGTCGCGCTCGCGGATGCGTCGCCGGCGCAGCTGCGGCTCGCCGTCGACTACGGCGCGGGTCGCGCGGCCGCCGACGGTGACCGCCCGCTGCTCGTGGTGGTCGCGGTTCCGCCCGACGTCGTCGCCGACGTCGTCGAGCGCGAGCTGGCCGCGTTCCCGGATGCCGTCGTCACCGATGTCGCGAGCGTGAAGCTCGACCCGCTCCGCGAACTGCGCCGTCGCGGCGTCGACCTCACGCACTACATCGGCTCGCATCCGATGGCCGGGCGCGAGCGGGGCGGCGCCATCTCGGCGCGCGCCGACATCTTCGTGGGCCGCCCCTGGGTCGTGTGCCGTGACGAGGAGACCCCGGCATCCGATCTCGCGCTCGTCGAAGGGCTCGCGCTCGATCTCGGCGCGACGCCCATCGAGATGACGCCCGACGAGCACGACCGCGCGGTCGCGCTCGTGTCGCACGTGCCCCAGCTGGTGGCGTCGCTGCTCGCGGGCCGGTTCGTCGACGCGCCCGACGGCTCGCTGCGACTGGCCGGACAGGGCGTGCGCGACACGACCCGCATCGCGGCCTCGGCACCGGAGCTGTGGGTGCAGATCCTCGGTGCGAACTCCGCACCCGTCGTCGACGTGCTCGACGCTCTCTCCGACGACCTGCGCGCCGTCGCGGACGCCCTGCGCGCCCCCGAGGCCCCCGGCGCGCGGCGTGCCCTCGCCGACACCATCCGCCGCGGCAACGACGGCGTGGAACGCCTGCCCGGCAAGCACGGCCAGAACCGGCGTTTCGAGAGCCTCGTCGTCATGGTCGACGACACCCCGGGCCAGCTCGGCCGCCTGTTCGGAGAGCTGGGGGAGCTCGGCGTCAACGTCGAGGACCTGCGGCTGGAGCACTCACCGGGCGCCCAGTTCGGCCTCGCCGAGATCAGTGTCGACCCGACGATCGTGCGCCAGGCCGAGGAGGGCCTCGTGGCGCGCGGCTGGAAGATTGCGAGCCTGCCCTCATGACCGTCACGATCGCCATCGACGGGCCCGCCGGCTCCGGCAAGTCGAGCGTCTCCAAGCAGGCCGCGCGCGCCCTCGGCTACGGCTACCTCGACACCGGGGCGGCCTACCGCGCCCTCGCGTGGCACGTGCTGGCGCGCGGCACAGGGTCGGCCCAGGACACCGCCGACGAGACGGCCGTCGTGGCCGCCGCATCCGACTTCCCCTACGCGATCTCGCTCGACCCCGACGACTACTGGGTGCGTGTGGGCGACGCCGACGTGACCGCCGCGATCCGCGAGCCGCGGGTGACCGACGCCGTGAGCGGCGTCGCACGCGTGCCCGCCGTGCGGGAACAGGTCAACGCGCTGTTCCGCCGCCTCGTGCGCGAGTCGGGTCGCCCGGGCGTCGTGGTCGAGGGCCGCGACATCACCACGGTCGTCGCGCCCGACGCCCCGGTGCGCATCCTCCTCACCGCCGCGCCCGAGGTGCGCGCCGCGCGTCGCAGCGCGGAGCTGAGCGCGCACGACGCCGACGCGGTCGCCGCGGCGCTGCACCGACGGGATGCCGCCGACAGCACCGTGGTCGACTTCCTCACCGCCGCAGACGGCGTGACGGTCGTCGACTCCACCGAACTCGATTTCACGCAGACCGTGGAGGCCGTCCTCGACGTGATCTCCGCAGTCGCCCCCACTGCACAGGAGAATCCCGATGGCCGCTGAAGACGACTACGAGGCCGGACCCGACCAGATCGAGGAGAAGCTCGCGAACCTCGATGAGGAGCTCGCCGAGCAGCGGGCCGCGGCGCTGCGCGCCTCCCTCGCCGACTACGAGCTCGACGAGGAGGACGATGAGCTGCTCGCGGGCTTCACCGCCGGCGGCGAGGTCGTCGAGATGCTGCCGGCGCTGCCGGTCGTCGCGATCGTAGGACGGCCCAACGTCGGCAAGTCCGCGCTGGTCAACCGCATCCTGGGCCGTCGCGAGGCCGTCGTGGAGGACACCCCCGGTGTCACGCGCGACCGCGTGACGTACAAGGCCGAGTGGATGGACCGTCGCTTCAGCCTCGTCGACACCGGCGGGTGGGAGCCCGACGCGCGCGGCATCGACCGCTCCGTCGCCGCGCAGGCCGAGGTCGCGATCGAGCTGTGCGACGTCGTGCTGTTCGTCGTCGACGCGATGGTCGGCGCGACCGCGACCGACGAGGCCGTCGTCAAGCTCCTGCGCACGACGAAGAAGCCGGTCTTCCTCGTCGCGAACAAGATCGACGACGCCCGGCAGGAGCCCGAGGCTGCGGCCCTGTGGAACCTCGGTCTGGGCGAGCCGCACCCCGTCTCCGCGATCCACGGCCGCGGTGTCGCCGACCTGCTCGACGAGGTCATGAAGGTGCTGCCGGAGGTCTCGGCGGTCGCCAAGGGCGAGCTCGGCGGGCCGCGTCGTGTCGCCATCCTCGGTCGCCCCAACGTCGGCAAGTCGTCGCTGCTGAACAAGGCCGCCGGCGAGGAGCGCGTGGTCGTCAACGAGCTCGCGGGCACGACCCGCGACCCCGTCGACGAAATCGTCGAGCTCGGCGGCAAGCTGTGGCGCTTCGTCGACACCGCCGGCATCCGTCGCCGCGTGCACCTGCAGCAGGGCGCCGACTTCTACGCGTCGCTGCGCACCTCCGCGGCGCTGGAGAAGGCGGAGGTCGCCGTCGTCGTGCTCGACGTGTCGCAGTCGATCAGCGTGCAGGACCTCAACATCATCGACCTCGTGCTCGAGTCGGGCCGTGCGCTCGTGCTGGCGTTCAACAAGTGGGATCGTCTCAACGACGACGACATGGAGAACGCCGACCGTCGCCGCTACCTCGAGCGTGAGATCGAGCAGGACCTCGCCCACGTCACGTGGGCGCCGCGCGTCAACATCTCGGCGCGCACCGGCCGTCACCTCGACAAGCTCGTGCCGGCGCTGGAGACGGCGCTCGAGTCGTGGGATCAGCGCATCCCGACCGGCAAGTTCAACGCGTTCCTGGCCGAGCTGGTGGCCGAGCACCCGCATCCGCTGCGCGGCGGCAAGCAGCCGCGCATCCTGTTCGGCACGCAGGCCGGCACCCGTCCGCCGACGTTCGTGCTGTTCACGACCGGCTTCCTCGACCCCGGGTACCGGCGCTTCATCCAGCGCCGTCTGCGCGAGATCTTCGGCTTCGAGGGCACGCCGATCGTCACCAACATGCGGGTGCGCGAGCGTCGCCAGCGCTGAGCCGGCTGGGCTGCTGCGGGCGGTCTGCGCCGGGGACCGAACTGCAAGGCCTCTGCGCCGACACGCGGTGTGGGGTGCGGATGCCACGGCGTGTCGCCCCGCATCCCTTGCAGTTCGGGCGGGTGGGCGGACGAGCCGCGCCCCGAGCGGGTTCGGCCGAGCCGGCTGGCCTGTCGGCTCGCGGGGGTTGATCACGACTGGTGGGTCGTACCGGTCGTCGAGTGGACGGCGCCGGCCGGTCCGACCCGAACTGCAAGGCCTCTGTGTCGACACGCGGTGTGGTGTGCGGATGCCGCGGCGTGTCGCCCCGCATCCCTTGCAGTTCGGAGGGTGGGCGGACAGGCGCGCGGGAGGACAGGCAGCCGGGCGGAGGTCAGGCAGTTCGGGCGGCCCTGACCCGCTACGCCTGCCCGCGACCGCGACCGCGCCCGGCCAGCGCGACGGCGCCACGCGCGCTCGGCCCCGGTCCCGGTCGTTGAGCGAGCGGCGCAGCCGCGAGTCGAAACGCGGTCCCGTCAGCGGATGACCAGCGAGCGGAACCGCTCCGTCGGCAGGTCGTCGAGCCGGAGCACCGGCGCCTCGGCATCCGCCACACGGGGGAGCGGCTGTCGGGCCCCTGTCTCGCGGAACCGCTGCACGGCCCAGTGGTCGACGCCCGCGTCGGCGAGCCGGCATCCGAGCTCGCGCAGCCCCGCGTCGTCGATCGCCGCGGGGTGCACCGTGGTGCGCACCTCGTAGTCGAGCGGGTGGTCGGAGCCGGCCCGCAGCAGCCGATTGCCCAGCACCAGCTCGAGCGAACGCCACGCGTGGCCGCCGCTGGGGCCGCGACCGGTGACGGCGGCGTAGTCCTCCCGCGAAGCCTTGATGTCCAGGCCCACCCAGTCCACGAACGGCAGCGCCTGCGCGAGCAGCCCGGGATACGCCCCCGCCGTGTGCAGCCCCACCCGGAACCCGAGCGCGCGCACCATCCGCATCGCCGGGACGAGCGCGCGCTGCAGCGTCGGCTCGCCGCCGGAGAACACGACGCCGTCGAGCAGCCCGATGCGTTCGCACAGCAGGTCGGTGACGTCGGCCCAGGTGACGGCGCCCTCGGCGCGCGGGTCGATGAGGGCGGGGTTGTGGCAGTAGAAGCAGTTCCACGGGCAGCCCTGCAGGAACACGGTCGCGGTCATCGTGTCGGGCCAGTCGACGGTGGAGAACGCCGTGACCCCGGCGATGTTCAGCTCACTGGCTGCAGCGGTGCGGACCATGACCCCTCCTGCGGTGTCGCGGATGCCGTCGCCGCGCCGTCGTGGGGCGCGACGAAGTACGTCCTCTCCTGAGCTTCGCCCTTCTTGCCGATGTTGAACCCGGCGATCGGCCGGAAGTAACCCATGACGCGAGTCCACACCTCGCACACGGCGCCGCAGTCGGGGCAGGTCTCGTGCTCGCCGGAGCGGTAGCCGTGGCGCGGGCAGATCGAAAAGGTCGGGGTGATCGTCAGATACGGCAGGCGGAAGCGCTCCAGCGAGCGGCGCACCAGGTCACGGCAGGCGGATGCCGAGGGCAGCGCCTCGCCGAGGTAGAGGTGCTGCACCGTGCCGCCGGTGTACTTCTGCTGCAGCGGCTCCTGCATCGCCATCGCGAGGAACGGGTCGCTCGTGTAGCCGACGGGCAGCTGCGAGGAGTTCGTGTAGTACGGGTTCGCCCGGGTGCCGGCGTGCCGGATGCCGGCGGCGGCACGGTCCGCGCTCGTCGCGGCATCCTGAGCGGAGCCGAAGCGGGCGATGTCCTCCTTGGCGAAGCGGTACGTGGCACCCTCGGCGGGGCTCGCCTCCAGGTTGTACATGTGGCCGGTCTCCTGCTGGAACGCGGTGATGCGCGCGCGTACGTGGTCGAGCAGACGCGTGGCGAGGGTGGCCCCGGCATCCGTCGTGATGTCGTGCGCGTCGCGCGTGAGGTTGCGGACGTACTCGTTCACGCCGTTGACGCCGATGGTGGAGAAGTGGTTCTCGAGGGTGCCGAGGTAGCGCTGCGTGTAGGGGAAGAGTCCGCCGGCGAGGTGATGGCCGATCACCTCGCGCTTGGCCTCGAGGCTGTCGCGGGCGATGTCGAGCAGTTCGTCGAGGCGGGCGAGCGCCGCGGTGTCGTCTCCCGTACCGGTGGAGTGCAGGAAGCCGAGGCGCGCGCAGTTGATCGTGACGACGCCAATGGAGCCGGTCTGCTCCGCCGAGCCGAAGAGGCCGTTGCCGCGCTTGAGGAGCTCGGTGAGGTCGAGCTGCAGGCGGCAGCACATGGAACGGATCATGTGCGGGTCGAGGTCGGAGTTGAGGAAGTTCTGGAAGTAGGGGAGGCCGTACTTCGCGGTCATCGCGAACAGGGCCTCGACGTTCTCACCCTCCCAGTCGAAGTCGCGGGTGATGTTGTAGGTGGGGATGGGGAAGGTGAAGGCGCGGCCGTCGGCGTCGCCCGTGGTCATGACGTCGATGAACGCGCGGTTGATCATCGCCATCTCCGGCGCCAGCTCGCCGTACGTGAACTCCTGCACCCGGCCGCCGAGGAGCGGATGCTGCTCGCGCAGGTCGTCGGGGCACACCCAGTCGAACGTGAGGTTGGTGAAGGGGGTCTGGGTGCCCCAGCGGGAGGGGACGTTGAGGTTGAAGACGAACTCCTGCATCGCCTGGTGCACGTCGTCGTAGCTCAGCGCGTCGACGCGCACGTACGGTGCGAGGTAGGTGTCGAACGAGCTGAACGCCTGCGCACCGGCCCACTCGTTCTGGAGCGTGCCGAGGAAGTTGACGAGCTGGCCGAGCGCGCTGGAGAAGTGCTTCGGCGGGGTGCTGGAGATCTTGCCCGCGACACCGTTGAAGCCCTGTTCCAGCACCATCCGCAGCGACCAGCCGGCGCAGTAGCCGGCGAAGACATCGAGGTCGTGGATGTGCAGGTCGCCCTCGCGGTGGGCCGTGCCGGCGGCGGGGTCGTAGACCTCGTCGAGCCAGTAGTTCGCGACGAGCTTTCCGGCGGAGTTGAGGATCATGCCGCCCAGCGAGTAGCCCTGGTTGGCGTTCGCGTTGATGCGCCAGTCGGAGCGGGCGAGATACTCGTCGATCGTGGCGCGGGCCGAGACGACGGTGTCGCTGGGGGAGGAGGACATGGGGATCCTGCTTTCGATATCTCGTGGGGTGGGCTTGGTCTGACCACAATATGTGGGGTCTGCGGGGGCTGTCGCGCCCAGATGTGGGCGTGTCGGAGAGTGATGCACCGTGCAAAATCTCGTCACGCGGAGGCGGCGGGATGCCGGGGGTGTGACAGGCTGAACGGGTGACGATCGTGCCTCCTGCTCCCGGCGAGCCGCGCCGACCCGACGGGCCGCGCGATCCCGGCGACGCCTGGGTCGTCGCCGACGACGGCGCGCGGTACTGGGGCCGGTTCGGGGCCGCGGGTCTGCTCGCGGTCGACGCCGAGCGAGGGGTGTTGCTGCAGCACCGGGTCGCCTGGAGTCACTTCGGCGACACCTGGGGGCTCCCGGGAGGCGCGCGGCACGAGGGCGAATCGGCGTGCAACGGGGCGTTGCGGGAGTCGGCGGAGGAAGCCGGGGTTCCCGCGTCGGCCGTGCGGCCGCGGTTGATCAGCGTGTACGACGTGGGCGTGTGGACGTACGCGACGGTGGTCGCCGACGTCGTCGAGCCGTTCACGCCGGTGATCAGCGATCCCGAGAGCCGCGAGCTCGCGTGGGTGCCGGTGCAGGCCGTGGACTCGTATCCGCTGCACCCCGGCTTCGCCGCGTCGTGGCCGATGCTGCGCGGACTGCTCGACGTGCGTCCAGCTGTGGTGGTGGATGCCGCGAACGTGGTGGGATCCGTGCCCGACGGCTGGTGGAAGGATCGTGCGGCGGCGACGGGGAGACTGCTCGAACGGTTGCGTCCGCTGGTCGTGGGGGGCATGGCTGCCGCTCGGCTGGAGCTGCCGGGAGATGTCTGGTTCCCCGAGGTGCGCGTCGTGGTCGAGGGCCAGGCGCGGGCCGTCGACGACGTTCCCGGCATCGCGGTCGTGCGCGCGGCCGGAGAGGGCGACGATGCGATCGTCGCCGAGGCGGCGGCGCTCGCCGCGGCGGGTCGGTCGGTCGTCGTGGTCACGAGCGACCGTGAGCTGCGCGAGCGTGTCGCCGTCCACGGCGCGGTCAGTCGGGGACCGTCGTGGCTGGATGCCGTCTGACCGTGCTCCGTCTGCCGCGCGCCGCGGTCAGGAGTCGCTCTCGTCGCCGGGGCCGCTGAGCCCATCCCGCCCGCGGAGGCGATCGATCTCGCGCCGTTCGCGCTTGGTGGGGCGGCCGGCACCGCGATCGCGGACGGCGAGCTGGGCGACGGGCTCGCGCGGCGGTGTGCGGTCTTCGGCGGCGAGTGCCGCGACGGGCGCGCCGACGCGCTTGGTGAGCAGCTGGCGCACCACGAGGATGCGGTCGAATCCCGCGATCCGCACCCGCAGTTCGTCTCCGACGCGCACGGCCTGCGCGGCTTTGGCCTTCTCGCCGCCGATCCGGACGTGGCCGGCGCGGCAGGCGGTCGTCGCGGCGGAGCGGGTCTTGTAGACGCGGACCGCCCAGAGCCACGAGTCCACGCGGACGGACGGTTCGCTCACCTCTCGATTCTGCCGTGTCGAAGCCGCGAGGTCACGCCACCGTCAGCGAGACGATGGGACGCGCCGGTTTCGGGCGGGCGACTTCGACGAATCCGGCATCCACGAAGCTCGAGAGGGCGCCGCGGAAGAGGCTGTTCGACGACGTCTTGCCGGCATCGGTGTCGACCGGGTAGCCCTCGATGACGCGCGCGCCGTGTGCGCGGGCGTGGTCGACGGCCGCGTCGAGCAGGCGGATCGCAAGGCCGTCGCCGCGGAACTCCCGGCGGACGACGAAGCAGGTCACCGCCCACACCGACGCATCGTCGAAGGGCTCCGGCGACTGCTGGAACGCGCGCGTCGTGGCGAGGCGGGGCTGCGCCGGCCGCGGCGACACCTTGACCCAGCCGGCCGCCTCGCCGTCGACGTAGGCGATGAGCGCGGAGGCGGGCGTGGCGGCGAGGTCGCCGCGCAGCAGCTCGCGCCGCTCGGCGGACGTCGCGGACTGGAAGTCCTTGTTGCGCAGCATCCACCACTGGCACCAGCAGGAGGCGCCGTCGCCTCCGCCGGTGAGGGCGTGCTCCACATCGGCGAAGCGATCGGCGGATGCCGGGACGATCTCGATCTGGCTCATGACCAGACCGTACTCCCGGTCACGGACACGCGTTCGCGAGCACTCCGGGAAACCGGTAGGATAGGGGAGTTGTCCGCGAGCGGACGATAGACCGGGATGTGGCGCAGCTTGGTAGCGCACTTGACTGGGGGTCAAGGGGTCGCAGGTTCAAATCCTGTCATCCCGACGGTCTGAAGCCCTGATGAGGAATCGTTTCTCGTCGGGGCTTCGTCGTGTCTGAGGGTGGGCACTGGGTTGTCCAATCGCTCGATCTGCTCGATCCGTCCGCGGATGGAATGCACCGCTCCGCTTCGGTGTCGTTGGCCACAAAGCGCACCAGAATGCGCTGAACGGGTATCGCGCTTCTGCCTGGAAGGGGAGATTTGGGGCCTCCTCCAATCTGACGTATGGTTTCCGCGGCAACACCCAGTACGCAAATCTCCACGTGATCTACCCGAGAATGTTCTGACATGGAACTAACGAATAGCTTCTGGGGTCGTCAGGGCCGAATAGGGCGCGTGACATCTGGCCCTTGGGCCGGCCGCCTTCTGTTCGTCTACCCGGACACCATGATCGAGTGGTGGACGTTGGTGGTGGACCCACCGCCCGTGGCCGGAGTTCCGGGTGACATGTATTTCAAAGGCAACGATGAGGTCGCATCGCTGCTCGATGAGTGGGGTGTCGAGTGGCTGCCCCGCGACTCCGACGAAGTTGAGTTGGAGCGAGCTCGGTTCGGGTGGAGGCCTCTCCGCGGCGGGGTGGAATGGCTACCCAGCTGAACGCGGCTCGCTGCGCATGAGTGCGGCTGATTCGGCTTGCCTTCCGGGACACCTCCGTCGAACGTGCCTGGAATGGACGAGCGCTCTCGGCCTGCCACCGGTACAGGCGGCGGCGTCGTCGTGATGCCGGAATCCGCTCACCGTTGCCGTGTACCGAGATCGATCTCCCTCCCCGTGTTGATTCACCACAAGCGTGAGAATCCACGCGACCCTCGGGCTAGAGCGGCTTGCTCGAAACTGCGTCACCTGTCCGGGCATGCGTGGGCGGTCACGGCCGGCAGGTTCGCCGAGTGATTCACCTGGAGCCAACTGCTTCCGACGCTGGTCCAGTCGACAGCGCTCCAATACACCGTCCGCTCGGACTGTCCGTCGACGAGAAGGGTGTACTCCTGACCGCTTTGTGCAGAGAGCTGCGCGGCATGGGTCAGCTGCATGCCGGCAACTGGTTCGCCGAGCTCAATCTCCTCTCCACGTGTGAACGTGTGCTTCCCTTCGTACTCGGCGACGATCATCCAATCCTTCGACGTGGTGAGGTCGCGGACGCTGAAACTCAATCTGCTTGCGTCTGTTGGGGCACATATGGCGACTCGGATTGAGCCGCCGCTTGCCTGGCGCAGAGCAGCGACTCCATAACCCGCACCCGTCTCGCACCCCGTCAGGCCAAGTGCTCCCGCGGTACAGGCCACCGCCGGGGCCAGGAATCTGCTCAGCATCGGTAGCTGCCGTACTCGACGTTCGCGGCCACCTCGAGGTCGTTGAGACACTGATTTCCTCCACCCAGAAGGTAGTTTGCCCGAGGAGGGGAGGGCAGGGCTGTACGGCACGGTGTCGGTATCATGGCGCATCTCGCTGACGTGATGGGCGACCGGCGCCGCTCGAACTGCGCGGCCTGAAACGTGTCCCGTGGATAGCGATGCGCGGGTGAGGAGGGGGAGGATGCCGGTGCCACGACCCAGTCTGTGGTTGATCGCGGTGGTCGCGTTCGTGGTCTTCGCGGCGATCTTCGTGCTCCAAGGAGTTCCCGATCAGTTCCTCGTCCTTCGCAATGCAGCGACCTTCTCCGCCAGCCAGCGGGAGTACCTGGTCGGGCAGGTTGCGCTCGTCGCCGTCTTCCAGGCTTTCGTCATCGGTGTTCTGCACTGGCATCTGCACGTTCTCGACCGACGCGTGCGCGGGGATCACGTGACCTTTCTCGTGCTCTTCGTGTGGGGCTCGTTGGTGTGGCCGGTGACGGCGTTCGCTGATGCGTACCGGGACTACGAGTATTGGGGCCAGGGGAGCTGGCGAGCTTCCTTCGATCTCGCGTTCTTTTCGGTGCCACTGAGTCTCGTGGCCCTCATCGTGATGATCGTACGAGGGTCCCTGATCGGAAGAAGGGCCCGTGCGTGACTCCTATCCTTTGGAGGATGGGAGTCACGGTCGCCTACGCGCGGACGCCGCCCTGTCTTCCCTCACAGAGGAGCACCAGATGACCACCTACGCCCAGAACCTGAACGAGATCCTCGACCGCGAGGCTCTTCCCGCGGGCGGGGTCGTCTCCGGCGACGTCGACTACGTCGCGGACGGTGTCGCTTTTCGTGGGTACCAGGCCCGTCCCGCCGGGGGCGGCCCCTACCCAGGGATTCTCGTCGTACACGATTGGCTCGGTGTGACCGACTACGTCCGGATGCGCTGCGACATGCTGGCCCGTCTCGGCTACGCGGCGTTCGCCGCGGACGTCTACGGTGCGGACATCCGCCCCGCACCTCAGGATGCCGCCGCCGTCGCCAGTGGCTTCTACCAGGATCGCGCGCTGTGGCGACAGCGGCTCGCGGCCGCGTTCGAGCGGCTGCTCGCCGAGCCGTCCGTCGATCCCGCGCGCACCGCGGCGATCGGCTACTGCTTCGGCGGAACCTCTGTGATGGAGCTGGCCCGGACGGGCGCCTCCGTCGGCGCCGTCGTGAGCTTCCACGGCGGCCTGCTCACCGGTCCGGAGGGGGAGGCGAAGCGAATCACAGCCAAGGTGCTCGTCCTCCACGGGGCGGCCGACCCCGTCGCCCCGGACGATGCGCTGCTCGCCTTCGAGAACGATCTGCGGACGGCTCCCGAGATCGACTGGCAGGTCGTCACGTACGCCAATGCGATGCACGCCTTCACCCTCCCCGACGCGAACGCACCGGAGCACGGCGCCCTCTTCGACGCCACCGCCGAGCGCCGCAGCTGGACGGCGATGAAGTCCTTCCTGGGCGAGGTCTTCGACTGAGAGGCCCGGGTTCGCGTCACTCCCGGGCGTCTTCACGTCGATCCGGCGTGACGACTGAGGTGACCATGGATCCCGGCCGCATCCGATCCTCGGCGTTCGCGATCGCGTTCATGACGGCGGTCAACGAGGCGGTGAGCACAGAACGGTCCTTGCCGGCGACCCATGCGGTACGTGAGCCGTGGCGGTATTCGATGAGGGTGAGGGCTTCGCTGTCTGCTCCGGTGCCGATGCTTGTCTGGGAGAGGCTCAGGATCTCGATCGCGAACCCGTGTCGTGCAAGCGCCGTGGTGAGTGCGTCGACGGGTCCGTTGCCGTCGTGGGTGGTGGTGTCCTCGATGCCGCCGGCGCGGAGGGTGATGCGGGTGTTCGTGTCGGTCGTCACGACGTCGACGAGCTCGATCGGAGCGTCGACGGGGGTGGTGAGGTAGGTGGAGCAGAAGACATCCCAGAGCTGTTCGGCGGTGACCTCGCCGCCGGTGGTGTCGGTGTGATGCTGCATGTGGCGGGCGAAGTCGATCTGGAGCCGGCGGGGGAGCTCGATGCCGAACTCGGTCTGGAGCAGGTAGGCGATGCCGCCCTTGCCCGACTGAGAGTTCACGCGGATGACGGCGTCGTAGCTGCGGCCGATGTCGGCCGGGTCGATGGGCAGGTAGGGAACCCGCCAGGCGATCTCGCTCTCGTCGCGCCCTTCGGCTGCAGCGCGGGCGCGATGCTCGGCGAAGCCCTTCTTGATGGCGTCCTGATGGGTGCCGCTGAACGCGATGTGCACGAGATCGCCGACATAGGGGTGTCGAGGGTGCACGTCGATGCGGTTGCAGTACTCGACGGTACGGCGGATCTCGTCGATGTCGGAGAAGTCGATCATCGGGTCGACGCCCTGCGCGTGCAGGTTGAGGGCGAGGGTGGCGAGGTCGACATTGCCCGTCCGCTCGCCGTTGCCGAAGATGCAGCCCTCGACCCGCTGGGCGCCGGCGAGGACGGCGAGCTCGGCGCAGGCGATCCCCGTGCCGCGGTCGTTGTGGGGATGGACGGAGAGGATGACGCCGTCGCGGCGGGCGAGGTGGGTGTGCATGTACTCGATCTGGTCGGCGTACACGTTGGGGGTGGCGATCTCGACGGTGGCGGGGAGATTCAGGATGACGGGGCGCTCGGGCCTGGCATCCCACAACTCTGTCATCGCGTCGCAGATCTCGATGACGTAGTCGGGCTCGGTGAGGTTGAACACCTCGGGGCTGAACTCGAACCGCACGTTCGGCAGGTCGCCGGCGAACTGGAGCACGTCCCGTCCGCCGGCGAGGATCAGCTCCCTCAGCTCATCGCGGTCCTTGCCGAGCACGGTGTCGCGCCAGGTCGGGGCGGTCGCGGTGTACATGTGGAGGACGACGTCGTTGCGGATGCCGCGGATCGATTCCACGGTCCGCTCGATCAGGTCGCGGCGCGCAGGGGTGAACACGACGATCGTGACGTCGTCGGGGGCGATGTCGGTCTCGGCGATGAGGCGGACGAAGTCGTAGTCGGTCTGCGACGCCGAGGGGTAGCCGACCTCGATCTCGGTGTAGCCCATCCGCACCATCAACTCGAAGAACCGGCGCTTGCGGGTGGGGTCCATGGGCTCCGCGAGGGCCTGGTTGCCGTCGCGCAGATCGACGGGGACCCACAACGGCGCCTGGGTGAGCCGTCGGTTCGGCCATTGCCGGTCGGCGCCCAGGGGCACGTCGACACGGGAGTAGGCGTCGGTGTAGCGGTGCGAGGGCATGCCGGAGGGGCGCTGCCGATTCCAGGAGGGGGCGATCGTGGTGGTCATGACAAGGAGTCCTTCAGGGTCTCGTGGGGAAGACCGGCGCAGTGTTCAGCCCCACGGCGGGGAGCCGGCCCGGCTACGCCCCGCCGTGGCGGCGAAGAAGAAGGAGGTTTGCGGTGAGCACGGGTAGAATCTAGCAGAAGTCCTCAGACAAGTAGAGGAGACGAGATGACTCAACTCAGACGTGTCCCCTTGGCGGATCAGGCCGCCGACGCGCTGTTCGCGCGCATCCGCGCGGGGGAGTGGGCGCTCGGCGCCAAGCTCCCCGGCGAGACGACGCTGGCGCCGCAGCTCGGAGTCGGACGGTCCACCGTACGGGAGGCGATCCGCCAGCTCGCCGGCCGCGGCATCCTCGATTCCCGTCAGGGGTCGGGGGTGTATGTGACGGCGTTGGAGGCGCCCGATGACTGGGAGCAGGTGCTGCGCCGCACCGACATCGTCACCGTGCTCGAGGCCCGCACCGCGATCGAGGTCGAGGCGGCCAGCCTCGCAGCGACGCGCCGCACGCCGTCCGATCTGCGCGCGATCCGACGGGCACTGGACCTGCGCACCGTTCCTGGGCAGAGCGTCGAGGAGCACGTGGATGCCGACATGGCGCTGCACCGCGCGATCGTGGTCGCCGCGCACAACGAGGTGCTGACCGAGCTGTTCGACGGGTTCGTGCCGCGGGTGCGGCGCGCGATGGTCGACATGCTCCGCCTCCGCCCCGTGCCCGACGCGCACGCGGACCACGACGCGCACGTCGTCGTGGTCGACGCGGTCGCCGACCGGATGCCGGATGCCGCGGCCCGCGCCAGCCGCGCCCATCTCGATGCCCTCAAGGCGGGTTTCGCGTGAGTGCGGCGGTCGTCGAGCCCGTCGTGGTGCTTGACGAGGTGACGTTCCGCAGGGCCGGGAGAAGCATCCTGAACCGCGTCTCGCTGCGGATCGCGCCGGGCGAGCACTGGGTGCTGATCGGCCCGAACGGGGCAGGCAAGAGCACGATCCTCGGCCTTCTCGGCGCGCGCGCCTTCCCCACCACCGGCACCGTCGATGTGCTCGGACATCGTGTGGGTCGTGTCGAACTGCTCGCATTGCGTCGCCGCATCGGGCACGTCGACCCGCGGCATCCGCTCGACTCGCCGCTCACCATCACCGACGTCGTCCTCACCGGGGTCACCGGCACCACCGAGCTCATGATGCGCTGGCAGCCCACCGCCGCCGAGCGCCGCCGAGCCGCCGAGCTGATCGACCTGCTCGGCCTCGGCGGGAAGACCGCGGAACGATGGCCGACCCTCTCCCAGGGCGAGCGGGGGCGGGCGCTCATCGCCCGTGCCCTGATGAGCGAGCCCGCGCTCCTGCTGCTCGACGAGCCCTCGACCGGACTCGATGTCGCCGCCAGGGAGCAGCTGCTGGAGACGGTCGACCGACTCGCCGCGAGCGATCCCGATCTCGCGTCCGTGCTGGTCACCCACCACCTCGAAGAGATCCCCGAAGCCGCCACCCACGCCCTCCTGCTCGCCCGTGGCGCCGTCGTCGCCGCCGGTCCCGTGCACGACACGCTCACCACCGACCTCGTGAGTCAGACCTTCGACCACCCCATCGCCGTCGACCACCGTGACGGGCGATGGCGTGCCCGCAGCCTCCGCACGGTTCGCAGCGACTCGCGACGGCCGGCGACGCGCACGACGCGGGAGCGCCTCACAGAGAGCGGCGACGGATGGATACTCCCTCGTGACCGATGACGACGCGCAGCCGACTGTTCTCGCCAGTGCGATGTGGTGGTCGGAAGACCACGCTGTCGTCGCCGTCGTCTCCGATGCGCTCGCCGGCAGAGTGCTCACGCGGGGTTCGTGGCAGGGGGTCGTCGTGAGGTCGGCGCGCATCGTCGAAGACGACGCGGTCGCGCGGCAGGCTGCGTTCGAAGCCTTCCTCCGCGGCGTCGCGAATGCCCTGACCAGCATCCAGGTGCCAGGGCGCCCGGGAGGCGTGCTCGGCGTCGGAGAACTTCGCCTCCATCTGGCGCTCTCGGGCCCAGAACTCGCGCGGGGAGTGCTCTTCGATCCGGACTCGCTCGCCGTGCTCCTGCCGTTCGGACTGTCGCTCTACGTGGATTGAGGCTTCGTCACGGTGAGGACGAGGCGAGCGGTGATGGTGAGTCGGTTGCCGATCATCGCCCGCTCGCCTTCTCCGGGGAGGAAGTTTCCGCCGTGGCACGGGTGGTTGACCGCTCGTCCGGCAGCGGTGCGGGCGACGGACGGCGGAACCGGCCGGTGGCGACGAGGACGATCACGAGGGCGAGGGGCACGATCCAGCCGCTCCAGCCGAGGACGGTCGCCTGCGTGGTGTCGATGCGCTCACCGGCCATCGCGAACAGGAGGTAGGTGCCGCCGGCGCCGTTGAACGCGGCGTGGGCGAGAGCGGCGGGCCAGAGGGAATCGGATCGGAGGCGCAGCCAGCCGAAGATCGCGCCGAAGACGATGCACATCCCGGTCATCGCGCTGAGACCGAGCCAGCCGAGAAGCCCGGGTAGTTGTATCCGAGAAGGATGAGCGGCGCGTGCCACAGTCCCCAGATGACGCCCGAGGTGAGGATCGCGGGGATCGCCCCGAGAGGCATGAGCTTCGGAAGAAGCCATCCGCGCCAGCCGAGCTCTTCGCCGAGCGCCGGGACCAGGTTGATGAACGCTGCCATCGGCAGTGCGAGGAGCTGCAGCAAGACGAGCACGCCGATCGGGAGCGGCAGCTCGTTTCTGCCGAGCGCCTGCAGTTGCGCGGTGATGGTCTGCTGGCCCGAGGGTTCGGGCTTTGCGCGGCGGCCGTTCGACGAAGACCTCCACGGTGAGCGCCGCAAGGGTGGGCGTCGCCATCATGGCGACCGCGATGATCGGGAACGCCGGGCTTGCGAGTCCGTCGCCGAGCCAGAGCGGAAGCGCCACGAGCCAGGCGAGGGCGAAGGCGATCACGACGAAGGTCACGATGGAACGGATGTCGGTTCCGCGGAGCCGGCCCGCTCCGCCCGTGCTCGTGATCGTGACGTCGGCGGCTCGCGTCACGACGGGATCGCCGTGGCTTTCGAAGGCGCCCGAGGTGGCCACGATCTGCGCCCAGGCTGCCGCGAGCGCGTCGTCTGACAGGTTCTCGCGCATCGTCTGGTCGAAGCGCGCGGACACGAGCTGCCATCGGCCCGCGACGAGGTCGTCGATGACGGATCGAGCCAGCTCCGCACCGTCGCTCAAAGGTGTCGTGTTCATGAGTTCTCCCGTCCTGGGGTCGATGGGCTTGCCGAACCGCTGGAACGCCGCCTGCCGGCTCACGCCCAAGGCGCCGCCGATCGCCTGCCAGGTCGCGCCGCGCTCGCGTTGCGCGACCGCGACATCCTCAGCATCCGGCCGGCTCCGACAGCGTTTTACATCACGGAAACACGGCGGTCATTGTTGCGAAAGCGCGCCCGGTATACAGTGTGCTTACTCAGCGTAAACATGCTGTTTAGTGATGAGAGGATCGCCGTGGACGACAGCAATCTCGGTGCCCGGGTGCGTGAACTGCGCATGCTGCGCCAGATGTCGACGCGCGAGCTGGCGCGGCGCGCGTCGATCAGCGCGGGCTATGTCAGTCAGATCGAGAACGGCCAGGCCAACACGAGCCTGGACGTCGTCCGACGGATCGCCGCCGCGTTCGGCGTTCCGTGGACCGAGCTCTTCAGCGCGCAACCCGCGCTGGGCACCGTCCTCCGTCGCGCCGAGCGACCGATGCTCGCGGCAGGCAACTCCGTGCGGCACTTCCGCATCACCCAACCGCCGCTCGGCAACGTCGAAGTGCTCGTGTCGGAGTATGAGCCCGGTCACGGCGAGGGGAGCGAGAGCTACACCCACGGCGACTCGCAGGAAGTCTGCGTGATCCTGCGCGGTCGCTTCCGCTTCCACCTCGGCGACCAGGACTACATCCTCGAGACGGGCGACAGCCTGGACTACCGATCCTCGACGCCGCACAGCATCGTCAACATCGGCGACGTTCCCGGCGAGGCCCTGTGGGTGGTCACCCCGCCCTCCGACGCCCCCCTTCCCGCCGTGGACTGAACCACGTCCTCAGACTCCCGGCGCCGACGCGATGTTCGCACGGCACCGGTGATCGGCGATGCCGAAAACAGCACCGCCACCCGCTTCACCTGCTCCACTACGCACCGCCCCGTCCGAGTTCCATTCCCTCCCCGGATTCCCGGATCCGCGCACCACCCGTCCCGCGCTAGGAGAACATCATGCACGTCCGCCGTACCGCCGCCCTGCTCGCCACCGCAGCCCTCGCCGCCGCCCTCGCCGGGTGCGCGAGCGCATCGCCCGGCGCCGAAAGCGCCTCCACGACGATCCAGTTCGGCCTACCCACCAACATGGGGGCCAACAACTCGCCGATGGCCGTCGCCGAGGCGATGGGATACTTCGCCGACGAGGGGCTCAAGGTCGAGATCGTCGTCACCGGCGACTCGACGTCGATCGTCCAGGGGATCGACGCCGGTTCGCTCGACATCGGCAGCACGCCTCCCGAGCCGATCCTGCAGGCCATGACCAAGGGCAGTGACCTGCAGCTGGTCTACAACTACATCCGCAAGCAGACCGGATCACTCGCGGTGCTCGACGACAGCCCCATCCAGTCGCTCGAGGACTTCCGCGGGGCCGTGATCGGCCAGGCCAGCCTCGGCACCTCGAACATGCTCCTGTCGGAGGGCATCCTCGCCTCGGTCGGGCTCGCTCCCGACGTCGACTACTCGCACCTCGCGGTCGGCACCGGCGCGGCGGCCCTGCAGGCCCTGAAGACGGGACAGGTCGACGCGCTGTCGCTCTGGGACACCGAGTACGCCGCCTTCGAGGCCCAGGGGACGCCGCTGCGCTACTACACGACGGATGAGGTGGCCTCGCTCTTCTCGACGACCTACTTCACGAGCACCGACTATGCGGGAAAGAACGCTGCGGCGATCGAAGGGTTCGGTCGCGCCATGGCCAAGGCCACCCTGTTCACCGCGACGAACCCCGAAGCAGCGCTGCGCATCATGTACGACAAGTACCCCGACACCCTCGTGGCCGGCAACTCCATCGATGACCAGCTCGCGATCGACCTGGTGGCGCTGAAGCGTCGCATCGAACTGCTCACGGCCGGCGACCCGGAGGGCTCTCGCACCTGGGGCGCCTACGACGAGTCGGCGCTGAAGGCCTGGGCGAGCTTCGCCCTCGACGCGGGGATCATCGACTCCGCCGTCGACGCCGTCGCCGCCGCGCCCAACACCTTCGTCGAGGCCTACAACGACTTCGACGGCGACGCCGTCATCGCCGACGCGAAGAACTGGAGCGCTGCCGGATGACGACCCTGACCTACACCGCGGGGGTTCCCGCGATCGACCACCACTCCCACGCCGGTTACGTCCGGCCCGGCGAGGAGCTGGAGGGGATCGACGCCCTCGAACGGGAGAACGCGATGGGACACGTGGAGGCGCAGCTTCCGGTCGACGTGTTCGACGCCTTCGTCGCCGCGCGCGGTCGCCACGACGGGGCGGAACTCGACCGGCTCGACCGGGAACACGGCATCCGGGCGCTGTTCGAGGAGAGCATCGCCTTCCAGGCCACGACCGTGCACGCGGTCGCCCTGGCCGACGGAAGCCGGGCGCTCTACGGCGACATTCCCCACGCGGAGCAGGTGCGCATGAGCGCGGAGCGCCGCCGGGCCGACTTCCCGGGGCTCTACGGGCAGGCGCTGGAGCTCTCCCACACGGCCGCGGTACTCACCGACATCCCCTGGATCGATTCCGCGCTGTGGCCTCACGCGCAGTACAAGCCGGTCGCCCGCATCGATCCCTACCTCTACCCGTTCGGGCACCCGCCCTTCCGGCGCCGCGGTTCGGACAGCCCGCGCTTCCAGCGCGTGTTCGCGTCGATCCTCGCCGATCTGCTCAGCGCACAGGGCCTCGCGTCGCCACCGGCGACGCTGGGGGAGTACGTGGCGTTCGTCCGGTCCTCGATCATCCGCCGGCAGGAGAGCGGTTTCGTCGGGCTCAAGATCGCCTCGGCCTACGTGCGCTCCCTCCACTTCGTCCGGCGGTCGCGGGAGGAGGCTACGGCGGCTTACGAGCAGCTGCGCACCGACCCGGCCGCGCTGCAGGGCGAGGCCCACACGATCGTCGCCGACTTCCTCGTCTTCGCGATCGCCGAGCTGGCCGTCGAGCGCGAGTTGCCGGTGCAGATCCACACCGGCATGGGTCACGCCGAGCCCGGACTGCTGCTCACCGGCGCCGACCCGCGCAACCTCGAGCCGCTGCTGTCCGACCCGGCGCTCAACCGGCTGCGGGTGATCCTCATCCACGGCGGTTACCCGTACACCTCCTACCTGGCGGCGATCGCGCAGGCGCACGGCAACGTGTACGTCGACTATTCGTGGATGCCGTACCTCCACCATCACGCTCTCGAGCGGATGCTGCAGGAGTGGCTGGAGCTGCTGCCCGCCAACAAGATCATGTTCGGCACCGATACCGGCCAGCCCGAGTTCCACGTCGCGGCCACCGCGCGCGGGCGGCTGCTTCTGGATCGCGCGCTCGCCGCCGGGGTGTCCGACCGCCTGTGGAGCACCACGCAGGCCGAGTGGCTGGCGGGCCGCGTGCTCAACGAGAACCTTTGTCGTGTCTATGGGTTGGAGGCTCCGTGAACGACCTCATCGAGATCGCTGATCTGTCGAAGGTCTATCAGACCCGCACCGGCACGGTCACGGCTCTCTCGCACGTCGACCTCAGCATCGGGGAGGGCGAGTTCGTCTCCATCCTCGGTCCGAGCGGATGCGGCAAGACGACGCTGCTGAGGATCCTCGCCGGGCTGGAAGGCCACACCGAGGGTGAGGCCACGATCTCCGGAACGCCCATCGGAGCGCCGCGGGGCGAGGCGGGCATGGTGTTCCAGAAGGCGACGCTGCTGCCGTGGCTGAACATCCTCGACAACGTGCTGCTTCCGCTGAGCCTGAAGCGACGCGTGACGGCATCCGATCGTCGCCATGCCACCGCGCTGCTGACGATGGTGGGGCTCGAGGACTTTCTCCGTAAGCACCCGCACGAGCTCTCCGGGGGCATGCAGCAGCGCGCCGCCATCTGTCGCGCACTCGTGCACGACCCCGCCGTGCTTCTCATGGACGAACCGTTCGGAGCACTGGACGCGATGACCCGCGACGCCCTGAACGTCGAAGTCAATCGGATCTGGCGGGAGACCGGCACCACCGCGGTGCTGATCACCCACAGCATCGCCGAGGCCGTCTTCCTCGCCGAGAGAGTGGTGGTGATGACTCCCCGGCCCGGCCGGATCGCGGAGATCGTCGAGGTGCCGTTCGGCAAGGAGCGTACCCCCGACCTGCTCGGCGACCCCGAGTTCGCCGCTCTGACCTCCCACATCCGACGCCACTTCGAGGTGAACTCATGACCGTCAACACTCAGATCGTGACGACGAGGCGTCGCGCGGTGAACACGCCGACGAAGCGCGCTGTCGGCTCGCTCGGCCTGTTGGCTCTGCTGCTCCTGGTCTGGCAGTTCGTGCCCGGCTGGACGAACACCCCCGAGTACGTGGTGCCGCCGCTGAGCGATGTGCTCTCCGCCCTCTTCGACCCGAGGGCGTTCCCCCGCTATGTGGAGAACGCCGCCTCGACGATGACGATCGTCCTGACGGGGCTCGCGATCGGCGTCGCAGCCGGCCTGGCGTTGGCGGTCGTGTTGGCGCAGTTCCCCACGGTGTACGCCGTGGTGTTCCCCTACATCGTGGCGATCGAGTCCATTCCGAAGGTCGCGATCGCTCCGCTGTTCATCATCTGGTTCGGCTTCGGGATGCCCTCGAAGGTCGTCGTGGTCGTGCTGCTCGCCTTCTTCCCCATGCTCGTCAACGCGCTGCACGGCTTCCGCGGGGTGGATCGCGACCAGGTCGACCTCTTCCGGGTGAACGGTGCCACGCGTTGGCAGATCCAGACGCGTCTCATGCTCCCCGCTGCCCTCCCGCAGATCTTCTCGGGCCTGGAGCTGGCCGTCGCCAACTCGATGATCGGCGCGATCGTCGCCGAGTTCGTCGGCGCACAGAAGGGCCTGGGCGTGCTGATTCTGCAAGCGCAGGGTCGGATGGAGACGGCGGCCGTGTTCGCGCTCCTCATCATCCTGTCGGTGCTCGGCATCGTGCTGAACCTCATCGTGCGGATGCTCCGCAAGGTCGTCGTGCGATGGGAGATCACGTCGAAATGACCTTCAGCATCGTCGCTCGAGACCCGCTGACCGGCGCGGTCGGCGTCTGCCAGGGCACGGGGTCCATCGCACTCGCATCGCGGTGCCCGCAGGTATCGGGGGAGGCGGCGGTGACGAGCCAGTGGCACTCCGACTGGAGGCTGGGGCTCCGGGCGCTGGACCGAGGGCGTGCGGGCCTGGATCCCGTGCTGATCCTCGCGGGGCTGGCCGAAACCGATCCGCACTTCCACTACCGTCAGATCGGCGTCGTCCTCGACGACGGCCGCGTCGCCGCCCACACCGGGGATCACGTCGAGCCCGGCCTGTACGCGGGTCACCGCGTGGGGGAGGGTTATGCCGTCCTCGGGAACGGGCTGGTCGGCCCCGAAGTCCTCGTGGCGATGGAGGAATCGTTCGGAGAGTGCACCGACGTGCCGTTCGAAGAGCGGCTGATGCGCGCCCTGGAGGCGGGACTCGGCGCGGGTGGGGAAGGGCGCCAACACCTGTCGTCGTCGATGATCACAGCCGTCCGCGGACAGCGTCGGCATCGTCTGGATCTCCGCGTCGATCTCGCTCCGCAGGGGCTCGATGCCGTCGCCGAGCTTCGCCGCATCCTCGACGGGTACGCGCCGTTCATCGACTACTACGGGAGCTATTGGCTCGATCATCCCGAGGTCACGGGCGAGCAATGGCTGGCGATGGGATCGCCGACGTCGTGAGCGTCGTTCGGCGCGGGCGGGGCCTCGGGGCGGACGGCGTCCGCGGTCCCGTCTCCGGATTGCGCGGAAATATATAGACCGGTCTATTATCGAGAGGTGACGACCAAAGGCACCCGCACGAGAGCCCGACTCTCGGAATCCATGCTCGAACTGATCCAGACCCACGGCTACAGCGGCACCGGCGTCAACGCCGTGATCGCACACTCCTCGGCCCCCAAAGGTTCCGTGTACTTCCACTTTCCGGACGGTAAGGAAGGGCTCGGTGCGGCGGCGATCGAACTCGCGGCCGCGCAGTTCGAGTCGTTGATCACGGATGCCGCCGCATCCGGAGCCGGAGCTGCCGAGGCCGCCCGCACCGTCATCGCGGGGGTGGCTGATCTCGTCGCAGGCAGCGACTTCCAGCTGGGGTGTCCGGTGTCGGTCGTCACCCTGGAGATGGGAGCGCACAACGAGCGACTGCGCCGCGCCTGTGCCGACGCCTTCGAATCGTGGATCGCGTCGGCGGCGGCACTCCTGGAGGCCGACGGGCTCGCCCCGACCGAGGCGCGGGGAATGGCCACCGTCGTCGTGTCGATGATCGAGGGGGCCGTGATCGTCTCGCGCGCCCTGCGCAGCACGGGGCCGCTGATGGATGCGGCGGACGGCATCGCGGCGTTCATCGCTCAGCGCGTCTCGGCGTCGACCTCGTGAGCGTCCCCGACCACGGTCGACACGCGCTGGTCCTCGGCGCATCCGGGTTCGTCGGCCGCCACCTCCTGCGTGCCCTTGCGGGTGCCGGGGGAGAGGTCACGGCGGCCGTGCGCACGCCCGCGTCGGCAGCTCGCCTGCAGCACTGGCTCCGCGAGCACGGCCTGACACGACCGGTGGCGACCGTCATCGTCGACTTCGCCTCCGCGGAGCTCGTGCCCGGTGACCGGTCGGCTCTCGCCACGGTCACCGAGATCCACAACTGCGCGGGCTCCTACCGATTCGGCATGTCCGCGCAGGAGGCGCGCGAGGCCAACGTCGGCATCGTCGAGAGGCTGATCGACGTCGCCGCGGGGCTTCCCGCGCTGCGCCGCGTCGTCCACGTGTCCGGCTACCGTGTCGGCGGCCAGGATCCCGCGACGGTGCCGTGGTCGGACGACCATCGCGCAGCGGTCTATGCACGCCTCGGCGCCTACGAAGCGTCCAAGGTCGAATCCGACGCGGTCTTCCAGGCGCGCGCGAGCGAGCGTGGGATCCCGTGGACGATCGTCAATCCCGCCAGCGTGATCGGCGACAGCGTCACGGGCGAATCCGACCAGCAGATCGGCCTCGCCGACACGATCCAGCAGCTCTGGCGCGGCAGGATGGCCGCCCTGCCGGGAGGGGACGCGATCTTCCTCCCCGTCGTCACCGTCGATCACCTCGCCGCGTTCATGGAACGCGTGGCCGTCGATCCGGCGGCGGAGAGCCGGGCCTACTGGCTCCTCGACGACGACACCCCGCCGCTCAGCGATCTGCTCTCGACGGTCGGGCGCCACCTGGGTGTGCCGATACCACGGCTCACGGTCCCGGTCGGTGTCATCCGGCGTCTCCCGGCGCGCGTGACCCGCGTCGACCCCGAGACGCTGTCCTTCATGTCTTCCGACCGCTATCCGACGGGGTCCGCCGACGCGCTCGCCGCCGCCCACGGGATCTCGACGCCCGACGTGCGGCTGTCGCTGCACCGGTGGGCGGATCACCTGGTCGCGCACCGGTTCGGCGACGCGCCCGGCGGCGACCGGCGATTCGTCGATGCCGGCGGCATCCGCACGTTCGAGATCGGACGCGCGGGTTCGCGTCGGGTGATCCTGCCGGGCCTGCCCGTGAACGCCGACACCTGGGCGCGGGTCGCCGCAGGCACGGGGGCTCGCGCGGTCGACCTTCCCGGCCTGGGCCTGTCCGGAGGTACCGGTCTTCGGGACTGGACCCGGTGGCTGGCGGGTCTGACGAGCGGGGAGCCGCTCGAGCTCATCGGCCACTCTCTGGGGGCCGCCGCCGCGCTCGCGGTCGCCCGGCGATTCCCCGAGCGTCTCCGGTCGCTCACGCTCGTGTCGCCGTTCTTCCTGCAGGTCCCGCCACACGGTGCGGCACGGATCTCACCTGTCGTGCGCGCGTTCCTGAGGCACGCCGACGCGGTGCGGCTGTCGCGCCGGCTGACCGGGACCGACGCGGGGGCGGCGGCGCTGGAGTCGAGCGTGAGCGACCTGAGGCGTACCGGCGCGAAGCACGCCGCAGCCCAGCTGTCGCGCGCGGGCTCGGCGAGGTGGCGGGCGCAGCTGCGGGACGCGCTGAGGGGGTTCGACGGGCCCGTGCGTATCGTCGTCGGCAGCGAGGATCCGCTGGATGCACGCTTCCGGGATGACCTCGGTCCCCGAGTGGAGATCGTGTCGCTTCCGGGTGCCGGTCACCACCCGCAGCTGACCCATGCGGAGGCCCTCACCGAGGTCCTGTCGCGCCCGGTCGCCTGACCTCGGCATCCGCACTCTCTGGATACCGCTACATCCGTTCCAACGGGTTGGCGGCCAGCTTGGCGACGATGCCGTTGTCGAGCAGCCGCCGCGCGGCCGTGTCGGGCTTGCGCGCGGCCTGGTCCGCGACGCACGCGCCGAACTCCGCCGCGAGTCCACCGCGGGGGTACACCGCGAGCACCTCGCGCACGAACGACTCCGGAAGGGCGTCGGGTCGCGCGCCGGAGATGTCGAGGCCGGTGGCGATCTCAAGGAGGTGGCCCTCGGCATCCATCGCCGGGTCGACCTGCGGCCAGTTGTGCCGCACGATGACCTCGAGCACCCGGGTGCGTCGCTCGGCGGGCCAGCCGGCCCCCGCGGTGAGCGCGACGCCCACGTGTCCGCCGGCGTGCTCGTATGAGACGGTGTGGTTGTCGAACGCGGTCACGGTGCCGATGTCGTGCAGCACCGCCGCGACGTAGAGCAGCTCGTGGTCGACCTCGGCGATGCCGTCGACGCGCGCGAACGCTTCGGCCCAGAGCCACGAGCGCAGCGCGTGGGCCGTGATCGCGGGGGACTGGTACTGGCGGGCGAGCTCGAGCGCTCCTCGCGCGGCGAGGGTGTCGGGTGCGCGGAAGTCGGTGAGGTGCATGCCTCCAGTCTCCGCGCGCCCGATGCGCACCGACCGCCGCGTGGGCGTCGAGCCTCGTCGCATTCCTGCCAGATCGGTGCGCGACGCGCGTGCCTCGCTCTCCGTGCCGGCGTCGGAGATATCGTCGACGCCGTGAGCGTGGGAGCGCGAGTCGGATTCATCGGCCTCGGGATCATGGGGGAGCCCATGGCGCTCAACCTGGTGCGCACTGGCGTGGCGCTGACGGTGTGGAACCGGTCGGAGCGCGCCCGAAGGGTGCTGGTGGATGCCGGGGCGACGGCCGCGGCGGAACCGGCGGAGGTGTTCGCGCGGTCGGAGATCGTCATCCTCATGCTGGCCGGCACGTCGGCGATCGACGACGTGCTGGGTCCCGACGGCGCCCGGCGCGCGGAGATGCTCACCGGGCGCACGGTGGTCAACATGGGCACCGTGCCGCCGGAGTACTCCGCCCGGCTGGCCGCCGAGATCACCGGCGCCGGCGGCGTCTTCGTGGAGGCGCCCGTGTCGGGGTCGCGACGCCCGGCGGAGGAGGGGACTCTCGTCGGCATGCTCGCCGGGCCCGAGGATGCGGTGGCCCGCGTCACACCGATCCTGGAGCCCTTGTGCGGCGCTCTCACCTTCTGCGGGGACGTCCCGTCGGCGTTGACGATGAAGCTCTCCGTCAACGTCTTCCTCATCGCGGTGGTCACGGGGCTGGCCGAGTCCTTCCATTTCGCCGCCCAGCACGGCGTGCCCGCGACCCTGTTGCGGCAGGTGCTCGATGCCGGGCAGATGTCCTCGCCCCTCTCTCGCGTGAAGACCGCCAAGCTCGCGGCGGAGGACTGGACGCCGCAGGCATCCATCCGTGACGTGCTGATGAACAACGAGCTGATCACCGAGTCCGCGCGCACCGCCGGCATCGCGAGCCCGCTCCTCGACGTGACTCGGGAGTTGTACGCCGACGCCGTCGCGCGCGGTGACGGCGACCTCGACATGGCGGCCGTCGTGCGGGCGATCTCCGATCGGTCGGCGGGCGGCGCCTCGCCGGAACTCACAGCCGGCATCCAGCCTGGCGGGACCAAATCGGGCGCATCCTCTGTTTGATCAGGTGACGCCGCAGCCAGCGGTGTCGCAGAGGAGACATCATGTCGAAGGACTACCGCAAGACCCCCGAGGCGCTCGGCCGCCTCACCGATCAGCAGTACGCCGTGACACAGGAAGAGGGCACCGAGCCCCCGTTCCGCAACGCTTACTGGGACCTGCACGACGACGGCATCTACGTCGATGTCGTCTCGGGCCAGCCCCTGTTCGCATCGACCGACAAGTTCGACAGCGGCACCGGATGGCCGAGCTTCACCCGCCCGATCGAGCCGGATGCCGTGGTCACCACGACCGACCGCACGCTGTGGATGACGCGCACCGAGGTGCGCTCGTCGGGCGCCGAGAGCCACCTCGGCCATGTGTTCGACGACGGCCCCCGCGCGGAGGGCGGCCTGCGCTACTGCATGAACTCGGCCGCGCTGAGGTTCGTGCCCGTCGAGGACCTCGCCGCCCAGGGTTACGGTGAGTACCTCGACCGTTTCCCGAACGCCCCCACCACCGACCCCACCCCTCAGGAGGATGCAGCATGACCAGCGGACCGAGCGACACCGGAGCCATCACCCAGCCGGCCGGCACCGAGACGGCCATCCTCGCGGGCGGCTGTTTCTGGGGCATGGAGGATCTGATCCGCCGTCAGCCCGGCGTGATCAGCACCCGCGTCGGCTACACGGGCGGTCAGAACGATCACGCGACCTACCGTCATCACCCGGGGCACGCCGAGGCGGTCGAGATCGTCTTCGACCCGAATGCGACCAGCTATCGCGACATCCTGGCGTTCTTCTTCCAGATCCACGACCCGTCGACGCTGAACCGCCAGGGCAACGACATCGGCACGAGCTACCGCTCCGCCATCTTCCCCGTCACGCCCGACCAGGAGCACGTCGCGCGCGAGACCATCGCCGACGTCGATGCGTCGGGGCTGTGGCCGGCGCCGGCCGTGACCACGATCGAGCCGCTGGGTGCGTTCTGGGAGGCCGAGCCGGAGCACCAGGACTACCTGCTGCGCTACCCCAACGGCTACACGTGCCACTTCCCGCGTGCGGGGTGGGTCCTGCCGTCCCGCGCCGACGCCTGAGCGACGCGCGGGAGTACGCCCCGAAGCTGTGAGGCGCACATCTTCGGGGCGTACCGTCAGGTCATGAGTACACAGAGCACGACGAAGAGCCCGTCCGACAGCGCCGCCCTCGGCCTCGGATCGGTGCTGGCGGGCTCGCTGCCGTCCGCATTGATGACAGCGGATGCCCCGGCCCGCTACACCGTCGAGGCGGTGTTCACCCGTCGGCCGCAGCGCGAGGAGATCGCCGATCTGCTGAGCGACGAGACGCGCGAGATGCTGATCCGCAACGGATACCCCGTGGTCGAGCTGACGGTGTCCGATCGCCGCCTGGAGATCGCGAACACCAACCTCGAAGAGCTGCGCGACGGTCTCGGAACGGTGCTCGCCGACCGGCTCGCGGAGATCAGCGACCGCGCCGTCGAGCGCCGCGACGCGGCCGCCCTGCGCGACGAGAAGACGGCCGAGGGAGAGCGCGAGCGCGCCGCCGCCGTCGTGGCCCTCGCCGCGTCGGTCAGCTTCGAGCGCGTCGTGCCCGCTGCCGGATGATGCCGAACACGACGGTGGCGACGGTCCGATCGACCCGGGACTGAGGCGGTCAGCACTCCCACAGTCCGGTGTGAGACGGTGGACACATGCTCCACTGCGGTGATGGCATACCGACCCGAAAGGAAGGTGCCATGCCAGCGTGGTGGGAAGAAGTGCTCCATGTCGTGACCGGTCGTGTCAGCCGGCACGACGATCTCCCCGATCTGCGCGGGCTCGAGACGCGGCGGGTCGCTCTGGAGAAGACGCACTTCCTCGTCAACGACCGTGAGCGTCGCGGTGAGGAGCGGCGCACCTACGTGATGCGCCACGTCGCCTCGACCCGGCACGACACGACCACGGTGGCCGTGACCTCCAACGGCCGCGGCGTCGGCTCGCTCCCGCGCGAGGTCGCCGCGTCCATCGCTCCGCTCCTGCGCCGTATCGGCGGCGCGGCGATCATCAACGGGGCCGGAGCGCGCCCCGGCAGCCTCCGGCTGTGGGTCGATCTGCCCACCTCCGCCGCCCTCGGCGACTTCGCGCTGCAGCGGGACGGGGCGGCCACGCAGGACTCGTGACGCGTCGCGCCGGGCGCCGGCTCCGCCGCGGAGCACAATGTCCTCATGGCCGACCCCATCTGGAAGAACGACCCCGACGAGCATGACTTCCCCGCGGCGGAGGACTACCTCCGCCTCGTCGCCGATCTCGAGCGGGCCCGTTCTCTCGTCGCGGCCCTGCGCACGCGGGCGACGGTGGTGAAGAAGGCGAAGGACATCCTGCGGGCGGCGAACCTGCCGCTGCTTCCGATCGACAACCCGCACGTCGCCGATGACCTCCGCAAGGTGCGCGCGGGCAAGCCGCTGTCGCCCGTGCTCATCGTCCACGGCGACCTCACGCGCGGGCTGCCCGCGCAGATCGCCGACGGCTATCACCGCGTCTGCGCCAGCTGGTACCTCGACGAGAACACGGAGATCCCGTGCCGCATCGTCGGGCCGGACGCCGCCGCGGCGTGAACGCATGAACCTGCAGACGCTCGCGCTGGTGGGTGCGGTCGCGCTGCTCGGTCCGCTGCTGTCCGCCGGCAGTCGGTGGCGCGTGCCGGTCGTGATCGGCGAGCTCGTCGCGGGCATGGTGATCGGCGTCTCCGGGCTGCACCTGGTCGACCCCACCGACCGCACGTTCAGCTTCCTCGCGACGCTCGGCTTCGGTCTCACGATGTTCGTCGCGGGCACCGACGTGCCGCTTCGCGACGCGCGCCTGCGCCCGGCGCTCGGCCGGGGCGCGCTGCAGGCCGTCGTGGTCGGCGTGGTCGCCGCCTTCGCCGGCTGGGGACTCGCGACGCTGTTCGACACGGGTCACGCCGCCGTCTACGCCGTGGTCATGGCGTCGTCCTCCGCCGCGCTCGTGCTGCCCGCCGTCCAGCAGACGCGTCTCGGAGGTCCGCCGCTGCTGGCCACCATCGCGCAGGTCGCGATCGCCGACACGGCCTGCATCGTCGCGCTGCCCCTCGCGATGGACCCGGAGCGTGCACCGGTCGCGGCCCTCGGCGCGCTCGGCATCGCCGCCGTGGCGCTCCTGCTGGCGCTGGGGCTGCGGTGGGGCGCGCGCGGCGACCGGTGGAAGCGCCTGCGCGAGACCAGCAAGACGCACGAGCTGGCGATCGAGCTGCGCGTCAGCCTCATCCTCGTCTGCGCACTCGGCGCCCTCGCCACCGTCTCGCACGTCTCCGTGCTGCTCGCCGGTTTCGCCGGCGGCCTGGCGGTCGCCAGCGCCGGGGAGCCGCGGCGGCTCGCCCGACAGCTGTTCGCGGTGACGGAGGGCTTCCTCTCGCCCCTCTACTTCGTGTGGCTCGGCGCGTCGCTCTCGCTCGGCAGCCTCGTAGACGCGCCCGCGTACCTCTGGCTCGGTGTGCTGCTCGGGGCGGGTGCGCTCCTCGCACACCTGTCCGGGGTGCTGCTGCGGCAGCGTCCGCTGTGGGCCGTGATCGCCGCCGCCCAACTCGGCGTCCCGATCGCCGCCGCCACGATCGGAGCCGAGACGGGAGCGCTCACCGCGGGGGAGCAGGCGGCGCTCGTGCTCGGGGCGATCGTGACGATCGCGGCGCTGGCGGCATCCACCGCGGTCGCCTCCCGGCGCACGGCGGTTCGTGCCGAGGGCGCGGATGCCGCCGACGGCACGGATTCCGCGTCGAACGTCAGCCCGCCATCGCGCTGACCGCGCCCGCGACGTAGGGGATCAGCCAGATCGCCCAGACGACGATGCTGAAGCGGTGGAACGCGCGCTTCTCGTTCTCGCGGCCCCGCACCAGCACGATGATCGCCCAGATCAGGTGGATCGCCATGAGGACGATCGCGGCGGTGCCGGTCCAGGCCATGAGCGTTCCCGCGGCCGTCTCGGCGACGCCGTCCGCGCGCCGGTCGGCCGCGATCTGCGTCATGAGCAGGGTGCCGGTGGTGTCGGCGGCGAGGCCGAGGGCGAACATGCCGGCGTGCCACCAGCGCAGCGTGCGCTGGATCCGCTCCGCCCAGACGCCGACGCTGTAGAAGACGAGGGCGGCGGTGATGATGACGATGGAAAGTGGAAGCATGCGGCCACTCTACGCCGAATCCTTCAGTTGTGTTGAAGGTTTTCGGGGGCGCGCCACAGCTGCTCGATCGGCACGCCCGTGCCGAGCACGTTCTGCGCGGCGCGGTGCCCCGAGCACAGCGCCGCCGTGACGGTCGCCGGGTCGTCGGTCCACGTCGCCTCGCCGGCCAGGTGCAGCACACCGCCGACCGGGGTGGACAGGGTGTCGTGGTCGTCGGTCGTCGACCCCGGACGCATGTAGGCGTACGAGCCGCGCGCGTAGGGGTCGTCCTGCCATGCGGTGCGCTGGACGGCCACCGGATCGGGGACGTCGCTCCCGTACAGGCGTCGCAGCTGCGCCATCACGGAGGCGACGACCTCCGCATCCGCCTCGTGCCGCGTCGCGACCGCCGCCGGTCCGGCGGCGAAGGTCAGCAGCGTCGGCTCGCCGTGCAGCGCGGTCAGGTCGTACCAGGAGTGCCACCACCGCCCCTGGGGCCCCTGCTGGCGGACGGCGTACACGTCGGCGTCCCAGAACCGCTCCGGGAAGCGCAGGAACAGCTTCTCGAACGCGTTCATGCGCAGCCGGCCGAGCGCGCCGGCCACCGGCTCGGGCAGGGGCGGCTCGATCGCGAACGAGGCCGATTGCAGCACGCCGACCGGCACGGTCACCACGACATCCCGGCTGGTGAACGCACCCCGGTCGGTCGTCACCGTCACACCCTCGGCGCCCCATCGCACGCGGGAGACGACGTGGGCGAGCCGGATGTCGAGCCCGCGCGCCAGGCCCGTGGCGAGGGCGTCGTAGCCGTCGGGGAAGACGACCTCGTCGCCGTCGATCTGGTCGTCGTCGAGGCCGTGGGCCGCGAGATCGCCGATCGCCGCGCCGTACTGCTCTTCGCTGCGGTGCGCCAGGTACTCGCGCACGCGCTCTGCCCGTTCCGCCTCCCAGCCCTGGGCGGCGAGGGCCGCCTCGGTCACGTCGCGGTAGGTGGCGTCGGGCGCGGATGCCGCGATCAGCGGCACCAGGGCGGCATCCACGGCACGGATGTCGGCCACGTACGCGGCCGCCTCGTCGGTGCGCAATCGCCGCCCGTCGGGGGAGTAGTGCGCGATCGGTCGACTGTCGGGCTGGTAGCCGCCGACCGTGAACTCCACGGTGCGCATGCCGAATGCGCTCGCCGCGGCGGCCACCGGACTGTCGGTGATCCCGTGGATCCACGAGGCGCCCCGGTCGGTGACGCGCCCGTCGGACCGATCGGTCCAGACGCGGCCGCCGATGCGATCGCGCGCCTCGAGGACGACGGTGCGCCGTCCGGCATCCGTCAGCAGGCGCGCCGCGGCGAGCCCCGAGATCCCGGCACCGATGACGATCGAATCGAATGCGGCCACGGCGCGTCCCTTCCTCCCGGCGGCGCCTCCCTCGGCGTCGTAGGAGCGACGTTAGCGCGCGGGCCCGCTCATCCGGTGCTGCGCACGTCGTCGAGGGCCGCGTCGAGGGTCGCGAGGATCGCCGCGCACCGCTCGACGTCCTCTCGCGTGCCGGACAGCTCGAACTCGAACAGCACGGGCCGGCCCGACGTCTGCGACAGCTGGCGGGCGGCGGCTTGGTAGTAGTCGCCGAAGTTGCGGTTGCCCGACCCGATGATCCCGACCATTCGTCGGCGCGTCATGGGCGAGCGCAGGAACGCCCGCACCCCCGCGGGCAGGGTCACCTCTTCGGCGTTGCCCGCCTTGTACGACGGCGTGAGCAGCACCCACGGTCCGGTCGGCTCCGTGCGACGCACGTCCGAGCGTGCGAGGTTGAGCACCCGTCGGCCGTCGATCCGCGCGAGCGCCTCGGCGAACCGGCCGGTCAGGTTCGACGACGAGGAATAGTAGTACACGGGGATCTTCCGCATGTCGACAGTCTGATCGGACGTCGTCACGCGTGCTGGCCGCATCGGCGTGACAAACCCGCTTCGTCGGCACACTCGCCTGTGCACAGTGCACAAGGGGCGGGCGGTATTGGGTCGTTTCTGCCGATGGCTGGTTTTTCACGGCGGCTTACTCTGACGTGACCACCCGCTGTCAATGTCGACGAGGAGGACGACCCATGACCGTGCACCCCCATTCGCGTCTGCCGCAGCTGCCCTGGAACGGTCCCGCGGCCGGAACCGATGCCCCGGCCGTCCGCGATGTGCGTCGTGAGCTCACCTACCGAGGCCTCGAGCGGGAGGCGGCGGGGTTTGCGGAGCAGTTGCGCTCCCTGGGTATCGGCGACGGAGCTGTCGTCGCCGTGATGCTGCCCAACTCGATCGAGCTGCTCGTCGCCATCCTCGGCGCGTGGCGCGTGGGCGCGGCCGTCACCCCCATCAACCCGACCTTCACCGCCCGCGAAGCCGGCTATCAGGTGGCCGACTCGGGAGCCCGGATCCTGGTCGGCCCCGCCCTGGACGGCATCGAGGTTCTCCGCCTCGGCGCCGACGACCTCCAGCGCGAACCGCGGTTGCCCGTCGCCGATCCGCGTATCCAGCCGAGCCGTGTCGCCCTTCTCGTCTACACGAGCGGCTCGACCGGCCAGCCCAAGGGGGTCATGCTCGACCACGAGAACCTCGAAGCGATGGCGACGCAGATGGCGACGCACTTCCAGCTGAGCCCCCGCGACCACGCGCTTCTGGTCCTCCCGCTGTTCCACGTCAACTCGATCTGTGTCACGTTCCTCGCACCACTGAGTGTCGGTGCACAGGTGACAGTGCTGGAGAGGTTCGCCCCGGCAGTTTTCATCGACGCCGTCGAGCGATACCGGCCGACGTACTTCTCGGGGGTGCCCGCGATCTTCGCCCACCTGTCGGTGCTGCCCGACGAGGTCGCTCTGGACGCGTCGAGCCTGCGCTTCGCGGTGTGCGGCGCGGCCCCGGCATCCGCCGAGCTGCTGGCGCGCTGCGAAGAACGCTTCGACATCGCGATCACGGAGGGCTACGGACTCACCGAGGGCACCTGTGCGTCCGCGTGCAATCCTCCCCAGGGCCTTCGAAAGCCCGGCACGGTCGGACCCGCCCTGCCCGGGCAGCAGATCCGCATCGTCGACGAGCAGGGCCGAGAGCTGCCGGTCGGACAGCGCGGCGAGGTGGTCATTTCTGGTCCCACGGTGATGCGGGGTTACCTCGGGCGTCTCGATGCGACGGCGCAGGCGATTCGTGACGGGTGGCTGCACACCGGCGACATCGGGGTGCTCGACGCCGACGGCTATCTGACGATCGTCGACCGCATCAAGGACATGATCATCCGCGGTGGCGAGAACATCTACCCGAAGGAGATCGAGTCGTTCCTCGCCACGCACCCCGCCGTGCTGGAGTCGGCCGTCGTCGGCAGACCCGACGCCGTCCTCGGCGAAGTGCCGGTGGCGCAGGTGGTGCTGCGTCCGGATGCCGCGGACACGACCGTCGACGAACTGCTCGCGCACTGCGCGACGGGGTTGACGAAGATCAAGATCCCGGTCGCGCTCGAGATCGTCGACGCGCTGCCGCGAAACTCCGTCGGCAAGATCGACAAACCCGCCCTCCGCCTCATGCTTCTCGCCCAGGTCTGACCTGCGCCGACGCGTCTCGGATGCCGCTGCGGCGGCACCCGATGCTCGCGCGCGCGTCACCGGGCTTCACCACATCCCTTCCATACCTCGAAACCCATCACCGAAGGAGTTGACATGGGATTCAAAACCGGCGACTTTCCGCCCGTCGATCTCGACACGTTCCTGCACCGTCCGCTGCGCGACCGTGTTCGCACCCTCGCCCTGCACTGGGCGGAGTACGGCTTCGGCTCACCCCGAATGATCGCGACCACCTATATCGCGAAGGTGGTGTTCGTCTGGGGCCTGCTCGGTGCGGTGATCATCACCGCGACCAGCGGCGTGGGGTGGTTTTGGCAGGTCGAGCTGTGGTGGAACCAGCCCATCGTCTACCAGAAGGCCATCGTCTGGACCATGCTCCTCGAGGCGATCGGTATCGCCGGATCGTGGGGCCCGATGGCGGGCAAGTTCACGCCCATGACGGGCGGGATCCTGTTCTGGGCGCGGCCGGGAACGATTCGGTTGCGGCCGTGGCGCTGGGTTCCGGGCACCGCTGGTGACACCCGCACAGTCCTCGACGTCGCGCTCTACCTCGGCTTCCTTGCCGCCCTCGCCACCGCGCTGTTCATGCCCGGCACGCCGTCTGCGTCGCTGGCGGCGATGCTTCCCGAGAACACGAGCGGTCTGGTCCAGCCTGCGCCGGTGATCGCCGCCATCGTGCTGCTGGTGCTCGTCGGAGTGCGCGACAAGACGATCGCGCTCGCCGCGCGTATCGAGCAGTACCTGCCGGCGCTCGTGATCTTCGTCGTCCTGCCGTTCACCGACATGATGATCGCGCTGAAGATGCTGATCGTCATCGTGTGGGTGGGAGCGGCGGTCTCCAAGTTCGGCAAGCACTTCGTCAACGTCATCCCGCCCATGCTCTCCAACACGCCCTTCTGGCCGCCGCTGTGGCTCAAGCGCGCGCACTACCGGGACTTCCCGCGCGATCTTCGCCCCTCGAAGCTCGCCGGCTTCATGGCGCACGTGATGGGCACCACCGTGGAGCTCGTCGTCCCCCTCGTGCTGCTGTTCTCGACCAACCGCATCGTCACCCTCGTCGCGGTGGTCATCATGGTCGGATTCTGCCTGTTCATCGTGTCGACGTTCCCCCTGGCCGTGCCCCTCGAGTGGAATCTGCTGTTCGCGTTCGGGGTGGTGACGTTGTTCCTCGGATTCCCCGCATGGCAGGGTTACGGGGTGTTCGACTTCTCGGCCGCGTGGATCGGCGCCGCCGTCGCCATCGCGCTGCTGTTCTTCCCGATTCTCGGCAACCTGCGTCCCGACAAGGTGTCGTTCCTGCCCTCGCTGCGTCAGTACGCGGGCAACTGGGCATCGGCGATCTGGGCCTTCGCGCCGGGCGCCGAGGCGAAGCTCGATGCGGTGGTGCGGCCGACCCGCAACCAGATCGATCAGCTGCAAGCGATGGGCTACCCGTACGCCGTGGCCGAGATCACGATGCAGCAGACGATCGCGTGGCGGTCGATGCACAGCCAGGGCCGCGGGCTGTTCTCGTTGGCCTACCGCACCCTTCCCGACATCGAGACGCGCACGATCCGCGAAGGCGAGTTCGCGTGCAACTCGCTCATCGGATTCAACTTCGGCGACGGTCACCTGCACAACATCGACCTCATCCGCGCTCTGCAAGCGCGCTGCCGTTTCGAGCCGGGAGAGTTCATCGTCTTCTGGGTGGAGTCGCAGCCCATCCACAAGACGACGCAGGCGTATCAGATCATCGATGCCGCTCTCGGCGTCATCGAGCGAGGAACGTGGAAGGTCGCCGATGCCGTCGCGGCGCAGCCATGGCTTCCCGATGGTCCCATCCCGATCGAGGTGCAGTGGCGCGCTCAGACCGTGCCGGCGACCTCGGCGACCAACAGCACGCACGTTCCCGCGTCCGCTGACGGTCGCGACGTCCGGGCGAGAGCCTCGCAGTCATGACCGGCGCGGTGGTGGTCGGCAGCGGGCCCAACGGGCTTGCGGCCGCCACCGTGCTCGCGCGCGCGGGCGTCGAGGTCACGGTCTTCGAAGCCGATGACGTGCTGGGCGGCGGCGCCCGTTCCGGTCCGAGCCTGGTTCCCGGACTCGTCCAGGACCACTGCTCGGCGGTGCACCCGATGGCCGCGGCGTCCTCCTACATCGCCTCCTGGCAGCTTGACGAGCGCGGCGTTCGGTGGGCGCGGGCGCCCTACGATGCGGCGCATCCCTTCGACGACGGCGATGCGGCGCTGCTCAGCCAGTCGATCGAGGAGACCGCCGACCGGCTCGGCATCGACGGGCGGGCATGGCGCACGATGTTCGCTGCACCGTCAGGTCGATTCGACGATCTGACCACCGACATCTTCCAGCCCATGATTCGGATGCCGCGCCACCCGCTGCTGCTGGCGCGCTTCGGCGCCGTCGCTGCTTTCCCCCCCACCTGGACGGCGCGGGCGCTGCGCACAGAGAGGGCCCGCGCACTCTTCACAGGTGTCGCCGCGCACGCGATCAACCGCATCGACGTGCCGCTCGTCGGCGGCATCGGAGCCGGGATCATCACGGCTGGGCATGCGGTCGGGTGGCCGGTCGTCGCCGGAGGCACCGGCGTGCTGACCGATGCCGTCATCGCGGGCCTTCGCGAGCTCGGGGTGCGCTTCGAGACCGGTGTGCGGGTGAGGAGTCTGCGCGATCTTCCCCGTCACGAGGTCGCGATGCTCGACGTTCATCCTCACGAAGCCGCGCGCCTGCTGGGCGAACGGATGCCGCGGGCCGCGCGCTCGGCGTACCTTCGCTTCCGCCCCGGGCCGGCTGCGTTCAAAGTCGACTTCGCCGTGCACGGTGCCATCCCCTGGCGCAACCCCGAGGTCGGGCGCGCGGGAACCGTGCACCTCGGCGGGACGGCACGCGAGATCGCGGACGTGGAGACGGAGATCGCGAAGGGCCGCATGCCCGAGCGCCCGTTCGTCCTCGTCGGACAGCAGTTCGTCGCCGACCCCACGCGCGCCGCCGGCGACATCGTGCCCGTGTACGCCTACGCCCACGTTCCCGCGGGATACACCGGCGACGCGACCGCGGCGATCATCGCGCAGATCGAACGGTTCGCCCCGGGGTTTCGGGAGCGCATCGTCGCCACGGGTGTGGTCACCGCCACAGAGATGGCCCAGCGCAACCCGAACTTCGTCGGGGGCGACATTCTGACCGGCGCGAAGACCCCGCTCCAGTTCCTGTGCGGGCCCCGGCTGAGCCCGTTCCCGTACGATACCGGGGTGCCCGGCAGTTACCTCTGCTCGGCGGCGACGCCGCCCGGACCCGGCATCCACGGGATGAGCGGGGTCAACGCCGCACGTCGCGCACTGCGATGGGCGCGGTCGCAGTGAGCGCGAACGCGACGGCAGCCGCGGATCGGGAAGATCTCCGGCCTTACCTCGCCCAGGTCGCGTCGCAGCTGGACGGGCGGCTCCCCGAGATCGTCCGTGAGATGCGCGACCTGCTGGCCAACAGTATCGGTCCCCTCGGCGGAGATCCGCAGCTCGTGGAGATGCTGCAGGCGAGCATCGAGGGCAACGTCTCGACGATCTGCCATGTGCTCGGCAACGACATCAGCCTGGAGAACCTGCAGCCCACGACTGCGGCCGTCGAGTATGCGGCGCGACTGGCTCAGCACGACGTGCCGGTGTCCGCTTTGACTCGTGCGTACTACCTCGGCCAGAGCATGTTCCTGCGACTCGGGATCGACGCCGTCGAGAAACTGCCCGTGCGCGACGACCAGCGGATCGAGCTGGTGCGCAACGTCGCCGACGTCGTGCACCGCTACATCGACTGGATCCTGCAGTACGTCTCCACCGTGCACGAGGCCGAGCGGCGCCGTTGGTGGAATGCGCGTGCGACCATGAACGTCGCCGCGGTCATGAAGATCCTCAACGGCGATGTGCGCACGGTCCATGCCTTCGAAGCAGAGACGGGCTACGCGCTGGATCAGACGCACGTCGCCGTTATCGCGTGGGTCGACGGCGTCGCGGACGATGCCGACCAACAGCGCATCGAGCAGACTGTGCGACGCATTGCCGCCGAAGCGGGCACGCCGCAGGCGCCGCTGTCCGTCGCCGCGGACCGGGGGACCGCATGGGCGTGGATCGCGACGCGCGCGTCGGTCGCCGAAGTGCGCGCCGCCGCAGAGCGAGTCGCGGCGCAGTGGCCGCGCCTGCGGCTCGCCATCGGCGGCGCCGGAGTCGGCGTGCGAGGCTTCGTGGCCTCGCACGAGGCCGCGGCAGCGGCACGGTTGGTGGCGCTGTCGACCGTTCAGGGCCGAGAACGCGCGGTGGTGGCCCACACCGACCCCGGTGTGGTGCTGCTGGGACTGTTCGCGGCCGACCCCGGCGCCGCGCGATCCTGGGCCGCGGGAGTCCTCGGCTCCCTCGCCGAGCCGGGAGAGCAGGCGGCGGTTCTGCGTGCGACGCTCGCCGGCTACTTCGCGAATGGTGAGAACGTCATGCGCACCGCCGACGCGCTCGGCCTCCACCGCAACACGGTTCGCGCGCGCGTCTCGCGCTGCCTCGACGACCGAGCGGAACCCTACGATTCCATCGAGATCGCGCTGGCGCTCAGACTCTTCGACGCGTTTCCCATCGATCAGCTGACTGCTCGCGCCTCATGGCAGTAGCCGCAGCTGTGACCGGCAGCAATCGGTCGCATCCGGCCCACGGCAGGGGCCTGCACTGACCGCATGCAGCGGTCCGACTCACCCGATGTCCGGCACCGCCGCGCCGGGGTGTCGCTGGGGGTCGCCCTCGTCGTCGCCGCCCTCACCGCGTGCGCGCCCGTGCCTCCCCCGCCCGCCCCTGCCCACATCAGCGTCTCGGTGCAGCAGGACAGGCTGGACATCGCGCGCGGCAAGATGTCGGTCGTCGTGCACAACGACGGCGCCGCTGCGGTGACGCTCACTTCTCTGACGTACGCCGACCCGCGTTGGGCGTCCGTGCTGGAATGGACCGGCGCGCTGCCGGTGCCGGCGGGTCGTGGCCGCTCGGTCACGGCCGATCTGTTGTCGCCCGCGTGCACAAGCCCGACGGATGCCGCGGGCACGGCGCATCTGGTCTTCCAGACCGACCGCGGCGCGGCATCCGACGACTACGCCGTCGACGACCCCTTCGGCTTCGTCGCGCGCGCCGTACAGCAGAGGTGTTTTGCGAGCCGGTTCGCCGCGACGGCCGCCGTCGATCTCGTCGACGTCGCCACCGTGACCCGCGACGGTGCCGCGGTGGCGGAGCTCACCGTGCGCATCGCCAACCACGGCGCCACGCCCGTACGGCTCGACACCGTCAAGAGCACCACGCTGCTGCAGCCGGCCGCCGGCGGATGGCTGTGGCAACCGGCCCAGGTCGTGGCGGCGGGGGAGAGCGTCACTCTTCGCATCGACGCCGCGCCCGCTCGCTGCGACATGCATGCGATCGCCGAAGACAAGGTCGGCACCCGCTTCGACGCGGCGGTGTCGGTGCTGAGCGACCCGATCGACAGCGGCACCCTCACCCTTGCCGCCAGCGACGAGCAGCGCTCCCGCCTGTACGACTTCGTCGCCTCGGCCTGCGGCTTCGCCCCCTGATCTGCGGAGCTGGGCGGCTCGCGGCGGCTCGCGGTGGCCGCCGGCGCGCCTCCATCCCGGTTATTCATGGCCGACGTGCACCGCCGGAATCACGCGGCTCTTGTGTGGTCAGACCACACGTGTCATACTGATCTCAGACAGGCCCGAGAGCCCTCGGACCCGGAAAGCGATGACGCGGACACCGTGTCCGCGCCGGGTAGGAGACCCACAATGTCCACCTCGATCGATGCTCTGGTCGAAGGCGCACAAGCCGCGCTCGCAGAGTACGCATCTTTCACCCAGGAGCAGGTCGACCAGATCGTTCGCAAGGCGAGCGTCGCGGCCCTGCACTTCCACGGCGAACTCGCCCTCATGGCTGTCGAAGAGACCGGTCGCGGTCTGTTCGAGGACAAGGCCGTGAAGAACATGTTCGCTTGCGAGCACGTGACGAACTCGATCATCAACCAGAAGACCGTCGGCGTCATCTCGCACGACGAGATCACCGGCATCACCGAGATCGCCGACCCCGTGGGCGTCATCTGCGCGCTGACGCCGGTCACCAACCCGACCTCGACCGCGATCTTCAAGTCGCTCATCGCGCTGAAGACCCGCAACCCCATCGTCTTCGGCTTCCACCCCGCCGCCCAGAAGTGTTCCGTGGCCGCGGCGAAGATCGTCCGGGACGCCGCGGTCGCCGCCGGCGCCCCCGAGAACTGCATCCAGTGGATCGAGGAGCCCTCCATGGAGGCCTCCGGCGAGCTCATGAACCACCCGGGTGTGGCGCTCATCCTCGCCACCGGCGGCAACGCGATGGTCCGCGCCGCCTACTCCTGCGGAAAGCCCGCCCTCGGCGTCGGCGCCGGCAACGTGCCCGCCTTCATCGAGCGCACCGCCAAGGTGGGTCGCGCCGTCAACGACATCGTCCTGTCGAAGTCGTTCGACATGGGCATGGTCTGCGCCAGCGAGCAGGCGGTCATCCTCGACGAGCCGATCGCCGCCGAGGCGCTCGCCGAGTTCGCCCGTCTGCACGCCTACATGGCGACCGCGGACGAGAAGCGGATGCTGGAGGAGTTCATCTTCGGCGTCACCGCCGGCAGCGAGAACTGCGCCGGCGCGAAGCTCAACCCCACCGTCGTCGGCCAGTCGCCGCAGTGGATCGCCGAGCACGCCGGCTTCACGGTGCCCGAGAACACGTCGATCATCCTCGCCGAGGTCTCCGGGGTCGGTCCCCACGAGCCCCTGACGCGGGAGAAGCTCGCACCCGTGCTCGCCGTGCTGCGCGCCTCGAGCCCCGCCGAGGGCATCGATCTGGCCCGCCAGATGGTCGACTTCGACGGTCTCGGCCACTCCGGCGCCATCCACTCCAACGACCAGGACGTCATCGCCGAGTTCGGCAAGGTCGTCAAGGCCGTCCGCATCATCGAGAACAGCCCGTCGGCACTCGGCGGCATCGGTGACATCTACAACGCCTTCATGCCGTCGCTCACCCTCGGCTGCGGCTCCTACGGTCACAACTCGGTCTCCAACAACGTCTCGGCGGTGAACCTCTTGAACGTCAAGCGCATCGGTCGTCGCAACAACAACCTGCAGTGGTTCAAGATCCCCGCGAAGACCTACTTCGAGCCGAACGCGATCCGCTACCTCGCCGACATGCGCGGCCTCGAGCGCGTCACGATCGTGACCGACGCGACCATGACCAAGCTCGGCTACGTCGACAAGATCATGGATGTGCTGAACCGTCGCGAGAACCGCGTGCAGGTGCAGCTCATCAACACGGTCAAGCCGGAGCCCAAGGTCTCCGAGGTGCGTGCCGGCGCCGACCTGATGCGTCAGTTCCAGCCCGACACGATCATCGCCCTCGGCGGCGGGTCGCCGATGGACGCCTCCAAGGTGATGTGGCTGCTCTACGAGAACCCCGAGGTGGAGTTCTCCGACATGTGCGAGAAGTTCTTCGACGTGCGCAAGCGCGCGTTCAAGTTCCCCGAGCTCGGCAAGAAGGCGAAGCTCGTCTGCATCCCGACCACGTCGGGCACGGGCAGCGAGATGACCCCGTTCGCCGTCATCACCGACGATGAGAGCGGCATGAAGTACCCGCTCGCCGACTACGCGCTGACCCCGTCGGTCGCGATCATCGACCCCGTGCTCACCAAGGTGCTGCCCGGCTTCCTGGTCGCCGACGCCGGCTTCGACGCCCTGACCCACGCCACCGAGGCGTTCGTCTCCGTCTACGCCAACGACTACACCGACGGCCTGTGCCTGCACGCGATCAAGCTCATCTTCGAGAACATCGAGCGCAGCACGAAGGCCCAGCCGAACTCGACGGATGCCGAGGACATCAAGGCCCGCGAGAAGATGCACAACGCGGCATCCATCTCGGGCATGGCCTTCGGCAACGCGTTCCTCGGGATCGTGCACGCGATGGCGCACGTCACCGGTGCGACGTACCACCTGGTGCACGGCCGCACGAACGCGGTCTACCTGCCGCACGTCATCCGCTACAACGGCACCGTCCCGACGAAGCTCACCAGCTGGCCGAAGTACGAGCGCTACATCGCCCCCGAGCGGTTCCAGGAGATCGCCAAGCACCTGGGCCTGCCGGCATCCACCCCGGAGGAGGGCGTCGAGAGCTACGCCCGCGCCGTCGAGGAGCTGCGCGACCGGGTCGGCATCGAGCGCTCGTTCCAGCAGCAGGGCGTCGACGAGACCACCTTCATCTCGGGCCTGCAGGATCTCGCCCTGGCCGCCTACCGCGACCAGTGCGCCCCGGCGAACCCGCGGATGCCGATGATCGAGGACATGAAGACCCTCATGGAGGCGGCGTACTACGGCACGTCGTTCGCCGAGGTCCGCGCCGCGCGGAAGGTCGCGCACGCGGAGAGCGAGGCCGTGACGGGAACCGTCCGCACGGCGCCCGCCAAGGGAGCGGCCAAGAAGGCCAAGGCCAGCGCCTGATCGACGCTGCGGAACGAGGGGGGTCGGGGGAGCATACCCGGCCCCCTTCTCCGTGCCCGCACGATCTCCGTACCCTGGACCCATGCACAGGCCGCGCCGCGTACGGGTCGGGGACATCGCCCCCTGGGTCGTGACGGCGCTCGCCGTGGTCGGCGGCATCGCCGTCGCGACCGCCGTCGCGGTGGCGGGGACGGCCGGCGAGGACCCGCGCCCCACCGCGGACGCCGCTCCACCCGCGGCGACGGCGCCGGCCGCGACGCCGGCGGGCACAGCGGCGACGGATGCTCCCGCGGATGCCCCGGAGAACACGACCGCCTACGACATCGCCGCCCTGCCCCAGATCGACGTGTGGTCGGTGACGCCCGGCATCCCCGTCGACGATGCGCCCTTCGCGCCGATGACCGGAGAGCTCGCGCGCCCCGTGACGGCGGCGCCGATCTTCGCCGATCCCGCCGGCGAGCCGCTGGGATACCTCCCGCGCGACGCCGCCTACGGCGGGACGACGGTGCCGGTCGTCGTCCGCCAGCAGCACTGGGTCAAGGTCCTGCTCGCGGGCCGGCAGGGCGTTCCGCCGGACGGCGACCCCGCGCAGACGGTCGGCTGGCTCCGCGCCGCGGATGTCGAGCTCACGCCCGTGACCGCGTACGTGGAGGTGCACCTGGCACAGCACACGATCGACATCGTCTCGGCATCCGGTGTCGAGCGGGTCGCCGACGACTTCGCGTGGGGCAAGCCGTCGACGCCCACGCCGGTGGGCCGCACGTTCGTGATGCTGACGCGCGTCGTGCCGGAGTTCGCGTACACCCAGGGCCATCCGCTCGTCTACCTGGGCGTGCAGTCGTCGTCGATGGCCGGATTCGACGGCGGCACGGTCGCGGTGACCGCGTTCCACTACTACCGGGAGCGCTCGGGAGCGACGTCGTTCGGCTGCATCTATCTGGACGGGGCCGCGACCGATCGGCTCGCGCAACTGCCGCCGGGAACGCCCGTCATCGTCTCCCCGTAGGACGCCTCGCGCGCGCTGCGGTGTGCGGGCCCGCGGGGTTGTGCACAGGCGGACGGAGACCCCGAGGCGAGGTCGCTACGATGACCGCGTGCGCTTCGACTTCGACGGTGAGATCTTCCGCTGGTCCACCCGGCGGGAGGACTGGTACTTCGTCGAGCTGCCCGCCGCCGTCAGCGCCGACATCCGCGAGCTCCCGCGTCCGCCGCGCGGATTCGGCGCCGTGCGCGTCGACGTGGTCATCGGCGGCTCGCAGTGGCGCACCTCCGTCTTCCCCGACGCGGAGCGCGGACGCTACGTGCTGCCGCTGAAGCGAGCGGTGCGTGAGGCGGAGGGCATCGACACCGCGGGCAGCGTGCGTGTCCGACTCGACGTGCTCCATGGCTGACGCGGCCGTGGTGCTCGTCGCGGCGGCCTACCTCGGGGCGGCAGTCGTCGGCGTGGTCCTCGCCGTCGTCGACCTGCGCACGCATCGCCTGCCGAACGCCATCGTCCTTCCCGCGCTCGCCGTCACCGTCGCGCTGCTCGCGGCATCCTGCCTGCTCGGCGCGCCCTGGAGCGCGCTCCTGCGTGCGCTCACGGCCGGCGCCGTGCTGTTCGTGCTCTTCCTCCTCCTGCGCATGCTCGGCGGCGGGGCGATGGGCGGAGGCGACGTCAAGCTCGCCGCGCTGGTCGGCGTCCTCCTCGGCTGGGCCGGGTGGTCGGCGGTCGTGCTGGGCGTCCTCGCGGCCTTCCTGCTGGGCGGCGTCGTCGCCGTCGCGCTGCTGGTGACCCGCCGGGCGAGCCGGTCGACGCGCATCCCCTTCGGGCCCTTCCTCGTCGCCGGAACCTGGATCGGGGTCCTCGCCGAAGGGGTGTGACCCCGGCCGGTCGCTGTCAAGGCCCCGCGGCCGGCGGAGGTCGCCGCCTATCCTGGCGGGATGGACATCTCCCGCGTCATCGCCCGCGCGCTGTCGCTGACGCCCGTCCGCGCGTTCCTGCGCTACGGCGAGCGGCGCGGCGCGATGCTGGCCGACAGCGTCACCTATCGGACGCTCTTCAGCGTCTTCGCGGCGGCGCTGCTGGGCTTCTCCGTCGCGGCCCTGTGGCTCTCCGGCGACCCGCAGGCGTGGCAGGCGCTCATCGCGGCGGTCGACCGGGCCATCCCCGGCCTCGTGGGCGAGAACGGCCTCATCAAGGTGGACGAGATCGACCTGTCGGTCGGCCTCTCGGTGGCCGGCGTGCTCTCGCTCATCGGTCTCGTGGGCGCGGCGATCGGTGCCATCGGGTCGCTGCGCACGGCGATGCGCGTCGTGTGCGACAAGCTCACCGATGACGTGCCCATCTGGATCGTGCTCCTCCGAAACGTCGGTCTCGCCGTGGCCGTCGGCGGCGCCCTGCTCGCCTCCGCGGTCGTCACGATGCTGGGGACCGCCGGCCTGGACGTCGTGGCGCAGTGGCTCGGCCTCACACGCGAGGACCCCGCCATCGCCTGGGGCACCCGAGTGCTCGCGATCGTGGTGACCTTCGTGCTGGATGCCGCGGCGGTGGCGGTCCTGTTCCGCGTGCTCTCGGGTGTGCGCGCCCCCGCGAAGGCGCTCTGGACGGGCGCCCTCCTGGCCGCGGTGGGGCTCACGGTCCTCCAGCAGCTGTCCGGGCTGTTCGTCGGCGGCGCCGCGTCCAACCCGCTTCTCGCGTCCTTCGCGGCGCTGATCGCGCTGCTGCTGTGGATCAACCTCTCGGCGCAGGTGATCCTGATCGCCACGGCGTACATCTTCACGCTCGTCGAGGAAGGCGACGACCGCGTACGTGCGCGCCACGGCGCCGCGACGTTCGCTCAGCGACGCGTGCGCTCCGCGGAGAACGTCCTCGCTCTCGCGGCCGCCGAACTCGAGGAGGCCCGGCGGGCGGAGCAGAAGGAACGTGACGGCGCCGGGGCGTCCTGACGGTCGCGTGTAACGGCCAGGTAAGAGCCGCGTGAAAAGACCCCCGCCGATGTGCATCGGGCGGGGGCGCACGTTAGCGTGTGAACTGTGTCAGAACCCGAATCTGTGACCGGTCCCACCTCCGCGCCCCACCCGCTCCACGCGACGCACCCGCTGGCTCTCGCGCCGGTGACCGGTCCGGCGAGCTCGGTCGACGGATTCGTCCGCCAGTTCCTGCGGAACCTCAACTACGAGCGGGGCGTGCCGCTGTCGGCATCCAGCCCGAACGACCGCTACTTCGCCTTCGCGATGACCGTGCGCGACTACCTCATGGCGCGCTGGCTGGAAGACCTGCGCCGTCAGCGCGTCGCGCAGGCGAAGGGCGTGTGCTACCTCTCGGCGGAGTACCTGCTCGGCCGCCAGCTCGACAACAACCTGCTCGCGAGCGGTCTGACCGAGATCGCCACCGAGGCGATGGCCGCCTGCGGCATCGACATCGACGAGCTGCGGGCGCAGGAGGTGGAGCCGGGCCTCGGGAACGGCGGTCTGGGACGCCTCGCCGCGTGCTTCATCGACTCGCTCGCGACGATGGGCGTGCCGAACGTCGGCTACGGCATCCGCTACGAGTACGGCATCTTCCGTCAGACCTTCGTCGGCGGTCAGCAGGTCGAGCAGCCCGACGCGTGGCTCACCCTGGGCTCCCCGTGGGAGTTCCCGCACCCCGAGGCCGCTCGCCGCATCTCCTTCGGCGGACACACCGAGACCTACGACGACGACGGCGTCATCCGCAACCGCTGGGTTCCGGGCTGGCACGTTCAGGCGGTGCCCTACAACTACATGGTGCCCGGATACCTCAACGGCCGCGTCAACACCCTGCGGCTGTGGAGCGCGAAGGCCACCGATTCGTTCGACCTGCGCGTCTTCAACTCCGGCGACTACGAGGAGGCCGTGCGCGCCCAGACGTTCGCCGAGAACATCTCCAAGGTCCTCTACCCGGAGGACTCCACCCCGCAGGGCAAGGAGCTGCGCCTCCAGCAGCAGTACTTCTTCGTCGCGGCATCCATCGGCGACTTCCTGGAGAACACGCTGCCGGACGACTTCGACCTCGAGAAGCTGCCCGATCGCGTGATCTTCCAGCTCAACGACACCCACCCCGTCATCGGCGTGCCCGAGCTCATGCGCGTGCTCATCGACGAGAGGAAGCTCGAGTGGGATGCCGCGTGGGCGATCACGCAGCAGTGCTTCGCGTACACGTGCCACACGCTGCTGCCCGAGGCGCTCGAGGTGTGGTCGGTCGACCTGCTCGGTCGCCTGCTGCCGCGGCATCTGGAGATCATCTACCGCATCAACGAGGAGTTCCTCGACGCGGTGCGCGAACGCTACGGCGACGACGAGATGCGCATCCGCAACATGTCGATCATCTCCGAGTTCCCCGAGCGGAGCGTCCGGATGGCGTACCTGGCGACCGTCGCGGGCGCCAAGGTCAACGGCGTGGCCGAGCTGCACTCGCAGCTGCTGCGCGACAAGGTGCTGCCCGACTTCAACGACTTCTTCCCGGGCAAGTTCACCAACGTCACCAACGGCATCACGCCGCGCCGTTTCGTGCGGCTCGCGAACCCGGGGCTCTCCGAGCTGATCACCGAGGCCATCGGTACCGGCTGGCTCACCGATCTCGAGCGCCTTCGTGAGCTCGAGACGTACGCGGAGGATCCGCAGTTCCGTCAGGCCTTCGCCGACGTGAAGGCGGCGAACAAGCGGCGCCTCGGCGAGGTGCTGCGCGCCCGCGACGGCTTCGAGATCAGTGACGGCCACATGCTCGACGTCATGGTCAAGCGCCTGCACGAGTACAAGCGCCAGATGCTGAAGCTGCTCCACGTCGTCACGCAGTACGAGAGCATCGTGTCGGGCCGGGTCGCGGCATCCGAGATCCTCCCGCGCACCGTGATCTTCGGGGCGAAGGCGGCTCCGGGCTACGTGATGGCCAAGCGCATCATCCACCTCATCAACGCCGTCGGCGAGGTCGTGAACGCCGACCCGCGGGTCGAGGGGCGCCTGAAGGTGCTCTTCCCGCCGAACTACAACGTCACCCTCGCCGAGCGGCTGATCCCGGCTGCCGATCTGTCCGAGCAGATCTCGCTGGCCGGCAAGGAGGCCTCGGGCACCGGCAACATGAAGTTCGCGCTCAACGGCGCGCTGACGATCGGCACCGACGACGGCGCGAACGTCGAGATCCGCGAGCTGGTCGGCGACGAGAACTTCTTCCTCTTCGGCATGAGCGAGCCCGAGGTGGAAGCGTTGTGGGCCCGCGGCTACAAGCCGGCGGACTTCTACCAGCGGGACGAGAACCTCCGCCGGGCGATGGATCTCATCGCCTCCGGCGCGTTCTCGGGCGGCGACCGCAGCGTGTTCGAGCCGATCGTGTCGAACCTGCTCTACGACGACCGCTTCATGGTGCTCGCGGACTATTCCTCCTACGTGGCCGCGCAGGCACGGGTGGATGCGGCCTACACCGATCAGGATGCCTGGACGCGCTCGGCGATCCTGAACGTCGCCCGCTGCGGGTTCTTCTCGTCCGATCGCTCGATGCGCGACTACATCGAGCGCATCTGGCACACCCCGCCGATCCTCTGACGCGGGTGCGTCTCGACTCGCTGCGCTCGCTCGACGACCGGCGTGCCCCGCGTCCCGGTCGTTGAGCAGGAGCGCAGCGATGAGTCGAAACGCCCCGCCCCCTCCCGTCCTCAACTGCAAGGCGCTCTGACCGACACGCCGTGTCCGCGGGGGATGCGGCGGCGTGTCGCCCGGCATCCCTTGCACTTCGGCTCGCGGCCGGGCCACGGCACACAGCCGCGCCACGCCCACGCCCCCCGCCCCGGTCGTTGAGCGAGGAGCGCAGCGACGAGTCGAAACGCAGTCTCAGCGGGCGTAGCGCTCGACGAACGCGCGCAGGAGGGCGCCCGTGTGCACGACGGGCAGCCGCCGCACGGCCGCGAGCGTGAGGTCGAGCTCGCCGGGGCCGAAGTAGCCGTAGTCCGCGTAGGCGCGGATGCGTGTCGAGATGCCCTCGACGTCGCATTCCGGGTGGAACTGGGTGGCGTACACGTTCCGGCCCACCCGGAACATCTGCACGGGGCACGCCTCGCCACGCACGAGCAGGGTGGCCGACTCCGGCAGTCGCGAGATCGCCTCCTTGTGCCCGACGAACGCGGTGAACCCGTCGGGCAGCGTCGCCAGCAGCGGGTCGTCGCGCCCGGCATCCGTCTTCTCCACCTCGATCACACTGATCGGCTCACGGTAGGTGCCGTCGATCACCGCTCCCTGGTGCGCGCCGACCGTGCCGACGCCGTAGCAGGCGCCGAAGAACGGGAAGTCGCGGGCCACGACCTCGTCGAGGAGCCCCGCGATCTCCGCTTCGACCCGCCGCTGCACGGGGGACTTCTTCTCGATCGGGTCGGAGGCGTTGAAGGGGCCACCGCCGACGAAGACGCCCGAATACTCGTCCAGATCGACCTCGCCGAGGGGCCCCGCCTCCATCCGCACCCGGACCAGCTCGTTCGCCGACAGTCCCGTGAAGCGGAGGAAGAGGGCGTACTCCTCGTCGGCGGGCAGATCCTCCGCCCGCGTCGCCAGCAGCAGGAACGGCTTCATCGCCGGCCCTGCTCGATGTAGGCCGTGATCGCCGCGAGCGTCGCCGCGACGGCGGGGTTGCGCGGGCCCTCGTCGCGCGCGACGGCCCAGTACGCGAGCGGGTGCGCGTAGGCGCCGTCGAGCACGCGCTCGAGACGGGGGTCCGCATCGCCGAGGAAGTCGGGCAGGATGCCGACGCCCGCCCCGGCCGCGGTCGCCTCGACATGCGCGAAGACGCTCGTCGAGCGCACCGACGCGGGGGAGTCGGGCAGCTCCTGGAGGGCGCGATCGAGCTCATCGACCTGCAGCGAGCTCTCCACGTAGTACACGAGCGGGTGGGCGGAGAGGTCGGCGACGGCGGCGGGGGTGCCGTGCGCGGCGAGGTAGTCGGGGGCGGCGTACAGACGCAACGCGTAGGAGCACACCGGCGTCGCGTACGCGCGCAGCACCTGCGGCCGGCCGACGACGATCTCCAGGTCGACGCCGGAGCGGTTCTGGCGCACGCGCTGCGTCGCCGACAGCAGCTCTACCGCCAGCTGGGGGTGCTCGCGTCGGAGCGCGGTCATCGCGGGCGCCAGGAACACCGACGTGAAGGCGTCGGGGGCGGAGATGCGCACCATGCCGTGCACGGCGTCGGCGTCGTCGCCGTCGACGAGCTCCCGCAGCGAGGCCTCGATGCGCTCGGCGATGGTCACCGCGCGGTGACCGAGGTCGGTGACCTCCCATCCGCCCACCGTCCGCACGAGCACGCGCCCGCCCATCGCGCTCTCCAGTGCCGCGATCCTGCGGGAGACGGTCGAGTGGTTGACGCCGAGCACCTCGGCGGCGGCGGTGTAGCGGCCGAGGCGCGCGACCGAGAGGAAGGTCATCAGCGCGTCCAGCGGCGGGTCGGGGGGAGCGAGGGGCATGCCGACGAGTGTGCACCAGTGCACATCAGTGGTGCAAGTTTGCCGCTGACGTGTGCATTGATCGATGACTCGCGGCTGCCTACGCTGGCGGTGGCGGCCCTCGAGGACGACGGCCGCCGCCCGCGACGATGACCGTCGCCGGTCGAAGGGAGCTGTCATGTCCACGATCGCCTTCATCGGACTCGGCCATATGGGCGCCCCCATGTCGGCCCACCTGGTCGCCGCGGGTCACACCGTGCGCGGCGTCGATCTCAACCCCGCGGCCGCAGCGTCCGCCGCCGGGCGCGGGGTGCAGATCGTCGCGTCCGTGGCCGCGGCGCTCGACGGCGCGGATGCCGTGATCACGTCCCTCCCCAAGCCGGAGCACGTCCGTGCCGTGTACGGGGGAGCCGACGGCATCCTCGCGCACGCGGCGGCATCCACTCTTCTGCTGGACACCTCCACGGTCGATGTGGAGACCTCCCGCTGGTGCCACCGGGAAGCTGCGGACCGCGGTCTCGCTTTCGTGGACGCGCCGATCTCCGGCGGCACCGCGGGAGCCGAGGCGCACACGCTGACCTTCATGCTCGGGGGCGACGCCGCCGACGTGGAGCGGGCCCGGGGGATCGTGGCGCCGATGGCCGGCAACGTCATCGCCTGCGGCGAGGCCGGTGCGGGCATCGCCGCGAAGCTCGTGAACAACATGATGCTCTTCATCTCGGTCATGGCGGTGTCGGAGGGTTCTCAGCTCGCCGAGCAGCTGGGGCTCGACCCGCAGGTGTTCTGGGACGTCGCCCGCGTCTCGTCCGCCGACTCGTGGGCGCTGCGCACCTGGTACCCGGTGCCGGGCATCGTGGAGAAGGCGGCCGCGAACAAGAACTTCGACGCCACGTTCTCGGTCGACCTCGCCCGCAAGGACTGCGGCCTGGCCGTGCAGGCCGGCGACGACACCGGCGTGCACCTGCCGGCGGCGCGTCTCGCGCTGAGCCAGCTCGACGAGCTCATCGCCGAAGGACTCGGAGGCAAGGACTGCACGCTCGTCGCGCGCTTCGCCTCGCCGGACGGCACCCTCCGCGGCTACGACCCGGCGCGCGACGGCGCGGCCGCCGTGGCCTGACCCCCGTACCTGCCCGCCACCGATCCCGAGAGAGCATCCTCATGAGCATCGCCTCCACCGCCTCGTCCACCGCCTCGTCCACCGCCGGGACTCTCACCGCCATCCCGCACGTCGTCGGCGGCGCACGCGTCACCGGCGACGGTCGGACCGGTCCCGTCTTCAACCCCGCCACCGGCCGGCAGACCGGAGAGGTCGCCCTGGCCTCGGCCGCCTTCGTGCACGAGGCGGCGCGCGTCGCCGCGGCCGCGCAGCGCGGATGGCGCGACACCGGTCTCGGCAAGCGCCAGCAGGTGATGTTCCGCCTCCGCGAGATCGTCGCGGCACGCGCCGAAGAGCTGGCGCGCCTCATCACCGCCGAGCACGGTAAGACGGTCGACGACGCGCTCGGCGAGGTCGCGCGCGGACTCGAGAACGTCGAGTTCTGCACGAGCCTCATGCATCACCTCAAGGGCGACTACTCCGAACAGGTCGCCTCCGGCGTCGACGTCCATCAGGTGCGCCAGCCCGTCGGGGTCGTCGCGTGCATCACGCCGTTCAACTTCCCGGCGATGGTTCCGCTGTGGATGGTGACGACCGCGATCGCCGCCGGCAACGCGGTCATCCTCAAGCCCAGCGAGCGCGACCCCTCGGCCGCGGTCTGGCTGGCCGAGGCGTTCGCGGAAGCCGGTCTTCCCGCCGGCATCCTCAACGTCGTCCACGGCGACAAGGAAGCCGTGGACGCCATCCTGGACGATCCGATCGTGCGCGCCGTGTCGTTCGTCGGCTCGACGCCGATCGCGAAGTACATCTACGCGCGGGCCGCCGAGAACGGCAAGCGCGTGCAGGCGCTCGGCGGGGCGAAGAACCACATGATCGTCATGCCGGATGCCGACCTCGACGCCGCCGCGGACGCCGCGGTGTCCGCCGCCTACGGCTCGGCGGGGGAGCGTTGCATGGCGGTCTCGGTGGTCGTCGCGGTCGGCGACGTCGCCGATCCGCTGATCGCGAAGGTCGCCGAGCGCATCGGCGGACTCGTCGTCGGCGACGGCACCGACCCCGACAGCGACATGGGGCCGCTGATCACCCGCGACGCCCTCGACCGCGTGAGCGGGTTCGTGGCGGGCGCCGCCGGCGAGGGCGCGCGCGTCGTGGTCGACGGCCGCGACCTCTCCGTCGACGCGGACGGGTTCTTCATCGGCCCCTCGCTCGTCGACGGCGTCACGCCCGGGATGCGCGTCTACGACGAGGAGATCTTCGGCCCGGTGCTGTCGGTGGTCCGCGTCGCGAGCTACGACGAGGCGGTCGCCCTGGTCAACGGCAACCGCTACGCGAACGGCACGGCGGTGTTCACCCGCGACGGCAAGACGGCGCGACAGTTCGAGTACGACATCGAGGTGGGCATGGTCGGGGTGAACGTCCCGATCCCGGTCCCGATCGGCGCCTTCTCGTTCGGCGGCTGGAAGGACTCGCTCTTCGGCGACACGCACATGTACGGGCCGGAGGCGTTCAACTTCTACACGCGTCGCAAGGTCGTCACCACGCGCTGGCCCGACCCGAGCGAGAGCCAGATCAGCCTCGGCTTCCCGACGCACTGAGCCCCCGGCGATAGGCTGGGAGTCCACATTCCGCTTCATCGTCGGAGGTACACCATGGCGATCGCACGACTGCACGGAGGCCCGCTCGACGGGCAGGTCCTTCCCCTGGACGACGAGAGCCAGGACCGCCTGATCATGCCCTACAGCGAGACCCAGATCGTCTACGAGCGCGCCGGGGCCGCGGAGAACACGGGCGAGGGCGACGGCCCGACGTCGGCCGACTTCCACTTCGTCGAGGCCGAGGACGACATCGATCCCGACCCCGACGGCCGGGACGAGTGAGCACGGAGCCCTCCCGCTCGCTCGAGATCGAGCTCACCTTCGACGTCCACGGCGACACCCCGCTGCCCGACCTGTCGGGTCTGCCGGGTGTCGCCGTCGTCGACGGTCCGGATCGGCGCGAGCTCGACGCCCGCTACCTCGACGTCGAGGGCTACGCGCTCGGTCGCGCCGGCTATGCCGTCCGTCGCCGCACGGGAGGTCCCGACGCCGGCTGGCACATCAAGGGGCCGAAGGGGGCCGACGGCGGCCGCATCGAGACCCACTGGCCGCTGGACGGCGCCGGCCTCGACGACATCGCGGTGCCGGATGCCGTGGCATCCGCCGTCGCACACCTCGTCCCGGGGGCTCTCGCGCCCATCGCGCGGATCCGCAACGACCGCCACGCCTATCTGCTGCGCGACGCCGACGGCGGCGTCGTCGCCGAGTTCGTCGATGACCACGTGATCGCCACCGATGAGCGCCGGCGCGTGGAGACCAGGTGGCGCGAATGGGAGTTCGAGCTCGGCCCCGCGGCGCCGACGGCACCCGCCGCCCGCGCCGCCCTGCTCGCGGCCGCCGCCGCCGCGGTCGCCGCCGCGGGCGGCCGCCCCGCGGCATCCGACTCGAAACTCGCCCGCGCGCTGGGTCTCTGACGCGCCTTCGTCCGTCCCGTGTGGGCGGTATCGCGCCGCGGTCGCGACATCACGGGACGGACGAACGCGCACGGATGCCGGAAACCACTGACGCCGCCCCCGGCTTCGGATGGGGCGGCGTCAGTCGCAGGAGTCAGCGTACTCCTGGGCTCACAGGTTGATCATGTGACCGGCGAGGCCGTGGAAGGCCTCCTGGAGCGCCTCCGACAGGGTCGGGTGGGTGTGCACGTTGCGCGCGAGCTCGAGGGCCGTGAGGTCCCACTTCTGCGCCAGCGTCAGCTCGGGCAGCAGCTCCGACACGTCGGGGCCGATGAGGTGGCCGCCGACGAGCTCGAGGTGCTCGGCATCCGCGATGAGCTTCACGAAGCCGACCGGCTCGCCCAGGCCGTGGGCCTTGCCGTTGGCCATGAAGGGGAACGTCGCGACCTTGTACTCGCGGCCGGTCTCCTTGTACTGCGCCTCGGTGTAGCCGAACGAGGCCACCTGCGGCGAGCAGAAGGTCGCGCGCGGCATCATGCGGTAGTCGCCGAGCGCCATGGTCTCGGCGCCGCCGATCGTCTCCGCGGCCACGACGCCCTGCGCCTCCGCCACGTGGGCGAGCTGCAGCTTCGCGGTGACGTCGCCGATCGCGTAGATGCCCTCGACGTTGGTGCGCATGAAGTCGTCGATCTCGATGGCACCGCGGTCGGTGAGCTTCACGCCCGTGTTCTCCAGGCCGAAGCCCTCCACGCGGGGGGCGAAGCCGATCGACATGAGCACCTTGTCGGCCTCGATCGAGCCCTGCGCACCGCTCTTGTTGTCGGTGTAGGTGACCGTGACCTTGTCGCCGCTGTCGACGACCGACTCGACCTTGGTGGAGACGAGGATGTCCACGCCCAGGTTCTTGTACTGCTTCGCGATCTCCTTCGAGACGTCCGCGTCCTCGTTCGGGAGGGCGCGGTCGAGGAACTCGATGATCGTGACCTTCACGCCGTAGTTGGTGAGGACGTAGGCGAACTCCATGCCGATGGCACCGGCGCCGACGATGACGATCGATCCCGGCAGGTCGCGGGTGAGGATCTGCTCCTCGTACGTCACGACGTTCTCGCTCAGCGTCACGCCGGGCAGCAGGCGAACGGTGGAGCCGGTCGCGATGATCACGTTGTCGAAGGTGACCTCTTCGGTCGACCCGTCCGACTTCGTCACGGTGATGGCCTTGGGGCCCGTGAAGGAGCCGCGACCCTCGAACTCGGTGACCTTGTTCTTCTTCATCAGGTAGTGGATGCCCTTGACGCGGCCGTCGGCCACGACGCGCGAGCGATCCCACGCCTTGCCGAAGTCGAGCGTGAACTCACCCGAGATGCCGAAGAACTCGGACTTGTGCTTCAGGGTGTGGGCGATCTCGGCGTTCTTCAGGAGCGCCTTCGAGGGGATGCAGCCGACGTTGAGGCAGACACCGCCCCAGTACTTCTCTTCGATGATGGCGACGGACTGGCCGAGCTGAGCGGCGCGGACCGCCGCGACATAGCCACCAGGGCCGGCACCGAGGACGACGACGTTGAAATGAGGCATGGTTCCAGCCTAGTCCTCGGGGGTGGGCGCGGACCGCCGCAGGAGCACCGCCACGAGTGCTCCGAGCGCCGCCGCCACGGCGATGCCGAGGACGATCCACACCAGCACCGGAACGCCCCCGTCCGCCTCCGCCGACACCGCCGTGGAGGGCGAGGCCGCGGGAATGCTCGGTGCCGTCTCCGACCCCGCCCCGGCGGTGCCGACCGTGAAGCTGTACTGGCCCGAGACGGGATGGCCGTCGCTGGACACGACGCGCCAGATCACGGTGACGGCGCCGCTGGCCGTGCCGGACAGCGGCTGCGTCAGTCGCGTGCCGTCGAGGCGGGGGTCGCCGTCGGTGAGCGAGGAGCCCGCGGCATCCGTCACGACGACCTCGGTCGCTCCCGGCTCGTCCAGCAGCACCCCGCTGAAGGTCATCGTGAGCTCGTCCGGCATCGCGTCCACCTGGGCGCCCGCGGCGGGGGAGGAGCCGATGAGCTCGTCGTGCGCCCACGCGGGCGTGGCGACGGCGAGCGACAACAGGCCCGCGAGCAGGGCGGAGAACGCGAGGGCGAGCGGGCGGAACGTGTGAACTCTGTGTGACATCACCCTCCTGAGCCTATCCGCGGGTGTCGCCGGGGCGCCCCGCGTCCTAGCATGGCGGCAGGCGGGCACGCCGCTCGCCGTGACCGGGAGGACGGTGCGTGATGGACGCCAGGATGATGGATGCCATGTCGGCGGAGATGACCTCGATGTCGGGCATGCCGGAGATGGATGCTGCCGTGATGCAGGCGTGTATGGACGCCTGCGCTGCGTGCGAGCAGGCGTGCACGATCTGCTCGGTGCAGATGATGGACGGGTACATGATGGACTGCGCCCCGGCCTGCATGACCTGCGCCGACATGTGCAACACGATGATGCGCGCGATGCTGCGGATGCCGGGGATGACGCCGGCGTCGATGATGGCGATGCTCGACGCCTGCATCGCGATGTGTCAGACCTGCATGGACATGTGCATGATGCACGCGGACCAGAGCCCCGTGTGTGCGATGTGCGCCGAGGCCTGCCGGGCGTGCATGGATGCCTGCATGGCGGTCAAGGACGCCATGATGGCGGCCGCCTGAGCGGCCCCGCTCTCCCGCAGAGGTCTAGAGGGGCAGGGCGTTGAAGAGGCGACCGCCCGCGTTCAGCACGTGGTAGCGGCGGTGGTACGCGACCGGTGAGCCGGTCGGGAGCTCCGCCGCAGCCCCGGCGCCGTTCCACAGCTCGATGACGTCGCCGTCGAGCGAGGCGACGACGACCGTGCCGTCCGCATCGGCGTGCGTGACGATCGCGTCTACCCACTCGGTGGGCGTCGCGGAGACCAGGCGCGCCTGGATGAGGTGCACGGCGTGGCCCGGGGCGAACGAGGAGCAGGCTCCGCCCGTCGCGCACATGCAGATCGCGTCCTGACGCACCGGGGCGGGCGTGAGGCGGTTCTGCGGCGTGGACACGGGGTGTTCCTCTCTTCGGGCGCCGACGCGGGAATGCGGAGGCGGTCGTGCCAGATTAGGTCGGTCCTCCCGCGGACGCCCGCTCGCCGTCACACGACGACACACGGGGCGCCCCGGATGCGGGTCGATCGACGAAACCGACTCGCGGTCGGGGGTTCGCAGCGCGAGCCGATCCGTTAGGGTGAAAGAGAAGGAGGCCATGGTGGAAGAGAATGCGCGAGACGCTGGTGGCAGCGGCATCCGACGCGACGCCGGGGACGGTGGTTCCGCCGACTCGACGCAGACGTTCGGCCATGACTCCGACCTCTCCTTCGTCCCGTTCGGCACCGATCTGACCGATGTCGAGCGCGAGGCCATCGAGGCCCTCCCGGCTCGTGCGGGACTGCTGCTCGTGCGGTCGGGTCCGACCGCGGGCGCCCGGTACCTCCTCGACGCCGACGTCACAACGGTCGGCCGGCACCCCGAGGCGGACATCTTCTTCGACGACGTGACCGTGTCGCGTCGTCACGCCGAGATCACCCGCACCGGCAGCGTCTTCGAGCTGGTCGACCAGCGTTCACTCAACGGCAGCTACGTCAACGGGGAGCGCGTCGACCGCGCCGTGCTCGTCGACGGGTCCGAGGTGCGCATCGGCAAGTTCCGACTGAACTTCTTCGCGTCGCCCGTCGACCGTGCACAGGTGACGAGCGGGTGAGCCCGGCCGCATCGCCCCGTGGACGCGCGTCGTCCACGGGTTACCTCAGCATCGGTCAGGTCCTCGCCCGCCTCACCCCGGAGTTCTCCGACCTCAGCGCGAGCAAGCTCCGCTACCTCGAGGTCCAGGGGATCGTCACGCCCCTGCGGACGGAGTCGGGCTACCGCAAGTTCTCGCCGCTGGACGTCGACCGGCTGCGCACGGCGCTGACGCTGCAGCGCGACCACTACATGCCGCTGGCCCGCATCCGCGAGTACCTCGACGAACAGCAGCAGGGCGGGACGGTGGCGCCGCCCGCACCGGCGTCGATCGTGACCGCGCCGCGCCGCTACCGCCGCGACGAGCTGCTGCAGGCGGCCTCGGCGCCCGCAGCCCTGCTCAACGACGCCGTGCGCGCCGGCCTGGTCCCGGCCTCCGAGAGCTACGACGAGAAGGCCCTGGGCGTGCTGCGCGCACTCGTGGCGCTCGACGGCCACGGCATCCAGCCCCGACACGTCCGCGGCGTCCGCCAGGCCGCCGAGCGGGAGGTCGCGCTCGTGGAGAGCGCGTTGACCCCGCTGCTGCGGCGCATGGATGCCGCGTCTCGCGCCCGGGCGGGCGAGCTCGCCCCGGAGCTGCTGCGACGACTCGACGAAGTGCGGACGGCGTTCGTGCACGCGGCCCTCGACCGCATCGTGCCGTGACGCGCGCGCGACACGCCGCGGCCGTGGAAGCGGATGTCGTTGCCGCGGGCACGGTGCTGATCTACCGTGGAGGAAACGACAGACAGATCGGTGGGAGGCGAGCATGACCGCGCACGACGATGCGCCGGGCGACATCCGGTTCGCCACCGACCTGCTGTTCACCGACGGCCTGCCGCAGATGGACGACGAGGTCGGCTACCGCGGAGCCGTCGCCGCCCGCGCCGCCGGCATCACCTACCGTCAGCTCGACTACTGGGCACGCACCGAGCTCGTGCAGCCGACCGTGCGCGGTGCGAGCGGCTCGGGATCGCAGCGGCTGTACGGCTTCCGCGACATCCTCGTGCTGAAGCTCGTCAAGCGCCTGCTCGACACCGGCATCTCGCTGCAGCAGATCCGCACCGCCGTCGATCAGCTGCGCGCCGCCGGTATCCGCGACCTCGCCGGGACCACCCTGATGAGCGACGGGGCGTCGGTGTACCTCTGCACCTCCAACGACGAGGTCATCGACCTCGTCAGCCGCGGTCAGGGCGTGTTCGGCATCGCGGTCGGCAAGGTGCTGCACGAGGTGGAGTCGACGCTGTTGGACTTCGACCCGCAGGCTCCCGACCCCGTCGACGAGCTCGCCGCCCGCCGCGCGGTCAAGTCCGCCTGAGACGCGTCGACGCGGAGGCGTTTCGATGCGGGGGCGTTTCGATGCGGGCCGTTTCGACTCGCTGCGTTTCGACTCGCTGCGTTTCGACTCGCTGCGTTTCGACTCGCTGCGTTTCGACTCGCGCCTGCGGCGCTCGCTCAACGACCGGTGGGGCGCTCGCTCGACGACCGGTGGGGCGCTCGCTCGACGACCGGGTAGGCGCTCGCTCGACGAGCGGGCGGGTGAGGGTCAGGCGCGCTGTTCGCCGGCGGTGATGCGGCCGGTGCGCATGACGCGGTCCAGCAGCGCGTCGAAGTCGCCCGCGAGCTCCTGAGCGGAGTCGCCGGGCCAGATGTGCAGCGGCTTGGCGGCGCCCTGGGCCTGCTGCAGCGAGGTGCGCTCCGGCAGCTGCGGCGACAGCACGAGCGGGCCGAACATGTCGCGGAGCTCCTTGATGCGGAACTGGTGCTCGATCGACTGCGGCCGCACCCGGTTCACGACGATGCCCAGAGGCTGCAGCCGCGGCGAGAGGCCGCGGCGGATCTCCTCGATCGCGCGCAGGGCGCGGTCGGCGGCGGCGACCGAGAACAGGCCGGGCTCGGTGACCACGACGACGCGGTCGGATGCCGCCCAGGCGGTGCGCGTGAGCGCGTTGAGCGAGGGAGCGCAGTCGATGAGAACGAGGTCGTAGTCCGCCTCGATCGTCGCGAGGGCCTCCTCGAGCTTCCACACGTCGCGCACGCTGGGGTGCGGACCGTCGAAGTTGATCGCGGACGGGCTGCCGATCATCACGTCGATCGTGCCCGGATGCACCTTGGCCCACCCGCTGGAGGTGATGGCCTGACGGACCACCTTCTCCTTCGGATTGGCGAGCACGTCGGCGACGTTGAGGCGTCCCGCGACCTGGATGTCCATGCCCGTCGACACGTCAGACTGCGGGTCGAGGTCGACGACGAGAGTCCGCACTCCCCGAGCGAACGCCGCGGAGGCGAGGCCGAGAGTCACGGTGGTCTTGCCGACACCCCCCTTGAGCGAGGAGACGGAGAGTACGTGCACGAGGCTCTACGTTACCGTCCCCTAGGCTGTGAGGACACTCAGGCCCTCGTGAAAAGTGGGCCCGTCGGGGAATCAGGGTCTCTCGGCACGCGAGGGCCGCTCGGAGAAGAGGTGCGCATGTTCCGCAAGATCCTGGTGGCCAATCGCGGAGAGATCGCGATCCGGGCGTTTCGCGCGGCGTTCGAGCTCGGCGCGCGCACCGTCGCGGTGTACCCCTACGAGGACCGTTACTCCCTCCACCGTCTGAAGGCCGACGAGGCGTATCAGATCGGCGCCGCCGGTCAGCCGGTGCGGGCCTACCTCGACGTGGACGAGATCATCCGCGTCGCCGAGGAGTCCGGCGCCGACGCGATCTACCCCGGGTACGGATTCCTGTCCGAGAACCCCGAGCTCGCCGCGAAGGCGGCCGAGAACGGCATCGTCTTCATCGGGCCGCCGTCGCGGGCGCTGGAGATGGCCGGAAACAAGGTCACGGCGAAGGAGCACGCGATCGCCGCGGGCGTGCCCGTGCTGCGCTCGACCGCGGCATCCGACGACGTCGAGCTGCTCGTCAGCCAGTCCGACGGCATCGGCTTCCCCATCTTCGTCAAGGCCGTCGCCGGCGGTGGCGGCCGCGGCATGCGTCGCGTGGAGAAGAAGGAGCAGCTCGCACCGGCCATCGCCGAGGCGATGCGCGAGGCGGACAGCGCGTTCGGCGACGCCCGGGTCTTCCTGGAGCAGGCCGTCCAGCGGCCCCGCCACGTCGAGGTGCAGATCCTCGCCGACAAGACCGGTGAGACGGTGCACCTGTTCGAGCGCGACTGCTCCGTGCAGCGCCGGCACCAGAAGGTGATCGAGATCGCCCCGGCGCCCAACCTCGCCGACGACGTCCGCGAGAGCCTGCACCGTCACGCGGTCGCGTTCGCCCGCTCGATCGGGTACGAGAACGCTGGCACCGTCGAGTTCCTGCTCGAGACGGCGGGGCCGCGGGCGGGCGAGGTCGTCTTCATCGAGATGAACCCCCGCATCCAGGTCGAGCACACCGTGACGGAGGAGGTGACCGACGTCGACCTCGTGCAGTCGCAGATGCGCATCGCCGCGGGGGAGAGCCTCGCCGACCTCGGGCTGCACCAGGAGGACATCCGTCTGCGCGGAGCCGCCCTGCAGTGCCGCATCACGACCGAGGATCCGACGCAGGGCTTCCGGCCCGACACCGGCAAGATCACCACGTACCGCTCGCCCGGAGGCGCCGGCATCCGCCTCGACGGCGGCACCACCGCGGCCGGCTCGCAGGTCAGCCCGCACTTCGACTCGATGCTCGCCAAGCTCACGTGCCGGGGACGTGACTTCGCGGCGGCCGTCGTGCGCTCGCGGCGCGCTCTCGCCGAGTTCCGCATCCGGGGGGTCTCGACCAACATCCCGTTCCTGCAGGCGGTGCTCGACGACCCCGCGTTCGTGGCGGGCGATGTCAGTACGGCGTTCATCGACGAGCGGCCGGAGCTGCTGCGGGGGCGGGAGTCGAAGGACCGCGGATCGAAGATCATCGCCTGGCTCGCCGACACGACCGTCAACCGGCCGAACGGCGAGAACCCGCTGACGGTCGAGCCGGCGACGAAGCTGCCGCGCATCGACCTGTCGGCCGCGCCGGTCGCCGGCTCCCGCCAGCGCCTGCGCGAGCTCGGCCCCGCCGGCTTCGCCCGGGCCCTGCGCGAGCAGACCGCCCTCGCGGTGACCGAGACGACGTTCCGCGACGCCCACCAGTCGCTGCTCGCCACGCGCGTCCGCACGCGCGACCTCGTGACGGTCGCGCCCTACGTGGCCCGGTTGACCCCGCAGCTGCTGTCGGTCGAGGCCTGGGGAGGCGCCACGTACGACGTCGCGCTGCGCTTCCTGGGGGAGGACCCCTGGCAGCGTCTCGACGCGCTCCGACAGGCGCTGCCGAACGTCGCGATCCAGATGCTGCTGCGCGGACGCAACACCGTGGGCTACACGCCGTACCCCACCCGGGTCACCGACGCCTTCGTCCGGGAGGCCGCGGCATCCGGCGTCGACATCTTCCGCATCTTCGACGCGCTCAACGACGTCTCCCAGATGCGTCCCGCCGTCGATGCCGTGCTCGAGACGGGCACCGCCGTCGCGGAGGTCGCCCTCTGCTACACCGGCGACCTGCTCTCGCCGTCGGAAGACCTCTACACCCTCGACTACTACCTGCGCCTCGCCGAGCAGATCGTGGATGCCGGGGCGCACGTGCTCGCCATCAAAGACATGGCCGGGCTCCTGCGCCCGGGGGCGGCCGCGCGCCTCGTGCGCGCCCTCCGCGAGCGCTTCGACCTCCCGGTCCACGTCCACACGCACGACACGGCGGGCGGACAGCTGGCGACGCTGCTGGCCGCCGGCGCCGCCGGTGCCGACGCGGTGGATGCCGCGGCGGCCCCGATGGCAGGCACGACGAGTCAGCCGTCGCTGTCGGCCCTCGTGGCCGCCCTGGCCCACACGGAGCGCGACACCGGGCTCGACCTCGACGCGGTCTCCGACCTGGAGCCGTACTGGGAAGCCGTCCGCCATCTCTACCGTCCCTTCGAGTCGGGCCTTCCCGGACCCACCGGGCGGGTGTACCGCCACGAGATCCCCGGCGGGCAGCTGTCCAACCTCCGGCAGCAGGCGATCGCGCTGGGCCTGTCGGACGACTTCGAGCTGATCGAGGACATGTACGCCGCCGCCGACGCCATCCTCGGACGCGTTCCGAAGGTCACACCGTCGTCGAAGGTCGTCGGCGACCTGGCCCTCCACCTCGCCGCCGTCCGCGCCGACCCCGCCGACTTCGAGCAGAACCCGGAGAAGTACGACGTGCCCGACTCCGTCGTCGCCTTCATGGCCGGCGAGCTCGGCGACCTGCCCGGAGGCTGGCCCGAGCCCTTCCGCACCAAGGTGCTGCGCGGCCGCGAGGTGCGCACGGGGGTCACGGAGATCTCGCCGGAGGAGGCCGCCGCGCTGGATGCCGACTCGGCGACGCGACGCGCCACCCTCAACGGCCTGCTCTTCCCGGCGCCGACGGCCGCGTTCCGCGAGGTGCGCGAGACCTACGGCGATCTCAGCGTCCTCGACACCGCCGACTACCTCTACGGCCTCACGCCGGGCACCGAGCACGTCGTGCAGATCGAGCGCGGGGTGCAGCTCTACGTCGGGCTCGAGGCGATCGGCGAGGTCGACGACAAGGGCATGCGAACCGTCATGACGACCCTCAACGGCCAGTTGCGTCCCGTGTTCGTGCGCGACCGCGCGATCGCGGTCCAGACGCGTCAGGCGGAGAAGGCCGACACGTCGATTCCGGGCCAGGTCGCCGCGCCGTTCTCGGGGGTCGTGACCCTCGTGGCCGGGATCGGGGAGCGGGTGACGGCCGGGCAGCCGGTCGCCTCGATCGAGGCGATGAAGATGGAGGCGGCGATCACAGCGCCGGTCGACGGCGTCGTGGAGCGGTTGGCGATCGCGTCGCCGGCTCCCGTCGAGGCGGGCGACCTTTTGCTCGTCGTCCGACCCGCCGAGTAGCCTGGGTCGGGGGCGCGTGACGTCCCGCGAGCCATGGGGGTCGGGGATCGACCCGTCGATCGGGCGGCGACGCCGCGATCGCGCGGTCCTCACGAGGGCCCCGAACCGGCCGACGCCCGCCGCGGTGACGGCCTGAATCTGGAGTGTGCATCCGTGCCTGACCGCAACGAGAACGCGACCGAGGACGTCGACAACGGCGTGCTGGAGACGCCTGCCGGCATCGACACGACGGGCATCGGCATCGTCGACGGTGCGACCGCTCAGGTGGATGTCGCCCTGCCCGTCGCGGCCGACGAGGACGACTACCTCGACGACGACGACGTCGTGCTGGACGACGACCTGACCCGCGCCGCCGCGGCGCCGGCGAGCGTCGAGGCTTCCGATGTCGTCGCCGACGACGAGGTCCACGAGGCCGTCGTGGACGACGACGACGATGATGACGACGACGAGGAGCACCCGTCGATGACGGCCGAGGAGCCGTCCGAGGCTCCGACGGTCGAGGACGCCGACGAGATCGCCGCCGTCACGGTCGCGGTCGCGGCATCCACCGATCTCGCGCATCACGAACGCGTGCGTCCGCGCACATCCGAGGTGACGCTGCAGTCGCGCCGGCTGGGCGACTTCGAGGCGGGCCGCGAGAGCTCGGACCTGCTGACCGCCGACCGTCTGCTCGACCCCGCCCGCGCGACGCGGCCCGAGCCGGAGGGCACCTGGCAGCACCTGGTGTACACGCTGTCGGGGCGGCGCATCAACCTCGGTGACGGCAAGCGCGCCCGGGCGCGCAAGGATCTCGATCGCCGGATCGCGGCTCCGCTGCACGGAGGAGCCAAGTTCGTGCCGGTGCTCTCGCGCAAGGGCGGCGTCGGGAAGACGACCGTCACGACGCTGCTCGGGATGGCGCTCGCGGATGCGCGGGAGGATCGCGTCATCGCCGTCGACGCCAACCCCGACCGCGGCACGCTCGCCGAGCGCATCGGCCGCTCGAGCGGCAAGACCGTGCGCGACCTCGTCCGCGCCCACGCCGACGTGCGCGGGTTCAACGACATCTCGGAGATCGTCGCCCGCGACCACACCCGGCTCGACGTCATCGCGTCGGACACCGACCCGCACGTGTCGGAGGCGTTCAACGACTCCGACTACAACGCGGTCGCCGACGTCGCCGCGCACTTCTACTCGCTCGTGCTCACCGACACCGGCACCGGCATCGTCCACGCGGTCATGGGCGCGACGCTCGACCGCGCCGACCAGATCATCGTGGTCGCCGGATTGAGCGTCGACGAGGCGCGGCTCGCGTCGGAGACCCTCACGTGGCTGGAGAGCAACGGCTTCGCCGATCTCGTCCGCGGAGCGGTCGTCGTGCTCAACACGGCCCGCCCGGGGGCGCCGCTCGTGCGCGCCGACGAGCTCGAGGCGCACTTCGCCACCCGCGTGGGGCGCGTCGTGCGGATGCCGTACGACCCGCACATCGCGTCGGGCAGCGCCATCGTCTTCCGCGACCTGCAGCCCGAGACGCGGGCGGCCGCGCGCGAGCTCGCCGCGATCGTCGTCGAGAGCCTGCGTCAGCGGGCCGCCGCCTGATGGCCGTCCGGCCGATCCGCCTGTTCGGCGACCCGGTGCTGCGCGCACCCAGCGCGCCCATCGAGGTCGTCGACGACGGCATCCGCGGCCTCGTGCAGGACCTGCTCGACACCGTGGAGCTGCCGGGGCGGGCCGGTGTGGCGGCGCCGCAGATCGGCGTGGGGCTGCGCGCGTTCAGCTACAACATCGACGGCGACATCGGATACGTGCTCAATCCGGTGCTCACGGACGTCGCCGGCGAGCCGCAGCTCGTCGGCGAGGGCTGCCTGTCGGTGCCCGATCTGTGGCACGACACGCTGCGCTACCCCTGGGCCCGCGTCGTGGGCATGGACCTCGACGGTGCCGAGCTCGTCCTCGAGGGGGAGGGGCTGATGGCCCAGGCGCTGCAGCACGAGACCGATCATCTCGACGGGATGCTCTACATCTCGCGTCTGAGTCCCGAAGAGCGCAAGATCGCGATGCGCCGGATCCGCGAGTCGAACTGGTTCTGACGAGGAAGGGGCCGGTCGTGAGCGACCGGCCCCTTCCTCGCGGACGCGACGCTCAGCCGAGCGAGACGTTCGTCGTGGTGACCGGCACGGCGTAGATGTCGTCGACGGCATCGGCGAAGTCGCTGAGGATGACGTTCCGCTTGATGCTCATCTTCGGAGTCAGGTGACCGCTGGCCTCGGTCCACTCCGAGCCGAGGATCGTGAACTTGCGGATCGACTCGGCGCGCGACACGTTCTTGTTCGCGATGTCGACGGCCCGCTGCACCTCCTCGCGCACCTTCGGGTTCTGTGCCGCCTCCGCGAGCGACATGTCGGCGGGCAGCCCGTTGTTGGCCAGCCACGTCGGCAGCATCTCGGGGTCGAGCGTGACGAGCGCCGAGATGAAGGGCTTCTGGTCGCCGACCACCACGACCTGCCCGATGATCGGGTTGGCGCGGATCGGGTCCTCGAGCGCGGCGGGGGCGACGTTCTTGCCGCCCGCGGTGACGATGATCTCCTTCTTCCGGCCCGTGATCGTGAGGAAGCCCTCGCTGTCGAACGAGCCGATGTCGCCGGTCTTGAACCACCCGTCGTCGAAGGCGGCGGCCGTCGCCTCGTCGTTGCGCCAGTACTCCTTGAACACGTTGATGCCGCGGACCTCGATCTCGCCGTCGTCGGCGAGACGCACGCCCACGCCGGGGAGCACCGGACCCACGGTGCCGATCTTCGACTTCGTGGCGAGGTTCACGGTCGCCGGCGCGGTGGTCTCGGTGAGGCCGTAGCCTTCGAGGATCGTCACCCCGAGACTGTGGAAGAAGTGGCCGAGACGCGGGCCGAGCGGCGCGGAACCGGACACGGCGTAGGTGACGCGGCCTCCCATCGCCTCGCGGAGCTTCGAGTAGACGAGTCTGTCGAACAGGGCGAACTTGATCTTGGTGCCGAGCGGGATCTTCTTGCCGTCCTGCAGCAGGCGGGAGTGCTCGATCGCGGTGTGGGCCGCGGCGCGGAAGATCTTGCCCTTGCCGCCGGCCTCGGCCTTCTGCTCGGCGGAGTTGTAGACCTTCTCGAACACGCGGGGGACGGCCAGCAGGAACGTCGGCTTGAACGAGCCCAGCGCGGGCAGCAGCTGCTTCGTGTCGGGCTGGTGACCGGTTTTCACGCCCGCGTGGACGTCGAGGATCGAGATGAACCGTGCGAAGACGTGTGCGGTCGTGATGAACAGCAGCGTCGATGCGCCGCCCGGCGTGTTCATGACCTCGGCGAGGGCCTTCGCCGCGTTGCGGGACAGCTCCACGAAGTTGCTGTGCGTGAGCACGCATCCCTTCGGCCGTCCCGTCGACCCGGAGGTGTAGATGAGCGTGGCGATGTCCGAGCCCACCGCGATGCTCCGGCGGCGCTCGATCTCGGCATCCTCGATGCCCGTCCCGCCGGCGCGCAGCGTGTCGAGGTCGCCGTCGGCCATGGTCCAGACGTCGCGCACCAGGGGCACCTCCGACCGGATCTCGGCGATGCGGGCGGCGTGCTCGGCGGATTCGGCGATCACGGCGATCGCGCCGGAGTCGGAGAGGATCCAGCTGATCTGCGCCGCCGAGCTGGTCTCGTAGATGGGCACCATGACGGCGCCCGTGAAGAAGAGGGCGAAATCGACGAGCGTCCACTCGTAGGTGGTGCGGGCGACGAAACCCACCTTGTCGCCGGGGGCGATGCCGGCCGCGGCGAAGCCCTTCGCCAGCGCGATCACCTCACGCTCGAACGCGGCGGCGGTGATGTCGCGCCATCCGTCACCGTCGGGGACGGCGAAGAGCGCGAGGGACGGCGTGGCCTTCACCCGCTCGACGAGCAGGTCGGCGACATTGGCCTGCGGGTCTGCGGGCACGACCGCGGGGACTTCGAACTGTACGGCGCTCATGGGCGGCAACTCCTTCGGTACCGGGTGGCGTCGGCGATCGACGGCTGGAATCGAGTCTAACTGCTGGTGACACTCAGTCCCACAGTGGACAGGGTCCGTCCCAAAAGCACGGTCTGCCCGGACCGTAGGTCTGTCCTGTCCACACTAGACTCTCGGATGCCGTGCCGCCCGGGCCGGCCGGAAGGGAGCGCCGTGCTCAACGTCGGCATCGACATCGGCGGGACGAAGATCGCCGGAGGTGTCGTCGACGACACCGGTGCGATCATCGAGCGCACGCGCGTCGCGACGCCCGTCGACACCGGCGCCCTCGCCGAGGCGGTCGCGGCGATGGTCCACGACCTCGCGTCACGGCACGACGTCGGCGCGGTGGGCGTCGCCGCCGCGGGCTACATCGACCGCACGCGGTCGGTCATGCTGCACTCGCCGAACATCGACTGGCACAACGAACCGCTGCGCGCCGAGTTCGAGGCGCGGATCGGCCGTCCGGTCACCCTGGAGAACGACGCGAACGCCGCCGGCTGGGGCGAGTACCGCTTCGGGGCGGGCCGGGGATCGACCGACATGGTCATGGTCACCCTCGGCACGGGCGTCGGCGGTGCCGTGATCAACGACGGGCGACTGCTCATCGGCGCGAACGGCAGCGCCGCGGAGCTCGGCCACCTGCGCTTCGTGCGCGGCGGGCGCCCCTGCGGGTGCGGACAGAACGGCTGCCTCGAGCAGTACGCGTCCGGCCGTGCGCTCCAGCGGGAGCTGGGCGACATCGCCGACGGCGGCGGAATCGGCGCCCGGCTGGCCGCGCATCGCGGCGCGGACGGGATCGTCCCCGCGGCCGATCTCGCGCTCCTGCTCAGCGAAGAGGATGCCGGGGCGGTCGAGGCCGTGCGCCGTGTCGCCACGGCGCTCGGCGAGGCCTGCGGCGCCTTCCAGGCGGTGCTCGACCCCGACCTCTATGTCATCGGCGGTGGGGTGGCGGATCTGGGCGAGGTGCTGCTGGAGCCGACGCGGATCGCCTACGAGACGTCGCTTCCCGGCTTCGGTGATCGGCCGACCGCTCGCTTCACCGTGGCCACGCTCGGCAACGACGCCGGGCTCGTGGGCGTCGCCGACCTCGCGGGCCTGCGGAGCCGATGAGACGCCCACGCCGATGAGCGGGGGAGGAGCCTGATGTTCTACTGGGTCATGAAGTACATCGTGATCGGGCCGATCGTGAAGGCGATCTTCCGCCCGTGGATCGTGGGCCGCTCCCACGTGCCGTCCTCCGGTGCGGCGATCCTCGCGAGCAACCACCTGTCGGTGAGCGACTCGATCTTCCTGCCGCTCATGATCGACCGGCCCATGAGCTTCCTCGCGAAGAGCGACTACTTCACAGGGACCGGGCTGAAGGGCTGGGCCACCCGGATGTTCATGAAGGCCACGGGCCAGATCCCGGTGGATCGCACGGGCGGCAAGGCGTCGGAGGCCTCGCTGAACACGGGCCTGCAGGTGCTCGGCCGCGGCGACCTGCTCGGGATCTACCCCGAGGGCACGCGCAGCCCCGACGGCAAGCTCTACCGGGGTCGCACCGGTCTCGCGCGCATGGCGCTGGAGGCCCGTGTGCCCGTCATCCCCGTCGTCATGGTCGACACGGATGCCGTCATGCCCATCGGTCGTTCCATTCCGCGCGTCGGTCGCGTCGGCATGGTGATCGGCGAGCCGCTGGACTTCTCGCGGTTCCACGGCATGGAGTCCGATCGCTACGTGCTGAGGTCGGTGACCGACGAGATCATGGTGGCCCTCCAGCGGCTCGGCGAACAGCAGTACGACGACGTGTACGCGTCGACGGTGAAGGAGCGCGCGGCCCGCGCCTGATCTGCGCGAGCCGCCATGCCGCGGCCGAGCCGCCATCCTTCGGGCGGGCCGCGTGATGGCGGCTCGGCCGAAGGATGGCGGCTCGCGAAAGGGTGGCGGCGCGCGGGGCCGCGGCATCCTGGCGCGCCGCTAGACTGAGCGGATGCCCACCCTGCACGCCGATCTCGATCACTGGCGCACGCTCCCGATCAAACAGCAGCCCTCCTGGACCGACCTCGACGCCGTCGCGGCCGTCTCCGCCGAGCTCGCGACGCTGCCTCCTCTCGTCTTCGCCGGCGAGGTCGACAACCTGCGCGATCGCCTGGCCCGCGCCGCCTCCGGGCGTGCATTCCTGCTCCAGGGTGGGGACTGCGCCGAGACGTTCGCCGGCGCGACGGCGGAGCAGATCCGCAATCGCATCAAGACCGTGCTGCAGATGGCCGTCGTGCTGACCTACGGTGCGTCGATGCCCGTCGTGAAGATGGGGCGGATGGCCGGCCAGTTCGCCAAGCCGCGCTCCAGCGACACCGAGACCCGCGGCGACGTCACCCTGCCCGCGTACCGCGGCGACATCGTCAACGGCTTCGACTTCACCGAGGCCTCGCGCACCGCCGACCCCCAGCGACTGCTGAAGGGGTACCACACGGCGGCGTCGACCATCAACCTCATCCGCGCCTTCACACAGGGCGGCTTCGCCGACCTCCGCGAGGTCCACAGCTGGAACAAGGGGTTCGCCCAGAACCCCGCCAACCAGCAGTACGAGCGTCTCGCCACGGAGATCGACCGCGCCATCAAGTTCATGGAGGCGGCGGGCGCCGACTTCGACGAGCTGCGCCGCGTCGAGTTCTACACGGGTCACGAGGGCCTGCTTATGGACTACGAGCGCCCCATGACGCGCATCGACTCCCGCACGGGCACGCCGTACAACACCTCGGCCCACTTCCTGTGGATCGGGGAGCGCACGCGGGAGCTCGACGGCGCCCACGTCGACTACTTCTCCAAGATCCGCAACCCCATCGGCGTGAAGCTCGGCCCGTCGACCTCGCGGGAGACGGCGCTCGAGCTGATCGACAAGCTCGATCCCGAGCGCGAGCCGGGCCGGCTGACCTTCATCACGCGCATGGGCGCCGGCAAGATCCGCGACGCGCTGCCGCCGCTGCTCGAAGCCGTCCGCGATTCCGGTGCCACCCCCCTGTGGGTCACCGACCCGATGCACGGCAACGGCATCACCACGCCCACCGGCTACAAGACGCGTCGCTTCGACGACGTCGTCGACGAGGTGCGCGGGTTCTTCGAGGCGCACCGCGCGGTCGGCACGTTCCCGGGCGGCATCCACGTCGAGCTCACCGGCGACGACGTCACCGAATGCCTCGGCGGATCGGAGCACATCGACGAGGCCACGCTCGCGACGCGTTACGAGAGCCTGTGCGACCCGCGTCTGAACCACATGCAGAGCCTCGAGCTCGCCTTCCTCGTCGCCGAAGAGCTCGAGAAGCGCTGACCGATCGCGTCTGGGCGCGGCCGCCGTGCCCAGGCGCGGGGTGAGCGCCTGAGCGCCCCGGCGCGCCGCCGCGCGTGCGTCAGCCCGTCGAGCGGACGGTGATCTTGGTGCCGGGCAGCTGCATGGTGCCGCCGGCGGGGCTGGTGCTGGACACCGTGAAGATGCCCCAGACGATCTCGGGTAGGGCCGTGCCCGGCTCGAATCCGGCCGCACGGAGCTGCTCCATCGCCTGGGCCACCGTCTGACCCGTGACGTCGGGCACCTCGATCGGCTGCGGTCCCTTCGAGACGACGAGGGTCACGGTGTCGCCGGGGCGGAAGAGCCCGCCGCCGTCGCGGTCCGCGATGCGGATGACACGACCTTCGGCGACGTCGTCGTCGTAGGCCTGCGTCGTGGTCACGCCGAGCTGAACGGCTTCGAGCGCGGCGGTGGCCTTGTCGACACTCTGGCCGGCGACGTCGGGCACCGGGCCGAGCGAGATCTCGAACGATGCCGTCGATCCCTCCAGCGCCGTGCATCCCTGCGAGCAGTCCACGGCCTCGCCGCCGCCGGGCGGGGTGATCGAGGCGCTGACCACGGTGTCGCGCGCGGCATCCGTGAACACCTGCGCCGGGTCGCCGGACGGGGAGATGTAGATCTCCGACAGCGACGACGTCGCCGCGTCGAGGCTCTGCCCGGCCAGGGCGGGGATCTCGTGGGATGCCGGGCCCAGCGAGACCACGACGGTCACCGCGCTGTTCTTGTCGACGCGCGTCCCGGCGCCGGGGTCGGTGCGGATGACGGCGTCGATCGGCACGGCGCGGCTGAAGTCCTGCGCGGGCACCGCGCTGAGTCCGAGCTCGGCCAGTTGCGAGGTCGCCTCGTCGAGCGAGGACCCCGAGACGTCGGGAACGCCGACGAGCGAGCCCGGCCCGGATCCGAACCACCAGCCGGCACCGCCCGCGACCGCCGCGAGCAGCAGCACGAGCACCACCAGCCAGCCGCCCGCCCGTGCGCGCCGCCGCGACCGCACGCGCAGCCGCGTGGCGTTGTCGACCTGCTCCGTCACGGTCGGGGCCGTGAACGTGCCGGGCATGACCTTCGTCAGCTCGCCGGAGTCCACGCCGTCGTCGACCGCGACGATGCCCGGGCTCGGCGCCCGCACGACGTGCGGGAACACCCCGAGCTCCTTCTCGATCTCGCGCAGGCGGTCGAGCATCGCGCGCGCATCGACCGGGCGCTCGTCGGGGTTGCGCTCCGTCGCCCACATCACCAGCTCGTCGAACTGCTCCGGGATGCCGGGGTTGCGTGCGCTCGGACGCGGCACCGAGTCGGTGGCGTGCTGGTAGGCGATCTGCATCGGCTGCTCGCCCTTGTAGGGCTGCTCGCCGACGAGCATCTCGTAGAGCATGATGCCGAGGGCGTAGATGTCGCTGCGGGCGTCGGCGGTGCCGCGCGTGACGAGCTCCGGCGCGAGGTACGCGATCGTCCCGAGCAGCATCTGCCCCGTCGCGGTGTTCGCGCTGGTGGCGCGGGCGAGCCCGAAGTCGCCGATCTTGATGCGGCCGTCCTCGGCGAGGAGCACGTTCTCGGGTTTGACGTCGCGGTGGACGATGCCCGCGCGGTGCGCGGCGGCCAGGCCCGACAGCACGGCATCCATGATCGTGATCGTCTGCGGGATGCTGAGTCGCTTCTGCTCGCGCAGCAGCTCGCGCATCGTGATGCCGGGCAGGTACTCCATGACGAGATAGGCCATCTCGCCGTCCTGGCCCTGGTCGAACACGTTGACCACGTGCGGGTCGGCGAGGCGGGCCGCGGCGCGTGCCTCCTGGATGAAGCGGCTCTGGAAGACCGTGTCGTCGGAGAGGTGGCTGTGCATCACCTTCAGGGCGACGCGGCGCTCCAGTCGCAGGTCCGTCGCCACGTAGACCGTGGCCATCCCTCCGCGGGCGATGCGAGCACGCACGCGGTATCGGCCGTCGACGAGACGGCCGATCAGCGGGTCGGTCTGCTGACTCGTGCTCACTCTGTGATTCTAGGGAGCCGAAGCGCCGTGTCCCGGGAGCGCCTCACCCCTCACGGCATGTGCGCAGCGACCACGGGGGTGCGGCGCACGCCGCCGGGGTCAGCCGAGTGCAGCCAGCCAGGCGTAGGCGTCCTGCTCCCACGGGCCGTAGCGCTCGGGGTACGCCGACACCTGCACGGCCTGGGCGGCCGCGCCGAAGTCCATCGACTCCCATCCCGGGACGTCGAGGAGTCCGCGCGTCAGCATGCCGTCGGGGCCGGAGACCCCGGTGAAGAACGCCTCGGCGGAACGGTGCGGGTCGCGCACCTCGTCGGGAGTGCCCCAGCCCGTGCTCGGACGCTGCTGGAACAGGCCGAGCGAGTCGCGGTCGCCCCAGTCGAGATTGCGGATCCAGGACTCGACCATCGCGGTGGCCAGCGCGATCGCGATGCCGCGGTCGGGCACGCCGAGCGATCGGCCCACCTCGATGATGATGCGGGCGTTTTCGGTCTGCTCGGCATCGAGGCCGGTGACCGCCGACGTGGCCGGTGCGGGCGCCTCGACGGCGGCGAGCGTCGCGACCAGCTCAGCCGCCGGCAGCGAGAGCACCTGGCCCGGGTAGATGATGGCGTCGCGCGTGAGGCCGTTGGCGCCGAGGAGGGCGTCGAGCGTGAGTCCGTGCGCCTCGGCGATCGCCCAGAGGGTGTCGCCGGCGCCGACCTCGTACGCCGCGGCGGGCGCGGGCGCGGGTGCGGCGGGAGCCGCGGGGGCCGCGGTGGCGGACGCGGCGCCCTCGGAGGGCAGCACCAGCACGAGTCCCGCGTGGATCAGCGAGGAGTCCTGCAGCCCGTTCGCCGCGCGCAGGCTCCCGAGATCGACGCCGTGCGTGCGGGCGATGTCCCAGAGGGTGTCGCCGTCCTGCACGGTGTAGGTGTCGGGTGACGGCGCGGCGGTGCGTGCGCGGAGGTCGACGACGGGATGGCGCTCGGCGGCGGCGCGGTTCTCGGCCGCGGCCGCGGGCGTCGTGCTCAGTGCGAGCGCGAGCGTGCCGAGCGTGCCGAGGAAGCCGGCGGAAGCGGTGTGCACGTGTGTTCTCACCCACGTCACCGTGTCACGGAAGGCAAGTCGTGTCAACTGGTGCTATAAGGAGTGGCTGCTGTGACGTTTGTGACCAGTGTGATTCGCACAGGGGGCCGACGTCGGGCGCGGGGGATGCGATAGTGGAGGGGTGACCGACGACATCGTCCCCGCGTCCACCGGCTGGCTCACTCTCCCCGAACTCGTCGAGGTCCTCGGCGAACCGCTCGGTCGTGTTCGCCGCCTCCTCGACGAGAAGCACCTCGTCGGCTCTCGCCGCGGCGGTGCGTTCGCGGTGCCGGAGATCTTCATCGCCGAGGGCCGACCCCTCTCCGCCCTCCGCGGCACGATCATCGTGCTGCAGGATGCGGGGTTCAGCGACGACGAGGTGATCGACTGGCTGCTCGCCGAGGAGGAGTCGATCGGACAGGCTCCCATCTCCGCGCTTCGTCAGGGGCGCAAGAGCGAGGTGCGTCGGGTCGCTCAGACGCTCGCCTGACGCCGCCGTCGCCGCCCGGTGCGCCGGGCGACGCGCGTCACGAGGAACGGGCGATCGCCGCCTGGGCGAGATCGCGGAGCGCTCCGACCGCCGGCGTCGACAGGGGGGCGCCGCGCAGTGCACGGTCGGCCTCCGCCGCGTAGTGGGAGATCGCCGTCTCGACGCGATCGAGGGCGCCGGTGTCGATGATCGTCTGCTGCAACGATGCGATCTGCGCGGCGTCGAGCCCCGGATCGCCGATGAGCTCGTCGACGAGTCGCTTCGTCGGGCGGTCGAGCCGTTCGCGGGCGTAGGCGATCAGCAGCGTGCGCTTGCCCTCGCGCAGGTCGTCGCCCGACGGCTTGCCCGTGACGGCGCTGTCGCCGAACACGCCCAGCACGTCGTCGCGCAGTTGGAAGGCGAGACCGAGCGGGTGACCGAAGGCCGCGAGCGCCGCCGTCTGCGCCGCGTCGCCGCCGGCGAGCGCAGCCCCGAGCAGAAGCGGATGCTGGATGCTGTAGCGGGCCGACTTGAGCGAGGCGACCCGCAACGCCCGCTCGGCGTGCTCCGCATCGGGTGCGGTCGTGAAGGCGGCCTCCTCCGCGATGTCGAGGAACTGCCCGACGGTGACCTCGCGACGCATCAGGGCGTAGACCTCGCGAGCGGATGCCGCGTGTTCGGCCGCCCGCAGCCCCTGCTCGAGCAGGTCGTCGCTCCATGCCACGAGGAGGTCTCCGAGCAGGACGGCGGCCGAGCGGCCGAAGGCCGCGGCGTCGCCCGCCCAGCCCGCGCGGGCATGGGCGGCTTCCAGTCCGCGATGCGCCGCCGGCTGGCCGCGGCGCGTGTCGGAGTTGTCGATGATGTCGTCGTGGACGAGCGCGGCCGCATGGAAGATCTCCAGGGCGGCGGCGGCGTCGAGGACGCTGTCGGGGGCGGCGGCGACGGGACCCCTCGCCTCGGCGACGGCCTGCCATCCCGTCACGCAGAAGCGCGCGCGCAGCCGCTTGCCGCCCTCCAGAGTGCGGGCCGCGGCGTCCAGGAACAGCTGCGTCTCACGGCCCGCATCGGCCCATGACGACCGCTGCGCCTCGACGAACCTTCCCAGTCGCTGAGAAACCGGCTCTATCGGGTCGAGGGAAGCGTCCACGGGCCTAGCCTAGTTCTCGACTGCACGCGTACAATCGACCGCACACGATGCCGGTCCGAAACGGCGAGGAGGGGGCAGCATGCCGCTGTCAGAGCAGGAGCAGCGTCTGCTCGATGAGATGGAGCGCCATCTCATGAACAAGGACGCAGATGTGGTCAGCGCGTCTCGAGACGGCCGTTCCCTCAGCTATCGCAACATCGTCTACGGCACCGTCCTGGTGCTCGTCGGTCTCGGGGGGCTGATCGCCGGCGTCTCGTCCGGGATCATCGCCATCGGCGTCGTCGCCTTCCTCGTGATGGTCGCCGGCGTGGTCCTCGCGGCGACCCCGGCCAAGGGCATCGCCGCGGTGCGCCCGGCGGGAGAGCCCAAGGGTCAGCGCAAGACGTCCGGCGCAGCATCCTCGTCCTCCTTCATGGATCGCATGAACGATCGTTGGGACCGCCGCCAAGACGGCGCCTGACCCCTAGCTGACGTCGCTTCGGCGACGAGAAGAAAGCACCGGCCCATCGGGCCGGTGCTTTCTTGTTTTCGCGGCCCGCTGCGCGACGCTCCCCGCCGTCAGAGGACGCCGGGGAGCGCCGGGGGAGCGCTGCGCCCACGAAACCATAGTCAGGTGGAGGAAAGTGGAGTAAAGTGGTGCGCACCTGGATCGGGCCGGAGGAAGGGGGAGTGGTCGATGCTGTTGGGCACCTACACCCCCAAGCTGGACGAGAAGGGCCGCGTCATCCTGCCGGCCAAGTTCCGCACCGACCTGGGCGACGGTGTCGTGGTCACCCGCGGTCAGGAGCGCTGCCTCTACGTGTTCAGCACGAAGGAGTTCGAGCGGGTCTACGAGAAGATCCGCGAGGCACCGCTGACGAACAAGCAGTCGCGTGACTTCCAGCGCATGTTCCTCTCGGGCGCGAGCGACGAGAAGCCCGACAGCCAGAGCCGCATCACCATCCCGCCGCACCTGCGCGCCTACGCCAACCTCGGCCGCGAACTGATCGTCACCGGTGTGGGCGCCCACGCGGAGATCTGGGACGCGGAGGCGTGGAACGCCTACGCCGACAGCAACGAGGACAGCTACTCGGACATGGAGCAGGAGGTGATCCCGGGCCTCTTCTGAGCCGTGGCCGTGACTCCCAGCCGCACGCCCTGACGCACTTCCCCGGTGTCAGGTCAGGCGGATGGGGATCACGACTCCGGACCACCGACCCGAAGAATCATGAGCTACTCCGAGATCCACACCCCCGTCCTGCTCGAGCGCTGCGTCGAGCTGCTCGCCCCGGCGCTGCAGCGGCCCGATGCCGTGCTGGTCGACGCGACCGAGGGCATGGGCGGCCACTCCGAGGCCCTGCTGGAGCGCTTCCCCGACGTCCGACTGATCGGCCTCGACCGCGACACCGACGCCCTGCGCATCGCGGGGGAGCGGCTCGCGCGCTTCGGCGACCGTGTGACGCTCGTGCACACGGTGTACGACGGGATCGCCGCGGCGGTGCGCGGAGCCGGCGTCGACCGCGTCGACGGCATCCTCTTCGACCTCGGCGTCTCCTCGCTGCAGCTCGACGAGGCCGACCGCGGGTTCGCGTACTCCCAGGACGCCCCCCTCGACATGCGGATGGACCAGACCTCCGGGACGACCGCCGCCGACATCGTCGCGACCTACGGGGAGGGCGATCTCCGGCGCATCTTCGAGCGCTACGGGGAGGAGAAGCTCGCGGGCCGCTACGCGCGCGCGATCATCGCGGCGCGCGGCGTCGCTCCCATCGAGCGCTCCGGCCAGCTCGTCGACGTGCTCGTCGCCGCGACGCCGGTGGCGGTGCAGCGCGAGGGGCGCGGGCATCCCGCCAAGCGGGTCTTCCAGGCGCTTCGCATCGAGGTGAACGCCGAGCTGTCGGTGCTCGAGCGCGCCCTGCCGGCCGGTCTCGACCTCCTCCGCGTCGGGGGTCGCATCGTGGTCATGAGCTATCAGTCGCTCGAGGACCGGCTCGTCAAGCGCGTGTTCGCGGATGCCACGGCATCCACCGCGCCCGCCGGACTTCCCGTCGAGCTGCCCGAGCACGCCCCGCGCTTCCGACTGGTCGTGAAGGGAGCGGAGCTCGCCTCCGACGACGAAAGGGCGCGCAACCCGCGTGCCACCCCCGTGCGCCTGCGCGCGGCCGAACGCATCCGGGAGGCGGCATGAGCATGTCCGCAGAGAGCACACTCGACCCCTTCGCGGGGCTGCCCGCCCTGCCGTCCGCGCCGCGTCGCGAACCCGCGCGTCGGCTGCAGGCGCTGGAGCAGCCGCAGCCGCGCCGCCGTCCGCGTCTGGTCTACGGCATCATCGCGGTGACCGGCGCCCTGCTGATCGGAGGCGCCCAGATGGGCTTGTCGATCCTGACGACCCAGTCGTCGTACGAGCTGTCGACGCTGAGCGACCAGCAGCGCGACCTCGACTGGCAGAAGCAGATGCTGCAGGACAGCCTCGCGGGTCTCAGCTCGCCGCAGTACCTCGCCGCGAATGCGGAGGCCCTCGGCATGGTCACCGGCCAGGCACCGACCTATCTGCGTCTGAGTGACAACGCGATCATCGGCACCGCCGCCGGTCTCACCGGCGCCAGCGCCGTCAACGCCCTCAGCAAAGCGGCCGTGGGCAACGCCCTCGTCAGCGGTCAGCCGCTCGTGGGCGATCCGGCCGCCACCCTCGGCGGCGGCACGACCTCCGTCGTCGACAAGGCGATCGTCGATACACCGACACCCCCTGCCATCGCCGACGGTCTGCCGACCCCCGCCACACACTGATCTCATGACGACACGAGCCACCCGCAGTCCTCGTCGGCGCACCGTCGTCGCCCTCGCCGTCGTCCTGGCGGTGCTCTGCGCCTTCGTCGTGCGCCTCGTCGACATCCAGGTCGTCAACGCGCGCGAGCACATCGACGACTCGCAGGCGTACGCGACCGGAGCCAAGAGCACCCTCTACGGCGCGCGCGGCGAGATCGTCGACGACAACGGCGTCGTCCTCGCCAGCAGCACGACGCTGTACGACGTGCAGATCGATCCGCTCCTCGCCGCGCAGGGCGTCGCCACGGTCGACGCCGACGGCAGGACGATCAAGGACGACGACGGCAAGAACGTCATGACCCCGTGGAGCGAGGTGGCGCCCAAGATCGCGGCGATCACGGGCCAGTCCGCCGCCGACGTGGAGAAGATCGTCGCGGACGCGCTCGCTGCCGACGCGGGCTCCCGGTTCGCCTACGTGAAGCGGTACGTCTCCACCGAGGAGTACCGGGCGCTCGCCGAGCTGAAGCTGCCGTTCCTCACCTTCCCGCTCCACCCCGCCCGCACCTACCCCGACGGCGCCGTCGCCGGAAACCTCATCGGGTTCGTCGGCTCGGACGGCACCCCCCTGGAAGGGCTCGAGTCGTTGCAGGACTCGTGTCTGCAGGCCACCAACGGCACCCTCACGTATCAGCGCGGGGCCGACGGGGTCATCATCCCCGGCACCGAGGTCGAGGACCCCGCGGTCAACGGCGGCACGCTGAAGCTGACGATCGACAGCGACCTGCAGTGGTTCATGCAGCAGCTGATCTCCGAGGAGACGGCGCGCTACCAGGCCGACTGGGGCGGCATCATCGTCATGGAGGCCAAGACCGGCAAGATCCGCGCGCTCGCGGAGACCAACACCGTGGACCCCAACGACCCCGGCGCCTCCGACCCCGACAACCGCGGGTCGCGCCTGCTGCGCGTGTCGTACGAGCCCGGGTCGACGTTCAAGCCCGTCACGGCCGCGACCGCGATCGAGCAGGCCGGCCTGAGCCCGACATCCACCGTCGAGACGCCCGATCGGATCCGGTTCCCCAACGGTGCCGTGATCAACGACTCGGAGAGCCACCCGACGCAGAACCTCACGCTGACCGGCGGGCTGGTGGAGTCGTCCAACGTGGCGATGTCGCAGTTCGGCTCGCTCGTGAGCCCCGAGGTCCGCTACGACTACCTGAAGAAGTTCGGCGTCGGCGGCGGCACCGCGCTCGACTGGTCGGCGGAGCCGAGCGGCGAGATCCGCGACCCGTCGACGTGGGACAACCAGACCTATTACACGACGACGTTCGGTCAGGCCTTCACGGTCACCCCGACCCAGGTCACGAGCCTCTTCCAGACGATCGCGAACGGCGGCGTGCGGATGCCGGCCCAGCTCGTGGAGTCGTGCACCAAGCCCGACGGCACGGTCGTGACACCGGATCTGCCCGACCCCGTCCAGGTCATCAAGCCGGAGACCGCCGCCGAGGTCTCGCAGATGCTCGAGAACGTCTACGCACAGGGGACGCTCGCCGACGACATCCGCATCCCCGGCTACCGGCTCGCGGTCAAGACCGGTACCGCGCAGGTGCCCGACGGCAACGGCGGCTACAAGGACAACCTCTACATGACGTCCCTGGCCGGTTACGCCCCGGCGGACGATCCGCAGTACGTTGTCTTGACCCTGTTCAACGAGCCGAAGACCAACACCATGTCCTCGGCCAACCGCTCCGTCTTCAAGAAGGCCATGACGCAGGTGCTCACGCACTACCGCGTCATGCCCTCGGGCTCGGACACCCCTCTGCTGCCCGTGACACAATGACGAGACCGCGACGCGCCACCGCGCGTGAGGAACCAACCCTATGATCCGGATGACGCTGGCCGAGGTGGCCGCCGCCGTGACGGGAACTCTGCACCCGGCACACCACGACACTCCCGAGACGTTCGTCGACGGCGACGTCGACACCGACTCCCGCATGATCGGGGCGGGTGACATCTTCGTCGCGAAACCCGGCGAGGTCACCGACGGCCACCACTTCGTCGAGGCCGCCGTCGAGGCCGGTGCGGTGCTGGCGATCGTGGAGCGACGCGTCGACGCGCCCGTCAGCCAGATCGTCGTCCCGGATGCCGTCGCGGCCCTCTCCGACCTCGCGAGGGTGGTCGTGGCCTCCGTCCGCGCGGGCGGGGAGCTGCGGATCGTCGGCATCACCGGCTCGAACGGCAAGACCACCACCAAGAACATGCTGGCGCGCATCCTGCAGGACGAGGGCGACACCGTCGCGCCGCGCGGCTCGTTCAACAACGAGGTCGGCGCGCCGCTGACGATGCTGCGCGTCCGCGCGCAGACCCGCTTCCTCGTCAGCGAGTTCGGCGCCTCCGGACCCGGCGAGATCGCGCGTCTGGCCGGTCTGGTCTCCCCGGACGTGGGTGTCGTGCTGATGGTGGGCCTGGCCCACGCGGGCGGCTTCGGCGGCGTCGAGGAGACACTGAAGGCGAAGACCGAGCTGGTCGAGGCGGTCCGCCCCGGCGGTGTCGCGGTGCTGAACGCGGACGACGCTCGCGTCGTCACGATGGCGGCCGTCGCCGCGTCGCGCGACGTCGAGGTCCGCTGGTTCGGTCGCGGCGCCGCCGCGGAGATCCGGGCCGAGGACGTCGAGGTCACGGCCGCCGGCACGACGTGCACGATCGTGGCCGGGGACGAGCGCTTCCCGCTCCGGCTCCGCGTGCTCGGCGAGCACCACGTCATGAACGCGCTGGCCGCGCTGACGGCCGCCCGCGAGCTCGGCGTGCCGCTGCCGTCCGCCATCGCGCGGTTGGAGACGCTCGAGATCGCGGAGCGCTGGCGGATGCAGCCGCTCGGCTCCGACCGCGTGCGCATCATCAACGACGCCTACAACGCGAGCCCCGACTCGATGGCGGCCGCGCTGCGCACGCTCGCGCAGATCGCGGGCCCGGGCGAGCGGAAGGTCGCCGTCCTCGGTGCCATGAGCGAGCTCGGCGAGTTCGCCGGCGAGGAGCACGACCGCGTCGGTCTGCTCGCCGTGCGGCTGCGCATCGAGCGCATCGTCGTGGTGGGGCGCGACGCGCGCCGCCTCTTCCTCGCCGCCGTCGGCGAGGGGTCGTGGGACGGGGAGGCCGTCTTCTTCGAGACCGCCGACGAGGCGTTCGACTACCTCCTCCACGAGCTGCGCGACGGCGATCGCGTGCTGGTGAAGTCGTCGAACTCCGCCGGGCTCCGGCACCTCGGCGATCGTCTGGGAGAATCGTTCTCGTGAGATCCCTGCTGGCGGCTGCGACGATCTCCCTGGCGTTCACGCTCTTTCTCACACCGCTGTTCATCCGGCTGTTCGAGAAGCTCGGCTGGGGTCAGGTCATCCGCACGCCGGAGAACGTGAACAACCCGAGCCATCAGACCAAGCGCGGCACGCCCACGATGGGCGGGATCGTGTTCATCGTCGGCTCGATCGTGGGCTACTTCGTCGGCACGCTGACCGGCGGAGCGCCGCCGTCGATCTCCGGTCTGCTGGTCATCTGGATGATGGTCGGCTTCGGCGTGGTCGGCTTCATCGACGATTTCATGAAGGTCCGTCAGCAGCGCAGCCTCGGTCTGTCCGGGTGGCGCAAGATCGTCGGCCAGGTGCTGGTCGCGGTGCCGTTCGGCATCATGGCGCTGAACTTTCCCGACGCCCGCGGGGAGACGCCCGCCTCGCCCTACATCTCCTTCTTCCGCGACATCCCGATGCTGTCCTTCCTCGCGCTCGGCGCCGTCGTCGGATGGATCGCCTACCTCGTGTGGATCACCTTCATCTCGGTGGCCTGGTCGAACTCGACCAACCTGACCGACGGCCTGGACGGCCTCGCGACCGGATCCGGGATCTTCACGGTGTCGGCCCTCAGCCTCGTCACGTTCTGGCAGTTCCAGCAGCGGTGCGCGAGCGGGGCGCTCGTCACGGCGTATGTCAACGGCTGCTACCCGACGCCCGACCCGATGGATCTCACGATCATCGCGGCATCCTTCGTGGGTGCTCTCGTGGGCTTCCTGTGGTGGAACGCGCCGAAGGCGAAGATCTTCATGGGCGACGTGGGCTCGATGGCGATCGGCGGCGTGATCGCCGCGATGGCGATCCTCTCGCGCACCGAGCTGCTGTCGGTCATCATCGCCGGCGTCTTCATCATCGGCCCGGGCTCGGTCATCCTGCAGCGCATCTACTTCAAGGCCACGGGCGGCAAACGCCTCTTCCTGATGAGTCCGTTCCACCACCACCTCGAGATGCGCGGCTGGCCCGAGATCACGATCGTCGTGCGGATGTGGATCATCGCCGGCATGCTCGCCGTCACCGGCGTCGCGCTCTTCTACGTCGAATGGCTCTCGGCGCTGTGAGCGGGGTGCGCGACCTGGATGCGCTGCGCAGCTGGCACGCGGACTGGCGCGGGCTGCGTGTCGCCGTGCTCGGCCTGTCGGTGACCGGTTTCTCCGTCGCCGACACGCTCGCCGAGCTCGGCGCCGACGTGCTCGTGCTGAGCGAGACCGCCGCGGAGGAGTACGCACGGCTGCTGCCCGTCATCGGCGCACGCATGCACCTCGGATCGCTGGGCTCCGTGCCGGATGCCCTCGTCGAGTTCGCACCCGAGGTCGTCATCGCCTCGCCCGGCTTCGCGCCCCACCACCCGATCGTCGCGTGGACCCGCGCGAACGGCATCGCGCTGTGGGGCGACATCGAGCTGGCCTGGCGCGTGCGCGACAAGGTCGTGCGGCCCGACGGCACCCCCGCCGAGTGGCTGCTCATCACGGGGACCAACGGCAAGACGACGACCACGCAGCTCACGGCATCGATGCTCGTCGCGGGAGGGCTGCGCGCCGCCCCGTGCGGCAACATCGGCGTCCCGATCCTCGATGCGGTGCGCGATCCCGGCGGGTTCGACGCGCTGGTCGTCGAGCTGTCGAGCCACCAGCTCTGGTACCTCTCGCTGCAGGAGGGCACGCAGCCCGTCTCCCCGCACGCGAGCGTGTGCCTCAACCTCGCCGACGACCACCTGCAGTGGCACGGGTCGTTCGCCGCGTACCGCGACGCGAAGGCGGTCGTCTACCAGCACACGCGCGTGGCCTGCGTCTACAACAAGTCCGACGTCGCGACCCGCGTCATGGTGGAGGAGGCCGACGTCGTCGACGGATGCCGCGCCATCGGTTTCGACCTCGGTGTGCCCGGCCCGAGCGATCTGGGCATCGTCGACGGCATCCTGGTCGACCGCGCGTTCCTCGACGACCGTCGCACGAGCGCGCTGGAGCTGACCACGGTCGGCGAACTCGCCGCGCACGGGCTGGCGGCGCCGCACGTCGTCGCCAACATCCTGGCCGCGGCGGCGCTCGCGCGGTCGCTCGACGTCGCCCCCGCGGACATCGCCTCCGCTCTGCGCGCCTTCCGCCTGGACGCGCACCGCATCGAAGTGGTCGCGACGGTCGGCGGCATCACCTGGATCGACGACTCGAAGGCGACCAACCCCCACGCCGCCGCGTCGTCGCTCGCGGCGTTCCCCGGCGCCGTGTGGATCGTCGGCGGCGACCTGAAGGGCGTCGACATCGGCGAGCTGATCGCGGCGCGCGGCCCGGGCGTGAAGGCGGTCATCGTGATCGGGGTCGAGCGGTCGCCGATCACCGAGGCGTTCGCGCGACACGCGCCGACCATTCCCGTCTTCGAAGTGGACCACGCACAGACTGAAGACGTCATGGCGGACGTCGTCGCAGCGGCGGCGGAGATCGCCCGTGACGGAGACGTGGTCCTCCTCGCCCCCGCCGCGGCATCCTTCGACCAATTCGACTCGTACGCCGACCGTGGACACCGGTTCGCCCGCGCCGTACAGGCCTGGACGCCACCCGACGCGGCGACGCAGACACCGACCGAGACCGGCACGACAGACGCAGGGGGAGCCGATGACCACGACGACCCCGCCGACCCGTCCAGCCGCTGACGGCGCCGACGACGCGGCCTCCACCGGGTTCGCCGCGCGCGTCTCGTTGGGGAGGGTCTTCGCGCCCGTCCCCAGCGAGTTCCTGCTGATCGCTTCGACGGCGCTGCTGCTGACCGGATTCGGCCTGACGATGGTCCTCTCCGCGACGATGGCGACCGCCTTGGCCGGCGGCCAGAGCCCGTTCGAGGTCGTGATGAAGCAGGCGGTGTTCGCCGTCATCGGCATCCCGCTGATGTTCGTCGCGAGCCGGCTGCCGGTGACCTTCTGGAAACGGGTCGCCTGGCCGGGGCTCATCCTCGCGACCCTGTTCCAGCTGCTCGTGTTCGTTCCGGGACTCGGCGTGGCCAACGACGGAAACCAGAACTGGATCCAGATCGCGGGCTTCCAGGCGCAGCCGTCCGAGTTCCTCAAGGTGACCCTCGCGCTGTGGCTGGGGTACGTCCTCTATCGCAAGCAGACGCTCCTGGGCCTGTGGCGGCACGTCTTCATCCCGGTGGTGCCGGTCGGCGCCCTCGTGATCGGGACGGTCATGGCCGGCCACGACCTCGGCACGGCGATGATCCTCATGGTGATCCTCCTCGCGTGTCTGTTCTTCTCCGGCGTCAAGCTCCGGATCTTCCTGATCCCGCTGATCCTCGTCGTGGGGGCGGCCGGCGTGTTCGCCGTGACCAGCCCGAACCGCATGGCGCGGATCATGAGCTTCCTCGACGTCGACACGCTCTCCTGCTACGACACCACGTGCTACCAGCCGCTGCACGGCGTGTGGGGCCTCGCCAACGGGGGGATCTTCGGGCTCGGACTCGGCAACTCCCGCGAGAAGTACGGGTGGCTGCCGGCCCAGTCCAACGACTACATCTTCGCGATCCTCGGCGAAGAGCTGGGGCTCATCGGATGCCTCGTCGTGCTCGCCCTGTTCACCCTCTTCGCCGTCGGCGCGTTCCACATCATCCGCAAGACGCACGATCCGTTCATCCGCATCGTCGCCGGCGGCATCACGGTCTGGATCGTCGGCCAGGCGCTGCTGAACATCGCGGTGGTGCTGCGGCTGGCGCCCGTGCTCGGCGTGCCGCTTCCGTTCATGTCGCAGGGCGGAACGTCGCTGCTGTCCGTCCTGATCGGATGCGGCGTGCTGCTCTCGTTCGCCCGGACGCTCCCGGTCGCTCCGGCGCCCTCGGTCGCGCTGCCCGCCGAGCGCCGCCCCGGCCGCCGCTGACAGGGGCTCGACGGTAGGCTCGATCGGGTGACGACCGCCCCGGAATCGACGACGTACCTGCTCGCCGGCGGGGGCACCGCCGGCCACGTCAACCCGCTCCTGGCCGTCGCCGACGGCCTGCGCGAGCGCGACCCCGCGGCCCGTGTCCTCGTCCTCGGCACGAGGGAGGGGCTGGAGGCCCGCCTCGTGCCCCAGCGCGGCTACGAGCTGCTGTTCGTCGACAAGGTGCCCTTCCCGCGCCGTCCCGACCTCGCCGCCGTGCGCTTCCCCGCCGCGTGGACGCGCGCCGTCCGCCAGGTGCGCGCGCGCCTGCGGACGCGACGGGTCGATGTCGTCGCGGGCTTCGGCGGGTACGCGTCGGCGCCGGCGTACGTGGCGGCGCGGCGGGAGGGCATCCCGTACGTGGTCCACGAGGCGAACGCCCGCCCCGGCCTCGCCAACATCCTCGGCGCCCGGCGCGCCGCCGCGGTGGGCGCCGTCTTCCCCGGGACGCCGCTGCGCGGCGCGCAGACGGTGGGGATGCCGTTGCGGCGCGAGATCGTCGAGCTCGATCGTGCCGCGGCACGGGCGGAGGCCGCCGCGGCCTTCGGGCTCGACCCGGCGCGGCCCGTGCTCCTCGTCTTCGGCGGCTCGCTCGGCGCCCGCCGACTCAACCAGGCCTTCGCCCAGGCGTGGTCCTCGATCGTCGACGCGGGCTGGCAGCTGCTGCACGCGGCGGGGGAGCGCGACGAGATCGTCGACCCGCGGCATCCCGACTACCGCGTCGTCCCGTACCTGGACCGGATGGATCTGGCGCTCGCGCTGGCCGATCTCGTCGTGTCGCGCGCCGGTGCCGCGACGGTCAGCGAGCTGTCGGCGCTCGGTGTTCCCGCCGTATACGTGCCCTACGCGGTCGGCAACGGCGAGCAGGCGCTCAACGCCGCCGACGCGGTGGCGGCGGGCGCCGCACGGATCATCCCGGATGCCGAGTTCACCGCCGACCGGGTGCGCACCGAGATCGTGCCCCTGCTGGGCGACGGGGCCGCGCTCGGCGCGATGCGCACGGCGGCCGCCTCACGCTCCGCGGCGGCGCGGGCGGGCACGGCCAACGTCATCGCGATGCTCGACAGCGCGCTGCGCTGACCGCCGCTCATCCGTCCCCTCGTGCCGGTATCGCGTCGGCGATGCGGCAGGACGGGACGGACGAACGCGTGTCAGGAGGTCGACGGCGCGTCGCGGAGGGCGGCGCGGGCGAGGGCGAGGGCCTGCTCGGGATTGAGGCGGAGCGCGCGGATCTGCGCGGCGAACGCGGATGCCGCGCGTTGCGCCTCCTTCAGCGCCGCATCGCCCTGCGGAGCGACGAACGTGCCGTTGCGCCCCCGGGTCTCGATCACATCGGCGGCCTCCAGCTCACGGTAGGCGCGTGCCACGGTGCCGGGCGCCAGGCCGAGGTCCTCCGCCAGCCGTCGCACCGTGGGCAGTCGGGCCCCGGGAGCGAGCTCGCCCGTGTCGATCGCGTCGATGAGCCGGCGGCGCAGCTGCTCGAAGGGCGGGACGGGGGATGCCGGGTCGATGACCATCTGCATCCCGCTTTTGTATCATGCAATGTATCAATAAGTCAAGGCCCCGGACCGCCGCGCAGCGCGCCGCAGCATCCCCCCAGGGAGAGCCGACCTAGACTTGTCGAGCCATGATTCGACCCGATCTCAGCCTGCCCATTCCCGAGGACATCTCCGCCGCGCACTTCATCGGCATCGGCGGATCGGGCATGTCCGGGCTCGCCGGCATGTTCCTCGACCGCGGCATACGCGTGTCGGGCTCGGACCGCGCCGACGGCGCCGCCCTGCGCGCCCTCGCGGCGCGCGGTGCCGACGTGCACGTCGGCCACGACGCGGCGCACCTGCCCGACGATGCCGACACCGTCATCCACACCGGGGCGATCTGGCCCGAGAACCCGGAGTTCCTGCTCGCGAAGGAGCGCGGCCTCCACGTCATCCACCGCTCGCAGGCCCTGCACTGGCTCATCGGCGGCCGCCGCCTCGTGAGCGTCGCGGGCGCGCACGGGAAGACGACGTCCACGGGCATGATCGTCACCGCGCTGCGTGCGCTCGGCACGGCGCCGACGTTCGTCAACGGGGGAGTGATCGCCGACCTCGGCGTGTCCAGTGCGACGGGATCCGACGAGCTGTTCGTCATCGAGGCCGACGAGTCGGACGGCACGTTCCTCCTCTACGACACCTCCGTCGCCCTCATCACCAACGTCGACCCCGATCACCTCGACCACTGGGAGTCGCGCGACGCGTTCTACGACGGCTTCGTGCGCTTCGGCGACGCGGCCCGCGAGGCGGTCGTCATCTCCGCCGACGACGCCGGCGCCCGCCGCGTGGCGGCCGCGCTCGATCACCCCACGGTGGTGACGTTCGGCGAGGATGCCGCGGCCCACGTGCGCGTCAGCGACATCGTGACCGACGGCCCGGTCTCGTTCACCCTCACGCACGACGGCGTCAGCGTTCCGGGCCGGCTGGCGGTGCCGGGCGCCCACAACGCCATCAACGCGGCGGGCGCGGTCGCCGTGCTCCTCACGCTCGGATACGCCCTCGAGCCGGCGCTGCGCGCGGTGGAGGGATTCGGCGGTACCGTCCGGAGGTTCGAGCTGCACGGCGTGGAGCGCGGGGTGAGCGTCTACGACGACTACGCCCACCATCCGACCGAGGTCGCCGCGGCGCTCGCGGCCGCGCGCACCGTCGTCGGCGAGGGGCGCATCATCGCGATCCAGCAGCCGCACACGTATTCGCGCACGCAGGAGATGTATCGCGAGTTCGCCGAGGTCCTCGAGCAGTACGCCGATCACACGGTCATGCTCGATGTGTACGGTGCCCGTGAGGACCCCGTGCCCGGCGTGACCGGCGAGCTCGTCAGCGGCGCGTTCCGCGACCCCGCGAAGGTGCACTTCGTCCCCGACTGGCAGGCGGCGGCCGACTACACCGCGACGGTGGCGCGCGCCGGCGACTACGTCATCACCCTCGGCTGCGGCAACGTGTACCAGATCATCCCTCAGGTGCTCGGGGCGCTGTCCGCGACGAAGGCCGAGGCATAGCCGATGCGCCGGCCGACGCCGCTGCCGGCGCCGGAGCAGGACCCGGCCGCCGCGAAGGCGACCGCGGATGAGGTCGACGCGTCGACCGTGCGCCGTGTCGATCCGCCGCGTCGGGGCGAGGACGCCGGTGCCGCTGCCGACCCCGTGGAGGACGCCGATGCGACGGCCCCGCTGACCCCGCTGTGGGTGGGATCGTCCGAGCGTGCGCCGATGTCGACGGTGACCGAGGCGACGCCCGGGTCGACACCCGAGGCCGCCGAGGATGCCGATGCGATCGGCGTCCGCGACGTGTGGTCGGCGGCACGCGCCCGGCGGCGCGCCCTGCGCGCGGAGGTGCGGCGCTTCACGGCGCGTCAGCGCCGCCGTCGGATGATCTGGCTCGGGGTCGGCGCCGCCGTCCTCCTGCTGGTGCTCGGCACGCTGGGCGCCGCATACAGCCCGCTCTTCGCGGTCGAGAAGGTGAGCGTCGTGGGCGCCTCGACCCTCGACGCCGGAGCCGTCGAGCAGGCGCTGGCCGGCCAGATCGGCACGCCTCTGCCCCTCGTCGACTCCTCGGCCGTCAAAGCGGCGCTCGTGACCTTCCCCCTCGTCGAGTCCTACACGCTCGAGGCCCGGCCGCCGCACGAGCTCGTCGTCCGCATCGTCGAGCGCACGCCGATCGGCTCGATCCCGTCGTCGGCCGGCTACACCCTCGTCGACGCCGCCGGGGTGGCGCTCTCCACGACCCCGCAACCTGCCGCCGGTCATCCCGTGCTCTCGGTGGAGGGAGGGCTCTCCTCGCCCGCCTTCACCGCCGTGGGGACCGTCTTCCGTACGCTGCCCACCGACATCCGCGACCAGGTCACCGCGATGAGTGCGACCTCGGCGAACGACGTCACGCTCACCCTGGGCGGCACCGGCACGACCGTCGTCTGGGGCAACGCCGACGACTCCGTGTTGAAGGCCAAGAGCCTCGCGGCGATCATGGCCGCCCGGCCGCCGTCCGAGGTGTCGAGCTACGACGTCTCGTCGGCCACGGCCGTCGTCGTGCGCTGACACGCGGTCCCGACGCGTTTCTGCGCGACACGCCCCGTGCCTGGCGGGCGCGGGCCTCGCTGCCGCATACCTTCAATCAAGGAATTGCATACTGAGCAATTCTTTAAACCTCAACTAGAGGTTCAAGGTTTAGCAGTCAGGGTTCGGGACACAATGGAGGCCGGCATGAGCCAGAACCAGAACTACCTCGCGGTGATCAAGGTCGTGGGTGTGGGCGGCGGCGGCGTGAACGCCGTCAATCGGATGATCGAGCTCGGGCTGCGGGGTGTCGAGTTCATCGCGGTGAACACCGACGCCCAGGCGCTGCTGATGAGTGACGCCGACGTCAAGCTCGACGTGGGCCGCGAGCTCACGCGCGGGCTCGGCGCCGGGGCCGACCCCGAGGTCGGCCGCCGCGCCGCCGAGGATCACGCCGAGGAGATCGAGGAGGCTCTCGCGGGAGCCGACATGGTCTTCGTGACGGCCGGCGAGGGCGGTGGGACGGGAACCGGCGGTGCCCCCGTGGTCGCCCGCATCGCCAAGTCGATCGGCGCGCTGACGATCGGTGTCGTCACCAAGCCGTTCAGCTTCGAGGGTCGGCGCCGCCAGAGCCAGGCCGAGGCCGGCGTCGCGAAGCTCAAGGAAGAGGTCGACACCCTCATCGTCGTGCCGAACGACCGTCTGCTGGAGATCAGCGACCGCGGCATCTCGATGATCGAGGCGTTCGCCACCGCCGACCAGGTGCTCCTCGCCGGTGTGCAGGGCATCACCGACCTCATCACGACGCCGGGTCTGATCAACCTCGACTTCGCCGACGTCAAGAGCGTCATGCAGGGCGCCGGCTCCGCTCTCATGGGCATCGGCTCCGCGCGCGGAGCCGACCGGGCGATCAAGGCCGCCGAGCTGGCCGTCGAATCGCCTCTGCTGGAGGCGTCGATCGAGGGTGCGCACGGTGTGCTGCTCTCGATCCAGGGTGGGTCGAACCTCGGCATCTTCGAGATCAACGACGCGGCCCAGCTGGTCAAGGAAGCCGCCCACCCCGAGGCGAACATCATCTTCGGCACGGTCATCGACGACACGCTCGGCGACGAGGTCCGGGTCACGGTCATCGCCGCCGGTTTCGACGGGGGCGAACCGCAGACGCGCATCGAGCCGATCACGGCGGCGCGCCCGGCGGCCGCGGCGCCCGTGCTGCCGTCCGTGCCCGCGGAGGATGCCGCGCGCGAGATCGCCGCCGTCGAGGAGAAGCAGCCGGTCACGGTGTCGGCACCCGTCGCCGAGTCGTACGACTCGGTCTACGGCGACGATGACCTGGACATCCCCGACTTCCTGAAGTGACCTCTCTCGCCGAACGCCTGACCGCCCTGGACGCCCGCCTCGCGGACGCGGCCAGGGCGGTCGGGCGCGACCCCGGCGAGATCAGGCGGATCGTCGTCACGAAGTTCCACCCGGCGCGCCTCGTGACCGATCTCGCCGCGCTCGGCGTGCGCGACGTGGGGGAGAACCGCCAGCAGGAGCTCACCGCGAAGCGCGCAGAACTCGAGGGCTCCGCGCTGGACGGGCTGCGCTGGCATTTCATCGGGCAGCTGCAGACCAAGAAGGCCCGCGCGGTGCGCGTGGCCTCCGACTGCGTCCACTCCGTCGACCGCGACCGCGTCGCGGACGCGCTGCACGCCGCCGATCCCGAGGGGGCGCCGCTCGACGTGTTCCTCCAGGTCAACCTCACTTCCGACCCCGGCCGCGGAGGCGTGTCGCCGTCGGAGGTCGAGTCCCTCGCCGCGCACACCGCCGATCGCTGTCCGTCGCTGCGCGTGCGCGGCGTCATGGGCGTCGCACCCCTCGACGAGGCGCCGGGCGCGGCGTTCGCGCGTCTCGCGGCGGCGGGCGAGACCGTACGACGCGTCGTCCCGGACGCGTCGTGGATGTCCGCCGGGATGTCGGGCGACTTCGCCGATGCGATCGCCGCCGGCGCGACACACCTGCGGATCGGCACGGCAATCACGGGACCGCGACCGGACCGCGGCTAGCCTCAGACCAGACGAGCAAACGGAGGAATGCGATGTCGAACCCGCTCAAGAAGACCATGGTGTACCTGGGCCTCGCCGACGAGGAAGAGGTCTACGAAGAGCCCGCCGCCGAGACGCCTGCGCGCCGTGAGCGCACGAGCGACCGCCCGATCGAGAAGGCGGCTCCCGTGACGCCCCTGCACCGTCCCGCCGTCGTCCGCCAGCCGACCGCCGGCACCGTCAGCGAGATCCTCACGGTGCACCCCAAGCAGTACCGCGACGCGCAGATCATCGCGGAGAACTTCCGCGACGGCATCCCGGTGATCATCAACCTGTCGCAGATGAGCGACGCCGACGCGCGTCGACTGATCGACTTCGCGAGCGGACTCTCCCTCGGCCTGTACGGGCGTATCGAGCGCGTGACCAGCAAGGTCTTCCTGCTGTCGCCCGAGAACGTCGCGATCTCCGGTGACGGGTCGGTGGCGAACGCCGACCCCGAGTCCGCACCCTTCTCGCAGTAGTCGTGGAGATCGTGCGCCTGGCGGCCTTCGTCGTCGACGTCCTTCTCCTCATCTACATCCTCGTGCTGTTGGCGAGGCTGGTTCTCGAGTACATCCCGATGTTCAACCGTCAGTGGCGGCCGCGGGGCTTCGGGCTCGTTCTCGCCGAGGCCGTCTTCACGCTGACCGATCCGCCGCTGCGGTTCTTCCGTCGGCTGATCCCTCCGCTGCGGCTCGGACCCATCGCTCTCGACCTCGGATTCCCGGTGACGATGCTCAGCTGCTTCGTGCTGCTCACGATCGTCCGGGTGATCGAGCGCCTGTAGCCCCCGTCGCACGCCCCACGAGCGCCGACTATGCTTGATCAGTACGGTTCGCCGATGGCGGGCCGACCGAATCGGCCCGCGTCGTGAGCCCCGAAAGAGGAAACACCATGGCTTTGACCCCGGAAGACGTCGTCACCAAGCAGTTCCAGCACGTGCGGTTCAAGGAGGGCTTCGACCCCGACGAGGTGGATGACTTCCTCGACGAGATCGTCGTCGAGTGGCGCAAGACCATCGCCGAGAACGAAGAGCTGAAGACCAAGCTCGCCGCGTACGAGTCCGGTGAAGCCGCTCCCGCCGAGGTCGTCGAGGCTGCGGTCGTCGAGGAGCCGGCTCCCGCCGTCGTGGAGGCCGTGCCCGCTGCGGAGGCTCCCGCCGCCGGTGGCGTCGCGGCATCCGCCGGCATCATCGAGCTCGCTCAGCGCCTGCACGACGAGCACGTCGCCGAGGGCCAGGCCCAGCGCGACAAGCTCATCTCCGAGGCCCAGTCCAAGGCCGCGTCGATCCTGGCCGAGGCCGAGGCCAAGGGCCGCGACGAGATGGCCCGCCTCGAGGCGGAGCGCGTCACGCTGGAGAGCCGCATCAGCGAGCTGCGCCAGTTCGAGCGCGACTACCGCTCGCAGCTGCGCGGCTTCATCGAGGACAAGCTGCGCGACCTCGACGTCGCCGGCACCACCTCGGGCGCCTCGCCGGTCTCGGCTTCCTGAGCCCGGTGACGGACCCGTCCCCTCAGCACAAGACCCTGAACAGGGCGGCGGCCGGTGCCCTCGTCGCGATCCTCGCGGCGCTGGTGCTGGCCGCCGACCAGTTCACCAAGCATCTGGCTCTCACGTCGCTGCCGTATCAGGAACCGGTGGCGGTGTGGGGCGATGTCCTGCAGTTCTATCTGACGAGGAATCCGGGCGCCGCGTTCTCGCTCCTCGAGGGTCAGACGTGGATCTTCACCGTCGTGATGACCGTCGCCGCGCTGGTCATCGTCTCGCTCACGGTGATGCGCGTGCGCTCCCGTGTCTGGGCGATCGTCCTCGGCCTGCTGCTCGGCGGCATCCTGGGCAACCTCACCGATCGCGTGCTGCGCGACCCGGGGTTCCTGGTCGGTCACGTCGTCGACTTCATCAACACGCCCTGGATGTGGCTCGGCATGAACCCGGCCATCTACAACGTGGCCGACATGTTCATCGTGACGATGATGATCGGTGTCGCCCTGCTCGTGGTCGTCGGCGTGCGCCTCGACGGCACGCGTGAGCGCCGCGGCGACGCGACCGCGCCGGCGGCGTCCGACGCCGATGACGCGCCCACCGGGCTGCGCGAGGACTGATGCCGTCACGCACCCTTCCCATCCCCGACGGTCTCGACGGCGTCCGGGTGGATGCCGCCCTCGCCAAGATGCTGGGGTTCTCGCGCACCTTCGCGGCCGAGGTCGCCGAAGCCGGCGGCGTGCGGATGGACGGGCGCCCGCTCGGTAAATCGGATCGTCTGCGCGCCGGGGGATGGCTCGAGCTCGAGTGGGAAGACCGCCGCGAGCCGGAGATCGTCCCCCTCGCGGTGCCCGACCTCGGGATCGTCTACGACGACGACGAGATCGTGGTCGTCGACAAGCCCGCGGGCGTCGCGGCGCATCCGTCGCTCGGCTGGGAGGGACCCACGGTCCTGGGCGCGCTGGCCGCGGCGGGCTTCCGGGTCGCCACGACGGGCGCCGCCGAACGCCAGGGTGTGGTGCATCGCCTCGACGTCGGTACGAGCGGCCTCATGGTCGTCGCCAAGACGGAGCGCGCGTACACCGCGCTCAAGCGGGCCTTCAAGGAGCGCGAGGTCGACAAGATCTACCACGCCGTCGTCCAGGGCCACCCCGACCCCCTCGCGGGCACGATCGATGCGCCGATCGGCCGCCATCCCTCCCACTCGTGGAAGTTCGCCGTGACCCCCGACGGCAAGGACTCGATCACCCACTACGAGACGCTCGAGGCGTTCCCGTCGGCCGCGCTGCTGGAGATCCACCTCGAGACGGGACGCACCCACCAGATCCGCGTGCACATGGCGGCGCACCGGCATCCCTGCGTCGGCGATCCGCTGTACGGGGCCGACCCCACCCTCTCGGCGCGGCTCGGCCTGTCGCGGCAGTGGCTGCACGCGCACGAGCTGTCGTTCTCGCACCCCGCCACGACGGAGTGGGTCACGTTCTCGAGCGACTACCCGGCCGACCTGGCCCACGCGCTCGACGTGCTGCGCGGCTGACGCGGGGTCGGACGCCGGTCCCATGCCGACCGGCGTACATGCCGGTGCCTAGGCTGGGGGAGTGACTCTCTCCGAACGTCCCTGGTTGTCCTCCTATACGCCGGGGGTGCCGTCGGAGATCGAGCCCGTCACACAGACCCTTCCGGACATGCTCGACGAGGCGGTCCGCACGCATCCGGGCCGGCCCGCGCTCGAGTTCTTCGGGGCCGTGACGACGTACCGCGACCTGGGGCGTGAGGTCGCGCGTGCGGCGGAGGGCCTGCGCAGACTCGGCGTGGTCGCCGGCGACCGCGTGGCGCTGATCCTGCCCAACTGCCCCCAGCACATCGTCGCGTTCTACGCGGTGCAGCGCCTCGGGGCGATCGTCGTCGAGCACAATCCGCGCTACACGGCACCGGAGCTGCGGCACCAGTTCGAGGTGCACCACGCGCGCGTGGCGGTCGTGTGGGATGCCGTGGCGGACACCGTCGCCGACTTCCCCGCGGACATCCGTCCGAACCACATCGTCGCCGTGCGCATGATCGACGCGATGCCGCGCCGCACCCGCCTGGCGCTGCGGCTGCCGGTGAAGAAGGCGCGCGACGCGCGGAACGCACTCTCGGCGCGTCCCCGGGCGAAGGGGGTGCGCGCGTGGGCGGAGCTCGCCTCGTCGCGTCCGCTCGCGCGGCGACACCCCCGTCCCGCCGTGGACGACGTCGCCGCGCTCCAGTTCACCAGCGGCACCACGGGGACTCCGAAGGCCGCGATCCTCACCCACCGCAATCTGCGCTCGAACGCGGCGCAGTCCGCCGCGTGGGTGCCCGACCTCGTGCCGGGGCGCGAGGTGTTCTACGCGGTCCTCCCGCTCTTCCACGCCTACGGGCTCACGCTGTGCCTCACGACGGCGCTGTCGGTCGGCGCCCGCATCGTGCTGTTCCCGACCTTCGATGTGGGGATGACGCTGGACGCGATCCGGCGGACGCCGCCGACCTTCCTCGCCGCCGTCCCGCCGATCTACGACGCCCTCGCCCGGGCGACGGCGCGCGAGGGCGTCGACCTCTCGAGTCTGCGCAACGCGATCTCGGGGGCGATGTCGCTGCCGCCGTCCACGGTGCTGCGGTGGGAGGAGGCCACGGGCGGTCTCATCGTCGAGGGCTACGGGATGACGGAGTCGTCGCCGATCAGTCTCGGCAACCCGATGGGGCCGCGGCGTCGGCCCGGAACGGTCGGCGTCCCGTTCCCGAGCACCGAGATCCGCGTGGTCGACCCCGCCGATCCGGCACGCGACCTCCAGGTCGGTGAGGAGGGGGAGCTGCTCGTGCGCGGTCCGCAGGTGTTCCAGGGGTACTGGAACCAGCCCGGCGAGACGGCGACCGCGCTCCTGGCGGGCGGATGGCTGCGCACCGGTGACATCGTGGCCGTGGATGCCGACGGATTCGTGACCGTCGTCGACCGGCTCAAGGAGCTGATCATCAGCGGTGGCTTCAACATCAGCCCGAGCGAGGTGGAGAACGCGCTGCTGCTGCATCCGGATGTGGCGGACGCGGCCGCCGTGGGGATCCCCCGTTCGGACGGCTCGGAGACGGTCACGGCGGCCGTCGTGATGCGGGAGGGGTCGGTGTTCGACGCCGACGAGATCCGCGCGTTCACGCGGGCGCATCTGGCGGCGTACAAGGTGCCGCGGGCGGTCGTGGAGTTCGACGCACTGCCGCGCTCGCTCGTCGGCAAGGTGATCCGCCGCGAGGTGCGCGAGGAGGTCCTCCGGCGCCGGCGGCCGTGACGGTCAGCGGCCGCCCGCGAAGGCGGCCGGATCGTCCTCGGCCAGGGCGAGTGCGATCTTGCGGACGTGGGCCTGCTCCACGTCGGTGAGCTCGCCCAGCCCGTACCATCCGACCTCGGTGAGCTCCCCGTCGGCGGGATGGGGCTCGCCCGAGACCCAGTCGCAGCGGAACACGAGGTCGAGGTAGTCGACCTGGTCGCCGTTGGCGTACGTGATGCGGGGCAGCTGCTGCACGAGCGCGAGCCGCGTCGCGCGCACCGTGACACCGGCCTCTTCGCGGCACTCCCGGACGGCGGCGTCCGCGGGCTCCTCGCCGGGGTCGACGATGCCCGAGACGCTCTGCCAGGCACCGTTGTCGGCGCGTCTTCCGAGCAGCACCTTCTCGTCCTTGAAGACGACGGCCGTCACTCCCACCAGCGGCAGCGGGGCGCCGCCGATCTTCTCACGGAGGGACAGGACGAACTCGGGGGTGGCCATACGCTCAGCCTAGGTCTCTCACCCTCAGGTTGAGGGTGAGGTGAGCTGACGCGCAGCCCCGAGCGTCCCGCCGGCGATGTCGGCGGTGTTCGTAGACTCGATGGGTGGCCACCGACTCCTTCGTTCATCTGCACGTGCACAGCGAATACTCGATGCTCGACGGGGCGGCGAAGATCGGCGCCATGACCCAGGCGGCGGCCGAGTACGGGATGCCGGCGATCGCGGTGACCGACCACGGCAACACCTTCGCCGCGTTCGAGTTCTACAACGCGGCCAAGGCGGCGGGGGTCAAGCCCATCATCGGCCTGGAGGCCTACGTCACGCCCGGCACGCACCGCAGCGACAAGTCGCGCGTCGCGTGGGGCTCGCCCGACCAGAAGAGCGATGACGTGTCGGGATCGGGCGCCTACACGCACATGACGATGTGGAGCCAGAGCACGGAGGGCATGCACAACCTCTTCCGGCTCAGCTCGCTCTCGAGCATGGAGGGCTACTACTTCAAGCCGCGGATGGACCGCGAGCTGCTCCAGACCTACGGCAAGGGGCTCATCGCCACGACGGGGTGCCCCTCCGGCGAGGTGCAGACCCGGCTGCGACTCGGGCAGTACGACGCCGCGCGCGCGGCGGCGGCGGAGTTCCAGGACATCTTCGGCAAGGAGAACTACTTCGCCGAGATCATGGACCACGGCCTCTCGATCGAGCGTCGCGTGATGACCGACCTCATCCGGCTGGCGAAGGACCTCGACATCCCGCTCGTCGCGACGAACGACTCGCACTACACGCACCAGCACGAGGCCGACGCGCACGAGGCCCTGCTCTGCGTCCAGTCCGGCTCGACGCTCGACGACCCGAACCGGTTCAAGTTCGACGGCGACGGCTACTACATCAAGACCGCCGCCGAGATGCGACAGCTGTTCCGCGATCACCCCGAGGCGTGCGACAACACGCTCCTGATCGCCGAGCGCTGCGAGGTCGAGTTCAACACCTCTGCCAACTACATGCCGCGCTTCCCGGTTCCCGCCGGGGAGACCGAGGACAGCTGGCTCATCAAGGAGGTCGAGGCGGGGCTGCACTACCGCTATCCCGGCGGCATCCCCGACAAGGTGCGCAAACAGGCCGAGTACGAGACCGGCATCATCCTGCAGATGGGCTTCCCGGGCTACTTCCTCGTCGTCGCCGACTTCATCAACTGGGCCAAGGACAACGGCATCCGCGTGGGTCCGGGGCGCGGCTCGGGCGCCGGGTCGATGGTCGCGTACGCCATGCGCATCACCGACCTCGACCCGCTCGAGCACGGCCTCATCTTCGAGCGCTTCCTCAACCCCGACCGCGTCTCCATGCCCGACTTCGACGTCGACTTCGACGACCGTCGCCGCGGCGAGGTGATCGACTACGTGACCGCGAAGTACGGCTCCGAACGCGTCGCGCAGATCGTCACCTACGGCACCATCAAGTCGAAGCAGGCCCTCAAGGATGCCGGCCGCGTGCTCGGCTTCCCGTTCAGCATGGGGGAGCGGCTGACCAAGGCCATGCCTCCGGCGGTGATGGGCAAGGACATGCCGCTGTCGGGCATGTACGACAGCGCCCACCCGCGCTTCAAGGAGGCGAGCGAGTTCCGCTCGCTCATCGACACCGACCCCGAGGCCAAGACGGTGTTCGATCGCGCGCTGGGTCTGGAGGGTCTGAAACGTCAGTGGGGCGTGCACGCGGCGGGCGTTATCATGTCCAGCGAGCCGCTGCTGGACATCATCCCGATCATGCGCCGCGAGCAGGACGGCCAGATCGTCACCCAGTTCGACTATCCGTCGTGCGAGGCCCTCGGGCTGATCAAGATGGACTTCCTGGGCCTTCGCAACCTGACGATCATCTCCGACGCGCTCGACAACATCCGCCTGAACCGCGGGGAGGAGCTCGACCTCGAGCACCTGACTCTGGACGACCGCGACGCCTACGATCTGCTCACCCGCGGTGACACGCTCGGCGTCTTCCAGCTCGACGGCGGACCGATGCGGGCGCTGCTGCGGCTGATGAAGCCCGACAACTTCGAGGACATCTCGGCCGTCATCGCGCTGTACCGCCCCGGTCCCATGGGCGCGAACTCGCACACCAACTACGCGCTGCGCAAGAACGGTCAGCAGCCCATCACTCCGATCCACCCGGAGCTCGAGGAGCCGCTGCGCGACATCCTCGACACCACCTACGGCCTGATCATCTATCAGGAGCAGGTCATGGCGATCGCGCAGAAGGTGGCGGGGTTCTCGCTCGGACAGGCCGACATCCTGCGTCGCGCCATGGGCAAGAAGAAGAAGTCCGAGCTCGACAAGCAGTACGAGGGCTTCTCCGGAGGCATGAAGGAGCGCGGGTACGGCGAGGCGGCCGTCCAGGCGCTGTGGGACATCCTCCTGCCGTTCTCCGACTACGCGTTCAACAAGGCGCACTCCGCGGCCTACGGACTCGTCTCGTACTGGACGGCGTATCTCAAGGCCCACTACCCGGCCGAGTACATGGCCGCCCTGCTGACCAGCGTCGGCGACTCCAAGGACAAGATGGCGGTGTACCTCAACGAGTGCCGCCGCATGGGCATCCGGGTGCTCCCGCCCGACGTGAGCGAGTCGATCCGCTACTTCGCGGCCGTCGGCGAGGACATCCGCTTCGGCCTCGGTGCCGTCCGCAACGTCGGCGCCAACGTCGTCGACGGCATCGTCGAGGCGCGCGGTGAGGAGGGCTTCTCGAGCTTCCACCACTTCCTCGACACGGTGCCGATGCACGTCGCCAACAAGCGCACCGTCGAGTCGCTCATCAAGGCGGGCGCCTTCGACTCGATGGGCGACACGCGTCGCGCGCTGCTCGAGGTGCACGAGGATGCCGTCGAGGCCGCCGTCGACCGCAAGCGCAACGAGGCCCAGGGCGCCATCGGGTTCGACTTCGACAGTCTCTACGACGCCGCCGAGGAAGTCGTCCCGCCGAAGGTGCCGCCGCGGCCCGAGTGGACGAAGAAGGACAAGCTGGCCTTCGAGCGCGAGATGCTCGGCCTGTACGTCTCCGATCACCCGCTGGCCGGCCTGGAGATCCCGCTCGCGAAGCACGCGTCGCTCTCGATCCACGATCTGCTCTCCTCCGACGACATCAACGACGGCGACATCGTGACGGTGGCCGGGCTCGTGACGAGCGTGCAGCACCGCGTCGCGAAGCAGAGCGGCAACCCGTACGGCATGATCACCGTCGAGGACTTCGACGGTGAGGTCACCGTGATGTTCATGGGGAAGACCTACACGGAGTTCCAGTCGATGCTCGTGGCGGACAGCATCCTCGTCGTGCGGGGGCGCGTGTCGCGGCGCGACGACGGCCTCAACCTGCACGGTCAGTCCGCGTTCTCGCCCGACCTCGGCTCCGTGGACGCCACCGGCTCGCTCGTGCTCCTCATGCCGGAACATCGCGCCACCGAGCGGATCGTCACCGAACTGGCCCAGGTGTTCTCGCGGCATCCGGGCGACACCGAGGTGACGCTCAAACTCCACAAGAGCGGCGTGGCGAAGGTGTTCGAGGTGCCCGCCCAGGTGCGCGTGACCGTCGATCTCTACGGTGAGCTGAAGGGCCTTCTCGGACCGCAATGTCTCGGCTGACGCCGCGACGGTCCGAGTAGGATCGCAGTCGAGTTCTGATCCGGAAGGATGCGTCACGTGACCGACGAGAAGCCCACCCCCGACCCCGCCGACGACAGCGCGACGGAGGACGCCACCGTCTCCGTCCCTGCGGCGGCCGGCCCGGACGACGAGCCGACGGCCGCGCACGCGGAGCAGCCGGCCACGGAGCCCGCAGAGCAGCCCGCCGCGCAGTCCGACGAGCAGCCCGCTGCCCGGCCCGCGGCATCGGACGACGACCCCGACGTGTCTTACGCGACCTTCTCCGAGGCGTTCCAGGCGGTCACCGACGGGCCCGACGGCGTCGACGAGGCCGCGTCGCCGCAGTACGGCGTCGGTCCCTTCTCGGTGCGGGAGGTCTCGCTGGGCGCGATCTGGCTGGTGGCGTTCGTCGTCTCGTTCTTCCCGATCTACAGCTACGGCAACCGCGGCTGGGGCCCCTCGGTCTGGACGGGCATCGACTGGGTGCTGACGATCGGCGTGCCCACCGTGGCCGTCTTCCTGATCGGTCTGCGCCGGCTCTCGCCGCAGGGCATCCGTCGCGTCGGCTCGCTCGGCATCGACCAGTTCGCCTCGGTGGCCTTCACCGTCTCGTCCGTCGTCTGGCTCGGCATCCTGTGGAGCTCGTTCGTCTCGCTCGGCGGCGGAAGCGTCTTCCTGGCCACCTGGGTCGTCTGGGTGGAGTTCATCCTCATGCTCGCCGGCGTCGTACTCACCGTGTTCGCGCCGTTGCTGCCCACGGTCGGGGAGGACTTCCGTTACCGGACCGAGGTTCCGGCCCACCGCTACGCGCGCCCGGCGCGTCCCGTCGTCGCGCGGCCCGCGGCCGCCCGTCCCGCCGTCGCCGCCGCACCGACCGCCGCCGTGGCGACCGGCGCCGACGCGGCGGCGGGCACCGCCACCGGTGTCGTCGAGCCCGTCACCGAGACGACCGTCGTCGACGAGACCGTCATCGCCCCCGCCGCGTCGCAGGCGTTCTGGGCTCTCGCCCCCGTCGAGCGCGACGTCGTCGATGAGAACGGCGCCCCGCTGTTCCGCATCGGACCGACGGCGTGGGCGCTCGTCATCGAGGATCGCGGCGACACGTACGTCGTGCGCCACGAAGACGGACGCATCGGCTACCTCACCGACGTCTCCGGCGTCACACGCGGGTAGCCTGGACGGATGCTCCGCACCATCGATCTGCGCGGTCGTGACCTGACCACCGCGCAGCTGCTCTCGGCCGTGCCGCGTGCACAGGCCGCCCGCGCCGAGGCGCTGCAGGCCGCCTCCGACATCGTCGCGGACGTGCGCGAGCGCGGGGAGGCGTCGCTGCGCGACCAGGCCGCCCGCTTCGACCGCGTCACCGACCACGACATCCGGGTGCCCGCCGCGCACCTCGACGAGGCGCTCGAGCACCTCGACCCGACCGTCCGGCGTGCGCTCGAGGAGGCCATCCGCCGCGTGCGCATCGCCTCCGCCGCGCAGGTGCCGCCCCCCACGACGACGGATCTGGGGCCGGGAGCACGCGTCGAGCAGCGCTGGCAACCGGTGCGGCGCGCCGGCGTGTACGTGCCCGGCGGGAAGGCGGTCTACCCGTCGAGCGTCGTGATGAACGTCGTCCCGGCGCAGGTGGCCGGCGTGGGCGAGGTGGCGCTGGCGTCGCCGCCGCAGGCCGAGTTCGGCGGGCGGGTGCACCCCGACATCCTGGCGGCGGCACGGCTGCTGGGCGTCACGGAGGTGTACGCGATCGGCGGTGCCGGGGCCGTCGGGGCCTACGCGTACGGCGTGGAGAGCATCGGACTCGATCCCGTGGATGTCGTGACGGGCCCGGGCAACAACTTCGTCGCCGCCGCGAAGCGCGCCGTCGGCGGCCTGGTCGGCACCGACTCCGAGGCCGGCGCGACGGAGATCCTCATCGTCGCGGACGAGTCGGCGGATGCCGCGCTCGTCGCCGTCGACCTGATCAGCCAGGCCGAGCACGACGAGCAGGCGTCCGCGGTGCTCGTGACCTGGTCGCCCGAGCTCGCCGAGAGCGTGCGGGCGCAGGTCGCCGAGCGCGTCGAGCGCACGCGCAACGGAGCCCGCGCGCGCGTGGCGCTGAACGGCCCCCAGTCCGCCGTCGTCCTCGTCGACGACCTCGCGGTGGCGACCGCGTTCAGCAACGCCTACGCCCCCGAGCACCTCGAGCTGCACCTGCGCGCCCCGCGGCCCGAGGACTTCGTCAACGCGGGAGCCGTCTTCGTCGGCGAGAACTCGCCGGTGAGCCTCGGCGACTATCTCGCGGGCAGTAACCACGTCCTTCCCACCGGTGGTCAGGCGCGGTACGCCGCCGGGCTGTCGGCATCCACGTTCCTGCGGCCGCAGCAGGTGATCGCGTACGACCGTGAGGCCCTGCGCGCCGTGCACGACGGGATCGTGGCCCTCGCGGTCGCCGAGGAGCTGCCGGCGCACGGCGAAGCCGTGACGGCCCGATTCGCCGACGTGCGGGCGGGGGAGTAGCTCGTGCACTGTCCCTTCTGCCGACACGCCGACTCGCGCGTCATCGACTCCCGCACGAGCGACGACGGACTCAGCATCCGCCGACGCCGGCAGTGCCCGCAATGCGGCGGCCGGTTCACGACCATCGAGACCGCGAGCCTCAACGTCATCAAGCGCTCCGGGGTCATCGAGCCGTTCAGTCGCGAGAAGGTCATGTCGGGCGTGCGCAAGGCCTGCCAGGGTCGCCCCGTGACCGAGGCCGACCTCGCGGTGCTCGCTCAGGCCGTCGAGGAGGCGGTTCGCCAGACCGGCGCGTCGCAGATCGACACGAACGAGATCGGGCTGACCATCCTCGGTCCCCTCCGCGATCTCGACGAGGTCGCCTACCTGCGATTCGCCAGCGTCTACCAGGCGTTCGACTCGCTGGAGGACTTCGAAGCCTCGATCGCCCAGCTGCGCGCCGACCACGCGCGCGACGCCGCCGACTAGACACGGCGCCCGCGCGCGGCACGTCGGGACGCGAGCCCTAGGCTGGGAGCCGATGTACCCCTTCATCTTCCGCACCGTGTTCGCCCACATGGATCCCGAGCGTGCCCACCACCTCGTGATCCCCGTCATCCGCGCGTTCGGCGTGTGGCCGTTGCGGCCGATCGTCCGGGCGCTGACGGCGCCCGACCCCGTGCTGCGGACGCCCGCGCTGGGGCGCGTCTTCGATTCGCCGTTCGGTGTCGCGGCCGGCTTCGACAAGAACGCCGTCATGAGCGAGGGGCTCTACGCGCTCGGCTTCGGGCACGTCGAGGTGGGCACCGTCACGACGGTCCCGCAGGCCGGCAACCCGCGCCCGCGACTGTTCCGCCTCATCCCCGACCGCGCGCTGATCAACCGCATGGGCTTCAACAACGCCGGGGCCGCGGCGGCCGCCGCGCGTCTGGAGCGTTCGCGGCGCCGGGCTCGGCGCACCGTCCTCGGCGCCAACATCGGCAAGAGCCGCATCGTCGACGTCGAGCACGCCACCGCCGACTACGTCACCAGCACGAAGCTCGTCGCGGGGGAGGCGGACTACCTCGTGGTCAACGTGTCGTCGCCGAACACGCCGGGTCTGCGCGGCCTACAGGCCGTCGAGACGCTCCGCCCGCTGCTCGAGGCGGTGCGGGATGCCGCGGGCTCCACGCCGCTGCTGGTGAAGATCGCGCCCGACCTCGAGGACGACGAGGTCGCCGCCGTGGCCCGTCTCGCGGTCGATCTCGGCCTGGCGGGACTGGTCGCCACGAACACGACCATCGCGCGGGACGGACTGACCGTGGATGCCCGCACCGTCGCGGCGATGGGCGCCGGAGGACTGTCCGGGGCCCCGCTGCGCCGCCGATCCCTCGAGGTGCTGCGGATCGTCCGTGCCGCGGTGCCCGACGATTTCTGCATCATCGCGGCGGGCGGCGTCGAGACCGCGGACGACGTGCAGGAGCGACTGGATGCCGGTGCGAACCTCGTGCAGGGCTACACGGGCTTCATCTATCGCGGGCCGCTCTGGGCGCGTCAGATCAACCGGGGGTTGGCTGCGCGTCGGCGACGCTGACGCTCGGCCGGCCTTCGGGCGCCCGATCGAAGCGCGCCGTGTCCCGCCGGGTACGCGGGCGCAGTCCCGCGTGCTCGAGCGCACGGGTCATGCGGTGCTGCAGCGGCGGCAGCTCGGACGCCGCACCGGCATCCTGGCGCACCATCCCGACGAGGAAGGTCTCGCTCCGGCTCGCCGTGTGAATCTCGAGCCGCGCCATGTCGCCGCGTGCGCACCACACGAGCCGTCGGATCATCGCGAACGGGACCATCCAGGGCGGTCCGGCGGCCGTGTGCACCTCGATCGCGCCCGTGCTCCAGCGGACGGTCAGGCGTGAGCGGCGGCGGTTGACGAGGGCGCGCACCGCGGCGTAGAGGGGGAGGGCGATGAGCCCGCCGAACAGGACGACCAGCATCAGCGGCGGCAGGCGCAGCACCCACCGCTCGGCGAGGATCACGATCGTCAGCGCGAGCGCGCCGCCCAGCGCGACAGCCCCCACGATGAGGGCGGTCAGTCGCCGCGGGGAGAGGCGGGATGCCGTGACCGTGAGCTCCGGACGGCTGTCGGCTCCGCCCCAGGCGGGCGTCGCCATCGCCCGCGCCCGACGGGATGCGCTGCGGTCGATCTGACTCGACACCCGTCCCAGCAGCGTCACGAGCACCCAGCCGGCGGCCGGGGGGACGCCGAGCGCCGCCTGGAAGAGCGGACGACGCCACGGCTCGGGAAGGCCTCGGATCGCGTCGAGCACGGCCATGCTCGTGGGCAGCAGCGCGATCGCGCACACGGCCAGGATCACGTGCAGCGTCCACTGCCGGCGAGGGGGGAGTGCGCTCAGGGAGTTGACGGCGGCGAAGGCGAGCGCCCATCCGCCGACGATGACGCTGAGGTAGGCCGGGAAGCCGTCGGCATCCCGCGCGGCCAGCGTCATGCCGACGATGACGAGCGCGAGCCCGGCCAGCGCCGGAGCGACGACGAACCAGCGACGCCAGCTGCGGTCCGGGCGCACCGGCACGTCAGGCGGGACGGCCGCCGCGCTTGACCTGCGGCTTCGGCAGACGCATGAAGCGCATCTGGATGGTGCGCATCGCCGCGTACCAGCCGAGGCCCTTCTCGATGCGGTCGCCGAACTTCGCGCGCGCGAGCTTCTTCACCCGGATGCTGGTGATCACCATGTCGATGACGACGAAGAGGATGTAGAGCCACAGGGCCGCGAACCCGTAGTACACGATCGCCGTGTTCGGGATGAGACTGAGCAGGATCACGATGAGCATCAGGGGCATCAGCAGCTCGCCCGCGTGCCAGCCGCCGTCCACGACGTCGCGGACGAACCGGCGCTGCGGGCCCTTGTCGCGGGCCGGGAGATAGCGGTCCTCCCCGTTGGCCATGCCGATCCGCGCCTTCTCCCGCTGCGTGGCGAGCTCGGCCTTCGCACGGGCGCGCGCTTCCTTCGTGTCGGCGACGAGAGGGCGCTTGCGGGCCGCCTCCCGCTCGGCGCGCGACGGCGTCGGGCGGTTCTTGCCGGGACCGGTGGGGACGTCTGCGGCGGCGTCGGGGGCGGCGGGGTTCTTGGCCACGATGTGGATCCTCGTTGTCTTCACGGGTGGTGCGCACGCACGTGGATGCGCGAGAGCTGCCCCCTAAGATTACCCGCATGAGTTCGGACCTGTCCCGCCGTCACGCCGTCCGCGACGCCGCCGAAGCGGCCGTCCCCGCCGCCCTCGCCGATCTGGGGCGCCTCGTGCGGATCCCCTCCGTCGCCTTCCCGGGTTTCGATCGTGCGGAGGTGGCGCGCAGCGCGGAGGCCGTCAAGGAGCTCCTCGACGACCTGGGCATCTTCGACCGCGTCGAGGTCAAGACCGCCGTGGTCCCCGAGACGGGCATCGAGGGGATGCCGGCCGTGCTCGCCTCCCGCGCGGCGCGCAACGGCCGCCCCACGATCCTGCTCTACGCCCACCACGACGTGCAGCCCGTGGGCGACGAGACGCTGTGGGAGACGGCGCCGTTCGAGCCGACGGTGCGCGGCGGACGCCTCTACGGGCGCGGCGCCGCCGACGACAAGGCCGGGATCATGGCCCACGTCGGTGCGCTCCGTGCGCTCGTGGAGGTCCTGGGCGATGACGTCGACCTCGGCGTCAACCTGTTCATCGAAGGCGAGGAGGAGGCCGGCTCCGCGTCGTTCGCGGCGTTCCTCCGCGAGAACGCCGACGCGCTGCGCGCCGACGTCATCGTCGTCGCCGATTCCGGCAACTGGGACGCCGTCACACCGGCGCTCACCGTCTCGTTGCGCGGCAACGCCCGCTTCACCCTCACGGTGCGCACCCTCGAGCACGCCTCGCACTCGGGCATGTTCGGCGGAGCCGTGCCCGATGCGATGCTCGCCACGATCACGCTGCTGTCGACCCTCTGGGACGGCGACGGCGCCGTCGCCGTGGCGGGCCTGGGGGAGAGGGATGCCGCGACGCCGGAGTACACGGAGGAGACGCTCCGCGACGAGGCCGGCCTGCCCGACGGCGTGAGCCCGATCGGGCGGGGGACGATCCTCAGCCGGATCTGGAACAAGCCGTCCATCACGGTGACCGGCATCGACGCGCCGAGCGTGAAGAACGCGTCGAACACGCTGGCGCCGGAGGTTTCGGTGGTCATCAGCATGCGCGTCGCCCCCGGCCAGCCCGCACGGGAGGCGTACGCCGCGCTGGAGGCCCATCTGCGCGCGCACGCGCCGTTCGGTGCGGAGCTGACGTTCCGCGACGTCGACTGCGGCGACGCCTTCCTCGTCGACACGAGCGGCTCCGCGGTCACCGCGGCGCGCACCGCCCTGCGCGAGGGCTACGGCGTCGAGCCGGTCGACATCGGCATCGGCGGGTCGATCCCGTTCATCGCCGACCTGGTGCGCGAGTTCCCCGGCGCCGAGATCCTGGTGACCGGCGTCGAGGACCCCCACGCGCGTGCGCACAGCCCCAATGAGTCGCTGCACCTGGACACGTTCCGCCACGCGCTCGTCTCGGAGGCGCTGCTGCTGGAGGAACTGGACGGCCGGACGGCAGCGGAGGGCTGAGCCGGACCGGGCCCCGGTCGGCTCCCGCGGCGTAGAATCGAGCAGACCCGCCGTCTCATCACGGCTTCGATCACCGAGGTTCCGGAGAGTGCCATGACCGACATCGCCACGAACGCCCCCGCCACCGCCACCGAGGCCGCCCACGGCGTGCTGCTCACGGATGCCGCGGCCGACAAGGTCAAGAGCCTCCTGCAGCAGGAGGGCCGCGACGACCTGCGTCTGCGTGTCGCCGTGCAGCCCGGCGGCTGCTCCGGCCTCATCTACCAGCTCTACTTCGACGAGCGCTTCCTCGACGGCGACCAGGCCGTCGACTTCGACGGCGTCGAGGTCATCGTTGACGACATGTCGGTGCCGTATCTCGACGGCGCGACGATCGACTTCAAGGACACCATCTCGGAGCAGGGTTTCACGATCGACAACCCCAACGCGGCCGGCAGCTGCGCGTGCGGTGACAGCTTCCACTGAGTCCTGACGTCGGCGCAGATCAGGCCGGGAAAACCCCTCCGATAGTGGCAGACATCCTGGGCGGATGGCCTGAATCGTGTGGGAGGTTGCCCTAGACTGAACGGTGTTCGACCTTCATGACCCCGAAAGGTGCACCGTGCGCGTCAAACGCCGACTCCGGCTCGCCGTCATCCCGATCGGGATCGCCTCGGCGATCGCCCTCGCGGGATGCACTCCCACCGAGCTGAACGGCTTCCTGCCGGGTTTCACCGACGATGGAACGCAGGCCACGAACCACACCGAGATGGTGTCGGGGCTGTGGGTCAACTCGTGGATCGTCCTCCTCGCCGTCGGTGTGATCACCTGGGCCCTCATGGGATGGGCGGCCATCGCGTACCGTCGCCGTCGCGGCCAGCGGGGTCTGCCGGTGCAGCTGCGCTACAACATGCCGGTCGAGATCTTCTACACGGTCGTCCCGCTGATCCTCGTGCTCGGCTTCTTCGCCTTCACCGCCCGTGACCAGGCGATCCTGGAGACCCAGTACGACAACCCCGACGTGTGCGTCACCGCGATCGGCAAGCAGTGGGCGTGGGACTTCCAGTACAACGACGACACGGCCGACTGCCAGGCCGGCGACGACGCCGTCTGGACCATGGGCGTCCAGGCGCAGACCGACGCCAAGGGCGACATCACCAGCGAACTGCCGACCCTCGTCCTCCCGGTCAACGAGACGGTCAAGCTCAAGCTGACCTCGCGCGACGTGATCCACTCGTTCTGGATCATCGACTTCCTGTACAAGAAGGACATGTACATCGGGAAGGACAACTACTGGTCCTTCACGCCGACGCGTGTCGGCGAGTACGACGGCAAGTGCGCCGAGCTCTGCGGCCAGTACCACTCGATGATGCTCTTCAAGGTGAAGGTCGTCGAGCCGGCCGAGTACCAGGAGTACCTGGCGGGTCTGCGCGCTGCCGGCCAGACCGGTGACATCAACAAGGCCTACGACCGGCTCCAGAACTTCCCGGGTACGGGCGCCTCCACCGAAGCCGAGGGAGAACACTGATGGCGACGACGCTTCCTCTCCAGGGTGAGACCTCCTCTCGCCCGACCACGCTGCCCCCGCGTCAGGCCGCGCTCATGAGCTCGACCCGCGTGGAGCAGAAGGGCAACATCATCGTCAAGTGGATCACCTCCACTGACCACAAGACGATCGGGTACATGTACCTCATCGCCTCGGTGATCTTCTTCCTCCTCGGCGGCGTGATGGCCCTCATCATCCGCGCGGAGCTGTTCGAGCCGGGCATGCAGATCCTTCCCACGAAGGAGCAGTACAACCAGCTCTTCACGATGCACGGCACGATCATGCTGCTGATGTTCGCGACGCCCCTGTTCGCGGGCTTCGCCAACGCGATCCTGCCGCTGCAGATCGGTGCCCCCGACGTGGCCTTCCCGCGTCTGAACGCCTTCGCGCTGTGGCTGTTCATCTTCGGTTCGGTCATCGCCGTCGCGGGCTTCCTCACGCCGCAGGGCGCCGCCGCCTTCGGATGGTTCGCCTACCAGCCGCTCGCCGGCGCGACGTTCTCCCCGGGTGCCGGAGGAAACCTCTGGATGCTGGGGCTCGGCATGTCCGGCTTCGGCACGATCCTCGGCGCCGTGAACTTCATCACGACGATCATCACGATGCGCGCGCCCGGCATGACGATGTGGCGTCTGCCGATCTTCTCGTGGAACACGCTGGTCACCAGCATCCTGATCCTGATGGCCTTCCCGGTGCTCGCCGCGGCGATCCTGGCGGCCGCGGCCGACCGCGTGCTCGGTGCGCACATCTACGACCCGGCCAACGGCGGCGTGCTCCTCTGGCAGCACCTCTTCTGGTTCTTCGGCCACCCCGAGGTGTACATCATCGCCCTGCCGTTCTTCGGCATCGTCTCCGAGATCTTCCCGGTGTTCAGCCGCAAGCCGATCTTCGGATACAAGACCCTGGTCTACGCGACGATCGCGATCGCGGCCCTGTCGGTGTCGGTGTGGGCCCACCACATGTACGTCACGGGTTCCGTGCTCCTGCCCTTCTTCGCGCTGATGACGATGCTGATCGCTGTTCCCACCGGCGTGAAGATCTTCAACTGGATCGGCACGCTCTGGCGCGGCTCGGTCACGTTCGAGACGCCCATGGTGTTCTCGCTCGGCTTCCTCGTCTCGTTCGTCTTCGGTGGCCTCACCGGCGTCATCCTCGCCTCGCCGCCGCTGGACTTCCACCTCTCCGACTCGTACTTCGTCGTCGCCCACTTCCACTACGTCGTCTTCGGCACGGTCGTGTTCGCGATGTTCGCCGGCTTCTACTTCTGGTGGCCGAAGTGGACGGGTCGCATGCTCAACGAGCGGCTCGGCATGGTGCACTTCTGGATGCTGTTCATCGGCTTCCACATGACCTTCCTCATCCAGCACTGGCTGGGCGTCGACGGCATGGTCCGCCGCTACGCCGACTACTCGGCCGCCGACGGCTGGACGTGGCAGAACCAGGTGTCCACCATCGGCGCCATGATCCTCGGTGCGTCGATGATCCCGTTCTTCCTCAACGTGTGGCTGACCTCCCGCAAGGCGCCGCGCGTGACCGTGAACGACCCGTGGGGCTACGGCGGCTCGCTCGAGTGGGCCACCAGCTGCCCGCCGCCGCGTCACAACTTCACGTCGATCCCGCGGATCCGCAGCGAGCGTCCCGCGTTCGACCTCAACCACCCCGAGGCCGCGTTGCCCGTGGGCGTGGGACCGGCGAAGGACGCACCCGATGCGCCCGTCGTCGACGTGGCCGAGGGGAAGGTCAAGTAAGTGAAGACCAACGTCAACCTCTGGTGGATCCTCTCCGGGTTCTTCCTGCTCTGCTTCGCCCTCTACACGGGGTGGAACATCATCGAGCACTCCGATCGTCCGTGGTTCCACGCGATCGAGTGGGTCGGCAGCGTCGCGCTGCTGTTCACGGTCTTCATGGCGGCGATGATCGGCTTCTACGTCGACCGGGTGCACCGCGCCCAGGGCGGCGAGCTTCCCGAGGATTCGCTGACGGCCGACATCGACGACGGCGACCCCGAGATGGGTGAGTTCAGCCCGTGGTCGTGGTGGCCGCTCGTGCTCGCCTTCTCGGCAGCCCTCGGCATCCTCGGCCTCGCGGTGGGCACGTTCCTCCTTCCCATCGGTCTCGGTGTCTTCGTCATCGCGATCGTGGGCTGGGTGTTCGAGTACTACCGCGGGTACTTCGCGCGCTGAGCGGCGACGCCACGTCGGCCGTGACGGCTCTCTCCCTGCGGGCCGGCGTCTCCAGCGACGTCGGCGGATACCGCGACGCCAATCAGGACGCCGCCTTCGTCGCCTCCTGGGGCGTGGGCGTCGCGGACGGCGTGGGCGGGGGCCCGGCGGGCGATCTCGCCTCCGCCGCGTTCCTGCACCGGCTCGTGGCGGGCGGGGCGATCCTCGAGGATGCCGACGAGCTCACGGCTCGCGTGCGGATCGCGAACTGGGACCTCGGTGCACATGTGCGGCGCGATCCCTCGCTGGCCGGGATGGCGACCACCTTCACGGGTCTGTGGTTCGGCCGCGGCGGGGCGCTGCTGCTCGCGCACACGGGCGACTCCCGCGGCTACCTGCTCCGCGAGGGGCACCTCATCCGTCAGACACGCGACGACTCCTTCGTCCAGGTGCTGGTGGACCAGGGGATCGTGCGCGAAGAGGATGCGATGACGCACCCGCGCCGCAACATCATCACGGCATCCCTGCGCGGTGAGCCCTCCGATCTCGTCCGTGTCAGTGAGCGCATCGCCGTGCGAGGAGATCGCTGGCTGCTGTGCAGTGACGGCGTCAGCGACTATCTCCCGGACGATGCGATCGCCGACATCCTCCGCACCGTGACGCGTCCTCAGACGGCCGCCGAGACGGTGGTCGCGGCATCCCTTCAGGCCGGCTCCCGCGACAACGTCACGGCCGTCGTCGCCGACGTCGCGAAGGGCGCACCCCGCGGCGAGCGTCCGAGCTTCGCGGGCGCCGCCGCCGATCGGTTCGCGGAGGGCATCGACACCCTCGCCGGGTGAGCGCCGTCGTCCCGGGTCAGTCGGAGGCGGGGCGCACCACCATGACCTGGGCGTCGAACACGCGGGGGAGCGGGCCCTGGGCGCCCTGGGCGGGCAGTCCTTCGCGCACCCAGTACTCGTAGCCGCCGATCATCTCGCGCACCTGGTATCCGAGGCGCGCGAACGCGACCGCGCCTTTGGCGCCGGCGTTGCACCCCGGGCTCCAGCAGTAGACCACGACGGGGGTGTCGAGCGGGATCTCGCGGGGCGCACGCGCTTCGATCTCCCGGTAGGGCATGTGCAGCGCGCCGACCGCGTGACCCTGCTCCCAGGCTTCTGCTCCGCGCACGTCGACGAGCACGAACTGCTCGCCGGCCTTCTGCGCGGCGTAGACGTCGGAGGGGTCGGTCTCGTGGGCGAGCTTCGCCGAGAAGTAGGCGAGGGTGTCATCGGTCATGGCGTCGACGCTACGGCAACGACGAAGCGGCGAGGAGGACCGGAACGGTCACTCCTCGCCGCTTGACTGCCAGCGTGCGGCGGACGTCAGTCCTTCGCGTCCTTCGCCTCGTCATCGGGGACGATCACGTTCGAGGGGCGCACGGCCGTCTCGCTGTTGTGGCCGTCGTCGATCGGGTGGTGCGGCGCGTCGGGCACTCCGGCACGCTCGTGCATGCCCTGGATCTCCGCGTCCTCTTCGGTGGCGATGTGGTCCAGCGTGTGGTGCTGGTGCGCGCGCGCCGCCTCGAGCTCACTCTGGGTGACGGGGGAGAGGCGGTCCTCGAAGAACCACCGCGACAGCGAGGCGCGGAAGTTCTCGTGCCACGGGATGCGTCCCTGGTCATTGGGACGCACGACGAGCGGCTCGTTCGTCTCGAAGTCGACGAGCTTGACGACCTCGTACTGGTCGACGGGCTGGTGCACCTCGATGTACTCGCCGCCCGGAAGGCGCACGATGCGTCCGGACTCGTACCCGTGGAGCGCGATCTCGCGGTCCTTCTTCTGCAGCGCGATGCAGATGCGCTTGGTGATGAAGTACGCGAGGACGGGCCCGACGAACAGCAGCGCCTGGAGGGTGTGGATGACGCCCTCCATCGTGAGCCAGAAGTGGGTCGCGATGATGTCCGAGGATGCCGCGGCCCACAGCACCGCGTAGAACGTCACACCGGCGGCGCCGATCGCCGTGCGGGTGGCCGCGTTGCGCGGACGCTGTGCGATGTGGTGCTCGCGCTTGTCGCCCGTGATCCACGCCTCGATGAAGGGGTAGATCGCGACGAGCACGATGAACAGGCCGAGGGTGACCAGCGGGATCAGGATGTTGAACGACCAGGTGCGGTCCCAGAACACGGCCTCGAGGTGCGGGGGCACCAGACGCAGCGCGCCGTCGGCGAAGCCGATGTACCAGTCGGGCTGGGTGCCGGCGGAGACCGGTGACGGGTCGTACGGGCCGTAGTTCCAGATCGGGTTGATCGTGAACAGCGACGCGATCAGGACGATCACACCGAACGTGATGAAGAAGAAGCCGCCCATCTTGGACATGTACACCGGCATCATCGGGTAGCCGACGACGTTGCTGTTCGTACGGCCGGGGCCGGCGAACTGGGTGTGCTTGTTCACGATCATGAGCATGAGGTGCACCGCCAGCAGGGCGACCAGGATGGCCGGCAGGAGCAGGATGTGCAGCGTGTACAGGCGGCCGACGATCTGCGTGCCGGGGAACTCGCCGCCGAAGAGCAGGAACGAGGTCCACGTGCCGATGACGGGGATGCCCTTGACCATGCCGTCGATGATGCGCAGGCCGTTGCCCGAGAGCAGGTCGTCCGGCAGCGAGTACCCGGTGAAGCCCTCGGCCATCGCGAGGATGAAGAGGACGAAACCGATGAGCCAGTTCAGCTCGCGCGGCTTGCGGAAGGCGCCGGTGAAGAACACGCGCAGCATGTGCACGCCGATGCCCGCCACGAACACCAGGGCCGCCCAGTGGTGGATCTGGCGCACCAGCAGGCCACCGCGGATGTCGAACGACAGGCGCAGCGTCGAATCCAGCGCCGCCGACATCTCGACGCCGCGCAGCGGCAGGAAGGCGCCGTTGTAGTGGGTCTCGACCATCGAGGCCTGGAAGAAGAACGTCAGGAACGTGCCGGACAGCAGCACGACGACGAAGCTCCACAGCGCGATCTCGCCGAGCATGAACGACCAGTGGTCGGGGAAGATCTTGCGGCCGAGCTCCTTGACGAGACCCGAGATGCTCGTGCGCTCGTCGATGTAGTTCGCCGCGCCGGCCACGAAACGACCGCCCAGCGGCTTCTCGTCGCGGGTCGCCTGGGGCTGGCTGGTGTCAGGGCCTGTCTCGGTGACAGTCGCGGTGCTCAATGGCGCTCCCAGAAGCTCGGGCCGACGGGTTCGGTGAAGTCGCTCTGCGCGACGAGGTAGCCCTCCGCATCCACGGCGATGGGCAGCTGCGGCAGCGGGCGGGCCGCCGGGCCGAAGATGACCGCGGCACCGTGCGTCACATCGAACTGCGACTGGTGGCACGGGCAGAGGAGGTGGTGGGTCTGCTGCTCGTAGAGGGCCACGGGGCAGCCGACGTGCGTGCAGACCTTGGAGTACGCGACGATGCCGTTGTACGACCAGTCCTTGCGGTCCTCGGCCTCGACGAGCTGCTCGGGCAGCAGACGCATGAGCAGGACGATCGCCTTGGCCTTCTGCTCGAGGTAGCCGTCGTGGTGGCTCAGGTCTGCGAGCGACTGCGGGATCACGTGCACGGCGGAGCCCAGCGTCAGGTCGGCGGCGCGGATCGGCTCACCCGTCGGGTCGTGAGCGAGGCGCTCGCCCTTCTTCCACATGGTGTGGCTCAGCAGGGCCACCGGGTCACCGGCATCCGGGTGCGCCGTGCTGGACTCGGGAGCCAGGCCGCGGAAGAGCGTGATGCCGGGGAGCACGGAGGCCACGAGGGCGGCGATCAGCGAACCGCGGATGGCGGTGCGACGCCCGAAGCCGGACTCCTCGTTCGCCTCGCGGAACGCCTGGACGGCGCCTTCGCGGGTGACGTCGCGGCCGCGCGTCGCGTGGCGAGGCTCGATGTACTCCTTGTCGCTCATCACGGCCTTGGACCAGTGGATCGCGCCGATGCCGATGGCCAGCAGCGCGAGCGCGATGCCCAGACCGATGAAGAGGTTGTTGTGGCGGATGTCGATGATCCGGCCGCTCTCGATCGGGAACAGCATGTAGGCGGCGACCGCCCAGATGCTCCCCGCGAGCGAGAGGTAGAACAGGGTGTAGACCGTGCGGACGGCGCGCTGCATCGCGGCCGGATCCTTGTCGGTGATGCGCTCCCGGTGAGGCGGGAGGCCCGGGTTCTGCACGGGGTCGGGGACGGCGACGGCGAGCCCGGGGGAGGGCTTCCATGAAGCCCTCTCGTGCTCGAGTGCGTCTTCCTCGTGTGCCATGTCTCGTCCGTTCCCTACGTCAGTGCCGTTGTCCACGTATGCCCGATCAGTTCGACTTCGCCGTGATCCACACGGTGATGCCGATGAGGGCGCCGATGCCGAAGATCCAGATGAACAGACCCTCCGAGACCGGGCCGAGCGAGCCGAGGCTGAAGCCACCGGCCGACTCGTTCTCCTGCAGGTACATCAGCGAGGAGATGATGTCGCGCTTCTCGTCGTCGGTGATGGTCATGTTGTTGAAGACCGGCATGTTCTGCGGGCCGGTGACCATCGCGGCGTAGATGTGCAGCGGGCTGGTCTTGGTGAGGGCCGGGGCGTACTTGCCCTCGGTGAGCGCACCGCCGGCCGCGGCGACGTTGTGGCACATCGCGCAGTTGATGCGGAACAGCTCGGCGCCGTTGGCGACGTCGCCCTGACCGTCGAGGATCCGCTCGTCGGGATAGGTCGGGCCGGGAGCGACCGACTGGACCCACGCGGCGATCGCGCGGATCTGGTCCTCGGTGAACTGGGCCGGCTTCTGCGGCGCCTGGGGGCCCTGCATCTGCAGGGGCATGCGACCGGTCGACATCTGGAACTCGACGGCGAGCTCACCGACGCCGTAGAGCGACGGGCCGTCGGCCGTCCCCTCCATGTTCAGGCCGTGGCACGTGGCGCAGTTGGCCTGGAACAGCTTCTTGCCGTCGTCGACCGTCAGCGTCGTGGATGCCGACGCCGGCTCGGTCGAGGCCATCGCCGCGGAGGCGCCGGCATAGACGCCGCCGGTGACGAGCAGGCCGATGCCGATGAGCGCGGCGGCAGCCCACTTGCTGCGACGACCGGTCTTCGGGCGGGTGGTCTTGGATGCCATGGAGGAACTCAGCTCCGCTCTCACTTGACGACGTAGATGACGAAGAACAGGACGATCCACACCACGTCGACGAAGTGCCAGTAGTAGGAGACGACGATCGCGGACGTCATCTCCTTGCGTCCGAAGTTCTTGACGGCGTAGGCGCGCCCGATGACGAGGAGGAAGGCCAGCAGACCGCCCGTCACGTGCAGCGCGTGGAAACCGGTGGTGATGTAGAAGGCCGACGCGTACGAGTTCGCGCTGATCGGCAGACCCTCGGCGACGAGCGTCGCGTACTCCCAGACCTGGCCGGAGACGAACACGGCTCCCATGAGGAAGGTGAGGAAGAACCACTCGACCATGCCCCACTGACGGAACTGCCAGAACGAGCCGCGGCGGTAGGGCTGGAAGCGCTCGGCGGCGAACACGCCGGCCTGGGCGGTGAACGACGACAGCACCAGGATCCCCGTGTTCACGGCCGCGAACGGCACGTTGAGGTCTCCGGTGCTCTCGGCCCACAGGTCGGGGGAGGCGTTGCGCAGCGTGAAGTAGATCGCGAACAGACCCGCGAAGAACATGACCTCGCTGCCGAGCCACACGATGGTGCCGACGGCGACCGGATCCGGCCGCTTGACGGAACGCAAGGCTTGGGAATAGGTCGCTGGAGTGGTCGTCACGCTCCCCATTATGGCTGATTCCGGGCCGGGTTTTCGCATCACTGAAGGTGCGTTCGACTTTCGGAGGGATCGGAGGGCGCTTCGCGCGCGCCGGGAGTTCCCTGACAGAGTGCCGATAGGATCGGGGCTCATGGTGGAGCTCTATTCCTGGCCCGAGATCCTCACGGCCGTTCTCGACCGGCGCGACCTCAGTGTGTCGGAATCGACGTGGGCCATGCGGCAGGTGATGCAGGGCTCCGCGACCCCCTCCCAGCTGGGCGGATTCCTCCTCGCGCTGCGGGCGAAGGGCGAGACGGTCGACGAGATCGTCGGGTTCCGCGACGCCATCCTCGAGGCGGCACTGCCGCTTCCGGTGCCGGCGGACGTCCTCGACATCGTGGGAACGGGCGGCGACCGATTCGGCACGGTGAACGTGTCGACGATGTCGGCCATCGTCGCCGCAGCCACCGGCATCCCCGTCGTCAAGCACGGCAATCGCGCCGCCAGCTCGGCATCCGGATCCTCCGATGTGCTGGCCGCGCTCGGGATCGACCTGACGCTGCCACCGGAGCGGGTGGCGGACGTGCTGGCCGAGGCCGGCATCACGTTCGCGTTCGCGTCGGCCTTCCACCCGGGGTTCCGCCACGCGGGCCCGACGCGCGCCGAGCTCGGTGTCCCCACCGTGTTCAACTTCCTCGGGCCCCTCTGCAACCCCGCCCGCGCCGAGGCGAACGCCGTCGGCGTGGCGGCGCTGGACCGCGTGCCGCTCATCACCGGCGTGTTCCAGACGCGCGGCGCGACGGCTCTCGTCTTCCGCGGCGACGACGGGCTGGACGAGCTGACGACGACCGGGCACAGCCGGGTGTGGGAGATCAGCCGCGGCGACATCCACGAGCACGACCTCGACCCGCGCGACCTCGGCATCCCGCTCGCCGAGATCTCCGACCTCCTGGGCGGCGACGCGCACCACAACGCCGAGGTCGTCCGCCGTGTGCTCGACGGGCAGAAGGGTCCCGTGCGCGACATCGTCCTGCTGAACGCGGCCGCGGGCATCGTCTCGTACGAGCTGTTCCGCGATGCCACGCAGGTGCAGTACCCGATCGTCGAGCGCCTCGCTGCGGCGTGCGCGCGGGCCGCCGCCGCGATCGACGAGGGTGCCGCGGCCGGGGTCCTGGCGCGGTGGGTCGAGGCGACCACGCGCACTGTGGACTGACCACAGGGTTTTCTCTGGCTCGTCCTCTGGTTGCCGCGCCGATGTGAGCGATACCGTGAGGCAACGGCCCGGCACCAAAGAGAGGACCCCCAACCATGTCAGAGAACACCGCCACCGCCGACACCCTCGAACCTCCGCAGAAGAAGGTCGGATTCGTCAAGATCGCCGGAATCCTCGGCATCCTCGGCGGAATCGCGCTGATCGTCGTCGGTCTCGTCGTGTGGGTCACGGTCTCGAGCCAGCTGCGCGCCGAGAACATCACCGTCCCCGATGACGCGATCGCCTTCCAGGGCCAGACCGTCCAGGGCCCGTTCACCGCGTACGTGCAGGCCGACATCATCCAGCACCACGCGCTGACGGCCTCCGGCGGCAAGACCTACGCCGAGCTCGACAAGGACGACCCGGTGCGCGCCACGATGATGAACGCGTCGTTCCTGCGGGCGTCGCTGTTCACGTCCGTCGTGTCCTTCGGCGTCGCCGCGTTCGCGATGGGAGTCGGCATCCTGTCGATCCTCTTCGGCGCCGCGCTCACGAGGCTGGCCTCCGTGCCCGTCGTCGTCCGCCGCTCGGCGGTCACGAGAGCCTGATCGATCGTTGTCTCCCTCGGAACGGGCCCGCGCAGCGCGCGGGCCCGTTCCGCTGTCATGATGTCGTGCACATGGAGCCCATCGATGCCCTGAGGGAGATCGCGAGCCTGCTCGAGCGCGAGCGGGCCTCGCGCTACCGCTCCGCTGCCTTCCGTGCGGCGGCGGCGGCGATCTCCGATCTCCGCGCGGACGAGCTGGCCGACACCGCCGCCCTGCGCCGCCGGAAGGGGATCGGCGACTCGTCGTTCCGCGTCATCCAGCAGGCGCTGGCCGGGCAGGTGCCCGACTATCTCGCCGAACTGCGGGAACGATTCGCCCCGGCGCGGTCAGCGCTGCGCGCGACACTCCGCGGCGACCTGCACTGCCACTCCGACTGGTCGGACGGCACGACGCCGATCGGCGACATGGTCGACGCGGCGCGGGCCCTCGGTCACGAATACCTCGCGCTGACCGACCACTCGCCACGACTGCGGGTCGCGAACGGACTGACCGCCGAACGCCTTCGTGCGCAGCTGGCGCAGCTGCCGGCGTACAGCGACGACGACTTCACGCTGCTCAGCGGCATCGAGGTCGACATCCTCGACGACGGGCGGCTCGACCAGGAGCGCATCCTGTTGCGCAGGCTCGACGTCGTCGTCGCATCGGTGCACTCCGCCCTGCGGATGGAGGCCCCGGCGATGACCCGACGGATGGTGAACGCCGTCTCCAGCGGTGACGTCCACGTGCTCGGTCACGTCACCGGGCGTCTGGTGCGCGGTGACCGCGGCACCCGTCCGCCGTCGGCGTTCGACGCGCGCGCGGTGTTCGCCGCGTGCGCCGCGCACGACGTGGCGGTGGAGATCAACTCCCGGCCCGAGCGCGAGGATCCGCCGGACGGCCTCATCGCGCTCGCGCTGAGCGAGGGGTGCCTGTTCTCCATCGACTCCGACGCGCATGCTCCCGGCCAGCTCGGACTGCTGGACGAGGGCGCGGCGCGCGCCGAGCGTACCGGCGTGCCGCCCGAGCGGATCGTCACGACCTGGCCCCTCCCGCGCCTGCGCGACTGGCTCGACCGCTGAGGGCGGCGCCGCCGGCGGCGCCCGCCGGCGGCGGCCGTGCCTGCCGGGGGCTGCTGTGCCTGCCGGGGGCTGCTGTGCCCGCCGGAGGTGGACGTACCCCGTCTGCGGGCGGACGTGGCCCGTCTGGGGGCTGCTGTGCCCCCGAGGCGGCCGTGACGACCGTCGGATTCGCCGATTGTGCCTGCCGGCCGTGGGGGCCTCGGGGGTCGGACCGCCGCAGAAAGTCCGACGAACGTCACCGACGTGCGGGGGTGCGGTCGCGGCGTCGTGTGGTGGCGGCGGCTGCCATGCCCTGCGGAGGCGGCCGTGACGACCGTCGGAATTCCCGGTCGTCACCGCGAGCCGTGGGTGCCCAGGGGTGGGACCGTGGCGGAAAGTCCGACGAACGTCACCGGCGTGCGGTGGTGCGGCGGTGCGGTGGCGCGGTCGCGTCGTCGTGTCGTGGCGGCTGCTGCCACGCAGGGCCGACGTCAGGCGCGCGCGGCGACCGCGCTCACCGCGCGCGCGAGGGGCGTGCCCAGGTTCCACGCGGCATCCACACGCGCCACCTCCGCCGCATCGGGGGTGCGGAGCCGCGCGTCGACGTCGGGCAGGTCGAGCGTGCGCACCACCTCCACGACGCGCGGGGCGACGGCGACGTAGTCGGCCGCGGCGAGCAGCTTGGCGCGGATGCCGGCGGTGACGCCCTCGCCGGATGCGGCCGCCGCCAGGATGCCGGCAAGGTCGCCGTGGGTGGCGAGGAGGGTGGCGGCGGTCTTCTCTCCGATGCCGGCGACCCCGGGCAACCCGTCCGAGGCGTCGCCGCGCAGCACCGCGAAGTCGGCGTACTGCTCGGCGAGCACCCCGTACTTCGCTGCCACGGCGGCGCCGTCGAGCACTTCGAGCTTGCTCATGCCGCGTCCGGTGTAGATGACCCGCACGTCCTTGTCGTCGTCGACGAGCTGGAAGAGGTCGCGGTCTCCGGTCACGACGTCGACGGGCCTCGTCGACTGGGTCGCGTAGCTCGCGATGACGTCGTCCGCTTCGTGATGGGCGTGACCGACGATCGGGATGCCCAGAGCGTCGAGCTCGTCGCGGATCGCGGGGATCTGGATCGTGAGGGGGTCGGGCACCTCCTCGACGTCCGTGCCGCTCTCGACGACCTCGGCGACGCGGTGCGTCTTGTAGGTCGGGATGAGGTCGACTCGCCACTGGGGGCGCCAGTCGTCGTCCCAGCAGGCGATGAGATGCGTGGGCTCGTAGGTCGTCACGAGCTTCGCGATCATGTCGAGGAGCCCGCGCGCGGCGTTGACGGGGCGGCCGTCCGGCGCCTTCACCGTGTCGGGCACGCCGTAGAACGCACGGAAGTAGAGGGACGCGGTGTCGAGGAGCATCAGGCGATCGGCCACGCGCTCATCCTGTCACGCGGTCGCGTCGGCGTCGCGGTCAGCATCCCGGGCCGGTGGGGTTCTCCCCGCAGGTCCGCTCGACCAGGGCGGTCCGCACCTCCACGATCTGCAGTGTCGTGGCGCCGGCCGGGATCTCGAGAAGGCCCGGGACATCCGTCCAGCCCCCGCCGAAGTCCACCTGGGCCGCGTACCGCACGGTCGCGGCGACCGTATAGGTGCCGCGGGTCGAGTAGGCGTGGCTCGTGTCGGTGGCGCTGAACTGCGCGCGGCCCAGCTGCGCCCACGTGCGGCCGCCCGTGACGGTCTCGCGCACGGTGCCGTCGCCGTGGACGAAGACGTATGACGTCGGTGTGAAACGCACGGTGACGGGCAGGTCGAACAGCACCCCGGTCTGTTCGTGGGCGCCGGCGGAGACCACGAAGTTGACGGGCATGCCGACGATCCCGACGCCGTCGGGCTCGTCGACGAGGGGCGCGGATGCCGGGGCGAACGACGCCACGTCGGCGAGAGTCGGCCGCAGCACGGCGACGGAGTAGTTGCCGCGGCACAGGTTGTCGGTGCACGCCGGCGGGGGAGAAGCCGTGCCGCCGGAGCTCCCGCCGTCACCGCGCGAACCGTCGGGCGAGCCGTGGGGGCCCTCCGACCCGCCCGGACGAGTTGCGCCGACCTCGACGGTAGACCCCGTGTTCGAGATCGAGCACGCTGACGTCGTGTAGTCGCACGGTGTCTGGGTGGGTAGCGCTGCCGCCTGTACGAAAATCAGTGCAGCGAACGCTAGGACCTGCATGTGTCCGACTCCGTGTCCCCTTGAACTGACGAAACGCGAAGCGGCTCACCCTCGACTGTGGCGCGAAGACTCTGCAAGTCCGGACGGTCGGGCGAGACGATTGACTTTCCTGATCCGTCGAGAACGTCGACTGAAGACACATCGAGACAGACACCGAGTACTACATAGTTCCTATGGCGTTCCACGGAAGCTGCAACCACCGTCACGACTCTTGTGGTCCCTGACAACTTGTATCCCTCGTCTTTGTACTTCGCGAGGCGGTCACCGTCGAAAGTTCGTTGTTCGTCCGTCGACAGTGACAGAAACTCGTCGATACTCGTTTGATCGTTGAGGTCCAGAACGTTCGACTTCTCGATGTACTGGCGCAAGGTCGCCTCGGCGGCGGCGAAGGCCTCCTCGTCCGACGCGAAGCCCGTCGCGGAGGCGCTCGGCACGGGTGCGGGCTGAGGCGTGCAGCCGCTCATCGCCAGGCCCCAGACGACGGCGAGGGCGATCGCCGCCCCCGCCTGCCGCCGCGTCACCATGCCACCACGCTAGTCACGGCACCGGCCGCCCATCCCGGTTATCCACAGCCGCGCCGTAGAGTCGAGGCATGTCCTTCGGCGCCGTCTCTCCGTCGCGCGGGCGCCGCCCGGCTCCGGGATCGCGGTGCGTGTGCGGCAGCGGCGACGCCTTCGCCGCGTGCTGCGGGCCCGTTCTCGATGGCGAGGCCGCGCCGACCGCCGAGGCACTGATGCGTTCGCGCTACAGCGCGTTCGCGCTCGGCGACGCCGCGCACCTACTGGCCTCCTGGCATCCGGCGACGAGGCCCGATCGGCTCGAGCTCGACGCGCAGACCGACTGGCGCGGGCTGGAGATCCTCTCCACGGAGCAGGGGCGTGCGGGCGACACCCGGGGTGTCGTGTCGTTCCGCGCCCGGTGGGCCGATCGGAGCAGCGGCGATCGCGGCGTCCTCGCCGAGACGAGCCGGTTCCGCCTCGTCGACGGACGCTGGACGTACCTCGACGGGGTGGTCGACCGGCGTAGCGTGTGAGCATGACCCCCGCCCGTCCGCCCGGCGCCCGTCCCGCATCGACGGATGCCGGCGCGCCGGAGGGACAGAGCGCGTCGCTGCTCACCGTGCTGATCGCCCTCGGCGCCAACCTCCTCATCGCGATCGCCAAGACCATCGCGGCGATGCTGACCGGCGCGGCGAGCATGCTCGCCGAGGCGGCGCACTCGTGGGCCGACACCGGCAACGAGATCTTCCTGTACGTCGCGGCGCGGAGGTCGGTGCGCCCGCGCGACGCGCGGCATCCCACGGGTTACGGACGCGAGGCGTACGTCTGGTCGCTGTTCGCCGCGTTCGGACTGTTCGCGGTCGGTGCGGGCGTGTCGATCATGCACGGCGTGCAGGAGCTGTTCTCCCCGGAGCCGGCCGGTCTGTTCGGTGTGTCGTACGCCGTGCTGGCCGTCGCCTTCGTCCTCGAGGGGATCTCGTTCCTGCAGGCGCTGCGTCAGTCGCGGCGGCATGCGAAGGAGAGCTCGCAGGACGTCCTCGACTACGTGATGGGAACGTCCGATCCCACGCTGCGGGCGGTGTTCTTCGAGGATGCCGCGGCGCTGATCGGTCTGGTGATCGCCTTCGGCGGCATCCTGCTGCATCAGCTCACCGGGTCGGCGGTCCCCGACGCGATCGGCTCGATCCTCGTCGGCGTCCTGCTGGCGGTCGTCGCGGTCGTGCTGATCCGCCAGAACCGTCGGTTCCTGGTCGGTGTCGCGGTCGATCCACGGGTGCGGGCGGCCGCTCTCCAGCGCCTGCTCGCCCAGCCGGAGATCGCCCAGATCACCTACCTCCACATCGAGTACGTCGGCCCCGGGCGCGTCTTCGTCGTCGCCGCGGTCGATCTGGTCGGCGACATCCCCGAGCACGTCGTGGCGGAGCAGCTCAACGCCATCGAAGACCGGCTCGCCGCCAGCCCGCGCGTCGCGTGGGCCGTGCTGACACTGTCGCGTCCCGGGGCGCCCGCCCTCGATCCCGACCACCCCGCCGACCCGCTGCGCGGCTGAGGCCCGCGACCCGGCGGGAACCCGGTGACTCTGATACCCTGGAGTGTCATTCGTGTGGCCCTGCCGCATGTTCCTGACACGCAATCCCTGACCGACCGCTCCGGCGGCGGCATCCGTTCGTCTTCGTGCGGATGCCGCGATGCGATCTTCCGCGTCGGAGCCCGACATCCAACCCAACAAGGACAACCCACTACATGACTACCGCAACGACCGCCCCGGCCACCAAGCAGGTCGCCATCAACGACATCGGATCTGCTGAGGACTTCCTGGCCGCGGTCGAGAAGACCCTGAAGTTCTTCAACGACGGCGACCTCATCGAAGGCACCGTGGTGAAGATCGACCGCGACGAGGTCCTCCTCGACGTCGGGTACAAGACCGAGGGCGTCATCCCCTCGCGCGAGCTCTCGATCAAGCACGACGTCGACCCCAACGAGGTCGTCAAGGTCGGCGACGAGGTCGAAGCCCTCGTTCTCCAGAAGGAGGACAAGGAAGGCCGCCTCATCCTGTCCAAGAAGCGCGCGCAGTACGAGCGTGCGTGGGGCGACGTCGAGAAGATCAAGGAGAACGACGGTGTCGTCACCGGCTCCGTGATCGAGGTCGTCAAGGGTGGTCTGATCGTCGACATCGGCCTGCGCGGCTTCCTGCCCGCGTCGCTCATCGAGCTGCGCCGCGTCCGCGACCTCACGCCGTACCTCGGCCAGGAGATCGAGGCCAAGATCCTCGAGCTCGACAAGAACCGCAACAACGTCGTGCTCTCGCGCCGTGCCCTGCTCGAGCAGACGCAGTCCGAGTCGCGCACCACGTTCCTCAACAACCTGCACAAGGGTCAGGTCCGCAAGGGTGTCGTCTCGTCGATCGTCAACTTCGGTGCGTTCGTCGACCTCGGCGGCGTCGACGGTCTCGTCCACGTCTCCGAGCTGTCCTGGAAGCACATCGAGCACGCCTCCGAGGTCGTCGAGGTGGGCCAGGAGGTCACCGTCGAGATCCTCGAGGTCGACCTCGACCGCGAGCGCGTCTCGCTGTCGCTGAAGGCGACGCAGGAGGACCCGTGGCAGGTCTTCGCCCGTACCCACGCGATCGGTCAGGTCGCTCCGGGCAAGGTCACCAAGCTGGTCCCGTTCGGTGCGTTCGTCCGCGTCGCCGACGGCATCGAGGGCCTCGTGCACATTTCCGAGCTGTCGGGCAAGCACGTCGAGCTCGCCGAGCAGGTCGTCTCCGTCGGTGAAGAGGTCTTCGTCAAGATCATCGACATCGACCTGGAGCGTCGCCGCATCTCGCTGTCGCTCAAGCAGGCCAACGAGTCGGTCGACCCCAACGGCACCGAGTTCGACCCGGCGCTGTACGGCATGGCCACCGAGTACGACGAGAACGGCGAGTACAAGTACCCCGAGGGCTTCGACCCCGAGTCGGGTGCCTGGCTCGAGGGCTTCGACGCCCAGCGCGAGAAGTGGGAGCAGGAGTACGCCGCTGCCCAGGCTCGCTGGGAGGCGCACAAGCTCGCCGTCGCCAAGACGCTCGAGGCCGAGGCCGCCGCTCCCATCGAGTCCGGCTCGTCGTCGTTCTCGTCCGACTCCTCGAACGGCGGCGGCACGCTCGCCGACGACGAGGCTCTCGCGGCTCTCCGCGAGAAGCTGTCGGGTCGCTGAACCGCACCGCATCCGCACAGGGCCGTCGCACCGGAATCGTCCGGGCGGCGGCCCTGCGCCGTCCCCTCCCACCTGACCGCCTCGCTCGGCGGTAACGTCGTCCCATGGCGAACCCCCCTCGCTCCGCCGACGGCCGTATCGGCGGCGAACTGCGCGACCGCGTCGCAGCGAACAACCAGCTGGTGCTCTGCGCCGTCGTCGGCGTGCTGTTCGTCGTCGGCATCGCGACCGGATCCCTGGCCGACGGCGGTCTGTTCGGCATCGCCGTGCTGCTCGTGGTGCTCGGAGGCGTCGCCGCGCTCGCGGTGCCCTGGTCCCGCCTCCCGCCCGCCGCGGTCGCCGTCATCCCCGTCGTCGACATCGTCGCGATCACGCTGCTGCGCATCTCCGACCCCGCGGCGGCGTTCGGGCTGCTCTGGGTCTTCCCGGCGATGTGGCTGTCGACCCTCGGCAGGCTCGGCTTCGCGGTCGCGGCCCTCGGCATCCCCGCCGTGTACTGGGTGGTGCTCGCGACCGGCTCCTCGTCCAGCGGCACGTACGCGGTCGTGCTCCTGCCGATCGTCGTCATCGCCGTCAGCGCGGCCAGCTACGCGTCTGCGCGCCGATACAGCGCGCAGCGAAGCCTGCTCGACCGCCAGGCCGTCCGCGTGTCCGCGGCCCACCGGGAGGCGCTTCGCCAGGAGCAGCTCGTCAGCGAAGTGCTCGACACCGTCGACTTCGGTGTGATCCGCCTCGCGGAGAGCGGGGAGGTGGTGCTGGAGAACGATGCGCTCATCCGCTTCGGTCACATCCCCGGCTTCCTGCCCGCCGGCGCCGACGCCGCCGAGGTCCTGGACGAGAAGCTCGCGCCGCTCGTGGCGGAGCAGCATCCGCTGGTGCGACTGCAGCGCCGGGAGTCGTTCGACGACATCGTGCTCTGGTTCGCCCTCGCCGACGGCAGCCGCCGCGCGATCGCGTTCTCCGGACGCCATCTGACCGACCACAACGGTGCGTCGGCGGGGGCCGTGCTGATCGCCCGCGACGTCACCGCCGAGCGCGACGCCCAGCGGGTGCGCGACGATCTCGTGGCGTCGATCTCACACGAGCTGCGCACTCCGCTGACCTCGATCCTCGGCTACCTGGAGCTCGCGCTCGACGGCGGGGGACTGTCGGAGGAGGCGCGGCGGCAGGTGGAGACCGCGTACCGCAACAGTGAGCGCCTGCTCGGCATCGTCACCGACATCCTCTCGGCCTCGTCGCGCTCGGGCTCGTCGATCGACACGCGGCTGCGTCCGCGCGCCCTCGACATGGCGGACGTCGTCCGCGCGGCGGCGGCCGGGCTGGAGCCCGTCGCGGCCGACCGGTTCGTCACCATCCGCGTCGATCAGGCCGGCTGGGCGGAGGCCTACGCGGATGCGGCCCGCATCCGCCAGGTGGTCGACAACCTCCTCGCCAACGCGATCAAGTTCAATCGCGACGGCGGCACGGTGACCGCGTCGACGTCCACCGACGGCGTGCACACCGTGATCCGTGTCGCCGACACCGGCATCGGCATGACTCCCGAGGCGACCTCCCGCGTCTTCGAGCGGTTCTTCCGCGCGACCCCGAGCGTGCCCGGCAACGGCCTCGGCCTCTCGATCACGCGCAATCTCGTCACGGCCCACGGCGGCACCATCACGGTCGAGTCGACGGCCGGCGAGGGCACCGTGTTCACCGTGGTGCTGCCGGCCACCCGGGACGTCTACGAGCGCGAGGTCGCGGCTCTCGGACTGGCCGGTCAGGACGATTCCGCCGTGGGGGAGCCGCGATGAGCCTCGACCTGTTCAGCGTGACCGTGATGACCGCGATCGTCGCGTCGGTCGCGGGCCTGACCTTCATCCTCGACACCCTCCTGCGCCGTGACACGGGTCCCGGGCGCCTGTGGGCGGTCGCCTTCTTCTGCGGGCTCGCGACGACGGTCGCCTACATGGCGTGGTCGGCGGGGGTGGGCGCCGCGGTGTCGGTCGCCGTCGGCAACACGCTGTTCGTCTGCGTCCCGGGGTTCATGCTGCTCGGCAGCCGGCGGTTCAACGACCGTCCGCTGACCGCGGTGTCGGTGGCGGTCGGGGTGCTGGCGGCGGTGACGTTCGTCGCCGTGCTGATCGAGTACCCCAGCCGTGGCAGCTGGGGCGGCTGGTGGGCGATGGCCGCCGCGCTCGTCGTGCTGTTCGGATGCGGTGCGGCGGAGTCTCTGCGAACGCCCATGCGGGGTCTGCGCAGCGCGTGGGCCCTCTCGGTCGTCCTGGGCCTCGCGGGCGTGTTCTACGCCGTGCGGCTGGTGGTCTTCCTCGCGGCGGGGCCGTACAGCGAGATCTTCTCGCGCTGGCTCGGCTCCATCAGCGCGAACATCGTGACGGTCATCCTCACGATGGTGGCGGCGATCGTGACGTCGGTGCTGCGGTCGCATCGCACCACGCTGCAGCGCTACGAGTGGCTGACGTCGAACGGTGTCGCCGCCGACGGCGTGATGCTGCCACGCACCTTCGCGGGGGCTCTCGCCGACATCGTCGAGCGGGCGTCGTGGCGCCGCGAGGGCATCGCGGCGATCGTGATGCGCGCCGACGGGGTCGACGAGATCGGCGACGCATTCGGCGGCGACGTCGTCGACACGATCTCCGCCGCCTGCCGCCACGCAGCGCGCTCCTACGCGCCGGCCGCGGCCCTGGTCGGCGAGGACGGCGACGGGCAGCTCGTCATCTGCGCACTGGCCGAGTCGACCGCCGACGCGCGCCGCATCGGCGGCGCGCTCTTCCGCGGGCTGATCGACGAGCTCAAGGCGCTCGACCACGGGCGCCTCGCGTCGGTCGGCGTCGGGGTCGCGCTGACCCAGGTGCTGGGGCACGATCCCGAGGTGCTCATGACCGCCGCGCGTGAGGCCGCCCTGCGCGCGGCGCAGATCGCCGAGGCGTCGGTGATCGTCGCGGGCGCCGCATCGCCGTCCGGCATGGCATCCTCGTAGTCATGCCTCTCATCGCGCTCACCGGCGGCATCGCGTCGGGCAAATCGACGATCGCCCGCCGGCTCGCCGGCCGCGGCGCCGTCGTCGTGGACGCCGACGCCATCGTGCGCGAGGTGCAGCAGCCCGGATCGGCGGTCCTCGCCGACATCGCGGAGGCGTTCGGTGCGGGCGTGATCGCGGGCGACGGCACGCTGGATCGGCCCGCGCTCGGCGCGATCGTGTTCTCCGACCCCGCGGCGCGCGAGCGGCTGAACGCGATCGTCCACCCGGCCGTCAAGGCCGAGTCCGGCCGTCGCTTCGCCGCGGCCCTCGCCGCCAACCCGGCCGCCGTGGTCGTGTACGACGTGCCGCTTCTCGTCGAGGCCCGCGCGGACGATCCCTGGGACCTCGTCGTGGTGGCGCACGCCCCGGCATCCCTGCGGGCGGAGCGCCTGGTGGCCCTGCGCGAGCTCCGTCCCGACGAGGCGCGGGCGCGCATCGCGGCGCAGGTCGACGACGAGGCGCGTCTCGCGGTCGCGGACGTCGTCATCGACACGTCGGGGACACTCGAACAGACGCACGCGCAGACCGACGCGCTGTGGGATCGGCTGACCGAGGGGGTCCGCGCGGAGCGCTGACCCCGCGGCCTCACCCGGATGACGCGGGCGCCGCGGCGGCCCGCGGAGTGCGACGGCGTCGTCGCCGGCGGAGCACGACGATGGCGGTCGCCACGATGCCCACGATCAGCGCCCCGGCGAGCAGCGGCGCGAAGATCGCCGCGAGGATGAGCCCCACCGCGGACACGTCCTCTCCGGCCGAGAGCGCCGGCGCGGCGAGGCCGAAGGTCGCGGCGTTCGCGATCGGCCGTATCGAGGCTTTGAGCGCATGGATCGCGAGGGCGATCGCGACACCCACCACGACGGGCACCCAGGCCGTTCCGGCGAACAGCGCGGGGTCGTCCACGCGGACGGTCTCGGCGCTCGCGCCGGCTCCGAAGACGATCCCGCCGGATGCCGGGCGCACGACGGTCTGCAGCACGTCGTTGACGGAGTCGACCGCCGGTACCTTGTCGGCGACGATCTCGACGACCAGCAGGATGCCGGTGATCCAGAGCGCGACATCGCTCGACAGCCACGCCCACGCGGGCGGCAGCTGGAGGATCGACGGGAGGAACCGGTCGATCAGACCCAGGGCGAACAGCGGCATCCACGCGTTCAGGCCCGCCGCCGCGGCGAGGCCCGATCCGACGAGGAACTCCAGCATGGATCCAGGGTACGCGGCGCCGCCGACGCCGACGCCGACGCCGACGGCGAACGGCGGGCCCGATGTCGGAGGCCGACCGTACGCTGGAGGAATGCAGACCACGCGATCCGTCCGGCCGTTCGAGGTCGTCAGCGAGTACGCGCCCAGCGGCGATCAGCCTCAGGCCATCGCCGACCTGGCCGCGCGCATCAACGCGGGAGAGACCGACGTCGTGCTGCTCGGCGCGACGGGAACCGGCAAGTCGGCGACGACCGCCTGGCTCGTCGAACAGGTGCAGCGGCCGACGCTCGTGCTCGCCCACAACAAGACGCTCGCCGCGCAGCTGGCCAACGAGTTTCGTGAGCTCATGCCGCACAACGCGGTGGAGTACTTCGTCAGCTACTACGACTACTACCAGCCCGAGGCCTACGTCCCGCAGACGGACACGTTCATCGAGAAGGACTCGTCGGTCAACGCCGAGGTGGAGCGGCTGCGCCACTCGACGACGAACGCCCTGCTGAGCCGACGCGACGTCATCGTCGTCAGCACGGTCTCGTGCATCTACGGCCTCGGGGCGCCCGAGGAGTATCTGCGCGCCATGGTGGCCCTGCAGGTGGGGGAGCGGTACGACCGCGACGCCCTCATCCGCAAGTTCATCGCGATGCAGTACAACCGCAACGACGTCGACTTCTCCCGCGGCAACTTCCGCGTGCGCGGCGACACGATCGAGATCATCCCCGTATACGAGGAGTACGCCGTCCGCATCGAGCTCTTCGGGGACGAGATCGAGGCGCTGTACATGCTGCACCCGCTGACGGGCGATGTCGTGCAGAAGCTCGACAGCGTGCCGATCTTCCCCGCGTCGCACTACGTCGCCGGCACCGAGACCGTCCACCGGGCGATCGGCACCATCGAATCGGAGCTGGCCGAGCGGCTGGCCGAGCTGGAGGGGCAGGGGAAGCTGCTGGAGGCGCAGCGGCTGCGGATGCGGACCACCTTCGACCTCGAGATGCTGCAGCAGCTCGGCTTCTGCTCGGGCATCGAGAACTACTCGCGCCACATGGACGGTCGCGAGCCGGGCGAGCCGCCCCACACCCTCCTCGACTTCTTCCCCGACGACTTCCTGCTCGTCATCGACGAGTCGCACGTGACGGTGCCGCAGATCGGTGCGATGTACGAGGGGGATGCCTCGCGCAAGCGCACGCTCGTCGATCACGGCTTCCGTCTGCCGAGCGCCCTGGACAACCGGCCGTTGCGCTTCGACGAGTTCAAGAACCGTGTCGGACAGACGGTCTACCTCTCGGCGACTCCCGGGCGGTACGAGATGGGCATCGCGGACGGCGTGGTCGAGCAGATCATCCGCCCCACCGGTCTGGTCGATCCGCAGATCATCGTGAAGCCCTCCAAGGGACAGATCGACGATCTCCTGGAGGAGATCCGCCGGCGCGTCGAACGCGACGAACGCGTCCTGGTCACGACGTTGACCAAGAAGATGGCGGAGGAGCTGACCGACTTCCTGGGTGAGCACGGGGTCCGCGTGCGGTACCTGCACTCCGACGTCGACACGTTGCGACGCGTCGAGCTGCTCACGGAGCTGCGGCAGGGCGTGTACGACGTGCTGGTCGGCATCAACCTGCTGCGCGAGGGCCTGGATCTGCCCGAGGTCTCGCTCGTCGCGATCCTCGACGCCGACAAGGAGGGCTTCCTTCGCAGTGGCACGTCGCTCATCCAGACGATCGGACGTGCGGCCCGCAACGTGTCGGGCGAGGTGCACATGTACGCGGACAACATGACCGACTCGATGCGGTTGGCGATCGACGAGACCGAGCGCCGGCGCGAGAAGCAGATCGCCTACAACACGGCCCACGGCATCGACCCGCAGCCGCTGCGCAAGAAGATCGCCGACATCACGGATGTGCTGGCCCGCGAGGCCTCTGACACGAGGGAGATGCTCGCTCGCAAGGGCGGTGGCGGTCGCGCCGGCTCTCCGACGCCGCGCCTGCGGCGCGAAGGCATCGCGGCGGAGGGGGCGATGCAGTTGGAGGCGACCATCGAGGATCTGTCCAACCAGATGCTGGCGGCCGCGGGCGAGCTGAAGTTCGAGCTCGCCGCCCGGTTGCGCGACGAGGTGCAGGACCTCAAGAAGGAGCTGCGCGCGATGGAGCGCGCCGGACACGCCTGAGCGGCACGCCCAGGAACGCACGGCGCGCGTTCATGGGAGGTGGCTATCGGTTTGCTATCGTCACCGAGTGAGTATCGAGCAGTCCTGCGCGCCGGAACCGTCGGACGCGGGAACGAGCAGTACGGCGGGGGCCGTCGCGGCCGTCGTCAACCGACCCGACCACGTGACGCCGCGCACCCTGGATGAGGTTGCGGCCCGGCTTCCGAGCGCACGTGTGACGGGGTCGGCGACCGTGACGGGGATCTCGCTGACGACCGCGTCGACTCGTGCGGGCGACCTCTTCCTCGCCCAGCCGGGAGCGCGCACCCACGGCGCACGCTTCGTGGCGGACGCGGTCGCCGCCGGCGCCGCCGCGGTGCTCACGGATGCCGAGGGAGCCGCGATCATCGCGGAGACACCCGGCCTGGACCAGCTCGCCCGCATCGTCGTCGACGAGCACCCGCGCCGGTTCCTCGGTGCGCTCGCCGCCTGGTTCTACGGGTATCCCGCGCAGGCGCTGAAGACCATCGGCATCACCGGCACGCAGGGGAAGACCTCGACGACCTATCTCGTGGACGCCGCGCGCGGCTCGGTCCGCAGCGGCGTGATCGGGTCGATGGGGACCCGCATCGACGGCGTCGCGGTGCCCTCCACGCTGACGACCCCGGAAGCTCCGCAGATGCAGGCCCTCTTGGCTCTCATGCGCGAGCGCGGGGTCGAGGTGGTGTCGTCGGAGGTGTCCAGCCACGCCATCACGATGAATCGGGTCGCCGGGCTCCACTTCGACGTCGGCGTGTTCCTCAACCTCGGTCACGACCACCGCGACTTCCACGGCACGCAGGAGGCCTACCTCCTGGCCAAGCGCGAGCTGCTGACGAGCGCGATGTCGGGTGTCGGCCTGGTGAACGTCGACGACCGCGCCGGCCGTCGCCTGCACGCCGATCCCGAGCTGCACACGCAGTCGTATTCGGTCACCGGCCGAGAGGCGGACTGGCGGGCGGTCGATGTCGAGCTCGGCCTGCACGGATCCTCCTTCACGGTCGTGGGGCCCGAGGGGCAGTCGGCCCGCTTCACGACGCCGATGGTCGGCGAGTTCAGCGTCAGCAACATCGTCGCCGCCGTGGCGGCGCTCGACATCGTCGGGCATCCGCTGTCGGCGTCGGTCGCGGGCATCGCGACGTTCACCGGCGTCGAGGGCCGTGTACAGTTCGTGCCGGTCGACGCGCCCTTCCAGGTCGTCATCGACGCCGGTCACAAGCCCGAGGCGATCAACGCCCTCCTGCGCGCCATGCGCCCGCTCACTCCGGCACGGATCATCACGGTGATCGGCTCCAACGGCAACCGCGACATGCACAAGCGGCCTCTCATGGGCCGGTTCGCGGCGATGGCCTCGGACATCGTGATCGTCACCGACGACAACCCGGCCGACGAGGATCCCGCGACGATCCGCCGTGCGGTGGTCGCGGGCACCCGGGGCTCGCGCGCACAGGTCTTCGACGTCGCGGGACGCGCCGAGGCGATCCACAAGGCGGTCGAGCTGGCGGAGGAGGGGGACCTGATCGCGATCGTCGGCAAGGGCGACGAGCGTCACCAGATCGTGCGCGACGGCGTGATCGTTCCGCACAGCGACCCCGACGAGGTCGAGTGGGCCCTGCAGCGGCGGCGTGCCGCCGCGGCGGCCGCGGCATCCGAGGGCTGACCGTCCGGCGGTCGTCCGGCGTCGGGGGAGTGCCTCAGGGGCAGTGCATGAGGGGCTTCGGGCCGCTGCGGTCGAACGTGTGCTGCGACATCGGCGCTCCGCACAGCGGGCACGCGCGCTCGGCGCGGGCGGGCTCCGGCTCGACGTCGTAGGGGCCCACCGAGGCCGGTCCCGCGAAACGGATCAGGCGCGTGTTGAGGTACGTGTACCAGCCGCCGGCCTCGCGGACCCGCTCGCGCAGCGGAGGGCGATCCGGATCGTTTCGTGTCATGAAGATTAGTGTACTAACGATTCGACTAGACTGGCGGCGTGGATTCTCGCGACGACCTCCTGAAGCTGGAGAACCAGCTCTGCTTCGCGCTCGTGACGGCGGCCCGCAACGTCGTCTCGATCTATCGGCCCGTGCTCGAACCCCTCGGCCTGACGCATCCCCAGTACCTCGTGATGCTCGCGCTGTGGGAGAGCTCACCGCGCTCGCTGAGCGCGCTGGCCGACGAGCTCGCGATGGAGCCCGCGACGCTCTCGCCGCTCGTCAAGCGTCTGGAGGCGCAGGGCAGGGTCTCGCGCACGCGCCGGGCGGATGACGAGCGCGTCCTCGAGATCGCGCTCACGGCCGAGGGGCGTGCCCTGCGCACCGAGGCCCTCGACGTTCCCGGGCAGATCATGGCACGGGTGGGGGTCGACGCCACCGAGCTCGCGGCGCTCCGCGACGGTCTCGCGCCGTTCGCGGGGCGTCGGATCGACTGAGCCGGCTACGCCGACAGCGCACGTCGGATCCGGTGTCGGAGGCCCCACCTAGACTTGTGCGGTGCCCATCGTCCCTGTCGCCTCGTCGAAACTCAGCGTCCGCGGAGCCCGCGTCCACAACCTCAAGAACGTCGATCTGGACATCCCTCGGGACGCCCTCGTCGTCTTCACCGGGCTGTCCGGTTCGGGCAAATCGAGCCTCGCGTTCGACACGATCTTCGCGGAGGGTCAGCGCCGCTACGTCGAGTCGCTCAGCGCGTACGCGCGTCAGTTCCTCGGCCAGGTCGACCGTCCCGACGTCGATTTCATCGAGGGCTTGAGCCCCGCCGTCTCCATCGACCAGAAGTCGACCAACCGCAACCCCCGCTCGACCGTGGGCACGATCACGGAGATCCACGACTACATGCGCCTGCTCTGGGCGCGCATCGGCATCCCGCACTGTCCCGAGTGCGGCGCGCAGATCCAGCGGCAGACGGTGCAGCAGATCGCCGATCAGCTGATGGAGCTGCCGGAGCGCACGCGCTACCAGATCGTGGCGCCCGTCGTCTCGCAGAAGAAGGGCGAGTTCGTCGACCTCTTCAAGGAGCTGTCGGCCAAGGGCTACGCGCGCGCCGTCGTCGACGGCGACCTCATCCAGCTCGCCGAGCCGCCCACCCTCAAGAAGAGCTACAAGCACGACATCGCGGTCGTCGTCGACCGCCTCGTCGCGAGCCCCGACATCCTGGGCCGCATCACCGACTCGGTCGAGACGGCCCTCGGGCTGGCCGGCGGCATCGTCCAGGTCAACTTCGTCGACGAGGAGGGCGATGACGCCTGGGTGAGCTTCAGCGAGAAGCTCGCCTGTCCGAACGGCCACCCCCTGCAGCTCACGGAGATCGAACCGCGCACGTTCTCCTTCAACGCGCCCTTCGGCGCCTGCCCGGCGTGCTCCGGGCTCGGCACCCGGATGTCGGTCGACGTCGAGCTCATGCTCGGTGACGAGGACCTCTCGATCAACGAGGGCGTCATCATCCCGTGGACCACGCAGGGCAAGGGCCTCTACCAGTACTACGAGCGACTGCTCGTGGGTCTCGCCGACGACCTCGACTTCTCCCTCGACACCCCCTGGCGCGACCTCTCCACCGACGTGCAGGACGCGATCCTGCGCGGCGAGAACTACAAGGTCACCGTGAAGTGGCGCAACCGCTACGGCCGCGAGATGCGCTATTCCTCGGGCTTCGAGGGCGTGGTGCCGTACATCGAGCGGCAGTACACCCAGGCCGAGACCGACACGCAGCGTCAGCGATGGGCGGAGTACCTGCGCGAGGTGCCCTGCCCCGTCTGCCACGGCGACCGGCTCAAGCCCGAGGTGCTCGCCGTGCTCGTGCACGACCGCTCGATCGCCGACGCCTCGCGGATGAGCCTCGCGGAGGCGCAGGACTACTTCGCGCAGCTCGAGCTGACCGATCGTGAGGCCAAGATCGCCGCGGCCGTGCTGCGGGAGATCCGCGCCCGGCTGGACTTCCTGGTCCAGGTCGGACTGAACTACCTGAGCCTGGGCCGATCGGCCGGGTCGCTGTCGGGCGGCGAGGCGCAGCGCATCCGTCTCGCCACCCAGATCGGGTCGGGGCTGACCGGCGTCCTGTACGTCCTCGACGAGCCGTCGATCGGTCTGCACCAGCGCGACAACCGGCGCCTGATCGAGACCCTGGTCCGCCTGAAAGACCTGGGCAACACGCTGATCGTCGTCGAGCACGACGAGGAGACGGTCCACGCCTCGGACTGGGTCGTCGACATCGGACCGCGCGCCGGTGTGGACGGCGGCGAGGTCGTGCACTCCGGCCCCCTGGCCTCCCTGCTCGAGGAGGAACGATCCCTCACCGGCGCCTACCTGAGCGGCCGTCGGGCGATCGCGACCCCCAAGAAGCGCCGCAAGATCGACAAGAAGCGGATGCTGACCGTCGTCGGCGCGCGCGAGAACAACCTCCAGAACGTGACCGCGGAGTTCCCGCTCGGCGTCCTCACGGCGGTCACGGGCGTCAGCGGCTCCGGCAAGTCGACGCTGGTCAACGGCATCCTCTACGAGGTGCTCGCCACCAAGCTCAACGGCGCGCGTCGCGTGGCGGGCAAGCACACCCGCGTGACCGGGCTCGACAACCTCGACAAGGTCGTGCACGTCGACCAGGCGCCGATCGGCCGCACCCCGCGCTCGAACCCGGCGACCTACACGGGCGTCTTCGACCGCATCCGGACGCTGTTCAGCGAGACCCCCGAGGCGAAGGCCCGGGGCTACCAGCCGGGCCGGTTCAGCTTCAACGTCAAGGGCGGACGCTGCGAGGCGTGCTCCGGCGACGGCACGATCAAGATCGAGATGAACTTCCTGCCCGACGTCTACGTCGACTGCGAGGTCTGCCACGGCAAGCGGTACAACCGCGACACGCTCGCCGTGCACTACAAGGGCAAGAACATCGCCGAGGTGCTGGAGATGCCCATCTCCGAGGCCGCGGAGTTCTTCGAACCCATCCAGGCCATCCACCGCTTCCTGAAGACCCTCGTCGACGTCGGCCTCGGATACGTACGGCTGGGGCAGTCGGCCACCACCCTCTCCGGGGGTGAGGCGCAGCGGGTCAAGCTCGCCACCGAGCTCCAGCGGCGCTCGAACGGCCGCAGCATCTACGTGCTCGACGAGCCCACGACCGGACTGCACTTCGAGGACGTGTCGCGCCTGCTGCAGGTGCTCGGCGGGCTTGTCGACAAGGGCAACACGGTCGTCGTCATCGAGCACAACCTCGACGTGATCAAGTCGGCCGACTGGATCATCGACCTGGGGCCCGAGGGCGGATCGGGGGGCGGTCGCATCGTCGCCACGGGCACGCCCGAGCAGGTGGCCGACGTCGAGGAGAGCCACACCGGCGCCTTCCTCGCGGAGATCCTGGCATCCGAGCGCGAGCGGGCCGGCGCCGCGGCGAAGGCTCGGGGGCCGGTGCGGAAGGCGGGCTGAGGTGGCGTCCGACCTGCCGTACAAGCCGCGGCCGGGAGAGATCCCGACCCAGCCCGGCGTGTACCGGTTCCGCGACGCCGACGGCCGCGTGCTGTACGTCGGCAAGGCGAAGAACCTCCGGGCGCGGCTGTCGAACTACTTCGCCCCGCTGCACACCCTCCACGAGCGCACACGCCGGATGGTGCTGACCGCGGCATCCGTGGAGTGGACCGTCGTCGCCAGCGACGTCGAGTCGTTGCAGCTCGAGTACATGTGGATCCAGGAGTTCTCGCCTCCGTTCAACGTGCGCTACAAGGACGACAAGTCCTACCCGTACATGGCGATCACGCTGGCCGACGAGGCGCCCCGCGTCATCGTGACCCGCAATCGGCGCATCCCCGGAGCGCGCTACTTCGGGCCGTATCCGAAGGTGTGGGCGGTGCACGACACCATCGATCTGATGATCAAGGTGTTCCCGATCCGCACCTGCTCCGACGCCTCGTACAAGAAGGCGATGGCCACCGGGCGGCCGTGCTTCCCCGGGCAGATCGGCCGGTGCGGGGGCCCCTGCTCGATGAAGGTGACGATCGAGGAGCACCGGGCGATCGTCGACGACTTCGTCGCGTTCATGTCCGGCGGAGACCAGCGGTTCGCGCGCGAGCTGACCGCCCGCATGCGCGAGGCCTCGGCGGAGATGGACTACGAGTCCGCGGCGCTCTACCGCGATCGTCTCCAGGCGATCGACGCCGTCCTCAGCCGCAGCTCGCTCGTGCTCGCGGAGGACACGGACGCCGACCTGTTCGGCATCGCCGAAGACGAGTTGTCGGCGGCCGTGCAGCACTTCGTCGTGCGCGGCGGCCGGGTGCGGGGTGTGCGCGCCACGACGATCGACAAGGAGCTCGACATCTCGGGCGCCGACCTCGTCGACCAGGTGGTGCAGCGCACCTACGGCTCCGCGACGGCGGCGGACATCCCGCGGCAGGTGCTGGTGCCGACGCTGCCCGATGACGCCGCCGACCTCGAGCAGTGGCTGCAGGAGCGTCGGGGCAAGCGGGTCACCCTCCAGGTCGCGCAGCGCGGTCGCAAGGCCGATCTCATGCGGACGGCGACGCTCAACGCGCAGCAGGCGCTCCTGCTGCACAAGACCCGCCGCACGTCCGACTACACGGCGCGCACGAAGGCCCTCACCGATCTGCAGATCGCGCTCGGGATGGACGAGGCGCCGCTGCGCATCGAATGCTACGACGTGTCGCACCTGTCCGGCACGAACGTGGTCGCCTCCATGGTCGTCTTCGAGGACGGTCTGCCGAGGAAGGACCAATACCGATCGTTCGGCGTTCCCGAGACCACGGACGACACCGACTCGCTCTACCAGGTGCTGACCCGTCGGCTCGCCCACATCGACCGTGACGAGGCGCTGCCGGATGCCGCCACGGTCGCCGTGGAGGGCGACCCGGACGCCGATCCGGACGCCCCCGTCGTCACGGAGCGCAAGCGTCCGCGCTTCGCCTACCGCCCGCAGCTGCTCGTGGTCGACGGCGGCGCGCCGCAGGTCGCGGCGGCGGCGCGGGCGCTCGAGGATGCCGGGCACACCGAGATCGCCCTGTGCGGCATCGCGAAGCGGCTCGAGGAGATCTGGCTGCCGGGGGAGGACTACCCCGTGATCCTGCCGCGCACCTCCGAGGCGCTCTACCTCCTGCAGCGCCTGCGAGACGAGGCCCATCGCTTCGCGATCACGCACCAGCGCAAGCGTCGCAAGCGCGACATCTCGACCGTGCTCGGCGAGGTGCCGGGACTCGGCGACGCGCGCATCAAGGCCCTGCTGCGTCACTTCGGCTCCGTGACCGCGCTGAGCGCCGCGACGGCCGACGAGATGACCGCCCTACCCGGCATCGGGCCGAAGCTCGCGGCGGCGATCGAGCAGCGCCTCGCGAATCGATAGGCTGTTCGTATCCGGATCGGCATGCGATCAGTCCTGGGGAGTGCACGTGGCAGATGACCAGCCCGCCGGCGAGGTGCTGATCGTCACGGGCATGTCCGGTGCCGGTCGCACGACCGCGGCCAACGCCCTCGAAGACCTCGACTGGTACGTCGTCGACAACCTCCCGCCCCAGATGCTGGGGCCGCTGCTCGAACTCACCGAGATGGCCGGCGGGGCGCTGCCGAAGCTCGCGGCGGTCGTCGATGTGCGCGGCCGCGACCTCTTCCAGGCGTTGCCGGCGGTCACCAGCGCCCTGCGCGCGGGTCGTCAGCTGCGCGTGCTATTCCTCGACGCGGGCGACGACGTGCTCGTGCGCCGATTCGAGTCGGTCCGGCGCCCGCATCCGCTGCAGGGCGACGGCACGATCCTCGACGGCATCCAGCGCGAGCGCGAGCGGCTGGCGGTCATCCGCGAGAGCGCCGACGTCATCATCGACACGAGCGCGATGAACATCCACCAGCTGGCGAACCGCGTCGTCGACCTCTTCAGCGAGGAGGGCGCGGCGCGGCACACGATCACCGTCATGAGCTTCGGTTTCAAGTACGGCCTCCCCACCGACGTCGACCTCGTCGCCGACATGCGTTTTCTGCCGAACCCGTTCTGGATCCCGGAGCTGAAGGGGCACACCGGCGAGGAGGAGCCCGTGCGCGACTACGTGCTCGCGCAGGAGGGCGCGCGCGAGTTCATCGACGCGTACGCGACGGCCCTGCGCCCCGTCCTCGCGGGCTACCAGCGCGAGAACAAGCGCCACTCCGTTCTCGCCGTCGGGTGCACGGGCGGCAAGCACCGCTCGGTCGTGACGGCGATCGAGCTGGCCGACCGCCTGTCGCAGGTGCCGGGTGTGGCCGTACGGGTGAAGCATCGCGACCTCGGTCGCGAGTAGGCTGGATGTTTGTCCCCGCCCCCCGAACGAAGGATCGCCGTGTCGCCGACCGTTGACGTGAAGTCCGAGCTGGCCGCGGTCCGCGACCCTCGTCCCACGGCGCGGGTGGCCGAACTCACCGCGATCCTGCGCTTCTCCGGCGGCCTGCACTCGATCGCGGGACGCGTGGCCGTGGAGGCCGAGCTCGAGACGGATCCGCTCGCCCGACGCGTCGCGCGAGACATCATGGAGCTGTACGGCGTGCGCCCCGAGCTGCACCGCGTGCAGGCCTCAGGCGGACGCGCCGGCGGGCACTTCGCCGTGCGCGTCATCGAGGGCGGCGAGACCCTCGCCCGACAGACGGGATTGCTCGACGCGCGCCGGCGCCCGGTGCGCGGCCTGCCCAACAAGCTCACCACGGGGGCGCGCCACGACCTCGCGGCGGTCTGGCGCGGGGCGTTCCTGGCCAGCGGCACCCTCTCCGACCCCGGACGCTCGGCGGCGCTCGAGATCGCCTGCCCCTCGGGCGAGGCGGCCATGGCGCTCGTCGGCGCCGGCCATCGCATCGGCATCGCGGCGAAGGCCCGCGAGGTCCGCGGCGTTCCCCGGGTCGTCGTCCGCGACGGAGAGGCGATCCGTATCGCCCTGGCCGAGATGGGTGCCGTGCGCACCGCCCAGGCCTGGGAGGAGATGCGTCAGCGCCGCGAGGTGCGCGCCGGCGTCAACCGTCTGGTCAACTTCGACGATGCCAACCTGCGTCGGTCCGCGCAGGCGGCCGTCGCCGCCTGTGCCCGCGTCGAGCGCGCACTGGAGATCCTGGGAGACGACGTCCCCGAGCATCTGCGCGAGGCGGGGGAGCTGCGGCTGTCCCACCGCGACGCGAGCCTCGACGAGCTCGGCCACCACGCCGACCCCCCGCTGACGAAGGATGCCGTCGCCGGCCGGATCCGGCGTCTGCTCGCGATGGCCGACAAGAAGGCCGTGAGCACCGGCATCCCCGGTACGGACTCCGCCGTGCCCGAGGGCCTCGAGGACTGACCCCCGCGTCACGGGGCGCGTGCGCGGCGGTACACGTCGGTCGCGGTGGGAACAACCCCCTGCCGGCAGCGTTGCACCTCAATAGGATGGCAATGTCCCATCGCCGCAGCGCAGTTGCGGCGCCGACGACAGGAAGAAGAGAACATGGCGATCTACACGCTGCCCGACCTCCCCTACGACTTCGCAGCCCTCGAACCGCACATCAGCGGCAAGATCATGCAGCTCCACCACGACAAGCACCACCAGGCGTACGTCACGGGAGCCAACACGGCGCTCGAGCAGCTGGCGGAGGCCCGCGAGAGCGGCAACCTGGCCAACGTGAACAAGCTCGAGAAGGACCTCGCGTTCAACCTCGGAGGCCACGTCAACCACTCGATCTTCTGGACCAACCTGGCGCCCGCGAACGACGGCGGCGGCGGACAGCCGGAGGGCGAGCTGAAGGCCGCGATCGAGGAGTTCTTCGGCGGCTTCGAGAAGTTCCAGGCGCACTTCACGGCCGCCGCGACCGGCATCCAGGGCTCCGGCTGGGCGGTGCTGAGCTGGGACCCGATCGGCGAGCAGCTGATCATCCAGCAGCTCTTCGACCAGCAGTCCAACACGGCGCAGGGCACCGTCCCGATCTTCCAGCTCGACATGTGGGAGCACGCCTTCTACCTCGACTACCTCAACGTCAAGGCGGACTACGTCAAGGCCGTGTGGAACATCGCGAACTGGGGCAACGTCGCAGAGCGCTTTTCGACGGCGCGCGAGAAGACGGCCGGACTGCTCAAGTAGTAGTCTCATGACCAGGTGAGGATGCCGGGTCCCTCCCGGCGACGGGCAGGTGACCCGGCATCCTTTTTCCTTCACACACCAAGTTCGCGAGTGGCGCGTCGAAACGCCGTCGCCGTCGCGACATGAACCGGGAGACAACGTGTCTGTCAAGATCGGAATCAACGGCTTCGGCCGTATCGGCCGCAACTTCCTCCGTGCCGCGCTCGAGCAGGGGGCTGACCTCGACATCGTGGCGGTGAACGACCTCACCGACAACAAGACCCTCGCCCACCTGCTGAAGTACGACTCCGTCGGCGGCCGCCTCGACGCGGAGGTCTCGTACGACGCCGACTCCATCACCGTCAACGGCAAGGCCATCAAGGTCTTCGAAGAGCGCGACCCGGCGAACCTCCCCTGGGGCGAGCTCGGTGTCGACATCGTCATCGAGTCGACCGGCCGCTTCACCAAGGCCGCCGACGCCAAGAAGCACCTCGACGGCGGCGCCAAGAAGGTCATCATCTCGGCTCCCGGCACGGATGTCGACGGCACCTTCGTCATGGGCGTCAACGACGGCGAGTACGACTCGGCGACGATGAACATCATCTCCAACGCGTCGTGCACCACGAACTGCCTCGCGCCGCTGGCCAAGGTCTTCAACGACAACTTCGGCATCGAGCGCGGCTTCATGATGACCGCGCACGCCTACACGGCCGACCAGAACCTGCAGGACGGCCCGCACAGCGACCTGCACCGTGCGCGCGCCGCCGCGATCAACATCGTCCCGGCCTCGACGGGTGCCGCCAAGGCCATCGGCCTCGTGCTGCCCGAGCTCAACGGCAAGCTGAGCGGCTCGTCGTACCGCGTGCCGGTTCCCACCGGCTCGATCGTCGACCTCACGATCATCACGCCCACCGAGGGCCTGACCGCCGAGGTCATCAACGCGGCCTACAAGAAGGCCGCCGCGGAGGGCGAGCTCGTCGGCTACCTCAAGTACAACGAGGACGCCATCGTCTCCAGCGACATCCAGCTCGACCCGCACTCGTCGGTGTTCGACGCGGGCCAGACGAACGTCTCGGGCAACCTCGTCAAGGTCTCGTCGTGGTACGACAACGAGTGGGGCTACTCGAACCGCCTCGTCGACCTCACCGAGCTCGTCGCCGACAAGCTCTGAGGCTTCGCCATGGCTTTGCGCACCCTTGCATCCCTCGGGTCGCTGGCCGGTAAGCGCGTCATCGTCCGTGTTGACTTCAACGTCCCTCTGAAGGACGGCGTCATCACGGACGATGGCCGTATCCGGGCGGCTCTTCCGACCCTCAACGAGCTCATCAACCAGGGGGCGCGGGTCATCGCGTGCTCCCACCTCGGACGCCCCGACGGCGCGCCCGACGCCAAGTACAGCCTCGAGCCGGTCGCCCAGCGCCTGTCGGAGCTGCTCGGAAAGCCGGTCGTGTTCGCGCGCGACACGGTGGGCACCTCCGCACAGGAGGCCGTCGCGGCCCTCGAGGACGGCGATGTCACCGTCATCGAGAACCTGCGGTTCAACCCGGGGGAGACGGCGAAGGACGACGCCGAGCGTCGTGCGTTCGCGGAGGAGCTCGCCGCTCTGGGCGACGCCCTCGTCTCCGACGGCTTCGGAGTCGTCCACCGCAAGCAGGCGTCGGTCTACGACCTCGCCGAGCTGCTGCCCTCCGCGGCCGGGTACCTCATCGAGAAGGAGGTCGACGTCCTCGACCGCCTGACCGAGAACCCCGAGCGTCCCTACGCCGTCGTGCTCGGCGGCTCCAAGGTGAGCGACAAGCTGGGTGTCATCGCGCACCTCCTCCCGCGCGCGGACAAGATCCTCGTCGGCGGCGGCATGCTCTTCACCTTCCTCGCGGCCCAGGGGCACAAGGTCGGCAAGAGCCTGCTCGAGACCGACCAGATCGAGACCGTGAAGGGCTACATCGCGGATGCCGCCGCGCGCGGCGTCGAGCTGATCCTCCCGGTCGACGCGGTCATGGCGTCGGGCTTCGCGGCCGACGCCGACCACGTGGTCGCTGCCGCCGACGCGCTGGAGGACACCGCCTTCGGCGCCGACGGCATGGGCCTGGACATCGGTCCGCGCACGGCGGAGATCTTCGCCGACGCGATCCGCAGCGCGAAGACCGTGTTCTGGAACGGCCCGATGGGCGTGTTCGAGATGCCGGCGTTCGCTGCCGGTACCAAGACGGTCGCCCAGGCGCTCACCGAGGTCGACGGCCTGTCCGTCGTCGGCGGTGGCGACTCGGCCGCGGCCGTGCGTCAGCTCGGTTTCGCGGACGACCAGTTCGGTCACATCTCGACCGGCGGCGGCGCGAGCCTGGAGTTCCTGGAGGGCAAGAAGCTCCCCGGGCTGGAGATCCTCGGATGGGAGAGCTGATGGCGCGCACACCGCTCATCGCCGGCAACTGGAAGATGAACCTCGACCACCTGCAGGCGGTCGCGTTCGTGCAGAAGCTGCACTGGACGTTGAAGGACGCCGGACACGAGGACGGCTCGGTGGAGGCCGCGGTCTTCCCGCCCTTCACCGACATCCGCACCGTGCAGACGCTGCTGGACGCCGACAAGATCCCGTTCGCGCTCGGCGCGCAGGACCTGTCGACGCACGACTCCGGCGCCTACACCGGAGAGGTGTCCGGCGCGTTCCTGAGCAAGCTGGCCTGCCGCTACGTCATCATCGGGCACTCCGAGCGTCGCGAGTACCACCACGAGAGCGACGCCATCGTCGCCGCCAAGGTGCAGGCTGCGCTCAAGCACGGCCTGGTCCCCGTGATCTGCGTGGGCGAGACGCTCGAGCAGCGCGAGGAGTCGGGGCCGACGGCCGTGTCCGTCGCTCAGCTGCGGGCCGCGCTGGAGGGCGTGCCGGCCGATGCCGACATCGTCGTGGCGTACGAGCCCGTGTGGGCCATCGGCACCGGACAGGTGGCGTCTCCCGAGCAGGCTCAGGAGGTGTGCGTCGCGCTGCGCGGCGTGCTCGCCGAGGTGCTCGGCGCGGATGCCGCCGCTCGCACGCGCGTGCTGTACGGCGGGTCGGTGAAGTCGGGCAACATCGCCAGCTTCATGCGCGAGCCCGACGTCGACGGCGCGCTGGTGGGCGGTGCGAGCCTCGTCGCGGACGAGTTCGCGGCCATCATCCGCTACCAGAAGCACGTCGGCGTCTGACGCCGTCCGACGCGCTGCGCTCTGCGTTTCGACTCGCTTCGCTCGCTCAACGACCGGTGGGGGCGACCCCCCGGTCGTTGGGCGGGTACCGCGGGGTGCGAGCCGAAACGCAGGTATACTCGACCCTTGTGCGCCCGACGACGCGGGCGCCGCGAAAGGCTTCATCGACTGTGGACATCCTCGAGTTCGTGCTGCAGGTGCTGCTGGGCATCACCAGCCTCCTGCTGACCCTCCTGATCCTGCTGCACAAGGGACGCGGCGGCGGTCTGTCGGACATGTTCGGCGGCGGCATGAGCTCTGCTCTCGGGTCGTCCGGTCTCGCTGAGCGCAACCTGAACCGCTTCACGGTCGTGCTCGCACTCGTCTGGTTCGTCGCGATCGTCGCGCTCGGACTCATCACCAAGTTCCAGGGGCTCTGATGGCAACGGGCGGAAACGCTATTCGCGGCACTCGTGTGGGTGCCGGTCCGATGGGTGAGCAGGACCACGGTCACCACGCCGACCGTATCGCCGTGTCGTATTGGGACGCGCTCGGCAACGAGACCGTGCGCTACTTCGCCGCGGGCATCGCCGAGGAGGAGATCCCCGAGGTCATCGACTCCCCGCACTCCGGGCTTCCCGCGGGCCGCGACAAGGAGAATCCTCCGGCGCTCGCGAAGACCGAGCCCTACAAGACGCATCTCGCGTACGTGAAGGAGCGTCGCACCGAGGAAGAGGCCGACGCCCTCCTCGACGACGCCCTCCAGCAGCTGCGCGAGCGCCGCGGCCAGGCCTGATCGCGGCGGCAGCCGCCGCTGACGCGTCCGTGAGGACGGCGTCCGCTCAGAAGTCCTGGTCGATCAGTTCGGCGGGCACGTTCGCAGCGGCGGCGTCGTCGACGAAGAACACCGTCTTCTTGCGCCCCTTCGCCCCGGCGGCGGGCACCGTCTCATAGCTGGCGCCGGCGAGGGCGAGGCCCAGGGCCGCCGCCTTGTCTGTGCCCGAGACGACCAGCCACACGCAGCGTGCCGAGTTGATCACCGGTCGCGTCATCGTGACACGCACCGCCGGCGGCTTCGGCGCGTCGCGCACGGCCACCGCGGTGCGGTCGGTCACCTGGATCTCGCCGCGGTCGGGGAACAGCGAGGCGATGTGACCGTCGGACCCGACCCCGAGGAAGCACACATAGAACTCTGGCCACGCGTGCTCGTCGGTGCCGAAGCGCGCGAGCTCGTCGGCGTATGCGGATGCCGCGGCATCCGCGTCGGGAGCGTCGCCGCTCGCCGCGATCGCGTGGACGTTCGCCGCGGGGACGTCGATGCGCGCGAGGAGCGCCTCGCGCGCCGCGCGCTCGTGGCGCTCGGGATCGTCGGCCGCCGCGAAGACCTCATCGCCCCACCAGACGTGCACGTGCGACCAGTCCACGTCCGCCCGTCGGGGGCTCGCGCCGGCCGCGCGCAGCACGGCGGTGCCGATCTGACCGCCGGCCAGGGCGATGTGGGTGGTCTTGCCGGCCGCCGAGCGGCGCGCCAGGCGCGCCAGCAGGCGGTCGGCGACGGCGGCGGCGAGCGTCGGAGCGTCCGGACTGATCACGACCCGTTTCTCGGTCCACATCTGCGCCATCGGAACTCCTAGGACTCGGTCGTGGTCGGGGGCCCCAGCAGCTCCCAGCCCTCCGTGATCACTCGACCATACAGGAGGTCGGGATCGAGCCGACGCAGCTCCTCGGCGAGGCATTCGCGGAGCGTGCGGCGCGGCAGGACGATGTCGTGCGAGGGCTGTCCGGGTTGCGTCAGCGTCGCGTCGATGTCGTTCGTCCGCTCGAGGACGATGTCTCCCGTCGCGCGCACGAGACGCACCTTCTGGATGCCGTGCTCCCACTCCTCGGGGGCCGAATAGCGCCACTGCACGGGGACGTCGAGCTTCAGCCGCAGCCACGCGGCGAGCAGCCCCGTCGACGGCGAGCTGCCGGCGCCGACGACCTCCACGGCCGTCACCGGCTCGTAGGGCGGCTGGTCGAGCACGGCGGCGAGCTGCTCGCGCCAGTGCGTGAGCCGGGTCCAGGCGAGGTCCGTGTCTCCGGGGGCGTACGAGGGCCCGAGACGCGAGAGACGATCCTTCGCGTAGGGCTTGGTCGACGCATCCGTGATGCGCCGCTGCGCCATCCGGCCGATGTCGGACGCCGCAGGCTCGGCGGGCGGGAAGTCGGGCCACCAGGCGACGACCGGGGCGTCGGGCAGCAGCAGACCCGTGACGAGTCCCTCCTGGTTGGTCGCGACGTCGCCGCGGGCGCGCAGCACGACCACCTCGCTGGCCCCGGCATCCCCGCCGACGCGGATCTGCGCGTCGAGCTTGGCGTCGCCCTCGGGGTCGGCGATGAGCACGATGACGCGCATCGGGTGCTCACGGGAGGCGTCGTTCGCGGCCTCGATGGCCTCCTCGTGCAGGCCGTGGGTCGTCACGATCACGAGCGTCAGCACGCGGCCGAGCGCGACCGCGCCACCCTCCTCCCGCACGCTCACGAGCGAGCGGGCGATCTTCGACACGGTGGTGTCGGGCAGGTCGACGATCACGGGCGCCTCCAGACGCGGCCATCACGGGCCAGGAGTTCATCGGCGGACGGGGGCCCCCACGAACCGGGGGAGTACTGCTCGAGAGGTCCGCCCTGCTGGGTCCAGTACTCCTCGACCGGGTCGAGGATCTTCCAGGAGAGCTCGACCTCCTCGTGGCGCGGGAACAGCGGCGGGTCGCCGAGCAGGACGTCGAGGATGAGGCGCTCGTACGCCTCCGGGCTCGACTCGGTGAACGCGTGGCCGTAGCCGAAGTCCATCGTGACGTCGCGCACCTCGTTGCCCGCGCCCGGCACCTTCGATCCGAACCGGATCGTCACGCCCTCGTCGGGCTGCACCCGGATGACGAGCGCGTTCTGGCCGAGCTCGAGCGTCTGGTTGCGCTGGAAGAGCAGCTGCGGAGCGCGTTTGAAGACGACGGCGATCTCCGTGACGCGGCGCCCGAGGCGCTTGCCCGTGCGCAGGTAGAACGGCACTCCCGCCCAGCGGCGCGTGCCGATCTCGAGCTTGATGGCGGCGTAGGTCTCGGTGGTCGAGGCGGGGTTCATGCCGTCCTCCTCGAGGAAGGCGGTGACCTTCTCGCCGCCCTGCCAGCCGCCGCCGTACTGCCCGCGGGCGGTGGCGGTCGACAGGTCCTCCGGCAGCCGGACGGCGGCCAGCACCTTCTCCTTCTCGGCGCGCAGGTCCTTCGCGTCCATGGAGATCGGCTCCTCCATGGCGGTCAGCGCCAGCAGCTGCAGGAGGTGGTTCTGGATGACGTCGCGTGCCGCGCCGATGCCGTCGTAGTAGCCCGCGCGGCCGCCGACGCCGATGTCCTCGGCCATCGTGATCTGCACGTGGTCGACGTAGTTGGCGTTCCAGATCGGCTCGTACAGCTCGTTGGCGAAGCGCAGCGCGAGGATGTTCTGCACCGTCTCCTTGCCGAGGTAGTGGTCGATGCGGAAGATCGAGTCGGCCGGGAAGGCGACCTCGAGTGCGGCGTTCAGCTCACGCGCCGTCTGCAGGTCGCTGCCGAACGGCTTCTCGATGACGACGCGACGCCACGCGTCGGGGTTGTTGGACCGGTCGTCGACCAGTCCGGAGTCCTTCAGCTGCTTCGCGACGATGGGGAAGTCGCGCGGCGGGATCGAGAGGTAGAACGCGTGGTTGCCCATGGTGCCGCGTTCGACGTCGAGCTTCTCGACCGTCTCGCGCAGCCGGCGGAACGCGTCGTCGTCGCCGAACTCGCCGGAGACGAAGCGGATGCCCTGCAGCAGCTGCTTCCACGTCTCCTCACGGAACGGCGTGCGCGCGTGCTGGCGGACGGCGTCGTGGACGACGTTCGCGAAGTCCTGGTCCTCCCAGTCGCGGCGCGCGAAGCCGACGAGGGCGAACCCCGGCGGCAGGAGCCCGCGATTGGCGAGGTCGTAGACGGCGGGCATGAGCTTCTTGCGCGACAGGTCGCCCGTCACGCCGAAGATCACGAGCGCGCTCGGTCCGGCGATGCGATTGAGGCGTCGGTCATCGGGGTCGCGGAGCGGGTTGTGCTCGCGCGAGATCTCGGCAGTCATCGGGAAAAGACTCCTCCTGGGCCGCGGCTACTGCGCGGCCTCGAACAGCGAAAGCACCTCGACCTGCGGGTCGGTCAGGGTGAGGGTGACCACCGGTCGTCCGTGCGCGACGAGCACGTCGGCGTCGCCGGCCGCCTGAGCGGCGATCAACTGACCGAACGTGAAGGGGCGGCCCGGTATTTCCAGATCCACCTCTCCGGCGCCGATGATCTGCAGGAACACGCCGTTCGCCGGCCCGCCCTTGTGATACTGACCCGTGGAGTGCAGGAACCGGGGACCCCAGCCGAAGGTCGTCGGACGCCCGCTGTCGGCGGCGATGAGCTCGCGGATTCCGGCGAGCTGCGGAACCGCGGTGCGGTCCGCGTACGCCTGGATCGCGACATAGCCGTCGGCGCCGAGCCGCGCCCACAGCGCGTCGAGGACGCCGGCGAGCGTGCCGGAGGCGGCGAGGGCGGGGTCGGACACGCGCACCTCGACGCCGTCGACGGTGAACGCGGGTGCGCCGATCTCGGGCCGCGTCTCGAGCAGACCGCGCGCGGCCGCCTTCGCCGACTCGACATCGGGCTGATCGAACGGATCGATGCCCAGCATGCGGCCCGCGATCGCGGTCGCGTACTCCCAGACGACGAACTGCGCGCCGAGCGAACCGCTGACGAGCACCTCGTCGGGGTGCTGCTCGATGAGGCGGAAGTGCACCGCGTCGTCGACGAGGCGCACGATCTGCAGATCGGCGGGCGTGCGGTCGACCTCGGGCGACACCGGCAGCAGGACGACCGGCAGGATGCCGGTTCCGTTCTTGCCGGTGGACTCGGCGACGAGCTGCTCGATCCAGTCGGGCAGCCCCACGATGTGCGTGCCGTCGCTGACGAGCCCCATCTTGTCGCGGCGCGGATCGCCGCCGGCGATCGCCGCGGCGAGGGTGAGCGCCGGGTTGCGCGGGTCGTCGATGGCGACCTCGAGCAGGGTGGCCTCGGCCTCGTCGAGCAGTTCGGCGATGTCGGCGCCGGCCAGTCCCGACGGCACGAGGCCGAACGCGGTGAGGGCGGAGTATCGACCGCCCACGTTCGGGTCGGCCGTGAACACGCGGTAGCCCGATGTGCGCGCGGACTGCTCGAGCGGGGAACCCGGGTCCGTCACGACGACGATCCGCTCGGCGGGGTCGATCCCGAGATCGGACCAGGCGGCCTCGAACGCGCGTCGCGCCGAGTCGGTCTCGATCGTGGAACCCGACTTGGAGGCCACGACCAGCACGGTCTGCTCCAGGCCGCCGCTCTCGGCGTCGCCGTCGATCGCGGCGAGCACCTGGGCGGGATCGGTCGAATCGAGGATCACGAGGGGCACACCGGCCGTCCGCGTGATGACCTCGGGGGCCAGCGAGGATCCGCCCATCCCGGCGAGGACGATGCGCGTGAGCCCGCGGGCGACGAAGTCCTCCCGCAGGGCGGCGATCTCGGGCAGCAGCGGCCGCGAGACGCTCACGGCCTCGACCCAGCCGAGACGCACGGCGGCTTCGGCTGCGGCATCCGGACCCCAGAGATCGGGGTCCCCCGCGGTGATCCCGCTCGCGACCAGGCTGTCGACCAGACCCGGCAGCGTCTGCGCGACGACGTCCTTGACGTGTCCCGAGACGTGGATCTCGAAACTCACCGGCTGGTCTCCGGGGCCTCGGCCAGCGCCTCGGCGACCGTCTTCTTCAGGTCCTGCCACGAGGCGATGAACTTGGCGACGCCCTCGTCCTCGAGCGTCTGGGTGACATCGGTGATGTCGACGCCGAGGTCGGCCAGCTGCGCGAAGACGAGATGCGCGTCCTCGTAGGCGCCCGTGACGGTGTCGCCCGTGACGACGCCGTGGTCGAAGGTCGCCTCGAGGGTCTTCTCCGGCATCGTGTTGACGGTGCCCGGGGCCACGAGCTCCGTGACGTAGAGCGTGTCGGGCAGCGCCGGGTCCTTGACGCCCGTCGAGGCCCACAGCGGGCGCTGGACGGTGGCGCCGGCGGAGACCAGCTCCTGCGCGCGCGAAGCAGAGAACTTCTTCTCGAACAGCTCGTAGGCGAGGCGGGCGTTGGCCAGGCCGGCGCGGCTCTTGAGCGCCTCGGCGTCTTCGCTCTCGAACGCCGACAGACGCTTGTCGACCTCGGTGTCCACGCGGGACACGAAGAAGGAGGCGACCGAGTGGATGCCGGACAGGTCGTGACCGTTCGCCGCGGCCTGCTCCAGGCCGGCCAGGTAGGCGTCGATGACCTCTTCGTACCGTTCGAGCGAGAAGATCAGCGTCACGTTGACGGAGATGCCCTCGGCGATCACCGCGGTGATGGCGGGCAGGCCCGCCTTCGTCGCGGGGATCTTGATGAGCGCGTTGGGCCGATCGACCTTGGCCCAGAGCTTCTTGGCCTCGGCGATCGTGCCGTCGGTGTCGTGGGCGAGATCGGGGGAGACCTCGATCGACACGCGCCCGTCGACGCCGCCCGTGGCGTCGTAGACACCGCGGAAGATGTCGGCCGCGTCGCGGACGTCGGTCGTGGTCAGCTCGAAGATCGCGGTGTCCACGTCGGCGCCCGAGGAAGCGAGCGCGGCCAGCGGGGCGTCGTACGAGTCGTCGTCCTGGTTGCCGATGGCCGCCTGGAAGATCGAGGGGTTCGTCGTCACGCCGGAGACGTTGCGCGTGTCGATCAGCTGGGCGAGGTTGCCCGAGTCGATGCGCGCGCGGGAGAGGTCGTCGAGCCAGATGCTGACGCCGGCGTCGACGAGCTGCTGGGTCGGGGTCGGGGTGCTCATGCGTTCTCCTTGACGGTTGCGCGGGCCGCTTCCACGACCGCGTCGGCGGTGATGCCGAACTTCTCGAACAGGGTCTTGTAGTCGGCGGAGGCGCCGAAGTGGTCGATGCCGACCGTGCGGCCGGTGTCGCCGACGATGCTGCGCCACAGCGGCGTGGATCCGGCCTCGACGGAGACGCGCGCCTTCACGGCGCTCGGCAGCACGGACTCGCGGTAGGCGGCATCCTGCTCGGCGAACCACTCCAGCGACGGAGCCGAGACGACGCGGGCGCGGATGCCGTCGGCGGCGAGCGTCTCGCGCGCCGCGACGGCCAGCTGCACCTCGGAACCGGTCGCGATGAGGATCACGTCGGGCTCGCCGCCCTCGGCGTCGATCAGCACGTAGGCGCCCTTGGCGACGCCGTCGGTCGTGGCGAAGCCCGCCTCGCCGCGCGGGAACACCGGGATGTTCTGTCGCGTCAGGGCGATGCCCACCGGACCGCCGCTGGTGCGGCGCACGATCTCGTGCCAGGCCGCGGACGTCTCATTGGCGTCGGCGGGGCGCACCACCGTGAAGTTCGGGATGAGGCGCAGCGTCGACAGCTGCTCGATCGGCTGGTGCGTCGGGCCGTCCTCGCCGAGGGCGACGGAGTCGTGGGTCCAGACGAAGATCGACGGGAGGTCCATCAGCGCGGCCAGGCGCACCGGGGGGCGCATGTAGTCGCTGAAGATCAGGAACGTGCCGCCGAAGGGACGCGTGGGTCCGTGCAGCTTGATGCCGTTGACGATTGCGCCCATCGCGTGCTCGCGGATGCCGAAGTGCAGCACGCGGCCGTAGGGGTCGCCCGACCACTCGTGCGTGGACCACTCGGCGGGGATGAACGACTTCGCGTCCTTGATGGTCGTGAGGTTCGACTCCGCGAGGTCGGCGGAACCGCCCCACAGCTCGGGCAGCTGCGCCGCGAGGGCGTTGATGACCTGACCCGACGCCGCGCGGGTGGACACCTCCTTGCCCGATTCGAAGCTCGGCACCGAGAGGTCGGCGGGCAGCTCGCCCGCCTCGAGGCGGTCCAGCAGCGCCTTGCGCTCGGGGTTGGCGGCGGCCCAGGCGTCGAAGTCGGCCTGCCAGGCGGCGCGCGCCTCGGCGGCGCGGTCGCGCAGGGCGCGGGTGTGCGCGATGACGTCGTCGGCGACGACGAAGGACTTCTCGGGGTCGAAGCCCAGCACCTTCTTCGTCGCGGCGAGCTCGTCGGCGCCGAGGGCGGAGCCGTGGATCTTGCCCGTGTTCTGCTTGCCGGGCGACGGCCAGCCGATGATGGTCTTCAGGATGACGAGCGACGGCTTGTCGGTCTCGCCCTTGGCCGCCTCGATGGCGGCGTACAGCTCGGCGACGTCCTCGACGTACTCACCGGTCTTCTTCCAGTCGACGGTCTGCACGTGCCAGCCGTAGGCCTCGTAGCGGGCCGCGACGTCCTCGGTGAAGGCGACGTTGGTGTCGTCCTCGATCGAGATCTGGTTGGAGTCGTAGATCGCGATCAGGTTGCCGAGGTTCTGGTGGCCGGCGAGGCTCGAGGCCTCGCTGGTCACGCCCTCCTGCAGGTCGCCGTCGCCGGCGATCACGTACACGAAGTGGTCGAAGGGGCTCGTGCCCGCTGCGGCCTCGGGGTCGAACAGGCCGCGCTCGTAGCGGGCCGCGTAGGCGAAGCCGACGGCGGAGGACAGGCCCTGGCCGAGCGGGCCGGTCGTGATCTCCACGCCCTTCGTGTGTCCGTACTCGGGGTGGCCCGGGGTCAGCGATCCCCACGTGCGCAGCGCCTCGAGGTCGGAGAGCTCGAGGCCGAAGCCGCCGAGGTAGAGCTGCACGTACTGCGTGAGCGAGGAGTGACCGGCGGAGAGGATGAAGCGGTCCCTGCCCAGCCAGTGGGTGTCGGAGGGATCGTGGCGCAGGACGCGCTGATAGAGCAGGTACGCGGCCGGCGCAAGGCTCATCGCCGTGCCGGGGTGGCCGTTGCCCACCTTCTCGACCGCATCCGCGGCCAGCACGCGAGCGGTGTCCACCGCGCGCCGATCGATCTCATCCCAAGCCAGTTCCGACACGTGGTGCCCTTTCGAAAAGAGGGGGAGTGCGTCCGACACTCGAACCGGCCTCGGCGACGTCGGTCGCACCCTGCCGGCGCTCGGCGACGCCTGTGATTTCAGCTTAGCGAAGAGGCATGGGCCCGAAGCCCCGTATGTCATCCGTGACAATCCCGACCTGACCTCATTGTTCAACATAGTGAATCATGTCCAGTGGAATGGATGCAAGGGCGGGGAGAGCGTGACCTAGACTGGGTTCTACCGAGAAAGGGGATCCGGGGCATGGTGCAGTCGAGCGTGTCCGCCGTGAGCGACCCCATCGCGCGGCAGGCCGTCGGTCGGAAGATCCGCGCCTACGTCACCCTCACGAAGCCTCGCGTGCTCGAGCTGCTGCTCGTGACGACCGTGCCGGTCATGATCCTCGCCCAGGGCGGGATGCCGGACCTCTGGCTCGTCCTCGCCACCGTCGTCGGCGGCGCGATGAGCGCGGGGTCGGCGGCGACCTTCAACATGTACCTGGATCGCGACATCGACGCCCACATGCGACGCACCGAGAACCGGCCGCTCGTCACCGGCGAGGTGTCTCCGCGCGGAGCGCTGATCTTCGCCTGGACGCTGGCCGTCGCCTCCACGGTGTGGCTGCTGGTCACGACGAACGCGCTCGCGGCCGCGCTCAGCGCCGTCGCCATCTTCTTCTACGTGGTCATCTACACGATCCTGCTCAAGCGGCGCACCGAGCAGAACATCGTCTGGGGCGGGATCGCGGGCTGCTTCCCGGTGCTCATCGGATGGTCGGCCGTCACGGGCTCGCTGACCTGGACGCCCTTCATCCTCTTCCTGCTGGTGTTCCTGTGGACGCCTCCGCACTACTGGCCGCTCTCGATGAAGTACAAGGGCGACTACCAGGAGGCGGACGTGCCGATGCTGGGCGCGACCCGCGACGGCCTCCAGGTGGGCCTGCAGGTCATCCTCTATGCCTGGGCGACGGTGGCCTCCTCGCTGCTGCTCATCCCCGTCGCGGGGATGGGGCTCGTCTACACGGCGTCCGCGCTCGTGTTCGGCGGCTGGTTCATCGTCGAGTCCCACGTGCTGTACAACCGCGCCGTCCGGGGCGAGCAGATCCGTCCGATGCGCGTCTTCCACGCGTCGATCACGTATCTCACGCTGCTGTTCGTCGCGATCGCGATCGATCCGCTGCTGCCGTTCTGATCCCCGACGGCGCGGGCGGCGCCGGCACGTGTGCGAGCACACGCGAGAAGGCGCCGGCCCCCGTGGGGTGCCGGCGCCTTCTCGATGACGCGGTGCGGGCGGATCAGACCGCGGGGCGGTCGGTACCGGCGTCGACGGTCTCGGCGGGCGCGGAGGCGACCGTCTCCGTCGCGGGGACGGAATCGACGACCTCGACGACCTCGATCTCCTCGGCGACGACGGGCTCGATCTCGGTGCGACGCACGAGAGCGCCGAGCGTGCCGAGCGTGAGGGCCAGCGCGAGTCCGATGAGTCCGGCGCCGATGAGGATCGCGCCGAGCACGGCCCAGATCTGACCGGCGTAGACCTCGACGCCGGTGGCGGTGCCGTCGGTGAGGGTGTTCGCCATGATCGTGAGCTTGTCGACGAGCAGGTACACGCCGCCGCCGATGGCGACGACCGAACCGCCCACGAGCACCCAGAACGGGATGCTGCGGTTCACACGGGCGGTGTTGGGCATGGGAAAGCTCCTTCTGTCACGTCACCGCACGCGCGGCGACAGATCGACTATCTGCGAACCACCAGGGGAGGAGTGATGCGCGGGCTATGAGGTCGCTGTGGACCGCACGCCGTCAGCCAGCATGGCACGGGGAGCCTTCAGGTGCAGCACCACGGCCGTCATCGCCGCCACGAGGCAGACGGCGAGCACCATGTGGATGTTGACCAGCACGATCGGCAGACCCGTGCGGGCCTGCCAGAGCCCGATCGCGATCTGCACGAGCTCCACGCCCAGCAGCAGCCCCGTCCACAGCGGCAGGCGCAGGGCGCCCGGCATCCGGAAGGACCAGGCGAAGAGCACGATCGTCAGGGCGAACAGGGTGTAGGCGGGCCAGCTGTGCACGTGCTGCCAGAAGATCGGGTCCAGACCGTTGCGGGCGGCCGCGTCGTCGCCCGCGTGCGGTCCCGAGCCGGTCAAGAGGATGCCGATCACGACCGTGATCAGCACGACCGCGCTGGTGACGTGGGTGAGGATCGCGTAGCCCCGGGCGACCGCGCGCTCCCGCGGCCCGGGTGTCGCGTACACGCGGACCACGTACGCGGCCGCGATCGCCACCAGGGCCGCCGACAGCAGGTAGTGCAGGCCCACGATGCTCGGGTGCAGGTGCAGCCACACGGTGATGCCGCCGATGACGGCCTGCAGGATGATGCCGATGCCGATGGCGAGCGTGAGGCGGGGCAGCTCGGGACGGGTGCGCCACAGGCGCACGACGGAGAGGAAGGCGAGGAGGGCCACGATCACCAGCACGCCGGTGAGGGTGCGGTTGCCGAACTCGATGAGGCCGTGGATGCCGAGCTCCTGGGTCGGCACCAGCGACTCGGGGGTGCAGTACGGCCACGTCTCGCATCCCATCCCCGAGCCGGTGAGCCGCACGAGGCCACCGGTGCCGACGATGACGACGTTGCTGACGAGGACGAGCCAGGCCAGGACACGGGTGCTGCGTCCGACACGCGCGGGAAGGCGCGAGGCCAGCGAGCGGCCGGAGCCCGAACCGCTCGCGGTCGTCGGGGCGTCAGGAGCGGAGGTCTGCGGTGCGGACATGGTGGGGTCGCCTCCCGGATGCGTGCCCGAACGGGCGCCGGCCACGCCCGTGTCGGGGTGTTGCCTGTAGACTGAAGGGGTGGGAACAGCGGCGCGCGAAGCGCGTCACGCCCCCTACAGTCTAGGCGCGCGAGGTGCGGGCCCCGACGCAGACCACGTCGGAGAAAACGACACGAAAACGGCCCTGAAAGCGGCATCCGACCTTCGCCCACGACACTCCGATCGTGAGACAGGCGCAGGCGCAGGAATGCCGGAGCGGATGACACCGCCGGGCACGAAGGAGGCAAACCCATGTCGGATGTGCTCATCGACCGCCCCGAACTCGAGGGGCTCGGCGTCTACGAGTTCGGCTGGCACGACACCGACGCCGCGGGCGCCGTCGCGCAGCGCGGCATCAACGAGGACGTGGTCCGGGGGATCTCGGCCCTCAAGGACGAGCCGGAGTGGATGCTGAAGACCCGTCTGAAGGGGTATCAGCTCTTCGGCCGCAAACCGATGCCCACCTGGGGTGCCGACCTGTCGGACATCGACTTCGACAACATCAAGTACTTCGTGCGCTCCACCGAGAAGCAGGCGCAGTCCTGGGAAGACCTCCCCGCGGAGATCCGTGAGACGTACGAGAAGCTCGGCATCCCCGAGGCGGAGCGCCAGCGACTGGTCGCCGGCGTCGCCGCGCAGTACGAGTCCGAGGTCGTGTACCACCAGATCCGTGAGGACCTCGAGGCCCAGGGCGTCATCTTCATGGACACCGACACGGCCCTGCGCGAGCACCCGGAGTTCTTCCAGGAGTACTTCGGCACCGTGATCCCCGCCGGCGACAACAAGTTCGCCGCCCTCAACACGGCCGTGTGGTCGGGGGGATCGTTCGTGTACGTGCCGAAGGGCGTGCACGTGGAGATCCCGCTGCAGGCGTACTTCCGCATCAACACCGAGAACATGGGCCAGTTCGAGCGGACGCTCATCATCGCCGACGAGGACAGCTACGTCCACTACATCGAAGGCTGCACCGCGCCGATCTACAAGAGCGACTCGCTGCACTCGGCGGTCGTCGAGATCATCGTGAAGAAGAACGCGCGGGTGCGCTACACCACGATCCAGAACTGGTCGAACAACGTCTACAACCTCGTCACCAAGCGGGCCATCGCCCACGAGGGCGCGACGATGGAGTGGATCGACGGCAACATCGGCTCCAAGGTGACGATGAAGTATCCGTCGATCTACCTCATGGGCGAGCACGCCAAGGGCGAGACCCTGTCGGTCGCCTTCGCGGGCCCCGGTCAGCACCAGGACGCCGGCGCCAAGATGATCCACATGGCGCCGTACACGCAGTCTTCGATCGTCTCGAAGTCGATCGCGCGCGGCGGCGGCCGCGCCGGCTACCGCGGCGAGGTGCGGGTGTCGCCGGAGGCGCACCACTCCGCCAACACCGTGCGCTGCGACGCGCTCCTGGTCGACACGATCTCCCGCTCCGACACGTACCCCGCCATCGACATCCGCGTGGACGACGTCCAGCTCGGTCACGAGGCGACCGTGTCGAAGGTGAGCGAGGAGCAGCTGTTCTACCTGATGAGCCGCGGCATGCCCGAGGATGAGGCGATGGCGATGATCGTGCGCGGGTTCATCGAGCCGATCGCGCGTGAGCTGCCCATGGAGTACGCCCTCGAGCTGAACAAGCTCATCGAGATGGGCATGGAAGGATCCGTCGGCTGATGACGACAGTGACGCAGACCCCCGCCGATGCGAGCACCCGGGCGGAGGGTCACATCGACCCTGCGGCCTCGCTGGTCTCCAAGGTGGTGCCGGTGCAGACCCGGTCGGAGCGACCGACCTCGTTCGACCCCGCCGACTTCGGCATGCCGACGGGACGCGAGGTGAACTGGAAGCACACGCCGGTGGCCCTCCTGGGCGACCTGCTGCGCGACGAGCCCGCCCCGCACGACGTCATCGGCGTCGAGGTGAGCGCGCCCGACGCCGTCCACCAGTCGCGTCTCGCGATCGGTGAGGCTCCGCGCGGCGAGGTGTTCCGTCCCGAGGATCGCGTGAGCGCGATCGCCTGGACGCAGGAGGCCGACGCGCCTCTCATCCGCATCCCCGCGGGCGTCGAGCTCGACGAGCCGGTGCTCGTGCGACTCACCGGCCGCGGCGGCGTCGCCCACGCGCACGTCGTCATCGAAGCGCAGGCCCAGTCGCGCGCCACCGTCGTGCTGCGTCACGAGGGCAGCGCCCAGCAGGCCCAGAACGTCGAGATCATCGTCCGTGACGGCGCCGCGCTGACCGTCGTGTCCGTGCAGCGCTGGGACGACGATGCGATCCATCTCGCGTCGCACCAGGCGCGCGTCGACCGCGACGCCACGCTCACGCACGTCGTGGTGAGCCTCGGCGGACGCGTGGTCCGCGTGAACCCCTCGGTCGAGCTCGCGGGTGCGGGCGCCGAGGGCAAGCTGTACGGCCTCGCGTTCTCCGACGCGGGCCAGCACCTCGAGAGCCAGGTCTACCTGCACCACAAGGGCCCGCAGACCGTGGGCGACGTGCTGTACAAGGGTGCGCTGCAGGGCGAGTCCGCGCGCAGCGTCTGGATCGGCGACGTGCTCATCGGGCCGGATGCCGTGGGCACCGACTCCTACGAGGCGAACCGCAACCTCGTGCTCACCGACGGGGCGCGCGCCGACTCGATCCCGAACCTCGAGATCGAGACGGGCGACATCCGCGGCGCCGGTCACGCGAGCGCCACCGGGCGGTTCGACGACGAGCAGCTGTTCTACCTGCAGGCCCGCGGCATCGCCGAGGAGGAGGCGCGGCGTCTGGTCGTGCTCGGCTTCCTCGCCGAGATCGTCCAGAAGATCGACGTCGCCGACCTGCAGGACGAGCTGATCGCCGCCATCGAGGACGAGCTCGCCCTCGCATCGGACGCCGAGGGAGCGGCCGAGTGACCGCGCAGAAAGTGCTGAACCTGAGCGACCTCGAGCAGGACACGGCCGTGCGCGTCGAGATCGACGGTGTGCCGATGGCGGTCGTCCTCGACTCCAACGGCGAGGTGCACGCCATCGGCGACACCTGCACGCACGGCGACATCTCGCTGTCGGACGGCTTCGTCGAGGGCGACACGCTCGAGTGCTGGGCCCACGGCTCGGCGTTTTCCCTGCGCACCGGCCGGCCCCTGAACCTCCCGGCCTACGAGCCGGTGCCCGTCTATGCGGTCACGATCGACGGGGACGACGTCCTCATCGATCCCACCGTCCTCAAAGAAGTGAACTGAAGAAGGTAATTGACATGGCTGTTCTCGAGATCCGCGACCTCCACGTGACGGTCGAGACCGACGCGGGCCAGACCCCGATCCTCAACGGCGTCGACCTCACGGTCCGCACCGGCGAGACCCACGCGATCATGGGCCCCAACGGCTCGGGCAAGTCGACGCTGGCGTACACGATCGCCGGGCACCCGAAGTACACCGTCACGCAGGGCACGATCACCCTCGACGGCGAAGACGTCCTCGCGATGTCGGTCGACGAGCGCGCGCGTGCCGGCCTCTTCCTGGCGATGCAGTACCCGGTCGAGATCCCGGGCGTCACCGTCACGAACTTCCTGCGCACCGCCAAGACGGCGATCGACGGCGAGGCGCCGGCGATCCGCACGTGGACCAAGGACGTCAAGGCGGCGATGAAGAACCTCCGCATGGACCCGAAGTTCGCGGCGCGCAACGTCAACGAGGGCTTCTCGGGCGGCGAGAAGAAGCGTCACGAGATCCTCCAGCTCGAGCTGCTCAAGCCCGCCATCGCGGTGCTCGACGAGACCGACTCGGGCCTCGACGTCGACGCGCTCAAGATCGTCTCGGAGGGCGTGAACCGCGCCAAGGAGGCGACCGACCTGGGCGTTCTGCTGATCACGCACTACACCCGCATCCTCCGCTACATCACGCCGGACTACGTGCACGTGCTCGTCAAGGGCCGCGTCGCGGAGGAGGGTGGCCCCGAGCTCGCCGAGCGTCTCGAGGACGAGGGCTACGACCGCTACCTCGAGCCCTCCGACGTCGTCGAGGCCTAGGATCGAAGGCATGACCGCGACGCTCAACCCCGAGAAGTACGACGAGGTCACCGAGGCCCTCAAGGACGTGATGGATCCCGAGCTCGGGATCAACGTCGTCGACCTCGGACTCATCTACGACCTCAGCTGGGACGAGGAGAACGACGCGCTCGTCATCCACATGACGCTGACCTCGGCCGGCTGTCCGCTCACCGACGTGCTCGAGGAGCAGACCGCGCAGGCCCTGGACGAGGTCGTCGAACGGTTCCGCATCAACTGGGTGTGGATGCCGCCGTGGGGCCCCGAGCGGATCACGGACGACGGCCGCGACATGATGCGGGCCCTCGGCTTCGCGATCTGAGCGTCATGTCGTGACGTCGGGCACCGGCCGCGGCGCCGCGCCTCGATAGGCTCGACGGGTGAGCACCCTTCCCCTCGAGGCCCTGCCGTTGGAGACGTTGCGACGCCGGTCCAGCACGAAATGGCGCACCTTCGGCGCCGATGTGCTGCCGCTCTTCGTCGCGGAGACGGACTTCCCGCTCGCCGCCCCGATCACGCGGGCCCTGGCGACGGCCGTGGAACTCGGCGACACCGGGTACACGCCGCCCGACCTCGGTCTGCGGGATGCGTTCGCGGCGTTCGCGCGGCGGCGGTTCGGCTGGGACGTGGACCCCGCCCGCGTGCGCTCCACCGGCGACGTCATGATGGGCGTGGTCGAGATCATCCGCGCCGTCACGTCTCCGGGCGATGCGGTGGTGATCACGCCGCCGGTCTACCCGCCGTTCGCGATGTGCGTCGAAGAGGCGGGATGCCGCGTCGAGGCGGTGCCGCTGACCGACACGGGGGCCGGGTGGGAGCTCGACCTCGACGGGATCGAGGCGGCCCTCGCCGCCGGTGCCCGCGCCGTGCTGCTGTGCAACCCGCACAATCCGACGGGGACCGTTCACCGCGCCGCCGACCTCGCGGCGCTCGCGGAGGTCGTCGCCCGTCACGACGCCGTGGTGATCAGCGACGAGATCCACGCGCCGCTGACCTACGACGAGGTGCCCTACACGCCGTTCCTCGCCGCGTCGGAGACGGCGGCGGCGGTCGGCTACACGGTCACGAGCTCGTCCAAGGCGTTCAACCTCGCCGGCCTCAAGTGCGCGCTGATGATCACGGCGGACGCGCGGACCGCGGCCGTGGTCGCCGGCCTGCCCGCCGAGGTCGAGTGGCGCACGGGCCTGTTCGGCGCGATCGCGAGCATCGCCGCGTTCGACGCGGCATCCGACGGCTGGCTGGACGGCCTGCGCACGCGGCTGGACCTCAACCGCCGCCTTCTCGCCGACCTGCTGGCCCAGCAGCTGCCGGCCGCGCGCTACCGGGTGCCGGAGGCGGGATACCTCGCGTGGGTCGATCTCGGCGCCTACGGGTGGGGCGAGGATCCCGCGGCGCGCATCTTGGCGGAGGCGCGAGTCGCGCTCCATCACGGCCCGCAGTTCGGGCGCCAGGGGGACGGGTGGGTGCGCATCAACTTCGGCTGCGCGCCCGAGGTGCTCACCGCCGCCGTCGAGCGGATCGGTGCCCTGACGACGCGCTGACCCGGGCCGGTGTGACAACGCCGGAAGGTAAGGCTACCCTTAGAGGGTGTCTGCCGCCCCGACCGCCGTTCGCCCTGCGTACCGCCCGTATTCCGTCCGCGTGCAGGCCGTCCGCAGACTCGCCCCGCACTACGTGCGCGTGACATTCACGAGTCCGCAGCTCGAATGGTTCGGCACCGCCGGACTCGACCAGCGCATCAAGATCGTGCTGCCGCTCCCCGGCATCCCGGGTGGCTTCGCCGACCTGGGCCAGGACGAGGAGGCGGGGGACTGGTACGACCGGTGGCGCGCGCTGCCCGCCGATCAGCGCAATCCGTTCCGTACCTACACCGTGCGCCGTGTGGATGCCGCGGCGCGGGAGCTGGACGTCGACTTCGTCATCCACCACGATGCCGGCCCGGCCGGGGCCTGGGCGGACGGTGCTCGCATCGGCGACGAGCTGATCATCGTCGGTCCGGACGAGCGCAGTCCCCAGTCACGGGTCGGCATCGACTGGCACCCCGGATCGGCGCGCCGGCTCCTTCTCGCCGGCGACGAGACCGCGGCGCCGGCCATCTGCGGCATCCTGGAGTCGCTCGACCCGCGCTGCGAGGTCGACGCGTTCATCGAGGTGCCCACGGCGGAGGACGCCCTGCGCCCCGCGCTGCCGGCGACCTCAGCGACGCGGCTGAGCTGGATCGCCCGCGGCGACCGCGCCCACGGTCTCGCGCTCATCGATGCGATCACGACCTGGACCGCCGCGCACGGCGACGTGCTGGCGCGCGCCGCCTCGCCGCGGCCGCAGGTGCTCGACGACATCGATGTGGATCGCGATCTGCTCTGGGACAGCCCGGAAGACGGCGACGGCGAGTTCTACTCCTGGATCGCGGGCGAGGCGGGCACGGTCAAGACGCTGCGCCGGCTGCTCGTCTCCGGCTGCGGCGTCGACCGCAAGCGGGTCGCCTTCATGGGCTACTGGCGCCTCGGCCAGGCCGAGCGCGTCGAATGACCGCGCCGCGACGACCGCGACGCACCCTCGTCGTCGCGGTGATCGGTGCCGCCCTGCTGGCCGTGCTCGTGATCCTCTCATTGACGGTGGGCGCCCGTCCGATCGCGCCTGCCGCGGTGTGGCAGGCCCTCGTCGGGGGAGGCACCGCCGACGCCGATCAGGTCGTGGTCCTCACGCAGCGGGTCCCGCGCACGATCATCGGCGTCTGCGCCGGCGCCGCGCTGGCGCTCGCGGGCACCGTGATGCAGGGGCTCACCCGCAACCCCTTCGCCGACCCCGGTCTGCTCGGCATCAACGCCGGGGCCTCGGTCGCGGTCCTCGGTGCGATCACGCTGTTCGGGCTGTCGCGTCCGGACGGGTTCGTCTGGTTCGCGTTCGTCGGGGCCGCTCTGGCCGCCCTGGTGGTCACCGCGATCGGCGGCCGCGGGCCGGATGCGTCGAGCCCGGCGAGGCTCGCGCTGACCGGCGCCGCCGTCACGGCCGGACTCACCGCCGTGACCTTCCTCATCCTCAACACGAACGTCTACGCGCTCGACGTCTACCGCTACTGGTCGGTGGGTGGTCTGACCGCCCGCGGGCTCGACGCCGTGCTCCTGGTCCTCCCGGCGATCCTGGTCGGGGCCGTCCTCGCCCTCGCTGCGGCGCGCGGCCTCGACCTCATCGCTCTCGGCCCGGAAGCGGCGGCGGGCCTCGGACACGACGTCACCCGCAGCCGTGCCCTCGGCATCCTGGCGACCGTGCTGCTGTGCGGGGGAGCGACCGCCATCGCCGGTCCGATCGTGTTCCTCGGGCTGCTCGTCCCGCATGCGCTGCGCCCGCTCGTCGGCGGCAGCTACGGCCGCCTGCTCGCCCTCGCGATCCCGTACGGCGCGGCCATCCTGCTCCTGGCCGACATCGTCGGACGCGTCGTCGCGCTGCCGGGCGAGGTGCAAGCCGGCATCGTGGTGGCCGTCATCGGCGCTCCGCTGCTCATCGCACTCGTCCTCCAGCCCCGCCGGAGCGCCCTGTGAGCGCGTCGCTCGCCGTGCGCCGCACCGTCGCCCGACGGCGGATGCGGGTCGTCGGTGTCCTCGCGCTCGTCGCGGTCGTCGTCATCGCCGTCGCCCTGTCGGTGGGCGACTACCCGCTGGCCCCCGACCGGCTGTGGCAGACGCTGACCGGCTCCGGAACGCGCATCGAGCAGTACGTCGTGTTCCAGGTGCGCGCGCCGCGCGCCGCCATGGCGGTCGTCGCCGGCGCGGCGCTCGGGGTCGCGGGGGCCCTCCTGCAGACCTACCTCGGCAATCCGCTCGCCAGCCCTGACCTGCTCGGCATCTCCGGCGGCAGCGGCGTGGCCGCGGTCACCGCGATCCTCGTCTTCGGCACCACCGGTCCCGTGCTGGTCGCGTTCGCGTTCGCGGGCGGGATCGCGGTCGCCGCGCTCCTCCTCGTCGCGGGACGCACCCTCCGCGACGGAGGATTCCGCCTGATCCTGGCCGGTATCGGCATCTCGTTCCTCTCGGCCGCCCTCATCAACCTGATGATGGTGCGCGCGAAGGTCGAGGAGGCGCGGCTCGCCCTGCTGTGGCTGACCGGCAGCCTGGCCTCCACGCCCTGGTGGCAGGTGGCGACGGTGGGCGCCATCCTGATCCTGCTCGTCCCCGCGCTCGTGGTCGCGGGCCGGTGGCTTCCGATCACGCAGCTCGGACACGAGACCGCGAACGGCCTCGGCGTCCCCAGCGGGGCCGTCCGCATTGTCGTGGTGGCTGCAGCGGTGCTGCTGACGGCCGCGACCTCCGCCTTCGTCGGTCCGATCTCGTTCATCGCGCTGTGCGCCCCGGCGATCGCGCGCGCCCTGTTGCGTCACGGCGCGGTCGGCGTGGTCACCAGCGGTGTGGTCGGCGCCGTGCTGCTGCTGGCGGCGGACCTCGTCGCGCAGTTCGCGATCCCCGGCATGTCGCTCCCCGTCGGCATCGTGACCGGTGCGGTCGGCGCCCTCTTCCTCCTCTGGCTCCTCGCCACCTCGAAAGGACGGCAGCTGTGATCCCGGCATCCGCCTCTCCCCGCCTCGCCGCTCGCGGCCTCGCCGCCGGATACCCCGGTCGGCGCGTGATCGACGGCCTCGACCTCGAGATCGCTCCCGGTCGGATCACGATGATCATCGGGGCGAACGCGTCGGGCAAGTCGACCCTCCTCGGAACCCTGGCCCGTCTCCACACGCCGCTCGCCGGTCGGGTCGAGGTGGACGACGTCGACGTGCGCTCCGTGCCTCGTCGCCGGTTCGCGCAGACGGTCGGACTCCTTCCGCAGCATCCGACCGCTCCGGACGGTGTGACGGTGTCGGAGCTCGTCGGTCGCGGACGCCACCCGCATCGCGGACTGCTCGCGCGGTGGAGCGCCGAGGACTCCGCCCGCGTCGACGAGGCGATGGCGTGGACGGGGGTGACCGACCTCGCGGCGCGACCGGTCGGAGACCTCTCCGGCGGTCAGCGCCAGCGTGTGTGGATCGCGATGGCGCTCGCGCAGGACCCCCGCATCCTCCTCCTGGACGAGCCGACCACGTTCCTCGACCTCAGCCACCAGCTCGACGTGCTCGACCTGCTCCGGGAGCTCAACCGCAGCCGCGGCACGACCGTCGTGGCCGTCCTGCACGATCTCAACCTCGCCGCACGCTACGCCGACGAGCTCGTCGTGATGCACGACGGCGCGGTGGTCGCGCACGGCACCCCCGCGGACGTGCTGACCGCGGAGGTCGTGCAGACCGCCTTCGGCCTGCGCGCGCTCGTGATGCCCGACCCGCTCACCGCCACCCCGCTCATCATCCCCGTCCCCGCGGCCTCCGGCGCACCCGTCGCCGCGGATGCCGCACCGTCAGAACGTCCCTGAGAGAGGAACCCCCATGAGAAGACTGCGCACGGCCCTCGGCCTTGCCACGATCGTCACCGCGACAGCGCTCCTGCTGTCGGGCTGCGCCGCCGGAACGGCGAGCGCTCCGACAGACTCCGCCGCCGCGAGCGACGGATTCCCCGTCACCATCGACTCCGCGCTGGGATCCACGACGATCGAGAAGAAGCCGGAACGCATCGCGACGTGGGGATGGGGTGCCACCGACGCGGTGCTCGCCCTCGGCATCCAGCCGGTCGCGATCCCGGCGGACACCTACTCCGGCGGCGACGACAAGATGCCGCCGTGGATCGCCGAGGCCGTCGACAAGCTCGGCGGCACCAAGCCCGAGATCCTCGACGCGAGCGCGAACGAGATCCCGGTCGAGGCGCTCCTGAAGACGAACCCCGACGTCCTGCTCGCCCCGTACTCCGGGCTCACGCAGAAGGAGTACGACGCCGTGACGGCCGCCGGCATCCCCGTCGTCGCCTATCCGGACGCGCCGTGGACCACCCCCTGGCGCGATGTCGTCACGATCACGGGCAAGGCCCTCGGGATGAGCACCGAGGCGAGCGCGCTGCTGGCGAGCCTCGATGCCCAGGTCGCGGATGCCGCGGCGGCCCACCCCGAGTTCGCGGGCACGACCATCGCCTACGTGGACGACGACGTCGACACGTTCTACCTCTATCTGCCCTCCGATCCGCGGGTGGAGATCCTCGAGGACCTGGGCTTCGTCTCGCCGCCCAGCGTGTCGGCTCTCGACACGGGCGAGGGCACGTTCTACACGACCGTGAGCCAGGAGAACCTCGACAAGATCGACTCCCAGGTGCTGTTCACCCAGGCCGAGGACCAGGCCACTCTCGACGAGTTCCTCGGCTCGTCGCGGGCGTCGCTCATTCCGGCGGTGCAGAAGGGCGCCGTCGCGGCGATGGTGGGCGCGGAGAACGTGGCGGCCGTGTCGCCGACCGCGCTGACCCTGCCCTGGGCGCTGCCGACGCTGACCGAGAAACTCGCCGCGGCCGTCGCCACGGCCAAGGGCTGAGCTCGTCGCCTGAAACAGAGGAAGGCCCCGACCGGCATGGTCGGGGCCTTCTTCGTTCGCACGGATGTCAGCGTCGCGCGTTGCGCTCGATCGCTCGCACGCCGGCCCAGGCGGCGGGGATCAGCAGGGCCGCGAGCGCGGCTTTGACGATGCCGCCGACGATGAACGGCGTGACGCCGGCCGCAAGGATCTCCTGCACGCCGAGGTCCATCCCGAGCACCGTGTTCAGGATGAACGCCATGTACGGCACGCCGAACAGGAAGGGGACGATGCTGGCGGCGACGAAGCCGACGAAAGCGAGCACGGGCTTGCGGTCCCACGCGCGCTCGGCGAACCAGCCCGCGACGTAGGCGGCGAACACGAAGCCGATGATGAAGCCGAAGCTCGGCTTGGCGACGGCGGCGATCGTCCCCGTGAAGCCGGCGAAGACGGGAAGGCCGGCCAGTCCCGCCACCACGTAGGTCGCGAGGGCGGCGGCGCCGCGGCGCGCGCCCAGTGCGGCGCCGACGACGACCACGGCGAGGGTCTGACCGGTGATCGGCACGGGCCAGAGCGGAACCTCGACCTGCGCCAGGATCGCGACGAAGGCCGCGCCGGCGAGCACGAGGGCGGCGTCGAGGGCGACGGCGCGCGCGCGATCGGTCGGGCGTGCGATGAGGTCGGCGAGGACGGGGCGGCGGCCGGCGGCGGCGAGGGACATGCGGTCTCCTTCGAGAGGCGGACGGGTCACGGCTCAGCCTAGGGCGTCACCATCACCGGCACCTGGCCGACATCGATGGAAGAGGCGCGGTTTCGTTGTCGCTGAGGGACAACAGCAGGCGAGCCGAGTCAGCCACCACCGCCGGCGGGAGGAATCTCCACCAACCGGAACCATCGTCCGGCCGGAGCGAGCCGGGCCCACACGGGGAGGAAGTGCGGGTCGGTGACGTGTCCGTCGAACGTGACGAGGTCGATGCCGCGACCCGCGAGGACGTCCAGCGAGCGTCGGACGCTCGCTTCGACCAGCCTCTCGCCGTCCGACGCGGCCCGGGACGTCGTCTCCGCGGTGAGGATCGGGGGAGTGGAGTCGCGATACACGAGCGAGAGGGCGACGATGTCGCCGTCGACGATGGCGGCGCTGCTGGCCTCGAGGTCGAGCTCGTCCTCGAGGTCTTCCGAGAGCGCGGCGGCGAAGTCAGACGCGACCGGTGACCACTCGGCGTGGGTCCACGCGTAGGTCGCCGCGTTGGCGTGGAGAATCCTCTCCCACGCGATCTCGTGCACCGGCTGCACCGCCGGGTGCGGTCGCAGCGCGGTGCGCGCCGCCGGAGAGACGTCGGCCGGCGGCACGACCTGGATCGTGTGCGCGCCGAGCGCATCGGCGAACCGCAGGGCGTCCTCGTCGACGTAGCCGCGGGCCATGAAGGCGAGGGGTGCCGCCCGCAGCGCCGACAGGTGCGTGAAGAGTGCCGTTCCGTAGCCGCGGCGTCTCGATGCCGGATCGACGACGATCGTCACCCAATACCGGTCGCCGTGCACGCGCGACGTCCACATGATGCCGGCGCCTACGGGCCGTCCGTCGATCTCCAGCACCGCCGAGCGCGTGTGTGCGTCGCGCCACCGATCGGCGCGGAAAGGGATCGTGCCGAGGAAGGGCAGCGACAGGTCGTCATCGGCGAACGGGCGCACACGCATGCGATCGAGTCTGGCACCGTACCGGGTCGTCGGAGACGGGATGGAGACACCGCCGGGCGGAGAGTACCCGTCGCGACGGTAGACTGGGAGGCTGGCCCGCCTCCGGGTCGCTCTCCCTCACTGAAGAATGGACGTCTGCTGTGCTGGCCGTGCACGATCTCGAGATCCGCGTGGGCGCTCGAACGCTCATGTCGGAGGTGTCGTTCCGCGTGTCGGACGGCGACAAGATCGGTCTGGTCGGTCGCAACGGCGCCGGCAAGACGACGCTGACGAAGGTGCTCGCGGGCGACCTCCTCCCGGCCGACGGCAGCGTCGAACGCTCCGGCGAGCTCGGCTACCTGCCTCAGGACCCGCGCTCCGGCGACCCCGAGATGCTCGCGCGAACCCGCATCCTGGACGCCCGCGGTCTCGGGACGCTCGCCCTGCAGATGCAGGAGTCGTCCCTGCAGATGGGGGATGCCGACGAGAAGGTGGCCGCCAAGGCGATGCGTCGCTACGGCAACCTCATGGAGCGCTTCGAAGCTCTGGGTGGCTACGCGGCCGAGTCCGAGGCGGCATCCATCGCCCACAACCTGTCGCTTCCCGACCGCATCCTCGACCAGCCGCTCAAGACGCTGTCCGGCGGTCAGCGCCGCCGCATCGAGCTCGCCCGCATCCTGTTCTCCGACGCGCAGACGATGATCCTCGACGAGCCCACCAACCACCTCGACGCCGACAGTGTCGTATGGCTGCGCGAGTTCCTCAAGAACTACAAGGGCGGCCTGATCGTCATCAGCCACGACGTCGAGCTCGTGGGGGAGACGGTCAACCGCGTCTTCTACCTCGACGCCATGCGCCAGGTCATCGACGTCTACAACATGAACTGGAAGAACTACCTGCGCCAGCGGGTGGCCGACGAGGAGCGCCGCAAGAAGGAGCGCGCCAACATCGAGAAGAAGGCCACGGCGCTGCAGCTGCAGGCCGCGCGCTTCGGTGCGAAGGCGTCGAAGGCCGCCGCGGCGCACCAGATGGTCGCCCGTGCGGAGAAGATGCTGTCCGGCCTCGAGGAGGCCCGCCAGGAGGACCGCGTCGCGAAGCTGCGCTTCCCGAAGCCCGCGCCCTGCGGCAAGACGCCGCTCATGGCGAAGAACCTGTCGAAGTCGTACGGCTCGCTGGAGATCTTCACCGATGTCGACCTCGCGATCGACCGCGGATCCAAGGTGGTGGTGCTGGGGCTGAACGGTGCCGGCAAGACCACCCTGCTGCGCATCCTCGCCGGCGTCGACAAGGCGGACACGGGTGTCATCGAACCGGGCCACGGCTTGAAGATCGGGTACTACGCGCAGGAGCACGAGAACCTCGACGTCGACCGCTCCGTGCTGGACAACATGATGTCCGCCGCGCCCGACATCAACGCGACCGAGGCCCGCAAGGTGCTGGGATCGTTCCTGTTCACGGGAGACGACGTGCTCAAGCCCGCCGGAGTCCTCTCCGGTGGAGAGAAGACGCGGCTGTCGCTGGCGACGCTCGTGGTCTCCTCCGCGAACATGCTGCTGCTCGACGAGCCGACGAACAACCTCGATCCCGCCTCACGCGAGGAGATCCTCGGTGCGCTGGCGCATTACGAGGGCGCCGTGGTGCTGGTCTCGCACGACGAGGGTGCGGTGCAGGCGCTCAACCCCGAGCGCGTCCTCATCCTCCCCGACGGTGTCGAGGACATCTGGGGCCGCGACTACGTCGACCTGATCACCCTCGCCTGACGCCCGCCGCGCGCGGGACGCGTCAGCGGGAGGTGAGCTCGTCGAGGAGGGCGTCCTCTTCCTGCATGTCGCGGTCGCGCGGACGCTGCTCCCGGCGCCGCCGACGGCGTGCCGCAGCGGACTCCGCGGGCGCGGGGGCGCGAGGCGCGTCCGGCCCGTCGGGGCCACCGCTCCCATCCGCCCCACCCGTGCCGTTCGCCTCGTCGGCCGCGGCATCCTCGGCGTCCTCACGGCGGTGGCGGATCTCGGTGCGGATCATGTACCAGATGAACACGAAGCCCATCACGGCGAAGAGGATCCACTGGATCGCGTACGACAGGTAGGGTCCGGGATCGTCGGAGGGCGATTCGAGCGCGTTGGGCACGTCGGCGACGGACGGCTCTTCGGACACGAGGAGGCCGTACGCGCTCGTGACCAGTCCCGCCTGCCCCGTCGTCTCGGCCACCAGCGGCAGGTTGATCGTCGGCACCTGGCCGTCCGGGGCCGACCGTCCCGAGTTCGGCAGCGCTTCGCCCGGCTTGAGGCGCACGACCACCTCCACCTGACCGGACGGCGGTGCGGGGATGGCGTCGGGCTCCGGCTGCGCGGATCCCGGGGCCAGCCAGCCGCGATCGACGAGGAAGACGTCGCCGTCGACGGTGCGGAAGGGCACGAGCACCTCGAACGCGCTCGTACCGCCGTGTGCCCGGTTGCGGGCCAGCAGCGTCTGGTCGGTGAGGTATTCGCCGGTGAGCGACACCGGATGCCACTGATCGTCCGGATCGAACGCGCCGTCGGGGCCGATGAGTTCGCGCAACGGCACCGGGGCGGCGTCGTAGTTCGCGGCCACGAGCGCGAGCTGGCGGCTGCGGTCGGCGTTGCGCGTGAACTGCCAGTTCGACAGGAAGGCGCACACGATCGCGAACACCATCGCGATCGCGACGTAGCCTGCCCAGCGCAGCGCGGTGGACTGTCGTGCGGTGCGCGGGCTCATGCGGTGGTCTCCGTCTCCCAGGCGATCACGTCAACGGGGAAGTCGCGGGCGGCGAGGTAGTCGCGCAGGTAGGTGACGTGCTCGTCGCACGCGGCCCACGTCTTGCGCCGGTCGGCGGTGTGGATGCGGGGATTGCGCCACACCACCTGCCAGCGGGCGTCGGAGCGGCAGCCCGCGCGCGAGCAGATCGCGGCGCTCACGTCGGATCCGTCGATGTCGTCGGAGGTGCGGGCGACTCGGTGATGCGGATGACGGTCGGCGCGGCCGGAGATGTCGGCTGCGCCGAGGCGGGCGGCGGGGCGGGCGACTCGATCGCGCGCTCGGGCGGGATCGCCCGCTCGGCGGGACCGGCGGCCACGTTCGCGATCACGACGGCGAAGTAGGGCAAGAACATCGCGCCCGCGCCGAAGAGCCAGGTGTACCACCCGTAGGGGGTGACGGCGACCATCAGCACGAAGCACGCGACACGGATCACCATCATCGTGAAGTACTTCGTCATCCGCGCGCTCGCGTCGTCGCGCGGAGCGCGCGGCAACGAGGTGGCGGACTGGGGACGAGAGCTTTTCACGGTCCCCTCAGCCTACGCCGATCGGCGGCGCGCGGCCCTCGTCAGTACGAGCTGTAGCGCGTGCCCGCGGTCGCCCCGAGGATCACGAAGAAGAGGAAGAAGGCGATGCCGATGACGGCGATCGCCACCCCGATCCACCCCACGATCACGCCGGCCAGGGCCATGCCGCGACCGCCCTCGCCCGTCTTCTTGATCTGGTTGAGGGAGATGTGCCCCATGATGGCGCCGCCGAGGGAGCCGATGAAGGGCAGGATCCAGACGAAGCCGAGGATCGCGGCGATCATCGAGATGATCGCGAGCACGTTGGTCTTCGGTGCGGGGGCGCCGTAGTAGGGCGCGGCGGCGCCGTAGACGGGCGGGGCGCCGGGAGCCGGCTGCATCGGAGCGCCGGTGGTCGCGCCGTAGGCGGGCGGTGCGGCCGGGTAGGTCGGGGGCTGGTAGGCGGGCGGCTGATAGCTCGGCGCCGGAGCCGCCGCGGGCGGAGGCGTGTACGGGGCCGCCGGCTGCGCGGAGGCGGGAGCGGGCGTGGGCGGCGTCACCGGCGGGGTGGCCGCGGCATCCGGGGACTGAGGGTTCGTCGCATCGGTCATGATCTCTCCTGTCTCGCGATGTCAGCCTATCGGGAGCCGTCGCCGCGGGGGAGGAGCGGGCGTGCGCCGACTAGGCTGAGGCGGTCACATCCCCAGCGAACGGAGCCCCCATGTCGCACGACCGCGTCGTCCTCGTCACCGGTGGAAACCGCGGCATCGGCCGCGCGATCGCCGCCCGCTTCGTCGCCGAGGGCTACCGCACGGCGGTCACGGCGCGCTCCGGGGAAGGCCCCGAGGGCACGCTGACGGTGCGCGCCGACGTCACCGACGCCGCCTCCCTCGACGCCGCCTTCGTGGAGGTCGAGCGGGAGCTGGGCCCGGTGGAGATCGTCGTCGCGAACGCGGGCATCACCAAGGACACCCTCCTGCTGCGCATGACCGAGGACGACTTCGACTCGGTCGTCGCGACCAACCTGGGCGGCACCTTCCGCGTCGTCAAGCGCGCCTCCAAGGGGATGCTGCGGGCCAAGTGGGGACGCGTCATCCTCATCTCCAGCGTCGTGGGGCTCTACGGCTCGCCCGGACAGATCAACTACTCGTCGTCGAAGGCGGCGCTGGTCGGCTTCGCGCGCTCGCTGACGCGCGAGCTCGGCGGCCGCGGCATCACGGCCAACGTGGTCGCCCCGGGCTTCATCGAGACCGACATGACCGCCGAACTGCCCGAGGACACGCAGGCCGAGTACAAGCGGAACATCCCCGCGGGCCGGTTCGCGACGCCGGAGGAGGTCGCCGGTGTGGTGACGTGGCTCGCCTCGGAGGATGCCGGCTACATCTCCGGTGCGGTGATCCCCGTCGACGGCGGCCTGGGCATGGGCCACTGACCGGGAGCGCGTTTCGACTCGCGGGGGCGCCGTCCGCTCGAGGGTCGGTGGAGCCTCAGCGCGAGATGGCGGCGACGATCGCCTCGCCGAGGTGCTGCGGCTGGGAGAACTGTGGCCAGTGACCACTGCCCAGGCGCACGATCTCGGTGTCGTCGATGGCCGAGAACTCGTCGGCGTACCGGCCCCACTGCGCCAGAAAACCGCGGAACTCCTCGTCGCCGAGTGAACCGGACAGCACGGTGACGGGAACGCGGTAGCGACGCTCGTCGTGCAGCGCGATGGCGTCGGTGGGAACCCGCGCCGGCACGTCGTGGGTGAGGGGAGCGGTCCGCGCCCGCGTCTGCTCATCGAGATCGGCGACGTCGTCGGCGTCGAAGAAGTCCCAGCCGGGGAACGGCACGACGCCGTCGACGAGGTCGAACTCGGAGATCATGCCCCCGTCGTAGGGCACCGCGGTGTCGACCAGCACGACGCGCGCCACCCGGTCGGGACGTGCGTCGGCCGCGCCCCACGCGACGTTGCCGCCGCCGCTGTGGCCGACCACGACGACGGGCCCCTCGGCCGCGTCGATCGCCTCGACGGTCGCGGCCACCCAGTCGGCGATGCCGATGTCGGCGCTCTCGGCGGCGGGGGCTCCGAGTCCGGGCATGGTCAGAGGTCGTGGGGTCAGCCCCGCGGCGCGCAGCGGCGGCAGCACGTCGTCCCACGACGACGCGTCGAGCCAGAGACCGGGAATCATGATGACGTCCATGCGGTCACGCTACGCCCGGTCCCCGACATCCGTGCGGGCGTGGCCGACGCCGCGGTGCGTCAGGGCAGCAGGGGGATGAGCTCGCGCAGATCGACGGGCCCGACGACGAGGTCGGCCTGGCGCCGCACGGCGGGCTTCGCGTTGAACGCGACGCCGAGGCCCGCCGCCGCCATCATCTGCAGGTCGTTCGCGCCGTCGCCGACGGCGATCGTGCGGTGGAGGGCGACACCGGATGCCGCGGCCCACTCGCGCAGCGCGGACGCCTTGCCGGCGGCATCCACGATCTCGCCGTCGACCAGCCCGGAAAGGGCCCCGCCGTCGACCGCGAGGCGATTGGCGCGCCAGACGTCGATCCCCAACGCCGGGGCGACGGTGTCGAGGATCTCGTGGAATCCGCCGGACACGACCGCGGCCCGCCCGCCGCGCCGGTGGATCGCCGTGACCAGCTCGGCGGCCCCCGCCGTCGGCTCGACCCGGGCCCGCACCCGATCGAAGGCGCTCAGCGGCACGCCGCGCAACGCCTGCACACGCGAGCGCAGGCTCGTCGCGAAGTCGACCTCGCCGCGCATCGCCGCATCGGTCGCGGCAGCCACCTCGGCGCCGCGGCCCGCCTCGTCGGCGATGAGCTCGATGACCTCGTTGCGCAGCAGGGTGGAATCGGCGTCGAACACGACGAGGAAACGGGCGTCAGGCACCCGTCCAACCTAGCGGTCCGTCAGCGGGCGACGTATGCGTTCTTGCCCACCACCGTGATGCCGCTGTCGGTCACCGTGAAGCCGCGCGAGAGGTCGAACGCACGGTCGACACCGACCGTCGCGCCCGGCTCGAGCACGACGTTCTTGTCGAGGATAGCGCGATGCACGCGCGCCCCCGCCCCGACCTGGACGTGATCGAACAGCACCGAGTCGGTGATGGTCGATCCCCCTCCCGACAGCGTCCACGGACCCACGACGGAGCGTTCCAGGTGCGTCCCCGAGAGCACGGAGCCGAGCGAGACGATCGAGTCGATCGCGTTGCCCATGCGGCCGACGCCGTCGCGGACGAACTTGGCGGGCGGTGAGTTCACGGACTGCGAGTGGATCGGCCAGTCGACGTTGTAGAGGTTGAAGATCGGCAGCGTCGAGATGAGATCCATGTGGGCGTCGAAGAACGAGTCGATCGTGCCCACGTCGCGCCAGTAGTCGCGATCGCGATCAGTCGAGCCGGGGACGTCGTTGCGCTTGAAGTCGTACACGGCGGCCTCACCGCGCCCCACGAAGTAGGGGATGATGTCGCCGCCCATGTCGTGGTTCGACCCGGGCAGCTCGCCGTCCGCCTCGACGGCCGCGATGAGCGCGTCGGCGTCGAAGATGTAGTTGCCCATCGACGCGAGCACCTCGTGGGGGGCGTCGGAGAGCCCCGTGGGGTTCTGGGGCTTCTCCAGGAAGTCACGGATCGTGATGTTGTCCGTCGGGTCGAGGTCGATGACGCCGAACTGGTTGGCAAGCCCGATCGGCTGACGGATGCCGGCGACCGTCGCCTTGGCGCCGGACTCGATGTGGGCCGCGAGCATCTGCTCGAAATCCATCCGGTACACGTGGTCGGCGCCGATGACCACGACGATGTCGGGCTTCTCGTCGTGGATGAGGTTCAGCGACTGCAGGATGGCGTCGGCCGAGCCGGAGAACCAGCGCTTGCCGAGGCGCTGCTGGGCCGGCACCGAGGCCACGTACGAGTTGAGCAGCGCCGACATGCGCCAGGTCTGGGAGACGTGGCGGTCGAGGCTGTGCGACTTGTACTGCGTGAGCACGACGATCTGTCGCAGACCCGAGTTGATGAGGTTCGAGATGGCGAAGTCGATCAGGCGGTACTGGCCGCCGAAGGGCACCGCGGGTTTGGCTCTGTCCTCCGTGAGAGGCATGAGGCGCTTTCCCTCGCCCCCGGCGAGGATGATTCCGAAGACCTTCGGCGCTGCAGGCATGCCACCACACTAGGCCCCCGTTCGCCCTTGTACTAGCGTTCGTGACATGCGCGTCGACATCGTCACCAAGGAGTACCCGCCGGAGATCTACGGGGGAGCCGGGGTCCACGTCACCGAGCTGGTCAAGGCCCTGCGCGTAGGGGTCGAGGTGCAGGTGCGGGCGTTCGGCGCCGACCGCGACGAAGCGGACACGACGGCCTACGGCGTGCCCGCCGAGCTGGCCGCGGCCAACCCCGCGGTGCAGACGCTCGGAACCGACCTGGAGATCGTCGGCGACGTCGCCGGGGCGGACGTCGTCCACTCCCACACCTGGTACGCCAACTTCGCGGGACACATCGCCTCGCTGCTGCACGGCATCCCGCACGTCATCACGGCGCACTCCCTCGAGCCGCTGCGTCCCTGGAAGGCGGAGCAGCTGGGCGGGGGCTACGCGGTGTCGAGCTACGTCGAGAAGACCGCCTACGAGAACGCCGCCGCCGTGGTCGCCGTCAGCGACGGCATGCGTCGCGACATCCTGCGCAGCTACCCGGCGCTGGACCCCGCCAAGGTGCGCGTCATCTACAACGGCATCGACGTGGAGGCCTGGCATCCGCAGCAGGACGACGCCCTCCTCGAGCGCTACGGCATCGACCCGAATCGGCCCTCGGTCGTGTTCGTCGGCCGCATCACGCGCCAGAAGGGCCTGCCGTACTTCCTGCGCGCCGCCACGCGCCTGCCCGCCGACGTGCAGATCGTCCTCTGCGCGGGAGCGCCCGACACCCCGCAGATCATGGCCGAGGTCGAGGGCCTCGTCCGCGAGCTGCAGGCCCAGCGCGACGGCGTCGTGTGGATCGACGAGTTCCTGCAGCGCGATCAGCTCTGCGCGATCCTCACGTCGGCCACGACCTTCGTCTGCCCGAGCGTGTACGAGCCGCTGGGCATCGTCAATCTGGAGGCGATGGCGTGCGGAGCCGCCGTGGTCGGCACCGCGACCGGCGGCATCCCGGAGGTCGTGGTGGACGGTGTCACAGGCCGTCTCGTGCCGATCGAGCAGGTGCAGGACGGGACGGGCACACCGGTGGATCCCGAGCGCTTCGTGGCCGACCTCGCGGACGTGCTCACCGAGGTCGTCTCGGACCCCGAGCGTGCCCGCGCGTACGGGGCGGCTGGGCGCGAGCGTGCCGCCAGCGCCTTCAGCTGGCAGGCGATCGCCGAGGCGACCGAGGCCCTGTACCGGGAGGTGTCGGGGCGCGTCGGCTGAGGCGAAGACCCGGCGCGTGCCGCCCGGCGCGCGAGGGCACTCCCGATAGGCTGGGAGCATGCCCCAGGTGCTCGAGTTCCTCGATGTCGTCGTCCGCCGCAACGCCCGCAACATCATCGATCACATCGACTGGGCGGTCTCGGACGACCAGCGCTGGGTGGTGCTCGGGCCCAACGGAGCCGGCAAGACGACCATCCTGCAGCTCGCGGCGACGCTGATCCACCCCACCTCGGGCGAGGTGACCATCCTCGACGAGCGCCTGGGCCGCACCGATGTGTTCGACCTGCGCCCGCGCATCGGCTTCGCCTCGTCGGCGATGGCGCGTCGCGTGCCGCCCGAGGAGACCGTGCTGGATGTCGTGCTGACCGCGGCGTTCTCGGTGCTGGGCCGCTGGAACGAGACGTACGAGACCATCGACGAGCGCCGCGCGCGTCGCGTGCTGGCGGAGTGGAAGCTCGAGCATCTCGCCGAGCGCACGTTCGGCACGCTCTCCGACGGAGAGCAGAAGCGCGTGCAGATCGCCCGCGCGGTCATGACCGATCCGGAGCTGCTGCTGCTCGACGAGCCGACGGCGAGCCTCGATCTCGGGGCCCGGGAGGAGCTGCTCGGGCTGCTCAGCGGCTACGCCCTGGCGCCCACGACGCCCGCGATGGTCATGGTCACCCACCACGTCGAGGAGATCCCCGTCGGGTTCACGCACGTGCTGCTGCTGCGCGAGGGGACCGCGGTCGCCGCCGGCCCGCTGGCGGAGACGCTCACCGAGGAGAACCTGTCGGCGACCTTCGGCATGCCGATCGCCCTCACGTCGGAGGCCGGACGCTTCGCCGCGCGGGCCACCGGCGGCGCCTGAGACATCCCCGTTCCCTCCGGGTGCGGGCTGCTGGTATGATCGATCCTTGGTGCATTCGCACCGCAGACTTCCCTCGCCCTGGCAAAATCCAGGGCACCACGTAAGGAAACCCATGAAGACTGACATCCACCCCGAGTACAAGGCGGTCGTTTTCCGCGACCTCGGCTCCGGCGAGACCTTCCTCACCCGTTCGACGGTGTCGAGCGACAAGACGATCGAGCTCGACGGCGAGACCTATCCCGTCATCGACGTCGAGATCTCCTCCGCCTCACACCCGTTCTACACGGGCAAGCAGCGCATCATGGACTCGGCCGGTCGCGTCGAGAAGTTCAACCAGCGCTTCAAGAACTTCGGCGGCTCGAGCAAGTAAGCCCGGGCCCGCGAGACAGCCCCGCTTCGGCGGGGCTGTCGTCGTTTCGGCGCGACCTTGCCGCTGCCGTCAGCGGATCGGCCAGCTGCCGTCGACGCGGTCCTCGGGGTCGAGCCGTCCGATGCGGATGAAGTACTCCGTGAGGCTGTCGGCCTGAGCGCGTGCCCACCCGATCTGTCGGGTGTGCAGCTCGTCGAGCGCGGCGTCGATCGCATAGCGCCGCGCGAGCGCCTGAGCGACCCGCCCGGCGGCGATCGCGTCTGCGGACGCGTCGTGGGCGCCGACCAGGGGAACCGCGTAGTGGGCCGCGACGGCCTCGAGCGTGCGCTTGCCCTTGCGGAAGCGATCGTGCGCTTTGTCGAGCACGAGCGGATCGATCACGGGCGAGGGGTCGAGGATGGGCGGGATGCCGTGGCGCAGCGCCTCGTACTTCAGCAGCGAGAAGTCGAACGGCGCGTTGTAGGCCACGACCGGGATGCCCGCGTCCAGCAGTTCCCGCAGCGCGGCGACGACCGCGGCGACGACCTGCGCCGCCGGAGCACCGTGCTCCTGGGCGTGCGCGGTCGTGATGCCGTGCACCGCCGTCGCCCCGTCGGGGATCGGCACTCCCGGATCGGCCAGCCACGACTGCGCCCGGACCGCCGCGCCGTCGGCGTCGAGCAGGCCGACGTGGGCCGTGACGATGCGGTCGGTCGTGACGTCGATGCCGGTCGTCTCCAGATCGAACACGCCGACGGCATCCACCCATCTCGGCGGTCGCACGGGGGTGGTCTCGACGGTGGAGACGTCGTCCTCCCAGAGCGGGACGGCCTGCCACTGTTCCATGCCTCCGACGGTATGCGCCGGTTCCGACACCGGCGCGCAGGCACGCGGAGGAGGACGGTCGCGGCGTCGGTCGCGGGTCGCCCCTCCTAGACTTCAAGGGTGACCGTCGACTCTCCCTACGCCGAGGCCCTCGCCGCCGTGCCCGTGTCGCGGCGCGCGATCGAGATCGACGGCGCCGTGACCGCGTACTGGGAGTACGGACCCGCCGACGCCCCGGTCACGATGGTGGCCGTCCACGGCTACCGCGGCGACCACCATGGCCTGGAGCCCGTCGTCGCCTTCCTCCCGGGCGTCCGGGTGATCTCTCCCGACCTTCCGGGGTTCGGGGAGAGCGTGCCGGTCCCCGGTGCGGTGCACACCCTCGACACGTATGCCCGATGGCTGCGCGCGTTCGTCGCCGCGGTGGCGCCCGGGGCCGTGATCCTCGGGCACTCGTTTGGTTCCATCGTCGTGGCCGCCGCCGTGGCGGCAGGGCTCCCGACGCCGCGCGTGATCCTGGTCAACCCGATCGGCGCGCCCGCGCTGGAGGGCCCGCGCGGCATCCTCACCCGCCTGGCGGTGTTCTACTACTGGGCCGGGGCCCGCCTGCCGAAGCGTCTCGGCGACGCACTGCTGCGCAACCGCGTCATCGTGCGGGTCATGAGCGTGTCGATGGCGAAGACGCGTGAGCCCGCGCTGCGCCGCTTCATCCACGACCAGCACGACACGTACTTCTCGCTCTTCCACGACCGCGACGTGCTGCACGACGGCTTCGTCGCGTCGGTGTCCGACGACGTGCGTCGTTTCGCACCGGCCATCGCGCAACCCACGCTCCTGATCGCGGCGGAGAAGGACGACATCACGCCCATCGAGGCGGAACGCCACCTGCAGACGCTCTTCCCGGATGCCCGGCTCGTGGAGATCCCCGCCGTCGGCCACCTCATCCACTATGAGACGCCGCGCGAGGCGGCGGCGGCGATCACGCGCTTTCTCGGGCCTTCCGGCGACGGTACGCGTTGACGTTCATGCGGTTCCCGCAGTTGCCGGTGTCGCAGTAGAGCTTGGAGCCGTTCTTCGAGAAGTCGACGTAGACCGAGTCGCAGTCGTCCGCCGCGCACACCCGCACCCGCTTCCACTCGTCCGAGCGGATGACGTCGACGAACGCCATCGCCGACTCGACCAGCATGCGCATCGCCAGGGGGGCGTCGGGCTCGGTGGCGTGGATGTGCCAGTCGAACTCGTCGTGGATCACGAGCTGCGGAAGCGCCCGCCCGTCGCGGAGCATCGCGTTGACGAGGGGCACCGCGCCGTCGCGGTCGGCGGCCCAGAGCGCGCGCAGACGCCGCCGGTTCGCGCGCACGGCGTCGAGCTCGGCGTCGTCGCGTCGGAAGCTGCCCGTGTAGGAGAACTCCGACAGGTAGGCGTCGAGATCCTCCTGCGTCCGCAGGCGGTCGAGGCCTGCACCGTCGGTTTCGGGGAGGGTGTTGACGAGGGCCGCCGCGGCGCGCAGCGACATCTCGGTGTCATGGATGAAGACCACGTTGACTCCTGACCTCGGCGGGCACTAGTGTCACCAGTGTAATTGCTGTTGAGTCCTGACAGCCCTCCTGCTCGATCCGAAGGAACGCCGGTGTCACGCACCGCTCCACCCGCCCGCACCGCGGGCATCGTCATGGCCGTCTTCTCCGCGCTGGCGTTCTCGTCGAGCGGCCCTCTGGTCAAGCCGCTCCTCGAGGCGGGCTGGTCGCTGTCGGCGGCGCTCATCGTGCGCATGGGGCTCGCCGGCCTCATCCTGTCGCCCGCGCTCGTGCGCGCGATGCGCCGCGAGCGCGGCTTCGTCCGCCGCCACGGGCTCTCCCTCCTGGCGTTCGGCCTGATCCCGGTGCTGGGCTGCCAGCTGCTGTTCTTCTCGGCGATGCAGCGGATGCCGGTGGCCGTCGCGCTGCTGATCCAATACCTCGCACCCGTTCTGCTCGTCGGCTTCGTGTGGCTGCGCACGCGCCGGGCCCCCTCGCGGCTCGTCATGATCGGTTCGGTGGTCGCGATCGTCGGTCTCGTGCTCGTGGTCGACATCGCCGGCGCGCGTTTCGACCTGCTCGGCACGCTCCTCGCGCTCGGAGCGGCGGTGTGCGTGTGCGTGTACTTCGTCATGAGCGAGCGCACCGGCGACGGCCTGCCGCCGCTGGCCCTCGCCGCCGGAGGGCTGCTCGTCGGCGCCGTGGTGATGGCGCTGTTGGGCGCCACGGGGGCCATGCCGTTCGCCGCGCCACCGGTGTCGGTGACCTTCCGCGGCGTCGAGGTGCCCGGCATCCTGGCCCTGCTGTGGGTCGGGGCGGTGGGGACGACGCTCGGCTACGCGCTGGGCGTCATGGCGGTGCCGCGCGTGGGCTCGCGGCTGGCCTCGTTCATCGGTCTCAGCGAAGTGCTCTTCGCGCTCGGCTTCGCCTGGCTCCTGCTCGGGGAGGCTCCCTCCGCGGTGCAGATCTTCGGCGGCGCGCTGCTGCTGGCGGGAGTCGTCCTGGTGCGGATGGATGCGCGCGAGGCCGATGCCGTCGGCGTCGCCGCCGACGCCGTGCTGCCCGTGCCCGTGGTGCCGCTGCCGGCGGACGCCCTCCGTCCCGACGTCGTGCCGGTGGACGCGTCGCCGGTGGACGCGAGCGCGCTCAGCGCGTCGCGTCGTCGCGAGCCGATTCCAGGAGCGGCCGGATCCGATAGCCGATGACCTCGCCCATGACGAGGGAGGTCTCGGTGCGCTCCACCCCGTCGATCTCGAGGATGCGCGCGTCGACGTCGAACAGGTGCTGGGTGTCGCGCGCCGCGACCCGCACGAGCAGATCGACCTGACCGCTCATGCCGTAGGCCTGCACGACCTCCGGGATGCTCGCGATCGCATGGGTGATCCGCGGCAGTTCCGCCTGCCGCACGGTGACGCTCACCATGGCCTCGATGGGCAGGCCCAGGGCGACCGGGGGGATCGCGCGTTCGAAGGACTGGAAGACGCCGCCGCGCTCCAGGCGGGCCAAGCGCGCCTGGACGGTGTTGCGGGACAGACCCAGGCGTTCGGCGAGGGCCACCACGGTGGCGCGATGGTCATCGGCGAGCGCATTCAGGAGGTCGAGGTCGACGCGGTCCAGAGGTCCCATAGTGCCCAACTCTACCAGGGGCCTTCGGGTCGGTCTGCGCAACATGCTCAGGCCACGGGTGAATGCTTGAGCTAGGTGCCAGACGGACGTAGCCTTCCAGGCAACCGGCGACGAGGCCGGCCCGGGCGGCGGTCGCTCTCCACGAGAGAGCGGCACGGCCAGAGAGGGATGACGACGATGTACACCCTGACCACAGACGAAGCGATGACGGCGCTGGACGACACGGCGCGACTTCTCACCCCCGAGGGGCGACGCGTCGCCGACCCCCGCCTCGACCCGTGGGTGCAAGATCTGGACGCCGCGGCGCTGCGCGCCCTGTACCGCGACATGGCGATCGTCCGTCGGATGGATGCCGAAGGCGTCGCCCTCCAGCGCCAGGGTCATCTGGGACTCTGGGCTCCGGCACAGGGCCAGGAGGCGATCCAGGTCGGCACGGCACGCGCCTGCCGGGAGGACGACTTCCTGTTCCCGAGCTACCGCGAGGTGGGCGTGACGATCGTGCGCGGCGGCGCGCCGGCCGATCTCGTGCTCGCGTGGCGAGGTGAGGTGCATTCGACCTACGACCCCTTCGAGCTGAACCTTGCGACGCCGCAGATCATCATCGGCGCGCAGACCCTGCACGCCGTGGGGTACGCGATGGGGGTGCAGCGCGACGGCGGCGACCAGGTCGCCGTGGCCTATTTCGGCGACGGTGCGACCAGCCAGGGCGATGTGAACGAGGCGATGGTCTTCGCATCGTCCTTCGGCGCGCCGGTCGTCTTCGTCTGCTCGAACAACCAGTGGGCGATCTCCGAGCCGGTGACGGTGCAGTCGCGGTTCCCGATCGCCGGACGCGCACCCGGCTTCGGCATCCCGAGCATGCGGGTCGACGGCAACGACGTGATCGCCTGCACGGCCGCCATGCGGTGGGCCCTCGACCACGCCCGCCGGGGGGAGGGCCCGGTGTTCCTGGAGGCCGTGACCTACCGGATGGGCCCCCACACGACCTCGGACGACCCGACCCGCTACCGCGAACGCGACGAGGTGGAGCGGTGGCGCGCCCGTGATCCGCTGACCCGGTTGGAAGCGCTGCTGCGCAGCACCGGCGACCTCGACGACGCGGCGCTCGCCGCCATCTCGCAGGAGGCGGACGCGCTGACGGGAGCCATGCGGGAGGCCGTGCTGACGGCGGTCACCCGCCCGCCGCTGGCCGTCCTCGACGACGTCTACGCGGAACCGCACAGCGGGCTGTCACGTCAGCGCCAGCGCTTCGCGGCCTACCTCGACTCGTTCGCCGACGGCGATGCGGAGGTGTCCCGATGACGCAGCTGACGATGGGCAAGGCGCTGACCGCGGGGCTGCACCGCGCCATGACGGACGATGACCGTGTGATCGTGATGGGGGAGGACATCGGTCGCCTCGGCGGCGTGTTCCGCATCACCGACGGCCTCCTCGGCGAGTTCGGGCCGAAGCGCGTGATCGACACCCCGCTCGCCGAGTCCGGGATCGTCGGCACCGCCGTCGGCCTGGCCATGCGCGGCTTCCGCCCGGTCGTGGAGATCCAATTCGACGGCTTCGTCTACCCCGCGTTCGACCAGATCGTGTGCCAGGTCGCGAAGCTGCACTACCGCACGCGCGGCCGCGTGAAGATGCCCCTGACGATCCGCATCCCCTGGGCGGGCGGTGTCGGTGCGGCGGAGCACCACTCCGAGTCGCCCGAGGCGTACTTCGTCCACACGGCGGGCCTCCGCGTCGTGGCCGTCTCGAATCCGCAGGACGCGTACACCGTCCTGCAGCAGGCCATCGCGTGCGACGATCCGGTCGTCTTCTTCGAGCCCAAGCGCCTCTACCACTCCAAGGGCGAGGTCGACCTGGACGCCGACGTCGCCGACGCGGCGCCGATGGGGCTGGCCCGCGTCGTCCGCGATGGCACCGACGTCACGATCGTGACCTACGGGTCGCAGGTCGCCACGGCGATGGATGCCGCCGTCGCGGCCGAGGACGAGGGCATCTCGATCGAGGTGATCGATCTGCGGTCGCTGTCGCCGGTCGACTACCGCACGGTGGGAGCGTCGGTGCGCAAGACGGGACGGCTCGTCGTGACCCACGAGGCCGGCGGGGAGGCCGGGGTGGGCGCCGAGATCGTGGCGAGCGTCACGGAGCAGTGCTTCCACTACCTGGAGGCGCCGCCGCAGCGGGTGACGGGTCATGACATCCCGTATCCGCCCGCGAAGCTGGAGAAGCATCACATCCCCGACCTCGACCGCATCCTCGATGCCGTCGACCGCGTCCTCGACCGCCCCCACAGCCTGACGGGGGTGGAGCTGTGATCGCGGAGTTCCGTCTGCCCGACCTCGGGGAAGGGCTTCCCGAGGCGGAGATCGTGCAGTGGCTCGTCGCTCAGGGCGACGAGGTGGCGCTCAACCAGCCGATCGCCGAGGTCGAGACCGCGAAGGCCATCGTCGAGCTGCCGTCGCCGTTCGCGGGCACGGTCAGCACCCTCCATGCCGAAGCGGGAGACGTCGTCGAGGTCGGAGCGCCGCTGATCGCCTTCCAGGTGGCGGGGGCGGAATCCTCGGAGGATGCTGTCGCCAGCGCCGCACCCGCCGCACCCGCCGCACCCGGCGGGACGTCCGCGGCCGCCGGCGCGCAGGACCCGTCCGAGGCGCCGGCCGAGGCCGCCGTGCCGAACCTCGTGGGCTACGGCGCAGCGCCCCGGGGTACCGCGCGCCCGCAACGCCGCCGGCGCATCGGCGGCGGTGCGCCCTCGAGCGCCCGCTCGACCGCCGCGACGGCGGCCGAGCGCGTCCTCACGGATGCCCCGCACGATGTCGTCGCCCCCGCGGCGCAGGAGCTGCGGCCGGAACGACCGCGCTCGACGCCCCCGGTGCGCGCGTATGCGCGAGAGCTCGGCATCGACCTCGCCCTCGTCGAGGCCTCCGGCGTCACCGACATCATCCGCCGCGAGGACGTCGACAGATTCGCCGCAACGCTGGACGATCGCGCGCCCGGTGCGCACGAGGCTCCGGCCGACACCGCCGCGGCGAGCGGCGACGCCCCGCGGGAGACGCGGATCCCCATCCGCGGGGTGCGTAAGCACACGGCGGCCGCGATGGTGCGCAGCGCCTTCACCGCTCCGCACGTGACGACCTTCCTGGAGGTCGACGTCACGGAGACCACCCGGTTCGTGCAGAGCCTCCGGTCCGATCGTCGTCTGGAGGGTCACCGCATCGGGATCATGGCGGTGGCGGCGAAGGCCGTGTGCCTCGCGCTGCGCGCCGAGCCGACGCTCAACTCGTCGTGGGACGAGGCCGCCGGGGAGATCGTCCAGTACGGCTACGTCCACCTGGGGATCGCCGCGGCGACCGAGCGCGGCCTCGTCGTGCCGCACGTGCCCGACGCGGACCGGCTCTCGCTCGTCGACCTCGCGGACGAGATCGGCCGCCTCGCCGAGACCGCGCGCGCCGGCCGGACGACACCGGCCGCGCTGAGCGGCGGGACGTTCTCTATTACGAACTTCGGCGTCTTCGGCATCGATGCGGGCACGCCGATCCTCAATCCCGGTGAGGCGGGCATCCTGGGGCTCGGTTCGGTGCGGCGGCGACCGTGGGAGCACGAGGGGGCGATCGTGCTGCGCGACCTCATGACCCTGAGCCTGTCGTTCGATCACCGGTTGGTCGACGGGGAGCAGGCGTCGCGGTTCCTGACGATCGTCGGCGACGTCCTCCGCGAGCCCGCCCGCGCCATGCTGCTGGGCTGACGCGGGGGAGAGGTCACCGGGCGGCGAGTGCGGCGTAGGCCATGTCGGCCAGCACGTCGCGCAGCATCCCGTCGTCGCCGGCATCCACCGCCGCGTCGCGCCGGGTGCGCACGGCGTAGGGCGTCGAGTTGATGAGACCGAACCCCGCGTGCGCGCGGACGCGGAGCTCCGGCTCGGTGAGGTCGGGGTGGACGGCGTGCAGCACGCCGACCCACAGCTCGACGTACTCTCGCTGGAGCCGGCGCACCTCGTGGCGGTCCTCCTCGCTGAGGCGGGCGAGATCGCGGTCGTGCACGCGGATGACGTCGGCGCCGCGGACGGCGAACTGGACATGGAAGTCGACGAGGTCGCGCAGCGACCGGTCGGGTCCGTGTCCGGCGTCGATGACGCGGCGCCCGCCCGTGAGCAGATCGTCGCTGGCGCGCAGGAGGATGGCGCCGAGCAGGGCGCGCTTGCTGTCGAAGTGGCGGTAGACGGCGGGACCGGTGATGCCGACGGCGGTGCCGAGGTCTTCCAGGCTCACACCGTCGAAACCGTGCTCGGCGAAGAGGCGGGCGGCGGCTTGCAGCAGGGAGTCGGCGCGCTGGGCCTTGGCTCGCTCACGCGAGGTGCGCGATGCCGCAGAACGCGTTGTCATTCCAGTTAATCCTCGCTAACCTGGACCTGTGGGTTAGTGCACACTAACCCACCCGCTCGCCCGCGCGCCACGAGATTGCGGGAGGCGTTATGCGACCGCGACATCGAAGGGGATGCCATGGCGATTCTGGATCCGTACGACCACGGACTGACCGACGAGGAGCGCGAGCTCGCGCGGATGGTGCGCGCCTTCGCCGATGAACGGGTCGCCCCGCAGGCCTACGAGGCCGACCGCACCAAGACCCTCCCGCTCGGGATCGTCGCCGAGATGGGGGAGATGGGACTGTTCGGTCTGCCGTTTCCGGAAGAGGTCGGCGGTCAGGGCGGCACCTACCTCGCGCTGGGGCTCGCGATCGAGGCGCTGGGGCGGGTGGACCAGTCGATCGCCATCACGCTCGAGGCCGGCGTGAGCCTCGGCGCGATGCCGATCCACCGCTTCGGCACCGACGCCCAGCGCGCCGAACTGCTTCCCGACCTGCTCGCCGGTCGCGCGCTGGCGGGGTTCGGCCTGACCGAGCCCGAGGCGGGATCGGATGCCGGGGCCACCCGCACGACCGCGCGGCGCGACGGTGACGAATGGGTCATCGACGGGGCGAAGCAGTTCATCACGAACTCGGGCACCGCGATCACCCGCTTCGTCACGGTCACCGCCGTCACAGGCGTCGAGGACGGGCGCAAGGAGATCTCGACGATCATCGTCCCCTCCGGCACGCCCGGCTTCACCGTGGGTCCCGCCTACGACAAGGTCGGGTGGCATGCCTCCGACACCCACCCGCTCAGCTTCGACGGCGCGCGGGTGCCCGCCGAGAACCTCCTCGGCGAGCGGGGACGCGGGTTCGCGAACTTCCTCAGCATCCTCGACGAGGGCCGGATCGCGATCGCCGCTCTCGCCACCGGAGCCGCGGAAGGATGCCTGGAGGCGGCCCTCGACTACGCCGGCAGTCGCATCGTGTTCGGCGAACGGCTGGGGACGCGCCAGTCGATCCAGTTCACGCTGGCGAGGATGCAGCAGCGCGTGCACCTGTCGCGGCTGGCCTGGCTGCACGCCGCACGGCTGCGCGACGCGGGGCGCCCGTTCGCGTCGGCGGCGGCGCTCGCGAAGCTGACCGCCGGCGACGCGGCGATGGACAATGCGCGCGACGCGACGCAGATCTTCGGCGGCAACGGGTTCATGAACGAGTACCCGGTGGCGCGTCACTACCGCGACGCGAAGATCCTCGAGATCGGGGAGGGGACGACGGAGGTGCAGCTGCTCGTGATCGCCCGCGCGCTGGGACTGACCGCGCTGCCGCCGGTCGCGGCCGGCCCGGTAGCGTGAACGCATGACCGCCGCTTTCGACCTCGGACCTGCGCTGCTGTTCTGCCCGGCCGACCGCCCGGAGCGCCACGCGAAGGCCCTCGAGCGCGCCGACGCGGTGATCCTCGACCTCGAGGACGCCGTTGCTCCGGCGGACAAGGTCGCCGCGCGGGTGGCGCTCATCGACTCACATCTCGACCCCGACCGCGTCATCGTCCGCGTCAACCCGCTGGACTCGCGCGAGATCGCCTCCGACCTCGCGACGCTGTCGCAGACCGACTACCGGCGCGTGATGGTCGCAAAGGCGGAGTCCGCGCCAGCGATCGCACGTCTGGATCCGCGGTTCGAGGTCATCGCCCTGTGCGAGACGGCCCGTGGTGTCGCCGCCGTCGAGCAGATCGCGGCGCAGGACCGGGTCGTCGCGGTGATGTGGGGCGCGGAGGATCTCGTCGCGTCACTCGGCGGCACGTCCAGTCGCACGCCGAAGGGCAAGTACCGCGACGTCGCCCGCGTCGCTCGGGCACGGGTGCTGCTCGCCGCCGGCGCGGCCGGCATCGCCGCGATCGACGCGGTGCATCTCGACATCGCCGACGAGAAGGGACTGTCACGCGAGGCGAGGGATGCCGCGGCCAGCGGCTTCGCCGCGACGGCGTGCATCCATCCCGCGCAGGTCGAGACGATCCGGGCGGCCTACCGGCCCGACGACGACGCGCTCGCCTGGGCGCGCGGCGTGCTGGCGGCCGCCGAGGGCGAAGGCGGGGTGTTCCGCTACCGCGGACGCATGATCGATGAGCCCGTGCTCCGCCATGCGCGCACGGTCGTCGCCCGCGGCGCCTGAGCCCGCGGCATCCGCTCAGCCGAGCGGGACGGCCGCGTAGGAGCGGACGCTGAGGCGGTCGCGCTCGAGCAGGAACGTGTGCGTCGAGGCGTTGGCCAGACGCTCGCCCTCGTGCGGGAAGGCGCCCGCCGACGCGTGACGGATCACCTCGCGGATGAGGGCGCCGTGCGAGACCATGACGAGCGTCGGTCCGAGCGGCGCGGTCGCCCGGCGGGCGTCGCGGACGGCCCGCTGCAGACCGGCGAGCGCGCGCTGGCGCACCTGGGCCCAACTTTCGGCGTCGGGAACCTCCGCCTGCGCCCACTCGCCCCAACGCTCACGGAACTCGTCGACGCCCGCACCCTCGGCGACGCCGTACGAGCGCTCGCGGAGCTGCCGGTAGGCGCGCGGTGCGGCGACGCCGAGCGTCGAGGCGATGATCTGCGCGGTCTCGGCCGCGCGGGACAGATCGCTGGACGCGACCACGACGGGTCCGACGCCCTCGAGCTCCTCCCGGAGCCGCTCGGCGACCTCGCGCGCCTGGGCGCGCCCCGTGTCGTTGAGCGGGATGTCGGTCGATCCCTGGATGCGGCGCGCCGCGTTCCAGTCGGTCTCGCCGTGGCGCACGAGGATGAGAGTCGTCACCCATCGAGCCTATGCGAGCGGGGAAGCCTCAGCGCACGTCGGGCAGGGCGCGCGCGAGCGCCCGGAGCACCTCGGAGGTGCCGGCGTCGATCTTGACGCTCGCGTGCACGTCGCCGCGCGTCTGCCCGCGATTGACGATCACGACGGGGAGCCGCCGGCGCCGGGCGCGCTCCAGCAGGCGTATGCCGGAGTTGACGACGAGTGACGACCCGGCGACGACGAGCGCCTCGCTGGTCTGGACCAGCTGCTCGGCCTCCGAGAACTTCACGAGCGGGATGTACTCGCCGAAGAAGACGACGTCGGGCTTGAGCATGCCTCCGCAGACGCTGCAGTCGGGGACGACGAAGCCATCGCTCGTGGACGGCAGCACGTCGCCGTCGGGCCCCAGCTCGACCGCGTCGGGAACCGTGATCCATGGGTTGTCCGCCTCGACCCGCGCCGCGAGGTCGCGGCGGTCGAACACCTGACCGCAGTGGGTGCACAGCACGCGTCGCATCGTCCCGTGCAACTCGACGACCCGGCGGCTGCCGGCGCGCACGTGCAGGCCGTCGACGTTCTGCGTGATGACGCCGTTCGCGACGCCGCGCTCCTCCAGATCGGCGAGGGCGCGGTGGCCGGCATTGGGCTGTGCGGCGGCGAATGCGCGCCACCCGAGGTGACTGCCCACCCAGTACCGGCGTCGCGACGCGTCGCTCGAGAGGAACTGCTGGGCGGTCATGGGGGTGCGCGTGGGAGCCCCCTTGCCGCGGTAGTCGGGGATGCCCGAATCGGTGGAGACCCCGGCGCCGGTGAGCACGGCGATGCGACGGCCGGCCAGCGCGTCCACGGCGCGGCGGACCGCCGCGGTGGTCTCGGGGTCGAGCTCGGGAGCAGCCCCGGACGTGCGATCGAGAACCGTCGACATGGCGTCCTCCCTCCCTCAGACCTACCCCGAGCCTACGCGCCCCGCTTTTCGCGGAGGTTACAGCGGGGTGGGGGAGTGCGCGCGGGCGCGGTCGGGCGTGACAGCATGGGCGGATGCCTGTCGTTCGTATCGACGACCCCGCCGATGACCGTCTCGCCGACTACCGCGACCTCACGGACGTCGCACTGCGTCGTGTGCTGGAGCCGGCCGGAGGGCTCTACATCGCCGAGTCGGCGAAGGTGATCGCGCGCGCCGTCGCCGCGGGACATCGTCCGCGGTCCGTCCTCGTGCAGCAGAAGTGGCTCGATGACGCGGTGCCGCTCGCCGGCGAGGCCCCCGTGTACCTGGTCGACGACGACGTGGCGGAGCGGCTGACCGGGTACACGGTGCACCGCGGTGCGCTCGCGGCGATGCACCGGCCCGCGCTGCCGAGCGTGGCCGAGGTGGTCGCCGGCGCGCGCCTCGTGCTGGTGCTGGAGGACATCGTCGATCACACCAACGTCGGCGCCGCGTTCCGCGCGGCGGCCGGGCTCGGCGCGGATGCCGTGCTGGTGACGCCGCGCTGCGCGGATCCGCTCTATCGGCGCAGCGTCCGGGTGAGCATGGGCACGGTGTTCCAGGTGCCGTGGACGCGGCTTCCGGACGAGGCGGACGGCGGGTGGACGGCCGGGCGTGCCCTCCTGCACGACGCCGGACTGCACCTCGCAGCTCTCGCGCTCGCCGACGACGCGGTCGGGCTCGACGCGTTCGTCGCCTCCCGCCCGCCGCAGGTCGCGCTGCTCATGGGCGCCGAAGGAGACGGCCTGTCGCGGCGTGCGCTCGCCGCGGCCGACACCGTCGTCACGATCCCGATGGCCGGCGGCGTCGACTCGCTCAATGTCGCATCCGCCGCCGCCGTCGCCCTGTGGGCGCTGCGGTAGAACGCCGGCGAGCGGCCGCTCGGATCAGACCTGCTCGCCCGGTGCTGCGGTGCGGTCGCGCCCGGGGGCTTCGACGGTCACCGGCAGGGGCTCGGGGCGCTTGGCGGTGATGTTGTCGCCCGACGACTGGTGGCGCAGGCGCCGCAGCACCCACGGCACGAAGTGCGTGCGCGCCCAGACGAGGTCGTTCGTCCGGGCGGCGCGCCAGGTCAGACGCGGCAGCGGGTCGGGCTGCATGGGCTGCAGGTCGTTGGGCACGTTGAGGGCGCGCAGCACCATCCGGGCGATCTCGTGGTGGCCGAGCGCGTTGTAGTGCAGGCGGTCGTCGTCGAAGAAGCGCATGTCCTGCACCTCTTTGAGCGCCCACTGGTCGGCGACGATGCAGTCGTAGCGGTCGGCGATCGCGCGGATGTTCTCGTTGTAGATCGCCACTCGTCCGCGGATGCCGCGGAACACCGGTGTGAACTCCGTGTCGACCCCCGTGAAGACGACGAGCGTCGCGCCCTGCGAGCTCAGGCGCGCCACGGCGTCCTCGAACTGCTGCGCCACGGCATCCGGATCGCCGCCCGGGCGGATCACGTCGTTGCCGCCCGCGGAGAACGTGATCAGGTCGGGGCTGAGCGCGAGCGCCGGCTCGACCTGGTCGGCGATGATCTGGGCGATCAGCTTTCCCCGCACCGCGAGGTTCGCGTACGCGAAATCGTCGACCTGCGCGGCGAGGACCTCCGCGACCCGGTCCGCCCAGCCGCGGTGGCCGTCGACCGTGCCCGGGATGGGGTCGCCGATGCCCTCGGTGAACGAGTCGCCGATCGACACCATCCGGCGCCACGGGTGCGCGCTCTCGTTGGGGACGTACGGTGAGCGGTGGTCGTCGGGGGTGGGCTCGTTCCTGCGCATGACTCTCCTGACTCGTGGTCTTCTCCGAGGCTACCGGGGTCGGAGGTCACTGCCGAGGGCGGGCGTGGGGGAGGCGTCGTTTAGGGTGGTCAGTCGTGGACGGGACGGACGAGCGAGGACAGGAGCACTTCGGCAGCTTTGCCGCAGAGCACCTTTCGCCCGCCTTCCCCCAGCGTGCCCCGTGGGGGACGGCCCAGAACCTGCGCGCCTGGCAGGCCGAGGCCCTCGAGGCCTATTTCGCTCAGGACGGCCCCGACGGCGTGGGCGGTGGACCGCGTGACTTCCTCGCCGCCGCGACACCCGGCGCCGGAAAGACGACCTTCGCCCTGCGCCTGGCGAGCGAGCTGCTGCGCCGCGGGATCGTGAACCGCCTGGTCGTCGTCGCGCCCACCGAGCACTTGAAGACGCAGTGGGCGGATGCCGCTGCCCGCGTCGGCATCCGTCTCGATCCCCGCTTCACCAACCGCCAGAGCGCCCCGGCGCGCCACTACCACGGCGTGGCGGTGACCTACGCGCAGGTCGCCGTCAAGGCGTCGGTGCACCAGCGGCTGACGATGGATGCCCGCACCCTCGTGATCCTCGACGAGGTGCACCACGGCGGCGACGCGCTGAGCTGGGGCGACGCGCTTCGCGAGGCGTACGGGCGCGCCACGCGCCGGCTCCTGCTGTCGGGCACCCCGTTCCGCAGCGACACGGCTCCCATCCCGTTCGTGGAGTATCACCCGAACGAGAAGGGCATCCGCCTCTCCCGCACGGACTACAACTACGGCTACGGGCGGGCGCTCGCCGACGGCGTGGTGCGCCCGGTGCTCTTCCACGTCTACGCGGGGCAGATGAAGTGGCGGACGAAGGCGGGCGACGAGTACGAGGCCCACCTCGGTCAGGACAACACGAAGGACATCAACGCGCAGGCCTGGCGGACGGCGCTCAACCCCGAGGGCGAGTGGATCTCCGCCGTCCTGCGCTCCGCCGATCGGCGACTCACCGAGGTGCGACAGGACGTGCCGGATGCCGGGGGGCTGGTCATCGCGACCGATCAGACGGCGGCGCGCGCCTACGCGGCGATCCTCCGCGACATCACGGGCGAGCCGACGACCGTCGTGCTGTCCGACGACAAGGCGGCGTCGGGGCGGATCGAGACCTTCGCGACCTCGACGTCGCGGTGGATGGTGGCCGTCCGCATGGTGTCGGAAGGCGTCGACGTTCCGCGGCTCGCCGTCGGCGTCTACGCGACGAGCGCCTCGACACCGCTCTTCTTCGCCCAGGCGATCGGTCGTTTCGTACGTGCCCGCCGGCGGGGTGAAGCGGCATCCGTGTTCTTGCCGAACGTGCCGCCGCTGCTCGCCCTGGCGAACGAGATGGAGCGTGAGCGCGACCACGCCCTCGACCGCGAGGAATCGGACGACGACGGTCTCGAGGACACCCTGCTCGAGGAGGCCGAACGAGAGGACAAGGCCTCGGACGCGCTGATCGAGGAGGGCAGCTATCAGGCCCTCGGCTCGGTGGCGCACTTCGACCGGGTGCTCTACGACGGCAAGGAGTTCGGGCAGCTCGCGGTACCGGGCACCCTCGAGGAGGAGGAGTTCCTGGGCCTTCCGGGCCTGCTCGAACCCGAGCACGTCCACGAGCTGCTGATGCAGCGGCAGTCCCGCCAGAGTCGTCACCGTCGCGCCCGTGAGGCGAAGGAGGGCGCGGTCGCCACCGACAGCACGGATGCGGGCGAGGCGTCCCTTCCGCCCGCCCTCCACCGCACGCTGCGCGAACAGCGCCAGCTGCTGAACAGTCTCGTCGGCCTCTACGCCCGCCAGAGCGGCGAGCCGCACGGCGCCGTGCACGCCGAGCTGCGACGGGTGTGCGGGGGACCGGAGGTGGCCCGCGCCACCGTCGCGCAGCTGCAGGCCCGCATCGAGGTCCTCCGCGCCCGCGTCCGGTCCTGACATCGCACCACGCCGACACCGGCGCGCGTACACTCGCGCCCATGCGCCGCGGCTACGACTTCACGTCGCGATGGGTGGTCCCGGCATCCGTCGAGCGGTGCTGGGCGCTGTGCGAGCAGAGTCTCGTCTCGGGCGAGGTGCCGTGGTGGCCTTCCGTGCGGATCGTGCCCGGGGCGCGCGCTCCCGCCGTCGGAGACGTGCGGCATCTGGAGGTGCGCAGTCCCTGGGGCTACCGTCTGCGGGTCGCCCTGACGGTCACGGAGGTGCGACCCCCGCACCTGCTGGCCGCGACCAGCACGGGCGATCTGGTCGGCATCGGGCGGCTTGCCATCGCGGCGCGGCCGGGACCGCCCGCAGACGGCGCCGCGCTCACCTGGATCTGGCGGGTCGAGCTCACGCGGCGATGGATGCGCCTCGCCGCTCCCGTGCTGCGCCCCGCGTTCGCCGCCGCGCACCGTCTGGTCATGCGCCGCGGTGAGCGGGGGCTGAGGGCTGCGCTCGCCGGTGCTTCGGAGATCCGAAATCCTGACAATACCGGCGTGAGCGGTCGGCGCCGCCGCCGTCGACGGTACCGTGAAGCCCCGTGAGCCCGACCCCGAAACCCACGCAGAGAGACCGGCGCCGCTGGGCGCGCTATCTCGCCGACGAGCGTGCCGAGGCGCAGGTCTATCGCGCCTTGGCCGCACGGCGCGAGGGGGAGGAGCGTGAGATCCTGCTCGCGCTCGCCGAGGCGGAAGGACGACACGAGGCGCACTGGCTCGAGCTGCTGGGCGGGGAGCCCGTCCGCCTTCCCGCACCCGGGTTCGGCTCGCGCGTGCTCGGCTGGATGGCCCGCCGGTTCGGGTCGATCTTCGTGCTCGCCCTCGCCCAGAACGCGGAGGGACGATCGCCCTACGACAGCGAGCCGTTCGCCACCGCGCGGATGGTCGCCGACGAGAAGATCCACCGCGAGGTGGTCCGTGGGCTCGCGGCGCGCGGGCGACGCCGGCTGTCCGGCACCTTCCGCGCCGCCGTCTTCGGCGCCAACGACGGACTGGTCTCGAACCTCGCCCTCGTGATGGGCATCGGGGCGACCGGCGTCGGCGCGCAGTTCGTGCTGTTCAGCGGGATCGCGGGACTTCTCGCGGGCGCGCTGTCGATGGGCGCCGGCGAGTACGTCTCGGTGCGCTCGCAACGCGAGCTGCTCGACGCGACCGAGCCCAGCGGATACGCCGATCACGTGCTCCCCGATCTCGACCTCGACGCCAACGAGCTCGCTCTCGTCTATCGCACCCGCGGCATGGACGAGCAGGAGGCGCACGATCTCGCACGCCGCGTCGTCGAGACGGCGCACGCCGCGGACCGCGGCGAGCCCTACCGTCTGCCGCGGGCCGCCGGTGCCGACCACGAGGTCGTGGGCAGTGCGCTCGGCGCGGCCGGGTCGAGCTTCCTCTTCTTCGCGTCCGGTGCGATCATCCCCGTGCTGCCGTGGATCTTCGGGTTGAGCGGCCTGCCCGCGGTCGCCGTCGCGCTGCTGCTGGTCGGCACGGCGCTCACCGCGACGGGCGCGATGGTCGGGCTGCTGTCGGGCGCGCCGCCGCTGCGTCGCGGGCTCCGCCAGCTCGCGATCGGGTTCGGAGCGGCCGCCGTGACCTACCTGCTCGGTCTGCTGTTCGGCGTGTCGGCGGGCTGAGCGCGACCTCGATTCCACGTCTGGCGTCGGATCTGGTACTGTCGATCTTCGGTTGCGAAACCGAAAACCACCTGCGCGGGTGGCGGAATAGGTAGACGCGCTAGCTTGAGGTGCTAGTGCCCGTATAGGGCGTGGGGGTTCAAGTCCCCCCTCGCGCACAGAGAGAAGAAGGTCCCGTCAGGGGCCTTTTTCTTTTGTCCCTGTGGATGCCGGGGCGAGGTCCCGTGTCGTCGTGTGTCACCGCGCGGAGGCCCCCTCCCGATCGCAGTACCGTGGTGAGCATGTCCGCATCCGAGCTGTCTGAGACCGAGCTGCCCGAGGTCGTCGCCGTCGCGCGCGATCTGATCCGCTTCGACACCACCAACTTCGGCGAGGGGCGCTCGCACGGCGAACGCGAGGCCGCGGAGTACGTCGGGGCCTACCTCGAAGGTCTCGGTCTCCGCCCGGAGTACTACGAGCCCATCCCGCGCCGCACCAACCTCAGCGTGCGGGTGCCGGGACGCAATCGCGACAAGCCCGCCCTCGTCCTGCACGGCCACCTCGACGTGGTCCCCGCCGTCGCCGACGACTGGAGCGTCGACCCGTTCGGCGGCGTGATCAGGGACGGGATGCTGTGGGGGCGCGGTGCCGTCGACATGAAGGACATGGACGCGATGATCCTCACCTCTGTCGCCGAGCTCCTGAGAGCGGGGGAGCAGCCGGAGCGCGACCTGATCCTCACGTTCTTCGCCGACGAGGAGAACGGCGGGGTGGAGGGCTCGCAGCTGGTCGTGCGGGATCGGCCGCACTGGTTCGACGGCGCCACAGAGGCCATCAGCGAGGTCGGCGGCTACTCGATCCCGGTGGGCGAGCAGCGCGCCTATCTGCTGCAGGTGGGGGAGAAGGCCCTCGTGTGGCTCCGGCTGCGCGCTCGCGGCACCGCCGGCCACGGCAGCCGCTTCCACCCGGACAACGCCGTGACGAGGCTGTCCGAGGCCGTCGCCGCCCTCGGCCGGTCGGTCTGGCCGCTCGAGCTCACCGCCACCACGCGCCAGACCGTCGACGGTCTCGCGGCCCTGTGTGGCGTCGACCCCGCCGATCCGGATGCCGTGGCGGACGCGACCGGCGCGGCATCCGGTTTCCTGCGTTCCACCTTCCGCACGACGACCAACCCCACCGGTCTCGTCGCGGGGTACAAGCACAACGTCATCCCGGATGCCGCGGTCGCCACGATCGACGTGCGCACGCTCCCGGGCCAGGAAGAGCGGGTGCTCGCGGAGATCCAGCGCATCGTGGGCGACGACATCGAGGTCGAGATCTCGCATCGCGACATCGGGCTCGAGGTGCCCTTCCGCGGAGAGCTCGTGGAGGCGATGGTCGGGGGGCTCGAGCGGCACGATCCGGGGGTTCCGGTGCTGCCCTACCTGATGGGCGGCGGCACCGACAACAAGGCGCTCGCCGAGCTCGGCATCGCCGGATACGGGTTCGCGCCGCTGCGGCTTCCCACGGATCTCGATTTCACCGGTATGTTCCACGGTGTGGACGAACGCGTCCCCATCGACGCGTTGGTCTTCGGGCAGCGCGTGCTCACCGATCTGATCCGCACGTACTGAAAGGGCCCCCATGCACCTGTTCGAGGCGATCATCCTGGGCCTGGTCCAGGGACTCACCGAGTTTCTCCCCGTCTCCTCCAGTGCCCACCTGCGCATCATGGGCGAGTTCCTCCCGTCCGCCGAAGACCCCGGCGCGACCTTCACCGCCATCACCCAGATCGGCACCGAGCTCGCGGTGCTCGTCTACTTCTGGGGCAAGATCGTGCGGATCATCTCCCAGTGGGCGAAGTCGCTGACCGGCCGCGTGCCGCGCAACGACCCCGACGCCCGCATGGGGTGGATCGTCATCATCGGCACGATCCCGATCGGCATCGCCGGATACCTGTTCCAGGAGTCCATCCGCAACACGTTCCGCAACCTCTGGCTGGTCGCGATCGTGCTGATCGTCTTCGGTCTCCTGCTCGGCGCCGCCGACGCGTTGGGGCGCCGCACCCGCACCGAGAAGGACCTGACCTACGGGCACGGCCTCGCTCTGGGCCTGGCCCAGATGCTCGCCCTCGTCCCGGGTGTCTCGCGCTCCGGTGCGACGACGACGATGGGCCTGGCCCTGGGCTACACCCGTCCGGCCGCGGCGGAGGTCGCGTTCCTGCTCGCGGTGCCGGCCGTGTTCGGCAGCGGCCTCTACGAGCTGGTGCAGGCCATCAAGGACCCGGGCGACCAGGTGTACAACATGTTCGAGACGGGCGTCGCCACGGTCGTCGCGTTCGGTGTGGGCCTCGCGGTGATCGCGTTCCTGATGCGCTACCTCAAGCGCGGCAGCTTCCTGCCGTTCGTGCTCTACCGCCTGGCGCTCGGACTCGTGCTGATCGTGCTGCTGAGCTTCGGAGTGCTGCAGGCGTACTGATCAGGAGCGGCGGGGGTCGTCGCGACCGGGTTTGCCGGGGCCCTCGCCGCTTCCGCCGCGGCGCAGATAGCGCTCGAACTCCTGCGCGATGGCGTCTCCGGACGCTTCGGGGGAGTCCCAGGTGTCGCGGGTCTGCTCCAGCTGGTGGATGTACTCGGTCATCTCCTCGTCGTCCGCCGCCGCGGCATCGATCGACGCCTCCCAGGCGAGGGCCTCGGCGGGCAGCTCGCCGCGGGCGACCACCGCTCCGGTCAGCGCCATGACGCGATCGAGCAGCGCGAGCGTGGCCTTCGGCGAGGGCGTGTGGCCGGCGACGTAGTGGGGGACGCTCGCCCACAGGGCCGCGGTCGGGATGCCGGCCGCCTCGGCAGCCGCGGAGAGCACGGTGAGGATGCCGGCCGGCCCCTCGTACGTCGGCTTCTCCAGTCCCAGCGCGGCGCGCAGCTTCTCGTTGTCGCTTCCCGCGAACACCGAGATCGGGCGGGTGTGGGGCACATCCGACATCATCGAGCCGAGCGCCACGATGCCCGTGATGTCCTCGCTGAGGGCGGCGTCGATCAGCTCGGCCGCGAACGACTGCCAGGCGCGGGCGGGCTCGACGCCGGAGAGCACCCACAGCCGTGTGCCCTCGGCGGGATGCAGCGGCCGCCACACGGTCGCGTCGGGCCAGCTGAGGGTGCGCGAGCCGTCGGCTTCCACCTTGAGCTGCGGTCGCGTGTACTGGTAGTCGAAGTAGAGCTCCGGGTCGACCGAGAAGACCTCGCGGTAGGCGCCCGACTCGCGGATGTGCGCCGCGGCGGCGGAAGCGGCCTCGCCCGCGTCGTTCCATCCGTCGAAGGCCACGACCAATACGCGGTTTCCGAGTTCGTCCACTCCGCCCCTCTCGCACGGTGAATCGATCCCTCAACGATACGCGTCGCGACCGGCGACAGGGCGGCGCCCGCGCGCGACGCGCGGTGCCGGCGGGACGCCGCGGAGCGCGTCGGTAGCATGGTCCGGTGAGCCCCGCCCTTCCCGTCGCCGTCCTGTGGGACATGGACGGCACCCTCGTCGACACCGAGCCGTACTGGATGGAGGCGGAGACCGCGCTCGTCGAGAGCTTCGGCGGCACCTGGACCCACGAGCAGGCGCTGACGCTGGTGGGGCAGGGCCTCGAGACGTCGGGAGCGATCCTGCAGGAGGCCGGCGTGCGGATGTCGGTCCGCGACATCGTCGACCACCTCACCGCCGAGGTCACCCGGATGCTGGCCGAGCGCGGCAACCCCCTGCGGCCGGGCGCGGCCGACCTGCTGAGCGCTCTGCGGTCGGCCGGGGTGCGGTGCGCCCTCGTGACGATGTCACTGCGGTCGATGGCGGAGCAGGTGGTGGCGCCCTTCGGCGACACCTTCGAGCTGATCGTCGCCGGCGACGACGTCACCCGCCCCAAGCCCTACCCCGACGCCTACCTGCAGGCCTGCCGGGCTCTCGGCGTCGATCCGTCGGAGGTCGTGGCGATCGAGGACTCGCCGACGGGGGTGCGCGCCGCGGTCGGCGCCGGGGTCACCACCATCGGGGTCCCGCTGATGGTCTCGCTGGTGGGTGCCGGCGCCCACACCCTCTGGTCGACGCTCGCCGAGCGCACGCCCGATGACATCGCCGCCGTGTACGCGGCACACCGCACAGGAGATCGCACATGACAACGCCCACCCCCCTCGTCGACCTCCGACCGAGCGGGCCGTTCCGGCTGGGCGACCGGGTGCAGCTGACCGGCCCGAAGGGGCGTCTGCACACCGTGACGCTCCGCGAGGGCGGCGAGCTGCACACGCATCACGGCGTCCTCAAGCACGCGCAGCTGATCGGCCAGCCCGACGGATCGGTCGTGACCAACTCGGGCGGCCACGAGTACCTGGCGCTGCGCCCGCTGCTGCGCGACTTCGTCATGTCCATGCCGCGCGGAGCGGCGATCGTCTATCCGAAGGATGCGGCGCAGATCCTCGCCTCCGCCGACATCTTCCCGGGCGCCACCGTCGTGGAGGCGGGCGTCGGCTCGGGCGCGCTGTCGATGTGGCTCCTGCGCACGATCGGATCGGCCGGCCGCCTGGTCTCCTTCGAGCGTCGCGAGGAGTTCGCCGAGGTGGCCCGCGCCAACGTCGAGACCTTCTTCGGCCACGCGCCCGAGGCCTGGGAGGTCGTGGTCGGCGACCTCGTCGCGGAGCTGCCCGGCGCGGTGGACGCGGCATCCGTCGACCGTGTCGTCCTCGACATGCTGGCGCCCTGGGAGTGCATCGACGCGGTCGCCGATGCCCTCACGCCCGGCGGTGTCGTGCTGTGCTACGTGGCCACCGCGACCCAGCTCAGCCGCGTCGCCGAGTACATCCGCGGCACGGGCCTGTTCACCGACCCCGAGGCCACCGAGACGATGGTGCGCGGCTGGCACGTGGAAGGTCTCGCCGTGCGCCCCGACCATCGGATGGTGGCGCACACCGGCTTCCTCATCACGGCGCGCCGTCTGGCTCCCGGAGCGATGCCGCCCGACGTGCGCAAGCGTGCGCTCAAGAAGCCGAGCTATGCCGACGCGGATGTCGAGGCGTGGACCCCCGGTGCGGTCGGCGACCGCGAGATCACCGACAAGAACCTCCGCAAGCGGGTGCGCGAGGCGCAGCGCGCCGCCGACGGGGCGCGACAGGCCACCGCCGGCGCCGACGCGGACACCGGCCCCGACGGCGCGGGGGAGCGGGCCGCGGACGACGTAGACTGATCCGGTGCGCCGGATCCCTGCTGCCCTCGCCGTCGTCGGCCTCTCCGTCCTGACCCTGGTCGGGTGCGCGTCCGCATCCCCATCGGCAGCCGCGTGCGACCGTGGGGCCGACTCGTCCGGCGTGCTCGACACCGTGAGCGTCTCCGGCGCCGAAGGCACCCCCGAGGTGACCCTGAGCGCTCCCGTCTACGTCGATCACACCGTCGCCGTCGACGAGACCGTGGGCTCGGGCCAGCGCGTGACCTCCGACATGCAGGACGTGCAGTTCGCCATCACGATCATGAGCGGCTCGACCGGGCAGAAGATCCTGACCTCCGGCACGCAGGTCACCCCGCTGTCGAAGTGGCGCGAGCAGTACGCCGGCTTCGCGGACATGATGATGTGCGCGACGGAGGGCTCGCGGATCGTCGGGGCCGTGCCGGCCAGTGACCTGTCCGACGCTGCGGCTCAGGGCTGGGGCCTCAGCGGCAGTGATGCGATCGTCGTCGCGATCGACCTCCAGAAGGTGTACCTCGCCGCCGCCGACGGTGTCCCGCAGTACAACGACCGCCGCGGCATGCCGTCGGTCGTGCTCGCGCCCGACGGCACACCCGGCGTCATCATCCCCGACACGGCCCCGCCCACCGATCTCGCGGTCGAGGTGCTGAAGAAGGGCGACGGCCCGGCCGTCGGCGGAACCGACAGCATCCGCATCAACTACACCGGCGTCACGTGGGCCGATCGCAAGGTCTTCGACTCGACGTGGGAGAACGGCGCCTCGGCGGCCGTCACCCTCGACGCGGTGGTGCCCGGCTTCGCTCAGGCGCTCGACGGCCAGACGGTCGGGTCGCAGATCCTCGTCGTGATCCCGCCGGCGCTCGGATACGGCGACACGGCGAGCGGCTCGATCCCCGCAGGATCGACGCTCGTGTTCGTCATCGACATCCTCGGCGTCGACACGCCCGCGACGAGCTGACGACCGCGACCGCGCGGCAGCGCCGCCGGCGCACAGGCGACGCCTAAGATTGTCGGGTGCCCACCGAGACCGTCCGCAGCGCGCCCGAGGAGCGTCTGGTCAACCTCGTCGTCGCCCTCATGGCGACCGAGCAGGGGCTCACGAAAGACACCATCCTCGCCTCCGTCGCGGGCTACCGCGAGCAGAGCAGCGCCGGCGCGTCCAAGGATGCGCTCGAGAAGATGTTCGAGCGCGACAAGGAGAACCTGCGCTCGCTCGGCATCCCGGTCGAGACGATCGGCGACTACGCCGACCCGGACGACCTCCGCGAGGCGCGCTACCGCATCCCGACGGCCGAGTACGAGCTGCCCGCCGACATCGAGTTCACCCCCGCCGAGCTCGCCGTCCTGAACCTCGCCGGCGGCGTGTGGAGCGAGAGCTCCATGTCGGCCGATGCGCGCAGCGGTCTGCGCAAGATCCGCGCGCTCGGCATCGAGGTCGACGCGCCGATCATCGGATACTCGCCGCGCGTCAACCTGCGGGAGGCCTCGTTCGGGCCGCTGCAGAGGGCGATCGAGCAGGGGCGCGTCGTCGAGTTCGCCTACCTCAAGGCCGGCGACGAGACCGCACGGGTGCGCCGCGTGCAGCCGTACGCCCTCGTCGAGTACGAGGCGCGCTGGCACGTGTACGGGTTCGACCTCGCCCAGGACGACGTGCGCACCTTCCTGCTGTCGCGCATCGTGTCGGATGTCGCGATCACCCGCGCCGGCTTCGATCTCGCGCTGCGCGAGGGCGCCGGTGAGCGCGCGCTGGCCGGCCTCGAGGCCCTCGCGGCCCGTCAGCAGGCGCTGCTCGAGATCGCTCCGGGCACCGAGGCGGCGCTGCGTCTGACCCGCCGCGCGACGGATGCCGAACAGGGGATCCGGGTGCCGTACGTCGACGTGCACATCCTCGCCGACGAGCTCGCCTCCTACGGCCCGGAGGTGCGCGTGGTCGAGCCGGCCGCGCTGCGCGATCAGGTCATCGCCCGACTCGAGCGCACGCTCCGGCTGCACGCCGGCCCGGACGCCGCGACCGACGAGGGGGCGGGGTCATGAGCCGTCGTCGCAAGCCGCTGCTGGCGACCGATCGTGCGGCGCTCATCCTGCAGCTCGTGCCCTACCTGATCGGGAAGGGCGAGGTGTCGCTCACCGAGGCCGCCGACGAGTTCGACGTGACCGTCGAGCAGATGCGCGGGATGGTCGAGAAGCTCACCGTGATCGGCCTGCCCGGCGACGGCGGCTTCTGGCAGATGGCGAACGACCTGTTCGACATCGACTGGGACCTCCTGGACGAACAGGACCTCATCGTGATCACGAACACGGTGGGTCTGGAGCGCACGCCGCGGCTGACCGCACCGGAGGCGGCCGCGCTGCTGGCCGGGCTGCGTGTCGCGGCGACCCTGCCCGGCGTCGGCGACAGCGGCGTCGTCCAGGGCCTGCTCGCCAAGCTCGCACGGGGTGCGTCGGGCGTGCCGGCCGATGTCATCGTCGCCCCCGATACGGTGGACGACGTGCGCCTGACGGTCGCGCAGGCTCTCCGCGAGCACGTCGCCGTGGCCTTCTCGTACCAGGCGCCCGATGCCGCACCCACGACCCGCACGGTCGACCCGGTCAAGGTGCACATCGCGGGAGGACAGTGGTACCTGCAGGGATGGTGTCATCTGCGGCAGGCGATGCGCACCTTCCATCTCGACCGCGTCTCCGACGTGCGTCTGACCGACATCGCGAGCACCCACGGCGAAGACTCGGTGCCCGCGCTGTTCGAGGGCGCCGCGGGAGACGTCGAGGTCGAGGTCCGCTATCGCGCGTCGGCGGCGCCGTTGCTGGCCGACTACGTCGTGCTGGACGACCCGGCCACGATCGACGCGGAGATCCGGTCGGCCCGCGTTCGGGTGGGCGACGCGCGGAGCCTCAAGCGCGTCGCGACGCGGCTCGGCGGCGACCTCGAGGTCGTCTCTCCGGATGCCGCACGCCGCGCGACCGCCGCGTGGGCCGAAGCGGGGCTCGCCCAGTACCGCTGAACCCATCCGTCGGGGCGGCAGGTAGACTGGCCAGCAACCCCACACCCGAGGAGACCCTCATGCTCGGAGGCTTGACCGGCTGGCACCTGCTGGCCCTCGTCATCATCATCCTGCTCCTGTTCGGGGCGGCGAAGCTCCCGGCTCTGGCCAAGAGCGTCGGACAGTCCGCTCGTGTCTTCAAGGGCGAGATGAAGGCGATGAAGGAAGAGGACGCGCCCGCCGCGCCGACCGCACCCAACGGCACCAGCCCCGCCCCGACGGCGGAACCCGGTACCGACACCAAGCCCTGACACTCGTGGCCACGGTCGACTCCGCGCGCATCGCCGAAGAAGAGGGTCCGCGCCGTGACCGGCGGATGTCGCTGGGCGAGCACCTCAAGGAACTGCGCCGTCGGTTCATCATCGGGATCATCGCGCTCGTCGTGGGGATGGTCGTCGCGTGGATCTTCACCGATGCGATCATCTGGGCGATGACCGAGCCGATCCGCGTCGTCGCAGAGCAGCGCGGCGACGCCGACGTCGTCACGCTCATGTACCAGAGCATCACGGGCCCGTTCGACATGCGGCTGCGGATCTCGCTGGCCGTCGGCGTCATCATCTCGGCCCCCGTGTGGCTGTGGCAGGTGTGGGCGTTCCTGGTCCCCGGCCTCACGCGCAAGGAGGTCCGCTACACGATCGGCTTCGTCTCCGCGGCGATCCCGTTGTTCGCCGCGGGAGTGTTCGTCGGGTGGCTGATCATGCCCCACATCGTCGAGCTGATGGCGTCCTTCACGCCCGAAGGCGCCTCGAACATCTATGACTCGAAGTACTACTACGACTTCGTCTTCAAGCTCCTGCTCGTCGTCGGCGTCTCGTTCGTCCTGCCGGTGTTCCTCGTCGCGCTGAACCTCGCGGGCGTCATGAGCGGCATGGCGATCCTGAAGGGCTGGCGCGTGGCCATCCTCGTCGCCTCGGTCTTCGCGGCGCTCGCGACACCGGCCGCCGACATCGTGAGCATGCTGATGCTGGCCGGCATCCTCACCGTCCTCTTCTTCGCGGCCGCCGGTCTGTCCGTCCTGTTCGACCGTCGACGCGCCAAGCGCGAGAAGGCCCTCGGTCTCGAGCTGTGACGGATCCCGCCACCCGCTACGCACAGGCGCAGGCGCGTCAGGCCCACCCTCTCACCGCCGCCTTCGCCGACGAGCAGAGGTTCGAGCTCGACCCGTTCCAGATCGCCGGATGCCACGCCCTGGAAGAGGGGCGCAGCGTGCTCGTCGCCGCACCCACCGGGGCGGGCAAGACGATCGTCGGAGAGTTCGCCGTGCACCTCGCCATGCGCGAGCCGGGCGACAAGGCCTTCTACACGACCCCGATGAAGGCGCTGTCCAACCAGAAGTTCCGCGAGCTGCAGCAGGTCTACGGCGAGGACGAGGTCGGACTTCTCACCGGCGACACCAACATCAACGGGAACGCGCGCGTCGTCGTGATGACCACCGAGGTGCTGCGCAACATGCTCTACGCCGACTCGCCGGCGCTGCGCGGCTTGCGGTACGTCGTGATGGACGAGGTCCACTACCTCGCCGACCGCTTCCGCGGCGCCGTGTGGGAAGAGGTCATCATCCACCTGCCCGCGCGGGTGCGGCTGGTGTCGCTGTCGGCGACCGTCTCGAATGCCGAGGAGTTCGGCGACTGGCTCGACACCGTGCGGGGGGACACCGCCGTCATCGTGTCCGAGACGCGACCGGTGCCCTTGGAACAGCACGTTCTCGTGCGCGGCGACCTGCTGCCCCTGTTCGACGACCGCGCCGGCATCGCGACCGCGCAGGTGAACCAGGAGCTGATGCGCCTGAGGTCCGTGCGCGGCTCGTCGTTCGAGAGCAACCGGCGCGCGCAGGAGCACCGCTCGCAGGAGCACCGTTCGCAGGGACACCGCGCTCACGGTCAGCGGTCCGCAGGCGACCGTGCGCCGGGACAGCGACCGTCCTCCGGCGGGCGGCGCCCCATGCGCGCGGCGAACGCCCAGCGCATCGAGCGCATCGATCGCCCGCAGGTCGTCGAGCTGCTCGCGCGCGCCAACCTGCTGCCCGCGATCTTCTTCATCTTCAGCCGCGCCGGGTGCGAAGGCGCCGTGCAGCAGGTCCGACGTGCCGGCGTGCGCCTCACCGATCGAGACGAACGCGACGAGATCCGGCGCATCGTCGACGAGCGCACGGCCGCGCTTCCCGACGAGGACTTGGCCGTGCTCGGCTTCTGGGAATGGCGCGAGAACCTGGAGCGCGGCATCGCCGCCCACCACGCCGGTCTGCTGCCCGCCTTCAAGGAGATCGTCGAGGAGCTCTTCCAGCACAAGCTCGTCAAGGTCGTCTTCGCGACCGAGACCCTCGCCCTCGGCATCAACATGCCCGCGCGCACGGTCGTGCTCGAGAAGCTCGAGAAGTTCAACGGCGAGGCGCGGGTCGCGATCACCTCGGGGGAGTACACCCAGCTCACCGGACGCGCGGGACGCCGTGGCATCGACGTCGAGGGTCACGCCGTGATCCAGTGGACCGAGAGCCTCGATCCGCAGGCGGTGGCCGCGCTCGCCTCGCGGCGCACCTATCCGCTCAACTCCAGCTTCCGCCCGACCTACAACATGGCCGTGAACCTCATCGACCAGTTCGGGCGCGCCCGCGCGCGGGAGATCCTCGAATCCTCCTTCGCCCAGTTCCAGGCCGACCGCGCGGTCGTCGGCCTGGCGCGCGAGGTGAAGGAGGCCGAGGACTCGCTCGCCGGGTACGCGGCGGCGATGACGTGCGATCGCGGCGATTTCGCCGAGTTCGCGCGGATGCGGCGTGAGCTCACGGATCTGGAGCGCAAGGGCGACCGGTCCAGCTCACCGAAGCTCCGCCAGCAGCGGCAGGAGCAGCTGGAGTCGCTGCGACGGCGTCTGAAGCGGCATCCGTGCCAGACCTGTCCCGATCGCGAGAAGCACGCCCGGTGGGCGGAGCGGTTCTGGAAGCTGCGGCGGCACACCGACAAGCTGCGCCAGCAGATCGATGCGCGCACCGGCACCGTCGCGCGCATCTTCGATCGCGTCGTCGACGTGCTCGCGGCGCTCGACTACGTCGCGGTGGACGCCGACGGCGTGACCACGCTCACCGCGGCCGGCGCGACGATGAAGCGCATCTACGGCGAGCGCGATCTCCTCGTGGCCGAGTCGCTGCGCACCGGCATCTGGGCAGACCTGGATGCCGCGGGGCTCGCCGCGCTGGCCTGCAGCCTCGTCTACGAGCCGCGTCGCGACGAGAGCGGCCCGGGGGAGCGCGGGCTGCCGCGGGGCGCGTTCCGCGACGCGCTGGCGGCCACCCAAGAGCTCTGGGCGCGACTGGACGACCTCGAGCAGGACCACCGCCTTCCCGGGTCCGCGCCCGTCGCCACCGGCCTCGCCCCGGCGATGCACGCCTGGGCGCGGGGCGCGAGCCTCGACCGGGTGCTGCAGGAGGCCGACCTCGCCGCGGGCGATTTCGTGCGCTGGACGAAGCAGACCATCGATCTGCTCGATCAGCTGTCGATGGTCGCCGACCCGCCGATCGCGACCACGGCGCGCTCGGCGCTCGACGCCGTTCGTCGCGGCATCGTCGCTTACGGCTCGTTCTGATTCCGCTCGCTTAGGCTCGTTCCGTGCCCCGACGCCCGCGACCGTCCTCGCCGCCCCCGAGGCCGCTTCTGCCGCTGTGGGCCGCGGCGGCGACCTCGGCCGCGGCGGGGCTGCTGCTGACGCTCGCCTTCCCCGCCCTCTCGTGGTGGCCGGTGGTGTTCGTGGCCGTGCCCCTCGCGCTGGTCGGGCTCATCGGACGCAGCGTGCGCGGCGCGCTCCTGGTCGGGCTGCTGTTCGGAGCCGGGCTGTTCTTCGTGAACTTCTCCTTCACGGCGCGCTATCTCGGTCCGGTGCCGTGGATCGCGCTCGCGAGCCTCGAGTCCGTCCTCACCGCCGTGATGGCGGTGCCGATCGCCCTGGCCTACCGCTGGCTTCCGCGATGGGCGCCGGGAACGGCGGGTCGTCTGGTGGCGCTTCCGGCACTCGTCGCGGGACTGTGGGTGTCGCGGGAGGAGCTGCAGGGGACATTCCCCTACGGAGGGTTCCCCTGGACGCGGATCGCCGTCACCCAGGCCGACTCTCCCCTGGTCGACGTGACATCGTGGACGGGGATGAGCGGGCTGTCCTTCCTGATCGTCTTCGCCTGCGCCGCCGCGGTCGAGGCCGTGCGTCTGGGGCGCCTGCGCGATCTGCGCACCGCGCTGCCGGCGGCGCTCACGGTGCTCGTGATGTTCCTGCTGCCGGCCTTCCCCACGACGGATGCCGGCAGCATCCGCGTGGGCGCGGTGCAGGGCAACGGGCCCGCCGGCTACTTCGACCAGCGGGCGGCCTACGACGTGCTGCGGGCTCAGCTGGCGGCGACGGCGCCGATCGAGGATGAGGACATCGACGTGCTGCTGTGGCCGGAGGGCGGCATCGACGCCGACGCCCTGTCGAACACGTCGGTGCGTGCCGCGCTCGACGCGCTCGCGGGCCGCATCGGCGCGCCGCTGCTCGTGAGCGGCGTGACCCAGCGGGGCGATCAGTACTTCAACTCGTCGATGCTCTGGAAGGACGGAGCCGACAACCCCGTCGCCCTGTACGACAAACGGCATCCCGTGCCCTTCGGGGAGTACGTGCCCGATCGCTGGTTCTACGACATGCTGGCCCCGGATCTCATCGGGCTCATCCAGCGGGAGTACACGCCGGGCACGTCGACGCCGATGTTCGACGTCGACGGTGTGGGCGTCGGTCTCGCCATCTGCTTCGACGTCATCTACGACGACGTGATCCGCGAGGGCGCTCTGGCCGGTGCTCAGGTCTTCATGTTCCAGACCAACAACGCCGACTTCCGGGGCACCGACGAGAACCTGCAGCAGCTCGCGTTCGCGCGGATCAGGGCCGTGGAGTCCGGTCGGGCGGTCGTGAACCTCTCCACCGTGGGAACCAGTCAGGTCATCGGTCCGGACGGGCGCACGATCGACGCCCTGCCCGCCGACGAGCCGGGGGCGATGGTCACCGACGTGCCGCTGCGCACCGGTCTGACGCCCGGCATCCTGCTCGGCGAGGCTCTGCAGACCCTGCTCGGGTGGGGGAGCGTCCTCGCTCTGGCGGTGGTCGGCCTCGTCGCGCGGCGCCGCGCGCGCACGCCGAAGACGCCGACCCCCGAAGGGGCCGGCGTCATCACGGGGGAGTGAGCGTCAGGCGCTGAGGCGAGCGTCGCCCGTGGCGCCGCGGCGGGCGCGCAGCAGAGCCAGGCGCTCCTCGAGCAGCTCCTCCAGCTCGGGCACCGTGCGACGCTCCAGGAGCATGTCCCAGTGCGTGCGGGGAGCCTTGTCGCCGGAGTGGTCGATCTCGACGACCGAGTCGCCGACGCGGAGCACGGCCTCGGCGCCGCAGGTGCGGCACTCCCAGGCCTCGGGAAGCTCGGCGTCCGCCGCGAAGGTCATCACGGTCTCGCGTCCGCACTGCGTGCAGACATACGTGTGGTTGGCGCGCTCATGGAACACGACGCCTTCCTCGCTCTGTAGGCTGGAGGCGCCGAGTCGGATGCCGCGCAGGCTGCGATCTGCCATTGTGTGGTCCTCTCGTCGTGTCAGGTATAACGCGCGCACCTGTGTGCATCATCCGAACGGGCGTCCGGCCACCCCCTTTCACAGGGGATGCTCAGCCCGGGTCAGTGCCGCGCGGCGACCGCCTGAAGTGCGAGGTCCGCACGGTCGGTGACGAGGCCGTCCACCCCCAGATCGAGCAGCCTGTCCATGTCGTCGCGGTCGTTGACCGTCCACACGTGGACCTCGACGCCCGCCGCATGCGCGGCGTGGAGCACGCGCGGGGTGACGATGCGCACCGCACCCTGGCGCTCCGGGACCTGGAGCGCGTCGACGTCGCGCAGCGCGCGGGCGACAAGGGCCGCCGAACCGGTGGACACCGCCGCCAGGACACGCGCGATGGTGGCCCGGCCGGCGGACGTGGCGGGCTCGCCGCCGAGGTGGCGCGCCGCGTCCAGCGCGTCACGGCGACGCGCGTCGGAGAAGCTCGTCAGCAGCACGCGATCCGCGTGGGGGACGACGAGGCGTCCCACGGGCCGCGCGGCCGCCGCCGCCTTCACGTCGAGGTTGAAGCGCAGCGTCGGGAACGCCGAGAGGGTGTCCGCCGCGGTGGCGAGCCCACCCCGATCGGCCATGATGCGTTCGAGCTCCGCGTGGTGCACCGCCGCGATCGCGCGCGGGTCGCCGGTCACGCGTCGCAGGTCGTCGTCGTGGAAGAAGACCACCACGCCGTCGGCCGTGAGGTGGCAGTCCGACTCGACGTAGACCGCTCCGGCGGCATGGGCCGCCGCGAACGCGGCGACGCTGTTCTCCACGATGCCCTCGGCATCAGGGGGAACGAACCCGCGGTGGGCGAGCACCCGCGGCGACGACGTCCCCGTGAACCAGGGGTGGGTCACGACGGGTCGACGGGAGGCGTGTGCGGTGCGGGCGCGGCGCTCGGCGGCGGGGTCGGCCCGGATGCACCCGCGGCCGCGTCGGTGCGTGCGGCGAACGCGCCGCCCAGGCCCTTCATCGCTTCGGTGAACTCGCTCGGGATGATCCAGAGCTTGCTCGATGCGCTGTTGCTGATCTTCGGCAGCGTCTGGAGGTACTGGTACGCCAACAGCTTGTCGTCGGGGCGTCCGGCGTGGATCGCGGAGAACACGTTCTGGATGGCGGCCGCTTCACCTTCGGCCCGCAGGATCGCCGCCTGCTTGTCGCCCTCCGCCCCGAGGATGGCGGCCTGACGGCGTCCCTCCGCCTCGAGGATCTGAGACTGCTTCGAGCCCTCGGCGGTCAGGATCGTCGCGCGGCGCTCCCGCTCGGCGCGCATCTGCTTCTCCATCGAGTCCTGGATCGAGTGGGGCGGGTCGATGGCCTTGAGCTCGACGCGCGACACCCGCAGACCCCACTTCCCGGTCGCCTCGTCGAGCACGACGCGCAACTGGCCGTTGATGTTGTCACGGCTGGTGAGGGCCTGCTCGAGGTTCAGCCCGCCGACGACGTTGCGCAGTGTCGTCGTGGTGAGCTGCTCCACCGCCGACAGGTAGTTGGCGATCTCGTAGGTGGCCGCGCGTGCGTCGGTGACCTGGAAGTAGACGACCGTGTCGATCGAGACCACGAGGTTGTCCTCGGTGATGACCGGCTGCGGCGGGAACGAGACGACCTGCTCGCGCATGTCCACGAGCGGGCGCAGGCGGTCGATGAACGGGACGAGCAGGTTCAGGCCGGGGGAGAGGGTGCGCTGGTAGCGGCCGAGGCGCTCCACGACACCGGAGTAGGCCTGGGGGATGATGCGGATGGACCGGAAGAGGACCACGATCACGAAGATCGCGACGACGACCAGGAGGACGATCACGAAGATCTGTCCGACGAATGCTCCGACGTCGACCATCAGTCGGTGCTCCTTTCGGGGGAGTCGGATGCCGCGGGGGACCCCGGGGCGGGAAGCGGGGCAGCGGGCGCGACTTCGACGGTCGCCCCGCGCACGGCGGTGACCACGGCGCGGTCGCCCGGGCCGAGCGGCGCGGCGGACGGCGCGAGCTCGGCGGTCCACTGCTCTCCGTTGTCGAGGCGGACGTATCCGCGCCCGTCGACGAAGGCGGCGCTGACGCGCGCACCCATCCCGTAGAGCGCGTCGACGTTCGTCGGGTGCGGCTGGCTGGAGCGGTGCAGTGCGCGCAGCAGGAGCGGGCGGATAGTGAACAGGAGCAGGGCCGACACGGCGGCGGCGATGAGCACCTGCAGCCACCAGGGGCCGCCGAGGAGGTTCACGCCGAGGCCGCCGATGAGCGAGCCCGCGGCCAGCATGAGGAAGGTGAACTCGAGGGTCAGCAGCTCGATGATCACGAAGATCACGGCCAGCACGAGCCAGGCGATCCACAGATACTGCGTCAGATCGGGCAGCATGCGAGCTCCCTTCGAGGTCTTGTTCGAACCCTAACACCCGGTCTCTCCGTTGCGGTGGCCGCTCGCCGGTCGGCGCGAGGCCCCGGTTGATAGTGTCGAGAAGGCCACGGCGAACTCCGCCCGGCATCCGTCATTTCGCAGGAGCAATCATGTCCCAGCCCATTCCCGCCGGTTCGCTCGCCGGAAGGACGGCGCTCGTCACCGGGTCCTCGCGCGGCATCGGCGCCGACACGGTCCGTTACCTCGCCGAAGGCGGCGCGAACGTCGTCATCAACTTCCGCAACAAGGCGCCGCGCGCGGAGAAGCTCGCCGCGCAGCTGCGCGAACTGGGCGTCGAGGTGCTCGTCGTGGGGGCCGACCTCACCGACCCGGGTTCCGTCGAGGCGATGATGACCGCCGTGCAGGAGACCTTCGGGCAGCTCGATCTGCTCGTCCTCAACGCCTCCGGCGGGATGGAGAGCGGCATGGGCGAGGACTACGCGCTCGTGCTCAACCGCGATGCGCAGCTGAACGTGCTCGATGCGGCCCTGCCGCTGCTGCACGACGGTTCCCGCGTCGTCTTCGTGACCAGCCACCAGGCCCACTTCATCCGCACGACGCCGACCATGCCCGAGTACGAGCCGGTCGCCCTGTCCAAGCGCGCCGGCGAGGATGCGCTGCGTGAGCGGATTCCGGCTCTCGCCGAGCGCGGCATCGACTTCGTGGTCGTCTCCGGCGACATGATCGAGGGCACGATCACCGCGACGCTGCTCGAGCGCGCCAACCCGGGGGCCATCGCCGACCGTCGCGAGTCGGCGGGCAAGCTCTACAACGTGTCCGAGTTCGCCGCGGAGGTCGCTCTGGCCGCCGTCGAACCCGTTCCCGCCGACAACACGAGGCTCGTCGGAGACGTGAGCTCGTTCGGCGGGGAGTGAGCATGCGCGCCGTCGACATCACCTCCCTGACCACGGTCGGTCGCCCGAGCATCGCCCCCGACGGCGCGTTCTCGGTCTTCGCGACCTCGCGCCCCGACCTCGACGCCGACCGCAACGTCGGCCAGATCTGGCGGATCGACCTGCCCGACGGCGCGCCGCGTCGACTGACGCGCGGCACGGCCGACGCCGAGCCGCAGGTGTCACCGGACGGCGGACGCATCGCCTTCGTCCGCGGCGACGCCGACGGCACTCCACAGGTGTTCGTCATCCCCGCGACCGGCGGCGAGCCGGTGCAGGCGACCGACGCCCGCGGCGGTGTCGGCTCGTACGCCTGGTCTCCCGACGGCACGCGCATCGCCTTCACCGCCCGCGTGCCCGAGCAGGGCCGCTACGGCACCGTCGAGGGCCGCTCCGCCGATGCGGAGTCGCCGCGGCGCATCACCGGGGTGCGCTGGCACGCGAACGGTCTCGGCTACATCGGCGACCGTCCGTCGCACGTCTTCGTCGTCGATGCGCCGGATGCCGGTGCGGAGCCGTTCTACACGCCCGCGCCGACCGCGGACGGCGAGAACGCGGGCGCCAAGGCGAAGCGGGTCGCAGCGGATGCCGTCGCCCTGACCTCGGGGGCGGCATCGCACCATGGCGTCGTCTTCACCGCCGACGGTTCCCACGTGCTCACGGTGGTCGACGAGATCGAGCACGACCGCCGCGACCTGCGCACCCCCCTCATCGCGGTCGCCGTCGACGGCTCGGGCAGCGTCGAGGTGATCGCGCGCGAGGCCGGCTATTCCGTCGACGAGGTCGCCGTCGCGGCGGACGGCACGATCGCGATGCTGGCATCGCGGCCGGGTGCGTCGGGCATCGACTTCATCGCCCCCGACGTCGCGCTGTACGTCCTCGACGGTCCGGTGTCGGCGGTCGTCCCGCGTCGACTCACCGATCCCGAGGCGACCGACCTCGGCGAGGTCGGTTCGCACATCACGCCCATCGGTGCCGATTTCCTCGTGCAGAACCGCACGCGCGGCCGTGTCGAGTTGCTTCGTGTCACCCGTGACGGCGACGTCTCGGTGCTCGTCGACGGCGACGTCGAGGTCGGTGGACACGCGGCGGCGGGGGAGCGGATCGTCTACGCCCACGCGACCCCACGAAGCCTCGGCGAGCTCTCGCTGGTCGGCGAGGGTGCCCTCACCGCGTTCGGAGACGCGACGGAGCGCTCCATCGTGGTGCGTCCGGAGGAGCGGGAGATCGTCGGTCGCGACGGCTATCCCGTGCACGGCTGGGTCGCCGTCCCGGCGGGTGAGGGGCCTTTTCCCGTCATCCTGCAGATCCACGGAGGACCGTATGCGTCCTACGGCATACACGTCTTCGATGAGACCCAGGTGCTCGTCGATGCCGGCTACGCGGTCGTGTACTGCAATCCGCGGGGGAGTGCGGGCTACGGCCGCGTGCACGGACGCAGCATCCGTGGCGCGATGGGCACGCTCGACCTGGCCGATGTCCTCGACTTCCTCGACGGCGTGGTCGACGGCGACGACCGTCTGGACGGTGCCCGTCTCGGTATCCAGGGCGGCTCGTACGGCGGCTACCTGACCGCGTGGACGATCGCTCACGATCACCGGTTCGCGGCGGCGATCGTCGAGCGCGGGTTCCTCGATCCGGTCAGCTTCCAGGGAACGAGCGACATCGGCTCGTTCTTCGGCGACGAGTACGTCGGCACCGACCCGGAGGACATGGCGCGGCAGAGTCCAATGGCCGTCGTCGGTGCGGTGCGCACGCCCACGCTGGTGATGCACTCGGAGCTCGACTTCCGGTGCCCGCTGGAGCAGGCGACGCGCTACTACACCGCCCTGAAGCGGCAGGGCACCGAGGCGGAGATGCTGATCTTCCCCGGCGAGAACCACGAGCTCACCCGGTCGGGTCGACCGCGACACCGCGTCGAGCGCTTCGATGCGGTGCTCGACTGGTGGGCGCGCCATCTGCCGGCCGGCTGACCGACGGCATCCGCGACGCAGAAGCGCCCCGCGACCTCTCGGTCGGCGGGGCGCTTCTGCGTCGGATCACTTGCCGAACGAGAAGGCACGTCCGATCTGGATGACACCCATCACGACGGCCGAGATGCCCAGCAGCCACCACAGCACCACGGCGCCCCAGAGCGGCGAGAACAGCAGGGTGACGCCGGCGATGATCGAGATGATCGCGTAGAAGATCGTCCAGCCGCGCGACGGGGCCAGGTCGAGGGTCGACAAGGCGACGACGCCCTCGATGATCCACATGATGCCGACGAGGATGCCGAGGAACGCGGCGAGGGTGACGGCGGTCGCACCGAGGTTGGTGAACGCGACGATACCGGCGACGACGAACAGGACACCGAGCAGCACGTGTCCGATCCGCGACCAGCCGCCCTTTCCGGCGGCGAAGATGCCCAGGCCCGCGTAGACGAGACCGGCGATGATCGCGTAGACCGCGATGAGCGCGGTGACGACCATCGCGGTCTTGCCGGGCCAGACGAGGATGACGATGCCGAGGATGACCGACAACACACCACCCAGACCCAGTGCGGTCCGGATGCCGTTCGTTGCCGTCTTCTCGAGGGACGGTTCAGCAGTCATGGCGAAGCCCTTTCTGAAAATCTCCTGTGAGCGGAGATGTTCTCAGGGTAGCGCTGTTGCGCGGACGGTGCGGAAAGTGACGCGCGGAGTACGCGACGGTTTCGCCGACGGGGGAGAGGGGGTCAGGGCCTCGCGGAGCCGGAATCCTTCTCGGGATCGCGGCGGCGCTCGATCGCCCCGAGGGCGAACGGAAGGCCGACGGCGAGGGAGGTCAGCAGGAGGCCTCCGATGAAGACGAGCCCTTCGTACTCGGTGACGTTGAAAGCGAACCCCATGAGGTACATGCCGCCGAGGAACAGGACGAGGTAGAGGACGAACACGGGGGAGTCTCCTTCGGAGGGAAGCGATCACACGCAGGTGATTCGTGTGCGTACTATTAGTGTACTAACTAATGATCTGCGCGGGTGTCATCACGACCCCGCCGGCGACCCCCAGCCGAGATGAGCATGACCGACCAGACTCTCCCTCCCTCCGCAGACTCCGATCTGCGGGGGATGATCGACCACACGCTGTTGACGCCGGAGGCCACCGCCGCCCAGGTCGACGCGCATCTGCGCGAGGCGCTCGACCTCGGTGTCGGCGCGGTGTGCATCCGTCCGACGCTGATTCCCGCCGATGCGTACGGGCTCCGCGTGGTCACGGTGTGCGGGTTCCCGTCGGGTGCCCACGATCCGCGGGTGAAGGCGCTCGAGGCCGAGCTGGCGCTGGCGCGGGGTGCGGACGACATCGACATGGTCGTCGACCTCGGCGCGGTGGCTTCGCACGACTGGGCTGCCGTTCGTCGTGACATCGATGCCGTCCGCGCGGTCGTGCCGAGCGAGAAGACGCTGAAGGTGATCATCGAGTCCGCGGCGCTCTCGGAGGACGAGATCATCCGCTGCAGCGAGATCGGTGCCGAGGCGGGTGTCGACTACATCAAGACGTCGACGGGCTATCATCCCGCCGGCGGGGCCTCGGTATCCGACGTCGCCCTGATCGCACGGATCGTCGGGCCCCACGTCGGGGTGAAGGCGTCGGGCGGCATTCGCACCCGGGCGCAGGCGATGGCGCTCGTGAACGCGGGAGCCTCCCGCCTCGGCGTCTCGTCGACACGCGCGTTGCTCGTCGACGAAGCAACGGATGCCGCAACGGTCGGCGGGGGTGCCGCGTCGTACTGACGCGCCCGGGGGTCGCGCACGGGGCGCTCGGTGGCACCTGTCGCGTTCCCTCTCGGCCTTCTCTTGTAACGCCGATAATGCACATTATGTCAACTCGAAGAGAGCATCCGATGGTCGAGTGGTGTGCGGCGACGGTCGATGGTCGGTGCGGGAGCGGCTTCCGCTGTCAGCCTCGCTACCCTGAACGGATGACGGACTCCCCTGAGACGTGGCGCGCGATCATCGCGGCGTTGCGCGACGACGACGTCCGTGCGGTCCTCGCGGAGACGGCGTCCCCGCCGCGAACGCCACGAGCGCGCGAGCGAGCCCTCGACCGCCTCACGGCTCTCGGCCTGGTGGTGCGCGGCGGCGACGGCATCCGCTTCGACGATGCCCCGCTGCGGGCTCTTCTGGTGGCGCCGCCTCGCCCGCGCGGGCCCGAGCGCTTCCTCGACCACGACGGTCGCATCGACCGGTATCCCTCGCAGCAGGGTGAGCGTGTCGCGCTGCTCCGTCTCGTCACGGAGCGCGCCTTCTCCCCCGGCGTCGTCATGAGCGAGCGCGACGTCAACGAGCGGCTCGAGCCGTACGCGCCGAGCGGCGATGTCGCCGTGCTCCGACGTCACCTGGTCGATCACGGACTCCTCGTCCGCACGCCGTCCGGGTCCGAATACACGCTCGCACGCGAGTAGCGTTGAGGGGTGAGCTCGCCCCGCCTCTCCCCCGCGTCCGTCGGGCCGGATGCCAGAGCCTGGCTCATCTGGGGCGTGGGCGTCGCGGCCTACATGCTCGCCGTGATCAACCGCTCCTCGCTGTCGGCGGTGGGCGTCGACACCGCGCAGCGATTCGGGGCGGATGCCGCGACGCTCTCGATGTTCGCCGTCGTCCAGCTCGCCGTCTACGGCGGCATGCAGATTCCGATCGGCCTCCTGCTCGACCGTTACGGCGCCCGCCCGATCATGACGGCGGGGATGCTGCTCATGGCGGCGGGACAGCTGACTCTCGCCTTCTCCCCCAGCGTCGGCGTCGCGATCTTCGCCCGGATGCTGCTCGGCGCCGGCGATGCGGCGATCTTCCCGGGGGTGCTGCGCCTCGTCGCCGTGTGGTTCCCGGCGCAGCGCGGTCCGCTGATGGGTCAGCTCACCGGACTCGTCGGACAAGCGGGACAGCTCCTGGCCCTCGCCCCGCTCGCCGTGATGCTCCATGCCACGAGCTGGGAGATCGTGTTCGGCGGCATCGCCGGTCTGTGCGTGCTGTTCGGCATCCTGGTGTGGGCCGTCATCCGCAATCATCCGCCCGCGCTGCGCGCCGATGTCTCGGTCGACACCAGCACCGGGGCGATCAGGGTGGTGCGCTCGTCCATGGACACCGGCGTCGGCATCCGCGCCGCCTGGGCGCACCCCGGCACCCGCCTCGCGTTCTGGTCGCACTTCACGGCTCCCTTCGCCGGCACGGCGTTCGTGCTGCTGTGGGGAACGCCCTTCCTGACGGCCGGTGAGGGGCTCAGCGCCGCCCAGTCGGCGGGCGTGCTGTCCACGTACGTCGTCGTGGGCATGGCGCTCGGCCCGATCATGGGCGACATCTCCCGCCGTATCCCGCATCTGCGCTCGCGCGCCCTCGTGCTGCCGGCGGTGGCGACCCAGTTCAGCGTGTGGATGGTGGTCGTCGCCTGGCCCGGACCTGCGCCGCTCTGGCTGCTGTACGCACTGGCGGTCGCTCTCGCGATGGGCGGTCCGGCCTCGATGATCGCCTTCGACCATGCGCGCACGCACAACCCGGCGCACCGGTTGAGCACGGCGACGGGTATCACCAACGTCGGCGGCTTCCTCGCCGCGCTGATCGCGATCTTCGCGATCGGTCTGGCCCTCGACCTGCAGGGCGCGGGTACGCCCGACACCTACCGGCTGGACGCGTTCCGTATCGCCTTCCTGGCCCAGGTGCCGCTGTGGGCGCTCGGATGGACCTTCATCGTCATCGAACGGCGCAAGACCCGGGTTCTTCTGGGCATGGACCCGCCGCGCCGCCCGCGCGCGAAGGGCTGAACGGGGCGAGGGTGAGCGCGCTCAGACGGTGCCGTCGCCGGAGGTGCGCGACTCGGTCTGGGTGATCCGCTCCCCCACCCCGGGCTCGACGGTGCGCGTCACCTGCTGCGTCGAGCGACGACGAAGCAGGAGGACGAGCCCGATGATGAAGACGAGCACACCGGCGCCCATCAGGATGTAGCCGATCATGTCGAGGTCCACGTACGGGACGTCGACGTTCACCGCGAAGACCAGGATGGCTCCGATGACGAACAGCGCGATGCCGGCTCCGATGCTCATGGCGTGCTCCTTGGGTGGCGTTCGGGTGGCGGGATGGGACGTCCCCATCGTGGCCGACCCGTGATCGCGTGCCCATGCCCTTGACAGTCACGGGAGCGCGACGCTAGCGCGGGGCGATCTCCACCCATCCGCCGCCGAACTTCGGCTCGCGTCCATCCCCCGACGACGTTCCGGTCAGCCGCCGGCGCACCCAGGGGCCCAGGTGCTCGCGGACGTAGTCGCGCTGAGCGAGCCGCACGGCATCGGGGATGGCCGGCATGCTCCACCATCCGTCGGGCACTGCCTCGCCCAGGGCGTCGAGCACGCGGGCGGCGACCCGATGGTGGCCGCGGCTGTTCATGTGGAGGCGATCCTCGGACCAGTAGGACGGGTCGGACAGTTCGGCATCGGGCCAGTTGAGGGCGCGGACGACGTCATCACGGTCGCCGACACGGTCGATGACGGCATCCGACATCAGATCGCCCCGCCGCTGGATCAGGCGGCCCATCGGTAGTTGCGCCGACGGGTTCGCGCCCGAGAGGAGGACGAGCGTGACGCCCTCCTCGTCGCAGCGGCGCAGCACCTGGCTGAAGGCGTCGGCGATGTGCGCGATGGACGTCCGCGGGCGCAGCATGTCGTTGCCGCCGCCGTTGAAGGACAGATGCGTCGGCTTCAGCGCCAGTGCCGCCTCCAGCTGCTGGCGCACGATCGGCCAGATCAGCTTCCCGCGGATCGCGAGGTTCGCGTACTGAAGGGGTTCCCCACGCGAGTCGGCCCACCCCTGCGCCGCGAGATCCGCCCAGCCGCGGACCCGGCCGTCGGGAAGCTCGTCGCCGACACCCTCCGTGAACGAGTCCCCGATCGCCACGAAACGCACGTCTGTCACCCGCTCAGCCTACGCCGCGCGTCACCCGACACGTCTCCTTCATTCGTCCCCTGTGGTCGCATCCCTGTGCGCAGAGCGACCACAGGGGACGGATGAAGCGGATGCCGGGGCGTCAGCGGTCGTCGAGGGCGGCGCCGCGGTGGTCGGCCGACCCCCATGCCGCAGCGGCGGCGAGGACGAAGAACGCAGCGAACACCACGAACAGCAGCGGGGCTCCGCCGCCCGCGAGCAGCGGCGGCACGCTCAGCGGTGCGACGATCGACGCGATGCGTCCGACGCCGGCCGCCCATCCGGCTCCGGTCGCGCGCAGCGACGTCGGATAGTTCTCGGGCGTGACCGCGTACAGCGCCCCCCACGCGCCCAGGTTGAAGAACGACAGGGCCATCCCCGCGCCGATGATCATGCCCTCGGTCGATGCGGTTCCGAAGACGACGGCGGCCGCGGCGGATCCGGCGAGGAACACCGAGAGCGTGAGGCGGCGACCCCAGACCTCGATCAACCAGGCCGCCACCGCGTAGCCCGGCAGCTGTGCGAGGGTGATGATCAGCGTGAACCCGAACGACTTCACGAGGCCATAGCCCTGCGCGAAGAGGATCGTCGGCATCCAGATGAAAGCGCCGTAGTAGGCGAAATTGACGCAGAACCAGACGGTCCACAGCGCCGCGGTCCGCACACGGAACTCGCTCGACCAGAGCGCGCGGACGCCTCCCGTGGCGAGTGCGGGGCCGTCCGCCGACCCCGCCGGCGCGTGGCGGCGGTGCCCCCCGCCGAGCACGGGCGACGACTCGAAGCCGGCCGTGATCGCCTCCGCCTGCGCGACGCGCCCGCGGCGCACGAGCCAGCGCGGCGACTCCGGCAGGCCCCAGCGCACCACGAGCGCGTACACGGCCGGAACCGCACCCAGCGCGAACGCCCAGCGCCAGCCGTCGGCGGATGCCGGGACTACGAAGAAGCCGATGAGGGCCGCCGCCGTCCACCCGACGGCCCAGAACGCCTCGAGGATCACGATGAGCCGTCCGCGCATCCGCGCCGGGGCGATCTCGCTCACGTAGGTGCTCGCCACGGGGAGCTCCGCGCCGAGTCCCAGCCCGACCAGCACCCGCAGGGCGATCAGGGCGGCCAGCCCGCCGGCGAGGGCGCTCGCGCCCGTCGCGACGCCGTAGACGAGCAGTGTGATCGCGAACACCGACCGACGGCCGAACCGATCGGCGAGCAGGCCGCCGAGACTCGCCCCGATCGCCATGCCGACGAAGCCCGCCGAGGCGATCCACGACGCCTGCTCCCCCGTCAGCGACCATTGCGCGATGAGCGCCGTCAAGACGAAGGAGACCAGGCCGACATCCATCGCATCCAGTGCCCACCCGAGGCCGCAACCGGTGAGCACCTTCAGGTGCCGACGGGTGAACGGCAGCGCGTCCAGCCTCTCGCCCACGTCGGCGCGCGCCGAGACGCGGGGGGCCGCCGCAGCATCCGTCATGACTGAACCCTTCTCAGGATGCCGCGAGCATCTCGCTCACGAGCGGTGCGACCCGGGTGCCGTACAGCTCGATGGAGTGCATCAGCTTCGCGTGCGACAGGGTGCCGTTCGCGTACTTCAAGTCGAAACGCGTGGCGCCGAGGGTCTTCATCGTGGCCGCGATCTTGCGGGCCACGGTCTCGGGCGAGCCTGCGTAGACGGAGCCCTCGGGCCCGATGTCGTGCTGGAACTGCAGCCGGCTGTATGGCGGCCAGCCGCGCTCGGCGCCGATCGCATTGCGGTTGATCTCCATCGCCGGGTACAACTCGTCCCAGGCCTGGGCGTCGGTGTCGGCGATGTGGCCCGGCGAGTGCACGCCCACCGGCATCGGGGCGGTGTGACCGAACGAGGCGAGCGAGCGGTGGTAGAGATCGACGTAGGGACGGAAGCGGTCCGCGGACCCGCCGATGATCGCGAGCATGAGGCCGTACCCGTACCGCGCGGTGCGCACCACCGACTCCGGCGAGCCGCCGACACCGACCCAGGCGCGGAGACCGTTCTCCGTCTTCGGGTAGACGTCCGCGGCGGTGAGCGACGCGCGTGTCGTCCCCTGCCACGTCACGGGCTTCTCGGTCAGCAGCTGCGAGAAGAGGTCGAGCTTCTCCTCGAACAGCACCTCGTAGTCGCTGAGGTCGTAGCCGAACAGTGGGAACGACTCGATGAACGAGCCCCGTCCGAGGATCACCTCGGCGCGACCGGACGACAGCGCGTCGAGGGTCGCGAAGCGCTCGTAGACACGCACCGGATCGTCGCTGGAGAGCACGGTGACGGCCGTACCGAGATGGATCTTCTCGGTACGGGCCGCCGCCGCGGCGAGCACGAGTTCGGGGCTCGACACCGCGAACTCGTGCCGGTGGTGCTCCCCCACGCCGAAGAACGACAGGCCGACCTGATCGGCCAGCACCGCCTGATCCACGATGTCGCGGATCGTCTGCGCGTCGCTCAGGCGCGTGCCGTCGTCGCCGACCGTGACGTCGCCGAAGGTGTCCAGTCCCAACTCTGCATTCATGTGAATGAGAACCTTCCGCGCGTCGGCCGCATTCCCCGTCAGCCCTGCGCGAGGGCCATCCGCAGGGTGTCGAGACCGACACCGCCCAGTCGCAGCGCCCGCATGTGGAAGCGCTTGATGTCGAAGTCGTCGCCCTCGCGTTCGGCGGTCTCGTCGCGGATCTGCTCCCAGATACGCTGTCCGACCTTGTAGGAGGGCGCCTGACCCGGCCAGCCGAGGTAGCGGTTCACCTCGAACTGGATGAACTCGTCCGACATGTTGACGTTGCGGCGCATGAACTCGAGCGCGAAGTCGGCATCCCAGATGCCCTCGCCGTCGGGGCGCGGCTTGCCCAGGTGCACGCCGATGTCGAGGACGACGCGGGCGGCGCGCATGCGCTGACCGTCGAGCATGCCGAGACGGTCGGCGGGGTCGTCGAGGTAGCCCAGCTGCTCCATGAGGCGCTCCGCGTACAGGGCCCAGCCCTCCGCGTGACCGCTGGAGCCCGCGAGGAGGCGGCGCCAGGAGTTGAGCTCGGCACGGTTGTAGACGGCCTGCGCGATCTGCAGGTGATGACCGGGAACGCCCTCGTGGTAGACCGTCGTCAGCTCGCGCCAGGTGTCGAAGGAGTCGACGCCCTCGGGCACCGACCACCACATGCGACCGGGACGGGAGAAGTCGTCCGTGGGGCCCGTGTAGTAGATGCCGCCCTCGTTGGTGGGCGCGATCATGCACTCCAGGCGACGGATCTGCTCCGGGATGTCGAAGTGGGTCTTGCCGAGCTCCTCGACCGCGCGGTCGCTCGTCGCCTGCATCCACTCCTGCAGCGCGACGGTGCCGCGAAGCTTGCGGGCCTCGTCGTTCTCCAGGAACGCGACGGCCTCCTCGACGCTGGCTCCCGGAAGGATCTCGTTCGCGATGGCCTCCTGCTCGGCGACCATGCGGGCGAGCTCTTCCAGACCCCACTCGTAGGTCTCATCCAGGTCGATGACCGCGCCGAGGAAGCTCCGGGAGTGCAGTGCGTACAGCTCACGACCGACGCCGTCCACCTCGGAGGCCGCGGGAGCGAGCTCGGTGCGCAGGAAGTTCGCGAGCTCGTCGTACGCGACCCGCGCCGCACCGGCATGACCGGACAGCGTCTTGGCGAGCGAGGCGGGCAGCTGCCCCTCGGCGGGGGCGGCATCGGCGGCGAAGGTCGCGAAGAAGCCGTTGTCGGACGTGTACCGCGCGATCTGACCGATGACCTCGGTGACCTGGCGGCGGGCCGGCACGACCCCGGTCGCGATCCCTTCGCGGAGGGTCTCGATGTAGCCGCCGATCGCCTCGGGGATGGCGGACAGCCGCGTGGCGATGACCGACCAGTCGTCGATCGTGTCGGTGGGCATGAGGTCGAAGACGCTGCGCAGCTCCTGAGCGGGCGAGGCGATGACGTTGACGTCGCGCAGGTGGGCGCCCGCCTCGTACAGCGCGATCGAGAGTTCCAGGTCTCCGCTCAGGTCGGCCTTGGTGACGACGTCGACGTCGTCGACCGGCTCGGCGGCCTGCAGGGCGGCGAGGGCGGCGCGCGCGGCGTCCACGCGCGCGGCGGCGCCGGCCAGCGAGTAGTCGTCGAGTCGACCGTTGTGCTCGAAGCGTCCGATGTAGGTGGCCAATCCCGGGGAAAGCTCGGCACAGGTGTCGACCCATGCCTCAGCGATCGCGTCGATCGGCGTGGGGGTACGGGGGGAATCAGTCATTCTTCGAGCCTAATCCCGACACGGCCTCGACGTGGGGCGGGATGCCGACGACCGCGGAACCGGATGCCACCGCGACCGCGCCCTCTCAGTGCCCCGCGATGTCCCAGTTCTCGCCCCGGCCGATCTGGACGTCGAGCGGCACCGACAGCTCCGCGGCGTCGCCCATGCGGTCGTGGACGATCTTCTCGACCGTGTCCCACTCCCCCGGTGCCACCTCCACCACGAGCTCGTCGTGGATCTGGAGCAGGACCCGCGACGCGACGCCCTGCGCGCGGAACTCGTCGTGGATGCGGAACAGCGCGATCTTCATGATGTCCGCGGCGCTGCCCTGGATCGGGGCGTTCAACGCGGCGCGCTCCGCGTTCTCGCGCAGCACACGGTTGGGGCTCGCGAGATCGGGGAAGGGGCGGCGGCGCCCGAAGATCGTCTCCGTGTAGCCGTCGATGCGCGCCTGCTCGACCGAGGAGCGCAGGTAGTCGCGCACCGCGCCGAAGCGGGCGAAGTACTCGGTCATCAGCAGCTTCGCCTCGGACTGCTCGATGCGCAGCTGCTTCGACAGGCCGAACGCGCTCAGGCCGTACACCAGGCCATAGCTCATCGCCTTGACCTTGGTGCGCATGGCGGACGTCACGTCGGCCGGCTCGACGCCGAACACCCGTGCCCCGACGAACCGGTGCAGGTCCTCGCCCGAGTTGAACGCCTCGATCAGACCGGCGTCGCCCGAGAGGTGCGCCATGATGCGCATCTCGATCTGCGAGTAGTCCGCCGTCAGCAGGGTCTCGTAGCCCTCGCCGACCTCGAACGCGGCGCGGATGCGCCGAGACTCCTCGGTGCGGATGGGGATGTTCTGCAGGTTCGGGTCGGTGCTCGACAGACGCCCCGTCTGGCTGCCCGTCTGCACGTACGTCGTGTGGATGCGGCCGTCGGAGCCCGCGGCGCGATCGTTGCCGATCGACGAGTCGAGCGACTCGATGATCTGCCGGAGCTTGGTGGCTTCGCGGTGCTGCAGGAGCAGATCGAGGAACGGATGCGGGTGCGACTCCTGCAGGTCGGCGAGCACCGCGGCATCCGTCGAGTACCCGGTCTTCGTCTTGCGCGTCTTGGGCAGCTCGAGCTGCTCGAACAGCACGTCCTGCAGCTGCTTGGGCGAGCCGAGGTTGACCTCCCGCCCGATCTCCGCGTAGGCGAGCTGGGCCACGGCGTCGGCCCGCGCGCCGAGCTCCGTGGAGAACGCCGAGAGCTTCTCGTGCGAGACGGCGACGCCGGCCAGCTCCATGTCGGCGAGCGTGTCGAGGGTGGGCAGCTCGATCTCGGTCATGACGCGGGCGACGGATGCCGGGATCTGCGCACGCATCTCGTCGGCGACCCGCAGCGCGTACCACGAGAGCTGGCCAGGGGTCGCGCCCTCGGTCTCGGGCACGAGCTGGGTGGGATCCGCCTCGGGGAGCTTCTCGTCGAGGTAACGGTCGACGAGGTCGGACAGCCCCTTGTCGGGGAAGCTCGGACGCAGCAGCCAGCCGGCGAGGATCGGGTCGAAGACGAGCCCCTGCAGGCGCACGCCCGCGCGGCGCAGGGCCTTCACCTGGGGCTTCGCGTCGGCGATGACCTTGGGCGCCGCGCTCTCCAGCCACGGCCGGAGCACGGCCGCCGTGTCGGGCGACCACGTCGTCTCGACGGCGCTGTCGGCCAGGGCGAGTCCGACGCGGGCGGGAAGGCCGGCGTCGGTCGTCACCGTCACGGCGACGTCGGCGGCATCCGGGGTGAGATCGCGGGCGCCGATCCAGGCGGCCAGCGCGGCGGCATCCGCTTCTGCGGGCTTCGGGGCGGCGACCGCGGCCGCGGCGTCGTGGGCGCCCTCGTCGGGGTCGGCGCCGACGGCCTCGAACACGCGCGGGAGGAGGGTGCGGAACTCGAGCCGCGCGAAGATGTCGCGAACGGCCTGCGCGTCGATGGGCTGCACCACGAGGTCGGACGGCTCGACGCCGAGCTCCACGTCGCGAAGGAGCGCGTTGAGTGACCGATTGCGGCGCACGTCGTCGAGATGGTCGCGGAGGTTTCCTCCGACGACACCGGTGATCTTGTCGGCGTTCTCGATGAGCGCATCCAGCGTGCCCCACTGCGTGAGCCACTTCACGGCGGTCTTCTCCCCCACCTTCGGCACGCCGGGCAGGTTGTCGCTCGTCTCGCCGACGAGGGCGGCGATGTCGGGGTAGTTGACCGGCGGGAGGCCGTACTTCTCGACGACCGCGGCGGGCGTGTAGCGCTTGAGCTGCGAGACGCCCTGCACGCTCGGGTAGAGCAGCGTGACGTCGTCGGTGACGAGCTGGATCGTGTCGCGGTCGCCCGAGCACACGAGCACGTCGAAGCCCTCCGCGGCTCCCTGTGTCGCGAGCGTCGCGAGGATGTCGTCGGCCTCGATGCCCTCCTTGGTGAGCACCGGGACGTTCATCGCGGCGAGGCAGTCCTGCAGCAGCGGGATCTGGCCCTTGAACTCCGCCGGCGACTCGGACCGGTTCGCCTTGTACTCCGGATACACGTCGGTGCGGAACGAGTGGCGCGAGGTGTCGAAGGCCACCGCGAGGTGGGTGGGCTGCTCCGCCTTGACGAGGTTGACGAACATCGACAGGAAGCCGTAGATGCCGTTCGTGTGCTGCCCGTCACGGGTCGTGAAGTTGTCGACCGGGAGGGCGAAGAACGCACGGTAGGCGAGCGAATGGCCGTCCACGACGAGAAGGGTAGGCTTTGCGGAGTCCGTCACCCTGCAACTCTAGACGGGGGCATGGACACCGCAGCCTCCGATCCGATCGCTTCCGAAGGTGGATGATGACCGCTGAGAACACCCCCGCCGACCTCGACGGTATGGCCTGGGCGCGGCAGCGCGGGATGGGCGCGCTGGCCGAAAAGATGGGCATCGAGTTCGTCGAGTTCACGATCGAGCGCTCCGTCGCGACCATGCCCGTGGCGGGCAACACGCAGCCCGTCGGCCTGATGCACGGCGGTGCCTACGTCGTGCTCGGCGAGTCGCTGGGCTCGATGGCCGCGAACCTCCACGCCGGGCCGACGCGCCTGGCCGTCGGCGTCGACATCAACGCGACGCACACGCGGTCGGCGACCAGCGGCATCGTGACGGGGGTGTGCACGCCGGTGCACCTCGGACGCAGCATCACGGTGCACGAGATCGTCGTGACCGACGAACAGGGACGGCGATGCTCCACGATCCGGATCACCAACATGATCACGGATCGCCCGGCGGTCTGACCCCCTCAGCGGGGCGCCGAGCCGCGGGAGACCGCGCGCGGCGTCAGGACTTCTTCGGCGAGAGCTGCTCGATGATGGCCTTGGCGACGTCTTGCATCGTCAGGCGACGGTCCATCGACGCCTTCTGGATCCAGCGGAACGCCTCCGGCTCGCTGAGGCCCATCTTCTCGTTGAGCAGCCCCTTGGCGCGGTCGACGAGCTTGCGGGTCTCGAAACGCTCGACCATGTCGGCGACCTCGGCCTCGAGCGTGATGATCTGCTCGTAGCGCGCGAGGGCGATCTCGATCGCGGGCAGCAGGTCGTTCGGCGTGAACGGCTTCACCACGTAGGCCAGGGCGCCGGCCTCGCTGGCGCGCTCGACGAGCTCCTTCTGGCTGAACGCCGTCAGCAGCACGACGGGGGCCACGTGGTTCTTGCTGAGCTTCTCGGCGGCGCTGATGCCGTCGAGCACGGGCATCTTGACGTCCATGATGACGAGGTCGGGGCGCAGCTCGGTGGCGAGCTGGACCGCGGTCTCACCGTCGCCGGCCTCGCCGACGACATCGAAGCCGTTGTCCCGGAGGATCTCGACGATGTCGAGGCGGATCAGCGATTCGTCCTCCGCGACGACGACGCGTCGGGGGGCGGATGCCGTGGGAGTCGTGCTCGGTTCCTGCTCAGTCACCTTTGAATCCTACGGTATGGTCAATCCCGGACGCGCGCCGACGAGCGTCCGCGTGCGCCGGTGTGGCGGAATGGCAGACGCGACCGACTCAAACTCGGTTGTCTTCGGACGTGTGGGTTCGACTCCCACCACCGGCACGGAAGATGCGCAACGCGAAAGGGCGGATGCCGGCAATCCCGGCATCCGCCCTTCGTCGTTCGTGCTGCGACCTACTTCTCCGTCTGGTAGATCGGCGCCTTGCCGTGGACGGCGTCGCCGATCCGGTGCACCCGGATGTCGTTGGTCGAGCCGATGATTCCGGGAGGGGAACCGGAGATCACGACGACCTTGTCCCCTTCCTGGGCGAGGCCCTGGCCGAGGAAGAACTCGTCGACCTGGAGGAACATCATGTCGGTGTGGGCGACGTGCTCGACGAGCGTCGACTGCACGCCCCACGTCAGCGCCATGCGGCGGCGGATCGCCGGGTCGACGGCGAAGGCCATCATCGGGATGCCGGGGCGCAGGCGCGACATACGACGCGCCGTGTCACCGGACTCCGTGAAGATCGCGATGTACTTCGCCTCGATGAACTCGGCGACCTCGTTCGCGGCCAGGGTCAGGATGCCGCCCTGCGTGCGGGGCTTGGCGCTGAACGGACGGATCCGCTCCAGGCCGTGCTCCTCGGTCGACTCCACGATGCGGGCCATCGTCTGCACGGTGACGACCGGATAGTCGCCGACGCTCGTCTCACCCGACAGCATGACCGCGTCGGCGCCGTCGAGCACCGCGTTGGCGACGTCGGACGCCTCGGCGCGGGTGGGGACGGGGGCGTGGGTCATCGACTCGAGCATCTGCGTCGCGACGATGACGGGCTTGGCCATCCGGCGGCACATCTCGACGGCGCGCTTCTGGACGACCGGCACGGCCTCCAGCGGCAGCTCGACGGCGAGGTCGCCGCGGGCGACCATGATGCCGTCGAACGCGTCGATGATCTCCTCGAGGTTGTCCACCGCCTGCGGCTTCTCGATCTTGGCGATCACGGGGACCTTGCGGCCCTCCTCCGCCATGATCTCGTGCACGCGGGTGATGTCGGCCGCGTCGCGGACGAAGGACAGCGCGATCAGGTCGGCACCCGCCTTCAGCCCCCAGCGGAGGTCGGCCTCGTCCTTCTCGGAGAGCGCGGGGACGCTCACGGCGACGCCCGGGAGGTTGATGCCCTTGTTGTTGGACACGGTTCCCGCGACGATGACCTTGGTCGTGACGACCGGACCGTCGACGCTCTCGACCTGGACGCGCACCTTGCCGTCGTCGATGAGGAGGAAGTCGCCGGGCTTGACGTCGCCGGCGAGACCCTTGAAGGTCGTGCCGACGAGATCGCGGGTACCCACGACGTCATCGGTGGTGATGCGGAAGGTCTCCCCGACGGCGAGGTCGTGCGGTCCATCGCTGAACTTGCCGAGACGGATCTTGGGGCCCTGCAGGTCGACGAGGATGGCGACGGCGCGTCCCGCGTCGTCGGCGGCCTTGCGCACGTTGGCGAAGCGGACTTCGTGCTCGGCGTACGAGCCGTGGCTCAGGTTCATTCGGGTGACGTCCACGCCCGCCTCGATGATCGCGCGGATCATCTCGTACGATTCGGTGGCCGGTCCCAGGGTTGCGACGATCTTCGCGCGTCTCACTGAAGACTCTCCGGTCTCTATGGGTTGTTCGGGGTTGATTTCAGCCTACGCGGGCTGAAGGCCGATCGCGACGTCCGTCGGGCGCACCGGTGACGGCAGGCTCGTGCGGCCCATCAGGTACTCGTCGACGGCGGCGGCCGCCGCGCGCCCTTCCGCGATCGCCCAGACGATCAGGGACTGGCCACGGCCGGCGTCTCCGGCGACGAACACGCCGGGCGCGGTCGTCTGGTAGTCATCGCCGCGCTCGACGTTGCCGCGGCCCGTGAACACGGTACCCAGCTGCGACTCGAGCTCGGCGCGCTCGGGGCCGGTAAAACCCATCGCGATGAGGATGAGGTCGGCGGGGATCTCGCGCTCGGTGCCGCTGCGGGGCACACGGCGCCCGTCGGGGAGGTACTCCGTCTCGGCGACGCGGAGCGCGCGCACCTCGCCGGCCTCGTTGCCGAGGAACTCGACGGTGGAGGCCAAGAAGCTGCGCTCCCCGCCCTCCTCGTGCGCCGAGGAGACCTCGAACACCGTCGGCGTCATCGGCCACGGCTGGTGGTCCGGGCGGCCCGCCGGGGGCTGCTTGCCGATCGCCAGGTTGGTCACGCTGAGGGCGCCCTGACGGTGCGCCGTGCCGATGCAGTCGGCACCGGTGTCGCCGCCGCCGATGACGATGACGTGCTTGCCCTCGGCGTGGATCTGGTGGGGCACCTGGTCGCCGGCGACAGCCTTGTTGGACTCGACGAGGTACTCCATCGCGAAGTGCACGCCCGCGAGGTCGCGGCCCGGGATCGCGAGTTCGCGAGGCAGCGTGGAGCCGGTCGCGATGACCACCGCGTCGTAGCGGGCCCGCAGCTCGCTCCAGGTGATGTCGGTGCCGATCTCCACACCGGCGCGGAACCGCGTGCCCTCGTCCTGCATCTGACGCAGGCGCGACTCCAGGTGGCGCTTCTCCATCTTGAAGTCGGGGATGCCGTAGCGCAGCAGGCCGCCGATGCGGTCGTCCCGCTCGTAGACCGCGACGGTGTGACCGGCCCGGGTCAGCTGCTGCGCCGCCGCGAGTCCCGCGGGGCCCGAGCCGACGACGGCGACGGTCTTGCCGGTGAGCCGCGCGGGCGGCTCCGGCTCGACCCAGCCGTTCGCGAACGCCTCGTCGATGACGGAGACCTCGACCTGCTTGATCGTGACCGCGGGCTGGTTGATCCCGAGGACGCAGGCGCTCTCGCACGGCGCCGGGCACAGCCGCCCGGTGAACTCCGGGAAGTTGTTCGTCGCGTGCAGACGCTCGATCGCGGAGCGGCCCTCGCCGCGCCACGTCAGGTCGTTCCACTCCGGGATCAGGTTGCCCAGCGGGCAGCCCTGGTGACAGAACGGGATGCCGCAGTCCATGCAGCGGCCGGCCTGACGACGCAGCACGGCGGAGTCGCCGGGCTCGTAGACCTCTTTCCAGTCCATGATGCGCACGGGAACCGGCCGGCGCGCCGGGAGCTCGCGCTCGGTGGTCTTCAGGAAGCCCTTCGGGTCAGCCACCGGTCACCTCCAGGATGCGGGTCCAGACGACGTCGCCGTCGGGGTCGAGCCCCTCGGCGGCCGCCTCCTGGCGGGTCTGCAGCACCGCGGCGTAGTCGCGCGGCAGGACACGGACGAAGTTCGCGGCCTCGGCCTCGAGATCGTCCAGAAGTGCGGCGCCGAGCGCCGAGTCGGTCTCGGCGACGTGACGCTCGAGCAGGTCGCGGAGGATCTCCACGTCACCGGAGCCCATGTCGAGCAGCTCGAGCTCGCCGGTGGCGAGCGCCTCGCGGTTGACGAGGTCGCGGTCCAGCTTGTAGATGTATGCCGTCCCACCCGACATCCCGGCGCCGAGGTTGCGCCCCGTCGGACCGAGGATGACGGCCAGACCGCCCGTCATGTACTCGAGCGCGTGGTCGCCCACGCCCTCGACGACGGCGGTGGCGCCCGAGTTGCGCACCAGGAAGCGCTCCCCGACCACGCCGCGCAGGAAGAGCGTGCCCTGCGTGGCGCCGTAGCCGATGACGTTGCCCGCGATGACGTTCTGGGCGGCGTCGAAGCTCGCGCCGCGCGGCGGGCGCACGACGATCTCGCCACCGGACAGCCCCTTGCCGACGTAGTCGTTCGAGTCGCCCTCCAGCCGCAGGGTGATGCCCGACGGCAGGAACGCGCCGAAGGACTGGCCCGCGGAGCCCGTCAGGTTGATCTCGATGGTGCCGGACGGCAGGCCGTGCTCGCCGTGGGCGAGCGTCACGCGGTTGCCGAGCATCGTGCCGACCGCGCGCTCCGTGTTGCGGATCGGCAGGTCGATCGAGAAGTGACCGCCGTGGACGATGACGTCCTGTGCGCGCTCGATGAGCTGCACGTCGAAGTGCTCGTCCAGTTCGTGGTCCTGGTCGCGGAGGTGGCGACGGGGCACGTCGGGCGCGAACGCCGGGCCCTCGAGGATGGGCGCGAGGTCGAGTCCGCTGGCCTTCCAGTGGTCGATCGCGCCGTTCATGTCCAGCACCTCGGTGCGCCCGACCGCCTCGTCGATGGAGCGGAAGCCGAGCTCCGCGAGGTACTCGCGCACCTCCTGGGCCAGGAACTCCATGAAGTTGACGACGAACTCGGGCTTGCCCGAGAAGCGGCTGCGCAGCACCGGGTTCTGCGTCGCGACGCCGACCGGGCAGGTATCCAGGTGGCACACCCGCATCATGATGCAGCCCTCGACGACCAGGGCGGTCGTCGCGAAGCCGAACTCCTCGGCGCCCAGCAGCGCCGCGATCACGACGTCGCGGCCGGTCTTGAGCTGACCGTCGGCCTGCACCACGACACGGTCGCGCATGTCGTTGAGCATGAGCGTCTGCTGCGTCTCGGCGAGCCCCAGCTCCCACGGGGTTCCCGCGTGCTTGAGCGAGTTCAACGGGCTCGCGCCCGTGCCGCCGTCGTGCCCCGAGACGAGGATGACGTCGGCGAGGGCCTTGGCGGTGCCGGCGGCGACCGCGCCGATGCCGGACTGGCTCACGAGCTTCACGTGCACGCGGGCCTTGGGGTTCGCGCGCTTGACGTCGAAGATGAGCTGCTTGAGGTCTTCGATCGAGTAGATGTCGTGGTGCGGCGGCGGCGAGATGAGCCCGACGCCGGGCGTCCCTCCGCGGGTGCGGGCGATCCAGGGGTACACCTTGCCCGGGGGCAGCTGCCCGCCCTCGCCGGGCTTCGCGCCCTGGGCGAGCTTGATCTGGATGTCGTCCGCGTGCGTGAGGTACATGCTCGTCACGCCGAACCGGCCCGACGCCACCTGCTTGATGGCGCTACGGCGCTCGGGGTCCAGCAGACGGTCGACGTCCTCGCCGCCCTCCCCCGTGTTCGACTTGGCGCCGATCGAGTTCATCGCGATCGCGAGCGTCTCGTGCGCCTCCTTCGAGATCGACCCGTAGCTCATCGCGCCGGTGGAGAACCGCTTCACGATGGAGGAGACCGGCTCGACCTCGTCGATCGGCACGGGCGGGCGCACGCCGGTCTTCAGCTTGAACATCCCGCGCAGGGTCTTCAGCTCGGCCGCCTGGTCGTCGACGAGCTTCGTGTACTCGCGGAAGATGTCGTACCGACGGGTCCTGGTCGCGTGCTGCAGCCGGAACACCGTGTCGGGGGTGAACAGGTGGGGCGCGCCGTCCCGGCGCCACTGGTACTCACCGCCGGTCCAGAGGCGCTCGTGCGCGCGGACCGCGCCGTCCTCGGGGTAGGCGTAGTCGTGGCGAGCCTGGTTCTCGGCGGCGATCTCGCGGACGCCGACGCCGCCGAGCTTGGTCTCGGTGCCGGTGAAGTACTTCTCGATGAGCTCCTCCGACAGGCCGACGGCCTCGAAGACCTGCGAGCCCGCGTAGGACGAGACGGTCGAGATGCCCATCTTCGACATGATCTTCAGCACGCCCTTGCCGAGCGCGTAGATGAGGTTCTTGACGGCCTTCTCGGGCGTGATGCCGGTGATGAAGCCGGCGCGGACGAGATACTCGACCGTCTCCATCGCGAGGTAGGGGTTCACCGCCGAGGCCCCATAGCCGATGAGGGTGGCGACGTGGTGCACCTCGCGGACGTCGCCGGCCTCCACGACGAGGCCGACCTTCATCCGGTTCTCCTTGCGGATGAGGTGGTGGTGCACGGCCGACAGCATGAGCAGTGACGGGATCGGCACGAGGTCCTTGTTCGAGTCGCGGTCGCTCAGGATGATGAACTCGGCACCGTCGGCGATCGCGGCATCCACTTCGGCGGAGATCTCGTCGAGGCGACGCTCGAGGGCGTCCTCGCCGTGCTCGAGGTGGTAGAGGCCGCGGATCGTCACGGAGCGCCGTCCGGGCAGGGCCTTGTCGATGTTCTGGAGCTTCGCCAGCTCGTCGTTGTCGATCACCGGGAAGTCGAGCGTGATCGTCCGCGTGTGCTCGGGACCCCACTCGAGGAGGTTGCGCTCGGGGCCCAGGCCCAGGGCGAGCGAGGTGACGACCTCTTCGCGGATCGAGTCCAGCGGCGGGTTGGTGACCTGCGCGAACTGCTGCACGAAGTAGTCGAACAGCAGACGAGGCCGCTTGCTGAGCACGGCGATCGGGGTGTCCGAGCCCATGGCGCCCAGCGGCTCCGCACCGTTCTGGCCCATCGGGGTCAGGAGGATGCGGACCTCCTCCTCCGTGTAGCCGAAGGTGCGCTGGCGGCGCGTGATGGAGGCGATCGGATGCACGATGTGCTCCCGCTCCGGCAGTTCCTTCAGGCGCACGCGGCCGGCGTCCAGCCACTCCTGCCACGGCTGCAGAGCCGCCAGCTCGGCCTTCACCTCGTCGTCCTCGATGATGCGACCCTGCGCGGTGTCCACGACGAACATGCGGCCCGGGCGCAGGCGTCCGCGGCGCTTGATGCGCTCGGGCGCGAAGTCGAGCACACCGGTCTCGCTGCCGATGACGACCAGTCCGTCGGTCGTCTCGGTCCAGCGGCCGGGGCGCAGGCCGTTGCGGTCGAGCGTCGCGCCGACGAGCGTGCCGTCGGTGAAGATGAGCGCGGCCGGGCCGTCCCACGGCTCCATCTGCATGGAGTGGTACTCGTAGAACGCACGCAGATCCGGTGCGATGTCGGCCTGCTTCTCGTAGGCCTCCGGCACCATCATCATGATCGCGTGCGGCAGGCTGCGTCCCGTCAGGGTGAGCAGTTCGAGCACCTCGTCGAAGGATGCCGAGTCGCTCGCGCCCTCGGTGCAGATCGGAAGCAGCGGGCGGATGTCGCCGATCAGCTCGGACTCGAGCTGCGACTGACGTGCGCGCATCCAGTTGCGGTTGGCGCCGACGGTGTTGATCTCGCCGTTGTGGGCCAGCATGCGCAGCGGCTGCGCGAGGGGCCACGACGGGAACGTGTTGGTCGAGTAGCGCGAGTGCACGACCGCCAGCTCGCTCTGGAAGCGCTCGTCCTGCAGGTCGGGGTAGAACGGCTCGAGCTGGAGCGTCGTGACCATGCCCTTGTAGCCGAGCGTGCGCGCGCTGAGCGACACGAAGTAGGCGTCGTGCTCGCGACGGGCCCGCTTGCGCAGGCGGTAGACGCGCCGGTCGAGCTCGATCCCGCTGAGCGCGGGGGCGTCGCCCACGGCGGGGCGCGACACGAAGAGCTGCTCGAAGTGGGGACGGGCCTCGTAGGCCAGCTTGCCGAGGTGCTCCTGCTCGGTCGGGACGTCGCGCCAGCCGAGCACCGTCAGGCCCTCGGTCTCGGCGATGCGCTCGACGCCCGCCTTGATGTCGGCGCGGGCCGCCTCGTCGAGCGGGAGGAACGCCATGCCGGCGGCGTACTCCCCCACCGGCGGCAGGTCGAAGTCGACGACGGCGCGCAGGAACGCGTCGGGCATCTGCGTGAGGATGCCGGCGCCGTCGCCCGTGCCGGCGTCGGAGCCGATCGCGCCGCGGTGCTCGAGGTTGCGCAGCGCCGTCAGCGCCAGCTCGACGATGTCGTGGCCCGGCTCGCCGCGGAGCGTGGCGACCATCGCGAGGCCGCAGGCATCCTTCTCGAAGGCCGGGTTGTACATCCCCTGCTTGGCGGGGAAGCCGGATGCGGGGCGCATCACGGGCTGTTCGTGGGTCTCTTCACGACGGGGGCTCGAAGCCATGGCAACCGTCCTCATGGTCAAACTGATCGGGGACGACGTCGGCCCTGGGCATTCAGCGGAGGTGTGTTCAGCGGAGGAGAAATCGAAGCGTGGCGGGCACCGGGGAGGTGACTGCGGTGCTACTTCGATGCGACGGTGCTTGTGGCTGCGTCCGCGATGGAGCCGGGCGTCGGGGGTGCGCTGACGTCCACGAATTCATCGGTGTTCTGCGATTGTACAGCCCCGCCCCGCTCGCGGCCGCGCATGTACGGCGACGGCTCGAAGCCGGGGTGACGACGCGTCTGCACCACGAAGATGGCCAGACCCACGATGACCCCGAAGATGGCCGCCCACACGTTGGTGCGCAGGCCGAAGAACACCTCGCTCGGGTCGATGCGGATGCTCTCCCAGACGATGCGACCGGCGCTGTACCAGACGAGGTAGATCGCGAACAGACGGCCCCACTGCAGCCGGAAGCGGTGGCCGGCCCACAGGAGGACGAAGACACCCATCGTGTTCCAGATGACCTCGTAGAGGAACGTCGGGTGGAACAGCGTGCCCGCGGGCAGGCCGACCGGCCAGGCCGCGTTCGGGTAGTCGATCTGCAGGCCCCACGGGAGGTCGGTGGGCAGGCCGTACAGCTCCTGGTTGAACCAGTTGCCGAAGCGTCCCATCGCCTGCGCGAGCAGCAGCCCCGGGGCCAGGGCGTCGGCGAAGGTCCAGAAGCGGATGCCGGTCCACTTACAGCCCAGCCACGCACCGATGGCGCCGCCGATGAGAGCGCCGAAGATCGCGATGCCCCCGTCCCAGACGTTCCAGATCGCGTCGCGGACGAAGGGGTTCCACCAGTCGCGGCCCTGCTCGAAGTAGAAACCCCAGTGGGTGACGACGTGGAAGGCGCGCGCCCCGACGATCGCCAGGGGCACGGCCAGCAGGCAGATGTCGATGACGACCCAGGCCTCGGCTCCGCGCTTGGTCAGCCGGTGGTTGGTCATGAACGCCGCGACGACGATCCCCGCGAGGATGCACAGGGCGTAGAAGTGGATCGTCAGCGGGCCGATCTGGAAGGAGCTGATCGACGGGCTCGGGATGCTGGCGACGACGGAGGCGGAGGAAAGCACGAGGGGCAGTCTACTTCGCCGCTGGGATCGTCACGTGTCGCCGCGGTGGGCTCAGGAGCCGGTGCCGCCCGTGAGCGCGCGGGTCTCGGCGGCGAGGGCCGCCACGCCGCCGTCGCGGAGGGCACGGACCAGAGCCGTCCCGACGATGGCGCCGTCGGCGTACTCCAGCACTCCGGCGACCTGTTCGGCGGTCGAGATGCCGATTCCGACGCAGGCGTGCTCGACGCCGAAACCGCGGAGGCGGGCCACGAGGGTGCGGGCGGCGGCATCCAGTTCTGCGCGCTCCCCCGTGATGCCCATCGTGGAGACGGTGTAGACGAAGCCGGTGGAGGCGTCCGCGATCATCCGCAACCGCTCGTCGGTGGAGGTCGGTGCGGCGAGGAAGACGCGGTCCAATCCGGTGCGCTCCGAGGCAGCGATCCAGTCGGGTGCGGCGTCGGGGGTGATGTCGGGGGTGATCAGGCCGGCTCCCCCCGCCGCGACGAGCTCGTCGGCGAACCGGTCCACGCCGTACTGCAGCACCGGGTTCCAGTAGGTCATCACGAGGATGGGCACGTCGACGCGCGCGGCGATGGCGCGGACGGCCGTGAAGGTGTCCCGCAGCCGGAAACCGCCGGCGAGGGCCGCCTGCGTGGCCTCCTGGATGATGAGCCCGTCCATCACGGGGTCGGAGTAGGGCGGCCCCAGCTCGAGGATGTCGGCGCCGTTGTCGGCCAGGGCGACGGCGGCGTCGATGCTCGTCTGGAGGTCGGGGAACCCGAGCGGCAGGTAACCGACGAACGCCCCCCGCCCTTCGGCCTTCGCGGCGTCGATCGCCGCGGCCACGCGCGAGGTCACTGCGCGGCCCCCTCGTCGTAGAGCCCGAACCAGCGGGCGGCGGTGTCCATGTCCTTGTCGCCGCGGCCGGAGAGGCTGACGGCGATGATGGCGTCCGGGCCCAGCTCGCGGCCCAGGCGCAACGCGCCCGCGAGGGCGTGGGCGGACTCGATCGCCGGGATGATGCCCTCGGTGCGCGAGAGCAGGCGCAAGGCGTCCATGGCCTCGGCATCCGTGGCGGGGATGTACTCGGCGCGGCCGATGTCGGCGAGCCACGCGTGCTCCGGCCCGACACCCGGATAGTCCAGGCCCGCCGAGATCGAGTGCGACTCGACGGTCTGGCCGTCCTCGTCCTGCAGCACGTAGGTCTTCGCGCCGTGGAGCACACCGGGCCGTCCGCGCTCGATGGATGCCGCGTGCTTCGGGGTGTCGACGCCGTCGCCGGCCGCCTCGACGCCGTACAGCTTCACCTTCTCGTCGTCGAGGAACGCGTCGAACATCCCGATCGCGTTCGAGCCGCCGCCGACGCAGGCGACGACGGCGTCGGGCAGCCGCCCGGTCTCGTCGAGGAGCTGGGCGCGCGCCTCCTCGGAGATGATCTTCTGGAAGTCCCGCACCATGGCCGGGAACGGGTGGGGCCCCGCCGCGGTGCCGAAGATGTAGTTGGTCGTCTCGACCGATGCCACCCAGTCGCGGTATGCCTCGTTGATCGCGTCCTTGAGCGTGCGCGACCCGGTCGTGACGGGGATGACCTCGGCGCCGAGAAGACGCATGCGGGCCACGTTCAGTGCCTGGCGCTCGGTGTCGACCTCGCCCATGTACACCGTGCACTCGAAGCCGAACAGCGCGGCGGCCGTCGCGGTCGCGACACCGTGCTGGCCGGCGCCGGTCTCGGCGATGACGCGCTTCTTGCCGAGCCGTTTCGTCAGCAGAGCCTGCCCGATGACGTTGTTGATCTTGTGTGAGCCGGTGTGGTTGAGATCCTCGCGCTTGAGGAAGATCCGCGCGCCGCCCGCGTGCTCGGCGAAACGGGGCACCTCGGTCAGCGCCGACGGGCGCCCCGCGTACGAGTGCAGCAGGCTCTCGAACTCCGCCTGGAACGCGGGGTCGGCCTTGGCCGACTCGTACTCCGCGGTCAGCTCGTCGATCGCGGCGATGAGCGATTCGGGCATGAATCGACCGCCGAAGTCGCCGAAGAACGGTCCGTGCTGGTCACGCAGGCTCATGATCCGGCCTCCAGGAAGGCATGCAGGGTGGTGACGGGGTCGTTCGTGACGAGCGCCTCCCCCACCAGGACGACGTCGGCGCCGCCGGCGCGGTAGTGCGCGACGTCGGCGGGGGCGAGCACCGCGGACTCGGCGATCTTCACGGCATCCGCCGGGAAGTGCTCGGCGAGCGAGCCGAACAGGTCGCGGTCCAGCTCGAAGGTGGACAGGTTGCGGGCGTTCACGCCGATGAGCTTCGCGCCCAGGTCGGCCGCGCGCTCCAGCTCCTCGCGGGAATGCGTCTCGACGAGCGGCGTCATGCCGAGCTGGAGCACCAGCTCGTGCAGTCGGCTCAGCAGCGGCTGCTCGAGGGCGGCGACGATCAGCAGCACCAGGTCGGCGCCGGACGCACGTGCCTCCAGCACCTGGTACGGCGTCGCGATGAAGTCCTTGCGCAGGACGGGCACGCTGACGCGTCCCTTCACCGCCTCGAGGTCGGCGAGGGAGCCCTTGAATCTGCGCGCCTCGGTCAGCACGGAGATCGCCGAGGCTCCGCCCTCCTCGTACAGCGCGGCCTGGAGGGCGGGATCGGGGATCGCCGCGAGATCGCCGCGGGACGGGCTCGCGCGTTTGACCTCGGCGATGATCTTCACCCGGTCGGCGGGGGCGAGGGCGGCGAGGGCGTCGAGCGCGGGGGCCTGTGCGAGGGCGTCACGCTCGACATCGCGAAGAGGACGTGCGTCCTCCCGCGACCGGGCATCTTCCACCGCACCGGCCGTCAGGCCATCGAGCATGTCAGTGCTGCTTCGGGGCGTACTTCGGGCCCTTGGCGCCGTAGCCGGCCTTCGCCATGCCCCAGCCGACGAGCGCGCCGACGATGAGCAGGCCCACCGAGGCCCAGACCAGGATCGGCATGTCGAACCAGTAGAAGACCGTGCCGAGCGTCACGGCGAGCAGCATGATGACCACAGCCGTCCAGGCGGCGGGCGAGTGTCCGTGGCCGGGGTCGTCGATGCTGTTGCTCATGATGCTCCTCGGAGTGATTCGGGGGTTCTCCGCCAGTCTAGCGGGCGGTGGGATCGTCGCCGTGCGACAGGTCGTCCCAGGAGTCGATCGCGTCGTAGGGCCGGGACGCCGCCGCGGACGGCGCGGCGGCTCCCGCGCCGGTCCCGCCGTCGGTGCGGTAGCGCCGGCCGCTGCGGCGCCAGAGGTGCGCCGTCGCGATCGTCAGCGCGCCCCCGGCCACGATGAGCACCCCCGCCACGACGGTCAGCCAGGGCCACGGCGTGGCGGTGACGGACGTCACGAGGCCGGCGATCGCGGCCGTACCCGACAGGCCCGTCGACGTCGTGACCGCGGCGGCGACCGCATCCAGCGGCTGCTCGATCGCGATGCGGGCGGCGGCGATGGTCAGCGTCCCGCCGATGAGGAGGGCGAGCGCGCCGAACGCATACCGCAGCGCGCGGCCCACCACCGTCAGCGCGAGTCCCAGCGCGAGGGCCGCCAGACTCAGCGGTGCCAGCATCGTGAACGCCTTCGCCCCCGCCACCTGCAGGGCCGCGGTCGCGCCCGCGTCGAGGGTCACGTCGAGCCAGGTCTGGGTCGACGAGATGATCGCCAGCGCTCCGCCGGCGATGATCGCCAGCACCGCAGAGCTGCGCGCACGTGCCGTCACGACGCGTCGCCGCCGGAATCGAGGGGCGCCCAGGCGACGACGGGCGACAGGTCGTCGGCGTCGAAACAGGTGTGGTCACCGGTGTGGCAGGCCGCGCCGATCTGCTCGACGGCGATCAGCAGGGTGTCGCCGTCGCAGTCCAGCCGCGCGCCGCGGACGTACTGCGCGTGTCCGGAGGTGTCGCCCTTGCGCCAGTACTCCTGGCGGGACCGCGACCAGAACGTCACGCGGCCCTCCGTCAGCGTGCGGCGCAGCGCCTCGGCATCCATCCACCCGAGCATGAGCACCTCTCCGGTGTCGTGCTGCTGGATGATCGCCGGGACGAGCCCGTCGTCGTTGAAGGCGACGCGGCCGATGCGGGGATCGTCGACGGCGGTCATCGGCGCACCTCGATGCCGTCCGCGCTCAGCGCGTCCTTGACCTCGCCGATCGTCAGCTGGCCGGAGTGGAACACGGATGCCGCGAGCACGGCATCGGCTCCGGCGTGCACGGCCGGGGCGAAGTGGTCGACGCTGCCGGCGCCGCCGGAGGCGATCACCGGCACCGACGACAGCTCGCGCATGAGCCCGACCAGCTCGAGGTCGAAGCCGTCCTTGGTGCCGTCGGCGTCGATCGAGTTGACGAGCAGCTCGCCGGCGCCGCGGTCGATGGCCTCACGGGCCCAGTCGAGGGCGTCGAGGCTCGTGGCCGTGCGTCCGCCGTGGGTCGTCACGACGAACCCGGAGCGGGTGCCGGGTGCGCGCTTCACATCGAGCGAGAGCACGAGCACCTGGGCGCCGAAGCGGTCGGCGATCTCGCCGACGAGGTCGGGGCGCGCGATGGCCGCGGAGTTCACGCCGACCTTGTCGGCACCGACGGCGAGCAGGCGCGCGACGTCGTCGGCGCTGCGAACGCCCCCACCCACGGTGAGCGGGATGAAGACCTCTTCGGCCGTGCGCCGCACGACGTCGTACGTCGTCGCGCGGTCGTCCACCGTCGCGGTCACGTCGAGGAACGTCAGCTCGTCGGCGCCCTGGGCGAAGTAGAGCGCGGCCAGCTCGACCGGGTCGCCCATGTCGCGCAGGTTCTCGAAGTTCACGCCCTTCACGACGCGGCCGGCGGCCACGTCGAGGCACGGGATCACCCGTCGTGCGAGCGACATGTCAGAGCCTCGCGTTGTGGATCGGCGTCACCAGGATGGCGCGGGCGCCGATGGCGTAGAGCGCGTCCATGACCTGATTGACCGTCGTGCGCGGGCTCATCACGCGCACCGCCACCCACTCCGGGTCGCGCAGCGGCGAGATGGTGGGCGACTCGATGCCGGGTGCGATCGCCACCGCGTCGTCGACCAGCGACGCCGGCAGGTCGTAGTCGATGAGCACGTAGCGGCGCGCGACCATGACGCCGCGCAGGCGCCGCAGCAGGGTCTCGGTGCCCTCGGCCTCGGTGGGAGCCCCGATGAGCACGGCCTCCGACTGCAGGAGCACCGGTCCGAAGATCTCCAGGCCCGCCTGCTTCAGCGTCGTGCCGGTGGAGACCACGTCAGCGACGGCATCCGCCACGCCGAGCTGCACCGCCGACTCGACCGCACCGTCCAGCGGCACGAGGTCGACGGCGACGCCCTGCTCGTCGAGGAAGCCGTCGACGAGGCCCGGGTAGGCCGTCGCGACCCGCAGGCCCTCGAGGTCGGTCACCGCGGTGAAGCGTCCGGGAGGGCCGGCGAAGCGGAACGTCGAGCCGCCGAAGCCGAGCTGCTCGATCTCACGTGCCCCCGGCATCCGGGCGTCGAGGAGCAGGTCGCGGCCGGTGATGCCGACATCGAGGGCGCCGGAGCCGACGTAGGTCGCGATGTCCTTCGGACGCAGGTAGAAGAACTCGACCTCGTTGATCGGGTCGATGACATGGAGATCCTTGGGGTCGCGACGGCCGGTGTATCCGGCCTCCGCGAGCATCTCGGCGGCGGTGTCGGCGAGCGACCCCTTGTTCGGCACGGCGATGCGCAGCATGGGTGAAGGGCTTTCGGTAGCGGGACGAGCAGAGGCGGGAGCGCGCTCAGAGATGTCGGTACACGTCGTCGAGGGTGAGGCCCTTGGCCAGCATGAGCACCTGCAGGTGGTACAGCAGCTGGGAGATCTCCTCGGCCGTCTCGTCGTCGGACTGGTACTCCGCGGCCATCCACACCTCGGCGGCCTCTTCGACGATCTTCTTCCCGATGGCGTGCACGCCGCGGTCGAGCTGCGCGACCGTGCCGGAACCCTCGGGACGGGTCTCGGCGGTCGTCGTCAGCTCCGCGAACAGGGCGTCGAACGTCTTCACCCTGACAGGCTACCGGTCCGCGCCGGGGGCGAGCGCCGTCCGGGCGGCCGGCGGGCGGGTCAGTGCCGGTGGTGATCGGCGGCGAGGCGACGCAGGGCGGCGATCGCGCGGTCCGGCTCCCCCGCGCCGAAGACGGCCGAGCCGGCGACGAACGTGTCGGCGCCGGCCTCGGCGGCCTGGGCGATCGTCGACTCCGAGATGCCCCCGTCGACCTGCAGCCACACCTGCGAGCCGCGCCGACGGGCCTCGTCGTGCAGTCGCGCCAGCTTGGGCATCTGGTCGGCCATGAACGACTGTCCGCCGAAGCCGGGCTCCACGGTCATGACGAGGATCTGGTCGAACTCGTCGAGCACGTCGAAGAGCCCCTCGACCGCTGTCGCGGGCTTCACCGCCACCCCGGCGCGGGCACCGATCGCGCGCAGGCGGCGCGCGAGGGCCACGGGATCGGTCGCGGCCTCGAGGTGGAAGGTGACCGATGCCGCACCCAGCTCGGCATAGCCGGGAGCCCAGCGGTCGACGTCCGAGATCATGAGGTGCACGTCCAGCGGCACCGGGCTCGTCGCCTGGATGCGCTCGACCATCTGCGGCCCGAACGTCAGGTTCGGCACGAAGTGGTTGTCCATCACGTCGACGTGGACGAAGTCGGCGGTCCCGATACGGGCCAGCTCCGACTGCATGTTCACGAAGTCGGCGGCCAGGATGCTGGGGTTGATGCGGATGTCGCCGGTCACGGCACCACCCTAGCCGCCGCCGACGGGCCCGCCGGGCCGCTCAGCGCTTGCGCAGCAGCGAGATGGACATGGCATCGGTGCCGTGACGGTGCGGCCACAGCTGCGCGCGCCCGGACCCGTCCGCGGGTGGGGCGAGATCGATCGGTGCGTCGGAGATCCCCGCGACGACCGCACGCGCATCGATCTCCTCGATGGTGTCGCCGTGGGTGCGCAGGGCGTCGGCGACGACCGCGGCGGTCTCGGCCAGGTGCGGCGAGCACGTGACGTAGGCGACGATGCCGCCCGGGCGCAGTGCCGCGATCGCGGCATCCAGCAGTTCGGTCTGGAGCGCGGCGAGCTCGGGGACGTCGGCGGGCTGCTTGCGCCAGCGCGCCTCGGGACGACGGCGCAGGGCGCCCAGGCCGGTGCAGGGGGCATCGACGAGGATGCGGTCGTAGCGCCCGCGGGCGGCCCGTGTGCGACCGTCCTCCTCCGACACCGGAACCTCCAGCGGTACTGCCGCGACCGAGTCGCGCACGAGCGGCGCGCGAGCCGGCGACAGCTCGTTCGCCTCCAGCTCCGCGCCGTGGGCGAGCGCCTCCGCCGCGAGCACCGCCGTCTTGCCCCCCGGCGCGGCGCACAGGTCCAGCCAGCGCTCGCCGGGTGCCACCGGGAGGGCGCGGGAGAGGGCGAGCGCCGCCAGTTGGGATCCCTCGTCCTGCACGCGGACGAGGCCCCCGGATGCCGCGACCAGCGCACCGGGATCGCCCCCGGCGGAGCGGAACCCGAGCGGCGAATACGGCGTCGGCGCGGCGTCGGCGGGCCGGTGCGCCAGTCCGGGGAGAGCGGCGAGGGTGACCACCGGCGCTGCATTGTCGGCGGCGAGGAGCGCTTCGAGCTCGTCGGCGCGGCTTTCCGCGGCCAGGGCGCGGCGGAAGGCGCGGATCACCCACACCGGATGCGCGTAGCGGAGGGCGAGGCGCTCGTCGTCCGACCGCGCCCCCGCCGCGAGACGCTCGTCCCACTCGTCCGGCGTCCGCTCGCTGACGCGACGCAGCACCGCGTTCGCGAAGCCCGCCGCCGACGCGCCGACGGCTTTGCGCACCTGGCGGACGGTCTCGTTGACGGCCGCGTGCGCGGGCGTGCGCATCGCCAGCAGCTGATGGACCCCCAGCAGCAGGGCGTCGCGCACGGCGGGGTCGATGTCGGCGACCGGGCGACGTGCGGCATCCGCGATGATCGCGTCGTAGGTGCCCTCGCGGCGCAGCGTGCCGTAGGTCAGCTCGGTGGCCAGTCCGGCGTCGGGGCCGGTGAGCCCGGCCCGCGTGATCGCACGCGGCAGCAGGAGGTTGGCGTACGCGTCGGAGTCGTGCACGGCGCGCAGTACGTCGTAGGCCACCCAGCGCGGCGACCCGCTCACGAGGCCGCCTCCCCCGACGACGGCAGCTCGATGCGCGGGTCGTCGACCCGCACGCCGCGCCACCAGTCCCCCGCCGCCATCGCGCTCTTGCCGGCCGGCTGGACGGTCTTCAGGACCACGCTGGTGCCGCCGCCGGCACCGAGCAGGATGTCGCGGCCCGAGGCGCTCACCACGCCCGGCTCCAGCCCCGCATCCGGCCCGCGGTGCGCCGCGAGGATCTTCAGCCGCGCGCCGTCGAAGCTCACATGCGCCCCGGGCTCGGGCGTCGTGCCGCGGAAACGGTCCAGCACGACGTCGGCGGGAGCCGTGAGATCGAGGGCGCCATCGGCGATGGACAGCTTCGGAGCGAGCGTGGCCGTCCCCGTCTGCGGCGTCGCGCGCGCGGTTCCCGCCGCGATCTCGTCGACGACGCGCACGAGCAGCTCGGCGCCGGCGTCGGCCAGCTCGGTGAGCACCTCCCCCGCGGTCGCGCCGCGGGGGACGTCGTAGCGCACCTCTGCGAACACGTCACCCGCATCCAGGGCGGCGACGAGCTGGAACACGCTCGCGCCCGTGCTCCGGTCCCCCGCGATGAGCGCGTGCTGCACCGGGGCTGCGCCCCGCCAGCGCGGCAGGAGGGAGAAGTGCAGGTTGATCCACCCGTGCTTCGGCATCGACAGCAGCGGTTCCCGCACGAGGCCGCCGTAGGCCACGATGACGCCGAGATCGGGCGCGAGGGCGTCGATCGCGGCGCTCGCCGCGGCGTCGAGGCGGTCGGCCTTGACGATCGGCACCCCCAGGTCCGCTGCCGCCGCGGCCACCGCGGACGGCGTCAGCACCCGCTTGCGACCGAGGGGCGCGTCGCTGCGGGTGACGACCCCGACGAGATCGTGAGCGGATGCCGCGACCGCCCGCAGGGACGGGACGGCGGGCGCCGGTGTGCCGGCGAAGACGATGCGCATGGGATACCTCGGTTGATGACGACGATCACGGCGGCGAGCCCGCCGGATCAGAGATCGAGTTCGGGGACGTCGAGCCGCACCCGCAGTGTAGTGCGCGCGCCGCTGTTCGCCCCGCGCGCCGGTCCGCGACGGGCCGCGCGACGCCCCCGCAGGGCCTCGGCGACGACGGCCGCGCGCAGCGTCTCGGCGACCGCCTTGCCGTGGGCGTAGTCGAAGCGCACGAGGGCGCGGACCACCCCCTCCTCAAGGGGGACGGGACCCAGGATCGCGCCCGCGGGGGCGGCGAGCGTGGGAACGGCGTCGCGGACCGCGCTGAGCGCCCCCTCGACGGCGGTCACGCTGCCCTCGACCGCCGCGACGCGGATCACCGGTGGCATCGCGAGCGGCGCGCGGTCGGCGAGCTCCGCGCGCGCGTAGGCCGGCTGCGTCCAGGTCGCGAGGGCGCGTGCGACCGGTCCCGCGACACCCACGAGGTGCACGGGGGCCGTCGGGGCCGCGAGCGCGGCCGCGTTCGACCACCAGCGCAGCGCGGACTCCCCGATGCGCAGCTGCTCGGCCAGCAGCATCCGGTCGCCGTCGAGCAGGATCACCGCCCGATAGCCGCCGCGCGCGAACGGCTCGGCGCCGCGGGTCGCGATGACGAGCGCCGGCCGCTCGTCGACGTGGGTCACGGGATGCGCGCCGTCGGCGACGATGACGCGGGTGTGGGGGAAGGCGCGTCCGAGCTCGTCCGCCGTGCGCTCGCTGCCCGACGACGCCATGCGCAGCTTCACCGAGCCGCAGTTCGCGCACGTCCAGGCGGGGGCGGAACGGCCGCACCACCCGCAGTCGGGGGTCGCTCCGGGGCGGCGCGCCCGCAGCGGGCCCGTGCAATGGCGGCAGCGGGCGGGCGTGCGGCAGTCGGCGCACACCAGCACCGGCGAGTAGCCCGGGCGGGCGACCTGCACGAGGACCGGTCCCTCGTGCAGGGCGTCGCGGGCGGCGGCGAACGCGCTCGACGGCACGCGGGCTCCCCGCGACTCGCCCTCGCGTGTGGCCGACAGCACGACCGTCGGGCTCGGCCGCCGGGCCGCCGGCAGGTCGCGCACCCAGCCGAGCTGCACCAGCCGCTCCACGTCGGTCGTGCGCGTGTGCCCGGCGAACACGAGCGCCGAGCCCTCCAGCTCCTGGCGGAGGAGGGCCGCGTCGCGCGCGTGGACGCCGGGACTGAGCGGCTCGGCCAGCAGGGGGTCGCCGTCGTCCCACACGACGACGCAGGCCGTGTCGTGCGCGGGGGCGTAGACCGTCGACCGGTTGCCGACCACGATGCACGGCGACGGCGTCAGCAGCCGCAGGTAGGTGGCGTAGCGCTCGGGGCCGGAGCGGCGCGCGTCGTCGCGCACCACGGTGTCGTCGGGTGCGCGCCCCGCGAGCGCGGTCAGGAGCTGGTCCTGGTCGCGGTGATCGGGCACCACCAGCACGGTGCTGCGCCCGTCCGCCAGCGTGCGAACGGCGATCGCGGCGACCAGGTCGGCCCACGCGCCGACCGGGCGATCGGGCGCGGGGCGCGGCGGCGCGTCGAGGGCGAGCCGCTCCCCCGCCGCGACGGCCCCGGACAGCCCCGGATAGGCCGCGAGCACGCCGTCGGCCCAGGCCGCGGCATCCGTCGACACCTCGGCGGCGGAGGCGTCCGCATCGCCGGCGGCGAGCCACGCCTTCTCCGCGCGCACCATCCGCTTCGGGATCACCAGCCTCAGGATGTCGCTCGCCGAGCCGGCGGCGCGGTCGGCCGCGCGTCGGGCGAGCGCGTACAGCGCCGGGGTCAGCACGGGCACCGACGAGACGACCGCGTCGAGCTCGGAGAGCGGCCGCTCGGGCGCCTCCGCCGTGTGCACCTCGACGAGGTAGCCGTCCACGACGCGCCCCGCCGTCCGCAGCGGCACGCGCACCCGGACTCCCGGCACGGCGTCGGCGACGAGCGATGCCGGGACCTCGTAGTCGAAGAGCCGGTCCAGCTGCGGCAGGGGCGAGTCGATGAGGACCCGGGCGACGACGATCACGGCGTCGGTCAGAGACCCGCGGCGGCGCGCAGCTCCTCGACGCGGTCGGTGCGCTCCCAGGTGAACTCGGGAAGCTCCCGGCCGAAGTGGCCGTAGGCGGCCGTCTGCGCGTAGATGGGCCGCAGCAGGTCGAGGTCGTCGATGATCGCCTTCGGACGCAGGTCGAAGACCTCTCGGATCGCCCGGGTGATCTTCTCATCGGACACGTGCGCGGTGCCGAACGTCTCGACGTAGAGCCCGACGGGCTCCGCGCGACCGATCGCGTACGCGACCTGCACCTCGAGGCGGTCGGCGAGACCGGCCGCGACGGCGTTCTTGGCGACCCAGCGCATCGCGTAGGCGGCGGAGCGGTCGACCTTGGACGGGTCCTTGCCGCTGAACGCGCCGCCGCCGTGGCGGGACGCGCCGCCGTAGGTGTCGATGATGATCTTGCGGCCGGTGAGACCGGCGTCGCCCTTCGGGCCGCCGGTGACGAACGGGCCCGCGGGGTTGATGACGTAGCGGACGTTCGACACGTCGAGGCCGGTGGCGGCGAGGATGGGGTCGATGACCTCGGCCTGCACCGCGGCGCGCAGGGCGGGCAGCGAGATGTCGGGGTTGTGCTGGGTGGAGAGCACGACGGTGTCGACGGTGCGCGGCACCGGACCGTCGTAGCCGAGGGTCACCTGGGTCTTGCCGTCGGGACGCAGGAACCCGAGCGCGCCGGAGCGGCGGGCATCCGTGAGACGCTCGGCCAGCCGGTGGGCGGTCCAGATCGCCATCGGCATGAGCTGCGGTGTCTCGGTCGTCGCGTAGCCGAACATGATGCCCTGGTCGCCCGCGCCGAGCGCGTCGACGGGGTCGACCGAACCGCCCTCGCGGTGCTCGATCGCGTTGTCGACGCCGGCCGCGATGTCGCCGGACTGCTCGCCGATCGACACCGTGACGCCGCAGGAGTCGCCGTCGAAGCCGGTCTCGCTCGAGGTGTAGCCGATGCGGTTCACGACCCGGCGGACGATGCCGGGGATGTCGACGTACCCGTCGGTGCGGACCTCACCCGCCACGTGCACGAGGCCCGTGGTCACGAGGGTCTCCACCGCGACACGGCTGCACGCGTCGACCGTCAGCAGGGCGTCGAGGATCGAGTCGGAGATCTGGTCGCAGATCTTGTCCGGGTGCCCCTCGGTGACGGATTCGGACGTGAACAGACGCAGCGCGCTCATCGGTGCTCCAGACGACAACGGGTACTCGACAATCATGCCCGCGATCTCCGACACGACGTCGTCGTAGCGGGGATCACGGGCATGGCGACGCCATACGGCGTCATGAAGTCAGCGGAGGATCACTCGGCCGCGCGCAGGCGCAGCTTGTCCTCGTGGATCTCGTGCAGCGCGATCGTGAGGGGCTTGTCCTCGACGCTCGAGTCGACGAGCGGACCGACGTTGTCGAAGAGGTTCCCCTCGTGCAGGTCGGAGTAGTAGTCGTTGATCTGGCGCGCGCGCTTGGCCGCGTAGATCACGAGCTGGTACTTGGAGTCGACCTTGTCGAGCAGTGCGTCGATGGGCGGGTCGATGATGCCCTTGTCACGTCCGGCCATGATGAACCTCCAGGATCGAATGGCGGTGGGAAAACTCGCGGGGACACGCCCACGCGGGAGAACTCGTGGCCGCAGGATGCCGCGGCATCCGTTCATTCTATCAGCGCCGACTCGGCGATCGCTTTCATCCGTCCCGCGACGTCGCTTCTGCGGGTGCGATCCGACCTCGCGGGACGGATGAAGCGGCGCTCAGCGGGCGAGGGCCGCGATCTCGGCGGCGGCGCGGGCGACGTCGTCGTTGACGACGCGGTAGTCGAACTCGCCCTGGGCGGCGAGTTCCACCTTGGCCGTCTTGAGGCGTCGGGTCCGCTCCTCGGCTCCCTCGGTCCCGCGCCCCACGAGGCGGTTGACGAGCTCGTCCCAGCTGGGCGGGGTGAGGAACACCAGCGTCGCGTCGGGCGCGGCGGCGCGCACCTGGCGCGCGCCCTGGAGATCGATCTCCAACAGCACCGTGCGGCCCGCGGCCAGCGCCTCGTCGATCGGCCCGCGCGGTGTCCCGTAGCGGAACGCGTTGTGCACCGTGGCGTGCTCCAGCAGGGCGCCGTCGGCGATGAGCCGGTCGAAGCCGGCGTCGTCGACGAAGAAGTAGTGCTCACCGTCGACCTCGCCCGGTCGCGGCGCACGGGTGGTGGCCGAGACGGACAGCAGGATCTCGGGGTGGTGCTCCTTGATGTGGGCGGCGACGGTGCCCTTGCCGACGGCGGTGGGCCCCGCGAGCACGATCAGCCGGCTGCGGCCGCCGCGGGGCTGCAGCGGCGGGAACCGGGTGTCGAGCCAGTCCTTCAGCGCGACGCGTTGGCGGGCGCCCAGGCCGCCGAGCCGCTTGACGGGGGCGATCTCTAGGTCCGCGAGGATGCGGTCGCGCTTGCCCTCGCCGATGGCCGGCAGCGCCGTCAGGAACTCGGTGATCCGCATCGCGCCGGCGGGGCTCTCCGGTGCGTCGAGCGCGCGCTGCAACAGCTCCTGCGGCGTGATGACCCGCATCGCGACGTCGTGCTTGAGGGCCGCGCGTTCGCGGCGTGCGGCGACGGCGCGACGGGATGCCGCGACACGGTCGACCTCGGGAGGGGTGCGGGAGTCAGCCATGGGATCCTCCACGGTACAGGGCGGCGCGTTCGGCGATCCGCGCGGCGAGCCGGTCGGGTCCGGCGGACAGGATGCTGCGGCTCTCGCTCGCGATCACGCCGTGGGCGAGGCCGCCGAACACGCGCGTCAGGTCGGCGGGCTCGGCGCCCTGGGCTCCGAAGCCGGGGGCGAGGATCGGCACGGTCCGCCCGAACGGTCGCAGGCCGCGGTCCGCGAGGTCGACCGTCGCGCCCACCACGAGGCCGAGCGAGGCCCAGTCGCCCGTGGAGGAGTCGGCGGCGACCACCTCGGCGGCCACGGCGGCGGCGACCGGGGCGCCGGTGTCCACGTGCGCCGTCTGCAGCTGCGCCGCCTCGGGGTTGCTCGTCGCGGCGAGGACGAAGGCGCCCTTCCCGTGGGTCAGCGCGGAGGCCAGGGTCGAGGCGAGCGCGCCGACGCCGAGGTACGGGCTCAGGGTGAGGGCGTCCGCCTCCAGCGGCGCCCCGGGCGGCAGCCACGCGGCCGCGTACGCGTCCATCGTCGTGCCGATGTCGCCGCGCTTGGCGTCGGCGATCACGATCAGCCCCGCGGCGCGGGCGGCCGCCATGACCTCTTCGAGGGCGGCGAACCCGGCGGATCCGAACCGCTCGAAGAACGACACCTGCGGCTTGACGATCCCCACGGTGGATGCCGCGGCATCCACCGTGCGCAGCCCGAACTCGCGCACGCCCTGCGCGTCGACACCGAGCCCCCACTCCCGCAGGAGCGTCTCATGGGGGTCGATGCCGACGCACAGGCGTCCGCGCGTGGCGACGGCCCTCTGCAGTCGCGAGCCGAACGAGCTCACACCGCGGCCCGCTGCTCGGCGGCCTGGAGAGCCTCGGCGCGGTCGACGGCGTACTCCTGGAGGCTGCGCACGGCGAAGCCTTCCCGCAGCACCGGCAGCGCGCTGACCGCGGCGCCGAGGACGGCCATCGTGGTGAACAGCGCCTTGTCGGCGGCCACGGCCGCCGCGCGGATCTCGTACCCGTCGGCGCGGGCGATGCCGCCGGAGGGGGTGTTCACGACGATGTCGATCTCGCCCGCGTTGATGAGGTCGACGACGTTGCGCTCCCCCGACTCCTGCGTGTCGGAGTACTTGTTCACGACGTCCACGCGGATGCCGTTGCGCGCGAGGATCTCGGCGGTGCCCGACGTCGCGACGAGGCGGAAGCCGAGCTCCTGCAGGCGGTGCGCCGGCAGGATGACGGCGCGCTTGTCGTCGTCGGCCACCGACAGGAACACCGTGCCCGAGGTCGGCATGCCGCCGTAGGCCGCCGCCTGGCTCTTGGCGAACGCGGTCGGGAAGTCGCGGTCGATGCCCATGACCTCGCCGGTGGAGCGCATCTCCGGGCCGAGCACGGAGTCGACGGTGTGGCCGTCGGCGGTGCGGAACCGCTTGAACGGGAGCACGGCCTCCTTGACGGCGACGGGAGCGTCCAGCGGCACGCGCGAGCCGTCCTCGACGGGCAGCAGGCCCTCCGCCTTGAGCTCGGCGATGGTGGAGCCGGCCATGATGCGCGACGCCGCCTTGGCCAGCGGGATGCCGAGCGCCTTCGACACGAACGGCACGGTGCGCGAGGCGCGCGGGTTCGCCTCGATCACGTAGAGCACGCCCGCCGAGACGGCGAACTGCACGTTGAGCAGACCCCGCACGCCGACGCCTTCCGCGATCGCCTGCGTGGCGGTGCGGACGCGGTCGATCTCGGTGCGACCGAGCGAGATGGGCGGGAGGGTGCACGACGAGTCGCCGGAGTGGATGCCGGCCTCCTCGAGGTGCTCCATGACGCCGCCGATGTACAGCTCGTGGCCGTCGTAGAGCGCGTCGACGTCGAGCTCGATCGCGTCGTCGAGGAAGCGGTCGACCAGCAGCGGCTTGCCCTCCTCGATGACGACCTCACCGGCGGTGCGCACGAAGTAGTCGCGCAGGCTCTCGGTGTCGTAGACGATCTCCATGCCGCGGCCGCCGAGCACGAAGCTCGGGCGCACGAGCACGGGGTAGCCGATCTCCTCGGCGATCGCGACGGCGCCCGCCTCGTCGACGGCCGTGTCGTGGCGCGGGGCCACGAGTCCGGCGCGGTCGAGCAGCTGCGAGAACAGCTCGCGCTCCTCGGCGATGTCGATGGCGGCGGGAGAGGTGCCGAGGATCGTGTAGCCGGCCTCCTCGATGCCCTTCGCGAGTCCCAGCGGCGTCTGACCGCCGAGCTGGCAGACCACGCCGAGGATCGTGCCCGACGCGCTCTCGGCGTGCAGGACCTCCAGGACGTCTTCGAGCGTGAGCGGCTCGAAGTACAGCCGGTCGCTCGTGTCGTAGTCGGTCGAGACGGTCTCCGGGTTGCAGTTGACCATGATCGTCTCGTAGCCGGCGTCCGACAGGGCGAACGAGGCGTGCACGCACGAGTAGTCGAACTCGACGCCCTGGCCGATGCGGTTCGGGCCCGACCCGATGATGACGACCTTGGTGCGATCGCTCGGCGTGACCTCGGTCTCGTAGTCGTAGCTGGAGTAGTGATACGGCGTCAGGGCGGGGAACTCCCCCGCGCACGTGTCGACCGTCTTGTACACCGGGCGGATGCCGAGGCCGTAGCGGACGCCGCGGATCTCGGCCTCGGTCACGCCCCGCAGCTGCGCGAGCTGCGCATCGCTGAAGCCGTGCTCCTTGGCCAGACGCAGGGTCGCGGCATCCAGCTCGGCGGCGGCCTGCACGAAGGCGGCGACCTCGTTGATCAGTGCCATCTGGTCCAGGAACCACGGGTCGATCTTCGTGGCCTCGAACGCCTGCGCGACCGTGGCGCCCTTGCGCATCGCCTGCTGCAGCGTCACGATGCGCCCGTCGGTGGGGACCTTCGCGATCTCCAGCAGCTCCTCCACCGAGCGGGGCTCTTCGCCCCAGTGGAAGCTCGATCCGCGCTTCTCGAGCGAGCGCAGCGCCTTCTGCAGCGCCGTCGTGTAGTTGCGGCCGATCGCCATCGCCTCGCCGACCGACTTCATGGTGGTCGTGAGCGTCGCGTCGGCGTTCGGGAACTTCTCGAAGTTGAAGCGCGGCACCTTGACGACGACGTAGTCGAGCGTCGGCTCGAAGCTCGCCGGCGTCGCCTGGGTGATGTCGTTCGGGACCTCGTCGAGGCGGTAGCCGATCGCGAGCTTCGCGGCGAGCTTCGCGATCGGGAAGCCCGTCGCCTTGGAGGCGAGGGCCGACGAGCGCGAGACGCGCGGGTTCATCTCGATGACGATGATGCGCCCGGATGCCGGGTCGACGGCGAACTGGATGTTGCAGCCGCCGGTGTCCACGCCGACTGCGCGGATGATGTCGATGCCGATGTCGCGGAGCTTCTGGTACTCGCGGTCGGTCAGGGTCAGCGCGGGGGCCACCGTGATCGAGTCGCCGGTGTGCACGCCGACCGGGTCGACGTTCTCGATGGAGCAGACGACGACCGTGTTGTCGGCCATGTCGCGCATGAGCTCGAGCTCGTACTCCTTCCAGCCGAGGATCGACTCCTCCAGGAGCACCTCGGTGGTCGGCGAGTCGCGCAGGCCCGCACCGCCGATGCGACGCAGATCCTCCTCGTCGTAGGCGAAGCCGGAGCCCAGGCCGCCCATCGTGAACGAGGGGCGCACGACCAGCGGATAGCCGAGCTCGGCGGCGCCGGAGATCAGATCGTCCATCGTGTGGCAGATGACGCTGCGGGCCACGTCGGCCCCGGCATCCAGCACGAGCTGCTTGAAGATCTGACGGTCCTCGCCCTTGCGGATGGCGTCGACCTTGGCGCCGATGAGCTCGACGCCGTACTTGTCGAGGATGCCCTGCTCGTGCAGCGCCATGGCGGCGTTGAGCGCGGTCTGGCCGCCCAGGGTCGGCAGGATCGCGTCGGGCTTCTCCTTCTGGATGATCGTCTCGATCACGGCGGGCGTGATCGGCTCGATGTAGGTCGCGTCCGCGAAGTCGGGGTCGGTCATGATCGTCGCCGGGTTCGAGTTGACGAGGATGACGCGCACGCCCTCCTCGCGCAGCACGCGGCAGGCCTGGGTTCCCGAGTAGTCGAACTCGCAGGCCTGGCCGATGACGATCGGGCCGGAGCCGATGACGAGGACGCTCGTGATGTCGTCGCGCTTGGGCATCAGTTCTTGTTCTCCAGAGAGGTGCGCACCATGTCGGCGAAGCGGTCGAAGAGGTAGTTGGCGTCGTGCGGGCCGCCGGCGGCCTCGGGGTGGTACTGCACGCTGAACGCCGGGATGTCGAGGGCGCGCAGGCCCTCCACGACGTTGTCGTTGAGGCCGATGTGGCTCACCTCGACGCGGCCGTAGCCGTTCGGGCTGAGGGTCTCGCCGTCCAGCGGAGCGTCCACGGCGAACCCGTGGTTGTGCGCCGTGATCTCCACGCGCCCGGTCTGCTTGTCGAGCACCGGCTGGTTGATGCCGCGGTGGCCGAAGGGCAGCTTGTACGTGCCGAAGCCGAGCGCACGGCCGAGCAGCTGGTTGCCGAAGCAGATGCCGAAGAAGGGCAGGCCGTCGTCGAGCACGTTGCGCAGGAGCGTGACGTGGTCGTCGGATGCCGCGGGGTCGCCCGGGCCGTTGGAGTAGAAGACGGCCACGGGGTCGATCGCGCGGACCTCGTCGATCGTCGCCGACTGCGGCAGCACGTGCACGTCGAACCCGCGGGCGGCGAGGTTGAGCACGGTCGCGCGCTTCACGCCGAGGTCGAGCACGGCCAGGGCGCCCAGCCTCTGCACGTCGGCGGCGGCGGGCGTGACCTCGACCTCGCTGACCGAGACGGCTGCGGAGAGGTTCTGGCCGGCCATCTCGGGCGCTTCGCGCACGATGCGCAGCTGCTCCTCGGGGTCGAGGGCCGCGGCCGCGCCGGAGAACACGCCGCCGCGCATCGAGCCCGACGAGCGGAGCACGCGGGTGACGGCGCGGGTGTCGATGCCGGCGATGCCGACGATCCCGTCGCGCACGAGGGCGTCGTCGAGCGACTCGTCGGCACGCCAGTTGGAGACCACGCGCGAGGGGTCGCGCACGATGTAGCCGGCGACCCAGATGCGGCGTGACTCGGGGTCTTCGCCGTTCATCCCGGTGTTGCCGATGTGCGGCGCGGTCTGCAGGACGATCTGTCCCGCGTAGGAGGGATCGGTGAGCGTCTCCTGGTAGCCGGTCATGCCGGTGGAGAAGACGACTTCGCCGAGGGTCGTGCCCCGTGCGCCATAGGCGCGGCCGGGGTGGCGGGAGCCGTCTTCGAGGACGAGGACGGCGGGGTCGAGCAAGAAGGTCATGCGGCGTTTCCCGTCGAGGTGGTGGAGGTCTGGTCTGTCGCGGTCGGGGTCGAAGGCGGCAGGAGGGCGGAGATCGCAGCGGCGAGGGCGGAGGCCGACTCGTCCTGCGGGCGGAGGTAGCTGTCGACGATCTCGGTGGAGCCGTCCGAGCGGTTCGCGAGCCAGGCGATGCGCACGAGCCCGCCCGCCTCGACCACACGGTCGATGGCCGTGTTGGCGAGGTCGACGCCGGAGATCCGCTCGAGAGCGAGGAACATGCGCGGCTGGCCCACGAGGTCGAGGGCGACGCCCCGATCGGTGACCGTCACGTCGAGGCGCGAACGGAAGCCGAGCCCGCGGATCGCGAGGCGTTCCAGGGCGTCGTCGTGCCGGGTCGTCGCGACGTAGAAGCCCGAGCTGCGAACCTGCTCGCGGGCGTCCGTCGGCGCCTCGCCGAACGGTGCGGCGAGCCCGCCGTCCCGCCGGGATCGTCGTCGCCACGCGACCACACCGAGCGCCAGGAGCCCGACGGCCACGGCGATCATGACGAGCAGTGCCCCTTCACGGGTCATGACGTGACCTCCTTCATGGCGGTGGCCACGACGCCGTCGGCGACCGTCGGAGCGCCGCGGAAGAACGTCCACCGCACCTCGCCCGGCAGTTCGCGGCCCAGGTAGGGAGAGTTGACGCTGCGTCCGCGCAGGTCGTCGCGGCCGAACGTCCGCACCGGCGCCGGGTCGTACAGCGTGAGCGAGGCCGGTGCTCCCACGGTGAGCGGTGTGCCGGCGTCGGCGAGGCGGCCGATGCGGGCCGGTGCGGCCGACATCACGCGGGCGACGTCGTCCCACGACAGCATCCCGGTCTGCACCATCGCCTGGTGGACGACCCGCAGCGCGGACTCCAGCCCCACCATGCCGTTGGCGGCCGCCTGCCACTCGCACGACTTGGCCTCCGCCGGGTGCGGGGCGTGGTCGGTGGCGACGATGTCGATCGTGCCGTCGGCGAGGCCTTCGCGCACGGCCTGCACGTCTTCGTCGCGGCGCAGCGGCGGGTTCACCTTGTAGCGGGCGTCGTAGCCGCGCACGAGATCCTCGGTGAGGAGCAGGTGGTGCGGCGTGACCTCGGCGGTGACGTTCACGCCCCGCTTCTTCGCCCAGCGGATGATGTCGACCGACCCGGCCGTCGAGAGGTGGCACACGTGCAGGCGGGAGCCGACGTGCTCGGCCAGCAGCACATCGCGGGCGATGATCGACTCCTCGGCCACCGCGGGCCAGCCGGCGAGGCCGAGCTCGGCCGAGACCGTGCCCTCGTTCATCTGGGCGCCCTCGGTCAGCCGCGGATCCTGTGCGTGCTGCGCGACGACGCCGTCGAACGCCTTCACGTACTCCAGCGCGCGGCGCATGATGAGCGGGTCGAAGACGCAGAAGCCGTCATCGCTGAAGACGCGCACGCGGGCGCGGGAGGATGCCATCGCGCCCAGCTCGGCGAGGCGTTCGCCCTTCTGCCCCACCGTCACGGCGCCGATCGGCTGCACGTGCACGTAACCGGCCGCCTCGCCCAGCGCGAGCTCCTGCTCGACGACACCGGCCGTGTCGGCGACCGGCGAGGTGTTCGGCATCGCGAACACCGTCGTGAACCCGCCCGCCGCGGCGGCGCGCGAACCTGTCAGCACCGTCTCCGACGCCTCGTAGCCGGGCTCGCGCAGATGCACGTGCAGGTCGACCAGGCCGGGCAGGGCGATCAGCCCGTCGGCATCCACCACATCGGCGCCGGCGCGGGTGAGCCCGGTGCCGATCTCGGCGATGCGGCCGCCTTCGAGCACCACGTCGGCGGCCTCTGCCCCGTTCAGGCGGGCGCCGCGGATGATCGTCGGGCGCTCCGGGGTGTGTGGAACCGTCACGGGGCGTGCTCCTCTGCGTTCGTGTCGCGCTCACCGGGTCGTTCGCCGGCCAGCACCAGGTACAGCACCGCCATCCGCACCGAGACGCCGTTCGCGACCTGCTCCAGCACGGTCGAGCGCGGGGAATCGGCGGCGTCGGCGGAGATCTCCAGGCCCCGGTTCATGGGGCCCGGGTGCATCACCATGCTACCGTCCGGCAGAGCGGCCAGACGCTCGGCATCCAGTCCCCATCGACGCGAATACTCCCGTTCAGTGGGGAAATACGCCGCGTTCATGCGTTCCAGCTGAATCCGCAGCATCATGATCGCGTCCGGTGCGCCCGCGATGGCCTCGTCGAGGTCGTAGACGATGCGCGCCGGCCACGCCGAGACATCCTGAGGGATCAGCGTCGGAGGAGCGACGAGAGTGACCTCCGCGCCGAGCGTGTGCAGCAGCCAGACGTTCGAGCGCGCGACGCGCGAGTGCAGGATGTCGCCGACGATCGCGACCCGCACGCCCGCGAGGTCTCGACCGCGGCTGTCGTCGCCGAAGCGGCGCTTGCGGATCGTGAAGGCGTCGAGCAGCGCCTGGGTGGGGTGCTCGTGCGTGCCGTCGCCGGCGTTGACGACGCCCGCGGTGATCCAACCGCTCGTGGCGAGGGTGTGCGGTGCTCCGGACGCGCCGTGACGGATGACCACGGCATCCGCGCCCATCGCCTGCAGCGTCTGGGCGGTGTCCTGCAGCGACTCCCCCTTGCTGACGCTGGAACCCTTGGCGGAGAAGTTGATGACGTCGGCCGACAGTCGTTTCGCGGCCGCTTCGAAGGAGATGCGCGTGCGCGTCGAGTCCTCGAAGAAGAGGTTGACGATCGTCTTGCCGCGTAGCGTCGGCAGCTTCTTGATCTCCCGCGACTGGGTGTCGCGCATGTCCTCGGCGACGTCGAGGATGCGCAGGGCCTGCTCGCGTGCGAGCGTGCGGGTGTCGAGCAGGTGCCTCATGATGCGATCGTCACCTCTTCGACGCCGTCGACTTCCGCGAGGTGCACGTTGACGCGCTCGCTGCGGGCGCTCGGCAGGTTCTTGCCGACGAAATCGGGGCGGATCGGCAGCTCACGATGGCCGCGGTCCACGAGGATGGCGAGCCGCACCGCGGCGGGGCGGCCGATGTCGCCGATCGCGTCCAGGGCGGCCCGGATGCTGCGTCCCGAGAACAGCACGTCGTCCACGAGGACGACGGTCTTGCCGTCGATCCCCCCGGCCGGGATCTGCGTCGGGCGCGGCGTGCGGGTGGGATTGCGGTGCAGGTCGTCGCGGTACATCGTGACGTCGAGGGCGCCGACGGGGACGCGCGAGCCGGAGATCTCGCCGAGGAGGCCGCCGATGCGCTCCGCGAGGGTCACCCCCCGGGTCGGGATGCCGAGGAGGACGAGGCCGTCCGCCCCTTTGTTGGACTCCAGGATCTCGTGGGAGATCCGAGTCAGTGCGCGGGCGATGTCGGCTGTCTGCATCACGGTACGCGTGTTACCGGTGCTCATCCGTCGCTCCCTTCTCCGCCTCACGGGACGGTGTTAAAGGTTGCTGTGGTACGTCACCCACTCTACCCGACCCGGGCGGCGCTTCAGGTGGTGGATCGCCCCGGCGCGATCGCGCGTCGTACCCCGGCGCGGGCGGCCGTGAGACCGAGCACGAGCAGCGTCACCGACCAGAAGCCCCCGAGGGAGACGGCGTCGCCGAAGAGCAGGTCCTCGAGCCACAGCACGACGAACTTGCTGCCGGGCAGGATCAGCACCAGCATCACGATCGAGGTGACACGTCGCGCCGCCGTCGACGCCGCGCGCAGCCGTGCCACGACCCGCTTCTTGATCCGCAGCACCAGCTCGAGGACGAGCTTGAGCATGACCGCCGTCGCGAGCGAGACGGCGAAGCTCTCGGTGATGACGCCCGGGACGAACTCGGCGGTCAGGTTGAGGATCACGAGGTAGACGAGGACGTCCACGAGGTGCAGCGGGTCGATCTTCATGCCAAGGTCCTCCCTCGCGGACCCCCGGTGTAGTGGTCGCGCTCACTCTAGGGCAGGCCGTTGAAGCGCATGAGAACACTCTCACGCGGCGTGTGATGTTTCCTATCTCGATCTGGACTTTTCCACCGTATGGTGTCGGAGGCCCTCGGCAGAATGGGGGTATGGACCTCCTCGCACCGCACCTCGACGACCTGCGTTCGCAGGTCGTGGACGTGCTGCGCGCGGCGGCCCCGAACCGTGTCTTCGAGCGGGGCACCGACGGCGAGCTCGCTCGGCAGATCGCCGCGATCGCCGAGATCGGCCGCTTCGTCGAGGCGCTCCTGATCGACGCGACCGGCGAGGTCATGCGCCGGTCGGAGAACCCCGTGCGCGACGAGCGGATGACCTCGCACCTCGGATGCCGCGACGTCACCGATCTGCTGCAGACGCTCACCCGGCTCGAACCGCGGTCGGCGGGCCGGCTGCAGCGGGCGGCGACGGCTGTCCGCCGCGCCGCGTCGCCCACGACCGGTGAGGCGCTCGACCCGCCGTTCCCGTCGGTGCGGGCCGCGATGGTCGACGGGGTGGTCGGTACCGACGGCATCCTCGCGATCACCGGACCCCTCCAGCAGACCGCGCCGCGCGTCTCCACGGCCGCGCGGAGGGACGCCGCCGACGTCGTCGTCGCCGAGGCGCGGGGCTGGATGCCGCGCCGCCCGCATGCGCCGAGCTGCTGCGCATCCACGCGCAGACGTGGGCGCTCGCGCTCGATCAGGACGGCGCCGAGCCGCGCGAGCGGGTGGCCGAGCGGAAGCGCTCGCTCGTGCTCGGTGTCGCCACCGCGGCCGGAGTGCCCGTCCGAGGAACCCTGCTGCCCGAGGTGGCGGCGCAGCTGCAGACCATCTTCGATGCCCACCTCTCCCCCGCGGTCGCCTTCGACGACCCGTTCACCGCCCTTGACGACGACCCGCTCGTCGCCCGGGATGAGCGCACCCGCCCGCAGAAGCAGCACGATGCGCTCGCGGCGGCACTCGGTGTCGCGGCATCCAGCGGGCTCCTGCCCACGGTCGGCGCCCACGCGCCCACCCTGGTGGTCTCCGTCGAGGCCGACGATCTCATCGCGGGCACGGGTTTCGCCCACGCGCAGGGCTGCGATCAGCCCGTCAGCACCATGGTCGCCCGCCACGTCGCCTGCGCCGGCGCGATCCAACGCGTCGCCACCCGCCCAGGCGGACGCATCGTCGCGATCGGTACCGAGGAACGGGTGTTCAACCGGCATCAGCGTCGTGCCATCGCCCTGCGTGACGGCGGGTGCATCATTCCCGGCTGCGGCGTTCCCGCCGGCTGGTGTGAGATCCACCATGTCACCGAACATGCCCAAGGCGGCCCGACGCACACCGACAACGGCGTGCTGCTGTGCTGGTACCACCACCGCTTCCTCGACCGCATCGGCTGGAAGCTGCGCATGAACAGCGGCGTGCCCGAGGTCACGGCACCGCCGTGGCACGGCACGGATCATCGGTGGCGGCCGGTGACGACGTCGCCCGTGCGACTCACGAAGCGCGCGAGGCGAATCCTGACGACGTGAATCCCGTGCGTCAGAGCCGGGTCACGACGTCTGCGCGGAGGCCGTCTCGCTGACGCGCGCCGCGCGGATCGGATGCCCCGGTGCGGTGAGGCACTGTCCGCTCGCCAGGTCCCACTTCCAGTCGTGGAGGGCGCACGTGAGCACGCCGTCCTCGATCTTGCCGGTCTTGGTGAGGTCGGCGCGCAGGTGCGGACAGCGCCGCTGCACGTTCCAGCCGTCGATCTCGGCATCCTCGGTCTGATCCGACTGCTCGGCGTACCAGTTCTCGACGTACTCGATGCGGTCGCGCGACAGGCACTTCAGGAACGTGGTGAGGAACTCGTTGAACTTGCCGCTGCGGCCCACCTCGAACTGCATCGACAGGAAGATCGAGTTCGACCAGTCGATCTCGTGGTCGCGGATGTTCGTCGAGACGAGATCGGCGGGGATCGTGTACCAGTAGATGCACTCCTCCCCCGCGTACGCGCGCACCTTGGCCTTCGGGAAGTCGACGACCATGTCGAGCTCGCCGATGCGGAAGCGGACGTTGCCGCCCACCCCGGTGCGGATCGTGCGAGCGCGGCGCAGCAGCGGCTCCCACCACTCCTGCAGTGCCGCGAGCATCTCGTCGGGTGCCATTGGCTCGGCGCGGGTGGCGATCTCGGCGATGACCTCTCCCTGACGGCTGTCGCGCTGTTCGGCGAGGTAGGCCCACTTCTCGTCGAAGACGCGGTCGATCTCCTCCGCCGAGTAGAGGGTCTGGGTGATCTCGATCGCCCCGCCGTCGAGGTCGACCTGCGTGCCGGGCACGAACTCGTAGCCCTTCTGGTCGGGACGCTCGTCGCGCATGTGCGCGAGGAACTGACGCTGATCGGTGAAGATCGAGTCGTCCTCCAGGCCCCACCCGTTGAAACGGAACAGGTCCTCACGCAGGAACATGGGCGGACCCGCCATCGGGAAGACGTGCTCGGCATCCACCTTCTCGATGTAGTACATCGCGCGCTTGTTCTGCGCGTCGCGCTTGAGCTTCGCGAAGTGCTGCTTGGAGTCCTGCGGCAGGTCGTAGACCATGGGCCACCAGATCGCCCCCGACACCTGCGTGAAGTACGCGTCGGGCTTCGAGAACGAGAGCAGCCGGTCGAGGTCGAGCGGATGCGAGTCGTTCTGGTTCAGGATGCTGGCGGTGCCGTCGTCCACGCTCAGCGAGGAGTCGCCGATCGGGCCGTCACTGGGCGCGCGCAGCGGCGTGACCATGATCTTCAGCCCGCCGGGGTACTCGATCGTCCGGCCCGCCTGGGTGTAGACGATGTTGTCGTAGCCGAGGCGGCGGAGGTCCACCTCGAGGTCGTCGGTCGGGTACTCCGGCAGCAGGACGCGGATGTCCTTCGGCACGTACCGCTCCAGCAGCGTGGGGTCGAAGTGGTCGCGGTGACGGTGGGAGATGTAGAGGAAGTCCGCCTTCCCGAAGCGCTCCCAGTCCAGGCCGCGGTTGTCGGGGAAGGGGAACCACGAACCGAAGAAACTCGGCCCCATCACGGGGTCGCACAGGATGCTGCCGCCCGTCGTCTCGATGAACATTCCGGCGTGGCCGAGGCCTGTGATCCGCATGGGTCCTCCTGGTCGAACAGCTCCCGAGTCTACGCGCGAGAGGCTGTGCGCCCGCTCAGGCGAGGCGGGAGTCAGGGTGCCGAGAGACCGAGGCGCGGGTACAGGCGGGCGAAGCCCTCGGCCAGACCGCCCTCCAGGGCTTCGACGACATGGCCGGCCCCGGGCACCACGTGGCGGTCGGCCTGTCGGCCTGCCGCCGAGAGGAGATTCCCCCCAGCCATACGGATGTGACGTCAGGCGGTGCGGGCGATACGTCCGAGCACGCCGTGCACGAACGAGCCGGAGTCGTCGGTGGAGAACTCCTTCGCGAGCTCCACGGCCTCGTCGATGGCGACCGCGGAGGGCACCTCGTCGTTGAACATGAGCTCCCAGACGGCCAGGCGCAGGATGGCACGGTCGACCGCCGGCATCCGCTCGAGCTTCCAGTCGCGCGCGTGCGTGACGATCTGCTCGTCGATCTCGTCGCGGTTGTCGATGACGCCGTCGACGATCTCGCGTGCGTACAGCCAGGACGCCTCGCGGGCGGGCTCGTTCGCCGCGCGCTTGGCCTCGGCCGCGAGCGTCACGGCGAGGTCGTCACCGCGGACGTCGGACTGGTAGAGGATGTCGAGGGCGCGCTTTCGCGCCTTGGAGCGTGCGCTCATGTGATCGGATGCCGCGCGTCAGTTGACGCGGCCGAGGTAGTCGCCCGTCCGGGTGTCGACCTTCACCTTGGTGCCGGTCTCGAGGAACAGCGGGACCTGGATCTCATAGCCGGTCTCGACGGTCGCGGGCTTCGTGCCCGCCGACGAGCGGTCGCCCTGAAGACCGGGCTCGGTGTAGGTGATCTCCAACACGACGGAGGCCGGGAGCTCGATGTAGAGCGGGTTGCCGTTGTTGAGCGCGATCTGCACCTGCTGGTTCTCGAGCAGGAAGTTCGCGGAATCGCCGACCGTCGCGGCGCCGACCGTGATCTGGTCGTAGTCGGCGACGTCCATGAAGACGTAGCCCTCGCCGTCGTTGTAGAGGTAGGTGAAGTCGCGGCGGTCGACGTTCTCGATCTCCACCTTCGCGCCGGCGTTGAACGTCTTGTCGACGACCTTGCCGGTCATGACGTTCTTGAGCTTGGTGCGGACGAAGGCGCCGCCCTTGCCGGGCTTCACGTGCTGGAACTCCACGACGCTCCAGAGCTGTCCGTCGATGCTGAGGACGACGCCGTTCTTGATGTCTGCGGTCGATGCCATGAGTGTGGAGTTTCCGTTCGTGAGTTCGAGGTGGCGCACGCGGTGGCGCGCGGCCGACAGTCGATCTTAGCCCACGCTCCTCCGCGGGCCCGGGCGTCAGCCCTCCGCCGCACCCGTGATGACGTCGATGAGCAGAGCGACCGCGCGCGCGTAGCCCGAGACGCCCTCGCCGATGACGTGGACGGCGGCGACGTCCGCGACGTAGGAGTGGTGCCGGAAGGCCTCGCGTTCGAGGATGTTGGAGATGTGCACCTCGGCGACCGGCAGCGAGACGCCCGCGAGCGCGTCGCGGAGCACGACGGACGTGTGCGTCAGGCCCCCCGGATTGATCACGATCCCGGCGCAGTCGGTGCGCGCCTCGTGGATCGCGTCGAGGAGCACGCCCTCGTGATTGCTCTGCACGGCCCGCACCTCGAAGCCGCGCTCCGCGGCGGCATCCCGGGTGAGGCGTTCGACGTCCGCGAGGGTGTCGCGACCGTAGATCTCGGGCTGGCGGGTGCCGAGGAGGTTGAGGTTGGGGCCGTTGACCAGCAGCAGTCGTCGCGTCTCGCTCATCGTCGGCACACTATCAGCGCGGCCGCTCACCGGGCGGCGTCGCCTTGCGCGGTGAGGCGGATGGGGGCGTTTCCGGCGCCGAAGCCGGCGTAGCCGTCGCGGCGCTCCACGAACTCCCAGAAGATCTGCCCGACGGTGCGGGTGTAGACGTGCAGGTACTCACCGTCGGCGTCGCGGTCGTACGCGATGTCGAGCGCGCGCAGCTCGCTGATGACTTCGGTCGGCAGGTCGAAGCGGGCCGCGAGGTCGTCGTAGTAGTTCTGCGGCATGCGCAGCAGCTGCATCCCCCGCGCGCGGGACGCGCGGGCCAGCGCGCGGACGTCGTCGCACGCGAACGCGACGTGCTGCGCCAGACCCGTGGCGCTGCCCTGTTCGGCCACGATCGGGGGCGCAACGTTCAGCGGCAGTCGCACGCCGTCCTCGCCGGGCCCGGCGAGGACCCGGCTGCGCACCAGCCCCTGCGGGCCCGGCACGTCGGTGCTGCTGGCGACGTGGAGGCCGAAGGCCGCCGTGTAGAACAGCGTCGTCTCGTCGATCTCCTGCCACGGCTGCGTCATGCTGACATGGTCGAAGCCCGTCACGGCGCTCGCGGCGGCGACCTCGCCGTGCTCGAACTCGCGGGTCCAGGAGGGTTCGCCGGCGTCGGCGGCCTGCGTCCAGAACACCGCCATCCCGCCGGGGGCCACGGCGGCGTCGAGCTGCTGCTCGCGGGCGTAGGTGCGTCGGTAGGCCCGGGGCGTCTGCAGGGCGTCGACGCGGCGCGACACGGCCTCCGCGTCGTCGACCTCGAACCCGACGGCGGCCAGGTGAGGCGCCATGTCGCGCGCGTGCTGCTCGTTGAGTACGACCCGCGCCCGCCCGGCCGACCACAACGTCACCGGCTTGGAGCGGTGGCGTCCGCGGGAGGTGAATCCCGCCTGCGAGAGCAGCGCTTCGACCGGAGAAGTGTCCTCGGCGCGGATCTCGACGAAGTCGATGCCGGAGGGCGCTGCGGAGTCGGGCAGCATCTCCAGGTCGGGCAGATCGGGATACCGACGCGCCACGGCGTCCTCGAGCCACTTCAGGGACCGGTGCGCGTGCAGCGCCGTGCGCGCGGAGTCCGTCTGTCGGAAGGTGTCGTTGAAGACCTCGAGCGACCACGGCCCCGAGTAGCCGGCGTGCAGCACCTGACCCATGAAGCCGACGAGATCGAAGCTGCCCTCCCCCGGGAACAGGCGGTGATGCCGGCTCCACGACAGCACGTCCATCGACAGTCGCGGCGCGTCGGACAGCTGCAGGAAGAAGATGCGCTCGCCCGGGATGTCGCGGATCGCGGACGGGTCGTGGCCGCGCGAGAGGATGTGGAACGAGTCGAGGCACAGCCCCACGGCCGGGTGGTCGGCGAGCTGCACGACCCGCCACGCCCGGCGGTAGTCGTCGATGAAGCGTCCCCAGGCGAGCGCTTCGAACGCGATGCGCACACCGTGCCGCGCGGCGACATCGCCGAGGCGGCGCAGCTGCACCGCGCTCACCTCGTCGTCGTCGACCGTCGCCGTCGCCACGTTGCTGCAGCACAGCACGAGGCCGATGCCCAAGCGCGCGGCGAGGGCGAACTTCGCCTCGGCGCGGTGCAGCACCCGGGCGAACTCCGCCTCGTCGACGCCTTCGACGTCGCGCAGCGGCTGGAAGAGATCGAGCGTCAGGCCGAGGCGGTCGGCGACGGCGCGGATCTCCTCCGGGCTCTCGGGCGCCGCGACCAGGTCGGGCTCGAAGACCTCGACGCCGTCGAAGCCGGCCTCGGCGCAGGCGTGCACCTTGTCGACGAGAGTGCCGCTGACGCACACGGTCGCGATCGAGGTTCTCATGCCGGGAAATGTACCATCCGGTACATACGTGCGGTAGGCCTCGCCTGCGAGGTTCGGTCTCGCCCGTCGATATCCTGAGCGGATGGTGGTCCAGCAGCGCGACGCGGAACGCACCCGGGCGGAGCTGCTCGCGGTGGCGACGGAGGTGTTCGCGCAGGACGGCTACTCGGGTGCGCGTGTCGACGACATCGCGGAGCGCACCCGCACGACGAAGCGGATGATCTACTACTACTTCGGCAGCAAGGAGGGCCTGTATCTCGCGGTGCTCGAGAACGCGTATCGCGGCATCCGTGATGCGGAGCGCGGGATCGACCTGGCCCACACCGATCCCCTCGCGGCGATCCGGGAGCTGGCGGAGCTGACGTTCGACTATCACGTCACCCACGACGACTTCATCCGTCTGGTCTCGATCGAGAACATCCATCGTGGAGCGTTCATCCGCCGCATCGAGGCGCTGCGCTCCCTCTCCCAGCCGGCCAAGACGCTGCTCGACGACATCTTGGAGCGCGGGCGCGCCGACGGCGTCCTGCGGTCCGATGTCGACGCGATCGACGTGCACCTGGTCATCAGCGCCTACTGCGTGTTCCAGGTGGCCAACCGTCACACCTTCGGCTACCTGTTCGACATGGACTTCGACGACCGCAGTGCGCACCTGCGCGCGCTCATCGGCGACGTCGTCGTCTCCTGGCTCGCCGCGCGCTGAGCGCGAGGATGGCCGGGGTTTTTCCCGGCCGATCCTTGACGTCGTGGATTTGCCGTGGTTCACTCTGAACGTACCGGTTAGTACATAGACCGGAGCGTACGAAGGAGTACACCCGTGATCGTCACCCACACCGCTCGGCGTCCCTATCTCGTGGGACTCGTCGGCAGCGGGGTCACGCCCTCGCTCACGCCGCCGATGCACATGGCGGCCGCACGCGAGCTTGGTCTCGAGTACGTCTACCGCCCTCTCGACATCACGGCGCTCGGCCTGTCCCCCACCGCAATCGGCGACATCCTCACGTGGGCGGAGCGCCTCGGCTACGACGCCCTCAACATCACGCATCCGTGCAAGCGGCTCGTCCTGGACCACCTCGACCACCTCGACCCGCTGGCCGCGGCGCTCGGCGCCGTCAACACCGTGCTGTTCACGCCGGAGGGCCGTATCGGCCACAACACCGACACGACCGGCTTCGCCGCCGGGTTCGTGTCCGGCCTCCCCGGCGTCGCGACCGACCGCGTCGTGCAGCTCGGTGCCGGAGGTGCGGGGTCGGCGGTCGCCGATGCGCTCCTGCGCGGTGGCGTCGGTCGACTGATCGTGGTCGACATCGACGGCCGTCGCGCGGCGGAACTGGTCGACGATCTGCGGTCGCGCCACGGAGTCGAGCGCGTCGCCGTCGGTGCCGCCGACGAGCTGGCCGTCCTGCTGGCCGCGGCGGACGGACTGGTCCACTGCACGCCCACGGGGATGGCCGAACACCCCGGGATGCCCGTCGACGCGGTGCTCCTGCGGCCGACCCTCTGGGTCGCCGACATCGTCTACCGCCCCTATGAGACGGCGCTGCTGCGGGCCGCGCGCGCTCTCGGGGCTCCGACGCTCGACGGCGGACGGATGGCCGTGTTCCAGGCCGTCGACGCCTTCGAGCTGATCACCGGCATCCGGCCCGACGCCGATCGGATGTCCGCCCACTTCCACGCTCTCGTGGCCGCCGACCACGACGTGCTCACCCGCTGACCCGAGTCCGGCGCTCACGTCCCCTTCGAAGGAGAACCACCGATGTCCGAATCCGCAATGGCGCGGAAGACCCCTGTCAGAGCCGCCGTGGCCTCTTTCATGGGCAGCGCCGTCGAGTACTACGACTTCTTCCTGTTCGGCTCCGCCGCCGCGCTGATCTTCCCCACCGTGTTCTTCCCCAGCGGTGACCAGGCCGCGCTGGTGATGTCGTTCGCCACGTTCGGGTTCGCCTACATCGCGCGTCCGTTCGGCGCGGTCATCCTCGGCCACTTCGGCGACCGCATCGGTCGTCAGAAGGTGCTGATGTTCACCCTCATCCTCATGGGGGCATCGACGTTCATCATCGGCTGCCTCCCCGGCTTCGCACAGATCGGCTGGGCCGCCCCGGCGCTGCTCGTGCTGTGCCGGCTCCTGCAGGGACTGTCCGCCGCCGGCGAGCAGGCCGGCGCGTCGTCGCTGACCCTCGAGCACGCACCCGACGACCGACGCTCGTTCTTCACCTCCTGGACGCTGACCGGCACACAGGGCGGGCAGATCCTCGCGGCGCTGATCTTCATCCCGGTGGTCGCCATGCCCGACGAGCTCAAGTTCAGCTGGGGCTGGCGCATCCCCTTCTGGCTGAGCGCCGTCGTCGTCGTGGTCGCCTACGTCATCCGCCGCTCCCTTCACGAGACCCCCGAGTTCGAGGACGCGAAGGCGGAGGGCAAGATCGCCCGTCTGCCCCTGATCCCGTTGCTGCGCGATCACTGGCGCGACGTCCTGCGCGTGATCTTCTGCGCCTTCATCGCCGCCGTCTCGACGGTCTTCGGCAACCTCGCCCTGGCCTACGGCAAGCAGGTGGGACTGGCGGAGAGCCTGACCCTCTGGCTCGTCGTCATCGCCAACGTCGTCGCGCTCGGCACGCAGCCCTTCTTCGGTACCCTCGCCGACCGCTACGGACGCAAGCCCGTCTTCATCTATGGCGCGGCCGCGTCGGCGGCGCTGATGCCCTTCTACATGCTCTCGATGAGCAGCGGCAACACGTTCCTCACCCTCGTGCTCGCCGTGCTGACCTTCTCGTTCGGCTACGCGGCGGCCAACGCGGTGTGGCCGTCGTTCTACGGCGAGATGTTCTCGACGCGGGTGCGCTTCTCCGGAATGGCGATCGGCACGCAGCTCGGCTTCCTCATGGCCGGATTCGCTCCCTCGATCGTCACCGCGCTGGGCGGCGTCGCCCCCGGCGGGTGGGTCGTCATCAGCATCTTCACCGCCGTGATCGCCCTCATCGCCATCGTCAGCGCGGCGACGGCGCGCGAGACCCGCAGCGTCCCGACCGCGCAGCTGGGCCTCCCGCGCACGACCGTGCGGACGAGGGAGAGCGTCTCGGCGTGACGCGCCGGGACGGCCGTACGCCGCGTCCCCTCGCCGGGGCGCGGCGTGCGGCCGTGTGCCGCTCAGGGGCGGGGGCGCCGCATCACGATCTCGGCGCCGATCGCGCTCGAGAACGTCTCCCCCGTCGGCACGAAGCCGAGCCGGCGGTAAGCGGCCTGCGCGCGGGCGTTGTCGACGTGCACGTCGAGGGTCAGCGCCTCGGCACCGCGGTCGCGGGCCCAGTCGTGGGCGGCGTCGACGAGTCGCCCGAGCAGCCCCGTCCCCCGGTGCGAGGGCGCGACGTAGACGCCCACGAGGTCCGCTCGCGACGCCGTCACGGCGCGATCGAGATGATCCGATGCTCCGGGCTCCCGCAGGAGCACCGTGACCGTTCCGACCCACCGGCCGCCGTCGTCGGCGATGAACTGCGCCGCATCCGCGCCGATCGCGGCGCCCGCCGCCCGCTCACGCCAGAAGGATTCGTCGCGCGCTCGCTCCTGCTCGGTGGTGGTCAGGAACGCGATGGATGCCGCGGGATCGCCGACGGCCTCGATCCGCAGGTCGCGCACTTGGCGCCATTCCGGCATCCGCACGCGGCGGACGTCCGGCTCGTCCGTCACTCCGCGACGTCCTGATAGGCGGCGAAGAGCAGCGACTCGTCCGGTGCCTGGAGGACCGTCGGCTTGGCGATGTCGTCGAGCACGATGAAACGGAGCATCGCGCCCCGCGTCTTCTTGTCGCGCTGCATCGTCGCCAGCAGCTGCTTCCATGCTCCCGAGCGGTAGGAGGTGGGCAGGCCCAGCAGCTCGAGGATGCGGCGGTGCCGGGCGGCGGCGTCGTCCGAGAGACGCCCCGCCAGCCGCGACAGCTCGGCGGCGAACAGCATCCCCACCGAGATGGCGGCGCCGTGGCGCCATTGGTACCGCTCGGCGTGCTCGATCGCGTGACCCAGCGTGTGCCCGTAGTTGAGCACCTCCCGAAGCCCCGCCTCGCGCAGGTCCTCCCCCACGACGCGAGCCTTCATCTCGATGGCCAGCTCGATGCAGCGGCGGAAGGCGGGCGACTGCGGGTCGACGGCGGCGTCGGGGTCGGCCTCGATCAGGTCGAGGATCTCCGGGTACCAGATGAACCCCGCCTTGACGACCTCGGCGAAACCGGCCACCCGCTCGTTGCGGCTCAGCGAGTCGAGCATCGCCAGATCGCAGACGACGGCGCACGGCGGCCAGAACGCTCCGACGAGGTTCTTGCCCTCCGCGGTGTTGATCCCGGTCTTGCCGCCCACGGCGGCGTCGACCATGCCGAGCACGGTGGTGGGCACCTGGACGACCGCCACGCCGCGCAGCCAGGTGGCGGCCACGAACCCGGCGAGATCGGTGACCGCGCCGCCGCCGAAGCCGACGACGGCGTCGGTGCGGGTGAAGTCGGCCTGTCCCATCACCTGCCAGCAGAAGGCCGCGACCTCGACCCGCTTGCCGGACTCGGCATCGGGGATCTCGGCCAGGAGCACCTGACGCTCGGTCGTCATCAGCAGCTCTCGCAGCTGCGCCGCCTGCGCCGCCAGGGTCGGCGGGTGGATCACGAGCACCTTGCGGGCCGTCTCGGGCAGCGCCGAGCCGACGAGGGGAAGGATGTCGCGGCCGATCGTGATGTCGTAGGGCTGATCTCCCGCGACAGTGATGACGGTGTTCTCGCTCATGAGTCCTCCTGACGCCGGGCGTCTGCGTGCACCCAGTCGACGATGCCGGCCACGACATCGGCGAGGGGTCCGGTCGAGGTGTCGAAGGTGATGTCGGCGACCTGCTCGTACACGGGGCGCCGTTCATCGAAGATGCGGGTCCAGCGCGCCACGGGGTCTTCGCCGGCCAGGAGCGGGCGCGCACCGCCCCCGATGCGCGAGGCGATGATGTGCGGTTGGACGGTCAGCAGCACGACGTCGTGCCGTCGGAGGTCATCGCGGGTGGCGGGGTCGAGGACCGACCCGCCGCCGAGGGCGACCACCCCGCCGACGGCGAGGGCCTCCTGCACCGCGAGGCGCTCGACGGAGCGGAAGTGCGCCTCGCCGTGCGTGGTGAACAGGTCGGCGATCGCCCCGTGATCGCGGACGACGATCTTGTCGGTGTCGGTGAACGGTCGATCCAGGGCCCTCGCGACGCGGCGGCCGACGCTCGTCTTGCCGGCTCCCATCGGCCCGATCAGGACGAGTGCGCGCCCCGTCATCCGAGCGACAGGGCGTCGTCGCTGTCCGACGCCGTCTGCAGGGTGCCCGGGATGGCGGCGAGGTAGCCCTCGAGGTTCCGCCGCGTCTCGGCGACGCTGTCGCCGCCGAACTTCTCCAGCACCGCCTCCGCGAGCACGATCGCCACCATCGCCTCGGCGACCACGCCGGCCGCGGGCACCGCGCACACGTCGGAGCGCTGGTGGTGGGCCGTCGCGGCCTCGCCGGTCGCGACGTCGATCGTGCGCAGCGCGTGCGGGACGGTCGCGATCGGTTTCATCCCGGCGCGCACGCGCAGGACGGTGCCGGTGGACATGCCACCCTCGGTGCCGCCCGCCTTGTCGGAGGCGCGCGTGATGCCCTCCGACGCCGCGAACAGCTCGTCGTGGGCGGCCGACCCGCGCCGGCGCGTGGTCTCGAAGCCGTCGCCCACCTCGACGCCCTTGATGGCCTGGATGCTCATGAGGGCCTGCGCGAGCCGGCCGTCGAGGCGGCGGTCCCACTGCACGTGCGAACCGAGGCCGGGCGGCAGCCCGTACGCGAGCACCTCCACGATGCCGCCGAGCGTGTCGCCGTCCTTCTTCGCGGCATCCACCTCGGCCACCATCCGCGCCGACGTCGCGGGGTCGAAGCACCGCAGCGGATCGGCGTCGAGCGCCTCGACGTCGTCGGGGGTCGGCAGCGCCGCGTCGGAGGGCACCTGCACGGGACCGATCGAGAGGGTGTGACTCACGAGACGGATGCCGAGCTCGCCGAGGAAACCCCGGGCGATCGCACCGAGGGCGACGCGCGCCGCGGTCTCGCGGGCGCTGGCGCGCTCCAGGATCGGGCGGGCTTCGTCGAAACCGTACTTCTGCATGCCGACGAGGTCGGCGTGTCCGGGGCGCGGCCGGGTGAGAGCGGCCCCGCGGCCGCGGGACTTCTCCGTCAGCTCGACGGGCTCCGCGCTCATGACCTCGGTCCACTTCGGCCACTCGGTGTTGCCGATGCGCAGGGCGATCGGGCTTCCCATGCTGAAGCCGTGTCGGACGCCGGACGAGATGGTGAGTTCGTCCTCTTCGAACTTCATCCGCGAGCCGCGGCCGTAGCCGAGCTTGCGGCGCGCGAGATCGGCCTGGATGGCGGCGCGCGAGACGGGGACGCCGGCGGGCAGTCCCTCCATGAAGGCGACGAGTTCGGGGCCGTGCGATTCGCCGGCCGTGAGCACGCGGAGCATTCGCCTAGTCTCCCACGAGCGCGCGGGCCATGACGTCCACGACGGCAACCTCGTCGGCGAGCGGCACTTCCGGATCCCCCGTCAGGAACGCCCGGATCTGCAGCACCGCCTGGTGCAGCAGCATCCCGCGCCCGTCGACGGCGGGAGCGCCGGCGTCCTCCCACGCCCGGGCGAGATCGGTGGGCCAGTGCCCGTAGACGACGTCGTAGAGGAGCCCGCCGCCGGCGGCCAGGCGGCGGCAGGTCTCGTCGGCGAGGGTGGTGCCGCCCGGCAGCGTCGAGACGGTGAGATCCACGGATGCCGGGGCCTCGGCATCCGTCGGGGCCGTCGTCACCCGCACCGACAGGCGCGCGCCCAGCTCGAGGAGGGCGGCGGCCGCCTCGGGGCGCCGCGCGACGACCTCGACCGTCTGCGCGCCCAGCTGGGCCAAGGCGACGAGGGCGGATGTCGCCGTCGCGCCGGCGCCGACGATGCGCGCCCGTTCCACGCCGTCGACGCCCTGCGCGCGCACGTCCGCGACGATGCCGCCGACGTCGGTGTTGAACCCGACCCGGTCCCTTTCGGTGAGCACGAGCGTGTTGACGGCACCGGTGAGCGTCGCGGTGCGGTCGCGGCGGGTGGCCGCGGCGAACGCCTCGGCCTTCAGCGGGAAGGTCAGCGACAGTCCGCGGAAAGCGGGCGGCAGGCCGTCCAGAACGGTGCGGAGGTCGGCCGCGGCCACGCGCCGCCGACCGTAGGTCCAGTCGAGGCCGAGCCGCGCGTACGCGGCGCGATGCAGCCGCGGCGACAGGCTGTGGTCGATGGGGTCGCCCCACACCTCCAGAGCGGTGCCCGAGGGCAGCACCGCGGAGGCGGTCGAGGCGTCAGCAGTCGTCACTGGCGTTGGCGGCGCACCACTGCTGCCACTGGGCGACGGCCTTCTCATGCTCGGCGTAGGTCGTGCTGAACACGGTCTCGCCCGTCTCGAGGTTGACGGTCACGAAGTACAGCCAGGGGCCGTCGGCGGGGTGCATGGCGGCGTCGATCGCGAGGTCGCCCGGGTTCGCGATGGGCCCCACCGGCAGTCCCGGGTGGAGGTAGGTGTTCCACGGGTTGTCGTTGGCGAGGGCCTCGGCCGAGGAGCTGGCCGTGCCCTTGTTGATCTCGTTGTAGCCGTACTGCGCGGTGGAGTCCATCTGCAGGAGGCCGTGGGTCTCCTCGTTGTCCGGGTCCAGGCGGTTCTCGATGACGCGCGACACCTTGTAGAAGTCGGCGGTGAACCGCGCTTCGCGCTGGATGATCGAGGCGACCGTCAGGATGCGCTCACGCTGGTCGACGGGAACGCCGGCGGCATCCAGCGACGAGACCGTGCGGTCCACGAGGGTCTTGATCACCTGCTGCGCACTCGTGCCGGGGTCGAAGGTGTAGGTCGCCGGGAACAGCCAGCCCTCCAGCGTCGTCGCCGCGACGCCGTACTGCGACGGGTCGGCGGCGGCGGCCTGCAGATCGGCGAGGGGGATGCCGGTGCCGTCGGCGAGCCGCGTGAGGGTCGACTCCATGGTGAGGCCTTCGGGCAGCTGCGCCGTGTTCTCCCGACGACTGGCCGGATCCTCCAGGGCCTTCAGGGCCGCCGCGGACGACATCTTCTGCTTCAGCGCGTAGACGCCGGGCTGGAAGGTCGGGTTCTGGCCGGTCTTGATGAGGTAGTCGTAGAACGCGCCGTCGGTCTTCGTGACCCCGGCCTGGAAGAGCGTCGTGGAGATCGTCGAGCCGGTGTCGCCGCTGACGATGGTCACCGTCGCGTCGCCCTCCGCGATGCCGTCCTCGTAGTCCTTCGGCTCCTCCCAGCCCATGAACGAGCGGATCTTGTCCTCGTACGTGTTCCACACGTAGAAGCCGCCACCGGCGATCCCGCCGACGATGGCGAGGATCACGCCGAAGATCACCCAGCCGGCGATGCGGCTCTTGCGGCGGTCCCGGTCGTGCTGCTTCACACGCTCGCGTTCGGCGTGCTCTTCGGCCTGGAACAGCGCGGCGAGCTGGTGGTGCTCCGACGGCGGCTCCTCGCGGCGCTCCGGTGCGTCGACGGCGCCCGCGCCGGCGGCATCGGCTGCGGCGACGGGGCCGGCCGGCTCCCCCCTGCGCGCCGACACGGGCGGCGCGCTCGCGGCGAGGTCGGCGGGCGGCTCGGCCGCGGCGGCGGGCACGTTCGCGACCGGGGAGGTCGCGGCGCCCGCCGCGGCCGCTTCCCGGGCGGCGCGGCGCGACGGCGGGACGGCCGGCGGCTCCTCGGCGCGGGGTCGGTCGCTCGCACGGGTCTCGGAGCCCCAGGGAGCACCGGACGACGGCGCCGCGCTCCGCGGCGTCGGGAGTTTGCTGAACAGGTCCGCGAACTCATCGTCGTTCGGCGGGGTTTCGGGCATCAGACGGGCTCCTGCAGATCGGGCACGGCGGCGCCGGCGGGGGCACCGGTGCTCTTCTCGACATCGATCGCCTGCTGCAGCAGGACCACCGCGGCGACTTGGTCGACAATCCTACGAGACGAACGCTGAGAGCGCCCGGCGCTGCGCAGGGCCGCGTGGGCGGTCACCGTGCTGAGCCGCTCGTCCACCAGTCGCACGTCGATCCCGGATGCCGCGCGCAGCGCCGCCGCGAACTCCCGCGCGTCCGCGGTGGACGCGGTGTCCCCGCCCGCGAGGCTGATCGGCAGGCCCACCAGCAGCTCCATGGCGGAGTACTCCCCGGCGAGCTCCACGATGCGCGCGACGGCGGCGTCGGTGCGCGCCACCGTCTCGACCGGGACGGCCAGCAGGCCGTCGCGGTCGCACCGCGCCACCCCGACGCGCGCTTTCCCGACGTCGATGCCGAGGCGCACGCCCGGGCGGAATCCGCTCACGCGCCCGGGGTCTCCAGCGCGCGGGTGAGGGCGGTGAGCGCGCTCGGAAGGGCGCTCACATCCGTCCCGCCGCCCTGGGCGACGTCATCGCGGCCTCCCCCGCCGCCGCCGAGCACGCCGGCGGCGGTCTTGGCGAGCACGCCGGCCTTCGCACCGGCGCCGCGGGCCGCATCGTCGGTCGCGACGATCACGATCGGCCGCCCGCCGACGTCGGCGCCGAGCGCCACGACGGCTCCGGCCCCGACCCGTTCGCGGATCTGCAGCGCGAGCGTACGCACATCGTCGGCGGATGCCGCCGTGCCGAGCGTCTGCGCGACGACACGGTAGGCCCCGATCTGCTGCGCCGTCGCCGCCAACTCGGGCAGGCGGCTCTCCAGCGCCTTCGCCTCGAACTGGGCGATGCGCTTCTCGGCGGCCTTGAGGCTCGCGGCGAGATCCGCGACGCGGGCGGCGAGCTGATCCTTCGGCGTCTTCAGCGAGCTGGTCAGCTGCGACACGATGGCGCGCTCGGCCGCCAGCTCGCGGAAGGCGTCCAGCCCGACCAGGGCCTCGACGCGGCGCGTCGACGCCCCCACCGAGGACTCCCCCACGAGGTTGATCAGACCGATCTCGGCGCTGGACGCGACGTGCGTGCCGCCGCACAGCTCACGCGACCACGGGCCGCCGATGTCCACCATGCGCACGGTGTCGCCGTACTTCTCGCCGAACAGCGCCATCGCGCCGGCGGCCTTCGCCTCGTCGAGGGGAAGCACGCGCGTGGTCACCTGCAGGTTGTCCCGCACGGCGTTGTTCGCGATCTCCTCGATCTCCGTCTTCGTCGCCTCCGACAGGGTCTGGCCCCACGAGAAGTCGAAGCGCATGTAACCGGCGCGGTTCAGCGATCCGGCCTGCGTCGCGGACCTGCCGAGGGTGTCGCGCAGGGCCGCGTGCACGAGGTGGGTCGCCGAGTGGGCCTGCTGCGCGGCGCGACGGTTGACGGCGTCCACGACGCTCGTCGCCGGCTGCCCGACGCCGACCTCGCCGGAGGTGACCTCGACCGTGTGGCTCACCAGACCCGGGACGGGACGCTGCACGTCGAGCACCTCGAGCTCGTAGCCCGGGCCGACGATGACGCCCTTGTCGGCGACCTGGCCGCCGCTCTCGGCGTACAGCGAGGTCTCGGCGAGGATCACCTCGGCGATCTGGCCCTGCAGCGCGCGCTGGGCGGGGGCGCCGTCGACGAGCAGGCCGAGCACGGTCGACGGGGTCTCCCACTCCGTGTAGCCGGTGAAGACCGTCTCGCCGTGCGCGCGGAAGTCGCGGTACACGCTCGTGTCGGCGAGCTGACGCTTGCGCGAGCGGGCGTCGGCCTTCGCGCGGGCGCGCTGCTCGTGCATCAGCGAGTCGAACGCGTCGCGGTCGACGGACAGGCCCGCCTCCTCCACGATCTCCATCGTCAGATCGATTGGGAACCCGTACGTGTCGTGCAGGAGGAACGCCTCCGCGCCGCCGATCGCGGTGGCGCCGGCATCCTTGGCCGCGGCGATCGAGGCGTCGAGGTTCTCGGAGCCCGCCGCGAGCGTGCGCAGGAACGTCGCCTCCTCGGCGAGGGCGTAGGCGACGAGACGGTCGTAGTCGATGCCCACGACCGGGTACGCCTCCTTCATCGCGTCGCGCGACGCGGCGAAGAGGATCTCGAAGGTCGGGCCGTCCACGCCCAGCAGCCGCATCGAGCGGATGACGCGGCGCATGAGGCGACGCAGGATGTAGCCGCGGCCCTCGTTGGCGGGCGTGACCCCGTCGCTCAGCAGCATCAGCGACGAGCGCACGTGGTCGGCGACGACGCGGAAGCGCACGTCGTCCTCGTGCTTCGCGCCGTACGCCTTTCCGGAGAGGGCGACCGCGGCGTCGAGCACCGGGCGCACCTGATCGGTCTCGTACATGTTGTCGACGCCCTGCTTGAGGAACGCGATGCGCTCGAGCCCCATGCCGGTGTCGATGTTCTTGTTCGGCAGCTCGCCGACGATCGTGAAGTCGTACTTGCTGCGCACGTCGGTGATCTCGTACTGCATGAACACGAGGTTCCAGATCTCGACGTAGCGGTCGTCGTCGGTGGCCGGGCCCCCGTCGATGCCGTAGGCGGGACCGCGGTCGAAGAAGATCTCCGAGCACGGACCGGCGGGGCCGGGAAGACCGGTCGACCAGTAGTTCGTGTCCTTACCGAGGCGCTGGATGCGCTCCTCGGGCAGGTCGGTGAGGCGCAGCCACAGGTCGTGCGCCTCGTCGTCCTCCTCGTAGACGGTGACCCAGAGGTCCTTCGGGTCGAAGCCGAGGCCGCCCTCCTCCTCCGCCGTGGTCAGCAGCTCCCACGCGTAGCGGATCGCGCCTTCCTTGAAGTAGTCGCCGAACGACCAGTTGCCGAGCATCTGGAAGAACGTGCCGTGGCGCGGCGTCTTGCCGACCTCTTCGATGTCGTTCGTGCGGATGCACTTCTGGTTGTCGGCCGCGCGCGCGTAGGGCGCCGGCACGTCGCCGGACAGGTACGGGATGAACGGCACCATGCCGGCCACGGTGAACAGCAGCGCCGGGTCGTCGGTGACCAGGGATGCCGAGGGCACGATCGTGTGCCCGTTCTTCTCGAAGTAGTCCAGGTAGCGCTGGGCGATCTCGGCGGTCTTCATCTGTGGGTTCCTCGGCAGAGCACGGGCGTGCGGGATCGGGCGGTCCCGGACGGGGACGGTGCGGGGTGGGTCAGTCGGCGTTCTTGACGGCGTCGGCCGCGGCGTCGACGGCGCTGGAGGCGGCATCCTTCGCGGCCTCCACGGCGTGGGCTGCGGCATCCTTGACGTTCTCGGCGATGCCGTCGATCTTCGCCTCCTGGGCGCGATAGGCCTCGCCGATGCGATCGGTGAACTCGGTGATGCGGGCATCGACCTCCGCGAGCACCTCGTGGCCGCGCGGATCCTTGTTCACCAGGTGGGCGGCGACGAAGCCCCCCGCGAGTCCGACGACGAACCACAGCACGCTCTTCATGGGTTCCATGTTAGGTGCACGGGTGATCCGGATGGGCGCGGGGACGACGAAGGGCGCCGGGGGAACCCCGACGCCCTTCGGGCGGCATCCGATCGCTGAGCGGATGCCGCGAGTCGAAACGGCTCAGCGCGCGGCGTAGTACTCGACGACGAGCTGCACGTCACCGGTCACGGGGACCTCGGCGCGCTTGGGGCGACGCACGAGACGCGCCTGGAGCTTGTCGAGCTCGACCTCGAGGTAGCCCGGAACGGGGGGCAGGACCTCGGCGTGGCCACCGAGCGCGGCGACCTGGAAGGGCTCCAGCGACTCGCTCTTCGGCTTGACGTGGATGAGCTGACCCGGCTTCACACGGAACGACGGGCGGTCGACGAGCTGGCCGTCCACGAGGATGTGGCGGTGCACGACGAGCTGACGGGCCTGCGCGGTGGTGCGGGCGAAGCCGGCACGCAGCACGAGGGCGTCGAGGCGCATCTCGAGCAGCTCGACCAGGTTCTCACCGGTCAGGCCGTCCTTGCGGCGGGCCTCGTTGAACGTGTTGCGCATCTGCTTCTCGCGGATGCCGTACTGCTCGCGCAGACGCTGCTTCTCGCGCAGACGGACGGCGAAGTCGCTGTCCTGCTTGCGCTTGGTGCGGCCGTGCTCGCCGGGGGCGTACGGGCGCTTCTCGAGGTACTTGGCTGCCTTGGGGGTCAGCGCGATGCCGAGGGCACGCGACAGACGCACCTTGCGGCGGTCCTGGGACTTCGTAGCCACGAAGTGTTCCTTTCGTTACGCGGACGCGACTGTCGCGCCTCGCGGACGTATCGCCTCTCCTCGCCCTGTCCGGACTGCACGCCGGGGCATGCCGGAAGGTCGGTCAAGAAGAGAGGGGATGCCCGAAAACCGGTTTCGAGCCCCTCAAGCCTATCAGAGCGCTCCCCCGCTGAGCGCGGACCAGCCCAGCGCGAACAGCGGCACGTACAGGAGCGCGATCAGCAGCGCGTGCGTCAGGACGAAACCGAAGGCCTCCAGCGCCTTCCCGCGCAGGCGGAGGTGCCCGGTGAGCTTGCGGATCATCGAGGTGGGATGGCGCACGTCCCAGCTGTTGAACCGCAGGTAGCGGCCGAGGTAGACCCCGACGGCGCCGAGCACGATCACGACCCCGGCGAACACCCAGCTCCCGCCGGGAATGCGCCGGTCCGCCGGATCGAGCAGCAGGACGACCATCGTCTGGACGACCGCCAGGCTGAGGACGGCGTTCGCGATGCCCGACAGTGTCAGCGCCAGCGTCTGGACGATGTCGTACCAGAGCGGGACGGGAGTCGCCCGCCCCCGGTGGCTGAAGTTCAGCTCCGTGATGAGGTAGACCGAGTTCGGGAAGAACAGTAGCCAGACGGCGGTCGCGATGACGAGGTACACCCAGATCGCGACCGTGCCGCCGCCGTCGACCACCTGCGCCGCGCGGCCGAACACGGGTGTCAGCAGCAGGAAGCCGACCCCGAAGACGATCGCCAACAGCACCGGCAGGAAGGACAGGCCGATGTTCACGAGCATCGGCCGGTACAGCCGCACGGCGTACACGCGGGCTCGCAGCACGACGAGCACGGCGGCGTAGACGTTGAGCAGCGCGACCGCCAGGACACCGAGAAGCAGAGCCGACACCCCGCCAGCCTGGCACATCGCCCGCGCGCGCCGGGGCGCGCGGGTCAGCCGAGCAGGTCGAGGATGCCGACGGGGTAGACGGGCCGTGTCGTGTCCCGCGCCGCGGCGGCGATGTCGTACCAGCCGACGCTCGTGTGGCTGTCGCGGACCGCGATCCGCCCGTCGACGGGGAGGGCGCTGAGCGTGCGCGAGCGCACCCGGAAGACGTGCACGATCTCGTGGCCGCGTCCGGCGGGGCCATCGAAGATGTTCTCGGTGACGCCGAGCGGCTCGACGTCGTCGAGTGGGGCGTCGAGCTCCTCCGCGAACTCGCGGGCGAGTGCCACCGCGGCCGGCTCGCCGAAGGCGATTCCGCCGCCCGGCGCCCGGAGGAACTCGCCGTGCCGGTCGTTCGCGGGGTACGACTCCAGCAGCACGCGACCGTCGTGCACGACGAGCCCGACGGCGATGGCGCGGACGCGATCGGGTGCGCTCAGCTCTGCCGCATACGCGCGGACCGCGCGCTGATAGCGCGGCAGTCGCGGAGCGAGGGTGGTGAGGGCGGTGGTCAGCGCGCGCGCCGGCTTCTCGTCGGAGAACAGCGCGAGCGAGAGGAAGGCGCGGGCGGCGTCGATGAGGGGGTCGTCGTCGGCGACGCCCCGCAGAAGGGCGATGGCGGCCGAGGACTCGCCGACGTTTCGCAGGGAGCTGGCCAGCTGGATGACCGCGCGTGTGCGGTGCGGGCTCGCCAGTCCCCGGCCGAGGGCGTCGCGATAGAGCGGGATCGCCTCCCGCTCCTCTCCGAGGGAATCGTGCAGAGAGGCGCGTTCGTAGCTCGCGCGGGCGTCGTCCTGCCCGCGGGCGGCCAGGATCGCGGCCAGCTCGGCGCGGGCCCGCTCCGGTCGCTCGAGGTCGACGTGCTCCCAGAAGCGGTCGAGGTCGTCCTCCGCCGCCGCCGGATCCGCCGCCGTCGCCGCCGCCGCACCGACCGCGGCGCCGTCGCGCCCCGTCCACGCCGAGCCGGCGACGCCCTGCAGGTCGCGGAGGGTCGGATCGTCGAGGTCGGATCGCAGGAAGACCTGCAGGCCCCGCACCGCCTCCCCCGCGTCGCTCAGGTCTCCCGACAACAGGTGGGCGATGAGGGCGTCGAGGGTGACGGTGAGGACGGTGCCCGTCTCGCCCGTCTCCCATCGGGGTTCGCCGACGCGGCGGCATCCGGCGGCGATCACGACGTGCTTGCGCCGCGTCGAGTTGGCGCCCGACCACTCCGAGCCGGCGTGGAACAGGGCCGCCGCGCGGTGGCCGGTCTCCTCCCGCAGCTCCCGCGCCGCTGCGGTGACCGGGTCCTCACCGGGATCGATGAGGCCGCCCGGCAGCTCCCGCACGGGCATGCGCGGGCCGACGCGGAACTGTTCGAACAGCAGCGCACGGCCCGCGTCCGTCACCGCGATCACCGCGACCGTGTCGCCCTGCACGAGGACGTCCCAGTCCGAGACGGAGCCGTCGGGAAGACGGTAGGTGTCACGGCGCACCGTGGTGTAGCCGTCGTAGACGGTCTCCTGGCCGAGGCGGACCCAGGGGGTTGCTGCGCTGTCGTCGTCCATCATCCGATCCTCGCACCGGGGCGGCCGCGTCAGTCGCCGAGGATCTTCCTGATCTTCTCGACGCGGGCCGCGATGTCGCGCTCGAGCCCGCGTCCCGTCGGCTCGTAGTAGTGACGGCCGCGGAGCTCGTCGGGCAGGTACTGCTGCGTCGCCACACCGACCTCGAGGTCGTGCGGATAGACGTACCCCTTGCCGTGGCCGAGGCGCTTGGCGCCCGGGTAGTGGGCATCGCGAAGGTGGGTGGGGACGCGGCCGAAGCCGCCCGCGCGGACGTCGGCGATCGCCTTGTCGATCGCCGTGTACGCGGCATTCGACTTCGCCGTCGTCGCGAGGTAGGCGGTCGCCTCCGCGAGCGGGATCCTGCCCTCGGGCATGCCGATGAACGCCACGGCGTCGGCGGCCGCGACGGCGATGACGAGCGCCTGAGGGTCGGCGAGCCCGATGTCCTCGGATGCCGAGATCACCAGGCGCCGCGCGATGAAGCGCGGGTCCTCACCGGCCTCGATCATGCGCGCGAGGTAGTGCATCGCGGCATCCACGTCGGATCCGCGGATGGACTTGATGAACGCGCTGATGACGTCGTAGTGCTCGTCGCCCTGCCGGTCGTAGCGCAGCAGGGCGCGATCGACGGCCTGGGCGACCTGAGCGGCGGTGACGGTCGGCGCCTCGACCTCGGACTCGTCTGCCGTCTCGTCGCCGTCGGCGACCATCGCGGCCGCCGCCTCCAGCGACGTCAGCGCCCGGCGGGCGTCGCCCGACGCGAGCTGGATGAGGGCCGTCCGCGCCTCCGCGTCGAGCCGGACGCGGCCGGCGAGCCCGCGCGCGTCGTCGACGGCGCGGTCCAGGAGCAGGCCCAGATCGTCGTCGGTCAGCGGCTGCAGCGTCAGCAGCAGCGAGCGCGACAGCAGCGGCGAGATGACCGAGAACGACGGGTTCTCGGTCGTGGCCGCGATGAGGATGACCCAGCCGTTCTCGACGCCGGGAAGCAGCGCGTCCTGCTGCGCCTTGGTGAACCGGTGGATCTCGTCGAGGAACAGGATCGTCGAGATCCCGTAGAGGTCGCGCTGGGTCATGGCCTCCTGCATGACCTCGCGCACGTCCTTCACGCCCGCCGTCACCGCCGACAGCTCGACGAAGCGGCGCCCCGAGGTGCGCGCGATGGCCTGCGCGAGCGTGGTCTTGCCCGTGCCCGGCGGTCCCCACAGGATCACTGAGACGGCGGTCTTGGCCGCGCCGGACGGATCCGCGAGCGCGACCAGGGGCGACCCCGGGCGCAGCAGGTGCGCCTGCCCGGCGACCTCGTCGAGCGACGTGGGGCGCATCCGAACGGCCAACGGGGTCTGACCCTGGAAGAGAGCGGATGCCGATGCCACGCACCCAGGCTATCCGCGCCCCCCGACGCCGGGGTCGCCGACGGGGACCCGACGGCGCCGTTTGTGGGCGGGAACGGCCGACACGTAGTCTTCGCGTAGTGTTTGTGCGCCCCCGGATCGCGGGGAACGAGGGAGGTCCGGGTGGCTGCGGCGACAGGGAAGAAGCAATCGCGCGTCGAGAAGGAGCGGGCGCGGGCCTACCGTGCGCGCCAGGAGTTCCATGAGGGCCTGATCGCACGTCGCCGCCGCGACAACCTCATCGCCGGAGTCGCCGGCGGTCTGCTGATCCTCGCCGTCGTCGGCGGCCAGGTCGCCTACTACACGACGGGACCGGGCGCCCCGACGCCGGTTCCCACCGATACCGGCACCCCCGCGCCGACCCCGATCGAGCTGCCCGGGTCGTCGCAGATCCCGACGCCGACCCCCACTCCCTGACGCGTCCGGCCTCGGGTCCGGCGGGTGCGTGCGCCCACCACGGACGACGGGGTCGCGCATATAGGCTGTAAGCCGACCGAACCCCCATGCGGCGTGCGCCGCGACGAGGTGCTATCCGTGACTGACGTCTCCCCTTCCCAGCCCGACCACGAGCCCGCAGAGCAGGCCGCCGTCGAGGAACCCGTGCTCGCCGACGACGGCGTGGACGCCGACGCTCCGACCGCGCCCGCGCCCGTCGACGAGGCGCCCTCCGACGAGGCGCCGGTGGAGTCGGCTCCCGTCGAAGAACCCGCCGCCGACACTGTGCCCGCCGCGGACGCCGGTGCGGCTCCCGTGCCGACGCCGCGAGCCGTTCCCGTGCCGCGCCCGCCGGCGCGTCGGGCGGCCGTCGCTCCCCTGCCGTCGGCGGTGCCCGACACGTTCGGCCGCGTGGACGACGACGGCACCGTCTCGGTGCGTGAGGGCGATGAGTGGCGCGTCGTGGGCCAGTACCCGGACGGTACGCCCGCGGAGGCGCTCGCCTACTTCGAGCGCAAGTACGTCGACCTCGCCGGCGAGGTCACCCTCCTCGAGGTGCGCCACCGCAACGGCGGCGCCTCGGCATCCGATCTGCGGGCGACCCTCGCGACCGTTCGCGAGCGTGTGACCGGCGCGGCCGCGGTGGGCGACCTCGCGGCGCTGGAAGAACGCCTCTCCGCCCTGGATGTCGCGCTCAGCGAGGCGTCCGCGGAAGAGGCCCAGGCCCAGCGCGAAGCGGTGGATGCCGCGATCGCCGAGCGGACCGCTCTCGTCGAGCGCATCGAGGCCATCGCCGCCCGCGATCCGAAGTCGATCCAGTGGAAGCAGACGACCGCCGAGGTGGGCGAGCTCTTCGCGCAGTGGCAGGCGCACCAGGCCACCGGGCCGCGCCTTCCCAAGAACACGGGCCAGCAGCTGTGGAAGCGATTCCGCGACGCGCGTGCGGTTCTCGACAAGCACCGTCGTGAGTTCTACGCCGGCATGGACGAGCAGCACCGCTCCGCGCGCGACGCCAAGGCGCGGCTCGTCGAGCGGGCCGAGGCCCTCGCCAGCAAGGGCGAGGACGGCATCGGCGCGTACCGCACGCTGCTGGACGAGTGGAAGAGCGCGGGCCGCGCGGGCAAGAAGGCGGACGACGCCCTGTGGGCCCGCTTCAAGGCGGCCGGTGACGCCCTCTACGCCGCGCGCAGCGACCGCGAGCAGGCCGACGCCGAAGCCTCGCGCGAGAAGATCGACGCCAAGCGCGAGCTGCTCGCCGAGGCGGCCGCGGTGCCGCAGGAGAAGGACCTGGTGAAGGCCCGCACGCTCCTGACGGGCATCCAGCGCCGCTGGGACGAGATCGGACGCGTGTTCCCCCGCGAGGCCGAGCGGGGCCTCGACGACGACCTCCGCAAGATCGAGCAGAGCCTCAAGGCGCGCGAAGACGCCGACTGGAAGTCGAACAACCCCGAGACGAAGGCGCGTCAGAACGACATGACGCAGCAGCTGCGCGACGCGATCGCGGGTCTCGAGGCCGATCTCGAGAAGGCGAAGGCGTCCAAGAACGCCGGGGCCATCGCCAAGGCCACCGAAGCGCTCGAAGCACGCAAGGGCTGGCTCAAGGCGCTCGGCGGCTGACATCCGGAGCCGGCGGTCTCTCCGCCGGCTCCTCTGCCCCCTGCTCCCTGCCTCTGCGGCTTCCTCCCCGGCGGGGGCGTCGCTCGCGATTGTCCACAGTTCGGTGCCTGTCGTGCCTGCGCGCACCCCGGGGGCGTGAGACTGCCGTCATGCCCTGGCCGTTCCTCTACTTCCCCGGCGACCGTCTGTCACGAACCGAGCTGTCGGCCGCGCGTCTCGACGGTCATGTCGTCGAGGTCGGCGAGGCGTACATGCCCGCCGACGCCGTCGAGACCCGGGAACTTCGCGCCGGATCGGCGCGGCCGTGGCTGTCGGCCGCGCTGGCGTTGACGCACGAGTCGGCGGCCTGGGTGCACGGCGCCCTCGCCGAGCCCCCGGTGCGCCAGCGGGTGCAGCGCGTGACGGCGCGCCGCATCCCGTCGGTGCTCGACGTGCGGCTCGTGTACCGGGATGTCGCGCTCCGGCCGGAGGACGTCGAGGTCATCTCGGGCGTCGCGGTGACCACACCGGAGAAGACCCTCGGCGATCTGGTCCGCGATCTCTGCGGCGGCATCGACACGCAGGGCGCCGTCGACGCCCTCCTGGCGTGGCGCCCCGGCCTCGCCCGGTCGACGGCGGATGCGGTGGCAGAGGGGCCGCCACTGCATCACAAACGCGCGGCGATCGTCTACCTCCGCGCGCGGGCGCAGGAGGTCCGGGCTCAGGAGGAGGTGACGCGGTAGACGTCGTAGACGGCGTCGATGCGGCGCACCGCGTTCAGCACGCGATCCAGGTGCACGATGTCGCCCATCTCGAAGACGTACCGGCTCAGCGCCAGGCGATCGTTCGTGGTCTGCACGGAGGCGGACAGGATGTTCACGTGGTGCTCGCTGAGAACGCGCGTGATGTCGCTGAGCAGCCCGGAACGGTCGAGGGCCTCGACCTGGATGTGCACGAGGAAGACGCTCTTGGTCGTCGGGGCCCACGAGACGTCGATCATCCGGTCGGGGTCGTCCTTGAGCGAGCGCACGTTCGTGCAGTCCGCGCGATGCACCGACACGCCGCTGCCGCGCGTGACGAACCCGACGATCTGGTCTCCGGGGACGGGCGTGCAGCATTTCGCGAGCTTGACGAGGATGTCGGGCGCCCCGCGCACCAGCACGCCGGAGTCTCCCCCGCGCGGAGCCTTCGAGCGCCCGATGTGCGGGATCTCGATCGGCCCGGTGGAGGTGTCCTCCTGCGAGCTGACGAGCGCCGTGACCTTCTCGAGCACCGACTGGGTGGACACGTGTCCTTCGCCGACGGCGGCGTAGAGCGCGGTGACGTCCTCGTAGCGGAGCTGATGGGCGACCTCGGTGAACGAGTCCTGGTTCATCAGCCGCTGCAGCGGCAGGTTCTGCCGTCGCATCGCGCGGGCGATGGCGTCCTTGCCCTGCTCGACGGCTTCCTCTCGGCGTTCCTTCGTGAACCACCCGCGGATCTTGTTGCGGGCACGGGTGCTCTTGACGAACCCCAGCCAGTCCTGGCTCGGGCCGGCATCCGGGTTCTTCGAGGTGAACACCTCGACGACGTCACCCGAGTGCAGTTCGGACTCGAGGGGAACGAGGCGCCCGTTGACCTTGGCGCCCATCGTCCGATGGCCGACCTCGGTGTGCACGGCATACGCGAAGTCCACCGGCGTGCCGCCGGCGGGAAGACCGATCACGCGTCCCTTGGGCGTGAAGACGTAGACCTCTTTCGCCCCGATCTCGAAGCGCAGCGAGTCGAGGAACTCGCCCGGATCGGCCGTCTCGGCCTGCCAGTCGGAGATATGGGCGATCCACGCCATGTCGGTGTCGACCGACTTGGCCTCGGACTTGCCGCCGGCCATCCGCTCCTTGTACTTCCAATGCGCCGCCACGCCGTACTCGGCCTGCTGGTGCATCTCGTTGGTGCGGATCTGGATCTCGACGGTGCGTCCGCCGGGACCGATCACCGTCGTGTGCAGCGACTGGTAGAGGTTGAACTTCGGGGTCGCGATGTAGTCCTTGAACCGGCCGGGGATCGGTGTCCACCGCGCGTGGATCGAGCCCAGCACCGCGTAGCAGTCGCGCACGGTGTTCACGAGCACGCGGATGCCGATGAGGTCGTAGATGTCGTCGAACTCGCGGCCGCGCACCACCATCTTCTGGTAGACGGAGTACAGCTGCTTGGGGCGCCCCATCACGCGACCGCGGATGCGCAGATCTCGGAGGTCCGCCTCGACCGCCTCGATCACCTTGTGCATGTACTCCTCGCGCTGCGGCGTGCGCTGCTTCACGAGGCTGTCGATCTCGGCGTAGAGCTTCGGGTGCAGCACGGCGAACGAGAGGTCTTCGAGCTCGCTCTTGACGGCCTGGATGCCGAGGCGATGCGCCAGCGGTGCGTAGATCTCGAGCGTCTCGGTCGCCTTCTTCGCCGCCTTCTCGGGCGGGACGAAGCCCCAGGTCCGTGCGTTGTGCAGGCGGTCGGCGAGCTTGATGATCAGCACCCGGATGTCCTTGGACATCGCGACGATCATCTTGCGGACGGTCTCGGCCTGCGCGGCATCCCCGTACTTGACCTTGTCGAGCTTGGTGACGCCGTCGACGAGCATCGCGACCTCGTCGCCGAACTCCGCGGCCAGCTCGTCGAGGCGGTAGTCGGTGTCTTCCACGGTGTCGTGCAGGAGGGCCGCGGCGATCGCGCGGGGACCGAGGCCCAGGTCGGCCAGGATCTGCGCGACCGCGAGCGGATGCGTGATGTAGGGCTCGCCGCTCTGACGCTTCTGCGCCGCGTGCGCCCGGGCGGCCACCTCGTAGGCGCGCTCGATGATGGCGACATCGCCCTTGGGGTGGTGCGTGCGCACCGTGCGGATCAGCTGCTCGAGGCCGTTGCGCGACGGCGCGCGGGAGAAGATGCGCGGCACGAGGCGGCGCAGGGAGGAGCTGGGCGGTGGCGCGACGTTTCCGGCACTGTTGGACGTGGGAACCGTCTCGGCCATCCGCTCACCTCCGCCTTGAATGATCCGTCAATCCTACGCCCGGGCCCACGGCGCCGCGTTCACGCCTCGACGCGTGCGCGTTCGCGTGCCGCGAGCACCCGGGTGTCGCGCGCCTTCAGCTCCGTCTCGTTCTCGCGCAGCAGCGAGTACAGGGGGGCGGCGACGAAGAGCGTCGAGTAGGCCGCGACGATCGTCCCGACGAAGATCGACAGCGAGATGTCGGTCAGCGTCTGCGCACCCAGCCAGAGCGCACCGATGAACAGGATCGCGCCGGTGGGCAGGGCCGCGACGACGGTCGTGTTGATCGAGCGGATCAGCGTCTGGTTGACGGCCAGGTTGACCGACTCGCCGAACGTCCGCCCCGACTTCTCGCCGTCCTCGCGCGTGTTCTCCCGCACCTTGTCGAAGACGACGGTGGTGTCGTACAGCGAGTAGGACAGGATCGTCAGGAAGCCGATGACGGCGGCCGGCGAGATCTCGAACCCGAACAGCGCGTAGACGCCGACCGTGATCACGAGGACGTCGACGAGGCCGATGATGGCCGCGACGGACATCTTCCACGTCCGGAAGTAGATCGCGAGGATGACGAAGGTCAGCGCGAGGAAGATCGCGAGACCCCACAGCGACTGGCGCGTCACGTCCTGACCCCAGCTGGGTCCGATGAACGACGAGCTGACGTCCGACTCCTGCACGCCGAACTCCTGCGCGAGCGCGGTCGTGACGGCCTGCGTCTGGGTGTTGGTCATCTGGTCGGTCTGGATGCGGAGCGCGTCCGAGCCGATCGTCGTGACCTTGGTGGTCGCCCCGGGGACGACGGACTGCACGGCGGCGGTCGCGGCGGTCTGGTCGGGGCTCGCGACCTGGTTGACGGTGAACTGCGACCCGCCGGTGAACTCGATCGAGAACTGGATGGGGCGGAACAGCGGGACGAGGGCCGCGCCGATGACCAGCACCGCGGCGATGATGAACCACAGGCGACGGCGTCCCACGAAGGGGAAGGAGGTCTTGCCGGTGTAGAGGTCGTTTCCGAACTCGTTCATGGAGCGCATCAGTCGTCTCCCTCCGTCGTCGAGCTCGGTCTGGTTCCGTTCTTGCCCGCCAGTTCCGCCTGCTTGCGTTCGGCGATCGTCTGTCGGCGCTCCGCCTCTCCGCGCGAGCGTGCGGCGCGTCGGGCTGCGGCACCCTTCGCGCCCTCCGACACCGGCGCACGGAACTGCGCGCGGCCCCGGTAGACGGCGCCGAGTGCTTCGGGGTCCAGGCCCGACAGGGGGTGACCCCCGCCGAAGAAGCGCGTGCGCGCCAGCAGCTGGAGCACGGGATGCGTGAAGAGGATGAAGATCAGGATGTCGATCAGTGTCGTGAGCCCGAGGGTGAAGGCGAAGCCCTTCACCGTCGCATCGGCGAGGATGTAGAGCACGACGGCGGCGAGGATGTTGATCGACTTCGAGATGTAGATCGTGCGCTTGGCACGACCCCACCCGTCCTCGACGGCGCCCGTGATCGACTTGCCGTCGCGCAGCTCGTCGCGGATGCGCTCGAAGTACACGATGAAGGAGTCCGCCGTGAACCCGATCGTGACGATCAGGCCCGCGACGCCGGCGAGCGACAGGCGGAAGCCCATCCGCCACGCGAGGATGCACAGGGTGATGTAGGTCAGCACGCCCATCACGCCGAGCGACGCGATGATCACGAAGCCGAGGGCGCGGTAGACGATCAGCGAGTACAGGGCGACGAGAGCGAGTCCGATCAGACCCGCGATGAGGCCGATCTGCAGCTGCTGCGAGCCGAGCGTCGCGGAGATCGCGTTGTCGCTGACGATGCCGAAGCTGAGCGGCAGGGCGCCGTACTTGAGCTGATCCGCGAGCGTCTTGGCGCTCTCCTGGTTGAACGAGCCGCTGATCTGCGGCTTGCCGTCGAGGATGACGCCGTTCATCGACGGAGCGGAGATGACCGCGCCGTCGAGCACGAAGGCGAACTGGTTCTGCGGGCTCTTGCCGGCCTGCGTGAACGCGTAGAGGCGCTGGCTCACCTCGCCGAAGGTCTTGGTGCCCTGCTCGTCGAACACGATGTTGACGACCCACTGGCCGTTCTGCGTGTTCATGCCGCTGGTCGCGTCGGTGATCGCCGATCCGTCGAGCTCGACGGGACCGAGGAGGTACTTCGCGGTGCCGGTGGGGTCACAGGCGATCAGCGGCTCGCCGGCGGGGCTGTTGGCGGGGTCGTTGTCGGCGGCGGCGCAGTCGTACGCCAGGAACTTCGCCTGCAGCGCGGGGGTGATCCAGTTCAGATCGCTCCCGTCGGTGGGCGACGCCGTCGGCGTCGAGGCCAGGCCCGGGTCGGGCGTGGGATACGGCGTGGAGTTGCCGTCCTCGCCGACGTAGGACGTGCTCGCGGCGGTCGTGGCCAGCACCGCGCGCAGCTGCATCTGCGCCGAGGACTCGATGCGCTTGCGCGTCTCCTCATCGGCCTGGCCGGGGATCTGCACGACGATCTGGTTGCCGGCCTGGGTCGTGATGTCGGCCTCACCCACGCCGGACGCGTCGACGCGCTGACGGATGATCGCGGCGGCCTGGTTCATCTGGTCGGTCGACGGCGTCGCACCGTCGGGCGTCTTCGCCTCGAGGATGATCTGCGTGCCGCCCTGCAGGTCGAGCGCGAGCTCGGGCGTCCAGGAGCTCTTACCGAAGACGTAGACGCCGAGCGCGTTCACGCCGAACAGCAGGGCTGTGATGACGAGGAGACCGGTCAGTGCGCGCCAGGCACGGCGCACCGGGGTGGGTGTGGCCACGGAGGGTCAGCTTTCTTCGGGAGCGATGCGCGTCTGGATCAGGCCTGGGGCTTCGCGTCGCCCGCGTCGGAGGCCTCGGTCGAGGTCTCGACCTTGCTCGCGGCGCGGTCGTCGCTCACCGAGGTGATCTCGCCGTCGGCGACATCCGCGGCGTACTCGGCCTGGTCGGACTCCGCCTCGATGAACTCGTCCTCGGTGACGGTCCCCTCCTCCTCGTCCACGACGCGCAGGATGGCCTGGCTGTGGACCTCGACCTCCATGCCGGGGGCGAGCTCGACGAACGCGGGCTTGGACAGGTCTTCCCCGTCGTACGCCACGAGCGTGCCGTAGAGGCCGCCCTGGAGGAGCACCTTGACGCCGGGGACCATCGCGCGGGCCTTGGCCTCCTGCTCCGCCTTCATGCGGGTGGCACGACGCCGCGAGCTCCAGAACATGAAGCCGAGCAGCGCCGCCATCGCGACGAGCAGAATCCAATCCATGCGGACACACCTTTCGGGAGCGCGCCGATCGACGCGAAGAAGGCGGCAGAAAGCCTTCAGTGATTATAGGTCATCGAATCTCAGCGCCTCGCCGGGCTGTGCGACGCGTAGATGCGCGTAGGCCTCGGGCGTCGCGATGCGCCCACGCGGTGTGCGCCCCAGGAAGCCGATGCGCACGAGGTAGGGCTCGACGACCGACTCGATCGTCTCCGCCTCCTCTCCCACCGTGACCGCGAGTGTGCTCAGGCCGACCGGACCCCCGCGGAAACGGCGGACCACGGCATCCAGCACCGCGCGATCGAGCCGGTCGAGGCCGATCGCGTCGACGTCGTACAGCTCCAGGGCCGCGGCCACGTGCGCGTCGGATGCGGTCCGGTCCGGCGTGCCGTGCACGATCACGTAGTCGCGCACGCGACGCAGCAGTCGGTTCGCGATGCGGGGTGTGCCTCGGGAGCGGCGGGCGATCTCCGCACGTGCCGACCGCGGCAGATCGACGCCGAGGACGGCGGCCGATCGCGAGACGACCTGCTCGAGCTCGTTCGGCTCGTAGTACTCCAGGTGCGCCGTGAACCCGAACCGGTCGCGCAGGGGGTTGGGCAGAAGGCCCGATCGCGTCGTCGCCCCCACGAGCGTGAACGGCGCGAGGTCCAGCGGGATGCTGGTGGCGCCGGCCCCCTTGCCGACCATGATGTCGATGCGGAAGTCCTCCATCGCCAGGTACAGCATCTCCTCCGCGGAGCGCGCCATGCGGTGGATCTCGTCGATGAAGAGCACCTCCCCCGGCACCAGGCTCGACAGCAGCGCGGCCAGGTCGCCGGCGTGCTGGATCGCCGGTCCGCTCGACAGGCGCAGCGGTCGGCTGCTCTCGTGGGCGACGATCATCGCGAGGGTCGTCTTGCCGAGCCCGGGCGGGCCGGACAGGAGGATGTGATCCGGAGGACGCTGCTGGATGCGCGCGGCATCGAGCAGCAGCTGGAGCTGTCCGCGCACCTTCTGCTGGCCGACGAACTCGGCGAGCGACCCCGGTCGCAGCGCCCCCTCGACCGCGAGCTCGGTCTCGTCCTCGGCGAGGCTCGGATCGCGCGGGTCAGACACCGGCACGCTCCGGACGGGCCGGCCCCAGCTGCGCCAGCGCGAGCTTGAGCAGCGAGGGCACGGATCGACGATCGGCGTCGCCCGCGGCATCCACCACGATCGCGACGGCCTCGACGCTGGTGCGCTCGTTCCAGCCCAAAGCGGTGAGGGCGGCGACCACCTGGCCGGCGATGTCGTTGCCCGCGGATGCCGCGGGCGTCGCCGTCGCGCCGACCCCCGCCGGCAGCTTGCCGGCGAGCTGCACCACGATGAGCTTCGCGGTCTTGGGACCGATGCCCGACACGCGGCGGAAGGGAGCGTCGTCCTCGGCGGCCACGGCGTCGGCGATCTGCGCCACGCTCAGGGAGGACAGCACGCCCAGAGCCGACTTCGGACCCACGCCGGACACGCTGAGCAGATGCTGGAATACGGTCAGCTCCTGCCGCTCGGCGAAGCCGAAGAGGGAGAGCGCATCCTCGCGGACGATGAGCGCGGTGTGCAGCATCGCGACGTCGCCGATGTGGAGGGCGCGGGCGACCTGGGCGGGCACGGCGACGCTGAAGCCGACGCCGCCGACCTCGAGGATCGCCGACTCGGAGTCGAGGTGCAGCACGCGGCCGCGCAGCGAGGAGATCATGCCACCACCCTAGACATCGGTTCGCAGATTTGTTCGATCGACACGCGCCCCGGCCGCCTCAGCGTCGGCTCGCGCGTTCGGCCTCCGCCCATGCGCGCTGGGCGGGCGTGAGGGTTTCGCCCGTGCCGCCCGCGACCGGCGTCCCCCGCCGCCATCCGTGGCAGAGGGCGATCGCGAGCGCATCGGCGGCATCGGCGGGCTGGGGCAGTGCGTCGAGGCGCAGCACGCGGGCCACCATGGTCTGCACCTGGAGCTTGTCGGCCGAGCCGTACCCGGTGATGGCCGCCTTCACCTCCGAGGGCGTGTGCGTCGCGGCGGGAAGTCCGTGCTCGGCCGCGAGCAGTAGCGCGATGCCGCTGGCCTGCGCCGTGCCCATCACCGTGCTGCGGTTCTGCTGCGCGAACACACGCTCCACGGCGACGACGTCGGGTCGGTGCGCCGCGAGCACCTCGCGTAGGCCCGCCGCGATGAGCGCGAGCCGCTCCGACACCGGAAGATCCGCGCCCGAGCGCACCACCCCGACGTGGACGAGGGTCGCGGAGCGGTCGGCCCGCACGTCGACCACGCCGACGCCGCAGCGGGTCAGGCCGGGGTCGATGCCGAGGATGCGGAGAGCGGATGCCACTCCCCCACGCTAAGCGTCGATGGCTGCAGACGGCGTTTCGACTCGCGGCTGCGCCGCTCGCTCAACGACCGGTTCTCCCGCTCCCCCCGGTCGTTGAGCGAGCGGAGCGAGTCGAAACGCGGTCGTTGAGCGAGCGGAGCGAATCGCCCCCGGTCGTTGAGCGAGCGGAGCGAGTCGAAACGTGGTCTACTCGTCGTTCTCGAGCTCGGCCTGCACCTCGGCGCTGAGGTCGAAGTTGCTGAAGACGTTCTGCACGTCGTCGCTGTCCTCGAGGGCGTCGATCAGGCGGAAGATCTTGCGCGCGGTCTCCGCGTCGATCTCGACCTTGAGGTTCGGCACGAACTCCACGTCGGCCGACTCGTACTCGATGCCGGCATCCGTCAGCGCGGAGCGCACCGCCACGAGGTCGGAGGCCTCGGTGATGACCTCGAAGCCCTGAGCGTGCGGCTCGATCTCCTCGGCGCCGGCCTCGAGGGCCGCGAGCATCACGTCGTCCTCGCTCGTGCCTTCCTCGGAGACCACGATGACGCCCTTGCGGGTGAAGTTGTAGGCGACCGAGCCGGGGTCGGCGAGCGTGCCGCCGTTGCGGCTGAGCGCGGTGCGCACCTCCGCGGCGGCGCGGTTCTTGTTGTCGGTCAGACACTCGATCATCAGCGCGACGCCGTTCGGGCCGTAGCCCTCGTACATGATCGAGGAGTACTCGACCGACTCGCCGCCGATGCCGGCGCCGCGCTTGATCGCGCGGTCGATGTTGTCCTTCGGAACGGACGTCTTCTTGGCTTTCAGGACCGCATCGAAGAGGGTCGGGTTGCCCTGGAGGTCCGGGCCGCCGAGCTTGGCGGCGACTTCGATGTTCTTGATGAGCTTCGCCCACGACTTGGCGCGGCGGGAGTCGATGACCGCCTTCTTGTGCTTGGTCGTGGCCCATTTGGAGTGTCCGGACATGATCTCCAGTTTACTCAGGCGACAACGCTGCTTCTCAGCGCAGGATCTTGACGAGTGTGCGCAGGTTGCGCGTCGTGGTCGTGGGCTTGTACTCGGACCGGCCGAGCAGCCTGCCGAACGGCGTGTCCAGCGTGCGTCCCTTCTCGGGGCTCCAGTAGACGACGCCGAATCCGGGCTGCGTGGGGTCTTCTGCAGGGTCGAGGGATGCCGCGGCATCCACCAGCGCATCGCGCACCGCCAGCTCGCTGCAGAAGACGACGTAGGGCTGTCGGCGCTCGTCGTCGGCGTCGAATGGGTACGTGGTCGTCGCGGCTTCCAGCTCGTCGAGCGTGATGAGTACGATCCACGCGTCGTAGTCGAACTGCTCCCGCAGAGCGGCCTCGATCCGCGCCTTGAGCTCGGCCCGTCCCGTGACGTCAACGTCGGTCGAGAAGCGGGCGTTGCCGCTGGCGAGCACCGTCTTCACGTCGTCGAATCCGAGCCGGCGCAGCAGCGCGGCCAGGTCCGCGCTGCGGATCGTGATGCCGTTGACGTTCACGCCGCGAAGCAGCGCCACCCAGGTCGTCATGCCGCCACGTTAGCCCGCCGCACCGACACCACATGCTCGAGGACGGTCAGTGGGGCGGGCGCAGGTCGCTGAGCGCGGTCGTTCCGCGGCAGCCGAGCTCGCCCGGCTGCAGGTACACGCGCGGCGCGTACACCCGCTCGGACACGCCATCCACGCGGCGCACGAGCACGCATCTGCTCTCGGTGCCCATCGAGGCTCCGAGCGCGCCGTCGGCGGTCCGCACGACCTCGAGCGGGGCGAGGTGCTCGTAGGGGCCGGTGGGCGGGGTGAGTCGGGCCAGGATCGCGCTCTCCAGCTCGCTCGTCGAGGCCGTCGCAGAAGCGTCGCCGACCACGGCGAGGATCGCGTCGGCCGCCTCCTCGGGGACCACGAACACCGGGGAGGTGTCGGGTGGCGCCGTCACGGCCGTCGCTCCGTCGGGGCAGTCGATCGTGCGGACCGGGCTGGGAGCGCCCCACGGCCGCTCGTGAGCGACGGCGCCGTACCTCGTGAAGTCGACGGCGTAGCACGACGTGCTCGACACGGTGTCGGTGGACCACATATCGGTGCTGCGTGCGGTCATCTCGACGCGGAAGGACAGCGTGCCGAGCGGGTCGATCGGCTCCGGCGCGGTCTGCGGCGTGATGCCGATGATGGTGATCGTGCTCCGGTCGCCGGTGGCCTCCGTGGCCAGCCGCGCCCATCCGTCGATGTCGGAGGCCTGCCGGGGTGAGATCTCCCCGACGAGCCATGCGACCGCATCGCGCGCGGCCGCGTCCGCCGGGTTCTCGGGGGGCCGCGCATCCCGCGAGGAGGACGACCGAGGCCGCACCCGCCACCGCGCTTCCGATCATCCGCGATGCGCGTCGTGCCATGGTGCGATCCTACGCAGCCGCCTCTGCGGGTCGCAGCATCCGCTCAGCGCGCGCGGGCGGCGACGAGGTCGAGCAACAGCGCGTGGAAGCGCGTCTCCCCCGACATCTCGGGATGGAAGGCGGTGCCGAGCAGCGCCCCCTGGCGCACGGCGACGACCGCCCCGTCCGGCAGCGAGGCCAGCACCTCGACGTCCGGTCCGGTCTCCACCACCCGCGGTGCGCGGATGAAGGTGGCCGAGACCGGCTCATCGAATCCCGCGACCGCGAGCTCCGTCTCGAAGGAGTCGACCTGCGACCCGAACGCGTTGCGCTGCACGGTGACGTCGAGTCCGCCGAAGGTTTCCTGTCCACGGATGCCGTCGGTGATGCGATCCGCCAGCAGGATGAGCCCTGCGCACGTGCCGTACACCGGCATCCCGTCCGCGATCGCGGCGCGGATCGGCTGCTGCAGGCCGAAGGTGCGCGCCAGCTTGTCGATCACGCTGGACTCGCCGCCCGGGATGACCAGCCCGGAGACGGCGGCCAGCTCGGCGGGTCGGCGCACCGCGACCACCTCCGCGCCCAGCGTCTCGAGGCTCCGGACGTGCTCGCGGACGTCGCCCTGGAGGGCGAGGACGCCGACTCGCGGCATCCCCGTCGTCACCATCCGCGCTCGGCGAGGCGGTGCGGCGCCGGGAGATCGGAGACGTTGATGCCGACCATCGCCTCGCCCAGGCCCCGGGACACGTCGGCGATGACGGCCGCGTCGTCGAAGAAGGTGGTCGCCTTCACGATCGCGGCGGCCCGGGCGGCCGGGTTGCCGCTCTTGAAGATGCCCGAGCCGACGAACACGCCGTCGGCGCCCAGCTGCATCATCATCGCGGCATCCGCGGGCGTGGCGACGCCGCCGGCGACGAACAGGACCACCGGGAGCGTCCCGGTCTCCGCGATCTCGGCGACCAGCTCGTAGGGGGCCTGCAGCTCCTTGGCGGCGACGTAGAGCTCGTCGCGCGACAGCGCCCCGAGCGCGGCGATCTCGCCGCGGATCTTGCGGATGTGCTTCATCGCCTCGGAGACGTCGCCGGTGCCGGCCTCGCCCTTGGAGCGGATCATCGCCGCACCCTCGGTGATGCGCCGGAGGGCCTCGCCGAGGTTGGTGGCGCCGCAGACGAAGGGGACGGTGAAGTCCCACTTGTCGATGTGGTTGACGTAGTCGGCGGGAGAGAGCACCTCGGACTCGTCGATGTAGTCGACGCCGAGCTCCTGGAGAACCTGCGCCTCCACGAAGTGGCCGATACGGGCCTTCGCCATGACCGGGATCGAGACCGCCTCGATGATGCCGTCGATCATGTCGGGGTCGCTCATCCGCGACACGCCGCCCTGGGCGCGGATGTCGGCGGGCACGCGCTCGAGTGCCATGACCGCGACGGCCCCGGCATCCTCGGCGATCTTCGCCTGATCGGGGGTGACGACGTCCATGATGACGCCGCCCTTGAGCATCTCGGCGAGTCCCCGCTTGACGCGGGACGATCCGGTGACGGGAGTGGACACGGCGGGCTCCTTCGGGAGGGTTCGGATGCCGGATATTGGCCTAGGCCAAAACGTAGCATGATCTGTCACATAGACTTCACGGTGTGACCAGCCCCCGCGGATCGATCACAGAGGTCCGCATCGTCGGCGCCACCGCCACCGAGATCGCCGACAGCGTGCGCCAGCACGTCGAGCGCGGCGTCCTCTCCCCCGGTGCGCCGCTGCCACCGGTGCGAGCGCTCGCCGATGAGCTCGGCGTCAACCGCAACACCGTGGTGGCGGCCTACCGCCTCCTCACCCAGGCGGGCCTGCTCGAAGCGCGCGGCCGCGCCGGCACGCGCGTCGCGGAACGCACCCCGGTCGCGCAGGAGGGCTTCGCGCGGGGCACCGTGCTCCGCGACCTCGCGGCGGGCAACCCCGACCCCGCGCTGATCCCCGACCTCCGCCCGGCTCTCGGGCGCATCGCCGGCCGGCCGGTGCTGTACGGAGAGCCCGTCATCGACCGCGATCTCGCCGCCTGGGCCGAGGCGTGGATGCGCGACGCCGTCGGCGACGACCGGGCCCTGCGGCTGACGATCACCGGCGGCGCCTCCGATGCGATCGAGCGCCTGCTCGCGCAGACGCTCACCCGCGACGACGCCGTCGCCCTCGAAGACCCCTGCTTCCTCGCGAGCCTGAACACCGTCCGTCTCGGCGGCTACCGCCCGGTCGCGGTTCCGGTCGACGACGAGGGCATGACCGTCGACGGCCTCCGCGCCGCGCTGGATGCCGGGGTGCGCGCCGTGCTGCTCACGCCGCGCGCCCAGAACCCGACCGGCGCCAGCCTAACGGCCGAGCGCGCCGCGGCCCTCCGCGCCCTGCTCGCAGACCACCCGTACGTGCTCGTGATCGAGGACGACCACTTCTCGCTGCTGTCCTCGCGGCCGTTCCACTCGGTGATCGCTCCCGGCCATCACCGCTGGGCGCTCATCCGCTCCGTCTCGAAGTTCCTGGGCCCCGACATGTGCCTCGCGGTCGTCGCCTCCGACCTCGACACCGCCGATCGGCTCGCGGAGCGTCTCAACCCGGGCGCCACGTGGGTCAGTCATCTGCTGCAGCGGCTCGCGCTGGAGCAGCTCACCGACGCGGATGCCGTCGCCGCGGTGGCCGCGGCATCCGCCCACTACGCGGCGCGCAACGCCGCCGCCGCGGCGGCGCTGACCGCGCACGGCGTGCCGGTGTCGGCCGGTGACGGGCTGAGCCTTTGGGTGCCGCTGCCGGTGCCGGCACGCGCGGCATCCGAGCAGCTCATGCGCCGCGGCTGGCTGGCGCGTCCGGGCGACGAGTTCGTGCTCGAGAACGCCCACGCCGCCCGCCATCTGCGCCTCACGGTGCACGACCTGTCCGACGCCGATCTCGCGCGTCTGGCCACCGACCTGGCCGCGGCGATCCCCGCCGCAGCCATGACTTCGAAAGCAGGATGATCGCCCGATGAAGATCCTCTCCATCCAGTCCGCCGTCGCGTACGGACACGTCGGCAATTCGGCCGCCGTGTTCCCTTTGCAGCGCATCGGCGTCGAGGTGCTGCCGGTGTACACGGTGAACTTCTCCAACCACACCGGCTACGGAGCCTGGCGCGGACCGCTCATCTCGCCCGACGACGTCCGCGACGTCATCACCGGGATCGAGGAGCGGGGCGTCCTCGGGGAGATCGACGTCGTTCTCAGCGGCTACCAGGGTGGGGAGGGCATCGCCGACGTCATCCTCGACGCGGTCGCGCGCGTGAAGTCCGCGAACCCGGCGGCGATCTACGCGTGCGATCCGGTGATGGGCAATGCGAAGAGCGGCTGCTTCGTCGCCCCCGCCATCCCGATCCTGCTGCGCGAGCGCGTCGTGCCGGCGGCCGACATCATCACGCCCAACCAGTTCGAGCTCGGCTTCCTCACGCAGACCGAGCCGGGCGACCTCGCCTCGACCCTCGCGTCGGCCGACGCCGCGCGCGCGATGGGGCCGCGCACCGTGCTCGTGACCTCGGTCGAGCGCCCCGACGCGCCGGAGGGCACGATCGAGATGCTCGCCGTGACCGACGACGGCGCGTGGATCGTGCAGACGCCGCGCATCCCGATGAAGGCGAACGGGTCGGGCGATGTCACGGCGGCGCTGTTCACGGCCCACTACCGGGCGAGCGGGGATGCCGCGGATGCCCTCGCGAAGACCGTGTCGAGCGTGTATGACCTGCTTCAGACGACGTTCGACGCCGGTGCGCGCGAGCTCCAGCTCGTGGAGGCGCAAGAGTTCTACGCCCACCCGCGGCTGCAGTTCCCCGTGACGCAGGTGCGCTGAGGTTCGGCGTTTCGACTCGGCGCTGCGCGCCTCGCTCAACGACCGGGACTCCCCTCGCCCCCGGTCGTTGAGCGGGCGCAGCGAGTCGAGACGTTTCCGGTCGTTGAGCGAGCGCAGCGAGTCGAAACGCGCCTCGCCGGCGTTCCCGGTGGTTGAGCGAGCGCAGCGAGTCGAAACGCGCTGCACCCGCGCTTCCGGTCGTTGAGCGAGCGAAACGCCCCTCGCCGCGTTTCCGGTCGTTGAGTGAGCGCAGCGAGTCGAAACGCGCCTCGCCCGCGCTCCCGGTCGTTGAGCGAGCGCAGCGAGTCGAAACGCCCCCACCCCGTCAGAACAGGTCGTACGGCCAGCGTGCGCTGAGCTCGGGCGAGATCGCCTCCAGTGCGGCGCGGGTGCGCTCCACGGCGGTGTCGCTCGTCTCGTCAGCCGCCTCGAACGACGCGAGCACGTGCCCCACCATCAGCCACTCCGTGATCGAGAGGTGCATCGGCGCGAAGCGCGACACGGCCCTCTCGCCGTCGACGTGATCGAAGAACCAGACGTCGCCGCGCGGCCCGAGCCACCATTCGTCGCCCTGGCCGTTGTCGCCGACGATCACCCATCCCGCGGCGACCTCGAGGTCCACCCAGTACAGCGGATCCTGCCGCTCCCGCGTCTCGGTGACGGCGCGGGCGACATCGAACGCGGTGATGTCGCCGCTGAGCTCGACAGTGGATGCCGGCAGCGCCCGGAGCCGGCTCTCGTCGACGGCCAGGGGCTCGGCGCCGTCGTCAGGCCCTCCGACGCTCACCACGACGGCACTGTCCTCACGCGTGCGGCCAGGCTGAGGCGACGGCTTCGCGCACCTCGCCGAGCAACTGGGGCAGGGCCTTGGTGCGCGCGATGATCGGGAAGAAGTTCGCATCGGACGCCCACCGCGGCACGATGTGCTGGTGCAGGTGCTCGTCGACACCGGCACCCGCGACGGCACCCTGGTTCATCCCGATGTTGAAGCCGTCGCAGCGCGAGACCTCGCGCAGCACCCGCATGCCCACCTGGGTGAGCGCGCCGATCTCGGCGACCTCCTCCGCGGTCGCCTGGTCGTACGTCGCGATGTGGCGGTACGGGCACACGAGCATGTGGCCGGAGTTGTAGGGGAACAGGTTCAGCAGCACGTACGACGTGACGCCCCGGTGCACGATGAGGCCGTCGGCATCCGACTTCTGCGGCGCCGCGCAGAACGGGCACCCCGATCCGCGGAGGGCGTCGGCGCCCGTGTTGATGTAGGCCATGCGGTGCGGCGTCCAGAGCCGCTGGAAGCCGTCGGGGACGCCGGCGAAGGCGCTCGCCTCCTCGAGAGAGGCGTCTGCGTTTCGACTCGCCCCCGGCTCGCTCGACGACCGGGGGGTCGCCTCCGGCTCGCTCAACGACCGGACCCTCTCATGCGAGGTCCGCCGCGGTGTTCACGAGCAGCTTGCCCGAGATCGCGGCGACGATCTTGTCGATCGCCTCGTCGACGGGGATGCCGTTGGTCTGCGACCCGTCGCGGAAGCGGAACGAGACCGTGCCGGCGGAGCGGTCCTGCTCCCCCGCGATCAGCTGCAGCGGCACCTTCTGGGTGGTGTGCGTGCGGATCTTCTTCGGCATCCGGTCGTCGGAGTGATCCACCTCGGCGCGTACGCCGGCGGCCCGCAGGCGCGCGACGATGTCGTCGAGGTACGGCGCGAAGTCGTCCGCGACGGGGATGCCGACGACCTGCACGGGTGCGAGCCACACGGGGAACGCGCCGGCGTAGTGCTCCAGGAGGATCGCGAAGAACCGCTCGACCGAGCCGAAGAGCGCGCGGTGGATCATCACCGGGCGGTGCTTCTCGCCGTCGGGTCCGGTGTACTCGAGCTCGAAGCGCTCGGGCTGGTTGAAGTCGAGCTGGATGGTCGACATCTGCCAGGTGCGCCCGATGGCATCGCGCGCCTGCACGGAGATCTTCGGTCCGTAGAACGCGGCGCCGCCCGGGTCGGGCACGAGCTCGAGCCCGGATGCCTCGGCCACCTCGCGCAGGGTCTCGGTCGCCTCGGTCCAGAGCTCGTCGGCGCCGATAAACTTCGGGTTGCCGTCTTCCTTCGTCGACAGCTCCAGGTAGAAGTCGTTGAGACCGTAGTCGCGGAGCGTCTGGAGCACGAAGTCGAGGCTGTGGGTGAGCTCGCCCTTGACTTGGTCGGCCGTCACGTAGATGTGGGTGTCGTCCTGGGTCATGCCGCGCACGCGCGTGAGGCCGGAGAGGGTGCCGCTCTTCTCGTAGCGGTACACCGACCCGAACTCGCTCAACCGCAGCGGCAGCTCGCGGTACGAGCGGCCGCGCGAGCGGAAGATCAGGTTGTGGAACGGGCAGTTCATGGGCTTCAGGTAGTACTCCTGGCCCTCGCGGCTGACGTGGCCGTCGGCATCCACGACCTCGTCGAGCACCATGGGCGGGTACATGCCGTCGGCGTACCACTGCAGGTGTCCGCTGGTCATGAACAGGTCGCCCTTGGTGATGTGCGGGGTGTTGACGACCTCGTAGCCGCTCGCGAGCAGACGCTCGCGCATGTAGCGCTCGATCTCGTAGCGGATGATGCCGCCCTTGGGATGGAACACGCTGAGGCCGGGGCCGATCTCGTCGGGGAACGAGAAGAGGTCGAGCTCCTTGCCGAGCTTGCGGTGGTCGCGCTTGGCCGCCTCTTCCAGACGCTGCTGGTAGGCGCGCAGCTCGTCCTTCGTGGGCCACGCGGTGCCGTAGATGCGCTGCAGCTGCGGGTTCTTCTCGCTGCCGCGCCAGTATGCACCGGCCACGCGGGTGAGATCCCAGCCGTTGGACACGTAGCGGGTACCGGGAACGTGCGGACCGCGGCACAGGTCGCGCCAGGCCACCTCGCCGTCGCGGTTCACGTTCTCGTAGACCGTGAGCTCGCCGGCGCCGATCTCGGCCGACGCGCCCTCGGCGGCGTCGGCACCCGAGCCCGGACCGCCGGCGAGCGAGATGAGCTCGAGCTTGAACGGCTCGTCGGCCATCAGCTCGCGCGCCTCGGCCTCGTCGACCACGCGGCGCACGAACCGCTGGTTCTCGCGGACGATGCGCTCCATCTCCTTCTTGATGGCCTTGAGGTCGTCGGGAGTGAAGGGGTCGACGTTGCCGAAGTCGAAGTAGAAGCCGTCGGTGATGGGCGGGCCGATGCCGAGGTTGGACTGCGGCTTGATGCGCTGCACGGCCTGAGCCATGACGTGCGCGGTCGAGTGGCGCAGGATCGACAGGCCGTCGGGGCTGTCGACGAGGACCGGCTCGACCTCGTCGGCGGCCGTGACGACCGTCGCGAGGTCTTTGAGGTCGCCGTTGACGCGCAGAGCGACGACGGAGCGGTCGGGGAACAGGGTGAAGCCGTCGGCGGGGTAGGTCACGGCCGCCGCGGGTGAGACGTCAGTCAAGGAAGGTCTCCAGAAGATGGATCGGATGGGATGCTCAGCTTCGGGCGCCGCGCGCCCTGCCCGCTCAGGCCCAGATCGTTCGTGCACCGGGCGTTCGGGTGCCGGTCGCGAAGGCGCTGATCCGGCTCTGTTCCATGTGTGCAGTCTATCGCCGCACCGGACCGCTCGATGAGGGTCCATGATGGATGCCGTGATGCTTGCCGTGGTCGGAGCGGTGCTGCTGCTCCTGGGCGGCGCCGCCGTCGTGTTCGGGGTGCTGCCACCGGAGGCCGCCCTCGAGATCGGCGATCGGGTCTGGCCGATCCTGCTCTTCGTCGTGGCAGTCACGGTCGTGGCCGAGCTCGCGGCGCAGGCCGGTGTCTTCGACGCCGCCGCGGCCCGGCTGGCGCGCCTGTCACGGGGGCGCGTGATCGTCCTGTGGCTGATGGTCGTCGCGTTCGCGGCGGTCGTGACCGCCTTCCTGTCGCTCGACACCACCGCGGTGCTGTTGACGCCGGTGGTCGTCGCGGTGGCGCGCGCGAACGGACTGTCGCCGATGCCGTTCGCGTTCGCGACGGTGTGGCTGGCGAACACGGCGTCGCTGTTCCTGCCCGTGTCGAACCTCACCAACCTCCTTGCCGCGCACCGACTGGGCGATCTCGACGCCCTCGGTTTCCTCGTGCTGCTCGGCCCGTCGGCGGTCATCGCCACCGTCGTCACGGTCGTGCTCCTGTGGCTGACGAATCGCCGCGACCTGCGCGGTCGGTTCACCCCCGCGCGGCCGCCGCGCGTCGCCGACCCGGCCCTGCTGCGCATCTCCGGCGTGGTGCTCGTCGTCATGTTGCCGCTGCTGGTCATCGGCATCCCGCCGTGGATGCCGGCGCTCGGCGCCGCCGTCGTGCTGTCGGTCGTCTTCGCCTGGCGCTCGCCGCGTGTGCTGCGGTGGGCTCTGGTCCCGTGGCAGCTGGTCGTGTTCGCCTCGGGGCTCTTCCTGGCGGTCGGTGCCGCCGAGGCGCTCGGGTCGGGGGCGCTGCTGGCCGCGGCGACCGGAACGGGTGAGGATCTCGTCTCGCTGTGGCAGGTCGCGGGCGTCGGGCTCCTGGGTGCGAACGTCGTCAACAATCTGCCGGCGTACCTCGCGCTCGAGTCGGCGGCGGGCTCCCCCGTGCGTCTGGCGGCTCTGCTGATCGGCGTGAACGCGGGACCGCTCATCACGCCTTGGGCATCGCTGGCGACGCTGCTGTGGCACGAACGGTTGCACGCCGTGGGCGTCGATGTGCCGTGGAAGCGCTACATCCTGCTGGGGCTCGTCGTCGCCCCGGTCACGGTGGCGCTGGCCGTCCTCCCGCTCGCGCTGCGCTGAGTCCGGCGCGGGAGACCCGGTCGGATCGTGGGCAGGCGGGCTCAGAGGTTCTTGAGGGCCTCTCGGGCGCTGAGGGGGCTCAGACGGTGTGCGGCGACGAACGCGCGCGCCTCGTCGGGTCTCGTGCGCGCGGCATCGCGCAGCGCCCACCCGATCGCCTTGCGGATGAAGAACTCCGGATCGTCGGCGTTCTGCTCGATGACATCGGTGAGCAGATCGAGGTCGAGACGGTCGCGTCGGCCGAGCTGCGCGATGATCGCGAGCCGCCGCATCCACAGGTCGTCGTCGACGCTCCAGCCGCGCACGAGCAGGGTCGCCTCCGCGGGGTGGGCGTCGAGCAGGTCCGCGACGCGGTGCGCGAGCTCGTCCGTGATGTCCCACCACTGACCCGTCCGCACCATGTGCGCGATCAGCGGGACGATCGCGAGGTCGCCCTTCACCGGTCGCAGCGCGAGCAGGGCCAGCGCGGCATACCGCTCCTCGCGGAACTGCGCGCCGTCCCAGAGGGTGAGCGCGGTCTCCTGCAGCACGACGCCGTCGCGGATGCCGCGCGCGCGGGCGTGTACGAGCCGCCTCGCGGCGGGCACCCGCACGCCGAGGAACGGCATCGCCGACTTCATGTAGGCCTGCTGGCCGGCGGCGCGCGCGGGGTCGGCGGCGAGCCGCAGATCGGCGCGGATCGCGTCGGTGAGCTCGTCCATCTCCGGCGTCAGCCGACGGTGAGATCGACCTGGATCTCACCGGCGAGTGCTTCGAGGGCGCTCGTGAGGGCACCGGCATCCGCATCGGCCGGCAGGCTGACGGTGACGGTCGCCTCGAACAGGCTGCCGCCCGCCATGGGGGCGTCGAGCGTACGGCTGCGGAAGGTGTCGATACTCAGGGCGTGGGCCGCGATGGCGGCGGTGACGTCGCGGACGATCCCGGGGCGGTCGTTGCCGAGGACCGTGAACGAGACGGCGTGCGGTGTCGCGATCGACGTCGGTGACGGTGCGTCGTGGGTCGTGATCCGCAGCAGGCCGTCGAGGCCGTTCAGCGCCGTGATGAGGGACTGCTGCTGGTCGTCGGGCACCGACACGAGCACGATGCCGGCGAACGCGCCCGCTAGTTCGGCGAGCTCGCTCTGCTCCCAGTTGCCACCGTGGTCCGCGACGGTGTGGGCGAGGGCGCTGACGAGACCGGCGCGGTCGTCGCCGACGACGGTGAGCACGAGGTGGGCCATGCCGCGAGCCTAATGCTCAGGCCACGGCGGGTGTGAGCGTCGCTCCGCGGCGGCGCATCGATTCCACCAGGACGATCAGGAGCAGCGTCAAGGCGAGCGCCACCCACCCCGACCCCAGGCCCGCCCCGCCCTCGGCGATCGGCTTCGCGAGGGCATCCGCGACGGACGCGCCCCAGGGACGCGTCAGGACGTAGGCGGCCCAGAACGCCGGCACCGCGGGCCAACGGCCCCACCGGTGGCCCGCGGCGATCACCGCGATCGCGACCGTGAACAGGGCGATCGAGCCGACGTAGCCGATGCCGAGTCCCACGGCCGTGAAGTCTCCCACCGCGGTCCCGAGCGCGAAGGTGCCGACCACCGCGGCCCAGTAGAACAACTCGCGGCGGGTGGTCGTGATCTGATGCACCGACACGGTTCCTTCGACACGTCGCCACAGCACGAACACGATCGCGAGGGCGACGGCGTAGGCCGTCGCGGCGACGGGGTAGGGCACCCCCAGGGCCACGTGCATGACGTCGGCGGCCATCGTGCCGAAAACGCCGACCGCGGCGACGGCGAGCCAGTAGGCACGCGGACGGTACCGGTGGCGCGTGAGCTGGAAACCGACGGCGCCCACGAAGAACGCGAAGCCGAGGAGCACGGCGACCTCGGGCGGCATGATGCGGATGGAGTAGTCGGAGACCGCCTCCCCCAGCGCCGTCGATGCCGCTTTGGCGGCCCAGAAGGCGGCGGTCGGTACGGGAACCCGCGACCGCGGCGGAACGGGGTCAGACGTCTGATCGGTCTGGGCTTGCGTGGGGGGCACGACCCGAGTTTGACGACATCGCACCAAGACGGCACCAAGAAATCATCGGCGGAGCGCGACGGCGCCACGCCGGATCCCAAAGCGTCGTCTGTGATCGCGTGTGGTTACGGTGAGGAGGTGAACGGTCTGGGGACCATCACAATCGCAGCACCATCTCCCGAGATGGACTGCGCAAGGCGGGACGTCAGATGCAAACGTCCCGCCTTTTTCGTCTGCGGTGGGAGAGGCAACTCCCCGTCACTGCTTCTTGCGCTTGAGGGCCTTTGGGATCGCTCCTTGTGGGGCCGCCCTTATGGCCCCAGGTGTGCTCACTATCGGCGGGATCTCGCGCATACCGAGGTTGTCGCCCTTGTCGCACAGCAGCTTCGCGGCACGACGTTCCTACGGACTTGCGGGTACATTGCGACCCTCGACGAATCCACCTCAGCCGGACGCGACAACACGGCCCTCCTCGTCGCCCTCGCCGAGTAAGCGCAGGATGCCGCCGACGCGCAGTTTGCCCTCGACGGCAACACCGACGGTTACCGTGCGACGCTCGAGAACAGTTAGAACGCCCTCGTCTCGGCTACAACGCCGACGCCGCCCAAGCCCTCGCCGACCAGATCTCGGCATCCCCTCCGACATCCAGTAGAAGATGATCGCCGGAACCGCCGCCGCCCGCACCACCATCGACACGTTCATCCGCGCCTACGACGGCCGCACCATCACTCTCAAACTCACCACCGACCAGGTCGTCGTCGGCGACCGCGTCTACGGAGGGCTGCGAGACGGACGCGTAGCCGGCGGAATCATCCCCGGCGCACCCTCCAACGTCGACGACCGCATCTACCCCGTCGCAACCGGAGAGTTCATCACCCGCGCATCCGGAGGGGCCGGTGCGTGATCTTCTGCTTGAGATCGCCGGGCTGCAGGATGGAGGAGTGCTCGACGGGTTCGAGCTGTCCGTCATCTCGCGGGTTCATCAGCAGATGACAGATTCGATCCGGGAAGTGTATCGGCCGCGGTCGTCGCTAGAGGCTCAACTCGAGCACGAGAAGGCGCGTAAGGATCTCGAATCACAAGGCATCACGATCCCCGCGTGGACGGAGGATGACACCGCTTTCGTCGTAGAGCGATGGGAGCGATGGCGAGATCGCTGAATGGCCTTGCTTCATTAATCAGATCGAGTCGCGGACTGAGCGGGTGCGGTGCCTTAGGTCAGAGCGACGACACCGGCTGACGCTGTTCTAAGCCGTGATGCGGTCCCTGACGACCTTGAACGCCTCGTAGATCGCACTGTCCTCGACCAAAGGCGACTGCCGGGGATAGGCGGAGCCGCCGATCTGAATCCGCTGTCCGCCAAGCACGACACTGAACACGAAGCCCTTGTGGCGTGGATGCTCTTCGGTTCCGTCGTAGTACGAGTGCTTGGTTTCGATGACGATGGCAGATGCGCTCGCCACCGGGCACAACTTTGTGACGTGACTCGCGCTATCGGATTCAAGACGAAGCGCATCTACCATGACAAGAAAATTCGGGTAGACGACCAGGAGCGTTCCGGAGAAGCTGTCATCCAGGGAACCGGTCACGGCAACGGGAGATACCTCTTCACCGCTTGCAAGAAGGACGGAGGACACGACGGTCCCCACGTTCCGTCTGAAGCCGGGCATCATGCTGTTCTCAGCGCCCTGGAGGACTTCGTACCACCCGCGCAAGCTCTTGATGGCGAAGTAGAGGGTGCTGCTGGCATCCGTGTTCGGCATGTGGACAGTCTGCATGCCACTCCCGACACCGCCCTACGGTGCAGGCATGGAGGATTGTCTGACCTGAAGGACCGGCCCCCGGATGGGACGACCACAGGTGTTGTGCGACGCGGGACGGAGCGGACCAGACGACCGAGCCCCGATGGATTCACTGGGTGGACAGTCTCGATCAGTGGGCCACCGTGGCCGGCCTCGTAGCAACCGCGACGAGCCTCGCAGCTCTCGCGAACGTGCTCGCCGCGGCCGCGGCCGCGGTCGTGACTCTGGTGCGCCGGGAGCGTCGCGACGGGCCGGTGTTCCCGACGCCGTTCCTCAAGCGCAGGGATCGTCGCAACACGGCGAACGAGTGGCGGGCGGCGCGGGAGCGGCTCGAGCTGGGTGAGTATACCTTCCACTCGTTCCGCAAGACCGTCGCGACCGCGCTCGATCAGGCCGGTCTTTCGGCTCGCGCGATCGCTGAGTATCTCGGCCACGCGGACCCGTCGTTGACGATGAACGTCTACATGAGCAAGCCGGTGGGCGGCACGGCGGCGGCGAGAGCACTCGATGAGGTATTGCGCAAGATGGCGAATAAGTGACACCTACTCACGCTCGCGCGTGCTGAGGGAAGACTCGTTTCACTTGGTAATCAGAAGCGATAGCGGCGGGGACCCCGATCGCAGCAAGAACAGCGAGGCCGATCCACATGGCCGTTGTGTGATCAGGGGGCATCCCGTACGCGAGTAAGCCGAATGCTCCTAGAACGACGCCACCGAGTCCGAGAAGGCCTAAGCCGTACATCAGGACCACGCACGCCACGCCGGTGATCTTGATCGCCGTCGTATTGCGGCTCGCCATCGCGCCATCGAACGCGAGAGCCAAGCCGACTGACAACCAAAGAATCGTGAACGCCGCCTTCTGCGCTGCGGGGTCGCCGAGCACCTGGTCGACGAGTTCCTCGAAGGTCGGTCTCCCCGAAGTGGAGCGGGGGCCCATGGCCGTGAGCCAGGCGACAGCGCCGTAGATGCACGCTACGGCGGCGCTTTGCAGAGCGACCAAAATGCTGACACGGAAGGCGGCGCGCGCGTTGAGGGCGTCGAAGCCACGCCGCGTCGAAGACGCGACCATTGCCGCGCCGGATGTGACGCGGCGTGCTGTGTGAATCCAGTCGAGTATCCACAGCACGAGCATCGCGGGCACCAGTACCAAGAACGGTACTCCGGCCAACTGCAGGAACGACCACACGACGTCCTCGAAGGATGGGAACGGATTCTCCACGGGCTCGTTCATGCTCGCAGTGCCTTCATGGCGCGATCATAGCGATCCTGGCAGTCGAGCGAGATCCGCGGGATCGAAGGATAGACTCCGGGCTGGCTCCTCGAACGGTGGGAGAGTAGAGATAAATGTGCGGGGTGACATACCCTCGTATTCCGTAGACACCCCGATTTGGCCCGGATTTCCGGGCCTTTCCGGCTTGGCGCAATTGGTAGCGCACCGTACTTGTAATTGCGCACCGTGCATGATCAGGGGTATCTGCGGGGTTTCGGCTTGCGCGCAAGCGCCAGAGGAACGTGGCCGAGGGGTATCCGCCCTTTCCCGCCGATACCAGCATATGTGCGGGGTAAATGCGGGGTCGATGAGTGCACTTTCCGCCAGCCTGAGCCTCTGATGAGCCTGTGCACCACGCCCGGTAGCGGCGCGGATCACCCCTCCTTCTGCTCCGCGATCCACGCCTCCACGACCTCGGGCTTCCAGCGCAGGTATTTGCCGACCCTGAACGGCTGCGGTCCGTAGACGGGTCACATCGTCCGCCACGGGTAGGTCGTCTGGACCGCGACGCCGAGCTTGTCCGCGACGTCAGGAGCGCACCTGGCGCCCGCTGCGTGGGCGGTGGCGGCGTCGGTGCCGCCACGGGCTCGGATGGCGCCTTGGGGGGCTTCTAGCGCGATCAGGAGGGCTTCAGCGATGTGGTGAGCGATCATCGCGACGGCGTGTTCGCGTGGTGTGGCAGGGCTTGGCATGGTCTTCACGATCGCATCGCGGCGCGCGTCTAGCTGACTGTCAGCGGTGGATGCTACATTGCGAGTACGACGAGCCGGATCCCGGAGCGTTGTTCGCCGAGAGCCCCACGCATGTGGGGCTTTCGTGCGTCAGGGGTCCCATCGGCGGTGCTTCGCGACGATAGGGCGGAGAGCCCACCACAACATGTCGACGAGCTTCACCGCGCGCGCGTCCTGGGTCTGGTGGGCGTCCCGCCGCCGGTAGAGGTAGACGGCCAGGTCGATGAACTGCAATCCGGGTGACGCAGATGAGTCGGCGAACATCATCTGCTCGATCCGGGCGAGCTTGCTGGGTCGGTAGCCCGGTGTGCCGATCTTCTGGTAGATGCCGAAGCGGCGCGAGTGTGCTTCCTGGTCGGTGACCTGGTCGCAGATCACGATGACCTCCTCGCCCTTGCTCGCGGCGTACGTGTTGACGTCTTCGAGCACATGTCTGAGGCAGACAAGGTGCGGCGGGTCGGGGTATGCGTATCGGGCATTGAGTCGTGCGACATCCACCCCTTGGATGTAGACGACCGCGGGGAGTGTGGCGAGCCTGGTGAGAGCGTGCCGGTAGATCTGGCCGGCGGCGCGGTGCTTGTTCCTGATGGGCTCCCAGCCATCGCGACCAGCCATGATGCGGTGCCCGTGGAACTCGGTGCCCTTCTCGATTCCGAAGCCTGCGGCGTACGCGGCGGCCTCCTTGAGGGCGTCGCCCATCTGCCCGATGTCGTCGACGCTGATGACGAGGGCGGCGACGTAGTAGCGGTCCTGAGTGTAGGACTCGTCTATGAAGGCGAAGAGCACGCGCCCACCCTAAACGATGCCTCCCCCCACCGACCTTTCACAGCGTGATGGCGCCCGCGCCAACTGCCACCGTGCCCGAGGATCGGAACAGCGCTCTCACGTGGCGGGTGCGATTAGTCGAGACCCATGTCTCGCTCCGCGATCCGGTCTTGCAGGATCTCGGTGAGCGTCGTACCGATCGTCATCACGGCCTTGTTGAGAGTGACGATCTGCATACGCGCGGACAGGATGGCCACAGCGTCTGGCGAGATGGGCGTCGGCCCACCGCCCGGGTTGACTTGCCGGTGCAGCTCCAGCTCCTCGGCAGCGATCTTCTCGAGCTGTGCGGTCATGTCCTTGAGAGATGTGATGAGCGCCTTGGCCTGCTCAGCTTCGAACACTGTGTTCCCTTCGGTTGGATGGCGGCGTGCTCAGGCTATGGGCTTTCGCCGACATTGGTCAGCGGAGGAACAGGATCGAGCCGGACACGCTCACAGACGGCACCGTGTAGGCCTCCGGGAACGACGCGAACGCGCTGACGTCGATCGAAGCGCCCGGGGTGGGCCCGAGAGCACCGCCGACGCTGCGGTCGCCACGGAGCCGTAGAGCCCCGCGGGGATACTGTTCCGCATCGTGTTCCGCGCGGTGCCGCTGACATGGGTGCTCGTAAGCGTCGACGAGGTCTCTCCGCTAGCGCGGCACGGGAACGGGTGCGATTCCGGACTGCGGAGAACCGATCTGGAGCTTGAGGAGGTTCTCTCCCCCGCGGTACGCGTTCCATGTGCGGAACAGGTAGAACAGCGCCTGCCCCGGCAGGATGCGTCGGGAAGCGCCGGCCTAAGTCGGACGCCACGCGGCGGGAAAGTGTCAGGAAGGGGTCTCCAGGGCCCGTCTGGATGCCGTCGCGGATGCGGTTGAAGAACTCTGCGGTGTCGTCCATGTCGATCGCGGAGAACTCGAGGAACGCGACCCCGAGTGCGCTGACGGGCAGGCGTATGTACCGGTAGACGTTGCGCGCGAACCGTGCGGCGAAGTCGATGTCCGGGATGCCCATGACCGCTTCGGCCATCTCCGTCTTCGTCAGCTGCGCGCTCCCACCGATGTGGGATGCCGCGTGCTTCACGTCGCCCTTCTTCCACGCGACATGCAAGCGAGCGATCGCACCGACGTCCTTCGCATCCGCACGCTCCGACAGGCCGGTGATGACGAGCATGTCCCCCGTGTTCCGAGCAGACCCAGAGTCCAACACGACAAGAGCCTCCTGGCTGATCCCCCGTACGACGAGTACCCATGCGCCGCAGCCGGCGGACACGATCGCGTGACATCGGTTCTGCCCGTCGATGAGCCGACCGTCGGTGTCGAACTTGATCGCCTCGCCCGTGAGCACCCAGTTTCCGGACTGGATGTCACGTACGTATCCGTTGATGCGGCTCTTCTTCACGTTGCGGTTGCGGTCGATGTTGCGTGCTAGCCACTGCGCCGCTAGCTCGGGCGTGACGAACACGTACTCAGCCGTCTCTCCCCCGGGCCCGAGGGCGATCGAGGAAGTTTCTGCGGAGCGTGCGAGATCCTGTGTTGTTTCGGCCGGGGCCGTGGACTTTTCCCTGGTCATACTGTGGTTCTAGTCACACAGCGGAGCAGTTGCACTATTGCCCGGGCTCGCCGATCGATGTTGCCCAGATGTTGCCCGGCCCGCATCCGGGCACAAAAAAACCCCGGCTGACCGGGGTTGTTCTTGTGCGCGATACTGGGATCGAACCAGTGACCTCTTCCGTGTCAGGGAAGCGCGCTACCGCTGCGCCAATCGCGCCTGTACAGGCATGTTCAGTTATGAGGCGAGGTGGCGACGGGATTCGAACCCGTGTAAACGGCTTTGCAGGCCGGTGCCTAGCCGCTCGGCCACGCCACCGTGTGGATTAACCGTGTGGTTTGACCCCACGTGCCGTGATCACTTCGAAAAGAGATCCCTGCACTCGAGCGGATGACGAGACTCGAACTCGCGACCCTCACCTTGGCAAGGTGATGCGCTACCAACTGCGCTACATCCGCGTGCTCCCTGGTTGCCCCGGGAACTTGATCGACTTTAGCCCACTAATCCGCCATCGCAAAACCGGGCGCAGCCCGCGCGTGTCTCGGCATCCGGGCGCTGACGGATTCGTGCCTGGGGCCCGCATCCGGTAACATCGGATCTCGGCCCGCACGGGCCATGGGCGATTGGCGCAGTTGGTAGCGCGCTTCCTTCACACGGAAGAGGTCATCAGTTCGAGTCTGGTATCGCCCACCATCCACCTCCCTCTCCCTCGGGTCATTTCACGGCCATGCGCGGATGCTCGGTCGCCGGTGTGCCGGTAGGGTCGCGCCCATGAGGGTTCCCCGCGCGATCCGGCTGTCCCTGCTCATCGTGGCCTGGTTCAACCTGGTGTCCGCCGTCATCGGGCTTCTTCTGCTCACGGTCGTGGGCGGCGACAGCGTCGGGATGCCGCCGGAGTGGCTCGAGCGCACCCCGTTCACCTCGTGGGTCTGGCCCGCCCTCATCCTCGGATTCGTCGTCGGCGGGGCGCAGGCGCTCGCCCTGGCCGCGCAGCGACGGCATCTCGCCGTCGCGTGGGGACTGCACGCCGCATCCGGGCTCGTGATGATGATCTGGATCTTCGTGGAGATCGCGATGCTGCTCGTCTGGTCGCCCCTCCACGGCATCTATTTCTCGACCGGCCTCGTCCAGACGGTGCTCGCAGTGCTCGCGCTCGGTGCCTGGCCACGGCCGTTCCTGGCACCGGAACCGCGACGAGTGGGCTCCGGCGGCGGGAAACACCCCCGACATCGGGCGCTGGCAGACTGACGCCATGACCACGGCGCGCATCATCGTCCTCTTCCTGCTCGCCGCGGTCGCGGAGATCGGCGGCGCCTGGCTCATCTGGCAGTCGGTGCGGGAGAACAAGGGCTGGCTTTTCGCGCTGCTCGGTGTGCTCGCGCTCGGGGCCTACGGTTTCGTCGCGGCCTTCCAACCCGACGCGCACTTCGGACGCGTGCTGGCGGCGTACGGCGGTGTGTTCGTGGCGGGCTCGCTCGCCTGGGGCATCGTCATCGACGGCTTCAAGCCGACCATCTGGGACTACGTCGGCTCGGGGGTGGCGCTGCTGGGGGCGGCCATCATCATCTTCGCGCCGGTCGTGCAGCGCACCGTCTCGGAGTGATCGCGGGCGATCGCCTCCGCTACAGGTCGCTGCTCCAGCCGTACCGCTGCTGCAGCGCCGCGGCCACCCCGGCGAAGCGGCGACGGTCGAGTGTCGCCGCTTCACGTCGCATGCCGCGCACGTGCACGCTGTACAGCTGCTCGATGTCGACCCACGAGGGTCGGCCCTGCGCGTCCCACGCGCCCGGCCCGATCGACAGGTAGTCGCGGTCGCCGTCGTGCGACTTGCTGGTGAGCCGCACGGCGTAGACGCGGTCGGCGCCGTGGCGACCGATCACGAGCACAGGGCGGTCCTTGCCCCGACCGTCGTTCTCCTCATAGGGCACCCAGGTCCAGACGACCTCCCCCGCATCCGGCGCACCGTCGCGCCGCGGGCTGTAGGTGATGCGCAGCCCGCCACGGGCGGGAGGGCGCACCTCGCGCGTCGCGGTCTCCCCCTCGCGTCCCGGCGAGGACGGCGGGGTGGGTGCTCCCGCCGACCGGGACGAGGGCGCCGCCCGCCGCGACCCATTGCGGCTGAAGAGGCCGACGACGCCGCGCAGCAGTGCCGTCAGGGATCCGTTCCGCTGGCGCTCCGTCATGGACACACGCTACCAACCACGCTCCCCTCCCCCACCCCGCTGATCTCCGAACCGCTATCCCGCGTGCGAGCCGCTACCCCGCGGGCGGTCCGTCCCGTGGCGGCTGGTACAACGCGTAGCGGCTGGCGCACCGCGAGTGTGCGTGCACGCCGAAGGGGCGCCGGACCGGGAGATCCGACGCCCCTTCGGGCTGGTGACGCGGGAGCGTCAGTCGACGAGCGCGTAGCCCTCTTCACCGTGGACGGCGGTGTCGATGCCGGCGACCTCGTCCTCGTTCTTGACGCGGAAGCCGATCGTCTTCTCGATGATGAAGCCGAGCACGTAGGCGACGACGAAGGAGAAGATCAGCACGGTGACCGCGGCGATCGCCTGCAGGATGAGCTGCTCGGCGTTGCCGCCGAGGAACAGGCCCGTGCCGGTCGCGAAGAAGCCGAGGAACAGGGTTCCGATCAGACCGCCGACCAGGTGGACGCCGACCACGTCGAGCGAGTCGTCGAACCCGAGGCGCCACTTGAGCTCGACGGCCAGGGCGCAGACGGCACCGGCGATGATACCGAGCAGCAGGGCCCAACCGGGAGCGAGGTTGGCGCAGGAGGGGGTGATCGCGACGAGACCCGCGACGGCACCGGAGGCGGCGCCGACAGCCGTGGGCTTGCCGTCCTTGAGCTTCTCGACGATCGCCCAGCCGAGGATGGCGGCAGCGGTCGCGCCGAGCGTGTTGAGGACGATGAGGCCCGCGGGCGAGCCGACACCGGCGATACCGCTCAGGATGTCACCCGTGGTGCCCTCGGGAGCGGCGTAGAAGGCGGCCGCGCCGGCGTTGAAGCCGAACCAGCCGAACCACAGGATCGCGGCTCCCAGCATCACGAGCGGCACGTTGTGGGGCTTGTGGATGCCCTTCTGGAAGCCGACGCGCTTGCCGAGGACCAGGGCGAGGGCGAGGGCGGCCGCGCCGGCGTTGATGTGGACAGCGGTGCCACCGGCGTAGTCGATCACCTCGGTCGAGAAGCCCAGCGTCGTGCCCAGGTTGAAGATCCAGCCGTTGGTGTTCCACACCCAGCCGGCGACGGCGAAGTAGTCGATGGTCGCGAAGAAGAACGCGAAGATCATCCACGAGCCGAAACGGGCGCGGTCGGCGATGGCGCCGGAGATGAGGGCCACGGTGATGATCGCGAAGGTGGCGCCATAGGCGACGGCCGTGAGGTTCACGGTCGCGTCCTCACCGGTCGCCATCGTGCCGAGGCCGAAGTCGGAGAAGGGGTTGCCCAGGATGCCGCCCCACCAGTCGGCGGTCTGCATGTTGAATCCGTAGAGGATCCAGAGCACGGCGACCAGTCCCATCGCGCCGAAGCTCATCATCATCATGCTGATGACGCTCTTGGCCTTGACGAGCCCGCCGTAGAACAAGGCCACTCCGGGCGTCATAAAGAGCACGAGCGCCGTTGCGGCGATATACCAAGCGAGATTTCCGCTGTCCATGAAGGTCCTCACTGATGTGTTGTGTAACTCGGACCGGGTCGTCGCGGTTTCGGGGTCGGGACGTCCCAGCGCAATCAGTGTCGCGGCGTGCCGTTTCCGACGGCATGCGTCTCGTGTTTCGCGTCGGTTACACGGGCGCCGCTCACGTAAACATCACGTTTCGTCCGGGCGGTCGGCGCCGGTGAATCCCCTCAGGAATGCGTGAGCGCGTTGAGGCGCGAGATCGCGCGGAGGTACTTCTTCCGGTATCCGCCGGCGAGCATGTCGTCGCCGAAGACCTCGTCGAGGGGGCGGCCGGTCGCGCGGACGGGGATCTGCGCGTCGTAAGCGCGGTCGACGAAGGCGACCAGGCGCAGGGCCGCGGACTGATCCTGCAGTGTGACCACATCGCGCAGACCGATGGCCGACAGCCCGTCGAGCAGGCGCACGTAGCGGGACGGGTGCACGGTGGCGAGGTGGGCGATCAGGTCGCCGAAACGGTCGTCGGAGACCACGCCGGATGCGGCGGCCTCGTCGATCGCGGCGCGATAGCCGTCGTCGTCCCACACCTCGGCGTGGCCGTCGATGGCACGCTGGCGGTAGTCGGTGCCGTCGATGCGAATCGTCTCGAAGCTCGCGGCCATCGCGTGGATCTCGCGGAGGAAGTCCTGGGCGGCGAAGCGGCCCTCCCCCAGTGCGTTCGGCGGGGTGTTGGAGGTGGCGGCCAGCCGCGTGCCGGTGGGCACCAGCTCTCCCAGCAGCCGCGTCATCACCATCGTGTCGCCGGGGTCGTCGAGCTCGAACTCGTCGATGCAGAGCAGATCGGCGCCGCGGAACAGCTCGACGGTCTTCTGGTAGCCGATCGCTCCGACGAGGGCGGTGTACTCGATGAACGAGCCGAAGTACTTCCGGCGTGCGGGCACCGCGTGGTAGATCGCCGCGAGCAGGTGGGTCTTGCCGACGCCGAAACCGCCGTCGAGATAGACGCCGGGCTTCATCTCGGGTGCCTTCTTCGCCCGACGGAACAGTCCGCCGCGCTCGGCCGGGCCGCTCCCCCGGCTGAACGCGATGAGGCGGTCCTTCGCCTCCTGCTGCGACGGGTAGGCGGGATCGGCGCGATAGGTCTCGAACGTCGCGTCGTCGAACTGCGGCGGCGGCACGAGTGCGGCCACCATCTCGGCGCCCGACACGGCGGGCTGGCGCTCCGCGAGCCGGACGATCCCGGTGGTCGTCGACGTCATCGTTCTCCCTCGTCGGTGGGGTGCGTCGCCGGCACCGGCAGCAGATCGCGGTCGCGGAGCCAGTCGCCGATCGCATCGGTCCACCGCTGCTGGTCGTAGTTCCACAGCTTGGTGTGGCGGGCCGTGCGGAACACCTGGAGGTCGACCAGATCGGGCCGCGCGGCGGCGAGTCGGTGGGAGGCGCTCGAGGGCACGAAGCCGTCGTCGTCGCTGTGCAGGATGAGCACGGGATGCCGCAGCTCGCCCGCCCGGGCCACGATGTCGAGCCGGTCGAACGGGATCGCCCCGTCCGCACCGGTGGCCGGCGCGGTCCAGTCGGAGCGCAGCGCGCCGATGGCCAGACCAGTGACCGGAGACGGAACGTGCAGGGCCTTCGCCTGGTAGGCGAGCACGGTGCGCCAGTCCACGACGGGTGAGTCGAGGATCACGCCCGAGATCTGTTCGCGATGCGCCGAGCCGAGCGAGGTCTGCAGGGCGATGGCCCCGCCCATCGACCACCCCATCAGGAGCACGCGGCGCGCTCCGTGTCGGAGGGCCCAGCCGACGGCGGCATCCACGTCGCGCCATTCGGTGGCGCCGAGCGCGTAGGCGCCCGCACGGCTGCGCGGGGCGTCGCCGTCGTTGCGGTACGACACGACGAGGGAGGTGATGCCGAGCGCGTGGAAGACGGGGACCGCGCGGAGGCATTCGGCCCGTGTGGTGCCGCGCCCGTGGATCTGGATGACCCAGGTCTCGTCGTCGAGGTCGCGGGTGGGCTCGGCGGGGAACAGCCAGGCCGGGCAGGGTCCGATCGCCGCGTGGACGTGCTCCGTCGTGAACGGAAGGTGCAGTTCCTCGGGCCGCTGGTAGTACCAGCCGCTGAACGCGGCCGCCGGGGCGAGCGTCGACTGCCCGCTCACCTGGGTGAGCAACTTGCGCTTGACGGTGGTCTCGTCGCTCGAGAGGACCGACCCGACCTTCAGGTAGTCGGCCGATCCTGTGGTGAACAGGCCGTAGCGGCCGGGCAGCACGGTATCGGCGGTGCGCGCCAGCGTGATCGTCTGCGCGGGGACGTCGATGTCGACGATGCGCGTGTCGGGCACACGTCCCGAGGGGGTAACGACGCGGCGGGCCATCCGGAGGGCGACTCCCGCGGCCATCGCCACCACCGCGAACAGGGCAGCGGCGAGAGCGAGAGCCAGCATCCGCAGAGTCGCCGCAGGGCCGATTCGTGAGGCGCCGAAGGCGGCGCGCCTGGGTGCCTTCATCGTGGGGCCATCCTAGTCTGTGAGCGTGGATGACACCCGTCCCGCCGCTGAGACGCCCGCCTTCGCGCGTGCCGCGCAGCAGCTGCGCGCCCTCACGTTCCGATCCGACTTCTCCGTGCGCGAGATCGCCGCGCCGACGAGTCTCGCCCCGGAGGCGATCGCGTTCGCCGGCGACGTGCGACCGGATGCCGAGGGCATCGACTCCGAGTACGGCACCGGGCGCTTCGTGCTCATGCACGACCCCTCCGAGCCGGACGCCTGGGGCGGCGCGTGGCGTATCGTGTGTTTTGCGCAAGCTCCGCTCGAACCTGAAATCGGCGTCGACCCGCTGCTCGCGGACGTCGCCTGGTCCTGGCTCGTCGACGCGCTCGACACGCGCGGCGCGGCCTTTCATGCGGAGTCCGGAACGGCGACGAAGACCCTGTCGAAGGGATTCGGATCGCTGGCCGACGAAGGTGACGGGGCGCAGATCGAGTTGAGGTCGTCCTGGACGCCCGACGGCGATCTGTCCGCTCATGTCGAGGCCTGGGCGGAGCTGGTGTGCATGCTGGCGGGACTTCCGCCGGGATCAGAGGGCATCGCCGTGTTCGGCTCGCAGCGGGGTGCAACGGGAAGGGGAACGCGTGGCTGAGTACGACGTCATCACGGATGCCGCCGGTCTCGCCACCGCCGTCGACGCGCTCGTCGCCGGCACGGGCCCGGTCGCGGTCGACGTCGAGCGGGCCTCCGGCTTCCGGTACTCGCAGCGGGCGTACCTCATCCAGGTCTTCCGGCGGGAGGCGGGTGTCTTCCTCATCGACCCCCCGGCCGTCGGCGACCTCAGCGCGCTTCAGGACGCGATCGGCGACATCCCCTGGATCCTGCACGCCGCGAGTCAGGACCTGCCGTCGCTGCGCGACGAGCGTCTCGAGCCGCCGTCCCTCTTCGACACCGAGCTGGCCGCCCGCCTGCTCGGGCACGAGCGCGTGGGGCTGGGCGCCGTCGTCGAGGACACGCTGGGCATCAGTCTCGCCAAGGCCCACTCCGCGGCCGACTGGTCGACCCGTCCGCTGCCGCAGCCGTGGCTGGAGTATGCGGCGCTCGACGTTCTCCATCTCGTGGACGTCCACGACGTGCTGGTGGCCGAGCTCGAGGAGCAGGGCAAGACGGAGATCGCGGCGCAGGAGTTCGAGACGGTGCGCACGCGACCGGTGAAACCCGCCCGCGAAGAGCCGTGGCGTCGCCTCAGCGGCCTGCACACCGTCCGCGGACGTCGCGCGCTGGCGGTCGCCCGTGCGCTGTGGCTCGCGCGCGAGGAGTTCGCGCGCGAGCAGGACACCTCCCCCGGCCGCCTGGTTCCCGATCGTGCGCTGGTCGCAGCGGTGCTGGCCGACCCGGCCAGCAAGCAGGACTTGGCACGCGTGAAGGACTTCACGGGGCGAGCCAGTCGTAGCCAGCTCGACCGCTGGTGGGCCGCGATCGAGGCGGGCCGCGCCGATCCCGTGCTGCCGGCGGAGCGCGCGACGGGCGACGGGATGCCGCCGCCTCGCGCCTGGGCGGATCGCAATCCCGCCGCCGACCTGCGCCTGAAGGCCGCGCGACCGCTGCTCGAGCAGCTCGCGGTCGAGCTGCGGATGCCCACCGAGAACCTCCTGACCCCCGACACTCTGCGTCGCATCGCCTGGACTCCCCCGGCCGAGATCGACGCGGCATCCATCGGCGACGCGCTCGCGTCGCACGGCGCGCGCCCGTGGCAGATCGCGCTCACCGCCCCCGTCATCGCCGGCGCTTTTGTCGAATCCGTCCAGACACCCGAGGCTGCGTCCGACCTGGCATCGTAGAATCGTCCCAAGCGTTTCGGTGAGACTGAGTTTCACCGTACGCTGGACTGAATCTCAACCCTTGGAGGCAGTGTGGCCGAGCTCTCGGACGTCTACTTCGTCGATGGAATGCGCACCCCGTTCGGGCGTGCCGGCGAGAAGGGCATGTACTGGAACACCCGCGCGGACGACCTCGCGGTCAAGGCGACGATCGGTCTCATGGCGCGCAACGCCGCGGTGCCCGCCGAGCGCGTCGACGACGTCGCGATCGCCGCCACGAGCCAGACGGGCGAGCAGGGGCTGACGCTCGGGCGCTCGGTGGCCATCCTCGCCGGTCTGCCCCAGACGGTGCCGGGCTTCGCGATCGACCGGATGTGCGCCGGAGCGATGACGAGCGTCGCCATGATGGGTGCATCGATCAGCGCCGGCATGTACGACGTCGCCCTCGCCGGCGGCGTCGAGCACATGGGGCACTACCCCATCGGCGGCAACGCCGACCCCAACCCGCGCTTCGTGGCCGAGAAGATGGTCGACCCGGGCGCGCTGAACATGGGTGTGACGGCCGAGCGCATCTTCGACCGCTTCCCGCAGCTGACCAAGGAGCGCTCCGACCGGTTCGGCATGCTCAGCCAGCACAAGGCGCAGGCCGCGTACGAGGCCGGCAGATTCCAGCCCGACCTCGTGCCCGTCGCGATCAAGGATGCCGAGGGCACCTGGGGCCTGGCGACCGAGGACGAGGGCCGCCGCCCGCAGACCACGATGGAAGACCTCGCGGCGCTGAAGACGCCGTTCCGCCCGCACGGTCGGGTGACGGCCGGCACCTCGTCGCCCCTGACCGACGGCGCGACGATGTCGCTGCTGGCCGGCGGCGGCGCGGTCAAGGAGCTCGGGCTGACGCCGAAGATGCGCATGGTCTCGTTCGCCTTCGCCGGTGTGCAGCCGGAGATCATGGGCATCGGCCCCATCCCGTCGACGGAGAAGGCGCTGAAGAAGGCCGGGCTCACGATCGACGACATCGGCCTCTTCGAGCTGAACGAGGCCTTCGCGGTGCAGGTGCTGTCGCTGCTCGACCACTTCGGCATCGCCGACGACGACCCGCGCGTCAATCAGTGGGGCGGCGCGATCGCCCTGGGTCATCCGCTGGCCGCCTCCGGTGTGCGCCTGATGATCCAGCTCGCCGCGCAGTTCGCCGAGCGACCCGATGTCCGCTACGGCCTGACTGCGATGTGTGTCGGGCTCGGGCAGGGCGGATCGGTGATCTGGGAGAACCCGCACTACAACGGCAAGAAGCGCTGAGAGGTAGGGACATGACCAACTACGAAGAGATCGACTTCTCGCCCTTGACCGCTCTCGCCGACGGCGAGGTCGTCACGCACTCGCGCGTGCGCGACATCACCCTCCCGTCCGGGAAGGTGCTCGCCCTCATCACGCTCGACAACGGCCGCGACCACACCCGCCCCAACACCCTGGGTCCGGCGACGCTCACGGAGCTGGGCGAGACGCTCGCGACGCTGAAGGCGCGCGCCGCCGCCGGCGAGATCCAGGCCGTCGGCATCACCGGCAAGCAGTACATCCTCGCCGCGGGTGCGGACCTCTCCGACATCACCCGCGTGGGGTCGAAGGACAACGCCCGCCTGGTGGCGCAGCTCGGTCACAAGGTGATCGGCGCGCTCGGTGACCTGGGTGTGCCGTCCTTCGCCTTCGTCAACGGCCTCGCCCTCGGCGGCGGCCTGGAGATCGCCCTGAACTCCACGTACCGCACGGTGGATGCCTCGGCGGCCGCGATCGCGCTGCCCGAGGTGTTCCTGGGGATCATCCCCGGGTGGGGCGGCGCCTACCTGCTGCCCAACCTCATCGGCATCGAGAACGCGCTCGAGGTCGTCATCAGCAACCCGCTGAAGCAGAACCGCATGCTGAAGCCCCAGCAGGCGTTCGAGTACGGCATCTTCGACGCGATCTTCCCCGCGGCGACCTACCTGGAGAGCTCCCTCGCCTGGGCCGACGGCGTCCTCACGGGTGCCGTGAAGGTCGACCGCAAGAACGAGCCGGGCAAGATCGAGCGTCTCACCAAGTGGCCGATCGCCATCAAGATGGCACGCGGCATGCTCGAATCGAAGATCGGCACCGTCCCCCGCTCCCCTTACGCAGCGCTCGAACTGCTCGACAAGGCGAAGAGCGGCACGAAGGCCGAGGGCTTCGCGCGGGAGGACGAGGCGCTGGCTGACCTCGTCACGGGCGATCAGTTCGCGGCATCCATGTACGCCTTCGACCTTGTGCAGAAGCGCGCCAAGCGTCCCGTCGGCGCGCCGGACAAGGCCCTCGCCAAGAAGGTCACCAAGGTCGGCATCATCGGCGCCGGTCTCATGGCGAGCCAGTTCGCGCTGCTGTTCGTGCGCAAGCTCCAGGTGCCGGTGCTCATCACCGACCTCGACCAGGCGCGCGTCGACAAGGGTGTCGCGTACATCCACGACGAGATCGGCACGCTCGAGGCCAAGGGACGCCTCGACGCCGACTCGGCGAACAAGCTGCGTGCGCTGGTCACCGGGACGACCGACAAGAGCCTGTACGCCGACTGCGACTTCGTCATCGAGGCGGTCTTCGAGGAGGTCGGCGTCAAGCAGGCGGTCTTCGGCGAGATCGAGAAGATCGTCGCCGAAGACGCGATCCTCGCGACCAACACCTCGTCGCTGTCGGTCGAGGAGATCGGTTCGAAGCTCGCCCACCCCGAACGCCTCGTCGGCTTCCACTTCTTCAACCCCGTGGCGGTCATGCCGCTCATCGAGATCGTGAAGACGCCGCAGACGACGGATGCCGCGCTGTCGACCGCCTTCGTGGTCGCGCGGGGGCTGGGCAAGAACGCGGTGCTGACCGCCGACGCCCCCGGCTTCGTCGTCAACCGGCTGCTCGCGAAGGTCATGGGTGAGGCCGCTCGCGCCGTGTACGAGGGCACCCCGGTCGCCGACGTCGAGAAGGCGTTCGCCCCCCTCGGCCTGCCGATGGGGCCGTTCCAGCTCATCGACCTGGTCGGTTGGAAGGTGGCGGCGCACGTGCAGGACACGATGGTCCATGCGTTCCCCGACCGCTTCTACGCGAACGAGAACTTCCACCAGCTCGCCGAGCTGCCCGAGGTCGTGGAGAAGGACAAGGGCGGACGGGTGACCGGCTTCTCGAAGGCAGCGGAGAAGGCGCTGAAGGGCCATGTCGGGTCCGCACCGGCATCCGCCGACACGATCCTGCGTCGCGTGCAGGACGGCCTCGCCACCGAGATCAAGCTGATGCTCGACGAGGGCGTCGTTCCCGAGGTCGAGGACATCGACCTGTGCCTCATCCTCGGTGCGGGCTGGCCGTTCATCGACGGCGGCGCCTCGCCCTACCTCGACCGCGAGGGGGCGTCCGAGCGGGCGTTCGGCGACACCTTCCACCACCCGCCCATCCGCGGCATCGGCGGCTGACGACCGCCGGATCCGCCGTCACGGATTCGGATGATCACAACGGAATCGGATGCCGCACCTCGCGGCATCCGATTCCGTTCTTCATGTCCGAATCCGGTGGCTGCGCCGTCGCCTGCTCAGCGCGTGGGCTGTGCCGCCCGCACCCGCAGATCGCGCGCGAGGCCGTCGCGCTGCTCGATCACGAGACGGCGGAGGGCCCCCGGCGCGTCCGGGTGATCCCGCAGCCACGCGTCGGCGGCGTCGAGCGAGGGGGATGCCGGGAAGAGGCCGATCACGAGGCGGCGGGCGATCTCGATCGAGCGCGACCGCCATGCCGGCAGGATGCGCGCGTAGTAGTCGTCGTCGAAGCCGGCGATGAGGTCGCGGCGTCCGCCGGCGCGCACGCCGGCGATCGTCGCGTCCAGATGGTCGTTGGTCAAGGTCGCGTCGGTCCAGGCGTCGTTCCAGGCGGCGGCGCGGACCGCGGCATCCGGACGCGCCGTCCGGGCGGTGCGTGCCGCGACGCGTCCCGACGCCGTGTCGTCGGCAGCCAGCTCGCCCGCGATGTCCGCGTCATCCGTGTGGCCGGTGGCCGACAGGGCGACGGTCCAGGCCCAGCGGAGGTCGGGGTCGAGCCTCAGCCCTTCCGGTGCCGGTGCGGCGCCGGCGAGGATCGCACGCAGGTCCGGCGCGCGCTCGGCGCTGACGGATGCCGCGGCGCCGACCGTGCGGGCCCAGATGAGCTGCGCGTCAGACCCGGGCGTCGCGTGCTGCAGCGCGTTCCACGCCGTCTCCAGCCACTGCGCCGCCAGGGCGGACCGGTCGCCGTCCGCCGCGAAGTGCGCGATCGTGAAGGCCGCGCGGGCGGCGGCCTCGGTCAGCAGCGCGGCATCGGTCTCCGACGGCGCGTGCCGCGCGACGATTGTGACGTAGTGCTGAGCGGGCAGGATGCCGTCGCGCACCGCGTTCCAGAGGGCCGCCCAGACGACGGCCCGCGCGAGAGCGTCGTCGATCGTCGAGAGGCCGCGCGCGACGGCGTCCGTCGACGCGTCGTCCAGCCGGACCTTCGCGTACGTCCGGTCATCGTCGTTGGGGACGATGAGAACCACGTCCTCCAGAGCCGCGCCGGTGAGCGGGGTGCGTTCGGCGGTGATGTCGGTCGCCAGGCCGCCGCGGCGGACGAGGCGGCCGTCGCGCTCGACGTAGAGCCCGACGGTCACGCGATCGGGGCGCACCGTGGACACCGTCAGATCGAGCGCGTCGGCGGTGCGCTCGGCGCGCAGCTCGGTGACGCCGGTCGTCTGCAGCCACGCCGCGCTCCAGGCGCGCAGGTCGCGTCCGGACGCCTGTTCGAGGGCGCTGAGCAGGTCGGGCAGGGTGGTGCTGCCGTACGCGTGGTCGGCGAAGTAGCGCTGCGCGCCGCGGAAGAAGGCGTCTTCGCCGACGAAGCCGACGAGCTGCTTGAGCACGGAGGCGCCCTTGGCGTAGGTGATGCCGTCGAAGTTGAGCTTCGCGGCCTCGAGGTCGGGGATGTCCGCGACGATCGGGTGCGTCGTCGGCAGCTGGTCCTGCGTGTAGGCCCAGCCCTTGCGTCGCGTGGCGAAGCTGACCCAGGCATCCGGGAACCCGCCGACCGCGGCCGCGGCATGCGTGCCCATGTAGTCGGCGAACGACTCCTTCAGCCAGAGGTCGTCCCACCACCGCATCGTCGCGAGGTCGCCGAACCACATGTGGGCCATCTCGTGCAGGATCGTGTTCGCCCGGGCCTCGTGCTGCGCGGCGGTGGACGCGCCGCGGAACACGTAGGCCTCGGTGAAGGTCACCAGGCCCGGATTCTCCATGGCGCCCAGGTTGTACTCCGGCACGAAGATCTGGTCGTACGTGCCCCAGGGGTACGGGAAGTCGAACGCCTCCTCGAAGAACGTCAGCCCCCGTCGCGTGATGTCCAGGATCTCGTCGGCATCCAGATGAGGAGCGAGGGAGGCGCGGCACAGCACTCCGAGAGGGATCTCGCCGGCTGCGCCGTGGTGCGTGCCGTCGACGCGGTGATACGGACCCGCCGCGACCGCGGTGATGTAGCTCGACAGCGGCAGGGTCTCGGCGAACCGGGTGCGCACTCCCCCGTCGACGGGCTCGCGGCCGGTCTCGGCGCCGTTGGAGAGCACCTGCCAGCCGGCGGGAACGGTGACCGTGAAGCGCCAGCGCGCCTTCATGTCGGGCTGCTCGAAGCAGGGGTACACGCGCCGGCAGTCCGCCGGCTCGTACTGGGTGTACAGGTAGGTCTCGCCGTCGACGGGGTCGCGGAAGCGGTGCAGGCCCTCGCCCGACGTGCTGTAGCGCCCGGTGGCGACGATCGTGACGGTGTTCGTGGTGCCCGCGGCGGTGCGCAGCCCGGTGACGCTCACGCGTGCGCCGTCCCAGTCGACTCCCTGCTCGACGCCGTTGACGACGACCGCGTCCACCGCGGCGCCGATGAAGTCGATCCACGTGCTCTCCGCCTGGGCGGTGAAGGTGAGGGTCGCGCGTGTGCGGAAGGTGCTCTCGGCGGCATCCGGGGCCGAGCGGAGGTCGAGATCGATGTCGACCGTGTCGAGGTGGATGACCGCGGCGCGTGCCGCCGTCTCTTCGCGCGTGAGGTTGGCGGAGCTCATCCCTCCATGCTGTCACGGGGCGGGTTGTGCTATTTTTCGAACATGTTCACTTCTGAGGCACCCGCGATGTCGAAGAGCGACCGGACGCGGGCGCGGCTGCGCGAGATCGCGCTGAAGTCGTTCCGCGACCGGGGCTACGACGCCACCACGATGCGTCTGATCGCGCAGGAGGCCGGCGTCTCGGTCGGCAACGCCTACTACCACTTCGCCACCAAGACCGACCTGGTGCAGGAGTTGTACCTCGACGTGCAGCGCGGACACCGCGAGGCCGCCGCGCCCCGTCTCGCCGACGCGGACGACCTCGTCGACCGCATCGCGATCGTCTATCGCACGGGGCTCGATCAGCTCACCGCCTACCACGGGCACGCGGCCGAGTTCCTCTCCGCCGCCGTCTCGCCGCGCTCGGAGATCAACCCGCTCGCGGAGGCCTCCCGTGAGGCCCGCGCCATCACCGAAGGCCTGTTCGCGGAGGCGGTGCAGGGCGCCCGCTCGGGCGCGGTGCCGACAGAGCTCGCCCGCTCGCTGCCGCCCGCGCTCTTCCTGGGGCATCTCCTCCTCGCGCTGTTCTGGGTCTACGACCGCTCCGAGGGGCAGGAGCGCACCCGGCGACTGCTCGATCGCGGACTCGCGCTGCTGCGGACCACCCTGCCCCTGGCGCGGCTGCCGCTGGCGCGCGGCGTCGTCCGCGATCTGCTCGAGCTCATCGCGGAGGCAGGGCGGTGAGCGCACCGGTGCGACCGGCAGCCTTCACGCGCGACCAGCTCTGGCGCGGTGCGCTGCACGCGTGGCTCGGTTTCGTCGCGCTGCTCGTGGTCGCTGCTGGGGTGTGGACGCTGGTGGTCAGCGCCGCGCGGTTCGACCTGTCGACCGTCTCCGTGGCGGTCTACGCCGCCGGATGGTTCGCCGTTCTCGGCGCGCTCATCTCGTTGGTGGTGACGATCGTCGGACTTCCTGTCGCCGCGCTGATCGGCCACGCGCTTCGCGGCGTGCGTCGCCGCTGGGTCCACCTCGTTGCTTTCGCGGCTTTCGGCGTCGGCATCGGTGCGGCGGTGGTCGGTGTGTTCGTCGCGCTGTCGAAAGCGGTGGCGCTAGATCCGACGATCGTCACGGTACTGCTCGCGCTCTGCGCGGCCGCCACGGCCTACGGACGGTGGCAGGGAGCGCGGACACCGAAGCGTCGCGCCCCCGCGATCGAAGAGGAGGACCGCCTGCTCGGCGGGTGAGCGGCCTTAGCCGCGGCCGTCGCCGTGCTCGGCGTGCTCGGAGCTGCCCGCCCCGCCCTGCACGGTCCAGATGGCGCCCGTGTCGCTGGATGGGCGCGCCACCGGGATCCGCGTCCCCAGCACCTGGGCGACGACGTCCTGCGCGATCTTCGCCGCCGACAGCCCGGCATCCTCGAGGATCTGCTCCCGCGTCGCGTGATCGATGAAGGCGTCGGGCAGACCCAACTCGTCCACCGCGGTGTCCACGCCCGCTTCGCGCAGAACCTGCCGCACGCGCGTGCCGACCCCGCCGACGCGGATGCCGTCCTCGATCGTGATCACGAGACGGTGCGCGGCGGCGAGCTTCACGATCGACGGCTGAACGGGCACGACCCACCGCGGATCCACCACGGTCGCCCCGATCCCCTGCGCGCGAAGACGCGTCGCGACCTCGACGGCCAGCTGCGTCATCGGTCCGATGCCGACCAGCAGCACGTCCTCCGCGCCGTCGCGCCACAGCACGTCGACGCCGTCGGGCAGACGCTCGATCGCCGGCTGCTCCGTCGCCACGGCGCCCTTGGGGAAGCGGATGACGGTCGGTGCGTCCTCGACGGCGATCGCCTCGTCGAACTCCTCCCGCAGGCGGGCCTCGTCGCGGGGTGCGGCGATGCGGATGCCGGGGACGAGCTGCAGCATCGCGAGGTCCCACACGCCGTGATGGCTCGGACCGTCGGGGCCGGTCACTCCGGAGCGGTCGAGCACGAACGTGACGCCGGCGCGGTGCAGCGCGACGTCCATCAGCACCTGGTCGAAGGCGCGATTCATGAAGGTCGCGTAGATCGCGACGACCGGGTGCAGGCCGCCGAACGCGAGCCCCGCGGCGGATGCCACGGCGTGCTGTTCCGCGATGCCCACGTCGTAGACACGGTCGGGGAAGCGCTGCGCGAACGGCTGCAAGCCCGTCGGCCGCAGCATGGCCGCCGTGATCGCGATGACGTCGTCGCGTCGCTCCCCCGCGTCGAGGAGGGCGTCGGCGAAGACGTCGGTCCAGGCGACGGCATCCGAGGAGCCCAGCGGCTCCCCCGTGGCGGGGTCGATCTTCCCGACCGCGTGGAACTGGTCCGCCTCGTCGTTGCGAGCGGGTTCGTACCCGCGCCCCTTCTCGGTGATGACGTGGACGATGACGGGTGCGCTGTAGTCCTTCGCGAGCTGCAGCGTCTCCTGCAGAGCGACGAGGTCGTGGCCGTCGATCGGACCCAGGTACTTGATGTCGAGGTTCGAGTACAGGGCTTCGTTGTTCGAGAATCGGGAGAGGAAGCCGTGCGTGCCTCCGCGCACCCCGCGATAGAGCGCGCGCCCCATGGGCCCGAGGCGACGGAAGAAGGATGCCGAGCTCTTGCGCAGGCTCTCGTAGCTCTCCAGCGTGCGCACGCGGTTGAGGTAGCGCGCCATGCCGCCGATGGTCGGCGCGTAGGAGCGGCCGTTGTCGTTGACGACGATGACGAGGTTGCGGTCGTTGTCGTCGGAGATGTTGTTGAGCGCCTCCCACGTCATGCCGCCGGTCAGGGCGCCGTCGCCGACGACCGCCACGACGTGGTGGTCCTTGCGGCCCGTGCGGGTCAGCGCGCGCGAGATGCCGTCGGCCCAGCTGAGGGAGCTGGAGGCGTGCGAGGACTCGACGACGTCGTGGACGCTCTCCGCCCGCTGGGGGTAGCCGGCCAGTCCGCCGCGGGAGCGCAGCTCGCGGAAGTCCTGACGCCCCGTCAGCAGCTTGTGCACGTACGACTGGTGTCCGGTGTCGAAGACGAACGGGTCGTTCGGCGAGTCGAAGACGCGGTGCAGGGCGATCGTCAGCTCGACGACACCGAGGTTCGGGCCGAGGTGTCCGCCCGTGCGGGCGACGTTCTCGATCAGGAACTCGCGGACCTCCTGCGCGAGCTGCGCGAGCTGCTCCGCGGACAGGGAGTCCAGGTCCCGCGGACCGGTGATCGAGGCGAGCAGACTCATCCTCCGAGTCTACTTCGCGCGCACGCGAACGCCCCGGCATCCGCGTCCCCTTGCGGGGACCGATGCCGGGGCGTTATACGCGGCGATCAGACGAGCGAGCGCAGCACGTACTGGAGGATGCCGCCGTTGCGGTAATAGTCCGCCTCACCGGGGGTGTCGATGCGCACCTTGGCGTCGAAGACGATGGTCTCCTTGCCTTCCGGCGAGAACTCGCTGGGGGCCGCGGTGACCTTCACGGTCTTCGGCGTGACGCCCTCGTTGAGCTGCTCGAGGCCCTCGATCGAGACGATCTCGGTGCCGTCGAGGCCGAGCGACTTCCAGCTCTGGCCGTCGGGGAACTGCAGCGGGACGACGCCCATGCCGATGAGGTTCGAGCGGTGGATGCGCTCGAAGCTCTCGGTGATGACGGCCTTCACGCCGAGGAGGGACGTGCCCTTGGCCGCCCAGTCGCGCGACGAGCCGGAGCCGTACTCCTTGCCGCCGAACACGACGAGCGGGGTGCCCTGGGCGCGGTAGTTCTCGCACGCGTCGAAGATGTACGATTGCGGGCCGCCCTCCTGCGTGAAGTCGCGGGTGAAGCCCCCCTCGATGATCTGACCGTCGTTGACGGCGGCGACCAGCTCGTTCTTGAGGCGGATGTTCGCGAAGGTGCCGCGGATCATGACCTCGTGGTTGCCGCGGCGCGAGCCGTAGGAGTTGAAGTCCTTCTGCGCGACGCCGTGCTCCGTGAGGTACTGCGCGGCGGGGGTGCCCGCCTTGATGTTGCCGGCCGGCGAGATGTGGTCCGTCGTGACCGAGTCGCCCAGCGCCGCCATGACGCGTGCGCCGTGGATGTCGCTCACCGGGGTGAGGTCCATCGACATGCCCTCGAAGTACGGCGCCTTGCGGACGTAGGTCGAGTCGGCATCCCACTCGAAGACCGGGCCCTCGGGGGTGGGCAGGCTCGTCCAGCGCTCGTCGCCGTCGAACACGGTGGCGTACTGCTTGATGAACTGGTCGCGCGAGATCGACGAGTCGATGACCTCCTGGACCTCCTCGGGCGACGGCCAGATGTCCTTGAGGAACACGTCGTTGCCCTCGGCATCCTTCCCGAGCGGGTCGGTCTCGAAGTCGAAGTGCATCGACCCGGCCAGGGCGTACGCGACCACGAGGGGCGGCGAGGCGAGGTAGTTCATCTTCACGTCGGGGCTGATGCGCCCCTCGAAGTTGCGGTTGCCCGAGAGGACGGCCGTGACGGCGAGGTCGTTCTCGTTGATGGCCGCCGACACCTCTTCGATGAGCGGTCCGGAGTTGCCGATGCAGATCGTGCAGCCGTAGCCGACGGTGTAGAAGCCGAGGCCCTCGAGGTCCTTGTCGAGTCCGGACTTCTCGTAGTAGTCGGTGACGACCTTCGATCCCGGGCCCAGCGTCGTCTTGACCCACGGCTTCTGCTTGAGGCCCCGGTTGCGCGCCTTGCGGGCGAGCAGGCCCGCGGCGATCATGACCGACGGGTTCGAGGTGTTGGTGCACGACGTGATGGCGGCGAGGGTGACGGCGCCGTTGTCGAGCAGGTACGAGTCGCCCGCGGGCGAGGTCACCGGCACCGGGTTGGATGCCGCGGCCGGAGCGCCGCTGGAGATGTGCACGTCGCGCGTCTCGGGCTCTTCGTCGCCCGGGGCGGAGCCGGGGTCGGAGGCCGGGAACGAGTGCTTCGACTCGAGGTCGACGATCGAGTTCGACACCGACGGCGTCGTGTAGTCGACGATGTCCTTCTCGAACTGGGTCTTGGCCTCGCTGAGCAGGATGCGGTCCTGCGGGCGCTTCGGGCCGGCGATCGACGGTACGACCGTCGAGAGGTCGAGCTCCATGTACTCGCTGAAGACGGGCTCGCTGGCGGCGTCGTGCCAGAGCTTCTGCTCCTTCGCGTACGCCTCGACGAGGGCGACGGTCTGCTCGTCGCGACCGGTGAGGCGCAGGTAGTCGAGCGTCACGTCGTCGATCGGGAAGATCGCCGCGGTGGAGCCGAACTCGGGGCTCATGTTGCCGATGGTGGCGCGGTTGGCGAGCGGCACCGACGCCACGCCGGCACCGTAGAACTCGACGAACTTGCCGACGACGCCGTGCTTTCGCAGCATGTCGGTGATGGTGAGCACGACGTCGGTGGCCGTCACGCCCGCCGGGATCTCCCCGGTCAGCTTGAAGCCGACGACGCGCGGGATGAGCATCGACACGGGCTGGCCGAGCATCGCGGCCTCGGCCTCGATGCCGCCGACGCCCCAGCCGAGCACGCCCAGGCCGTTGACCATGGTGGTGTGCGAGTCGGTGCCGACGCAGGTGTCGGGGTACGCGCGCAGCACGCCGTCACGACCGGTGCGGTCGTAGATGACCTTCGCCAGGTGCTCGATGTTGACCTGGTGGACGATGCCGGTGCCCGGCGGGACGACCTTGAAGTCGTCGAACGCCGTCTGGCCCCAGCGCAGGAACTGGTAACGCTCGCCGTTGCGCTCGTACTCGATCTCGACGTTGCGCTCGAGCGCGTTCTCGGTGCCGAACAGGTCGGCGATGACGGAGTGGTCGATGACCATCTCGGCGGGCGAGAGCGGGTTGATCTTCGCCGGGTCGCCGCCGAGGGCCGTGACGGCCTCGCGCATCGTGGCGAGGTCGACGATGCAGGGCACGCCGGTGAAGTCCTGCATCACGACGCGCGCGGGCGTGAACTGGATCTCCGTGTCGGGCTCCGCGTCGGCATCCCAGTTGCCGAGGGCCTCGATCTGGGACTTGGTGACGTTCGCGCCGTCCTCGGTGCGCAGAAGGTTCTCCAGCAGCACCTTGAGGCTGAACGGGAGCTTCTCGTAACCGGCGACGGTGTCGATCCGATAGATCTCGTAGTCGGTGCCACCGACCGTGAGGGTGCTCTTGGCTCCGAAGCTGTCAACAGTGGACACGTCTGCTCTCCTTCGTTGGGAGTTCCTGAGGCCGCGGGCTCAGTCGTCGGCGGATGCAGGGTTCGGCATGGAGGGCCGTTGCCTGATCCTCCATCTTCCCCGCCGCCGCGTCGCCGGGCTAGTGAGGCTGGCCTTACCCGCGGTGGGCGCCGGTTGCGTACCGCGAGGGGACGAATTTATCTTGATATCAAGATAAATCTATCACGCCGCGACGTCGCCGTCGTCCTCGACGCGGCGCGGGTAGACCGCCCGGACGGCGAGCCAGGTCACGGCGACGAGCGGAGCGAACAGCGGCAGACCCATCACGAGCTTGAGGGTCCCGAGGGTCGTGACGTCGCCGGAGAAGTAGAACGGGAGCTGCACGGCGAGACGGAGGTAGAAGAGGCCGGCCCAAGCGATCGCGAGCCAGAAGAAGACGCGACGTTTGCGGTTGTCGGCCCGCCAGGCGGTGCCCTCGTTCATGAGGAAGCCGACCGCCAGGCCGATGATCGACCATCCGATGAGGGCCGACACGAGGAACGCGGTGCCGTACACGGCGTTGGTGATGAGGCCGGGGACGAAGTTGTCCTGGCCGCGTCCGGTCCACAGCGCGAGCGCTGCGGCGGCTGCGGCGGCGATGAGACCGCCCAGCGCAGCGCTGACGGGCGAGCGCTGCACGAGTCTCACGACGGTGAACAGCGCCGCGGCTCCCACCGAGATCGCGAGCGAGAGCGCGAGGTCCTGCGTCACCGTGAAGAGGATGACGAACGCCAGCCCCGGCAGCACGCTCTCCAGCACGCCCCGCCAGCCGCCCATGGCGGCCCACACGACGTGACCGGTGTGCGACTGTCGCGACGGGTCCAGTCCGGCCCGCCGTGCGGCGCCGCCGAGCGCCTGTCCCAGGATGTCGGAGGCCGACGGCGGCGTGAGGGGGTCGGATGCCGACGCTCGCGCGTCGTCGTCGGGGATGCTCATGCCGTACCGGGAGCTGCCGGCATCTTCAGCGGGATCAGGTCGCGCGGGGGCATGGGGCTGCCGCCGCGGACGACCACGATCGAACGGAAGAGGTCTTCCACCCGTGCCGCGGCATCGACGTCGGTGGTGGCCGCGCCGCCGATGACGCCGCGCAGGAACCACCGCGGACCGTCGACGCCGACGAACCGCGCGAGGCGCTTGCCCGCGACGGCGTCGGGTCCGCTGACGACCGGCACCTCGGCCAGCAGCTCCGGTCCGAGCGGGCCCTCGCGCTCCTCCACCCGTCCGCCCTGCTGGCGGATCTGCTGGCGGATCTGCTCGCGGGTCTCGTCCCACAGGCCACTCGAGCGGGGGGCGGCGAAGGGCTGCACCTGGAGGGTCGACTCGGCGTAGTCGAGGCCGACGGCCACGATCCGCTTCGTCTGCTCCTCCACTTCGAGACGGAGGTTGAGGCCCTCCCGCGGGAGCACCTTGATGCCGCCGAGGTCGATGTACGGCCGGACCGGGTTGGCCTCCGACTCGTCGAACGGGCCGGTCGAGGCGCGGTCGCCGGCGCCGGGGGTCTGCGGTTCGTCGCTCATGCGATGACTCCTGTCTGGTAGCCCGTCGAGCCGAAGCCGCCCTCGCCCCGGGTGGACTCGGGCAACGTCTCGACGGGAAGGAAGCGGACGCGCGGCACGGGCATGACGATGATCTGCGCGATGCGGTCGCCGGGGGCGATCTCGTACGCGACGCGGGGGTCGGTGTTCAACAGCGCCACCTTGATCTCGCCCCGGTAGCCGGCGTCGATCGTTCCGGGCGCGTTGACGATGGTGATGCCGTGCTTGGCGGCCAGCCCGCTGCGCGGGACGACGAACGCGACGTAGCCGTCGGGCAGTGCGATGCGCACGCCCGTTCCCACGAGCGCCCGCTCGCCGGGCTCGAGGCGGACGGCCTCGGTCGCGACCAGATCGGCGCCGGCATCGCCCGGGTGCGCGTAGACGGGAACCTGCGACGCGATAATGGGAACGTCCACGGATTCGATCACTCCACGAGGGTAATGCACATCGCCGCCACAGCCCCCTTCTCTCCCACCGACCTCGTCTACCGCGAGCGGCTCAGCCCGTCGCTGTGGACATTGCTGAGCGCCGCCGTGCTCGCGCCCATGGTGGCGCTGGTCTTCGTGCCGCTCGATCCGACGATCGCTCTCGGGGCCGGCATCGCCGTGGCGGCGGCCCTGATCGCACTGATGGTGTTCGCCTCCCCCGTCGTCGAGGTGCGAGGTGGCGAGCTGCGGGTCGGTCGCGCGCACATCGGCGTCGACGACCTCGGCGAGGCGGAGGCCCTCTGGGGCGAGGAGGCCCGGGCGGCTCGGGGGCCGGAGCTCTCGCGCGACGCGTGGCATCTGCTCAGGGGCGGCATCGACCCGGTGGTGCGGATCGCCGTCACCGATCCGGGCGACCCGGTGACGCAGTGGGTGTTCGCGACACGCACGCCTGACCGGGTCATCGCCGCGATCAGGCGTGCGCAGACGCGCTGACGTCAGATCAGGCGCACTCGACGCAGACGGCGCCGCCGGCGGTCTCGTGGTCGATCTGCGTGCGGTGCTTCACGAGGAAGCACTCGATGCAGGTGAACTCGTCCTCCTGCGGCGGGAGCACGACCACGTCGAGCTCGAGGTCGGAGAGATCGGCTCCGGGCAGTTCGAAGCCCGAGGGGTTGTCGGCATCCTCGACGTCGACGGCCCCGGACATCTTGTCGGGAACGCGCTCCTTCAGAGCCTCGATCGACTCGCTGTCGTCGTCGGTCTTGCGGGGGGCGTCGTAATCGGTCGCCATGCTCTCAACTTCCAGGTTGTTGCCAAATGCCGACCAGCGGCGGGCGGACCGACGTGGGGCGGCGATAGTTTGCACGACGGGTCGGGATTTCGCAAATGATCGTCGTGCGCGTGCCCGCTTCCGGCGGGTGCGTCGCATGGAACTCGCGGCACGCCCGCGATATTCCCAGGGGCGGCGATCTGCTGTGACAGCATGGGCGCGGCAACGGAATCGTGCCCGAGCAGGGAACGGGAGGGGTGTTTCGCATGGAACAGCTCAAAGTCATCGGAACCGAAGAGGGCATCCTCGTCCTCGCCACGGAGGCGGGCGAGCGCTATGCCCTGCCGGTCGATGAGACGCTGCGCAGTCAGCTGCGCCGCTCCCAGCGTGAGAGCGAACCGCGTTCCGCGCGACCGAGCCCGCGCGACATCCAGGCCCACATCCGCTCCGGCCTGTCGGCGCAGGAGGTCGCCGAGCTCCTCGGTGCGCGGATCGAGGACGTGCAGCGCTTCGAGCGCCCGGTGCTGGCCGAGCGCGAGCACATCGTCGGTCAGGCCCTCGCCGTTCCCGTGCTGATCGCCGGCGAGCTCGACGCGAACGCGCAGCCGACGTTCGGCGTGGCGGTGCGCGCCAAGCTCGCGGAAGCGGGCGCCACCGGCGAACGCTGGACCAGCTGGAAGGACGAGGACGGCTGGGTCGTGAAGCTCGAGTTCACGGCCAACGAGGTCGACCACGACGCGCGGTGGAGCTTCGACCCGCGCCGGAGCAGCCTCGCGCCCCTCAACGCCGACGCGACGCAGCTCTCGCGTCAGGGCTCGCTGCCGGAGGGGCTGATCCCCCGACTGCGCGCGCTCGACGCCTCGCCCCTGAAGGATGCGTCCCGATTCGACTCGGGGGCGTTCGGTCCCCGCCGCCTCGACCTCGACCCCTCCGCAACGGCACCCGAGGCGGACATCGTCCGACCCGACGTGCGCACGCCGGTCGCGCCCGCCGTTCAGGATGCCGCGATCAAGCGGGCCCCCGATCACGCCGTGACCTCGGCGGAGACGGCGGACCTCCTGGAGGCGTTGCGCCGGCGCAGGGGTCAGCGCGAGCCGATGCCGGCCGAGGAGTCGGCACCCGAACGCGCACACTCCCCCGTCGCACTCTTCGACGCGCTCGAACCGGGCTACGACGACGCCGACGCCGAGACCGACGACAGCGCCGCCGGCATCGAGGACACCGTCATCAGCGAGGCGTCGCGGCGCAAGGGCCGCACCTCCATGCCGTCGTGGGACGAGATCGTCTTCGGCGCGCGGACCGAGGACGGCTGAGCCGCCTCGAGTCGCGCCTCGCTACCGGGTCGTGAAGGCGCCGAGCCGGATCAGCGGGACGATGCGCTCCTGATCGGTGAGCGAGCCGTGCTGCCCGACCATCCGCTGCGGCTTCTTGTCCGAGAGCCGGTCGTCGTAGTACGCCACGGCCCCGCGGGCCGCGACGAGCACATCGCCGATGCGCGGCAGCACCTCGGCATCCACCACGGGACCGTAGAGGCCCGCGGCGATCGCCTCCGCGCGGGTCAGCACCCACGAGCGTGAGCCCTCGGCCTCCCGCCAGCGCGCGGCGACGCCGTCGGCGGCGCCCTCCTCGCTGTACAGCTGCAGCAGACGCGGCTCGCCCGCGACCAGCTCGACGCCGTCGAGGAGCGCGTCGCCCTCGCGCAGCAGCACGTGGCGGTGAGCGGGGACGTCGACCATGCCGTGATCCGCCGTGACGAGCGCGCCGGTGCCCGGATGCAGCGCGTTCTCGAAGCGGCGCAGCTCGGCGTCGAGGTCTTCGAGGCCGCGCAACCAGTTCTCGGACTCCCACCCGTGCGCATGCCCGAGGGTGTCGAGCTCGGGGAGGTAGACGTAGACGAGAGCGCCGGCGTGGGTCGCGGCGAGGTCGGCGGCCGTGGCGAGTCGCTCGGCGGGAGTCGCTGCACCGACGAACGTCGCCCCGCGCTGGATCGCGCGGGTGAAGCCGCTGTCGCGGTACACGCTCTTGCTCACGACGAAGCACGCCCGCCCGGCGTCCGACTCGCGCTGCAGCAGCGGCTCCGCCCGCTGCCACGTCAGGGGGTCGAGCCGGTCGGTCTCCCATCCCTTGAGCTGGTTGGGAGCGGAGGAGGTGCCCGGCACGCGGCCGCGGTAGCCGACGATGCCGTGGATGCCGGCATCCACTCCGGTCAGCAGGCTCGTGAGCGCCGTCGCCGTGGTCGACGGGAAGGTGCTGCGCGCGGTGTCCTTCTTCGTCAGGCGTTCCATGAGGAAGCGGGCGTGGCCGGCGCGGGCCGCGAGGTTGCCCCGACCGAGCCCGTCGACGAGCACGAGGACGGCCGAACGGGCGGGCGGGAACCAGTCCGCGGGGCCGTTCAGAGAGCGCAGCAATTGCGGCACGATACCGGTGAGGCTCCGGGCCGATGGCGGGTCCGCGGGTAGGCTGAGAGACATCGGGGCCAGTCTCGCACACGGCGCACGGGCCCCTCTTCCCGGCCCACCCGAGCACCGAGGGAACCGCACATCCATGGCAGCTTCGCGCACCGCGTCCATCCCCGAGGATCACGGCCGCATCGAGGACGTCGACGTCTCTGCGGAGATGCAGGACTCCTTCCTCGAGTATGCGTACTCGGTGATCTACTCCCGCGCCCTTCCCGACGCCCGGGACGGGCTCAAGCCCGTGCAGCGGCGCATCCTGTTCCAGATGGCCGACATGGGCCTGCGGCCCGACCGCGGACACGTCAAGAGTGCGCGCGTGGTCGGCGAGGTCATGGGCAAGCTCCACCCGCACGGCGACTCGGCGATCTACGACGCGCTCGTGCGCCTCGCTCAGCCGTTCGCGCTGCGCGTGCCCCTCGTCGACGGGCACGGCAACTTCGGGTCGCTCGACGACGGTCCCGCCGCGGCCCGCTACACCGAGGCGCGACTGGCCCCGGCCGCTCTCGCGCTGACGGAGAACCTCGACGAGGACGTCGTCGACTTCGTCCCCAACTACGACGGTCAGTTCCAGCAGCCGGCGGTGCTGCCCGCGGCGTTCCCGAACCTCTTGGTCAACGGCGCCTCGGGCATCGCGGTGGGCATGGCCACCAACATGGCGCCGCACAACCTCATCGAGGTCGTCGCGGCGGCGATCCACCTGCTGGACAACCCCGACGCGACGACCGCGGAGCTCATGGAGTTCGTTCCCGGGCCGGATCTGCCCGGCGGCGGCATCATCGTCGGCCTCGACGGCATCACCGAGGCGTACGAGACCGGGCGCGGCACGTTCCGCACCCGGGCCAAGACCTCCATCGAGTCGCTCGGACCGCGTCGCACCGGCATCGTCGTCACCGAGCTGCCCTACATGGTGGGCGCCGAGCGCGTGATCGAGAAGATCAAGGATGCCGTCAACGCGAAGAAGCTGACCGGCATCGCCGACGTCAACGATCTGACCGACCGCAACCACGGGCTGCGGCTCGTGATCGGCATCAAGACCGGCTTCGACGCCGCGGCCGTCCTGGAGCAGCTGTATCGCCTCACCCCGCTCGAGGACTCGTTCGGCATCAACAACGTGGCGCTCGTCGACGGCCAGCCGCAGACGCTCGGGCTCAAGCCGCTCCTGCGCGTCTACCTCGACCACCGCATCCAGGTGGTCACCCGGCGCAGCCGCTACCGCCTTGCCCGCAAGCAGGAGCGACTCCACCTCGTGGAGGGTCTGCTCATCGCGATCCTCGACATCGACGAGGTGATCCAGGTCATCCGCGCCTCCGATGACAGCGAGCAGGCGCGCTCCAAGCTGATGAGCGTCTTCGACCTGTCGCAGGTGCAGGCGGAGTACATCCTCGAACTGCGCCTGCGCCGTCTCACCCGGTTCTCCCGCATCGAGCTGGAGACCGAGCAGGATGCGCTGAAGAAGGAGATCGCCGAGCTGGAAGCCCTGCTGGCCAGCGACGTGCTGCTGCGTCGGCAGGTCGCGCACGAGCTGGATGCCGCGGCGGAGACGTTCGGCACACCGCGGCGCACGATGCTGCTCAACGGCGGGCCCGTCGCCGCGCGCTCGCGCAGCGCGGCGCCGGCCGACCTGCAGATCGCCGACGCGCCCTGTCGGGTCTTCCTGTCGGCCACCGGTCGCATGGTGCGCGCGGAGCTCGGCGAGTCGGGCGAGGTGGTCGCCCCCACGCGGCGTGCGAAGCACGACGGCATCCGCGCCGCCGTCGATGCCACGACGCGCGGCGATGTGGGCGCCGTGACCAGCCTCGGACGCCTCGTGCGCTTCTCCCCCGTCGACCTGCCCTCCGTGCCGGCCAATGCCGTCCAGCTGGCTGCGGGGACGCGCGCGGATCAGTACCTGGGCCTGGCGGCGGGCGAGCACGTCGTCGGCATCGTCCCGCTCGGAGAGGTCGTCGTCGCTCTCGGCACGGCGCAGGGCGTCGTCAAACGCGTCTCCACCGCGGAGCTGGCGCCGGGCAAGCACGACGTCGAGATCATCTCGTTGAAGGACGGCGACCGCGTCGTCGGCGCGGCGATCGCGCCCGACGGCGCAGAGCTCGTGTTCGTGGCATCCGATGCGCAGCTGCTGCGTTTCGATGCGTCGAGCGTGCGTCCCCAGGGGCGCTCGGCGGGCGGCATGGCGGGCATCCGGCTCTCGGACGGCGCGAGCGTGATCGCGTTCACGGCCGTCACGGATGCCGACGCCGCGGTGGTCGTCACGATCGCGGGCTCGCTGCTCGCGATCGCCGGCACCGATGCGGGAAGCGCGAAGGTCTCGTCCTTCTCGGAGTTCCCGCCGAAGGGCCGCGCCACGGGCGGCGTGCGCGCGCAGCGCCTGCTCAAGGGCGAGGACGCGCTCACCTTGGCGTGGGTTGGCGTCGAGCCGCGTGCGCTCGCGGCCGACGGTGCGGTGCGAACGCTCCCCGACGTCGGCGCCAAGCGCGACGCGTCCGGACAGGCCCTGGATGCCGTCGTCGCCGCGGTCGGCACCGCGATCGTCTGAGGGGCGTCAGCCGAGCGAGACGAGTCCGTACTGCGTGGCGCGGATCAGCACCTGGATGCGGTCGCGGACACCCCACTTGGCGGTGATGCGGCCCAGGTGCGACTTCACGGTCGCCTCCGAGACGAACATCGCGGCGGCGATCTCCGCGTTGGACATGCCCTGGGCGAGGAGGGTGACCACCTCGAGCTCGCGCTCGGTCAGCTCCTCGTCCCGTCCGACCTGGCGCGGCGCCGGGGGCTCGTTCTGCTGGACCGAGCTCACGAGTTCCTTCGCCACCCGGGGTGAGAGCACGTATCCGCCCTCGTGAGCGAGACGAGCGGCGTCGAGGATGCGGTCGGGCGACGTGTCCTTCACGAGGAAGCCGGAGGCGCCCGCGCTGAGCATCGGCACGATCACGCGCTCGGACGAGAACGTGGTCAGGGCGACGATCTTGATGCCGGGGAACTCCCGCGTCAGCCGCTGCGTCGCCTCGATGCCGTCCATCTTCGGCATCTGCACGTCCATCAGCACGACATCGGGGTGGGTGCTGCGTACCAGCGCGATCGCGTCGATGCCGTTGTCGGCCTCACCGACCAGGTCGAAGCCGTCAGCCGAATCGAGGAAGACGCGCAGTGCTGCGCGCACCAGCGACTCGTCGTCGACGATGATCACCCGAATCGGTTCCGTCACATCCCCATCTTACGAACAGCGCTGTGGCGCCGATTCCACGCGATATCGACGAAAGTCGCAACTGATGTAGCTATACGTCGGTCGTGCGAGAGGACCTCTGTTTGAAGAATCGATTCGAGAGATTGCAGGAGGTGAAACACATGTGGTACTGGCTTGGACAGCTCATCGGTATCTTCAAGTGAGGGTGCACATTCGCGAGATAATCGCGAGGTGACCTCCGTTCGAGAGAACCTTCTTCGCTTCGTGCGAGCGCCCTTCTGGGCGTACCAGCCGCTGCGGCCCGCCGCTCGGCGCATCGTCATTATTCTCGCGGCAGTGGCCCTGATCCTCGACTCGCTCTTCCGGGCGACGTCCGGAGGTCCGGGCAACATCATCTCTGCCGCCATCACGACAAGCATCACCCTTTCGGTTGCCCTCTTCGCATGGCGTCCGCCGGTCGCGGCCATCGTCCTGGTGGTTGCGGCGCTGCTGGCCGGTGTCACGGGAATTGCCGACAGCCTCCTCGCGGGGGCGGCGATCCTCGGCCTGGTGGCGTTCAGCTGCAGTGGTCTGCTCACGGCCGTGTACTTCGTGGCATGGCTCGTCTGGCTTGTCGCGGTCGTCTGGAGGCCTGATTCCGTCTTCCAGCCACTGGGCGGGCTCATCGTCGCCATCCTCAGTGTCGTGAGTCTGATGATCGGTCTGGCGATCCGGCAACAGTACGAGAGGGCGCAGTCTTTGGCATTACAACTCGAAGTCAGCGAGCGCGAAGTCGCCGAGCAGCTCAAGCACGAGCGCGATCTCATCGCGGACGAGCTGCACGACATCGTCGCGCACGAGATCACCATCGTCGCCCTGCACGCGGCGGTCCTGGACCGCACCGAAGACGTGCAGACGCGGTCGCAGTCGCAGACGGCGATCCGCGAGGCGGCCGTTCAGGCCCTCACCGACATCCGCCGCGTTCTCGGCATGGTGCGCGGTGAAGAGAACCTCTCGCCCGACCGCGTCTCCTCTCCGGACGGCATCAACGGCACCATCGCCGCCGTGACGAAGGAACTCGGTCAGGCCGGCATCCAGGTGCACGCGGACATCCCCGCCGACCTCCGCCTGCCGAGCGCATCGCTGGTCGCTCTCACCCGCGTCATCCGCGAGAGTGCGACGAACGTGTTGAAGCACGCGACGGGTGCCCACAACGTCAAGATCGTCCTGCGGGTCGAACGCGGCTGGGTGCATCTCACCTTCGCCGACGACTCCCCGCCGGCGCGCACCGCGGGTCTTCCCGCGTCGGGCTACGGCATCATGCGGCTCCGCGAGCGCTTCCGCCTGTTCGGCGGAACCTTCGAGTCCGAACGCAAGTCCAACGGCTGGGTCGTGAGCGCTTCGCTCCCCCTGACCGGCTGATCCCGGCGGGATGTCCTCTCGCCACAGGTCTATACGAAAGTCGCAGGCGAATCCGCCTATCGTCGAGGTCGTGGCCATCTTCGCGCGCCTACTGTTTATCTAGCCGAAGAGCTGATCCCCAGTCGGTTCTTCACAGGGCACGGCGCGTGACGTCCGTGATTTCGGGGACGAGGAGACCGATCTGGTTTCGTCGTCATCCGGATGTCCCCCGTAGCCGCGGCGATGGCCCGAGACCGAATCCCCCCAGATCGGTTTCGGGCCCCGCGCGTTTTCAGGGGCCCTCAGGCGTCGATCGCCTCGCGGTCCAGCTTGTCGCTCGAGGTGACGATGAAGTCGCGCCGGGGTGCCACGTCGCTGCCCATGAGGAGCTCGAAGACGCCCGAGACGGCCTCGGCATCCTGGACCCGGACGCGCCGCAGCAGCCGCCCGGCACGATCCATGGTGGTCTCCGCCAGCTGGTCCGCATCCATCTCGCCGAGACCCTTGTAGCGCTGGACGGGCTCCTGCCACCGGCGCCCCGACTTCTGCACCTTCGCGAGCAAGGTGTGCAGCTCCTGCTCCGAGTAGGTGTAGATCGTCTCGTTCGGCTTCGATCCCGGATTGACGACGATGACCCGGTGCAGCGGCGGCACGGCCGCGTACACCCGTCCCGCCTCGATGAGCGGGCGCATGTAGCGGAAGAACAGCGTCAGCAGGAGCGTGCGGATGTGCGCACCGTCGACGTCGGCGTCGCTCATGAGGATGATCTTGCCGTAGCGCGCCGCCTCGAGGTCGAAGCTGCGGCCGGAGCCGGCACCGATGGTCTGGATGATCGCGGCGCATTCGGCGTTCGAGAGCATGTCGCTGATCGACGCCTTCTGCACGTTGAGGATCTTGCCGCGGATCGGTAGGAGGGCCTGGTACTCGCTGTTGCGCGCGAGCTTGGCCGTGCCGAGGGCGGAGTCGCCCTCGACGATGAACAGCTCGGAGTGCTCGACGTCGGAGGTGCGGCAATCCGCGAGCTTGGCGGGCAGCGACGACGACTCCAGCGCGTTCTTGCGGCGCTGGGTCTCCTTGTGGGTGCGCGCGGAGATGCGCGCCTTCATCTCCGAGACGACCTTGTCCAGCAGCAGGGCGGTCTGCGACTTGTCGTCGCGCTTGGTCGAGGCGAACCGCTCCCCGAGCTCCTTGGCGACGACGTTCGCCACGATCGTGCGCACCGCCGGGGTTCCCAGGATCTCCTTGGTCTGTCCTTCGAACTGCGGCTCGGGCAGGCGCACGGTCAGGACGGTCGTCAGCCCGGCGAGGATGTCGTCCTTCTCGAGCTTCTCGCCCGCGCCCACCTTCAGACGCCGCGCGTTCTGCTCCACCTGCGTGCGGACGACCTTCATCAGGCCCTGCTCGAAGCCGGCCTGGTGGGTTCCGCCCTTCGGCGTCGCGATGATGTTGACGAAGGACCGCGTGACCGTGTCGTAGCCGGTGCCCCACCGCAACGCGATGTCGACCTCGCACTCGCGCTCGACCTCGGTCGGCACCATGGCGCCGCCGGCCTGGAGCACGGGGACGGTCTCCGTGAACGTGCCCGTGCCCGTCAGCCGCCATGTGTCGGTGATGGCCGCGTCGGGCGCGAGGAACTCGGCGAACTCGGAGATGCCGCCGTCGTAGCGGTGGGTCGTCTCGACGACCTCGGCTCCGCGCTGGTCGACGATCGCGATCTCGAGGCCGGGGATGAGGAAGGCCGTCTGCCGCGCGCGCTGCTCGAGCTCGTCGGCATGGAACGTCGCATCCTTCGTGAAGATCTGCCGATCGGCCCAGTAGCGGATGCGGGTGCCCGTGACGCCCTTGGCCGCCTTGCCGATGACCCGCAGCTCGGACGCGCGCTCGAACGGCGTGAACGCGGAATCGGGGCTCGGGCCGTCGAAGCGACCGGGCTCTCCCCGGCGGAACGACATGGCGTACGTCTTGCCGCCGCGATCGACCTCGACGTCGAGACGCTCGGAGAGGGCGTTGACGACGGAGGCGCCCACGCCGTGCAGACCACCGGATGCCGCATACGAGCCTCCGCCGAACTTGCCGCCGGCGTGCAGCTTGGTGAAGACGACCTCGACGCCCGTGAGGCCGGTGCGGGGCTCGACGTCGACGGGGATGCCGCGGGCCCGGTCGCGCACCTCCACGCTGCCGTCGTCGTGGAGGACGACGTCGATACGCGACCCGTAGCCGGCGAGGGCCTCGTCGACGGAGTTGTCGATGATCTCCCAGACGCAGTGCATGAGTCCCCGGGAGTCGGTGGACCCGATGTACATGCCGGGGCGCTTGCGGACGGCCTCCAGGCCCTCGAGCACCTGCAGGTGGTGGGCGGAATACTCGGCTGTCACAATCCTCAAGCGTATCCAGCCCCGCCGACACTGCGGCCGCGACACACACTCCGTTCCCGAACCGCCGTATTCCCGGACCGCGGCGGGGTACGCGCACAGCGAAATGTGACCGGATCGCGGCATTCCTGCGGCCAGGGCGTGGTTGTATGTCATGACACCGCACCGCAACTCATGTACCGAGGAGGACCCGAAATGAGCATGTCGACCACCGCAGAGCCCGACGTCCTCGAGTACCGACTGAGCGCAACGGACCGTTGCGACTCGTGTGGTGCCCAGGCCTACATCGCCGCCGAGGTGAACGGCAGCGAGCTGCTGTTCTGCGCGCACCACGGACGCAAGTACGAGGAGAAGCTGCGGGCCGTCGCCACGTCGTGGCACGACGAGACCGCACGCCTCGCCGAGGCGCGCTGAGCCTCACGCAGGCCCCCACGTAGACTGAGGGGAACCCCGTTCCCGCTCGTCCCTGGGAGGACTCTGCCATGGCATCTCGAGGCCTTCCGCTGTTCCACCGCTTCGCGGTCCTCGTCGAACGCGCCCGCGGGCTCGACGTCGCCTCGCTGACGGAGCGGGCGCGGTTCACCGCGAACGTCCACGGCAAGAGCTATCCGCTCGTACTGGTGGACATGCTCTGGTCGGCGGCGCGCCACCGCGTCGGGTTCAACGACTACATGGAGTTCGACTTCGCGATCCTCACGCGGGCCGAGCGCGCCACCTGGGTCACGAGTCCCCTCGCCCTCGAGCTGTCCAACCGCTACGACGATCCCGCCCAGGTCCACCGGTTCCACCACAAGGTCGACTTCAACCGCGACTTCGATCGTTTCCTCGGGCGTGAGTGGCTCGAGCTCGTGCCGGGCAACGCCGAGGAACTGCGTGCCTTCGCGCAGCGGCATCCGGTCTTCATCGCCAAGGTCCCCGTCAGCAAGTCCGGGCTCGGCGTGCGCCGCTACGACGCCGCCGAGGTGACCGACTGGGAGGCGTTCCACGCGGAGCTGAGGAACAAGGGCGAGGTGCTCATCGAGGAGCGCATCGTCCAGCATCCGGATCTCGAGGCGATCGCCCCCGGAACCGCCAACACGACGCGGGTGACCACGTTCGTCAAGGACGACGGCACGGTCGAGATCATCAACATGGCCCAGAAGTTCGGGCGGGGCCAGGTGAGCGACCAGGCGTCGTTCGGCGGCTTCTACACGGCGCTGCACGAGGACGGGCGCGCGATGGGCATGGGCTACTCCACGTCGGGCGAGCTGTTCGAGACCCACCCCGACACGGGCTTTCGCATCGTGGAGTATCGACTGCCGATGATCGACGAGGTGCGCGCCCTCATCTCGGACGTCGCCCTGGTCATCCCCGAGGTGCGCTACGTCGGCTGGGACATCGTCGTGACGCCGACCGGTCCCGTGCTGGTCGAGGGCAACTGGGGTGCGGGCGTCTTCGAGAACAAGCCGTCGGCCACCGGCATCCGGCACGGACACCTGCCGCGCTATCGCGCCGCGATGGGGTTCTGAGCGCACGCGGCAAGACACTCCCTCGACGCGAGAGAACGCCGGCGCTCCCGAATCGGAGGCGCCGGCGTTCTCGCGTCGTGGGGCTCAGACGGTGCGGATGATTCCCAGCGGAGTCGACTCGTGGCCTTGCCCGAGCGGGTTGTCGGCCAGGATGCGCACGAGCCGGCGCTCCCCCGCCTTGTCGAGCGTCGAGCCGAGGATGTTGCCGCCGATGTCGTTGATGTCGACGACGGCGACCTCCACCTGCCCGCCGAGGAGCGTCCGCAGTCGCGTCGCGACCTCGGCCGGCTTGGTCGGTCCGAGCACGACCGCACGGTTGTAGGGCGGGATGGTGCCGCTCGTGGGCCCGTCGATCGCGCGCGCCTTGTCACCGGCGATGCGGTAGAAGTCGCCCCGTCGCCCGAACAGCTTCGTGACGGCGCTCACCGCGGCCGCGAACAGGATGCGCACGGTGCCGCATTCGCGCAGCGCCATCTCCATGGTCTCGGGCATGCCGAGGCCGATGCCGTACGAGGTCTTGGTGACGTACTTCGAGAGGAAGCGCGCGAGGGCACGCGGCTGGATCTCGTCGAGGGTGTAGGAGCGGCCCTGCGTGATCGCGACGATCTTCTCGGTCACGAAGAGGAGGTCCCCCTCCGTCACCTCGGCCGCGGCGTACTCCGTCACGAACGCGTCCAGGTCGTCGCCGGGCATGACGACGCGCGTGCGGATCGGGATCCGCGCGAACGTCGTCCCCTCGACGGTGACGGTGAGCACCTTGCCGTCGTTGGGAACGTCGGCGCTCATTCGAGATAGTCCCGCAGCGACTGCGACCGCGACGGGTGGCGGAGCTTGGCCATCGTCTTCGACTCGATCTGGCGGATGCGCTCGCGGGTGACCCCGAACGTGTCGCCGATCTGGTCGAGCGTCTTCGGCTGCCCGTCGCCGAGACCGAAACGCATGCGGATCACGCCCGCCTCGCGCTCGCTCAGCGAGTCGAGCAGCGACTCGAGCTGACGCTGCAGCATCGTGAACCCGACGGCATCCGCGGGCACGACGGCCTCGGTGTCCTCGATCAGGTCACCGAACTCGCTGTCGCCGTCCTCGCCGAGCGGGGTGTGCAGCGAGATCGGCTCGCGGCCGTACTTCTGCACCTCGATGACCTTCTCGGGGGTCATGTCGAGCTCGCGCGACAGCTCCTCGGGCGTGGGCTCGCGTCCCAGATCCTGGAGCATCTGGCGCTGCACGCGGGCGAGCTTGTTGATGACCTCGACCATGTGCACGGGGATGCGGATGGTGCGCGCCTGGTCCGCCATGGCGCGGGTGATGGCCTGGCGGATCCACCACGTCGCGTACGTCGAGAACTTGAAGCCCTTGGTGTAGTCGAACTTCTCGACCGCGCGGATGAGACCGAGGTTGCCCTCCTGGATCAGATCCAGGAACTGCATGCCGCGGCCCGTGTAGCGCTTGGCCAGCGAGACGACGAGGCGCAGGTTGGCGCCGAGCAGGTGGCTCTTGGCGCGCTGTCCGTCGCGGGCGACCCACTGGAGGTCGAGGCCGAGCTGGCTCGACTTCTCGGCGGCCGACATGTGCGACAGCTTCTCCTCGGCGAACAGACCCGCCTCGATGCGCATCGCGAGCTCGACCTCTTCGGCCGCGTTCAGCAGCGGCACCTTGCCGATCTGCTTCAGGTAGTCCTTGACCGGGTCGGCGGTCGCGCCGGTGATCTGCGTCGAGTAGACCGGGACATCGTCCTCGTCGCTCGACGAGATGACGATCGCGCCGGTCGGCAGCGGCTCGGAGAAGGCCGGCTTGGTCGCGCCGTCCTCTTCCTCGTCGTCGTCCTCCCCGTCGCCCTTCTTGGCGGCCGCGGCCGCGGGAGCGTCTTCCGCGTCGTCGTCCGTCGCCTCGTCGGCGGTGTCGTCGATGTCGGCCTCATCGAGCTCGACGTCGTCGTCCAGCTCCTCGTCGTCGTCCGACGTGGCCTTCTTCGCAGCCGTCTTGGGGGCGGCCTTCGCCTTCGCCGGCGCCTTGGCAGGAGCCTTCTTGGCCGCCGGCTTCTTCGTGGCCTGTTCCGTGGTGGACTCCGTGGCTTCCTCCTCCTCGACCTTGCGGGAGCGGGTGGTCTTCGTGCCTGAGGTCACGTCTTGCCTTTCACCGACGGGAGCGCCGGGTTTTCGGACAGGAGTAAGACCCTTGTCAAGTCCGCAGCCGCTTCCAGGGGAAACGGCCTTCGGTCGACAACGGGTCAGGGATCCATTGTCGCATACATCATCGGATCCACCGTGCGCAACAGTCGATCAGGATCCCCACAGCATCCACAACGTCGTGGGACGGGCGGGCATTCCCCTCAGCGCCGGCCGCGCCGGTCGTCGCCGCGCCATTCGTCGCCCTTGCGGTCCTCGCCGCGGCGGTCGTCGTCGCGGCGGTGGTCATCGGTGCGACGATCGGCGAGGAAGCGCTCGAGCTCGGCGGCGAGCTCATCGGCGCTGGGCAGATCTCCGGTGTGGATGATCGGCTGGCCCAGGTTGGAGCCGGCCATGTAGGAGTCGTACCGCTCCTCGAGAGTACGCAGCATCGCGGTCAGCTCGGGATTGCCCTCGACCTGGTCGTCGACCTTCGAGACGTACTCCCGGTTCTCCTCGCGCACGCCGTCCGCGTCGAAGACGAGGCCCGTCGCGACCGACAGGCTGTCGAGACCGGCCAACGCCGCGGCGGGATAGTCGGTGTCGGCGAGGTAGTGCGGCACGAGGAGAACGAACCCCGAGACGGAGGCGCCGGTCTGCGCGAAGCGGTGCTCGAGCAGATGTCCCACGGTCGCCGGCACCTGCGTGTGCGGCTGCCACACGGAGTGCGCCTGCGTCAGATCGCTGCGGGTGCCGCTGACGGTCGTTCCGATGGGGCGCGTGTGGGGCACCGGCATCGGGATGGCGTGGACCCAGGTCACCGAGGACACCTGAAGGCCCTCGGCGAGCCCGATGACCGTCTCCGCGAACGACTCCCAGGCGAAATCGGGCTCGTACCCGGCGAGGAGCACGAACGGCTGGCCGATCGCGTCGTGCGCGAGCGACAGCTCCAGCCGCGGAGGGCGGTAGTCCGAGAGATGGTCGGCGTCGAAGGTGATCGTGGGGCGCCGCGCACGGTAGTCGAGGAGCACGTCGGCCGAGAAGGTCACCAGCGGCGCCGGATCCAGGTCCTCGCGGAAGATGTCGACCATCTGCGAGACCGCACCGCCGGCATCCGTGAATCCGGTCAGCACGATCACCATCGGGATGCCCGCGGGCACGGGTGGGGCCGACGCGACGCGCTCGTAGAGGGGACCGCTCAAGGGCATGGTTCCACTGTACGAGCCCCCGCCGCGTGCGGCGCCGCGTGCCGCTGACAGCGAACACGACGCGCGGGCGGCGCGCCGGTGGGGGGCGGGCGCACGCCACCGCGGCGAACGGCAAACCTAGGATGGAGGTCATGGCGTTTCCCGAGCTGTCGTACACCACCGACCCTCTGCGCGGGATCGAGGCGGATGCCCTCGTCCTGGCCCTGCCGCCTCTCGAGGAGGTCGCCGACGAGCTGGGGCACTGGCCCGGCCTGTCCGACGCTCTCGAGGCGGTCGGCTTCACGGGCGCTGCGGGCGGGGCGATCCGCGTCGCGGTGGCCGACTCCACCCGTCTCCCCCTGATCGTCGTCGGAACAGGTTCGCGCCCCGGGGCGTCGGCGCTGCGCGACTCGGTCGGCGCCGCGATCCGCACCACGGCGGGCTTCGACACCATCGCGATCGAGGCCGTGGGCGCGGATGCCGACGGCTGGCGCGGTGCGGCGGAGGGCGCCGTCCTCGGCGGCTACCGGTTCGACGGATACAAGACCACCGCGGCGCCGGCTCGTGCCCGTCGCGTCATCCTGCGGGCGGACCACGCGCCGTCGGAGTCGGAGCTCGAACGCGTCCGCGCCGTCGGTGCGGCGGCCGCGCTGGTCAAGGACCTCGTGCACACCCCCGCCGAATGGCTCGGCCCCCAGGATGTCGCGTATGCCGCCGTGGACGTCCTGCGCGACCTCCCCGTCGAGGTCGAGGTGCTCGACGAGACGCAGCTGGCCGAGGGCGGATACGGCGGAATCCTCGGCGTGGGCCAGGGGTCGGATCGCCCCCCGCGACTCGTGCGGGTGGACTACCACCCGGCCGACGCCCTTCGGCATGTCGCGCTCGTCGGCAAGGGCATCACCTTCGACACGGGCGGCCTGTCCTTGAAGCCCGCGGCCGGCATGGTCGGTATGAAGTACGACATGTGCGGTGCGGCGACGGTGCTCGCCGTCGTACGCGCGGCGGCGCAGCTGCGGCTGCCGGTGCGCGTGTCGGCATGGCTGTGTCTCGCCGACAACATGCCCTCCGGCCGCGCGATCCGCCCCGGCGACGTGCTGCGCATCCTCGGCGGGACGACCGTCGAGGTGCTGAACACCGACGCGGAGGGGCGACTGGTGCTGGCCGACGGTCTGGTGGCGGCGAGCCGCACCCGCCCCGACGTCCTCATCGACGTCGCGACGCTGACCGGTGCGATCTCGGTCGCGCTCGGATCGCGGCACACCGGGGTCATGGGAAGCGAGGACGCGGTCGCGGAGTATCTCGAGGCCGCCGCATCCGTCGACGAGCCCGCGTGGCCGCTGCCGCTTCCCGCCCACATGGAGGAGGAGCTCGACTCCCCCATCGCCGACCTCGTCAACGCGAAGATCGGCGACCCCACCGGGGGCTCGCTGTTCGCGGGACTGTTCCTCCAGCGATTCGTCGGACGCACGTCCGATGCCGAGGACGCGCCCCGCATCCCCTGGGTGCACCTGGACATCGCCGGCAGCGGATCCACGAAATCCGCCACCGGTGCCACGGACAAAGGTCCGACCGCGGCGACCATCCGTTCGCTGCTCGCATTCGTCGAAGGAGACGCACGATGACCGAACACCGCGCCGACCTGGTGGTCCTCGGCGGAGGCTCCGCCGGCTACGCCGCCGCCCTGCGAGCGGCCGAGCTCGGCCGTTCGGTGGTGCTCGTGGAGAAGGACAAGCTCGGCGGGACCTGCCTGCACCGCGGCTGCATCCCGACGAAGGCGATCCTCCACGCGGCGGAAGTCGCCGACAGCGTGCGCGACGCCGCCCAGGTGGGCGTGCGCGCCTCGTTCGAGGGCATCGACGCGGCCGCCGTCACGGCGTTCCGCGAGGGCATCGTCGCCAAGAAGTACAAGGGTCTCGAGGGTCTCGTGAAGGCGCGCGGGATCACGGTCGTCGCCGGAGCCGGACGGCTCACGGTGGATGCCGACGGGCCGGCGGTCGCCGTCGGCGAGGACCTCTATCGCGGCACCGACGTGCTGCTCGCGACCGGTTCCTACACGCGCACGCTCCCGGGGATCCAGATCGGCGGGCGCATCCTCTCGAGCGAGGAGGCCCTCGCCCTGACAGAGGTGCCGGCATCCGTCATCGTCCTCGGAGGTGGCGTGATCGGCGTCGAGTTCGCGAGCGCCTGGCGGTCGATGGGGGCCGAGGTCACGATCGTCGAGGCCCTCGATCACCTGGTCCCCGCGGAGGACGTCTCCTCGAGCAAGGCGCTGGAACGTGCCTTCCGCAAGCGGGGCATCACGGCACGGCTCGGGTCGCGCTTCGCGTCGGTGACGCCCACGGATGCCGCGGTCACGCTCGTTCTCGAGGACGGCAGCGAGCTGTCGGCCGACTACCTGCTGGTCGCCGTCGGGCGCGGCCCGGCGACGGCCGACCTGGGATTCGAGGAGGCCGGCGTCGGCATCGAGCGCGGCTTCGTCGTCGTCGATGACCGCCTGCGCACGAGCGTGGCCCACGTGTGGGCGGCCGGCGACATCGTCCCCGGCCTGCAGCTGGCCCACCGCGGGTTCCAGCAGGGGATCTTCGTCGCGGAGGAGATCGCCGGGCTCTCCCCCATCGCGGTGCCCGAGCACACGATCCCGCGCGTGACCTACTCCCACCCGGAGGTCGCGTCGGTGGGCATCACGGAAGCCGCAGCGCGCGCGGCCCACGGCGACGCCGTCGTCGCGTACGAGTACAACCTCGCCGGCAACGGACGCAGCGAGATCATCGGCACGGGCGGCATCGTCAAGGTCGTGCGGGTCGCCGACGGCCCCGTCGTCGGGGTCCACCTGGTCGGGGATCGGGTCGGCGAGCTCATCACCGAGGGTCAGCTGGCCGTCGGCTGGGAGGCCCATCCCGAGGACATCGCCCCCTACGTCCACGCCCATCCCACGCAGAGCGAGGCCCTCGGAGAGGCCTTCCTCGCCCTGGCGGGCAAGCCGCTGCACGCCATCTGAGCCCCATCCGCCACCCCAACCCGCGTCCGACGCCCGGGCCGCTGTGCGGTCGCAAGGGTCACTAAGCTAGTTGTCGGACATCGAACTTCTGAAGGAGACACAGTCATGAGCACATCCGTGGTCCTCCCCGCGCTCGGAGAGAGCGTCACCGAGGGAACGGTCACCCGTTGGCTCAAGAAGGTCGGTGACACGATCCAGGCCGACGAAGGGCTGCTCGAGATCTCGACCGACAAGGTCGACACGGAGATCCCCTCCCCCGTCAGCGGTGTGATCGAGGAGATCCTCGTGGCCGAGGACGAGACCGTCGAGGTCGGCGCCGTCCTGGCGAAGATCGGCGACGGCTCCGCCGCCCCGGCCTCCGGCGACGCGCCCGCCGCCGCGCAGAGCGCGCCCGAGGCCGAGCCCGCGCCCGCCGCGCCCGCACAGAGCGAAGCGCCTGCCGCGCCCGCGCCGGCCGAGGCGCCCGCCGCCTCCGGCGACGCGAAGGACGTGGTCCTGCCCGAGCTGGGCGAGAGCGTCACCGAGGGCACCGTCACGCGCTGGCTGAAGCAGGTCGGCGACGACGTGGCGGTCGACGAGCCGCTGCTGGAGATCTCGACCGACAAGGTCGACACCGAGATCCCCTCGCCCGTGGCCGGCACGCTGCAGGAGATCCTCGTCTCCGAGGACGAGACGGTCGCCGTCGGCGCCACGCTCGCCCGCATCGGCTCCGGGGCGCCCGCCCCGGCCGCCGCGGCGCCCGCTCCCGAGCCCGCTGCACCGGCTGCCGCTCCCGCTCCGGCTGCTGCTCCCGCTCCGGCTGCCGCTCCCGCTCCGGCTGCTGCTCCCGCTCCGGCTGCCGCTCCCGCTCCGGCTGCTGCTCCCGCCGCGCCGGCCGCTCCTGCACCGGCTCCCGCCGCCGCGGCGACGGACGACGACGTCGCGACCTATGTGACGCCGCTGGTCCGACGCCTCGCGCAGCAGCAGGGCGTCGACCTCGCCTCCGTCGTCGGCACCGGGGTCGGTGGACGCATCCGCAAGGAGGACGTCCTCAAGGCCGCCGAGGCCGCCCAGAGCGCCCCGGCCGCGCCCGCTGCGGCTCCCGCCGCCGCGGCGCCCGCGCCTCTGGAGGTGTCGCCGCTGCGCGGCACGACGCAGCCGATGTCGCGCCTGCGCAAGGTCCTCGCCGAGCGCGCCGTCGCATCCATGCAGCAGACGGCTCAGCTGACGACCGTCGTCAAGGTCGACGTGACCAAGGTCGCGGCGTACCGGGCCGCGGTCCAGAAGGACTTCGTCGCCAAGACGGGCGGCAAGCTGTCGTTCCTGCCGTTCTTCGTGCTCGCCGCCGCCGAGGCGCTGCAGGCGTTCCCGGTCATCAACGCGACCGTCGACGGCACCGACATCGTGTACCCGGCGACCGAGAACATCTCGATCGCGGTGGACACCGAGCGCGGTCTGCTCACCCCGGTGGTGCGCGATGCGGGCGGCAAGACGCTCGCCGGCATCTCCTCGGAGATCGCCGACCTGGCGGCGCGGACGCGCGACAACAAGCTGAAGCCCGACGAGCTCGCCGGTGGCACGTTCACCGTGACGAACACGGGTTCGCGCGGCGCGCTGTTCGACACTCCGGTGGTGTTCCTTCCGCAGTCCGCGATCCTCGGTACGGGTGCGGTCGTCAAGGAGCCCGGCATCGTGAAGGTCGACGGCGTCGAGGCGATCGCGGTCCGCTCCTACGTGTACCTCGCGCTGTCCTACGACCACCGCATCATCGACGGCGCCGACGCGGCGCGCTTCCTGGGCGCGGTCAAGACGCGCCTCGAGGACGCGCAGTTCGAGAGCACGCTCGGCATCTGATTCGGGCGCCCCGCTCACCCGGGTCGTCCTCATGGCTGGTCCGCGACGTCGTACACGTCGCGGACCAGCCATTTTCCGTCGGTGCTGACGAGGACGACCACCTGCGGCGCCCGCCCGTCGGCGCTGATGCGGTAGACCGCGACGCCGCCGTACTCGTCCAGCACGTCGATGCGACGCGCGGCAGCGGCGTCGGTCGCGACCCCGACCGGCATCGAGGCGGTCGGATCTTCCAGGACGCCGTCGCACACGCCGCCGGCGACGCACGCGGCGAGCTCCGACAGCAGGCCGTCGACCTGTGCGCGCTCGTCTGCGGCGTCCACGCCCGCTCCCGCGGTCGGCGCCGCGGTCGGTGCGGCCCGCGGTGCCGTCGCCGTCGGGGAGGGCGTGCTCGCCCCCTCGGAGGCGGAGCCGCGCGCGCCCGTGGAGGTGGTGCCGATCGCCGCCGATGGCGCGTCGTCGACGGGCCATGCCACGCCGACGCCGACCACGACCAGGGCGATGGCCGCGGCGACGAGCGCGGGAGCGCGGTGACGGTGCGAGCGCCGCGCCGGCGACGCCGCGGCGCTCGGAACCGCCGGCTCACCGCCGCGGGCGTGCCGATGCGGTGTCACCTGCGCGCGTCCGCGGATCTCGCGCAACCGCGAGATCGACGAGGCGGTCGCACGGATCGCCTCATGCGCACGCTCGACGAGGTGATGATCGAACAGCCGGCCGGCCCCTCCGGCGAGGCGTGCCGTGCCGGTCACGGGGCTGTCGTCCGCGATCCGCACCGTCGCCGCGCGCCGCGGGCGCGACGTCGCGTCCTCCTGCCGCTCGTCGCCGATCAGCGATGAGGGCTCCGCCGCCGAGAACAGGGCTTGCTCCACGCGCTCGTGCCGACGCGGAGTGATCTCGTCGGCGGACACGAGCTCGATCGCCTCCGCGAGCGCGGCACCGAGTGCGCCGCGAGAGCCGCGAGAGCCGCGAGAGCCGCGAGAGTCGTCGGACAGCAGTTCCAGCATCCGCACCGTCTCCTGCCGCCACGGCGCGGAGCCGTCCGCGGCCAGGACAGGGCGACCATCGGCATCCACCCACCACGTTCCCATCGAGATGCCGCAGCGCAGGGCCTCCACCGCGCCGCGCAGCATGCTGATCGCCGCGGTGACCGCGGCTCCCGGCGACAGCGGCGCACCGGCAGCGATGACCGTCGCCAGGCGCTGCGCGCAGTGCGGCAGCAGCGCCACATGGCCGTCGGCGGAGCGGGCGACGTCCACGGGCGCCAGCACGTGTTCGTCGCCGCGCGCCCGCCACACGGCGTCGGGAAGCTCATCGGCGGGCACCCACACCGTCGGCGGGTCTCCGGCCCGCAGGACGCCGGGGAACGGCGATTCGTCCGCGCGCAGCGTCCGCAGCATCGGCGGCGGGGCGAGCGGAGAGGCGTCGAACGTCATGCTCCGAGCGTCGTGGAGCGGCCTGGCGCGCTGACTCCGCCGCCCCTCATCTGTGGACGATGCGGGAGATCCGACGGCTGGGGAGGAGGTGCGTGGGCAGGCGTACGCCCGCGCGTGCGGGCTGCCCCGCGACGGTAGGCTGTGTGCCATGGCATCCCGCAGTACCGCTCCCGAGAAGGGCCCCGGCTTCTTCTCCCAGCTCCGCTCCCTGTACACCTTCACGAAGGCCGAGTTCTCGTGGCTTCCGTGGGTTCTGGCGGCGGTCGTCGTCGTGGGCATCGGCATCGGCGTGCTCGTGGGCTTCCTGATCCCGCCCGCCGCCATCTGGAGCATCATCCTCTGGGGCGTCACCGGTCTGCTGTTCGGTCTGCTCGGCGCCATGATCGTGCTCACGCGCCTGTCGACGCGTGCGATGTACATCAAGCTCGACGGGATGCCGGGCGCCGCCGGGCACGTGCTCTCCACCTCGCTCGGGCGCAGCTGGGTCGCCTCCGACATGCCCGTCGGCGTCAACCCCAAGACGCAGGACGCCGTCTACCGCGTCATCGGACGCGGCGGCGTGGTCATCGTCGGAGAAGGTGCCCGTGGACGCCTGACGCGGCTCGTCAACGACGAGAAGATGAAGGTGCAGCGCGTGGCATCGGGAGTGCCGATCAACGTGCTCTACATCGGTCACGGCGAGGGCGACATCCCGATCTCCAAGCTCTCGGCCACGATCAAGTCGTTCCCGAAGAAGGTCGACCGCGCGACGATGGCGGCCGTCGTCAAGCGCGTGGACTCCGTCTCGCAGTCGGTGACGTCGTTGCCGATCCCCAAGGGCATCGACCCGATGCGCGCCCGCGCCCCCCGCCCGCGGTGACCGTCACCCTCTGACGAGAACGGTCCCTGCGGCCTTGTCGTGCAGTCCCCGCTGATCCGCATCCCAGATCACGGCGGGGATGACCAGCGCCAGCAGCAACGTCCGCACGAGAGGCCGCCACAGTCCCGTCCACCCGCCGCCGACACGGATCACCCTCATGCCGAGCAGCCGGTGCCCCGGACTGCCGCCCAGGGTGGGGATGAACAGGATCTGCACCGCGAGGAAGATGATGTTCGATGCCAACGGGTTGGCGTTGCGGAAGCCGGTGACCTCGTCGATCGTCGGGAAGAACGCGTACGCGATGAGGGTCGCCGTGGCCAGATCGATCGCCAGGGCGCCGATGCGGCGCCCGATCCGGGCGATGCTTCCCGCGCCGGTCTGCGGCAACCCGAGCCGCTCGCCGGGATAGCTGTCGTCGGAATGTCCCGTATTCTCAGTCGTACCGGCTGTCACCGGCTCAGCTTATCCGCGCCGCCGTAACATCCCCGAAACACAGGGGATACTGCCGGGCAACCGGTCCTCGATAGCGTCGAGGAGAGCCTGATCCCGTTCAGGCGTGTTTCACACCCGATCTTGGAGACTCCATGTTCAAAGATTCATCCGAGGTTCTGAAGTTCATCAAGGACGAGGACGTCAAGTTCCTCGACATCCGTTTCACGGATCTGCCTGGTGTGCAGCAGCACTTCAACATCCCTGCCTCGACCGTCGACGAGGAGTTCTTCACGGTCGGTCAGCTCTTCGACGGCTCGTCGATCCGCGGTTTCGCGAACATCCACGAGTCCGACATGCAGCTCATCCCCGATGTCTCGACCGCCTACATCGACCCGTTCCGCGAGGCGAAGACGCTCATCATGCTCTTCGACATCTACAACCCGCGCAACGGCGAGATCTACAGCAAGGACCCGCGTCAGGTCGCCAAGAAGGCGGAGAAGTACCTCGCCTCCACCGGCATCGCCGACACGGCCTTCTTCGCCCCCGAGGCGGAGTTCTACATCTTCGACGACGTGCGCTACGAGGTGAAGCAGAACGCTTCCTTCTACAGCGTCGACTCCGAAGAGGGCGCGTGGAACACCGGTCGCGCCGAAGAGGGCGGCAACCTCGCCAACAAGACGGCGTACAAGGGCGGCTACTTCCCCGTCTCCCCCGTCGACAAGACGGCCGACCTCCGCGACGACATCAGCCTGCACCTCATCGACTCGGGCCTCATCCTCGAGCGCGCTCACCACGAGGTGGGCACCGGCGGCCAGCAGGAGATCAACTACCGCTTCGACACCATGGTGCACGCGGCCGATGACATCCTGAAGTTCAAGTACATCGTCAAGAACGTCGCCGAGCAGTGGGGCAAGGTCGCGACCTTCATGCCGAAGCCGCTCTTCGGCGACAACGGCTCGGGCATGCACACGCACCAGTCGCTGTGGCTCGAGGGCAAGCCGCTCTTCTACGACGAGAAGGGCTACGGCGGCCTGTCCGACCTCGCCCGCTGGTACATCGGCGGTCTGCTGGCGCACGCGCCGGCCGTGCTCGCCTTCACCAACCCGACGCTCAACTCCTACAAGCGTCTCGTCAAGGGCTACGAGGCCCCGGTCAACCTGGTCTACTCGGCCGGCAACCGCTCGGCCGCGATCCGCATCCCGATCACGGGCAGCAACCCCAAGGCCAAGCGCATCGAGTTCCGTGCGCCCGACGCCTCGGGTAACCCGTACCTCGCGTTCGCCGCGCAGATGATGGCGGGCCTCGACGGCATCAAGAACCGCATCGAGCCGCACGAGCCGGTCGACAAGGACCTCTACGAGCTGCCGCCCGAGGAGGCCAAGAACATCCCGCAGGTGCCGAACTCGCTGCTCGACTCGCTCGAGGCGCTCCGCGCAGACCACGAGTTCCTCCTCGCCGGCGGTGTGTTCACGCCCGAGCTCATCGAGACCTGGATCGAGTACAAGATCGAGAACGAGATCAAGCCGCTCGCCGCGCGCCCGCACCCGTTCGAGTACGAGCTGTACTTCGGCGTCTAGTCGGCCCGCGGCAGGGCCGGAGTGACCGGTGACGATCCGTCGTCGCCGTCTCGCCGGATCGAGTCGCCCAGAGCCCCAGTGGCACCGCTTCCTCCCCTGGAGGAACCCGGTCGCCGCTGGGGCTCTGTCGTTTCGGGTCTCGGCGCGTCGGAGGCCCGCGGTCACCCGCCACGGTCCCGAGCCGATGCCGCTGTGGTGCTCGATCTCGGGCCGCGGCATCCATAGGATCGACCCGGCACCATCCGTACGCCGCCTCGGCGACGGAGCATCGGGCCGATCACAGAGACGAGGTCACCATGTTCGCTGTCACCACGAACGACGTTCCGGGTTATCGCATCACCAAGGTCCTCGGCGAGGTCATGGGGCTCACGGTGCGGTCGGCCAACTTCGGTCAGAACTTCACCGCCGGCTTCCGCTCGCTCGCCGGCGGCGAGATGCCCGAGTACACGAAGGTCATCTACGAGTCGCGCTTCGAGGTCATGCAGCGGATGTGGGCCGAAGCGCAGCAGCGCGGCGGCAACGCCGTGGTGGCGATGCGGTTCGACTCGGGTGCGATCGGCAGCTTCACGGAGTTCTGCGCGTACGGCACGGCCGTGGTGGTGGAGCCGCTCGATCCGGCGCAGGCGTAGCGGCATCCGGGCACGGATGCGGGTCGTCGGCGCGTCGCGGCATCCGCATCTGGTGAGTCGCGCTCGCGGCCCGCTAGATTTGACGCACCCGATTGCGTCAGCGCGCCGAACCCGGAGGTGCCCGTGGGCGTGCTCTCCCGCCGCCAGTTCCTCGCCGTCGTCGGCGGTCTCGCCGCTGCTGGCGCACTCCCCCGCGACGAGCTCGCGCACGCTCTCGCCGCACCGCCGCGCGCGGTCGCCGACGCACCGAGCACGCTCCTGCAGACGATCCTGCAGGGGCCGGTTCAGAAGGGCTCCTACCGCACGCTCGTCGCCGGCGCGGGTGAGCCCCACATCGCACGCTTCGACGTGCTCGGGCGCTCCGCGGACGCCGGGCGCGCCGCATCACGTCGGTCGCTCCTCTACCTCGCGCACCTCTCGGACATGCACGTCATCGACGCGCAGTCGCCCGGCCGCATCGAGCCGATGATCGTGCAGGACCACGCCGCGTGGGGATCGGCATTCCATCCGCAGGACCCGCTCAGCCCGCACGTGATCGCCGCGATGACCAGGTCGATCTCCGATCTTCGGTACAGCCCGGTCACCGGCGCTCCGATGGATGCCGCCGTCGTCACCGGAGACAGCGCGGACATGCACTCGCACCGCGAGCTGCGCTGGTACATCGACCTGCTCGACGGACTGACCGTCGACCCGCGCACGAGCGACACGTTCCAGGGCGTACAGGCGTGGGCCGAGGCCGTCTGGGCCTATCGGCCGGCCGATCCGACGGGCGGCGCGTTCGGCGCCTACGGCTTCCCCACCCTGCCGAGCCTGCTCGACGAGGCGATCGCCCGCCCCGTGTCGTCGGTGGGCCTGCCCGCCCCCTGGTACACCGTCTACGGAAACCACGAGACGCTCCTGCTCGGAACGTTCGACCTCGACACGCAACTGCGCGCCCTCGCGGTGGGCGGACGCAAGTCGTACACCCTGGAGGCGACGGCGGCGATGGCGCTCGGCGGCTACGCGGCGCGCACGAGCGCCGTGCAGCAGACCCTGGATGCGTGGGGGCTCGAGCTGGGGCTGCGTCCCGGATTCAAGGCGGTCCCCGCCGATCCGGGGCGTGCGCTGTTCACGCAGCAGGAGTTCATGACGGAGCATTTCCGCACGGCGGATCGTCCCGGCCCGGTGGGGCACGGCTTCACCGAGGAGAATCTGCGCTCCGGCCAGACGTGGTGGAAGGCCGATCTGTCGCCGCGGGTGCGGGTGTTCGGCCTGGACACCTGCAACCAGGTCGCGGGCCCCGACGGCGCCGTGCCGAAGAACCAGTTCGACTGGCTCGAGGCGGAGCTCGTCACGGCCACCAAGGAGAACCGGCTCGCGATCGTGCTCAGCCATCACAACAGCGACACCCTGGAGAACCGGGCACAGCGGCCCGGGCAGGAGGAGGTGCTGCTCGGAGCCGACGAGTTCGTGGCGATGCTCGTGAGATACCCCGTGGTGGTGGCGTGGCTGAACGGACACACCCACCTGAACCAGATCCTCGCGCACCGGGGGCCTGGCGGTGGCGGCTTCTGGGAGATCACGACCGCATCCTGCATCGACTTCCCACAGCAGCAGCAGACCGTGGAACTCGTCGACAACCGGGACGGCACGCTCTCGATCTTCACGACCGTCGTCGACCACGCCGCCGATCCGCGGCCGGGAAGCGGCGGCGACTATCTCGCGCTCGCTTCGCGCAGTCGCGAGCTCGCGTCCAACGACTGGGCCGAGACTCCGCTGATGCGCCGCGGGTCGGCGCTCGACCGCAACACCGAGCTCCTCCTGCCCGTGCCGTTCGATCTCGCGACGATCAGCGACGCGGCGCTCGAAGCGCAGCATCTCGCCGCGCGCACGCGCATCCTCGCCCACGAGGGGAACCTCTGATGCGCGCAGCTCGGCTCGTCTGCGCTCTCGCGGCGTGCGCCGTGGCCGCGAGCCTGGCGGGCTGCTCGCAGGTCGCCGCCCTCGCACCGGTCGGAGGAAACGGCCTGGCCGAAGTGCGCTTCGGAGCGATCGACGTCCTGCAGCAGAAGGGCATCGACCTTCTCGAGGCGCCCGTCTGCGCGACCGTGGGGGCAGGGCCCGCGGTGACCTGCACCGGCCGCACGCTCGACGGCCGCGACGTCTCGGTCGCCTCCAGCGTCTCGTCGGACGCGCGACTGGACGTGCTCGTCGGCGGACAGACGCTCTTCTCCGGCCTCCTGTCGGATGTGCTCGACGCGGCGGCGCGCGGATGAGCGCCGCTCCGACGTCGCTGACGCGGGTGGCCCTCGCGGGGGTCGTCGTGGTGGCCAACGCCGCCGCACAGGCTGCGCTCGTCGCGGTCGCGCCGCGTCAACCGCTGGATGCCGCTGCCATCGCCCTCGCCGTCGTCTCCGGTGTGGTCCTCGGTGCGGCGGCGGCCGCGCTGTGGGTGATCGCCCAGGGGCGGTTCCGGGCGCGCACGGTGGGCCGCACGGCGGTCGCCGCGGTCGCCGTCGCCCTGTTCGCGGTGGCGGCACCCGTCGCGATCCCGGTCGTGGTCGCGATCGCGTGCCCCGTGATCGCGGCGGACCGCCCGGTCGTCGCCGGGACGGGGCTGCGGCGGCATCCCTGGCGCACCGCCCTCCATCTGGTGCTGACGGCTCTGGCGGTCGTCCTGGCGAGCGTGGTGGCGATGCTTCTCGGGCTGCTCGCGCCCGGCGCGATCGGGTCCGCCGCCGCGTGGCTGATCATCGGAGCCGGCGCCGCCGTCATCACCGGGAGCTGGCAGCGCTGGGCACGCCGTGCTGAGTCCGAGCACGGCACGCGCACGGCCCCGGCATCCGCTCAGCCGTAGAAGAGCTTCTCGAAGTCGCGGCGCGCCCGTCGCGCCGTCCGCAGCCACTCCTCCTCGACGAGGGTGGCCGACCGCGGCGGGTACTCCAGCAGACGGCCGATGCCGTCGAGCTTGCCGCGATCGGTCGGAAGGACGTCGCTCGTCTGGCCGGACAGCAGCGTGTTGGCCGACCGCAGTCGACTCGCGAGCCGCCACGCGTCGTGGAGACGCTGCGCGGCGGCATCCGGCACCAGTCCGGCCGCCCGGGCGGCCTCGAGCGCGTCGAGGGTGGATGTCGTGCGCAGCGCCGGGACGTCGTGCGCGTGCTCGTGCTGCCAGAGCTGCACGAGCCATTCGACATCGCTCAGCCCGCCGGGGCCGAGTTTGAGGTGTCGCGACCGGTCGGCGCCCTGGGGCAGTCGCTCGTTCTCGACGCGCGCCTTGATCCGCTTGATCTCCCGCAGGTCCTGCTGCACGGGATGCCGGGGGTAGCGCACCTCGTCGGCGAGGGCCATGAACCGGCCGACGAGCTTCACGCTCCCGGCGACGCCGCGAGCGCGCAGCAGGGCCTGGGCCTCCCACGAGAGCGACCACCGTCGGTAGTACTCCGTGTAGGAGTCCAGCGACCTCACGAGCGGTCCGTTGCGCCCTTCCGGACGCAGGTCGGCGTCGAGCTCGAACGGGACCCGGTGATCTTCGGAGTAGGTGCGGATGCCGGCGACCAGGCGCAGTGCGAGATCGTGCGCGCGCTGCGGGTCGAGGCCGTTCGCGTCGTAGACGTAGAGCACGTCGGCGTCGGATCCGAAGCCCAGCTCTCCCCCGCCGAAGCGGCCCATCGCGATGACCGAGAAGTCCAGCGCGGCGTCCTCGGCGCCGACGATGTCGCGGCGGACCGCGCGCAGCGTGGCCTGGATGGTCACCTCGCTGACCGTCGTGAGGCCCTGTGCGAGCTCGTCGATCGTCAGCGTGCCCAGCACGGCCCCGAAGGCGAGCCGCAGCAGCTCCCGACGACGCAGAGCGCGCACGGCGCGCATGGCCTCGACCACCGTCTCGTGCCGCGTCTGGATCGCGCGCGCCTCTTCCTGGAGGGCGACGCCGGGGCGCGGGCGGAGCTGGTCTTCGGAATCGAGCCAGGCGACCGACTCGGGGATCCACTCCATCAGCTCGCCGATGTAGCGCGATCCCGACAGCACGCGGGTGAGCCGCTCGGCGGCACCGGCCGAGTCGCGCAGCATCCTCAGGAACCAGGGCGTGTCGCCCAGACGCTCGCTGATGCGCCGGAAGGCGAGCAGGCCGTAGTCCGGATCGACGCCGTCGGCGAACCACCGGATCATGACCGGCATCAGATGACGCTGGATGGTGGCCTTGCGGCTCAGACCGCCCGTGAGCGCGCCGATGTGACGCAGCGCCCCCGCCGGATCGCGGAACCCGATGGCGGCGAGGCGATCGTGCGCCTGCGCGGTCGACAGCTGCTGCTCGTCCGAGCTCAGTGCCGCCACCGCCGACAGCAGGGGGCGGTAGAACAGGCGCACGTGGATCTCGCGCACCTCGCGCTTGATGCCCTCCCACAGCGCCCAGACGCCGGGGCCGCCGTCCGCCAGGCGCGACGCGCGAGCGAGCACGCGCAGACCGTCGGGCTGCTGAGGCATGAGGTGGGTGCGGCGCAGGTCGCGCAGCTGCACGCGATGCTCGAGGACCCGCAGCACCCGGTAGTCGTGCGAGAACGTCGCGGCATCCTCGCGCCCGATGTAGCCCGCGCCGACGAGCGCCTCGAGCGCATCGAGGGTGCCCCGTTGCCGGATCGTGTCGTCGGTGAGCCCGTGCACGAGCTGGAGCAGCTGAACGGTGAACTCGATGTCGCGGATGCCGCCGGGACCGAGCTTCAGCTGGTACGGGACCTCCGCGGCGGGGATGTGGTCCGTCACCCGCTCGCGCATGCGCTGCACGCTGTCGACGAAGTTCTCCCGGGCCGCACTCGTCCAGATCTTCGGCTGGACGGCTGCGACGTATGCCTCGCCGAGAATACGGTCGCCGGCCAAGGGGCGTGCCTTGAGGAGGGCCTGGAACTCCCAGCTCTTCGCCCAACGGTCGTAGTACGAGAGGTGGGAGTCGAGGGTCCGCACGAGGGCGCCCTGCTTGCCTTCCGGGCGTAGATTGGCGTCGACCTCCCACAGGGGAGGCTCGATCTCCATCCCGGAGATGCCGCGCATCGTCTGCACTGCGAGCCGCGTCGCGATGTCGATCACGCGGCTCTCGCCCACCTGCTCGACGAGTTGCGGGTCTCCCCCGCCCACGAAGATGACGTCGACGTCGCTGACGTAGTTGAGCTCGCGCGCGCCGGTCTTGCCCATACCGATGATCGCGAGCTGCGTCGCCGCGACCTGGTCGCGCGGGAACAGACCCGATCCGGGCGCACCCCCGGCGACCCGCGTCCGCGCGACGCAGAGGGATGCCTCGAGTGCGGCACCGGCGGCATCCGCCAGGCTCGCCGCGACCGGTGCGAGCACGGCGACGGCGTCGTCGGCACCGAGGTCGTGGGCGGCGATGCGCGCGAGCATGCGCCGGTAGCGGACGCGGAGGGCCACCCACGCGCTCTCGTCGCCCGTCGCGGCGAAACCGTCGGCATCCGCGCCGACCGCATCGGTCAGCTCGCGGCGCAACTCCTCCGCCGTCGGCAGCGGCACCTCGGGGCCGACGAGGTGGGCGAGCTCGGCGGGGTGTCGGAGGAAGAAGTCGGCGAATCCCGTCGACGCGCCCAGCAAGCGCCACAGCGCAGAGCCTCCCCGCGTGAGCGCCTCCGCGACGGCTGTGGCATCGCGGCGCGCGATGCGCGCGAGCGCCGCCAGAGCGCCGTCCGGATCGGCCGCGTGCTGGGCGCCGCGCAGGATGTCCTCGCGGGAGAGGCCCAGGGCCTCCGCCAGCTCGGTCAGCAGCGCGTCGGCGTCGCCGAGGTCACCGAATCCGTCGCGCGCCAGCAGCGTCAGAACCGACGTGCGCTCGCTCGAGGTCATGACGGATCAGAGCATCTCCAGGTTGCTCTTCAGCTCGAAGGGCGTCACCTGTGCACGGTACTCGTGCCACTCGCGGCGCTTGTTGAGCAGCACGTAGTTGAACACCTGCTCGCCCAGCGTCTCGGCGACCAGCTCCGACTCCTCCATGTACTCCAGCGCGTGGTCGAGGCTCGCGGGCAGCTGCGCGTAGCCGAGCGCGCGTCGCTCGGCATCCGTGAGCGACCAGACGTTGTCCTCGGCCTCCGGCGGAAGCTCGTATCCCTCCTCGATGCCCTTCAGGCCCGCGGCGAGCATCAGCGCGAAGGCGAGGTACGGGTTCGCCGCCGAGTCGAGCGCGCGGTACTCCACCCGCGTCGACTGCCCCTTGTTCGGCTTGTACATGGGCACCCGCACGAGGGCGGAGCGGTTGTTGTGACCCCAGCAGATGAAGCTGGGCGCCTCGTCGCCGCCCCAGAGCCGCTTGTACGAGTTGACGAACTGGTTGGTCACCGCGGCGATCTCGTTCGCGTGGGTGAGCAGTCCGGCGATGAACTGGCGACCGGTCTTCGACAGCTGGTACTGCGCGCCCTCCTCGTAGAAGGCGTTCTGGTCGCCCTCGAAGAGCGACATGTGCGTGTGCATGCCGCTTCCCGGCTTGCCGGACAGGGGCTTCGGCATGAAGGTCGCGTAGACGCCCTGCTCGATCGCCACCTCCTTGACCACGGTGCGGAAGGTCATGATGTTGTCGGCGGTCGCGAGGGCGTCCGCGTAGCGCAGGTCGATCTCGTTCTGCCCGGGGCCGCCCTCGTGGTGGCTGTACTCCACCGAGATGCCGAGGTCCTCGAGCATCCGCACGCTGCGGCGGCGGAAGTCGTGGGCCGTGCCGCCGGGGACGTTGTCGAAGTAGCCGGCGGAATCCACCGGCTCCGGGCCTTCGGGTCCGAACGACGACGACTTCAGCAGGTAGAACTCGACCTCGGGGTGGGTGTAGAACGTGAACCCGGCATCCGCCGCCTTCGCGAGCGTGCGCTTGAGCACGTGCCGCGGGTCTGCCACCGCCGGCTGCCCGTCGGGCGTGGTGATGTCGCAGAACATGCGGGCCGTCGGGTCGATCTCACCGCGCCACGGGAGCGTCTGGAACGTCGTCGGGTCGGGGTGGGCGAGCAGGTCCGACTCGTACGAGCGGGTCAGGCCCTCGATGGCCGATCCGTCGAAGCCGAGTCCTTCGGTGAAGGCGCCCTCCACCTCGGCGGGGGCGATCGCGACCGACTTCAGCGTTCCGATCACATCGGTGAACCAGAGGCGGACGAACTTCACGCCCCGCTCTTCGATCGTGCGCAGTACGAAGTCCCGTTGCTTGTCCATCGCGTCCTCTCAGATGCCGCTTCGAAGGGAAGCCGGGCCGAAGGCCAGACTATCGGTCCCCGTCGGTGTGCGACGCGTCGCCCGACGTACCCCAGTCGCCCTCGCGGGCGTCGTCCTCGGCCCACTCGCGCGAGCGCTTCGCGAGCAGCTCCGGAGCCTTCGCCGCCTCTTCGGCCGTGTCGAACGGTCCGGCGCGGTCGATGGCGGGCGACTCGAACCCGCGCTCGACGGCGCCGGTCGTGAGGTTGTACCAGTACTTCTCGTCGCCTGACGTCATGGCAGGTCCTTCCTGTGGGGGCTCTGGCTCGATCCTAACGATGGGCGCGGAGGACCTGGATAGGCTGGACCGCATGACGACGAAGGCGACCCGCGCGGTCGGTGTGGACATCGGCGGAACCGGCATCAAGGGTGCCCTCGTTGACCTCGAGGAGGGAAAGCTCCTCAGCGACCGCGTGAAGGTGGCGACGCCGACCGGCGCCGAGCCCGACGACGTGCTGGCGGCGGTGCAGACCGTTCTCGACACGCTCGGCGTCACCGACGCCGACATCCCGCTGGGCGTCGCGTTCCCCGCGATCGTCAAGAACGGCAAGACCCTCTCCGCGGCCAACGTCGCCGACACCTGGGTCGGCTTCGAAGCCGAGAAGTTCTTCGAGGACGGCCTCGGCCGTGAGATCCACTTCGCGAACGACGCGGATGTCGCCGGTGTCGCGGAGGCGCGATACGGTGCCGCTCGCGACGTGCTCGGCCTCGTGCTGCTGACGACGCTCGGCACCGGCATCGGGACCGCCATGCTGTACGACGGCGTCCTGATCCCGAACGCCGAACTCGGACATCTCCAGCGTGCGCATCACGGCAAGGATGCCGAGGCGTGGGCGGCCTACTCGGCGATGGAGCGCGACGAGCTCACGTGGAAGAAGTGGGCCAAGCGCCTGCAGTGGTATTACAGCTACCTCGACTTCCTCCTGAGCCCCGATCTGTTCATCGTCGGCGGAGGGGTCTCGAAGCACGCCGACGAGTTCCTGCCGCTGCTGCAGCTCTCCACACCCATCGTCCCCGCCACGCACCGCAACAACGCGGGGATCATCGGCGCGGCGGCGCTGGCGGTGTAGCGCGATCGACTGTTGCCACGCGCGTCCTGTTCGCTCTATGGTGAGCCTGACGGTCTGGGGACTGTCGAGCTCCACTTTGACACGCTGATGCAAGCGGCGGAGAGGCGGGACGCAGAGCTGCGTTCCGCCTCTCTCCGTCTTACCGTCGTCGCGCTGCGCGGCGTAGGCTCGTCGCCATGTCGACCCAGCCCGCGGATCCCGAAGCGGTCATCCAAGAGATCGTCGAACGTCTCGAAGTGCGTTTCCCGAACGCCCCGGCCTCCGCGGTGAGGGCCGCCGTCGAGGAGGCTCGCGATCACTTCTCGCGTGCTCGCGTCAAGGATTTCCTGCCGGTGTTGATCGAGCGCGAGGCGAAGGCCCGGCTCGAACGACCCCTCTGACTCGTCCGGCGGTCGGGTCGCGAACCCTGCCGGACGGGGTGAGGCGAATGGGCCGGCCTGTACGCCGGGTTCTGTCCGGGAGCTCGCGCTCCGTGGACGGTCATCTCTCTCGGCGACACGTTGCCGTGCCGCTCCAGCGGCCTACCCGGGGACTCGGCGAGCCGCGTCGGCATCCCCTGTCTGGCCTTGCTCCGGGCGAGGTTTACCGTGCGGACCGTGTCACCACGATCCCGGTGGTCTCTTACACCACCCTTTCACCCTTACCCCGGTGCTCCGACGAGCGGAGTCCGGGGCGGTCTGCTCTCTGTGGCACTGTCTCGCGGATTGCTCCGGGTGGGTGTTACCCACCGCCCTGCCCTGTGGAGCCCGGACGTTCCTCGGTGCGGGTGACCCCGCCACGCGACCGTCCAGCCGACCCATTCGCTCCCCCGATCCTACTGGTTCGCGTCGTTCCGACGTGGTACGGTGTCGCCACGAGGCCCGGCTGGGGGGTTTGGGCTCGCATCGCCTGGGGGAGGCATCATCATGCGTAAGTACGCGCTGCCCGTTTTTCTTGCCGTCGTTCTGCTGTCGGGGGGTGCGTCGGCCGCGTCGGCTGCCGATACCGGCGACGACTACGGCCCCGACACGCCGTCATCGCCGTCGCTGAGCGGGACGACGGTCTCGCCGTCCTGCGACGCGAACGTGCCGTGGATCGACTACTCGGTGGTCCTGAACGATCCGGACGGCCAGGCCACGAGCCACACGGCGCGCCTGGTGCTGACCGACGGCGAGCAGAGCACCACCATCGCACTCGGAGAGATCGTCGACGGGACGCTGTCCGGACGGGTGCTCTGGCCCGGCGCATCGGTGGACGAGAACGGGCAGGGGAACGGATGGCCCGGGTGGGCCTTCGAGAACGGCCAGTGGGTCGCGTCGCCGGGCAACTTCGCCTGGACGAGGGGCGACATCTCGGCCACCGTCGAGGTGAACCCGTCACTGCGGGTCGCGCTCTCCTACCCGCCGTCGACGCCGGCGTGTCTGACGGACCCCGCCGGTGTGGCGACGTCGGGAGCCGTCGCGGCGGCGGGGATGTCGCTGCCGGCGACGGGCGGCGACGGCGCAGCCGTGCTCCCGCTCACGGGCCTCGCGCTCGCGCTCGTGGTCGGCGGCGGTGCCCTGCTGTACGCCCGGCGCGCGCGCCGCGCCCGTGACTGAGGTCGCGCCGCCCACCACCGCGACCGGATCGCGCCGCCGCAAGCGGCGGCGGGGCGCTCTGGTCGCCGTCGTGGTGGTCGGGCTGCTCCTCGCGGTGGCGGGATGGCTCGGCATCCGCGGGTGGATGGCGAAGAACGAGCTCGAGGAGGTCGTCGCGCTGCAACCGCGCCTGTCGGCGGCCGTCGCCGCGGGCGACCTGGCCGCACTGACCCCCGTCGTCGATGCCGCACGGGAGCATGCGTCGCGCGCGGCCGCCCTGACGTCGGATCCGCTGTGGCGAGCCACTGAGGCGATCCCGGGCGTGGGGGCGAACACCGCTGCCGTGCGGATGCTGGCGGACACCGTCCGCGACGTCGCCGCCGCGACCGGAGACGTCCTCGTCGCGGCGCAGCCCACCGGCGGTGCGGACGGAACGATCGACCTGTCGGGGGTCGCCGCGGTCTCGGCTCGGCTCGACGCTCTCGCGCAGCGCGTGGCCGCCGCCGACAGCGCCCTCACCGCGCTCCCCCGCGACCAGCTCGTCGGTCCGCTGCGGGATGCCGCCGACCGCGCCGGCGTCGCGGTCGCCGCCGGGGCGCCGCTGCTGCGGGAAGCGGCCGCCGCGGCGAACGCGCTCCCGGGGATGCTGGGTGCCGACGGTGCGCGGACGATTCTGGTCATGATCCAGAACACCGCGGAGGTGCGCACCGGCGGCGGCATCACCGGCTCCTTCCTCGCGATACGGGCGGTCGACGGTCGCCTGGAGGTGACCGACCACGTCGACTCCCGCGCCTTCCACTCGCTCGATCATCCGATCGCGGAGCTTCCTCCCGATCTCGTGGCGCTCTACGGTGAGGCTCCCGGGCGGTTCGTCATGAATGCGACGATGACCCCCGACTTCGCCCTCAGCGCACGGCTCGCGTCGGCGTGGTGGCAGTCGCTCGGCCATGCCGCGCCGGACACGGTGGTGGCGGTCGATCCCGCCGTGCTCGCGTCTCTCCTCACGATCACCGGGCCACTGACCCTCTCCGACGGCACCGTCGTCGACCGCGGCGACGTGGTCGAGGACATCCTGGTCCGGCCCTACCTGGAGAAGACGGCCGACGAGCAGACGGCGATGCAGAGCGATCTCACGGATCGGCTGTTCGCGGCGCTCTCGTCGCGTCCCCTCGATCCGCTCCGCTGGATGGACGCCCTCGCGAAGCCGGTCGCGCAGGGGCGCGTGTCGGTGTGGAGCGCCCGGGCGGATGAGGGGTCGGCGCTGGCGCAGGGCCCGCTCGGCGGAGCGCTCGCCCGCCTGCGCGCGGCGGGACCCGACGCCGTGGGCGTCTTCTTCAACGATGCCACGACGGGGAAGATGGACACCTATCTGCACACGCGCATCGCTCCGTCGGTGCAGACGTGCCGGGCCGACGGCGCCGCCGACGTGACGCTCGCCGTGACGCTGCGCAGCAGCGCGACCGGGGCGGCTCGCGACTTCTCCGTGTGGATGACGGGAGCGGCGAACCCGTCCGCCCCCGGCGACATCACGACGGATGTCACGGCGATGCTCCCGGACGGATGGTTCCTGGGCGGCGTGGAGATCGACGGCGAACGTGCTTCCTCCACCGACGTCGACGGCGACGCGTCGGCGGCGACCCTCGCCCGTGTGACACTCGCTCCCGGACAGGAGCGCACATTGACGTTCCACTTCGTCGCCCCACGCGGCGTCGGGCTGCAGCCCGTCGTCGTGCACACCCCGATGATGAACGATGTCGCCGTGGAAGCAACGAGCACGCCCGGGTGCGGGTGACCCCTCAGTCCTTCGCGGCGTCGACGGCGATCCGCAGATCCAGCGGGAAGTCGATCGGGAACGAGCCGAAGAGCAGCCGAGCGGCGTTCGCGGCCGCCTCCCGCACCGCCTCGGCGACGGCCTCCGCGTGCGGGGCGGGGGTGTGCACGATGATCTCGTCGTGAAGGAAGAAGGCGAGGTGCGCGCGTCGGCCGAACACGGGTCCCGATGCCGCCGCGCCGTCTGCGGCGTCCACCTCGGGCAGGGCCGCGAGGCGGCCGCGCAGGTCGGCGAGCCACGCCGCCGCCCATTCGGCGGCGGTGCCCTGCACGACGAAGTTGCGGGTGAAGCGCCCGCGATCGCGGGCGGAGCGGCGGGCGCGTACGCGGTCTGCCTCCGTCGCGTCGGGAAGCGCGGCGGAGGCCTGGATCTCGCGCCAGGAGGAGGACGGAGGCGGGCTGGAGCGACCGAGCCAGGTCGAGACGACTCCTCCCCGCTCCCCCGTCGCTGCGGCGTCGTCGACCAGTCCCATCGCCCGCGGGTAGGCGCGTCGCAGCGCCGGGACCAGGCGGCCGCTGTCTCCCGTCGTCGCTCCGTACATCGCGCCGAGGACCGCGATCTTGGCCTCCTGGCGGGTCTGGACCACCCCGCTCGCGACGATGCCCTCGTAGAGATCGCGCCCGCGCGCCGCCGACGCGAGCGACTCGTCGGACGCCATCGCCGCGAGCACCCGCGGCTCCAGCTGCGCGACATCGGCCACGACGAGGGTCCACCCCGGATCGGCCCGGACGGCGCGGCGCAGCTGGCGCGGGATCTGGAGTGCGCCGCCCCCGGATGACGCCCATCTGCCCGTCACGACCCCTCCGGGCACGTAGACGGGACGGAACCGGCCGTCGGCGGCCCACTCGTCGAGCCAGGCCCAGCCGTTCGCGCTCATCAGGCGCGTGAGCTTCTTGTAGGCGAGGAGGGGCCCGATGGCGGGATGGTCGTACTCGGCCAACTCCCACCGACTCGTGGATTCGGCGCGCACCCCGACACGGTGAAGGCTGCGCAGGAGCTTCGGGTGCGAGTCCAGACTCGCCGCCGGGTCACCGAGCGCCACGCGCACGGCCGTCGCGAGGTCGCGCACGCGGGCGGGGAGCTCGCCGGGCGCGGGGCGGGCGCCGAGAACGTCCTCGAGGATCGCCTCGTGCGTCCGCCGGTCCCAGGGCAGACCTGCCGTGTTCATCTCCGTCGCCAGGAGCGCGCCGGCGGACTCGGCGGCGATCAACAGCTGCAGACGAGCGGGGTCTGCGCCGTCGCGGAGCGCGCGCTGCTGGCGCCGGAACTCGGCGAGCGCCTCGTCGGGATCGTCGGGCACGCCCGCACGCGCGGTGCCGTCGAGATCGAACAGCGCGGGTGCGGCGGGTGTCGCGGGCTCGTCCACCGCGACATCCCACGCCGTCGCGGCACGCAGCGCGGCCGCATCCGTGACGAGAGCGCTGTCGCGCAGGATCGCGTGTGCGAGCCGCAGGTCATGGCACCGTGCGAGGACGGCGCCGGCGCGGAGCGCCCGCGGATACCAGCGTGTCGTGTCGGACCAGACCCACCGGGTGAGCGGGTCGTCGTCCCACCACGCGTCGAGCGCGCGGCGCTCGACGTGCTGGACGTCGAGGTCCGCACCGATCGTGGTGACGACCGCCTGCTCGCCCGACGTCGTGACCAGGCGCCAGCGCGGCGTGCTCCGTGCCGCGCTGGTGGCGTTCACAGCCCCGATTCGTCCGTGCGCACGAGGATGCCGCCGCACTCGGGGCACTGGACGACGTCGTCGTCGGCGGCCTGGCGGATCGTCTGCAGATCGGTGCCCGCGAGCACCATGTTGCACCCCTCGCACGTGCGACGGCGGAGCAGTCCGGCGCCGACACCGCGAGCGGACAGGCGCTCGTACAGCGCGAGCAGATCCGCGGGCACACGGGCGGCGATGGCGGCGCGGTCGCGGGTGGCGGCCTCGCTGCGCGCGGTCGCGGCGGCGACGCTCTCCTTCGCGGCGGCGCTCAGTCGCCCGCCCTCCTCGTTCACGGCGGCGATGGCCGCCTCCTGCGCCGCGACGGCGGCTTCGGTGCCCTCGAGCCGCTCCATCAGCTCGAGCTCGGCATCCTCGAGGTCGCTCTTGCGCTTCGCGAGCGACGCCAGCTCGTGCTCGAGTCCCTGCGCCTCCTTGGCGTTGGCCGAGGCCGCGAGGCGTTCCCGGTCGCGGGCGACACGGGCCTCGACGAGCGCGACATCCGACTCCAGACGCGCCAGTTCGGCGTTCACGTCGTCGCGGGCCCCGAGCAGCGTCGTCAGTTCGGCGGACTGGGCCTGGCGCTGCGCGAGCAGCTCCTGCACACGGCCGGCCTGCTCCGGGTTGCGGCGGGCATGCTCAGCGTGCTGGATCGCGGCGTCGAGCGTCGCGAGTTCGAGCAGGAGCTGCTGGTCGGCGGGTCGTGACTTCACCGTCCCAACCTACCGCTCCCGACGCAGGGGCGTTCCGGTCGGCACGGACGTCGCACTAGCATGTTCACCCTGACCGCAGTGCTGCGCACCGTGCTCTGCGGATCCTCAGAGGAGGCGCCATGAGCGTGATGCGCACGAAGTCCATCGAGCGATCGATCGCCGACACGGAGGAACCGGAGTTCCGGCTGCGAAAGTCGCTCTCCGCGCTCGACCTGACCGTCTTCGGGGTCGGCGTGGTGATCGGCGCCGGCATCTTCACCCTGACCGGCCGCGCCGCCCACGAGGTCGCCGGACCCGCGGTGGTCGTCAGCTTCATCGTGGCGGCGGTCGCCTGCGCTCTCGCGGCGATGTGCTACGCCGAGTTCGCATCGACGGTTCCGGTGTCAGGCTCCGCGTACACGTTCTCGTACGCCTCGCTCGGCGAGCTGTTCGCCTGGATCATCGGATGGGACCTCATCCTCGAGATGTTCCTCGGCGCGAGCGTGGTCGCCCAGGGGTGGAGCGCGTACCTCGGCGTGCTCCTCGGCCAGCTCGGCATCCCCTTGCCGGAGGCCATCGGCTACGGCGGCGTGGTCGATGTCATGGCGATCCTCCTGGTCATCGTCCTCGGCATCCTCATGACGATCGGCATCCGCGAGTCCATGCGTGTCAACCTCGTGCTCGTCGGGGTGAAGCTCTTCATCGTCCTGTTCGTGATCGTCGCCGGGATCATGTTCATCAACCCCGCCAACTACACGCCGTTCGTCCCGGATGCCGCGCCGCGCGAGGCGGCGACGGGTCTCATGCAGCCGCTGCTGCAGTTCCTCTCCGGCTCGGCGCCGATGGCGTTCGGCGTGGGCGGCATCTTCGCGGGCGCGGCCCTCGTCTTCTTCGCCTACATCGGCTTCGACGTCGTCGCCACGACGGCTGAGGAGACGAAGAACCCGCAGCGCGACCTCCCGATCGGCATCATCGCGTCGCTCGTGATCTGCACTGTTCTCTACTGCGCCGTCGCGCTCGTCGTGACCGGCATGGTGCGCTACGACGAGCTCGACCCCGCCGCCGCCCTCGCGAACGCGTTCACGCATCACGGCCAGGCCTGGATGGCCACGGTCATCTCCGCCGGAGCGGTGGCCGGCCTCACCACCGTCGTGCTGACGCTGATGATCGGTGCGACGCGCATCATCTTCGCGATGTCGCGCGACGGTCTGCTCCCCCAGCGGCTCGCCAAGGTGCACCCCACCCGACGGACCCCCTGGGTGATCTCCATCGTGGTCACCGTGATCGTCGCCGTCGTCGCCGGACTGACCCCCATCGGTGTGCTCGAGGAGATGGTGAACATCGGCACGCTGTCGGCCTTCGTGCTGGTGTCGGTCGGTGTGGTCGTGCTGCGGCGCACCCGCCCCGACCTCAAGCGCGGCTTCCGGGTGCCCGGCAACCCGGTGCTACCGCTCCTTTCGGCCCTCATCTGCGTCTACCTGATGCTGAACCTGACGGTGGAGACCTGGCTGCGGTTCCTCATCTGGCTCGTGATCGGGTTCGTGGTCTACTTCGCCTACTCCCGCGGTCATTCCCGACTGGGCAAGGACGACGGCATGTACCTCAATCCCGCCGAGCCGCGTGTCGTCGGGCGCGACGGCTGACCGGGGCGTCCTCATAGACTGAGGGGGTCAGGGCCTTTAGCTCAGCTGGTAGAGCGCCACGTTTACACCGTGGATGTCGTCGGTTCGATCCCGGCAGGGCCCACCACAGATTGGATGTTCAAACCCGCGACGTCCGCGGGCTATACGTCCTCCCCCGCACGCAGCCTGGCCTCTGACTCCCCCGGGCCTGTCTGGAGACATGATTCCTTGGATGGATCTGTCTCATGGGACGTCCCAGCAAGTATCCGCGCGAGCTTGGCGAGTGCGCTGTCCGCATGGTCGCCGAGCTGCGGCCCGACTATCCGAGCGAGTAAGCCTCGATGACCGCGACCGCGCAGTTGCTCGGCATCGGGTCGCCGGAGACCATCCGGACCTGGAGCCTTCGTGGCCAGGTCGGCGCCGGCGAACGCCCCGGTGTCACGACCGAGGCGGCGGAGGAGATCAAGCGGCTCAAACGGGAGAACACCGAGCTGCGGCGCGCGAACGAGTTCTTGAAGGCGGCTTCGGCTTTGTTCGCGACCGAGCTCGACCGGCCACAGAAGCGATAGTCACGTTCATAGAGGACCACAAGGATCGTCGCGATGGGTGGTCTGCGGTGGGGTGTCGAGTCGATCTGCGACGTGCTGACCCAGCACGGCGTGACGATCATGACCAGGTGGCAGACGCAGCGGAAGATTCTCGGCGCCCGCAAGCTCTGGCCGAGGTTGCGTCGCGACGGCCACGACATCGCTCGCTGCACGGTCGAACGCCTCATGCGGGAGCTCGGGAATGCCGGTGTCGTCCGCGGGAAACGCAAACGCCCCGTCGACTCTGCGCTGCGAGAGACCAGACCGGCCGACCTCGTCGACCGGCACTTCTGGCGGTTCCGCACCGACCAGCTCTGGATCGCGGACTTCACCTATGTCTGGACCTGGTCCGGATGGGTGTGCGTCGCGTTCGTGTTCGGCGCGCACACTCACCGCATTCTCGGCTGGCGCGCCGCCGCCTCGATGACCACACCGCTCGGGCTGGACCGCCTCGACATGGCGCTCTGGACCCGCCGACGCGAAGGCGTCATCGGATTCGCGGGGCTCACTCACCACACCGACGCCGGGTCGGTCTACACGTCAATCGCCTTCACCGACCGGCTGATCAACGAGCGTATCGACGCGTCGGTCGGGTCCGTCGGCGACGCGTATGCCAAATCGCTCGGAGAGTCGCAGATCGGGCTCTACAAGTCCGAGCTCATTCACCACGAGGGACCGTGGCGAGACGTCGACCAGGTCGAAGCGGCGACGGCGTCCTGGGCGCTGTGGTTCACCACCGAACGCGCACCCACGGCTCGATCGACGACCTCACCCCGCTCGAGGTCGAGCAGCTCGACTTCGCTCGCATCGAACCGGTCGAAAGAGCCGGCTGACACGAGCAATTCGCTCTCCGGACACGCCGGGGCGAGTCGGTGTCCGAGATCGTCATCCTTGACTCCTTGTGTGTGCCGCGCTCGAGCGACGGCGGGATGCGAGACGGGTCGGCCGCCGTGCTGTGCGTGGCGGCCGACCCGAGGGGCTACTTGCCGGTGGCGAGCTGCGGGTAGACGGCCTCGAGGGAGGCGGACAAACCAGCCTTGGCCTGGACGGAGATATCGTCGGCGAGGACTTCGTAGCCGCCGGCTTCAAGCGTGTCGAACACCTGGGTGACGAGGTCGGCGGGGTCGAGCTTCGGGTCGGTGGCGTGGGCGGCCATCGCGGTGTCGACGTAGCCGACGTGCACGCCGACGACCTGCACGCCCGCGGGCTGCAGCTCCAGCCGCAGCGAGTTCGTCGCAGACCACAGGGCGGCCTTGGTGGCGGAGTAGATGCCGGCGACGGCGTACCAGGACAGGGCGGAGTGGATGTCGATGATCGCGGTGTTGCCGCTCTTGGCGGACAGGACCGGTGCGAAGGCGCGGGCGAGGAAGAGCGGGCCGAGGAAGTTGGTCTCCACGTTCTGGCGGATCTCCTCATCGGTGTGGGTGAGGATGCCCGGGCTGGAAACCGAGGTGCCGGCGTTGTTGATCAGCACCGTCACATCCGGGGCCTGCTCCACGACGGCCTGGATGGAGGCCAGGTCGGTGACGTCGAGCGTGAGTGGCACGATCCGCTCGTCGTCCCACTCACGAGGGGTGCGGGCGGTGGCGTACACCTTCGCAGCTCCCCGAGCGAGGGCATCGTGGACGAAGTGGCTGCCGATGCCACCGTTTGCGCCGGTGACGAGGACGACGGCGCCGTTGAGGGAAGTCATGGAATGAAGCTCCTTGATGTGGGTGTCCGGATGGTCGAAAAGGGTGACCGGGGCGGGCATCGGGTCCGCCTGCCCCCGGCCACGTCGGGGGTCAGGCGCGCGTGAGTGTCGGGTAGTCGGTGTACCCGTTTGCGCCGCCGGTGTAGAGGGTGGCCGGGTCGAGGTCGTTGAGGGGTGCGTCGATGCGCAGGCGCTCGACGATGTCGGGGTTCGCGAGCGCGAAACGGCCGAGCGGGGCGATGTCGGCCAGGCCTTTGTCGATGTCCGCGGCGATGCCGTCGCGATCGCGGCCGTAACGGACCACAAGCACCGCAGTCGGCCACACCTCACGGAATGAGGCGAGCAGCTCGTCGTCGCCGAGGTGGTGCACGTGCAGGTAGACCAGGTTCAGCTTCGCGAGCTCGCCGACGAGGTAGTTGTACTGGGCGCGCACGGTCTCGGCGTCGCCCTCGTCGAGCCCGCCGAGGGGGAACGCCGGGGAGATGCGGATGCCGGTGCGGTCCGCGCCGATCTCCTCGGCCACGGCCTTCGCGACCTCGATGACGAACCGGGCACGGCTCTCGACCGACCCGCCGTACTCGTCGGTGCGCTGGTTGGCGTTGGGGGCGAGGAACTGGTGCAGCAGATACCCATTGGCGGCGTGGATCTCCACCCCGTCCGCACCGGCAGCGATCGCGGAGGCTGCGGCGTGGCGGAACTCGCCGATCACGTCCTGGATCTCCGCCACAGACAGCTCGCGCGGCACGGGCGTCTTCTTCGGGCCCTCGGCGGTGAACATGTCCTGCTCGGCCGAGATCGCCGATGGCGCGACCGGCTGACGGTGGTGCGGGGTGTTGTCGGGGTGGGAGACGCGTCCCACGTGCATGAGCTGGATGAACAGGTGCCCGCCCTTCTCGTGCACGGCCTCGGCGACCTTCGCCCACCCCGCCACCTGCTCGGGGGTGTGGGTGCCGGGGGTGTTCAGATACCCCTGTCCATCCATAGACGGCTGGGTTCCCTCGGTGATCAGGAGCCCCAGCGAGGCGCGCTGCGCGTAGCTCTCTGCCGCGAGCTCACCGGGGGTGCCGTCGGGGTTGGCGCGGTTGCGGGTCATCGGGGCGAGCGCGAGCCGGTGCGGGAGCTCGATGCGGCCGAGAGTGAACGGCTGCCAGAGAGACGAAGACGTCATGACGGGTGAGGGTCCTTTCGATGGGCGTCACCTGATCTCCGGTGTGCGACGGTCGCCGCGCACCGGCGTGGGAGGATGGGCCAGAGCGCATCCGAGTCAACACGATAGTGACTAAACTCAGAACTGAGGTAAGTCAGAATCTATTCCCCGGGGAGGAACACGATGTCAGTGGCGACACCGCCGCTCGGGCGACGCGAGCGGCAGAAGCAGGACAAGCTCGCGCGGATCACCGCGGCCGCCAGCGACCTGTTCGCAAAGCACGGGGTGGACGAGGTCACCACGCAGCAGATCGCGGACGCTGCAGACATCGGCACGGGCACGCTGTTCCTGTACGCGAAGACCAAGGGGGAGCTGCTTCTCCTGGTCCAGAACGCGCACTACGCCGACGCGCTGAAGCGTGGTCGTGCCGCGGCTGCGGAGGAGTTGGCGGCGGTGGACGCGGTCCTCGCCCTTCTGGGGCCGGTGGTGGAGTGCAACCGGGGCCAGGTCGACAATGGCCGCACCTACCTGAGGGAGATGGTCTTCGGCGACCCGAGCGAACCTCACCACGCGGCGGCGCTGGACATCGTCGCGCAGACCGAGCACGCCGTCGCCAGCATCCTCACCGAGAAGGCGGGCGTTCCCACCCCTCAGGCGGAGGCGCTGGCGCGAGTTGTTTCCGCCATCCAGTTCCTCGTGCTGGGAGCCAGCGTGAACACGGCCTCGCCCATCCCGCAGCTCCTCGCGGACATCCGTACCCAAGTGGCGGCGATCCTCCCGCGTTGACGCGGTTCCGAGTCTCACGGCACGTCGTCGATGGCGCCTGAGCGCACGAACGCCACCTCTGCGTTCGAGACGCTCCTTTCGTCTGCGGTGAGCAGACCGGCGTGCACGCGCTCGCCTTCGCTCACGGTGACGGCCCGCACGCGTGAGCCGTGCGTCAGGGGGATGTGCGCTTCGCCCCACTGCTGCATGGCGACCATGACGACCTTCAGATCCTCACCCGCAGCGGTGAGTTGGTAGGCCTCACGAACGCGCTGGCCCGGCTTCCGGTACGGCGTTTTCTCGAATACTCCGTGCTCGACAAGCGTTGCGAGCCGCGCACTGAGCACATCGCTGGCGATGCCGAGCCGGTCGCGGAACTGTGCGAACGTCCCCGCACCGAGGAGCGCCTCTCGCACGATGAGGAAGCTCCAGGAGTCACCGAGAACGCCCACGCTGCGGACGATGCCGCACGGGCTGTTCAGTGCATGGACGAGTGTTGGTGATCGGCGGGGCATCGGAGCCTCCTCATTGGCCTGGCAGTGCTGCTGCCGCTCGGAGCAGCTGGGATGCGTGGATCTCCTCGTATGAGCGGACTTTGTTGGCTGCCTGTCGCAGACTTGCGGGTCCACTCGGCATCGCGGGGAACAGTGCGGCGAGGCTGACGAGGTCGAACTCGCCGCGTTCGAACGGATCGTCCGGCCTAGCCCTCGCCGGTGCACCTAGCCGCGGGATGTGCACCTGAAACACCAGTGTCCGTCCCGCCTTGCGCCACACAAGACGCCGTGTGACCACCTGAGTTGTTTCAACAAACTTAGCATCGGTAGGGTCGGTGCGACGAGGACTTCACGTCGCATCCCGTCATGGCAGATCGGGGCACAGGCATGCGCTACACCACGTTCGAACGCCGGACACGGGTGCGGGTCTCGGAGTTCGCGTTGGAGGCGCGGACCCGGAGCGGAGACGGGGTGAGGGCAATGTTGAAGACGTTCGGTGAGGTGAGGTAGCTATGACCAGGGACGACGAGGATTCCGAGCGGTCGCGCACGATCCGCTACCAGATCCCGGGCAGGGACAAGCGGACGCTGTTCGCCCGATCCGGTATCGAGCAGCTTCGGGCCGTGGCCGCGGGCGAGGTGCCCGCCCCGCCGATCAGCAGTCACATCGGGCTCGAGATCGTCACCGTGGAGGAGGGTGACGTGGTGATGACGGCGGTGCCGGACGAGTCCCACTACAACCCGATCGGGTCGGTGCACGGCGGGTTCTTCGCCACCGTCCTCGACTCCGCGTGCGGGTGCGCTGTGCACTCCACCCTCCCGGCCGGCGTCGGATACACCAGCCTCGAGATCAAGGTGTCGTTCCTGCGCCCGATCACCGCGGACACCGGCCCCGTCACCGCGCACGGGTGGGTCACCCGCAAGGGCCGAAGTGCGGTGTTCGCGGAGGCCGACATCCGTGACAGCCAGGGACGCGTCCTCGCGACCGCGTCCAGCACGTGTCTCGTTGTCCGCCCGGACCCTGCCTCGTGATGCGTCTAGGACGGCGTGGCGCGTTCTGGGCTGCCGCGTCGGTCCTGGCCCTCGCGCTGTGGTCCTCGGGGGCGCCGAGCGTGCTCTACCCGATCTACGCCGCGAAGTGGGATCTCACCCCGGTTGTCGTGACGACGGTGTTCGCGACGTATCAGCTGGCGCTGATCGTGGTGCTCCCGCTGTTCGGGAACCTGTCCGATCTGTTCGGCCGCAGGTGGGTCATGATCGCGGGCGTCGCGCTCATCGGCATCTCCGGGGTGGTGTTCGCTTTCGCGCCGCATGTCGTCTTCCTCTATATCGGCCGCGTCCTGCAAGGGGCCGGGGCGGGTCTCGCAATGGGAGCTGCCACCGCATCCTTGATCGAGAACAACACCACGCGCAGCCCCCGCTTCGCGAGCACCACCGCCACGGTCGCCACCGCGACCGGCCTCACCGTGGCGCTGCTTCTCAGCGGAGTGTTCGCCGAGTACCGGCCTCTCCCGCTGTTGTGGAGCTACCTCGTCCTCTTCGCCCTCGCCGCGGCCTCTACTGCGGCGCTGCTGGCCACACCCGACGACCGACCGCAGGCAAAGGCCCGGTGGCGACCACAGGCTCCCTTCGTCCCCCCGGGGATCCGGATCGGGTTCGTCATCGCCACGCTCTCGGTCAGTCTCGCCTACTGTGTCGGGGCGATCTTCCTCTCTCTCGGCGCGCACATGATCGACCAGTTCACGCACACCGACAACACCGCTCTCGTCGGCACCCTGCTCGCCGCCTCAGCGGCGTTCATCGGGATCACCGGACTCTTCCTCGCCCGATTCCACACCCATTCCCTCATCTGGGCAGGCACGGCACTGACGCTGGTCAGCCTCGCCCTGATGGCGGCCGCCAGCGCGCTCCAATCGCTCGCACTGTTCCTGGCATGGTGCGTCGTCGGCGGCATCGCCTACGCCCTGGCATTCACCGGGGGGCTCGGCCTCATCAACCGACTCGCACCCCCACACCACCGCGGCTCGACCCTGTCCTTCCTTTACCTCATCGCCTACGCCCTGCAAGCCGCGACCGCGATCGGCGTCGGCGCGGTCGCCACCGCCATCTCCCTGCGCGCCGCCGTCGGAGCCGCCGCGATCGCGGTCACGGTGCTCGCCATCGCCGTCGGCGTCCTGCTGATCGCCGAGGTCCGGAAAGGCAATCGACCGCACACGCCTCAGTGACAGTGAGTCACCTTCGAGCGCCCATCCGCCGATGAGTTGGTGGCGATTAGGCGGCGTCAGCTCTCGTAGTGCGGGAGGGTCTGGCTGTCCTTGACATAGGTGGGCGCGTCGGTGACGTCGTAGGCGTGGACGGCAGCGACGTGCGGGGCGAGCAGGGTCGACAGGTCTGGGGCATGGTCGGCGTAGAAACGGTCGCGAGCACGGTCGTCGGTGAAGCCGAGGATGACCGAGGCGTGCAGGTGCTGGTCGGCCGGGTTGTCGTGGGCGACGTTCGGTGTTTCCCGGGTCTTCTCATTCCACGGCAGGAACACCTGTGTGCGCAGCGCAGTGTCGGGCCAGCGGCCTTATCGGTGCGCATCCAGAGCAGGATCGAGGAGGTGAAGTGCTTCGAGACGTCTGGTTTCGTCGGTGTGGTGTCGGTCATGATGGCTCCTTCGGGGGTGACAGCTCGCTGGTCAGTCGGTGAGGAACTTCGCGGCGATCGGGGCGAACTTCTGCCAGTACTGGAAGACGCCGCCGTGGCCGGAGTTCGGGTAGATGATCAACTCGCTGCCGACGATCCGCCGATGCAGGTCCTCGGAGAGCACGGAGGGGACCATGCGGTCGTTGTCGCCGTTGGCGATCAGGGTCGGGCCCGTGATCACGGACAGGTCTGATGGGGTCGAGCGCCCGTACCGTTGGATGGCCTTCAGCTGGCGGCTGAACGATTTGTTGCTGATCGGCTTGTCGCGGTCGACGGTGCGCTCCTTGAGACGCTCAACGAACGCCTTGCCGGCTCGCTTGCCTTCGGCGTCACGGTTGAAGAAGAGGAACTCCTTCGGATCGGACCGGGTGATCACGGAGCGGAAGATGTCCCAGTAGGTGGTGCCGACGACCTTGTCGATGTTCTTCCCACCGCGCGGGCCGGTGCCGGTGAGCACGAGCTTGCGCACCAACCCGGGGTGAGCGACGACCAGGTCTTGAGCGATCATGCCGCCCATCGAGAAGGAGAAGATGTCGATCCTGTCGTAGCCCAGTCCCTTCGTGATGAACCGGTAGGCGTCGGCCGCGGCGTCTTCGAGGGTGTCGGGAACCTGCCCGGAGGAGGCACCGACGCCGAGCTGGTCGAAAGCGATGACGTGGCGGGTCTTCGCGATCTGGTCGATGATGCGCGGGTCCCAGTTGTCCAGGGTCGCGGCCAGGTGCACGAAGAAGACGACGGGGATCTGTTCTTTCGGGCCAAGCTCACGGTAGGCGAAGGTGTCCCCGTCGACGGCGACGGTCTTTGCTGGGGCTTTGGCGTAGGAGGTGATGACGGGTTCGGTGGTGCTCATGAGGGTGCTCCTTGAGGATCTGAGTGTGCTCGGAAAGCGGACTGCGAATAGGGCTATGCGGGCTGGTCGGCGCCCGTGATGACGGCTTTGCCGCGGATGCTGCTGGTGCCGAGGGAGGCGAGAGCCTGCACGGTCTGGTCGAATGGGAAGGTCGCGCCCACGACCGGGCGGATGTCGCCGGCGTCGACGAGCTCGGCGATCTGACGCAGCTGGTCGCCGGAGGCGTGCATGAGGAGGAACTCGTATGTCACGCCGAGCTTCCTGGCGAGTGCGCGGGTCTTGCGGCTGAGGGCCGTGATGGCCAGGCGCAGCACCGGGTTCAGGCCTGCGGCTTTCGCGAACGCGGGGGTGGGTGGACCGGAGATCCCGACCGCCTTTCCGCCGCGCTTCAAGACCGTGAGCGACTTGGTGAGGTTGTCCCCGCCAAGCGGGTCCAGGACGAAGTCGTAGCCGGAGAGCTCGGACTCGAAATCGTGGGTACGGTAGTCGATGACGACGTCGGCGCCGAGCTCCCGGACGAAGTCCGCGTTCTTGCCCGACACGGTGGTCGCAACCTGCGCACCGAGGTGCTTGGCGAGCTGGATCGCGATCGACCCGACCCCGCCGGCACCAGCGTGGATGAGCACCTTCTGCCCCGGCTGCACGTTCCCCTTCTCCACCAGGGCCTGCCATGCGGTGAGTGCGACCAGCGGAAGCGATGCCGCCTCCACGATGCTGATCGAGGTCGGAGCCAGGGCGACGTCTGTCTCGTCGACGGCGATGCGCTCGGCGAAGGTACCGATGCGGTGATCCCGCGGCCGGGCGTACACTCGGTCCCCGGCGGTGAACCGGGTGACACCCGCGCCGGTGCGGATCACGGTGCCCGCGACATCGTGGCCGAGCGTGACGGGGGTCTTGTAGGGCAGGATCGCCTTGAACTCACCTGCCCGGAGCCGCTCGTCGAGATGGTTCAGCCCTGCAGCCTCTACCCGGATCAGGACGTCGCGGTCGCCGACCGTGGGCTCGGGTATGTCGGCCTCGTGGACGGGCTGCTTGTACTTGTCGAACACGAACGCGCGCATGATGGTCTTCTTTCTGTAATGACGCGTGAGATACAGCGATGGCGGTCAGCGCTGCAGGAAACGGTGGGTGGCGTCGGCGATCGCGCTGCGATTCTGGAAGACGACGCCGTGCCCGGAGTCCGGGAACAGCAGCACCTCGGCACCCGGGAAGCGATCCCGAAGTGCTTCAGCGTTGGCGGGCGGGACCATGCGGTCACTGTCGCCGTGCAGGACGAGCATCCGACCGGCGAAGGTGCCGACCGCCCCCTGCTGGTGACCCCACCGGTTCACGGCACGGAGCTGCGCACGGAACACCCCGGGGGTGACAGGCGTGTCCCTTCCGATGCGACGGCGCTTCATTCGCGCCTGGTAGGCCTTCGCGGCTTGCTTGCCTGCCCGGGTGCGGGTGAAGAACAGCAGCGTGGTCGGGTTGGTAAAGCTCACAACCCCGCGCAGGACGGTGCGGACGGTGACGCCGGTCATCGCGGTAAGCCCGGGACCATGCTGCGGACCCGTTCCGGCGAGGATGACACGCTCCACGAGGTCCGGCACCTGGCGGATGATCTCCTGGGCGACCATGCCGCCCATCGACAACCCGAACAGGTCCACCCGGGAGAGACCGAGGGCGCGGACCACGGCGATCGCGTCAGCGGCCATGTCTTCGAACCGGTCACGCACGCTCCCAGTAGATGCGCCCACTCCTCGGTAGCCGAGCAGAATCACCCGCCGCTTTTCGGCCAGGGCGTCAACGAACTCCGGATCCCAGCTATCAAGGTTTGCACCGAGGTGGGTGAGACCAACCAGCGGCATACCGTCGTTGTCGGCGCCGAGCTCGCGGTGGACGAACCGTGCACCCGCCGCCGTGACCGTACGGGTCGTGGCATCAACGAAGCGCACGGGCAGTCCGCCTGATCTCTGCTGCGTGTCTGTCATGACAGCTCCTTGCTTGGATTGCCGACCCTTACGACGGGGTTCTCCGTCCGCTCGATCCGAGGACACTCAATCCTGAGTGCCCTCAGTAACTTTGTCAAGGGAGATCGACATGGCATCCCATCCGGACCCGGCGGGGCGCCGTGAGCGAGCGAAGGAGGACAAGCGGCGCCGGATCATGGACGCCGCCCGCACCTTGTTCGCGGAGCACGGCGTGGGAGGTGTGACCACCCAGCAGATCGCCGACCGCGCGGACGTCGCCATCGGCACCCTGTACCCGTACGCGTCGACGAAAGCAGAGCTGTTGATCCTGGTGCAGAACCAGAAGTTCGCCACCGCCATCGACGATGGCCTCCGTTCGGCTGCCGTCGCCGCGCGCGCAGGGGTTGGCACCGTGGCGTCGGTCCTCGCGCTGGACCCCACCGCCGCGAGGGCCTCGCCCTCTCACGACGCCTGGAGAGCGGCCTGTCCGGCATCCTGGCCCACGATCCCCGCATCGTCTCCGCCGATACGAGCACACTCGCGCGCGTGATCACCTCGATCATCCACGTCACCACCACCGCGACCGTGCACCTTGGCGACAGCTTCCCCGAGATCCTCGACCACATCCGTCGGCAGGTCAGTGCCGCCCTGCCCTCCTCCGCACGAGCGGTATAACCGCACACCTGAATCCTCGTCACAAGAACAAGGAGAACCTCATCAGCACCTCCACGGCCAATTCGATGTCGTCGTCCTCGGCGCGGGCCCTGGCGGGACCTAGGAACCTCTGAGAACACGGCGGATCAACGTCTGCAACGCCGAACGTGTGTGTGAGAACCGTTCGGGAAGGCCCACTCGCGTCCCGCGCGGTCCACCCCATCGCGATGTGACTAGGCTGATCCAGGACGCGTTGTCGACGCTGCACAAAGCCGCGCGCATCCCAAGCCCCATCCCTGGCACGATCTGCCAGACGACGAAAGGTGTCTCGTGACGGTCAACGATCAGGATCCGTACTCTCAGGGACCGCAGGACAGCGACCCCGAAGAGACGCACGAGTGGCAGGAATCGCTGCAGCAGCTCGTCGACAGCAAGGGGGCGGGGCGCGGTCGCGAGATCATGCTCAGCCTGCTGAACAAGTCGCACGAGCTGCAGCTGAACGTGCCCCAGGTCCCCACGACCGACTACATCAACACGATCGCGCCGGAGAACGAGCCCGCCTTCCCCGGTGACGAGGAGATGGAGCGTCGCTACCGCCGGTGGATCCGCTGGAACGCCGCGCTCACCGTGCACCGTGCTCAGCGCCCCGGTATCGGCGTCGGCGGACACATCTCGACCTACGCGTCGTCCGCGTCGCTGTACGAAGTCGGCTTCAACCACTTCTTCCGCGGCCTCGATGACCCCACGGGCGGCGACCAGATCTTCATCCAGGGCCACGCCTCCCCCGGCATCTACGCCCGCTCCTTCCTCGAGGGGCGTCTGTCGGCCGACCAGCTCGACGGTTTCCGTCAGGAGAAGTCGAAGGCACCGCTCGGCATCCCGTCGTACCCGCACCCGCGGCTCATGCCCGAGTACTGGCAGTTCCCGACCGTGTCGATGGGTCTCGGACCCATCAACGCGATCTACCAGGCGATGACCAACAAGTACCTCACCAACCGCGGGATCAAGGACCTCTCGGGCTCGCGCGTCTGGGCCTTCCTCGGCGACGGTGAGATGGACGAGGTCGAGAGCCGCGGACAGCTCCAGGTCGCAGCCAACGAGGGTCTGGACAACCTCACCTTCGTGGTGAACTGCAACCTCCAGCGCCTCGACGGACCGGTGCGCGGCAACGGCAAGATCATCCAGGAGCTCGAGGCGTTCTTCCGCGGCGCGGGCTGGAACGTCATCAAGGTCGTCTGGGGCCGCGGCTGGGACGACCTGCTCCAGGTCGACACCGACGGTGCTCTCGTGCGCCTCATGAACACGACGCCGGACGGCGACTTCCAGACCTATCGCGCGGAGGACGGCAAGTTCATCCGCGACCACTTCTTCGGCCGCGACGAGCGCACCGCCGCCATGGTGAAGGACTGGTCGGACGAGGACATCTGGGGCAAGCTGCGCCGCGGTGGCCTGGACTACCAGAAGCTCTACGCCGCCTACAAGGCCGCCACCGAGCACAAGGGCCAGCCCACGGTCATCCTCGCGAAGACCATCAAGGGATACGGTCTCGGTCACCACTTCGAGGGGCGCAACGCGACCCACCAGATGAAGAAGATGACGCTCGACGACCTCAAGCATTTCCGCGACTCGATGCGCATCCCGGTCTCCGACGCGCAGCTCGAGGAGAACCCCTATGCCCCGCCGTACTTCCACCCGGGCATGGAGGACGAGACCATCCAGTACATGGTGGAGAAGCGTCGCGCCCTCGGCGGGTTCCTGCCGGAGCGCCGTACCCACCACGTGCCGATCAGCCTGCCCGACGACAGCGCCTACGCGCTGCCGAAGAAGGGTTCCGGCACGCAGGAGGTCGCCACGACGATGGCCTTCGTCCGCCTGCTGAAGGACCTGCTGCGCTCGAAGGACTTCGGCAACCGCATCGTCCCGATCATCCCGGACGAGGCGCGCACCTTCGGTCTCGACGCGTTCTTCCCGACCGCGAAGATCTACAACCCGAACGGTCAGAACTACACCTCGGTCGACCGTGAGCTCCTCCTCGCCTACAAGGAGAGCCCGCAGGGGCAGATCATGCACGTCGGCATCAACGAGGCGGGTGCGGTCGCCGCCTTCACCGGCACGGGCACCTCGTACGCCACGCACGGCGAGCCGCTGATCCCGGTCTACATCTTCTACTCGATGTTCGGCTTCCAGCGCACCGGCGACGCGCAGTGGGCGGCGGCGGACCAGATGGCCCGCGGCTTCATCATGGGCGCGACGGCCGGTCGCACCACTCTGACCGGCGAGGGCCTCCAGCACGCCGACGGCCACTCGCACCTGCTGGCCTCGACGAACCCCGCCACCGTGTCGTACGACCCGGCGTACGGGTACGAGATCGCCCACATCGTGCGCTCCGGCCTGGACCGCATGTACGGCGGCAACCACCCCGACCCCAACGTGATGTACTACATCACCCTCTACAACGAGCCGCTGGTGCAGCCGGCCGAGCCCGAGGGCGTCGACGTCGACGGCATCGTCCGCGGCATCCACCGCATCTCCGAGGGTTCCGGCGACGGTCACCGCGTGCAGCTGCTCGCGTCGGGGGTCGGCGTGCCGTGGGTGCTCGAGGCGCAGCAGCTGCTGCGCGACGACTGGGGTGTGGCCGCCGACGTCTGGTCGGTCACGAGCTGGACGGAGCTGCGCCGCGACGGTCTCGCCGCCGACGAGCACAACTTCCTCAACCCGCTCGCCGAGCCGCGTACCGCGTACCTGACCGAGAAGCTCCGCGACACCGCGGGTCCGGTGCTGGGCGTGAGCGACTACATGCACGCGGTCCAGGACCAGATCCGCGAGTGGGTGCCCCGTCGCTACGTGACGCTGGGTGCCGACGGCTTCGGCTTCTCCGACACCCGTGCCGCGGCGCGTCGCTTCTTCAAGATCGACGGCCCGTCGATCGTGGTCCGCGCGCTGCAGGCGCTGGCCGAGGAAGGACTCGTCGACCGCTCGCTGTCCGCCCAGGCGATCGAGAAGTACCGTCTGCACGACGTGACGGCCGGAACGACCGGGAACGCTGGCGGCGAGAGCTGACCGGTTCGATGCCCGCCCGCCCCACACCTCAGGAGAAGGCGGAGACACTCGCGTGGCTCCGCCGCATCTCCGGGGACCTGGCCACGGCGACCATCAAGCGACTCGAAGACTCGCTGCCGTGGTACGCCGACATGCCGCCGGCACGCCGGTCGGCCGTGGGCCTCGTGGCGCAGGCGGGCATCGCCTCGTTCATCCAGTGGTACGAGGATCCGGGCTCCACGCCCTGGATCGCCGCCGACATCTTCGCCGCAGCCCCCCGTGAACTGCTGCGCAGCGTCAGCCTGACGCAGACGCTGCAGCTCATCCGGGTGACCGTCGCCGTCACCGAGGAGCGCGTCGCGGGCCGCGCGGAGGACCTGCGCGAGAGCATCCTGCTGTTCTCCCGCGAGGTCGCGTTCGCGTCGGCCGACGTCTACGCGCGGGCCGCAGAGGCCCGCGGGCTCTGGGACGCGCGACTCGAAGCGCTCGTCGTCGACTCGATCCTCACGGGCGAGGCCGACGAGGAGCTGCCGAGCCGTATCGCCGCGCTCGGCTGGCACGGCCACGGAGAGGTCGCCGTGCTCGTGGGTACGACGCCCCCGCAGCTGGATGTCGATCATCTGCGGCGGCTCGCCCGCAAGCTCGGCGTCGACGTGCTCATCGGCGTGCAGGGGTCGCGCCTCGTGCTGGTGATCGGGCGTGCCGTGCTGCCCGGACGCGAGCCCGTGAGCGACGAGCTGCCGTTCCCCGAGATCGCACGACGGCTGGAGCCCGGCTTCGGTCCCGGCCACCTCGTCCTCGGTCCCACGGTGCCCGCGCTGGTGGATGCCGGGCTGAGTGCACGCGCGGCGCTGGCGGGGTTCGCCGTCGCCGGGGCGTGGCGTCACGCCCCGCGTCCGGTCGAGGCCGACGATCTGCTGCCCGAGCGTGCGCTGGCCGGCGACGCCATGGCGAAGGCGACCCTGGTCGAGCGCATCTACCGTCCGCTGCAGGCGCACTCCGCCGATCTCGTCACGACACTCTGGAGCTACCTCGACAACGGGCGCTCCCTCGAGGCGACGGCCCGCGAGCTGTTCGTCCACCCGAACACCGTCCGGTACCGCCTCAAGCGCGTCTCGGACGTCATCGGCTGGGATGCGACCGGGCCGCGAGAGGCGCTCATCCTGCAGACGGCCCTCATCATCGGGTCGATCGGCACCGAGGCGACGCGCCGTCGGGGAAGCGCGGCGCGACGCCCCTCTCGCACCGACTGACATCCCACCGTCCCGGTGCTGTTATCGATCGGATACAAAGCAATCCGCGTTTGTTGTGACGTGTTCGCCAGCGCGGCGGCGCAGAAGTTGGAAGGATAGGCACGTGATCATCACCGTCTTCCCCGGGCAGGGCTCACAGACCCCCGGGTTCCTCGCTCCGTGGCTCGAGCTCGACGGGGTCCGCGAGCGCGTCGAGCGGTACGCGGAGGAGGCGGACGTCGACCTCCTCGCGGCCGGCACCGAATGGGACGCCGACCGCATCCGCGACACGAGCGTCGCGCAGCCGCTGATCGTCGCGGCGAGCCTGGTCTCGTACGCCGCCCTGCAGGATGCCGCGGCCACCGCGCCCGGCGGTGTAGCCGGCCACTCCGTGGGTGAGATCGCGGCTCTCGTCGCGGCGGGAGTGCTCACGGACGACGACGGGATGCGTCTCGTCGGTCTTCGGGGACGAGCGATGGCCGATGCGGCTGCGCGCGAGCACACCGGGATGAGCGCCGTCCTCGGCGGTGACCGCGACGCGGTCCTCGCCCTCCTCGATGAGCTGGGCCTCACCCCGGCCAACCACAACGGTGCCGGACAGATCGTGGCGGCCGGCGCGCTGGACGCGCTGGCGGAACTCGCGGCCCACCCGGTCGCGGGAAGCCGCGTCATCGCGCTGCAGGTGGCGGGCGCCTTCCACACCTCGTACATGGCCCCCGCGGTCGAGTCGTTGCGCGCCGCCGCCGCAGAGGTGACGGCATCCGACCCGACCGTCGCCCTCTGGACCAACCGAGACGGTGCGCGGGTCGTGGGAGGTCGTGAGGCTCTCGACCTCCTCGTCGCACAGGTCTCCTCCCCCGTCCGCTGGGACCTCTGCATGGACGCGTTCTCGGCTGCGGGCGTGACCGGCATCATCGAGCTCGCCCCGGCCGGCACCCTCACGGGTCTCGCGAAGCGTGCCCTGCGCGGCGTGCCGACCGTGGCCGTGAAGACACCCGACGACCTCGCGGCTGCGGCCGCCCTGCTGACAGGAGGCGACGCGTGACCGACGCGCCCACCCGACCCGCCCTCGTCCAGTCGACGGGGCCGGCCCACACGCGCATCTACGCCTACGGCGCGGCGCGCGGCGAGAACGCCGTTCCCAATGACGATCTCGTCGGTCCCATCGACTCCAGCGACGAGTGGATCCGTCAGCGCACCGGCATCGTCACGCGTGTGCGGGCGGATGCCGCCACCACCGCGATCGACCTGGCATCCGACGCAGCGGCCGAAGCGGTCGCCACCGCGGGGATCGACCCCGCGCTCATCGACGCCGTGATCGTCGCGACGATCTCCAACCCGAAGCAGACCCCCTCGGTGTCGGCGATCGTGGCCGACCGGATCGGCGCGAACCCCGCGGCGGCGTACGACCTCAACGCCGCCTGCGCCGGCTTCGCCTACGGCGTCGCGCAGGCCGACGCGCTCATCCGCGCGGGCTCGGCGCACTACGCGGTCGTGGTGGGCGCCGAGAAGCTGAGCGACATCGTCGACCCGACCGACCGGTCCATCTCGTTCCTCCTGGGCGATGGCGCCGGTGCGGCCGTCGTCGGACCGAGCGACTTCCCCGGCATCGGACCGACCGTCTGGGGCTCGGACGGCTCGAAGGCCGAGGCCGTGGGCATGAACCACACCCTCGTCGAGTTCCGCGACGGCCAGTCGCCGTGGCCGACGCTGCGCCAGGAGGGTCCGACGGTCTTCCGCTGGGCCGTCTGGGAGATGGTGAAGGTCGCCCGGCAGGCGCTCGAGGTCGCCGGAGTGCAGGCCTCCGATCTGGCGGCCTTCGTGCCGCACCAGGCCAACATGCGCATCATCGACGAGTTCGCCAAGCAGCTGAAGCTGCCCGAGACGGTCGTCATCGGCCGCGACATCGAGACCACCGGCAACACGTCGGCGGCATCCATCCCGCTCGCCACGCACCGCCTGCTCGTCGAGCACCCGGAGCTGTCGGGCGGACTCGCCCTGCAGATCGGCTTCGGCGCCGGGCTCGTGTTCGGCGCCCAGGTCGTCGTCCTGCCCTGACGGCCCGAGATCCGCGGGCGCGGCGGCCGCCGCACCTAGACTGAACGTCGGCCCCGCAGGGCCGGTGAAACCCCGATAAACAAGGAGAATCCCATGGCATTCAGCAACGACGAGGTCCTCGCAGGGCTCGCCGAACTCATCACGGACGAGACCGGCATCTCGGCGGACGAGGTCGCGCTGGAGAAGTCGTTCACCGACGACCTCGACATCGACTCGATCTCGATGATGACGATCGTCGTCAACGCCGAGGAGAAGTTCGGTGTCACCATCCCCGACGAAGAGGTCAAGAACCTCAAGACCGTCGGCGACGCCGTCACCTTCATCACCACCAACCAGGCCTGACCTCAGGCCTCGCCACCTGCACCCCGGTGGGGGCCTGAGCGCCCCCACCGGAGCAACGAGGAGACCATGAGCATTCCCCGAATCGTCGTCACCGGCATCGGCGCCTCCAGCCCCATCGGTGGGACCGCGCCGGAGAGCTGGTCCGCGCTGCTGGGTGGCGCCTCCGGCGCGCGCACGCTCGAGTACGACTGGGTCGAGCAGTACAACCTTCCCGTCACCTTCGCCGCGCAGGCCGCCGTCCGCCCCGACACGGTGCTGGAACGGCCGATCGCCAAGCGTCTCGACCCGTCCTCGCAGTTCGCGCTCGTCGCGGCCATGGAGGCGTGGGCGGATGCCGGAAGCCCGGAGGTCGACCCGGAACGCCTGGGAGTCGACTTCGCGACCGGGATCGGCGGCCTCTGGACCCTGCTCGACGCGTGGGACACGCTGCGCGAGAAGGGCCCGCGTCGCGTGCTGCCGATGACGGTGCCGATGCTCATGCCGAACGCGGCGGCCGGCAACCTGTCGCTGCACTTCGGTGCGCGTGCCTACGCACGCACGGTCGCGAGCGCCTGCGCATCGAGCACCGAGTCGATCGTGAACGCGATCGAGCACCTGCGTGACGGTCTCGCGGATGTCGTGATCGCCGGTGGCACCGAGTCGGTGATCCACCCGGTCACCATCGCGTCGTTCTCGTCGATGCAGGCGCTGTCCAAGCGCAACGACTCCCCCGAGACCGCGTCGCGCCCCGGCAGCATCGATCGCGACGGATTCGTCATGGGCGAGGGCGCGGGCGTCCTGATCCTCGAGACGGAGGAGCACGCCAAGGCGCGCGGAGCGAAGATCTACGCCGCGGTCGTCGGAGGCGGCGTCACGGCCGATTCGTACCACATCACCGCCAACGACCCCGAGGGCACCGGCGCCGCGCGCGCCGTGAACCTCGCGCTCGCGATGGCGGACGCGTCGCCCGACGACGTGACCCACATCAACGCCCACGCCACCTCCACCCCGGTCGGCGATCCGAACGAGTACGTGGCGCTCAAGAGCGTCTTCGGCGACCGGATCGATGAGATCCCCGTGTCGGCGACCAAGGCGTCCACGGGACACCTGCTGGGCGGGACGGGAGCGCTCGAGGCGATCTTCACGATCCTCGCGCTGCGCGACCGTGTCGCACCGCCGACGATCAACCTGACGGAGCAGGACCCCGCGGTCCCCTTCCGCCTGTCGGGCGCGCCGACCCCGCTCGGCGACGGACAGCAGCTCGCGATCAGCAACTCGTTCGGCTTCGGCGGACACAACGCGGTCGCCGCGTTCGCCTCGGTCTGATCCGGCCTCGAGCCGGACGCGAAGACGCCCCCGCATCCTTTCGGATGACGGGGGCGTCTTCGTGTCAGACGAGGATGCGCTGTCTCGGTCTCCGGGAAGCCGTCCGAAGCCGGTACCGGCGCCTCGACTCGTCTGGGCTCAGGGGGTCGGCGCTCAGCCGACTTTGTGGAGCCAGACGACGGGGGCGTCGTCGCTGGCGTGACGGAACGGCTCGAGCTCTTCGTCCCAGGACGAGCCGAGGGCGACCTGGAGCTCGCGCTGCAGGTCGTACGGGTCGCCGGCCGCGATCTCGAGTGCGTAGCGGATGCGGTCCTCGCCGATGACGACGTTGCCCGCGGTGTCGGTCTGGGCGAAGTGGATGCCGAGATCCGGCGTGTGCATCCAGCGACCGCCGTCCGAGCGCGGCGTCGGGTCCTCGCTGACCTCGAAGCGCAGGTGCTCCCAGCCGCGGATCGCGGTGGCGAGAGCGGCGCCGGTGCCGGCGGGGCCTTCCCAGTAGAACTCGGCACGACGGCTGCCGGAGAGCACGGGCTGTTCCGCCCATTCGAAATTGACCGCCCGTCCGAGGGCGCGACCGACAGCCCACTCGAGGTGGGGGCACAGCGCTCGTGGCGCGGAGTGGATGTAGATCACTCCGCGCGCCTGTGGGGTCGACGTGGTCGCCATCGCGATTCTCCGTTTCTTCAGGTACGTCTTCCCCTACGACCTGAGTCCGGATGCATGGCGGCTATGTGGTTGTGCGCCCATTATTGCCGATATCGACGTGGAATCACAACCGTGTCATTGGTAGGGCGGGTGGGACTTGAACCCACGATCGTCGGGTTATGAGCCCGCTGCCTTGACCAGCTTGGCCACCGCCCCCTGTCCCGGGAATTCTAGCGGGGTCGCGGGTCGTCCTTGTCGCGCACCGGCGGCTCCGGCCACACCTTGGCGACGGCGTCGGTGAGGCGCTGGGAGCCCGGCGAGACGCCCTCTCCGCTGCCACGGGTGATCGGGATCTCCTGGCTGTCGCTGACGATCTGCGGATGGTGTCGTGCGAGTTGGAACACGCCCGTGACGGCGAGGGCGCCGGCCGCGACGAAGCCCACGTACGCGCCCCAGGGGGCGCCCTCGGCCTCGCGGAGCACTGCGAGACCGATCACGATCGCGACGATCGGGTCGATGACGGTGAGGCCCGCGATGACCAGGTCCGGGGGCCCGGACGCGTAGGCGGTCTGCACGAAGTAGGCGCCGATCGCCGTGCCGGCCAGCAGTGCCACGATGCAGACGATCGTCAGCCACTCGAAGTCACCCGAGCGGATGCGGCTGAGCACCACCTTGGCGAGCGTCGCCACGAAGCCGTACATGATGCCGGCGGCGACGATGTAGAACAGCGCTCCCATGCGTGCGCGCAGCCAGACCCACAGGGCGGTGAGCACGATCGCGACGCCCGCCAGGATGAGGAGCACCGTGATGAGCTGCCCGTCGCTGATCGGGGTCTCGGTCGCGTAGAGAGCGGCCACGGTGACGAAGACGAAGATGCCGGCGACGCACAGCCCGATCGCGGAGAGCGAGCGACGCGTGGGGCGCAGGCCGCTGATGCGGGCGTTCAGGAGGGTGGTGATCACCAGTGAGACCGCGCCCACGGGCTGGACGAGGATCAGCGGCGCGAACGTCAGCGCCGACAGCTGGCAGACGATCGCGAGGCCCAGCATCACGGTGCCGGCGACCCACGAGGGGCGCCGCAGGAGGTTCCACATCTGTCCGCCCGTGAGGCCGGACGAGCCGTGCGTGGCCGTGAGGCGTTCGACCTTCTGCACGCCGCGGTGCTGATACTGCGCACCGAACGACATGAAGACGGCACCGAGGAGGGCCAGCGGGATGCCGATGAGGATGCCGGGGTCGGCGAAGACGCCGACGAGCTTGTCAGTCACGTCTCCGAGGTCGGTCATCGCGGCATACACCCCTCGACACTAACCGCCGGGTGCGCTCGATAGGCTCAGGACGTGGCTGTTCTTCCGATTCGCATCATGGGCGATCCCGTCCTCCACTCCCCCGCCGATCCCGTCACGGAGGTGACGGAGGAGATCCGAACCCTCGTCGCCGACATGTTCGAGACGATGGATGCCGCCCCCGGCGTCGGGTTGGCGGCCCCGCAGGTCGGGGTGGGCCTGCGCATCTATACCTACAGCTACCAGGACGACGACGGCAATCCCTGGCGCGGAGTGATCATCAACCCGCAGCTGTGGATGCGTCCTCCGGTGCCCGGCGCGCCGGATCCGGACGACGAGTCCGAGGGATGCCTGTCGTTCCCGGGCGAGCGGTTCCCGCTGCGGCGCTCCGACGAGGTGCTCGTGACCGGCGTCGACCTCGACGGCGCTCCCGTGCGCATCGAGGTGGACGGGTGGCGTGCGCGCATCATGCAGCACGAGTTCGATCACCTCGACGGCATCCTCTACATCGACCGTCTCGACGACGGCGACTGGAAGACGGTGCAGAAGATCGCGCGCAAGCGCGGGTGGGGACGTCCCGGCGCGTCGTGGACCCCCGGCGTCGACGACCTCGACGCCTGATCGCCGTTCACCCCTCCCGCGGGAAACGAAAACGGCCCCAGAGTGGAGTCTGGGGCCGTTCGCTCCCCGGCTTGGACTCGAACCAAGAACCTGCCGGTTAACAGCCGGCTGCTCTGCCAATTGAGCTACCGAGGATCAGTCACCCGCGAGCGGGCAACCCGTCCATATTAGCAAAGGTCGGGGCGTGGTCGTGACAACCGACACGCGATCACGACACGAGTCGCACGCCGCCGTCCGGCGTCCACAGCAGGTCGGCCGTGCCGTGGCCGTAGGCCACCGGACGTCCCCCGCGGAGCACGAGCACATCGGCGTCGATCTCGCGCACGGCTTCCGCGTCGTTGGTCACCATCAGGATCGCCATCCCGCTCTCGTCGCGGCGGCGCAGGAGCGCGTCGCGAACCGCCTGCCGCACCTCGAGGTCGAGGTTGGCGTAGGGGTCATCGCCGATGAACACCCGCGGCTGCAGCACGAGGGCACGCGCGATCGCGACACGCTGGCGCATGCCCGAACTGAGCTCATACGGATACCGGGCCGCGGCGCCCAGCGGAAGCTCGAACTCGTCGAGCAGACTGGCCACCCGCACCGCGAGCGCCCGCTGGTTGACGCGTCGGTCGCGACTCGTGATGGGCTCGCCGATGACCTCCCCGACCGTGAGCCGCGCCGGCAGGTCGGCGCCGGCGCGCTGCGGCACGTAGCCCGTGTAGTAGGCGCGCACACGGGCCGCGCGCCCCTTCTTGCGGATCGGGGTGCCGTCGACCCAGGCGTCGCCGCCGACGACCGTGAGCGAGCCGTCATCGGTTCCGGCCAGGAGTGCGGCCAGGCTCGACTTCCCGGCGCCCGTGGCGCCCATGACGGCCAGGGCTCGGCCGGCGTCGAGGCGCACGCTGACGCCGTCGACGACGCGCACGCCGCCGCGGGCCACGGACAGGTCGTCACACCGGACCGCGGCGGTGACGGCGTCGAGGGAGGATCGACGAGGCATGGGGTTCATCCTGCCCTCTCCGGCGCCGTCGCGCCAGCGGGGCTCGCGCCGCCGCTGCGCGGCGTCAGGACGCGTTGTCCGTCAGAGCCCGTCGGCGTGCGTCGAGCTCGCGCAGCGCGAGCCGCACGGTGCGACCCTGCTCCGACTCGGCGGGCAGACGTTGGATGGCGCCGAGCATCTCGCTCTTCTCACGATCGAGCGCTCGGATCCGCAGCCGGCGGGCGAGCGCGTGCGTGGATGCCGCGGCCTCCGCCTCCGTGAGAGCCGGGAAGTCGGCGGTGAGCAGCTCGACGGCCAGCGACCGGTACGGCTCTCGGACGGCCTCCACGGCCGTGGAGGCCCAACCGATCCGGGTGCGATCGGTGTGCGAGAGGAGCGCCTGGCGCACGGCATCCAGGGCCGGCACGGTCATCGGCAGCGCGAGGGCGGCATCGAGCTCGCCCCCGTCGACGAGGTGACCGTACTGCAGCACCCCCATCAGGGCGTCCCGCTCCAGCGCCGCGTCGGCCGATCGCGGCAGCGTGCGCAGGCTCATCCGCAGCGCCGGCTCGCCCGGTACCGAGGCGTCTGCCGACCGTTCACCGCGCGGCGTCGCGTCGGACGACGTCGCACCGCCGGTCCGTGCGTCGTCGCCGCGTCGCGCCGCCTCGCGGCCCGCCCGCTCGACCTCGCGTCGCACCGCCTCGGTGTCCATCCCGAGGCGGCGCGCGAGCACCCGGGTGTACTCGGGCTGCAGCAAGGGATCGCGCAGCTCCCCCACGACCGGCGCAGCGGCGCGGAGGGCGCCCACGCGTCCCTCCACACTCGACAGATCGAACCCCGCGAGTCGCTGGTCGATGACGAACTCGAACATCGGGACCTTGGTCTCCATGAGCGAGCGGACGGCGGCATCCCCGCGCTCGAGGCGCAGGTCGCACGGGTCGAGCCCCTGCGGGCCCGTCGCGACGTACGTCTGCGCGTTGAACCGCTTCGCGTCGGCGAAGGCCCGCAGTGCGGCCTTCTGGCCCGCCGCATCCGGGTCGAAGGTGAAGACGACCTCCCCGGCGGCCGAGTCGTCTCCCATGACCCGTCGGAGCACGGTGATGTGGTCGGAGCCGAACGCGGTGCCACACGTGGCGACGGCGGTCGTGACCCCGGCCAGATGGCAGGCCATGACGTCGGTGTAGCCCTCGACGACGACCACGCGGTGCGAGCGCGACACGTCCTTCTTCGCCAGGTCGAGCCCGTACAGCACCTGCGCCTTCTTGTAGATGGTCGTCTCAGGGGTGTTGAGGTACTTCGGCCCCTTGTCGTCCTCGTACAGCCGTCGCGCGCCGAATCCGATCGTCTGTCCCGTCACGTCGCGGATGGGCCACACGACGCGTCCGCGGAAGCGGTCGTACACGCCGCGCTGGCCCTGCGAGACGAGGCCCGCCGCCGACAGCTCCTCGTCGCTGAATCCCTGCCCGCGCATCGCGTCGCGGAGTTTGTCCCAGCCCTGGGGCGCGTACCCGACGCCGAAATGCGCGGCCGCGCCCGCATCGAACCCCCGCTCCCCGAGGAAGCGGCGCCCGGCATCGGCCTCGGGCGACGAGAGCTGGCCGCGGAACCACTCGGCGGCCGCCGCGTTGGCCTGGTACAGCCGCGTGCGCCCACTGTTCTCGGGCGCGGCGCCGCCGTCCTCGTAATGCAGGGTGTAGCCGACGCGGGCGGCGAGGCGTTCGACCGCCTCCGTGAAGGACACGTGGTCCATCGCCCGCAGGAACGAGTAGACGTCCCCCGATTCCCCGCACCCGAAGCAGTGGTAGTAGCCGACCTGCGGTCGCACGTGGAAGCTCGGGCTGCGCTCGTCGTGGAACGGGCACAATCCCTTCAGCGACCCCACCCCGGCCGACTTCAGGGCGACCCGCTCGCCGATCACGTCGCCGATGTTGATGCGGGCCTTCACCTCGTCGACGTCCGACTGTCGGATGCGTGCCATCAGTGCCCCTCGGCGGGCCAGAGTCCGGCGATCGGCTCCGGAAGGGCGAAGCCGCTGGGGGCGATCGTCCGGTCGTCGCCGGAGCGCAGTCCGAGCTCGCGCAGGTCGACGGGGCCGATGAGGCGCGCGTGCCACTCGATCGCGAACCTGTCCGTGAGGCTGGAGACCTGGTCGACGACGACGCGCTTGCGCGCGGCATCGGTGGATGCCGCGGCGAAATCCTCCGCGTGCAGGCGGTCCAGGTGCTCGGGGCGCTCCCACAGGGCGCTCGCGAGCCGCTTGAGCACGCGCCGCTGCTCCTTGTAGAGGCCGCGGCGGCCGTCGATCGTGACGACGAAGGCGCCGATGATGCCCTTGAGCACCGCCATCTCCGCCTCGATCACGCGCGGGACGATGACGCGCCCCCGGTAGCGCGTGAGCACCGGAACCGAGTAGTGCTCGCGGGTCGCGGTCGTCGCGGCGCGCGCGAAGCGGCCGATCAGGTCGGAGGTGAGGTTCTTCAGCCCGGCCAGCGCGGCGCGCGACCCGTCGAAGCCGGGAAGCCATTCGGGCATGCGGGTGAGCCGGTAGAGCGCGTCGGCGAGCTCGTCACGGGTGAAGCCGAAGCCCACCCATGCCTGGATCGCCGTCAGCAGCGCCTCGTGCTCGCGGGCGTCGGCGAGGCGGGCCGGGTCGAGGTAGCCGTTGAGCACGGCGTCCTCGAAGTCGTGCACCGAGTAGGCGATGTCGTCGGAGAGGTCCATGACCTCCGCCTCGATGCAGCGCACCCTCCCCGGCGCGCCGAGGCGCATCCAGCGGAAGACGGCTTCGTCCTCGGGGTAGACGCCGAACTTCTCCCGGCCGCCGGGATCGGGCACACCGTGCTCCACCGTCCACGGGTACTTGCAGGTGGCGTCGAGGCTGGCGCGGGTCAGATTGAGACCGGCGCTCTGGCCCGCGGCATCCATCACCTTCGGCTCCAGGCGGGAGAGGATGCGCAGCGTCTGCGCGTTGCCCTCGAACCCGCCGATGTCCTCCGCCCAGTCGTTCAGCGCCCGTTCGCCGTTGTGCCCGAACGGAGGGTGCCCGATGTCGTGGCTCAGAGACGCCGTGTCGACGACGTCGGGCGACAGCTCGAGGGCGATCGCGAGCTCGCGGCCCACCTGCGCCACCTCGAGCGAGTGCGTGAGACGGTTGCGGGCGAAGTCGGCGGGGCTGGCCGGGCTCAGCACCTGCGTCTTGGAGGCGAGGCGCCGCAGCGCCGCAGAATGCAGCACGCGGGCCCGATCGCGGGCGAAGCCGTCGCGCTGCGAACGGTGCTGTTCCGGGACGAAGCGTTCCGCGTCGTGATCGTCGTAGCCGGACGGGCGGCCGGAGGCGATGCCGACGCCGCTGCCGTCACCCGCCACTGGTGTCGACCTCCGCCTCGGCCAGCTCGCGTGCGGCGTCACCGCTCATCTCGCGGCTGTGCAGCCACCCGTCGGGCAGGGCGGGCCGCTTGGGCGTGCCGGCGCGCCCGCGCTGGCCCTCCGCCGCCGCCCCCGGGTACGGGGCATCGAGATCGAGGGTGGCGATCAGGTCGTCGATCTCGGCGAGACTCGACACCGTCGCCAGCTGGGCGCGGGTCTCGCCGCCGACGGGATAGCCCTTGAAGTACCAGGCGACGTGCTTGCGGATGTCGCGGCATCCGCGGCCCTCGTCCTCGAAGAACTCGACCAGCAGCTCCGCGTGACGGCGGAACGCGGCTGCGACGAACCCGAGCGTCGCGTCGACGGGCGCACCGGCGGCGGCCCCCGGGCCTCCGAGGCCGCGGGCGAGGTCGCCGAACAGCCACGGGCGGCCGAGGCAGCCGCGGCCGACCACGACGCCGTCGCATCCCGTCTCGGCCATCATGCGCGCGGCGTCGTCCGCCGACCAGATGTCGCCGTTGCCGAGCACCGGGATGGACGTGACGGCCTGCTTGAGGGCGGTGATGGCCGACCAGTCGGCGTGGCCGGAGTAGAACTCCGCGGCGGTGCGGGCGTGCAGCGCGACGGCGGCGACACCGGCATCCTCGGCGATGCGTCCCGCATCGAGGAAGGTGAGGTGGTCTGCATCGATGCCCTTGCGCATCTTCACCGTCAGAGGCACATCGCCGGCGGCGCGCGCGGCGCGGGTGACGATCTCGCGGAAGAGCCCGAGCTTCCAGGGCAGCGCCGCTCCCCCGCCCTTGCGGGTCACCTTGGGAACCGGGCAGCCGAAGTTGAGGTCGATGTGGTCGGCGCGGTCCTCCTCGACGAGCAGGCGCACCGCTGCTTCCGTGGTGGCGGGATCGACGCCGTACAGCTGGATCGAGCGCGGCTTCTCCGACTCGTGGTGGGTGATCAGGCGCATGGTCGTCGCGTTGCGCTCGACGAGCGCGCGCGTCGTGATCATCTCGGAGACGTAGAGGCCGGCGCCATACTCACGGCACAGTCGACGGAATGCCGTGTTGGTGATCCCCGCCATCGGCGCGAGGACGACCGGCGCGTCGAGCGCGATGGGCCCGATGCGCAACGCGGGGCCGGTGGAGACGGAGAGGGACATCCTGTCCATTCTCCCAGACTCCCGCGGTCACGAAGGCGGCGTACGGCCCTATCGTGGAGAACATGGCCGAGACACAGACGGTGGACATCCGCGACATCCCCTACACCGACGCGTCGGGCGTCGAGCACACGCTCTCCGAGTGGGGCGACAAGGCCGTGCTCGTCGTGAACGTCGCCTCCAAGTGCGGGCTCACGCCGCAGTACGAGCAGCTCGAGGAGCTCCAGCGCACCTACGGCGCGCGCGGCCTGCAGGTCGTCGGGTTCCCGTGCAACCAGTTCATGGGGCAGGAGCCCGGCTCGATGGAGGAGATCCTCGAGTACTGCGCGGTCACGTGGGGCGTGAGCTTCCCGATCATGGACAAGGTCCGTGTCAACGGCTCGCACGCGGCACCGCTGTACAAGGCGCTGAAGAAGGCGAAGAACGCCGAGGGCGCGAAGGGTCCGGTCATGTGGAACTTCGAGAAGTTCCTGCTGACCCCCTCGGGTCAGGTGCACCGGTTCCGTCCGCAGACGAAGCCGGACGCGCCCGAGGTCATCGCCGCCATCGAGGCGAGCCTGCCCGCCTGATCGTCGCGGGCGGGCGTTTCGACGCGCTGCGCTCGCTCAACGACCGCGTCGCGCCACGGCCTCCGGTCGTTGAGCGAGGCGCGCAGCGCCGAGTCGAAACGCAGCGCCTAGTCGAGACGCAGCCGAGCGAAACGCAGCCGCCTCAGGCGTCCTGCTTCTCCGTCCAGACCTGCCGTGCGATCTGCGCGAACGCGTCGGCCGGCTGTGCGCCGCTGACGCCGTACTTGCCGTCGATCACGAAGAACGGCACGCCCTGGATGCCGTAGGCCTGCGCCTGCGCCTGATCGGCGCGGACATCGGCGAGATGACGGCTCGACTCCAGCGCATCGCGCACCTCGTCGGCATCCAGCCCGATCTCGGACGCGAGCGCCACCAGGTCGTCGACCCGGCCGACGTGCTTACCCTCGGTGAAGTAGGCCGACATCAGACGCTCCGCCATCTCGTTCTGGCGGCCCTGCGCCTTCGCGAAGTGCAGCAGTTCGTGCGCCTTCACGGTGTTCGTGTGCTGCAGCAGGTCGAAACGGTACTCGAGGCCCGACCCCGCGGCGACTCCCGTCACCTGGTCGAGCATCTCGCGGACCCGCTCGCGCGGCATCCCCTTGTGCCCGGCGAGGAAGTCCAGCTCGTCGCCTTCGAAGTCCACCGGTGTGTCGGGTGAGAGCTCGAAGGAGTGGAAGGTCACCTCGACCTGGGGAGCGTCGGGATCGTCGGCGATCTGAGCCAGCCCGGTCTCGAGGTTGCGCTTGCCGATGTAGCACCACGGGCAGGCGATATCGCTCCACACGTCGATCGTGATCTTCTCCGTCATGCCTGGTGCAACTCCGTTCGCATCGCGGTCTATTCCGCGGAGTCGCCGGTCGGGGCGTCGACGGCGCCGCCGAAGCGGCGGCTGCGGCCGAGGTAGAGCTCGATCGCGCCCCAGAGATCGGTGCGCGAGAAGTCCGGCCACAGGGTGTCGAGGAACACCATCTCGGCGTAGGCGGACTCCCAGAGCAGGAAGTTCGAGGTGCGCTGTTCACCGCTGGAACGCAGGAACAGGTCGACGTCGGGCATGTCAGGCACGTACAGGTGCCTGCGGAGGGTCTTCTCCGTGATGGCCGACGGCTTCAGGCGTCCCGCGGCGATCTGCTCCCCCATCGCCCGCATCGCGTCGACGATCTCGTGGCGGCCGCCGTAGTTGATGCACATCGTGAGCGTGAGGGTGTCGTTGCCCGCGGTCAGCTGCTCGGCGTACTGCAGCTCCTTGATGACCGAACCCCACAGGCGCGGCTTGCGTCCGGCCCAGCGGATGCGCACGCCCCACTCGTTGAGCTGGTCGCGGCGGCGGTGCAGCACATCGCGGTTGTAGCCCATGAGGAAGCGCACCTCCTCGGGCGAGCGGGCCCAGTTCTCGGTCGAGAAGGCGTAGACGCTGAGGTGCTTCACCCCGGCCTGGATCGCGCCGGCGACCACGTCGAGCAGCACCTCCTCGCCCGCGCGGTGCCCCTCGATGCGCGTGAGCCCGCGCCGGTTCGCCCAGCGGCCGTTGCCGTCCATGACGATGGCGACATGGTTCGGCACACCGCCCTTCGGAAAGCGCGGCGGGTGGATGCCGGTCCAGTCGAGGGGACGGTACGGGACCGCATCGCGGTGCGTGTAGGGCTTGGGGCTCACCGGGGGGACTCCACGTGGGACAGGGATCGGATGCCGCGCTCGAGGTGCCACTGCGCGTAGGCCGCGACGAGACCGGAGGCCGACGCCGTGGCGGCGTGCGTCGCGGCATCCACGATGTCCCATTCTCCCGCGATCAGCGCGCGCAGCAGCACGCCCGTCTCGGGGCGCAGCCGTGCGGAGCCGGCCGGGGCACAGTCGCCGCACACCACGCCGCCGAGCTGGGCGACGAACCAGTCGTGCGGACCCACGGCGCCGCAGCGGGCGCAGTCGGTGAGCGCCGGCGCCCACCCCGACAGGGACATCGCGCGCAGGAGATACGAATCGAGCACCGAGCGCGCGGCGCGCCCGCCCTGCGAGAGCGTGCGGAGCCCGCCGACGAGCAGGAGGTACTGCTGCGGCGTCGCCTCCGCCTCGTTGAGACGGTCGGCCGTCTCGACCATGGCGTGGGCGGCGGTGTAACTGTCGTAGTCGGCGACGATCGCGGCGCCGTAGGAGCCGAGCGACTCGGCCTGCTGCACGATGTCGAGCGAGCGCCCCTGGTACAGCTGCACGTCGGCGACCATGAACGGCTCGAGGCGGGCGCCGAACTTCGACGACGTGCGCCGCACACCCTTCGCGACCGCGCGCACCTTGCCGTGGCGACGGCTGAGCATCGTCACGATCCGGTCCGCTTCCCCGAGCTTGTGGGTCCGCAGGACCACGACCTCGTCGCGGTAGGTGGGCACCCCTCGATTATCCCCGTCGGCGCGGACATCGGGCGGTATTGGAGACAATGGACGGGTGACGGAGCAGCTGTTCGTGATCCCCCTCTGGGCCGACCTCCTCGCCGTGGGTCTCGGCGGCGTGCAGGGGGCGCTGTTCTCGTCGGGATTCGTCGGGCAGCGCCGGCTCGACCTGCTGGGCGTCGTCATCGTGGGCACCGTCATGGGCATGGGCGGCGGCATCATCCGCGACCTGCTGCTGAACGTCGAGCCCGCGACGCTGCAGAGCAACTGGTACCTCATCACGGCGGTCGGTGCGGCTCTGGTCGGCATGCTGCTGGCCAACATCTTCGAGCGCCTCAACGGCGTGATCGTCGCGTTGGATGCCGTGGTCATCGGGCTGTTCGGCGCGTTCGGCACCTCGAAGGCGCTGGCGCTGGGACTGCCCGTGGTGCCCGCCGTGTTCGTGGGTGTCTGCGCCGCGGTGGGCGGCGGCATCCTGCGCGACGTCATCATGGGGCTGCCGGTGGCGATCATGCACGTCGGCTCGCTCTACGCGGTCGCCGCGGCGGTCGGCTGCGCCATCCTCGCGTTCGCGCACGCCCTGGGCGCGCCCCTGGTCGCGGCGGCCGTCGCGTGCGTGATCGTGACGACCGTCATCCGGCTGCTCGCCGTGATCTTCGACATCTCGCTGCCCGAGCAGCGCGCCCTGTACCGCCGCAAGGTCGCGGTGGAGACCAGCGCGATCCCGATCATCCGGCCCTGAGGCGTTTCGACTCGCTGCGCTCGCTCAACGACCGGGGGTGCTGCGCTCGCTCAACGACCGGGGTGGTGCGCGTCGCTCAACGACCGGGGGCGGGAAGCCTCCCGGTCGTTGAGCGAGGAGCGCAGCGACGAGTCGAAACGCGGCGACCTCAGACCGCGGCCAGCGACGCCGAGCGCTCGCGGGTGCGGATCGCGCGGTTGACGCACGACACGATCGCCTTGAGGGATGCCGTGGAGATGTCGCCGTCGATGCCGACGCCCCACAGCCGCTCGCCGTCGACCTGCAGCTCGACGTACGAGGCGGCCTGCGCGTCGCCGCCGGCGCTGAGCGTGTGCTCGACGTAGTCGTACAGCGTCACCTCGAAGCCCTGCGCACGCACGACCTCGAGGAACGCGGACACCGGGCCGTTGCCGACGCCGCGGGTCGAGAAGGTCTCCTCGCCGTCGCGGAGGGTGACCTCCAGTGACACCTCGCCCGACATGTCGCTCTGCGTCCGGGTGGACAGCAGCTCGAAGCGGCCCCACTTCTCGTCCGCGTCACGGGCCGGCAGGTACTCATCGGTGAAGATGTCCCAGATCTGCGCGCTGGAGACCTCGCCGCCCTCGGCATCCGTCTTGGCCTGCACGACCCCGGAGAACTCGATCTGCAGCTTGCGGGGCAGATCCAGCGCGTGGTCGGTCTTCAGCAGGTACGCGACGCCGCCCTTGCCGGACTGCGAGTTGACGCGGATGACGGCCTCGTACGAGCGGCCCAGGTCCTTCGGGTCGATCGGCAGGTACGGCACCGCCCACTCGATTTCGTCGACGGTGACTCCGGATGCCGCGGCCCGCGCCTCCATGGCCTCGAAGCCCTTCTTGATGGCGTCCTGGTGCGAGCCGCTGAAGGCCGTGAACACGAGGTCGCCCGCCCAGGGGCTGCGCTCGTGGACGGGCAGCTGGTTGCAGTACTCCGCGGTGCGCTTGACCTGGTCGATGTCGCTGAAATCGATCTGCGGGTCGATCCCCTGCGTCAGCATGTTGATGCCCAGGGCCACCAGGTCGACGTTGCCGGTGCGCTCCCCGTTGCCGAACAGGCACCCCTCGATACGGTCGGCGCCCGCCATGTAGCCGAGCTCGGCGGCGGCGATCGCCGTGCCGCGGTCGTTGTGCGGGTGCAGCGACAGGATGACGTTCTCGCGGTGCGCGAGGCGGCGGCTCATCCACTCGATCGAGTCGGCGTAGACGTTCGGCGTCGCCATCTCCACGGTCGCGGGCAGGTTGATGATGACCTTGCGCTCGGGCGTCGGTTCGAACACCTCGATGACCTGGTTGCAGATGTCGACGGCGAACTCGAGCTCCGTGCCGGTGTACGACTCGGGCGAGTACTCGTAGTAGACGGCCGTCTCGGGGATGCGCTTCTCGAACTCACGGCACAGGCGCGCCCCGTTCAGCGCGATGTCGATGATGCCCTGCTTGTCGCTGCGGAACACGACCTCGCGCTGCAGCACGCTCGTCGAGTTGTAGAGGTGCACGATCGCCTGCTTGGCGCCCGCGATGGCCTCGTAGGTGCGCTCGATGAGGTGTTCGCGCGCCTGGGTCAGCACCTGGATGGTGACGTCGTCGGGGATCCGGTCCTCTTCGATGAGCTGGCGCACGAAGTCGAAGTCCGTCTGGCTGGCGGAGGGGAAGCCGACCTCGATCTCCTTGTAGCCCATGCCGACGAGCAGCTCGAACATGATGAGCTTGCGCTCGGGGCTCATCGGGTCGATGAGTGCCTGGTTGCCGTCGCGCAGGTCGACGGCGCACCAGCGCGGCGCGGTCGTGATGCGGGCGTCGGGCCAGGTGCGATCGGGCAGGTCGACACGGATCTGCTCGTGGAACGGACGGTACTTGTGGATCGGCATGCCGGACGGCTGCTGCGTGTTCTTCATGGGGTTCGCTTCTCTCGTCTGATGAGGGCGGGCCGCCGGCGGCAGGAAATGCCAAGCTCCGCGACGAGGAAGGCCCTAGAACGAGGTCTCGTCGCGGCGGCTAAGAAGGAGGCCGAACGCGCGCATGACGACAGCGTACACCGCCATGCGAGGCGGTGCGACTCACGGGATCAGCGCCAGCGCTCCGCCGGGGTGTCCTTCCGCGAGCAGCGCGAGCGCAGCCGGCGCCTCGCTGAGCGGGAACGTCCGAGCCACCGGGACGACGAGCGTGTCAGCCTGCGCGGCCGCGACGAGCCCGGCGCGCGCCTCGTCGCGGAAGCGGGCGCTGTCCGGCAGGGCGCCGGCGATCCAGCGGAAGCCGTCCTGCCGGGCGCGCGCGGGATTCACGATCGTCACGATCCGATGCCGGTCGGAGACGACGGCGAGCGAGACGTCGATCGCCTCGTCGGTGCCGACGGCATCCAGCGCCGCGACGATCGGAACGTCGCCCGTGACGGCGGCCAGACGCTCGGAGAGGCCGGGTCCGTAGACCACCGGCTCGCCGCCGAAGCGACGCACGCGGTCGAACGAGGTCTCGGCTGCGGTGCCGATGACGTGGACGCCGCGCAGTGCGGCCAGTTGCAGCACGGCCACGCCCACGGCGCCCGAGGCGCCGTGCAGCAGGATCGTCTCCCCCGGCTTCGCCTCCACGACGTGCAGCATCTCGGCGGCGGTCGTGCCGGTGAGCAGGAGGTTCGCGGCCTCCGGGTGGGTCAGCGGCGACGGCTTGTGGAACGCCGTGGCGGCATCCACGGTCAGAGCCGTCGCGTAGCCGCCGGCGATCCGGAACGCGACGACCTCGTCGCCGATCGCGGCGGGCCCCGACCCGATCACCGTGTCGGGGCCGAGAGCGACGATCTCACCCGAGACCTCGTACCCGATCGCGACGGGCCAGGACTGACCGTTCTCGGCGGCGACGTGCTTCGCGTCGGCGGGGTTCACACCGGCGGCGTGAACGCGGATCATGACCTCGCCGGGGCCGGGAGCGGGCACCTCGACATCGGCGAACTCCCACGTCGCGGGCGTTCCGGCCCGGCGGGCGATCCACTGGCGCGCCACGTCAGAACCCCAGCCGTCCGAGCTGCTTGGGATCGCGCTGCCATTCCTTCGCGACGCGTACGTGCAGCTTCAGGAACACCTTCGTTCCGACGAGGGGTTCGATCTGCGCCCGCGCCCGCGCACCGACGGCCGCCAGTCGCGACCCCTTGTGGCCGATGATGATCGCCTTCTGGCTGTCGCGCTCGACGACGAGGTTCGCGTAGATGTCGGTGAGCTCGCCTTCGTCGCGGCGGGAGATGTCGTCGATGGTCACGGCGATCGAGTGCGGCAGCTCGTCGCGTACGCCCTCCAGCGCCGCCTCGCGGATGATCTCCGCGATCCGGTCCTCGAGGGACTCGTCGGTGACCACCCCCTCCTCATAGAGCGCGGGGCCGGTCGGCATGAGCGTGAGCAGCTCGTCGGCGAGCACGTCGAGCTGTTCGTTCGCGACGGCCGACAGCGGGATCACGGCGTCCCAGTCCTCGCGCAGGCTGTCGACCTCCATGAGACGCTCGGTGATCTCGTCGCGGGAGGCGATGTCGGTCTTGGTGACGATGGCCACCTTCTTCGCCCGCGGGTAGCCGTCGAGGGATGCCGCGATACGGCGGTCGCCGGGGCCGACCTTCTCGGTCGCTGGAACGAGGAAGCCGATGGCGTCGACGTCGCCGAGTACCTGCTCCACGAGGTCGTTCAGGCGCTGTCCGAGCAGCGTGCGCGGCTTGTGGATGCCGGGGGTGTCGACGATCACCAGCTGGCCGGCCGGGCGGTTGACGATGCCGCGGATGGCCCGCCGGGTGGTCTGCGGCTTGTCGGAGGTGATGGCGACCTTCTCGCCCACGAGGGCGTTGGTGAGGGTGGACTTGCCCACGTTGGGCCGACCCACGAAGGTCACGAATCCCGATCGGGTGCGGTCGTCGGCGGGAGGGGTCATCGGCCGGCCTCTTCTCGTTCGGTGCGGCGTTCATCGCCCCAGGCGGCGTCGACGGCCCGGAGTCGGTCCGTGGCCTCGACGAAGACGGTGGCCAGACCCCGACCGCGGCCGCGCGAGGTGCCGCCGGTCAGTCGCAGGCCGGAGTACTCGGCGGTCGCGCCCGGAAGCGGCACCCGTCCGAGGAGCTTGCCGAGCAGACCGCCGATCGAGTCGACGTCGTCATCCTCGAGCTCGAGGCCGAACAGCTCCCCCACCTCGTCGAGGCCGAGGCGTGCGCTCACGCGGTAGCGTCCCGCGCCGAGCTCGACGACCTCGCTCGAGCGCGGGTCGTACTCGTCGGAGATTTCGCCGACCAGCTCCTCGATGAGGTCTTCCAGGGTGACGAGGCCGGAGACGCCGCCGTACTCGTCCACGACGAGGCAGACGTGCACGGCATCCCGCTTCATCTGCTGTAGCAGGGTCTCGGCCTTCATCGATTCCGGCACGAACACGGCGGGGCGTGCGATCTGCGCGACGGGCGCGTCGCGCCACGCCGTCTCGTCGCGGTAGGCGAACTGCACCAGGTCCTTCAGATAGACCACGCCGGTGATGTCGTCGGCCTCGCCGTCCGCGACCGGGACGCGCGAGACGCCCTTGTCGAGGAACAGCTGCATGGCCTCCTGGGTCGTCGCGGCGGCATCCATCGTCACCATGTCGGTGCGCGGGACCATGACCTCCCGCACGAACGTGTCGGTGAACTCGAACACGGAGTGGATGAGTTCGCGGTCGTCCTCCTCGATGAGGTCCTGCGACGCGGCTTCGTCGACCATGCTCAGCAGCTGCTCCTCGCTGGCGAACGAGGTGCCGCGGTGGATGCCGGGCGTCACCCGGTTGCCGACGATGACGAGGAGGTGCGCGAGCGGGCCCAGAACGATGCGTGCGCCGCGCACGAGGGGCGCGCAGGCGTGCAGGAGTCCCCGGGCATGCTGGCGACCCACGGCGCGGGGACTGGCGCCCACGAGGACGAACGAGACCACGGTCATCAGGATGGCCGCGGCCAGCATCGCCCACCAGATGCTGTCGAAGGCGAGGGTGAAGGCCACCGTGACCACCACCGCCGCCGTCGTCTCGGCCAGGATCCTGATGAACACGACCGCGTTGCCGTGCGCCTCGGGATCGGCGCCGATGCGCGCCAGCGCCACGCCGTTGCGACCGGTGACGGACATCTCCGCCAGGTCGGCGCGGGAGGTCACTCCGAGCGCGGCATCGAGGGCGGCCATCAAGCCCCCCAGCGCGACGAGGAGGGCGGCGGCGACCAGGAGGAGGATCTCGGTCATGCGCGTCGTCGGCGCTCGGACACGTGGAAGGCCGCGATGAGGTCGCGCTGGAGCCCGAACATCTCGCGCTCCTCCTCCTTCTCGGCGTGGTCGAATCCGAGCAGATGCAGCAGGCCGTGGGTGGTCAGCAGGATGAGCTCGTCCATGGTCGTGTGACCGGCGGCCTGGGCCTGCGTCTCGGCGACCTGCGGGCAGAGCACGATGTCGCCGAGCAGCCCGGGCGGCGTGGGCTGCTCCTGGGTGCCGGGGCGCAGCTCGTCCATCGGGAAGCTGAGCACGTCGGTCGGCCCCGGCTCGTCCATCCACTGCACGTGCAGGGCCTCCATGGCGCCCTCGTCGACGAGCAGCATCGCCACGTCGGCGTCGGGGCTGACGTGCAGCTCCGCGAGGTTGTTCTCGGTGAGGCGCAGCAGCACCGTCTCGTCGATGTCGACGCCGGACTCGTTGGTGATCTCGATGGTCATGCGCGTCCTCGCTGGGTTCCTCGCGGCGGCAGGTGGTCTCGGGGGCCGCCGCCTCGGGTCTGGCCCCGCCGCTCGGCGCGGCTGGCGAACTCGGAGGCCTCGTCGCGTTCGCGTCGCGACGCGAGCCGCTGCTCGTCGTACACGCTGTACGCGTCGACGATGCGTCCGACGAGGCTGTGGCGGACGACGTCCTCGCTGGTCAGCAGCGAGAAATGGATGTCGTCGATGTCCTTCAGCACGCGGGTCACCAGCCGGAGTCCGGAGGCGCCCTGCGGCAGGTCGATCTGGGTGATGTCGCCGGTCACGACCATGCGCGTGCCGAAGCCCAGCCGGGTGAGGAACATCTTCATCTGCTCGGGCGTCGTGTTCTGCGCCTCGTCGAGCACGACGAACGAGTTGTTCAGGGTGCGCCCGCGCATGTACGCCAGCGGGGCGACCTCGATCGTCCCCGACGCCATGAGCTTGGGGACGATCTCCGGGTCCATCATCTCGTTGAGCGCGTCGTAGAGCGGTCGCAGGTACGGATCGATCTTGTCGGTCAGCGTGCCCGGGAGGAACCCGAGGCGTTCACCGGCCTCGACGGCCGGTCGCGTCAGGATGATGCGGTCGACCTCCTTGCGCTGCAGCGCCTGGACGGCCTTCGCCATGGCGAGGTAGGTCTTGCCGGTCCCGGCCGGGCCGATGCCGAACACGATGGTGTTCTCGTCGATCGCGTCCACGTACCGCTTCTGACCGAGCGTCTTCGGTCGTATCGTGCGGCCGCGCGAGCTGAGGATCGCCTCGCCCAGCACCTCTGACGGCCGTTCGCCCGTGTCGGCGCGGAGGATCCGCTCCGATGTGCGCACGTCGGCGGGCTCCAGGCCCTGGCCCGCCCGCGCCATGGCGATCAGCTCGTCGACGAGTGCGCGTGCCCGGGCCACGACATCCCGATCCCCGCTGAGGGTGATCTCGTTGCCCCGTACGTGCACCTCGACATCCGGGTGCTCACGCTCGACGACCCGCAGCAGGCGATCCTGCGGTCCGAGCAGCTGCACCATCGCGATGCCGTCGGCGAGGATCCGCTCGACGGCCGCGCCCTGTTCGCTGTCGGCGGGTTCAGCCACCGAGGCTCCCTTCGTCGAGTCCACCGGCGAGGACGTGGGCATGCACGTGGAACACCGTCTGCCCCGCGCCGGAGCCGGTGTTGAAGATCAGACGGAAGTCGCCGTCGGCGTGCTCGGCGGCGAGCGTGTGGGCGAGGCCCACCATCTCGCTGAGCAGAGCGGGGTCGGATGCCGCGAGCTCGACCACGTCGCGGTGCGCCGCGGACTTGGGGATGACCAGCAGATGCACGGGCGCCTGCGGTGCGATGTCGCGGATCGCGAACACGTTCTCGGTCTCGGCGAGGATCTCGGCCGGGATCTCCCCCTGCAGGATGCGCGTGAAGATGGACGGTTCGCTCATACTCCGAGTGTAGTCAGCGCCCGTCACCAGCGGCCGAGCCGGGCGTTGACGATAGCCAGGGCGGCGGGCCCGGCCGTCGAGGTGCGCAGCACCGTATCGCCGAGGCGCACGGCGATCGCGCCGGCCTCCGTGAGCTCGGCGATCTCCTCCGCGCTGACCCCGCCTTCCGGGCCGACCACGAGCACGACCTCCGCGACGTCGTCCAGCGCAACGGCGGTGAGCGCGGTGCGGGCGGTCGGCTCCAGCACGAGCACGCGCGCCCGGTCTGCGCGCGCGGCCAGTTCGCGCGTCGTGAGCACGGCGCCGACGGTGGGGGTCCAGGCGCGGTGCGCCTGCTTCGCCGCCTCGCGCACGATGCTCTGCCAGCGGCCGACTCCCTTGACGGCCTTCTCGCCCGTCCAGCGCGAGATGCTGCGTGCCGCCTGCCACGGCACGACCTCGTCGATGCCGAGCTCGGTGGCCGCCTGCACCGCGAGCTCGTCGCGGTCTCCCTTCGCGAGGGCCTGGGCGAGGACGATGCGGGGGCTCGCGGCCGCCTGCTGCGACCGCGACGTCACCGACACCACGACCCGTTTGGGGGCGGATGCGGTGACGACGCCGGTCAGCCAGACGCCCCGGCCGTCGCCGACGGTCACCTCCTCGCCGATGCGCACGCGCCGCACGACGGCGGCGTGATGCGCCTCCGCGCCCGTGATGACGACCTCGTCGCCGGCGTCGGCGGTCGACACGTCGGCACCGTCGACCGATGGCACATCGACGAGGAAGTGGAGCGCCATGTCAGCCGCGGAACCGGTCGCGGAGCTTGGAGAACATGCCCTGGTGGAACTGCGCCAGCCGGGGGGCGGGAGCCTTGGTCCGCTTGGCGAAGTCCTCGATGAGGGCGCGTTCCTTGGCGTCGAGCTTCGTGGGCGTGACGACCTGCACGCCGACGCGCAGATCGCCGCGCGTGCCGCCGCGCAGCGGCGTGATGCCGCGACCCTTGACGGTGAGCACATCGCCGGACTGCACCCCCGATCGGACCTCCAGGTCGACGTCGCCGTCGAGCGAGGAGATCGTGGTGCGGGTACCCAGGATCGCGTCCGGCATCGACACCTCCAGCGTGGCGAGCAGATCGTCGCCTTCGCGGCTGAAGACCTCGTGGTTCGCGACGGTGACCTCGAGATAGAGGTCGCCGTTGGGTCCGCCCGCGGGACCGACCTCGCCGGACCCGGGCAGCTGCAGGCGCAGGCCGGTCTCGACGCCGCCGGGGATGTCGACCGACACCGTGCGGCGCGCGCGCACCCGGCCCTGCCCCTGGCAGGTGGCGCACGGGTAGGGGATCGTCGTGCCGTAGCCCTGGCACGTGGTGCACGGCTGCGACGTGACCACGTTGCCGAGCAGGCTGCGCACCGTCCGCTGCACCTGGCCGGAGCCGTGGCAGATGTCGCAGGTGGTCGGCTGCGTGCCGGGCTGGCAGCACGAGCCCTGGCAGGTGTCGCAGAGCACCGCGGTGTCGACCTCGATGTCGCGGTGCGTGCCGAAGACCACGTCGGCGAGATCGAGCGTGACGCGCACGAGCGCGTCCTGGCCCCGCTCCCGGCGCGATCGGGGTCGTCCGGTCCGGGCTCCGCCGCCGCCGAAGAAGGTCTCGAAGATGTCGCCGAAGCCGCCGAAGCCGGCGCCCGCTCCCCCGCCGAAGGGCGAGCCGTCGCCGCCCATGTCGTAGCGCTGACGCTGCTCGGGGTCGCTCAGCACGTCGTAGGCGTGCGTGACGAGCTTGAACCGCTCGGACGCATCGGCGCCCGGGTTCACGTCGGGGTGCAGCTCGCGCGCCAGACGCCGGTACGCCTTCTTGATCTCCTCGGGGCTCGCGTCACGGGAGACGCCCAGGACTTCGTAGTGGTCGGCCACAATCGCCTTTCCTGCCCTCTCGGGCGCGGGTGGGTGTTCGGGAGCGGATCGCTCAGCGGGACGCGTCGTCCTCGTCGAGGAGCCGGCTCAGATAGTGCGCGACGGCGCGGACCGCCGCGAGGTTGGTGGGATAGTCCATGCGCGTCGGACCGAGCAGGCCGACGCGGGCACGGGTTCCGGTCGTGTCGTAGTCGCTCGTCAGGACCGAGGCCTCCGTTAGACCGAACGCCGCGTTCTCGCGCCCGATGCTCGCGGCGAGACCGTGTTCGTCGGCGACCATCTCCCCCATCAGCCGCAGGAGCGTGACCTGCTCCTCGATGGCCTCGAGGAGCGGATAGATGCTGCCGCGGAAGTCGCTCTCACGTCGGGCGAGGGTCGCGCTGCCGGCCATGACCAACCGATCCTGGCGGAAGTCGTCGAGCTCCTCGCCGACGATCCGGGCGACGACCCGCAGCGCGTCGTCGATGCGGGTTCCGGCGGGCACGGATGCCGCGAGCTCCGCGATCGCGGCGGCGGCGTCTCCGACGGGCTTCCCGGTCACGAGTTGGGCGATCGCGGTCTTCACCTGTGCGGCCGACTGCTCGCTCAGCTCTTCCGCGAGGAAGGCGACCCGCTGCGAGACGCGCCCCGTGTCGGTGACCACGATGACGACCACCCGCGCGCCTCCGAGGTGGACGAACTCGACGTGCGAGACGTTCGCCCGCGCGAACGAGGGGTACTGGACGATCGCGACCTGTCCGGTGAGCTGGGTGAGGGCGCGCACCGTCCGCATCAGCAGATCGTCGAGATCGCCCGGGTCGCTGAGGAAGGACGAGATCGCCGAGCGCTGCGCGCCCGAGAGGGGACGCAGCTCCGCGAGGTGGTCGACGAAGACGCGGTAGCCCTTGTCGGTCGGCACACGCCCCGACGAGGTGTGCGGAGCGGCGATGAGCTCTTCGTCTTCGAGCAGCGCCATGTCGTTTCGGATCGTGGCCGCGGAGACCCCGAACTGGTGTCGTTCGACGATCGCCTTGCTCCCGACCGGCTCGTGCGTGTCGACGTAGTCCTGCACGATCGCGCGGAGGACCTGCAGGCCGCGTTCCGAGACCATCACTCCTCCTCGTTGGCACTCCGGGTTGTCGAGTGCCAATCCTACCGCGTGCGCCGCCTCAGACGGTGAGGGCGCGGACCACGGCGTCGGCGAGAAGGCGTCCCCGCCGCGTGAGCACCACACGTCCGCGCACCGCGGCGGCGCCGTCGATGAGGCCGTCGGCGATCAGGGCGGCGATGGCGTGACGGCCCTCGCCGGTGAGATCCGAGACGGCGATCCCCTCCGCGATGCGCGAGCGCAGGAGCACGTCTTCGAGCCGGCGCGCCGCGGCATCCGGGCGCTCGCGCGCCGCCGCGGGCGACTCGTCGGCGGCCAGGCGCTGCGCGTACGCGGCCGGATGCTTGACGTTCCACCAGCGCAGCCCGTCCACGTGGCTGTGCGCCCCCGGGCCGTAGCCCCACCAGTCGGTGCCCCGCCAGTAGGCCAGGTTGTGCCGGGAGCGCTGCTGCGGGCTGCGCGCCCAGTTCGACACCTCGTACCAGTCGTAGCCGGCGGCGGCGAAGGCCTCGTCCGCCAGCTCGTACATGTCGGCCTGCAGGTCGTCGTCGGGGGCCGCGACATCGCCGCGGCGGATCTGCCGCGCCAGTTTGGTGCCGTCTTCGATGATGAGCGCGTATGCGGAGATGTGGTCGGGCTCGAGCCCGACGGCCGTCTCGACCGAGCGTCGCCAGTCGTCGAGCGACTCCCCCGGCGCGCCGTAGATGAGGTCGACGCTGACGTCGAGACCGGCGGTGCGCGCCGCCGCGACGGCGGTGCGCACGCCTGCCGGGTCGTGCGTGCGGTCGAGCGCCGCGAGCACGTGCGGCACGGCGGACTGCATGCCGATCGACATCCGCGTCACTCCGGCGGCGGCGAGCTCGCGCGCGAGGGCATCCGTGACGGTGTCGGGGTTGGCCTCGACGGTGACCTCCGCGCCGTCGGCGAGGCCGAAGCCGGTGCGGACGCCGTCGAGCATGCGGGCGAGGTCGCCTCCGGGCAGCAGGGTGGGGGTGCCCCCGCCGAAGAAGACGGTGGATGCCGCCCGCAGCGGCCCCCGCGCGCTCAGCACCTCCCGCGACAGCGCGATCTCGCGCAGGACCTCGTCGGCGTAGGCGTCTTGCCGTGCCCCGCGCAGCTCGCCGGCCGTATAGGTGTTGAAGTCGCAGTAGCCGCAGCGGACACGGCAGAAGGGCACGTGCAGGTACACCCCGAAGTCACGATCGGGGTCGATCACGATGTCGGGGGGCAGGGCGCCGTCGGAGGGCGCGGGATCGCCGAGAGGGAGGGCGGATCCCATCAGGCGGGGGTCGTGTACATCGGGGAGATGGCGCGCAGATAGCCCCGGAAGAGCTCACGGCGGCGGCGCTTGAGCAGGGGCGGGATCAGCCGGTACAGCGCCGAGACGGGGCGGTCGAAGGCGCGCACCGTGAAGCGCACCTCGTCGTTGTCGGCCCACGTCACGACGAAGGACTCCTCACCGCTGACGACCGAGCCGCCCACGGTGCCGAGCGCGAAACCGACCCGACGGGGCTCCTCGATCGCGTAGATGACCCGCAGCTCGCCGTCGGCGCTCATGCGCTTGACGTGACCGTGGACGCGGATCGTGGTGCCCGCGGCCACGTACGGTGTGCCGTCCGCATCGAAGCGCTGGTCGGCCTCGAGGCGGCTCGCGACCGTGGGCGTGCCGTCGATGTCGTAGCCGACGCCCGTGTACATCGGGCCTGCCGCCGGGCGCACATCGCTGATCTGCAGTCCGGCGCCGCGCAGGGCCGACCACGACAGGAGGGCCTCCGCGGACGACTCGAAGCGAGCCTGTCCGCTGCCCAGCAGCAGCGAGTCCTCGGCCGGGACACTGTTTTCCGGCGGGTAGCTCATGAGGTCGTGCGCCTGCGTCGCACCGACCGCGGCGTAGTCGACGGTGTCGTCCTGAAAGCTTCCGCGACGCATGGTCTCCAGCCTAACGGGGGCGTCCTACTTCTTGTCCTTGCCCTCGACGTCGCCCGAGAGGGCGGCGATGAAGGCCTCCTGGGGCACCTCGACGCGACCGACCATCTTCATGCGCTTCTTGCCCTCCTTCTGCTTCTCGAGCAGCTTGCGCTTACGCGTGATGTCGCCGCCGTAGCACTTCGCGAGCACGTCCTTGCGGATGGCGCGGATGTTCTCGCGGGCGATGATGCGGGCGCCGATCGCGGCCTGGATCGGCACCTCGAACTGCTGACGCGGGATGAGCTTGCGCAGACGCTCGGTCATGAGGGTGCCGTAGGCGTAGGCCTTCTCGCGGTGCACGATCGAGCTGAAGGCATCCACCTTCTCGCCCTGCAGCAGGATGTCGACCTTCACGAGGTCGGCCTCCTGTGAGCCCGCCGGCTCGTAGTCGAGGCTCGCGTAGCCCTGCGTCTTCGACTTCAGCTGGTCGAAGAAGTCGAACACGATCTCGCCGAGCGGCATGTTGTAGCGCAGCTCGACACGGTCCTCCGAGAGGTAGTCCATGCCCAGCAGCGTTCCGCGGCGCTGCTGACACAGCTCCATCACCGTGCCGACGTAATCCTTGGGCAGCAGGATGCCGACCTTCACGACGGGCTCGGACACCGAGGCCACGCGGCCGTCGGGGTACTCGCTGGGGTTGGTGACCACGACGTGCTCACCGGTGTCGGTCGTGACCTCATACGTCACCGACGGCGCGGTGGTGATGAGGTCGAGGTCGAACTCGCGCGAGAGGCGCTCGGTGATGATCTCGAGGTGCAGCAGACCGAGGAATCCGCACCGGAAGCCGAAGCCCAGCGCCACCGAGGTCTCCGGCTCGTACTGCAGCGAGGCGTCGGACAGCTTCAGCTTGTCGAGTGCTTCGCGCAGATCCGCGTAGTCGCTGCCGTCGATGGGGTAGACGCCGCTGAACACCATCGGCTTCGGGTCGGTGTATCCGGCCAGGGCCGTCGTCGCCGGCTTGCGATGGTTGGTGATCGTGTCGCCGACCTTCGACTGGCGCACGTCCTTCACGCCGGTGATCAGATAGCCGACCTCGCCGACTCCGAGCCCGCGCGTCGGGACGGGTTCGGGACTGGACACACCGATCTCCAGCAGGTCGTGCGTCGCGCGCGTCGACATCATCTGGATGCGCTCTCGCGGCTCCAGCTTGCCGTCGACCATGCGCACATAGGTGACGACGCCGCGGTAGGCGTCGTACACGGAGTCGAAGATCATCGCCCGTGCGGGGGCCGACGCATCGCCGACGGGCGCCGGGATGCGCTCGACGATGCGGTCGAGGAGCTCTTCGACGCCCATGCCGGTCTTGCCCGAGACGCGCAGCACGTCGTCGGGTGAGCCGCCGATGAGGTTGGCGAGCTCCGCGGCGTACTTCTCCGGGTCGGCGGCGGGGAGGTCGATCTTGTTGAGCACGGGGATGATCTGCAGATCGTTCTCGAGCGCGAGATAGAGGTTCGCGAGGGTCTGCGCCTCGATGCCCTGAGCGGCGTCCACCAGGAGGATGGCGCCCTCGCACGCCGCCAGCGACCGGGAGACCTCGTAGGTGAAGTCGACGTGACCCGGGGTGTCGATCATGTTGAGGGCGAAGGTGCCGTCCGAGGTCGCCCACGGCATCCGCACCGCCTGCGACTTGATCGTGATGCCGCGCTCGCGCTCGATGTCCATGCGGTCGAGGTACTGCGCGCGCATGTCGCGGTCGGACACGACGCCCGTGATCTGCAGCATGCGGTCGGCCAGCGTCGACTTGCCGTGGTCGATGTGGGCGATGATGCAGAAATTGCGGATCAGCTCTGGAGGGGTCGCAGACGGCTCGAGAGGCTTCAGGGCGCGCGGTGACATGTCCCGAGCAGTCTACCGGCGTCGCCGCGTCGCGCCCGCCCGCGGCGGCGGCACCCTATCCGACGGCGACGGCGGCGCGCCAGAGAACCGGCCGATGAGAAAGAGTTAACGCTTCCCGCCCTTGTCCGGGCGGCCCGGCGCCGCCGATGCTCGATCTCAGACCCGATGACACGGGGTGCCGTCGCGTGTTCACCTGCACGCAACCGCCCCGCCCCCCGGCATCCCCATCATGGGTCCGAATCCACACTGACGGACGACCGCTCGGCGGCCGTCGCTTGTTGCATGCGAAACCAGGGAGAACACGTGTCAGATCAGACACCGGACGCACCGCGTCCCACCGCCGACAGGCGGAAGCGACGCTCGGTCGTCGCCGCCATCACAGCCGGAGCCCTCGCCTTCAGCGGTCTGGGGCTCGCCGCCCTTCCGGCGCGAGCCGCCGTCGACACCGGCGCGGCTGTGCTCATCAACGAGGTCTACGGCGGGGGTGGCAACAACGGCGCGACCTACACGCACGACTTCGTCGAGCTCGTCAACGTCTCCTCCTCGGCGGTGAGCCTGGAGGGGTGGTCGCTGCAGTACGCCTCGGCCACCGGCACCACGTGGACCAAGAACACCCTCTCCGGATCGATCCCGGCGGGATCGACCTTCCTCGTGCAGGAGAAGATCGGTGCCGGCGGCACGACCGCCCTGCCCACGCCGGACGCGATCGGCGACCTGGCCATGAGCGGCACCACCGGCAAGGTCGCACTCGTGTCGAGCGCGGCGGCGATCACGGGCCCGACGGATGCCGACGTCGTCGACTACGTCGCCTGGGGCTCGGCCGCCGCGCCCGCCGCCGGCGGATCGCCCGCCCCCGCGACGACGAACGCGACGAGCATCACGCGCGACGCCGCCCACACGAACACCGCCGTCAACGGCGCCGACTTCGTGGCGGCCGATCCCACGCCGCAGAACGCGGCCGGTAACGTCCCGTCGCCCTCGCCGACCGCCTCGCCGACGGCATCGCCGAGCCCGAGCCCGACGTCCACGGCTCCCGGCACCGACACCGTGACTCCCATCGCGGCGATCCAGGGCACGGGCGACGCCACGCCCCTCAACGGCCAGACCGTCACCACGGAGGGCGTCGTCACCGCGCACTACCCGGTGGGCGGCTACAACGGCTACGTCATCCAGACGCCCGGCACCGGCGGTGCGATCGATCTGGGCAGCCACACCGCATCCGACGCCGTCTTCGTGTACACCAGGACCGCGTCCGTCGCGAACGAGGTCGCGCTCGGCGACACCGTGCGGGTGACGGGGACGGCGGGCGAGTTCAATGGACTCACCCAGCTGAGCGTCGAGGCCGGCAAGACGACGAAGATCGCCGATGCCGCGAAGCCGGCGCCGGTCACGCTCACGAGCTGGCCGACGTCGATCGCGCAGCGTGAGAGCCTCGAGTCGATGCTCGTCACCGTCTCGAGCACCTTCACGGTCACCAACACGAACAACACGAACCGCTACGGCGAGGTCGGTCTCGCCGCCGGGACGGGAGTGCTGCGCCAGCCCACCGACGTCGCGCGCCCCGGCTCCGCCGAGGCGGAGGCCGTCGCGGCCGACAACCTCGCGCGCGGCGTCGTCCTCGACGACGGCGGATCGCTCGACTACGCCGCGCGTGCGAACAGCGGCACCGGAGCGCTTCTCAACGGCGACCTGACCCCGGCCTACGTCTCCGTCGACCACCCGGTCGTCGTGGGCGGCACCGCCACCCTCACCGGCTCGTTCGTCCTCGACTACCGCAACAACGCGTGGAAGCTGAACCCGGCATCGTTCCTGCCCGGCGACGGTGTCACGCAGGGTCAGGCCACGTTCAGCAATCCGCGCACGGCGGCACCGGCCTCCGTCGGCGGCGACCTCAGCGTCGGCTCGTTCAACGTGCTCAACTACTTCACCACGCTGGGCTCGTCGAACGCGGCGTGCCAGCCGTACACCGATCGCGCCGGCGTCGGCACCAACGTCCGCACCGGGTGCGACCTGCGTGGCGCCTGGGGTGCTGCCGACCTCGCGCGCCAGCAGTCCAAGATCGTCTCGGCGATCAACACCCTGGACGCGTCGGTCGTGGGTCTGATGGAGATCGAGAACTCGGCGAAGACCACGCCGAGCACGCCCGACACGGCGGTCTCCACGCTCGTCGACGCACTCAACACCGCGGCGGGCTCCTCGAAGTGGGCATACGTGCCGGCATCCGCGCAGCTGCCCGACGCGTCCGAGCAGGACGTCATCCGCAACGCGATCATCTACCAGCCCGCTCGTGTGGAGCGGGTGGGCGACGCGCTCGCGCTGGGAACGCTGTCGGGCTCCGGCCAGGCGTTCGACAACGCCCGTGAGCCGATCGCGCAGAAGTTCGCACCGGTCGCGGGCGGCGAGCCGTTCCTGTTCGTCGTGAACCACTTCAAGTCGAAGGGCTCGTCCGGCGCGTCGGGCGCGCAGGCCGACCAGAAGGACGGCCAGGGCGCCTGGAACCCGGCGCGCGTCGCGCAGGCGACCGCGCTACGCGACTGGGTGACGTCGCTCACGAGCACCGGAGACGCCGCCGTCCTCGTCGGCGACTTCAACTCCTACACTCAGGAGGACCCGCTGAAGGTCCTCTACGACGCCGGGTACACGGATGCCGAGTCGGGGCTGGAGCTGGGTCGCTCGACCTACTCCTTCGACGGTCTCTCCGGTTCGCTCGACCACGTGCTCCTCAACGAGGCCGCGTGGAAGCGCGTGACCGGCGGCGACGTCTGGAACATCAACTCCGGTGAGTCGGTGGCGCTCGAGTACAGCCGCTACAACAACCACGGCACGCTGTTCTGGCAGGAGGGGCCCTATCGCTCGAGCGACCACGATCCGTTGAAGGTCGGGCTGTCCGCGGGCGCCGGAGCGCCGACGACGATCGACATCCTCACGATCAACGACTTCCACGGACGCATCGAGGCCGGCAACCAGGGCGAGGCCGGCGCGGCCGTGCTCGCCGGTGCGGTCGCGACGAAGAAGGCGCAGAACCCGAACACGGTTCTCGTGTCTGCGGGAGACAACATCGGCGCGTCGACGTTCACCTCGCTGATCCAGCAGGACTCCCCGACGATCGATGCGCTGAAGGCCTCCGGGCTCGAGGTCTCGGCGGTCGGCAACCACGAGTTCGACCGTGGCTTCGCCGACCTCAGGGACCGTGTCATCCCGCGATTCGGCGGCAACGTCGATCCGTCGGGCGCGACGCCGGAGCAGATCGCGGCGGGTGCGCCTTACGCACTCGGGGCGAACGTCTACCTGAAGGGCACGAAGACGCCCGCGCTGGCCGAGTACGCGATCAAGACGATCGACGGCGTGCGTGTCGCCTTCATCGGCACCGTCACCACCGACACCGCCACGATGGTCGACCCCGCCGGTATCGCGGACCTCGACTTCGGCGACCAGCTGGAGGCCGCGAACCGGGTGGCGGACGAGATCGCAGACGGCGACCTCGCCGACGTGACGGTGCTGCTGACGCACTCCGGATCGTCGGTGTCGAACCAGTGCGAGGCGGTCGCCACCGACCCCTCGGCCTTCGGCGCCCTGATCCGCGGCGCGTCCGCCCACATCGACGCCATCGTCTCGGCGCACACGCACCAGACGTACGCGTGCGAGGTGCAGGTCGCGTCGACGGGCGGGCTGCGTCCGGTCATCCAGGCCTCGGAGTACGGCAAGGCGCTGGGACAGCTGACCGTGACGTACGACAAGCGCGCCGACGAGCTCGTGTCGATCTCCCCGACGATCACGACCTTCGCCAGCACGCCGTTCACCCCGGATGCCGAGGTCGCGGCACTCGTCAAGGGATTCAGCGACCAGGCCAACACCATCGGAGCGCAGCCCGTGGGCACGATCACGGGCGACATCCTGCGCGGCGGGACGAAGGGCTCCGACCGTGGAGTGGAGTCGACGATGGGCAACACCGTCGCCGACGTCTACCTGTGGGCGACCAGCACGAACCCGGCGTACGCGGGGAAGAAGGCGCAGATCGCGCTCATGAACCCGGGCGGGCTGCGCGCGGACCTCACCTACGTCGGCGACGGCACGGTGACCTACAAGCAGCTCGCCGACGTGCAGCCCTTCGCGAACACGCTCGTGACGGTGACGCTCACGGGTGCCCAGCTCAAGGACATCCTCACGAGGCAGTGGCAGGCGACGGGTGACCGCCCGAAGCTGCACCTCGGCGTCTCGCAGGGCTTCTCCTACGAGTACACGGAGGACGCGCCGCCGGCCGGTCAGAGCGCATCGCGGTCGGGGCACATCGTCTCGATGTCGCTGAACGGCACGAAGATCGCCGACACCGACACCTTCACGGTGGTGACGAACTCGTTCCTCGCCAACGGCGGTGACGGTTTCGCGCCCTTCGCGCAGGGGACGGATCGCACCGACACCGGCCAGGTCGACCTGGCGGCTACGCTCGCGTACGCCGCGGCGGTCGACCCGATCGCCCCGTCGGCGCTCGGCCGGGCGAAGCTCGTGACCGGCACGCCGACACCGGAGCCGTCGCCGACGGGCACTCCGACCGGCTCCCCCACCGCGTCGCCGACCGGCTCGCCGTCGCCGTCTCCGACGACGACCGCGCCGTCGACGGGCGGATCGGGCGTGGGCGTGTCGACGACCGGCCTCGCCGCCGGCGGTCGCATCGAGCGCGGCTCGTCCTTCACCGTCACCCTCACCGGTCTCGGCGCCGGAGAGCAGGTCGCGGCGACGCTGAACAGCCAGCCCATCGTGATCACCGGCATCCCCGCCGCGGACGCGAGCGGACGGGTCACCTTCACGGTGGCCGTGCCGCGGACGCTCGAGACCGGCACGCATCACCTCATCGTGCTGGGCGCCGACGGTCGCGTCGTGCTGAACCTGCCGCTGGAGGTGGTGGGTGAGGGCGTGCTCGCCACGACGGGCGCCGAGCTCCCCTGGGGCCTCGCGCTCGGCGGTGCGTTCCTGCTCGCAGCGGGCATGATGCTCGCGATGACGACACGCCGCCGCCGCGTCGTCGGCTGATCCGCGCGTCCCGGCGGCCCCGGCCCCGCTTCGGCGGGTGTCCGGGGCCGTCGGCGTGCGTGGCCACCGTTTAGGCTGGCCGGGTGAGGACGACCGTGGTGATGGTGCACGGCATCCGCACGTCCGCCACGATGTGGCGCGCGCAGGTGGTGCATCTCGAGGACCGCGGGGTATCCGCGATCGCCCTCGATCTCCCCGGTCACGGCACGCGAATGGCCGAGGAGTTCACCCTCGACGGCGCCTTCGCGACGATCGACATCGCCGTCCGCGCGGCGGCCGGGCAGGGCCGCGTGCTGCTCGTCGGGCATTCGATGGGCGGACTGCTCTCGATCGCGTACGCCGGCGATGAGACGCGCCCCCCGCTCGACGCCTTCGTGGCGGCCTCGTGCACGGCCATCCCGCGCGGACTCGCGCTGCAGACCTACCGGACGCTCGCGCGCGGCTTCGACCGTCTCCCGGGGCGGGGCGCTCCCATCGCCGAATGGGTTCTCGATCGCACACTGCCCTCGGAGACCCGTGCCGACTTCGGCGCCGGCGGCTACGCCTACGACGCGCAGGACATCGCGCTGCGGAGCCTGTCGGTGCTGGATCTGCTGGCCGCCCTGCGCCGGATCGACGTGCCCACGTGGTTCGTCAACGGGCAGTTCGATCAGCTGCGCGTCAACGAGCGGCTCTTCGCCTCTCTCGTGCCCGGCGCGGAACTGATCGTCGTGCCGCGCACGTCGCACCTGGTCACCGCGATGCGCCCGCGGGTCTTCAACGCCGTGCTCGATCTGGCGCTGGCGACGATGGATGCCGCCGGGGAGCCCGCACCATCAAGGTCATGAGGCCGCCCACCACCGACATCACGGCGGAGCCCAGGAACAGCAGCCAGAATCCGCCCACCGCCGCGACGAGTCCCGCGCCGATGAGCGGCCCGAGGAGCTGACCGAGGCTCGCGGCCACGTTGACGAAGCCGAGGTCGCGCGCACTGTCCTCCGCGAACGGGAGCAGGTCGGTGCCGAGGGCGAGACCCACCGACATGTACGCGCCGTAGCCGACGCCGAGCAGACCGGCCGCCACGAGCGACATCTCGAACGACGGGAACACCGCGAGCAGGAGTGCCGCGCCGCCCTGCACGAGCGCGGCGCCGACCGTCAGCCCTCGTCTGTTGCCGGTGCGATCCGACACCGCCCCGGCGAGCACCGAGGCGAGCACGACGAACACCGTGTACACGACGATCAGCAGCAGGAGCTCGTCTTGAGCGGCGGCCGGGTCGCGGTGGAGGCCGTACAGCAGGAAGAAGAGCAGCAGCCCCGTGCCGAGTGCGTTGCCGATGTTGGCCACGAGGCGGCCCCACAGCATCCACGCGAAGTCTCGATCACGGAAGGCGGCGAACCGGGCCGACAGCGCGCGGCGCGTGCGCGCGGTCGCCGACGCCGCCGGTGCGGGCGGGTCGGGCAGCAGCAGCGCGCCCGCTCCTCCGGCGACGAGCAGGATGGCGCCGAGCATGAGGTAGCCCGCGACCACGCCGAGTCCGAGCAGCACGACGACGCCGACGCCGACCACGATGCCGAGCGCCTGCGAAGAGGAGATCGCCGCCGACGCCGTGCCTCGCTGGGCCGACAGCTGGTCGGCGATCATGGCGGTGAAGGCGGCGGAGGCGACGGCGACGCCGACCGACACGCCCACCCATGCGACCCCGACGCCGAGGGGCCCGGTCGCGAAGGCGATCGCGACCAGCGACCCCGCCCCGAGGAGCACACCGCCCAGTGCCCACGGGCGCCGGCGCCCGAACCTGCCGCGCGTCCGATCGCTCATGCCCCCGGCCAGCGGTCCGGCGATGACCCCGGCGAGGCCTCCCGCCGCGAGCACCAGGCCCGAGGAGACGACCCCGGAGATCCAACGGTCGGCATCACCCGGGGTGTCCAGCTGCAGCGGGATGAGGAGTTGGAGCGGGGTGAGCTGCGCGGTCCAGATCGCGAGCCACGCGAGGGTGAACAGTGCGAACCAGCCCGCGCCCGCGCGGCGGCCGGAGGTCGGGGCGGTCGGGGCGTTCTGGGGGGACCCTGCGCTCACGGGAGGCTCCTTCGTCGGTGCTCCGTCGGATCGGCCGGATCGGGCCCGGTCGATCCGATCATGCCCCACGCGCGCGGGTGCGCGGCGCATTGCGGGGTCGCCGCGCGGCAACCTGATAGACTCGGTGATTGGCTTGCGTGTGGGTCCCACCCCGCACGCCGCCGGAGGCGTCCCTCTACCGCTACCCCGGCACATCCATCGAAAACCGAACGAAAGAGCCGTCGAACGTGGCGAACATCAAGTCGCAGATCAAGCGCAACAAGACCAACGAGAAGGCGCGCGAGCGCAACAAGGCCGTCAAGAGCGAGCTGAAGACCGAGGTGCGTCGCACCCGCGAGGCCATCGCCGCCGGCGACAAGGCCGCCGCCGAGAAGGCTCTCGCCAAGGCCTCGAAGAAGCTCGACAAGGCCGTGAGCAAGGGCGTCATCCACGAGAACCAGGCCGCGAACCGCAAGTCGTCGATCGCGAAGCAGGTCGCCGCTCTCTGAGCCGCATCCCGTCGCACGAAGGCCCGTCCCGCATCCGGGGCGGGCCTTCGTCGTGTCCGGGTCAGGCGCCGTAGGGGGCGCGCGTCGCGATGATCGTGATCAGGCGCTCGACCGCGAACACGGGGTCGCGCGAGGCGCCCTTGACCTCGGCATCCGCGCGCGCCGCCGCCTGGATGGCGCGCCCCAGGCTGGTCTCGTTCCAGCCGGTCAGGTCGCGCCGGGCGCGGTCGACCTGCCAGTCCTTCATCCCGAGGCGTGCGGCGATGGATGCCGACGACTCGCGCAGGCCGGCGACCCGCGCCATCGTCCGCAGCTTCGAGGCGATCGCGGCTACCAGCGGCACCGGGTCGGCTCCGCTCGCGAGCGCGTGGCGCAGGGCCACGAGCGCCTCGCCGTAGCGGCCGGCGATCGCGGTGTCGGCGACGGTGAACGCCGACGTCTCGACGCGGCCGCCGTAGTAGCGCTCGACGACCTGTTCGGTGATGTCACCGGGCACGTCGGAGATGAGCTGCTGGCAGGCGGCGGCCAGTTCGGTGAGATCGTCGGAGAAGGCGCCGACGAGGGCGCGCAGGGCGATCGGCGCGATCTTCTTGCGCGCGGTCTGGAACTCACCGGCGGCGAAGTCGAACCGGTCGGAATCGCGCTTGACCGCGGGGCAGGCGATCTCCACTCCCCCGCCCGTGCCGGAGCGGATCGCATCGAGCAGCTTCTTGCCGCGGACGCTCGATCCCGTATGGCGCAGGACGACGGTGGCGCCTTCTTGCGGGGCCTCGATGTAGGCGAGTGCCTCCGTGAGGAAGGCGTCGGAGCACTTCTCCACGCCACCGACCCGCACGAGGCGCGGCTCGCCGAACAGCGACGGCGAGGTCAGTGTCAGCAGGCTGCCGGAGGTGTAGTCGTCGGCGCGGAGGTCGGAGACCTCGAGGCTCGCGTCCTCGGCGCGCAGGAACTCGCGGATGCCGGCGGTCGCCCGCTCCGCGCAGACGTCCTCCGGCCCCGAGACGAGCACGATCGGCGCCGGCTGGGGGCTGCGCCAGGAGATCTGCGGGATCGCCGACGCGGTGCGGGAACCCCCGCGCGCGGTGGGACGACGGGCGGCGGGTGGCATGCCTCCAGCCTATCGACGCCGTCCGACGTCGCGTCGCCCCGCCACGTGGTCGCGGGCCGCCGCCGTCACGGCGGAGACCTCTCGCGCCAGACGCGGAGGGCCGACTCCTCGCTCCACAGGACGATGAGGCCCTCGGCGTCGGTGCGGTCGATGCGTGCGCCCAGCCCCGAGAGCATCGTGAGGGTCTCCGCGCGCGGATGCCCGTACGTGTTCGCGCCTACCGAGACAATCGCGAGAGCCGGGCGCAGGCGGGCGTAGAACCGGGCATCCTGATCCGCGCTGCCGTGGTGGGAGACCTTGACCACGGCGTAGGACGTCAGCAGCGGTGCGCTCGCGGCCAGGCGACGCTGCCCGTCCGCCGAGAGGTCGCCGAGCATCAGCGTCGTGGGGACCGCGGGACCGGTGACCTCGATGACCACGCTGGCGTCGTTGCCCGCTGCCGCTTTGCTCTCCGGCCCCCGCACGCGCCACCGCGCGTCTCCCAGCAGGCCGGTCATCCCCGCGGTGGCACGGACCGGTCGGGCTCCGCCCTCGGCGAGACGTCGGAGCGTGCGCTCATCGTCGGGGGTTCCGGCCGGTCCGTGGACGACGACGTCGACGCGGCCCACGACGGCCGCGACGCCGCCGTCGTGGTCGTGGTCGAAATGGGTCAGCACGAGCAGCTCGATGCGGTCGACGCCGAGCGTGCGCAGACAGCGCTCCAGCGCTGCCGGGTCGGGACCGGTGTCGACCAGCGCCACGTGCGCCGTCGACCGCACGACGAGCGCGTCGCCCTGGCCGACATCGCACGCCGCGATCGTCCAGTCCGACGGGATCCGGGCGCGCTCCCCGATCTCCGCGACCGGTCCCACGCCCAGCGCCACCGCGGCGGTGACCGCCAGCACGAGCAGCGAGGAGATGCGCCAGACCCGGCGCGTCCGCACGAGAAGGAGCCCGACCGCGAGGACCACCACGGCGAGGGCGAGGAGCCCGACCGGACCCTGCGGCCACCACACGACGCTGCCCGGAAGCTGCGCGACGACGGTGGCCGTCGCGGTGATCCAGGCCGCGGGAAGCCAGGCGAGCACGGCCATCCCCGCTCCGAGGACGGGGATGCCGGCGCATACGCACGCGGCGAGCCCGAGGACCGTGCCGAGCGGAGCGGCCGGTGCGGCGAGGACGTTCGCGAGCACCCCGTAGAGCGAGACCTGCGGCGAGATGAGCACGATGAGCGGGGCGCAGGCGAGCTGGGCGGCCAGCGGCACCGACAGGGCCAGGGCGAGGGGATGCGGCATCCACCGCGCCAACCCGTCTGCCAGCGGGCCGGCCACGACGAGCAGAGCGGCCGTCGCCGTGACGGACAGGGCGAAGCCGAGCGAGCGCGCCAGCCACGGATCCATGATGACGAGCACCGCGACCGAGACGGCGAGCAGAGACAGTCCCGCGCCGGTGCGTCCGAGGAGTACGCCGAGCATCGCCACCGCAGCCATGGTCGCGGCGCGGACGACGCTCGGCTCGGGCGAGACGAGCACGACGAACGCCACCAGGGCGGCGAGGCCCGCCCCGACCCGGATGCCGCGACGCGCGCCGCAGACGGCGGCGCCCCCGAACGCCATCCCCACGACCAGCGCGCAGTTCGCCCCGCTGACGGCGGTCAGGTGCGAGAGCGACGACGCCTTCATCGCGGTGTCCAGCCCCGGGTCGACGGTGGAGGTGTCACCGACGGCGAGTCCCGCGATGAGTCCGCGCCCGGGATCGGGCAGTCCGGCCGTGACCTCGACGAGGCCGCGGCGGAGCTCCGACGCGACGGACAGCGCTCCTGTCGGCCCCGACAGCAGCGTGGGCACGGACGCGGCGTCGATGACCAGCACCGCCCGGTCGCCCGCCTCCGGTCGCCAGCCCGTGCCCCGCAGTCGCACCCGCGCGCCGAGGTCGAGGCCGGTGGGCACCTCGGCCGTCCGCACGAGGACGGGGGCCGCCGCGGAGATCACGGTGTCGCCGTACTCGAGCCGCTCCAGGATCGCGTCGAAGCGCCACCCGGTCGCGCTGCGCTCGATCTTGCCGACCGCGGTCGCCATCACCGACAGGGCGCGGCCGCCGGTCGTGTCGGCGGCGGCGACGACCGCGCGCGTCGGCTGGGCTGCGGCGACCTGCATCGCCACCGCGCCGCTCGCGGCGAGGGCGACCGCGATCAGTGCGCACGCGGGCGCCGCACGGCCGCGGCGCACCGCGAAGAGCAGCACGGCCGCGGATGCCGCCCACAGCGCCGTCGCGACGACGCCGGAGACCTCGGCCTGGGCGGTCAGCAGGCCCGCGACGAGCCACGCGGCGGCCGCGACCGGCACCAGCCGGGCGTCGCGTCGCCGGAGGCGGCGTCCGCCGATCGCCCGCTCCGTCCGCGCGCCGACCCTCACACCGTCACCCGATCGCGCAACCCCGCCAGCATCTTCTCGCCGATCCCGGGCACCGAGAGCAGGTCGTCGACGCTCGTGAACCGTCCGTTCTCGGTGCGCCACGCGATGATGCGCTCCGCGATCGCCGGGCCGACGCGGGGCAGCGCGTCGAGAGCGGTGGCATCGGCGGTGTTCAGGTTCACCCGTCCCTCCCCGGTCGCGGCGGCGGCCGGTGGCGCGCTCTCCCCCACGCGCGGGACGTGCAGCTGCTCGCCGTCGCTCAGCGGGCGCGCGAGGTTGATGGCCGCGGCATCCGCGTCGTCGGCCAATCCGCCGGCGGCGGCCACGACGTCGACCACGCGCGCGCCGTCGTCGAGCCGGTACAGCCCGGGGTGAGTCACCGCGCCGGACACGTGCACGTACACGGGCGGCGGCGTCGGGTCCGCAACCGCCACGGGAACCGAGGCGGCGGGCGCCGCGGCCGAGCGCACCAACCCGATGACGACCGCGATCGCCGCGACCGCGAGCACCAGCACGATCGCCGCGCCGGTGCCGAGGCGGCGTCGCCGCACACGGGCCAGGGCGGCGTCGGCGGATGCCGCGGCCATCTCCTCGGGAGAACTCACCCGCCCACGCTCACACCCTCAGCGCGGCTGACGATCCCTTCCGGCGGCTGTTCGTGGAGAGCCGGCGGGGCGAGCGTCCTGGGGAGGAGGGGCTCCTCCCCTCGCGGGGTCAGGCCGTCGTGAAGCTGACGACCTTCGGCGCGCGCACGACGACCCGGGCGATCTCGCGGCCGGCGAGGGAGCGCACGACCTTCTCGTCCGCGCGCGCGAGCGCCTCGAGCTCGTCGGACGAGATGCGAGCGGGCACCGTCAGGGTGCCGCGCACCTTGCCGTCGATCTGGACGACCGCGGTCACCGACTCCTCGACCAGGAGGGTGGGGTCGGCCTGGCGCCACGTCGCGAGACCCACGAACGGCTCGTACCCGAGCTGCTCCCACATCTCCTCCGCCGTGTGCGGGGCGAACAGGTCGAGGATCATCGCCACGGCCTCGGCGGCTTCGCGAACGGCCGGATCGGAGGGGCCCGCGGGGCCGTCGATCGTCTTGCGCGTCGCGTTGACGAGCTCCATGAGGCGGGCGACGACGACGTTGAACTTGGTCTGCTCGATCAGCGCCGGGGCATCCGCCCACAGGCGGTGGGTCACGCGGCGCAGGGCCGTGTCGCCCTCGGCCCACACGACGTCCGGGGCGCTCGACACGTCGTGCGCGATGCGCCAGGCGCGGGCGAGGAACTTGGCGGCGCCGGTGGTCGAGACGTCGCTCCAGTCCTTGTCGTCCTCTACGGGGCCCGCGAAGGCGAGCGCGACGCGCAGTGCGTCGGCGCCGTGGGCGTTGAGCTCGTCCTGGAAGAGCACGAGGTTGCCCTTGCTCTTGCTCATCTTGGCGCCGTCGAGGATGACCATGCCCTGGTTGATGAGGTTCGAGAAGGGCTCGGTGAACTCCACCAAGCCCATGTCGAACAGCGCCTTCGTGATGAAGCGGGCATACAGGAGGTGGAGGATCGCGTGCTCCACGCCGCCGATGTAGAAGTCCACCGGACCCCAGCGGTCGGCTTCCTTCGACGAGAACGCCCGTGCGGCGTCCCCCGGCGACAGGAAGCGCAGGAAGTACCACGAGCTGTCGACGAACGTGTCCATCGTGTCGGGGTCGCGGAGGGCCGGCTCGCCCGTCTCGGGGTCGACGGTCTCGACCCAGCCCGTCGCCGCGCCGAGGGGCGAGGAGCCCTTGGGCGTGAGATCCAGGCCCTCCATCGCCGGGAGCTCGACGGGGAGCTGATCGTCCGGCACCGGGACGATGCGACCGTCGGCGGTGTGCACCATCGGGATCGGCGTGCCCCAGTAGCGCTGACGCGAGATGAGCCAGTCGCGGAGGCGATAGGTCTTCGCGGCGCGACCGGTGCCGGCGGCCTCGAGCTGCTCGATGGCCCGGGCGATGGCGTTGCGCTTGCTCAGTCCGTCGAGCGGGCCGGAGTTCATCATCCGGCCGTCGCCCGTGAGCGCCACCCCCGTCACGGCGGGATCGATCTCGTCCAGGCCCGGGGCACCCGGATCGATCGGCACGCCCTCGGCATCCAGCTCGATGACGGGGATCGCGCCGGTGACCGGCGCCGTCGTGTCGACGACCACCTTCACGGGCAGGTCGAACGCGCGCGCGAAGTCGAGGTCGCGCTGGTCGTGGGCGGGCACCGCCATGACGGCGCCGTGGCCGTAGCCGGCGAGCACGTAGTCGGCGGCCCAGATGGGCAGCCGCTCCCCCGTGACCGGGTTGATCGCATACCGCTCCAGGAAGACGCCGGTCTTCGGGCGGTCGGCCGTCTGCCGGTCGATCTCGCTCGTCTTCTGCACGGTGTCGAGGTAGTCCTGGAAGCGCATGCGCGCCTCCGGGGATGCCGAGGCCACCAGCTCCGCGGCCAGGTCGGAGTCGGGGGCGACGACCATGAACGTGGCGCCGTAGAGGGTGTCGGGTCGCGTCGAGAACACCGTGATCTTCTCGGTGCGACCCTCGATCTCGAAGTCGATGTCGGCGCCGACGGAGCGGCCGATCCAGTTGCGCTGCATCTGCAGCACCTTGTGCGGCCAGAAGCCCTCGAGCTGGTTGAGGTCGTCGAGCAGACGGTCGGCGTATTCGGTGATGCGGAAGAACCACTGCGTGAGCTTCTTCTTCACCACGACGGCGCCGCTGCGCTCGGACGTGCCGTCGGGCAGCACCTGCTCGTTCGCCAGCACCGTCTGGTCCACCGGGTCCCAGTTGACCAGCGCGTCCTTGCGGTACGCGAGCCCCTTCTCGTACAGGCGCTGGAACAGCCACTGGTTCCAGCGGTAGTACTCGGGGTCGGAGGTGTGCAGCACGCGTGACCAGTCGAACGAGACGCCGTACTGCTGCATGCTCGATCGCTGCTGCGCGATGTTGCCGTAGGTCCAGCCGCGCGGCTCGACACCGCGCTTGATGGCGGCGTTCTCGGCGGGCAGGCCGAAGCTGTCCCAGCCGATGGGGTTGAGCACGTTGTAGCCGCGGTGCCGCCAGAAGCGCGCGACGATGTCGGAGTACAGGTAGTTCTCCGCGTGACCCATGTGCAGATCACCCGAGGGGTAGGGGAACATCGCGAGCACGTACTTGCGGGGGCGCGTGTCGTCGTCGCCGCCGGCGCGGAACGGGTCCTTCTCGGCCCAGATGCGCTGCCACTTCTCCTGCACGGCGTGCACGTCGTACGGTCCGTTCTCGGCGGCGGTGGCGATGTCTGTGGGGCTGCTCATGGGAAGGGGAAGACCAATCTGAAAGCTGGGGAACGCGCGAGAGGCGTGCTTCCAGGTTAGCGGACCCGCCCTACCATCCCGGCGGGAGGGCGGCGCCGAGCGCACCGAGCGGACCCCGGGCCTTGACGCCCACCTCGGCCACCTCGGCATCGGGGTCGGAGAGCCAGGTGATGCCGCCCCCGGCCCCCACGTAGGCGCCTCCCGGATGCAGCACGATCGAGCGGATGGTCATCGCGAGATCGGCGCGTCCGTCGTCGCCGACCCAGCCGAAGCAGCCGGAGTAGAGTCCGCGCGGTCCGGCCTCGAGCCCGTGCAGGATCCGCATCGCCGACAGCTTCGGCGCCCCGGTCATGCTGCCGGCGGGAAAGGTCGCCGCGAGCAGCCGCGCCCACGTCGTCCCCGGCCTGAGCCGTCCCGCGACGGTGCTGACCAACTGGTGCACCGCCGAGTACGACTCCACCTCGAGCAGGCGTTCCGCGCTCACGGTGCCGGGTGCGCACACGCGCTGGAGGTCGTTGCGCATGAGGTCGACGATCATCACGTTCTCCGCGCGCTCCTTGACGCTCTCCGCCAGCTCGCGGGCAAGGGCCGCGTCCTCGGCGCTGTCGCCGCCGCGCGGACGCGTCCCCTTGATCGGGCGGGTACGGACCATACCGTCGGCCACCTCGAGGAACCGTTCGGGACTCGCGCTGAGCAGGGCGAACGCGCCGCTGCGGATGATGCCGCCGTGGTGCGCGGGCAGGGCCGCGCGCAGGCGCAGATAGGTGTCGACGGGGTCGATCGGGTCGGATGCGGCGACGTCGAAGCGCGTCGTCAGGCACAGCTGGTAGGCCTCCCCCGCGCGGATCGCCGCCCGGCAGCGTTCGATCAGCGCGCGGTACTCCGAGGGTCGCTGGCGAGCGGATGCCGTGGCGACGACGCCCCCGGCATCCGTCCGCGGCGGCGCATCCCGGCGCGCGTCGAGGAGCGCGAGCGCCGCGGCCAGCTCCGCCGGCTCGGCGACCAGCCACATCGCGCGCGCGGCGTGGTCGACGGTGACGAACCAGGGCACGCGCAGCCACGCCTCCTGCGGTCCGTCCCGGTCGTCGACGGTGGCCGGTGCCCCCGCCGCCCGTGCGGCGGCATCGAAGCCCGACCATCCGACCCACCCGCCGCGGAACGGTCCCGGCGGGACGGGATCGCCTGCGCCGCCGTCCGCTGCCAGCACGACGTCGGAAGGACCGATCTCGTCGGGGACGCCGACGCCCATCCAGCTGTACCCGGTCGTCGCGTGCGGCCCGGCATCCAGCCAAAACGCGTGCTCGTGGTCGCCGAGACCGCCGCGGAACAGTGCCGCGGGATCGGTCCAGGCGAGCGGATGTGCGACGAGGCGCGCGGGCATCCTCCCAGGCTAGACGGCGGCGCCGCGCCGACCGGGACCCGCCGCGCGGCATACGCACACCCAGGTGCCGCATAGGCTGGTCGCGTGAACGAGTTCCTCTCGTGGCTGCTCGATGCCGTGCAGACTGTCGACCCCGTGCTGCGCACGGTTCTCGCCGGGATCGCCATCCTGCTGGAGACGAGCGTCCTCGTCGGACTGATCGTCCCCGGCGACACCGTCGTCATCGTCGCCGCGACGGCGGTCGGGTCGGTCGCGGAGGCCGCGGTGCTGATGGTCGTCGTGGTCGTCGGGGCGCTGGTGGGCGAGAGCATCGGCTTCTGGCTGGGTCGGTGGCTCGGCCCGCGCATCCGCTTCTCGCGGCTGGGGCGTCGCATCGGCGAGGACAACTGGACCCGCGCGGAGCTCTACCTGCGTCGCCGCGGCGGCCCCGCCATCTTCCTGTCCCGCTTCCTGCCGGTGCTGCACTCGCTCGTGCCGCTCACAGTCGGGATGAGCGGCTTCTCCTACCGCCGCTTCCTGGCGTGGACCGCGCCGGCCTGTACCGTCTGGGCGGTCGCGTACGTCAGCGTCGCGGCGGCGGCGGCGGGCACCTACCGCGAACTCGCCGACCGGCTGCACGTCGCCGGATACCTCTTCGTGGCCGTCATCGCCGTCTTCCTCGTGCTCGCGTACATCGCCAAGCGCGTGATCGTCGCGCGGGAGGCGCGGCACATGCGCCTCGACGACGCGGACACCCGTCCGACCGAGGACATGAAAGACTGAAGCGATGCACGCCGAACCCGCACCGCGTGTCAAGGTGCTCTGGATCGCTCGTCTGGAGTACAGATTCCACGCCTGGCGCGAGCGTCGCTCCCGCGCCCGCGGGCTGCGGCCGAGCGTGTCCGCCTATCCGGGTTACGGCGGCGAGGACTGGGTGCGGGTGCTGGGCCGGGTGCTCATCGTGCCGCCCGTGCGCACACGCCGCCGCACGCGTCATCGCGGCGAAGACATCGGCGTGCGCGGCTGGCGGAGCTTCGCGGCAGTGCCCGTCGGGTACGCCCACGTGACGGTCACGATCGACGGTGTGAGCCATGACGTCGTGGCCGACCGCGGCGGCGTGGTCGACACCGTGCTGCCCGCGCGCCTCCAACCGGGATGGCAACCCCTGACGATGACCGTCGAAGGCTCCGAGCCCTTCGAGACGCGCGTGTTCGTCGTCGGCGCCGACGTGCGCTTCGGCGTCATCTCCGACGTCGACGACACCGTGATGGTCACCGCCCTGCCCCGTCCTCTCGTCGCGGCGTGGAACTCCTTCGTCCTGGACGAGCACGCCCGTCAGCCGGTGCCCGGCATGGCGGTGCTCCTCGAACGCCTGGTGCGCGAGAGCCCCGGGGCTCCGGTCGTCTACCTGTCCACCGGCGCATGGAACGTCGCGCCCACCCTGCAGCGCTTCCTGCGACGACACCTCTTCCCGCCGGGTGCGCTGCTGCTGACGGACTGGGGGCCCACGCACGACCGGTGGTTCCGCAGCGGTCGCGCCCACAAAGAGGAGAACCTGCGGCGCCTCGCCCGAGAATTCCCGCAGGTGTCCTGGGTGCTCATCGGTGACGACGGCCAGCACGACGACGCGCTGTACACGGCTTTCACGAGCGAGAACCCCGAGCGTGTGCGGGCGGTGGCGATCCGCCGGCTGTCCTCCGCCGAGGCGGTCCTCGCCGGGGGCCGGACCGCCGTCGACGATCACTCGGCCGCGGCGGTGCCGTGGGTGACGGGTGACGACGGCGCCGCGCTTCTGGATCGTCTCGCGGAGATCGGCGTGCTCGACGCCGACGGCGTCGGAGGCCCCGCGTAGGCTGGCCGCATGTGCGGTCGTTTCGTCGTGGGCAGTTCCGGGTCCGAGCTGGTCGGCGTCCTCCGGGTGGACGTGATCGGTGACGATCTGCCGGCGCCCTCGTACAACGTCGCACCTACCGATCGTGTCGCGATCGTCCTCGACTCGGCGAAGACCGAGCCGCCCACGCGACGGCTCGAGGCCGCCCGGTGGGGGCTCGTGCCCTCCTGGTCGAAGGATCCCGGCATCGGTGCGAAGGCGATCAACGCGCGCGCCGAGGAGGTCGAGGACAAACCGATGTTCCGTCAGGCGCTGATCGCGCGGCGCGCGATCGTCCCGGCATCCGGGTACTACGAATGGAAGACCGAGGACGGCGTCAAGACGCCGTACTACATCCACCCGGCCGGTGATGAGCCGCTGTTCTTCGCGGGGCTCTACGAGTGGTGGAAGGATCCGGCGAAGGCTCCGGACGATCCCACGCGGTGGATGCTGAGCTTCACGGTGATGACGCGTGGCGCGGTCGGTCAGCTGGGGTCGATCCATGATCGGATGCCGCTGTTCATCGACGCCGACTACGCGGATGTGTGGCTCGACCCGACGACCGAGAACGTCGGCGACCTGCTCGACGCGACGATCGACGCCTCTCCGGTGCTCGTCGACGGGCTGATGATGCGTCAGGTGGGTCGCGAGGTCGGCAACGTGCGCAACAACGGTCCGGAACTGATCGAACCCGTCTCCTGACACGACGAGGAGCGGGCTTTTCCGCCCGCTCCTCGCGCGGATCGCCGTCGGTCAGACGAACTCGACGGTGGCGTTCTCGTTGTTCAGCACGATGACCGGTGTGATCGCGGAATGTCCCGCGGCGCGGATCTTGTCGGCGTCGAAGCGGAGGAGCGGCGTGCCGGCGCTCACGGCGTCTCCGGTCTTCACGAGGGTCTCGAATCCGTCGCCCTTCATGTCCACGGTGTCGATGCCGATGTGGATCAGCAGTTCGGTGCCGTCGGCCAGAGCCAGTCCGATCGCGTGGCCGGTCGGGAACACCGAGGCGACGGTTCCTGCCGCGGGCGCCACGATCGTGTCGCCCGCGGGGTCGATCGCGAGTCCGGGACCCATCGTGCCCTCGGCGAACATGGCGTCGGGCACCTCGGACAGCGGGAGCACCGTGCCGGCGACGGGCTGACGCAGCTGCAGCGTCGCCGCGGGCACGGTCCGCGCCCGCAGTCGCTGTTCGGCGGCGGCGCCCGCCGCCACCGCCGCGCCCCCGACGCCGCCCACGAAGCCCGCCGCCGCGCCGGTCTGGCCCGCATCCGCACCGCGGAAGGCCTCGATGTTGCGGTCGTTGAGGATGTCCTCCATCGCGTCTTTGACGAACTGCACGTTGAGGCCGTACACGACCTGCACGGAATGCCCGCCCGGCTTGATGGTGCCCGCAGCGCCGGCACGCTTCAGCGCGTGCTCGTCGACCTGAGAGGTGTCGGCGATCTCCATGCGCAGCCGCGTCGCGCAGTTGTCGACGTCGATGATGTTCTGCTTCCCGCCCAGCGCCGCGATGAACTTCTCCGCCGTGCCGTGATAGCCCGTGAGGCTCGTGCCGACGTTGTCGGCATCCTGTTCGTCGAGCTCGTCGCCGCGGCCCGGAGTCTTCAGCTTGAACCGCTTGATCAGGAAGTAGAACGTGAAGAAGTAGATGAAGAACCAGGCGACGCCCAGCAGCAGGAGGATCCACGGGTTCTCTGCCATCGGATTCGTCCACTGCAGGAACATGTCGATGAATCCGGCGGAGAAGCCGAAGCCCAGTCGCGTCGGGAGCATCGCCGCGATCATGACGGAGATGCCGGTGAAGACGGCATGGATGAGGTAGAGCCAGGGAGCGACGAACATGAAGGCGAACTCGAGCGGCTCCGTGACGCCGACGAAGAAGGAGGCGATCGCGCCCGAGAGCATGATGCCGTAGGTGACCTTCTTGCGTCGTGAGTCGGCGGTCATATACATCGCCAGGGCGGCGCCCGGAAGACCGAACATCATGATCGGGAAGAACCCCGCCATGTACTGCCCGGTGACGCCGTAGGTACCGGTGCCGTTGAGGAAGTTGACGAGGTCGTTGATGCCGGCGACGTCGAACCAGAACACCGAGTTGAGCGCGTGGTGCAGGCCGGTGGGAATCAGCAGCCGGTTCATGAAGCCGTAGAGGCCGGCGCCGAACGGGCCGAGCGTCGAGATCCACTCGCCGAAGGTGACGAGGGCGCCGTAGACAACGGGCCAGACGAACATCAGAACCACGGCCACCACCAGGGAGAGCCCGGCCGTGACGATCGCGACCGAGCGCTTCCCCGAGAAGAACGAGAGCGCATCGGGCAGCTTCGTGTCTTTGAACCTGTTGTAGCACCAGGCGCCGATCAGACCGGCGACGATGCCCACGAACACGTTCTGCACCTTGCCGAACGCCGGATTGACGTTCGCGAGGTCTTCGATGCCGAGCAGCTTCTGCATCGTGGCAGGGGCCAGGAGGGTGGTGATCGTCAACCAGGAGACCAGGCCGGCGAGAGCCGAGGTGCCGTCGGTCTTGTTCGCCATGCCGATCGAGACGCCGACGGCGAACAGGAGCGGCATGTTGTCGAGCAGGGCGCCGCCGGCGGCGCCGAGGAAGGCGGACACGATGTTCGAGCCGCCGGCGGCAGAACTGATCCAGTAGGAGATACCGGAGAGGATCGCGGCGACCGGCAGCACCGCGACCGGGAGCATGATCGATCGGCCGAGTCTTTGGAAGAACTTCATCGGTGAACTCCGTCCCTGAGGGAATCGGGTCGCGCGTCGCTGCGGACCACTGAGGGGACGCTACCGCCGATCAATGGTCGCGCACAGCATTCATTCAGCCAATTCCGCTGAGACCTGACCCCTCGGGACGCCCTCCTGCGATCGCGTCGATGACCTCCCCGCGATGCGGAAGCGCACTGTTGACGCGGAGGCGCACGGCGCGAGCGCGATCGGCGTCGGGAGAATCCATGGCCTGCAGGTGAAGGTGCGGCTCGGTGCTGTTGCCGGAGTTGCCGCAGCGGCCGACGACGTCGCCGGTCCGCACGCGCTGACCTGGGCGCACGACGAGGCTCCCCCGCTGAAGGTGGCACAGCGCCACGATGACGCCGTCCCGGTCGATGAGGACGTGGTTGCCGGCCAGTGCCACCCATCCGCCGCGGACGCGTCGTCGCTGAGTGAGCGCGTAGGCGATCGAGGGCAGACCGCGATGGGCGAGGTGATCGGGCTCGGTGTCATGGGCGGCGACGACCACGCCGTCGACGGGCGCCAGCAGAGGGCGTCCGAACCCGGGAAACAGCGACGGCGGCTCCGCGCGCACGAGCGAACGGGCCGTGATCGGCGCCGTGCGCCCCGCGTCGTCGACGGGAACGAAATCGATGGCGTAGGACGTGGCGAAGAGAGTCGTGCCGTGACTCGGCACCCGATCTGCCGGGCTGTTGCCAACGAGCCAGCGACCCGCGAACGGATATGCCAGGTCGACCGCCGCAACCATGCCGTTCCTCTCCGTCATCCGAACGGCTGACCATGCGGGACCGCCGACGAGAGCGAGTGTGCCTTGTCGGCGGCCGATGTAGACGAAAGCACCCACTTTGAGGCACTCGCGTCATGGCATCAGCCCCTTCGTGTCAGAGCATATGTGACTCGTTCGCGGACCTCAGTTCGCCGCGGACGCGCATTCGCACTCGCCTGCGCCGCAGCTCTCCTCCTCGTCCTAGCTCGTCGAAACACCCAGCTCGTTCGCCGCGCGTCCTATTCCGACGGCCCCAGACAGCCCGAAATAGTCTGGATTGTCATGCGCGCGTGGCTTTTCAGGCGAAGAGCAATTGCGCGTCGTATCTCGATGTTGAGGCCGCCGAATCCGACAGCGCGGGCGCGCAACATGTGCACAATCGGAGGGCAACCCAATGCGCCCACGATTAATGCACCAGCAGTAGGCGAAAGTCGCATACGTGTTCCCCAAGGCGGCGGTCGGCATGTGCAGCGTGTTCATACATCCAGCTACAGGCGAATCTCGCCCAGAGTGACAAGCCCAAGTCGTGTCTCTTCTTCAACGTCGTCCCCGCACCGGGTAGCATCTGGCGCGTGGGTTGCTGACGAACGAGGAGACAAGATGAACGAGATGCTCGTCTACACGATCACGGCCCTTATCGCCGTGAGCACGGGTGTGACCTTTGGCGCAGTTCCCGCTAGCCCGCTGCGCGTGATCACCACGACGGCCGGAGTAATGTCTACCGTCGCCATTGTCATTGGCGCCGTCGTCATCGGTCCCGAAGCTCCGTGGATGGGGCCGCTTTTCGCAGTTACGGCAGGACTGTCTGCGCTGCTCGTTGCTGCAGTCGCGCGTTCTGCAGTGCCCGGACTCATCGGCGAGCCGTACTGGCGGCGAGTGAAGCTCATCGCCTTCCACAACGGCAGATTGCGCACGGTCGAGGGCCACTGAATCTCGACGAAGAGGCGGCACGACGAAACGCAGTGCCGCCTCTTTCATGCCGCCTTCTGGTGTGCGTGCGAGAAGTGCTCCACGCACTCCGGGGTCGGCTCCATCTGTGATGCTGGCTCGACGGAGCCGTAATACTCGAAACACGACGACGAATCAGCTACAACAGAAGCTCTCGGGGACCTTCGAGGGATGCCGAGAACAGCCTTTGATCAGCAATATTGGTGGACCTGAGGGGACTCGAACCCCTGACCCCCTGCATGCCATGCAGGTGCGCTACCAGCTGCGCCACAGGCCCATTTTCAGTTGTCTGCCGCTCGCGGCAACCCCTCTACCTTACTACATCTCGCGGGGTGCAACGAACACGTGTCACTCCGCGGCGGCCGGCGCGGCGACCTCGATGGGAACGATCGGGCAGTCCTTCCACAGCCGTTCCAGACCGTAGAACACCCGCTCCTGCTCGTGGAAGACGTGCACGACGAGATCGCCGAAGTCCAGGAGGATCCAGCGCGACTCCTGGCGGCCCTCGCGGCGCAGCCGCTTGACGCCCTGTTCGAGCATGGCCTCCTCCACCGCGTCGGCGATCGCCGCGACGTTACGCTCACTCGATCCGGTCGCGAGAAGGAACACATCCACGAGGGGCAGCGGCTCGGACACATCGAACGCGAGGAGATCCTCGGCGCCCTTGCTCTCTGCCGCGGCCGCGGCGATCGCGACCAGGTCGCGGGTGCTGTCGGCGGCGGTCATCGGAAGGCTCCTGTCACGAGTGCGACGATCAGCACGCCGGTCAGGGCGAGGGCGAGCGCGCCGGCGGTGATGACGAGGGCCAGCATGAGCCGGCTCCCCTTCTCCGGCGCCGGCGGCTTGATGATGTCTTCTGCGCTCTTGATCGTGCTGATCGCGGAACTCGCCGCGATCGGGGTGGGTGAGGACGAGGCCGGAAGCTCACCGTCGACGAGGACGGCATCCGTCTCCTTGTTGTCGGCGAGGCCGGGCAGCGTGCCGGTCGAGCCGAAGGACTCGGGCAGCGAGAAGGTGCCGGTGATGAGCACTTCGCCGGTGGCCGTGATGGGCGAGACGAGCGCGCCCGTCTCGGGCGTCTGCGACAGGATGAGCGCGTTGGGGGCCGAGAGTGCCCCCGTCGCGGTGCTGCCGCGGGTGAGGAGCTGATCGAACGACGCGGGCAGCTCCAGATCGACGTTCTCGCCGGCGAGGAGGCCCGACCCGAAGGTCGGCGCGACGATCGGCCGCTCCTGCTCATCGGTCTCGCGAGACTCGGGCGCCTCCGCGAAGGGCTCGCGGGTCACGGCGGGGGTCTCCTCCGGCGATGCGGGAGCCTCGACACCGGAACCCGCCGCGGCATCGCGCGCCTCGGCGGGCGCGGCGGATCCGTCGCCCTCGTCGGTCGCCGTGTCGTCGGCGACGGTCACGGATGCCGTGCGCAGGCGCTCCTGCCGCCTCGAGGCCCGGCGGGTGACGGGCTGGGCGTCGAGGTCGATGTCGGCTGCCGCCGGGGGCGCCTCGGGCACGTCTGCGGGCTCAGCGGCGCGCGGCAACGGCGCGACGACCGCGGGGGCCGGCTCGGCGGCGTGCGCGGCCTTGTCGGCCTCTTCGGGGGTGATCACCGGCGTCGAGGCGGTGTTGCGCATCTCGCGCAGCTGCCGCCGGGTCAGCTGGGGAGTTTCGGGCTGGTCGGGTGTGCTCATGCCTCGCTCCGGTAAAGGTGGTGCTTCGCAATGTATTGGACGACGCCGTCGGGGACGAGGTACCACACGGGGTGTCCCTTCCGGACGCGTGCGCGGCAGTCCGTCGACGAGATCGACAGGGCGGGGATCTCGAGCCGGCTGACGACCTCCTCGGGCAGTCCTTCCGTGGACAGCACGTGTCCCGGCCGCGAGACCGCGACGAAGTGGGCGAGGTCCCACAGGCCGTCGTGGTCGCGCCATCCGAGGATCTGCGCGATCGCGTCCGCTCCCGTGATGAAGAAGAGCTCGGCGTCGGGGCGTGCGGCCTTGAGGTCGCGAAGCGTGTCGATGGTGAAGGTGGGTCCGCCGCGGTCGATGTCGACGCGGCTGACGGTGAACTGCGGATTGGATGCCGTCGCGATGACGGTCATCAGATAGCGGTGCTCCCCCGCCGTCACGTCTGCCTTCTGCCACGGCATCCCCGTGGGCACGAAGACGACCTCGTCGAGGTCGAAGGACTGCGCGACTTCGCTCGCTGCCACGAGGTGTCCATGGTGGATCGGGTCGAAGGTTCCACCCATGACCCCGATGCGTGGGGCGCGCGTCGAAGTCATCCTGCCGTCCTAGTGGTGGCCGTGTCCCACCTGCGCCTGGTCGACGGGGTGCGCCTTGGCGTAGGCCTCGGCCTTGTGCGAGTGACGGTTGGCGACGTTGCGGTACGACAGCGTCACCAGTCCGAGCGCCAAGAACACGATGAACGCGATCAGGCCGAAGATGAACGTCTCGGCCTGGACGTTGCCGTGGTGCTCCGCCTCCGCCGAGGCGAGGGCGAGGATCGTGGCGAGGGTCATTCGGACTCCTTCGAAAGTCGGGTCTTCCCAGTTTAGGCGGTCAGGCGCGGATCTGCCCGGACCCACGCGCCAGCCACTTGGTGCTGGTGAGCTCGGGAAGGCCCATGGGTCCGCGCGCGTGGAGCTTCTGCGTGGAGATGCCGACTTCCGCTCCGAAGCCGAACTCGCCGCCGTCGGTGAACCGCGTCGAGGCGTTGGCCATGACGACCGCGGAGTCGACCTCGGCCAGGAAGCGCTCGGCGTGCGCGTCGTCCGCCGTCACGATCGACTCGGTGTGGTGCGTCGAGTAGCGGCGGATGTGCTCCAGGGCCTCGTCGAGGTCGTCGACGACGCGCATCGACAGGTCGAGGCTCATGTGCTCCGTCGACCAATCCGCGTCGGTGGCCGCCACGGCATCCGCGACGAGGGCGCGGACCGCGTCGTCGCCGTGGATGGTGACACCGGCATCCTGCAGTGCGGCAGCGACCGGCGGTACGAGCCGGTCGGCGGCGTCGCGGACGACGAGGACCGTCTCGACGGCGTTGCACACGCTGGGCCGCTGCGCCTTCGCGTTGACGACGATCTGCTGGGCCCACTCCAGCGGCGCGGACGAGTCGAGCACGATGTGGACGACGCCCGCTCCCGTCTCGATGACGGGCACCGCCGACTGCGTGACGACGGTCTCGATGAGCTGGGCGCTCCCCCGAGGAACCAGCACGTCCACGAGTCCGCGGGCCTGCATGAGGGCGTGGGCGCCGTCGCGGCCGAACTCGTCGACCGTCTGGATGGCCTCGGGATCGATGCCTCGGTCGGCGAGGGCCGATCTCATGGCCGCGACGAGGGCGGCGTTGGTGGCCAGCGCCGCCGTGCCGCCGCGCAGGACGACGGCGTTGCCCGACCTGAGCGCGAGCGCCGCGATGTCGACGGTGACGTTGGGACGCGCCTCATAGATGGATCCCACCACGCCGAAGGGGACGGAGACCTTCTGCAGGTGCACCCCGTTCGGCAGCGTGCGCTCGTCGAGCACGCGTCCGACGGGATCGGGCAGCTCGGCGACGTCGCGCACCGCGTCGGCCAGGGCCTGCACACGCGAGGCGTCGAGCCGGAGACGGTCGCGCAGGCCGTCCGTCAGACCGTCGCGGATGCCCCGTTCGAGGTCGTCGGCGTTCGCGGCGACGATGTCCGCCGAGGCGGCCTCGATCGCCGCGGCGATGGCCCGGAGAGCATCGGCCTTCTCGACGTCGGTCAGCAGTCCGATGCTCCGCGCGGCGTCGTGCGCGCGCTCGATGCGCTCGCGGGCGCCGGCGGCGACAGAGACGGTGGGAGTGGTCATCCGCTCAGTGTATCGAGGCCGACCAGCCGTCTCGGTCGTCCGGCATCGCGCGGATGCCGGGTCACGCCGAGGGGACGGTCGGCATCGGCGTCGTGCCGCTGCGCACCGGGGCGACCGGATTGGGGGCGAACCAGGTGCCGACGTCGGCGCCCGATAGCGCGGACGAGACGAGGTCGGCGCTCGTGACGAGCACGCCCACCCCGGCAGCGGCGGCCAGACGCGCGGCCGAGACCTTCGTCGCCGCACCGCCGGTGCCGACGCTGTTGACGACCACCGAGCCGAACTCGTACCGGCTGAGATCGTCGCCGAAGTCGACAGTGGAGATGGCCTCGGCCCCGGGCTCGGACGGCGGTCGCGTGTACAGCGACTCGATGTCGCTGAGCAGCACCAGCGCGTCGGCGCCGATCAGCTCGGCGACGAGTGCAGCGAGCCGGTCGTTGTCGCCGAAGCGGATCTCGTGGGTGGCGACCGTGTCGTTCTCGTTGACGATCGGGAGCACGCCCAGCCCGAGGAGCCGGTCGACGGCACGGCGCGCGTTGGCGCGGTGAGCCGGGTTCTCGAGGTCGCCGGCGGTCAGCAGCACCTGCCCCGCCAGCATCCCGTGCCGGTCGAGCGAGGTCTGATAACGCCACATCAGCACGTTCTGGCCGACCGCCGCGGCGGCCTGCTGGGTCGCGAGGTCGGACGGCCGCCCTTCGAGGTGCAGGAAGGGCAGCGCGGTCGCGATCGCGCCGGAGGAGACCAGCACGACCTGCGTGCCCCGCGCGCGCGCCGCGGCGAGGGCGTCTACGATGGACTCGATGCGGTAGTGGTTCTCGCCGCTGATCGACGACGAGCCGACCTTCACGACGACCCGCTGCGCTCCTGCGATCTGTGACCGGTCCTGCACGCTCACGCTTCCTCGTCGTCCTCCCACTGGTACGCGTCCGCCGCGCCACCGAGGCGCTCGGCCTCGAGGTCGGCGCGCGCTTCCGCCTTGGCGTCCATGCGCTCGTGATACCGCTCGCGTCGCTGCGACGTGGTGCGTCGCGGGTTCAGGTCCAGACGCGGGTCGGTGCCGCGGGGCGCCGTCATGAGCTCGGCCGCCGACGAGAGCGACGGATGCCAGTCGAACACGATCCCGTCGCCGGGGCCGATGACGACGGTCGAGCCGGCGACCGCGCCGACGCGGTAGAGCTCGTCCTCGACACCGAGCTTCTCGAGGCGGTCCGCGAGGAAGCCGACGGCCTCCTCGTTCTGGAAGTCGGTCTGCTGCACCCAGCGCAGCGGCTTGTCGCCGAGGATGCGGTAGACGTTGCCGTAGGTGCCGCCTTCGACCCGGATCTCGAAGTCCTTGTCGGCGCCCTTCGGTCGGATGACGATCCGCTCCGCCACCGGGGTCTCGGCCAGGTGCGCGCGGTGCGCGGCGACGATGTCGCCGAGGGCGAAGGTGAGCTGACGCAGACCCTCGTGGCTCACGGTCGAGATCTCGAACACGCGGTAGCCGCGCTCCTCGAGCTCGGGGCGGACGAGGTCGGCGAGATCCTTCGCCTCGGGCACGTCGACCTTGTTCAGCGCGATGAGCTGCGGGCGCTCGAGCAGGGGCGTCTGCCCCTCGGGCACCGGATAGTTGCCGAGCTCCTCGAGGATGACGTCAAGGTCGCTCAGCGGGTCACGACCCGGCTCGAGGGTCGCGCAGTCGAGCACGTGCACCAGGGCGGTGCAGCGCTCCACGTGGCGCAGGAACTCCAGTCCGAGCCCCTTGCCTTCGCTGGCCCCTTCGATGAGGCCGGGCACGTCGGCGACGGTGTAGCGGGTCTCCCCCGCCTGGACGACGCCGAGGTTCGGATGCAGGGTCGTGAACGGGTAGTCCGCGATCTTCGGCCGTGCTGCGGACACCGCGGCGATGAGGCTCGACTTTCCCGCAGACGGGAAGCCGACCAGGGCCACGTCGGCCACCGTCTTCAGTTCGAGGAGGACGTCGCCCTCCCAGCCCGGCGTTCCGAGCAGCGCGAACCCCGGCGCCTTGCGCTTGGGGTTGGCGAGGGCGGCGTTGCCGAGACCGCCCTGGCCGCCCGGGGCGACGACGAAGCGGGTGCCGGGGACGATGAGATCCGTCAGGGTCTCGCCGTCGGCATCCTTCACCACGGTGCCGACGGGGACGGCGAGCTCGAGGCTCTCGCCCGCGGCGCCGGAGCGGTTGTCGCCCATGCCGAAGCCGCCGTTGCCCGCGGAGCGGTGCGGCGAGTGGTGGTACGAGAGCAGCGTGGTCACCTGCGGATCGGCGACGAGCACGATGTCGCCGCCGTGGCCGCCGTTGCCGCCGTCGGGACCGGCGAGCGGCTTGAACTTCTCGCGGCGGACGGACACGCAGCCGTTGCCGCCCTTGCCGGCTCGCAGATGGAGCGTCACTCGATCGACGAAGGTCACCATGTCGGTCTCCTGACGGGATGGGTCGAGGTGGGGATGGATCTCGGTGGTAAAGAAGGAGGGGCGAGCCGAAGCCCGCCCCTCACCTCATGTCTGTGGTCGACCGCGCGGTCACTCCGCTGCGGCGACGATGTTGACGACCTTGCGGCCGCCCTTGCTGCCGAACTCGACCGCACCCGCGGCCAGGGCGAACAGCGTGTCGTCTCCACCGCGGCCGACGTTGGCGCCCGGGTGGAAGTGCGTGCCGCGCTGGCGGACGAGGATCTCGCCGGCGAGGACCTGCTGGCCGCCGAAGCGCTTGACGCCCAGTCGCTGGGCGTTGGAGTCACGACCGTTACGGGTAGAGCTTGCGCCCTTCTTGTGTGCCATCTCGTCTGCCTCTTCCGCTTACTTGATGCCGGTGATCTTGACGCGCGTGAGGTCCTGACGGTGGCCCTGGCGCTTCTTGTAGCCGGTCTTGTTCTTGAACTTCTGGATGACGATCTTCGGACCGCGCTCCTCGCCGAGGACCTCGGCGGTGACGGTCACCTTCGCGAGCTTGTCGGCGTCGGTCGTCACGGCGTCGCCATCGACGAGCAGCACCGCGGGCAGCTCGAGCTTCTCGCCGACCTTGGCCTGCTGACGATCGAGGACGACGATCGTGCCGACCTCGACCTTCTCCTGACGGCCACCGGCGCGCACAACTGCGTAAACCACTTCACACCTGTTTTTCTTCTGCGGAACCTGCGGCTCCGGCTGTCTTCATGGGACGAGCACGTCCCGGGAAGGTCGTGCCCAAACATCCAGTGCGGAGGCGGAACTCGACGCACCAAGGGTCTACTTTACCGGATGCCGGGGACATCGGCAAAAGCAGAGCGAGGCGTGTCGCGCGTCGACCTAGACTGCGGGCATGGCGATCCTCATCGATGACCCCCGCTGGCCGGCCCATGGGCGGCTCTGGGCGCATCTGGTCAGCGACAGCGACCTCGAGGAGCTCCACGCCTTCGCCGCGGCCAACGGCATCCCCCGTCGCGGATTCGACCGCGATCACTACGACGTCCCGGAGGACGCGCTCGACCGTCTCGTGGCCGCCGGTGCGGAGCACGTCAGCGGCCACGAGCTGGTCAAGCGCCTCATCGCGTCGGGCTTGCGGATCACCGCCCGCGAGCGCCGCGAGAGCTGAGGCTCACTCGCCCGACGCGGCCTCCGCGGACTCCCCCGCCGGCGTCGCCGCCACCGGCGTGCCGGTCAGTGCAGCCGTGGTCACGCGGCGTCGGCCACGTCCCTGTCCCGGTGCCTTCGGCTCGGGAAGGGCGCTGAGGACGGAGTCGAGGAGGATGTCCTTCTCGGTCTTCTTCTCGGCCGTCGCGCGCGTGGACGGCTCGCGCTTCTTGCGCGGGCGCTTGGGGCGCTCGGCGGCGGCGTCGTTCTCCGGGTCGGGCAGCGTGATCACGGGCGTCGCGTCAGCCTGCGCCGCGGCATCCTCGGCCGTCGTGTGGATCGTGGAGGCGGCGATCTGCGCGAGCGCGGACTTCGCGCTCTCCGTGATCACGTGCGTGCCTCCGTTGGCGCTGGCGCCGTTGCCGCCGGCGGGCGCGCTCTGACGCGAGCGGCGACCGCCGTTGGAGGACGGAGCCTGCGAGCCGCGGTGCTTGACCACCGGGTCGTGGTGCACGATCACGCCACGGCCGGCGCAGACCTCGCAGGGCTCGCTGAAGGTCTCGAGCAGACCCAGCCCCAGCTTCTTGCGGGTCATCTGCACGAGGCCGAGCGAGGTGACCTCGGCGACCTGGTGCTTGGTCCGGTCGCGGCTGAGGCACTCCACGAGGCGGCGGAGCACGAGATCGCGGTTGGACTCGAGCACCATGTCGATGAAGTCCACGACGATGATGCCGCCGATGTCGCGCAGCCGGAGCTGTCGGACGATCTCCTCGGCCGCTTCGAGGTTGTTCTTGGTGACGGTCTCTTCGAGGTTGCCGCCGGAGCCGACGAACTTGCCGGTGTTGACGTCGACGACCGTCATCGCCTCGGTGCGGTCGATGACGAGCGAACCGCCCGACGGCAGCCACACCTTGCGGTCGAGAGCCTTCTCGATCTGCTCGGTCACGCGGAACCGGTCGAAGGGATCCTGGTCGTCCTCGTACTTCTCGACGCGCTCCAGCAGGTCGGGCGCGACACCCGCGAGGTAGGCCGTGATGGTCTGGTAGGCGTCCTCGCCCTGGATGAGCATCTTCGAGAAGTCCTCGTTGAAGACGTCGCGGACGATCTTCACCAGCAGGTCCGGCTCGGAGTGCAGCAGGGCGGGGGCGCCGATCGTCTCGACCTGCGTGGAGATGTGCTCCCACTGCGCGGTGAGGCGCTGGACGTCGCGGGTCAGCTGCTCCTCGGTGGCGCCCTCGGCCGCCGTCCGCACGATGACGCCGCTCGACTCCGGAAGGACCTCCTTCAGGATGCGCTTGAGGCGGGCCCGCTCCGTGTCGGGGAGCTTGCGGGAGATGCCGTTCATCGCGCCGCCCGGGACGTACACGAGGTAGCGGCCGGGAAGGGAGATCTGGCTCGTCAGACGGGCGCCCTTGTGGCCCACCGGGTCCTTCGTGACCTGCACGAGCACACGGTCGCCGCTCTTGAGGGCGAGCTCGATGCGTCGCGGCTGGTTGCCGGTCTCGACGGCGTCCCAGTCCACCTCACCCGAGTACAGCACCGCGTTGCGGCCGCGGCCGATGTCGACGAAGGCCGCCTCCATGCTCGGGAGCACGTTCTGCACGCGCCCGAGGTAGACGTTGCCGATGAGCGACGACTCCTGGCTTCGGGCGACGTAGTGCTCGACGAGCACGTTGTCCTCCAGGACGGCGATCTGGATGCGACCGTTCTTGGAGCGGACGATCATGTCGCGGTCGACGGCTTCGCGCCGGGCGAGGAACTCGGCCTCCGTGACGACGGTGCGACGGCGGCCGGCCTCGCGGCCGTCGCGACGGCGCTGCTTCTTCGCCTCCAGGCGCGTCGAGCCCTTGATGCGCTGGGGCTCGGTGATGAGCTCGACGGCGCGGCGGCGCGGCTGGTTCTGCTCGCGGGGCGCGTCGTCGGCGTCGGATGCCGAGCCGCCTCCCCCGCGGCGACGGTTGCGCCGGCGTGCGCTGGAGCCGCTGTCCGGCCCCTGCTCCTCGCGCTCGTCGCGGCTCTCGGGCCGCGCACCCGGGCGCGGCGGGAGCGGCGCGATGGCCGGCGCGTAGAAGACGAGCTGGGTGGAGACCGCCGAGACGAAGTCGGCGGGCAGCAGCCCCAGGCTGACCGCGGTGAGGGGCTCGTCCTTGGCGGGCTCCTCGGCCGCGGCGGCATCGGTCTCCGCCGAGGGCGTGTCGGACGCGGGGGTCTTGGGCGCCTCGGCCTCTGCCGGCGCCGCGTCGGCCGGAGCGGCCTCTGCGGGAGCCGCGTCCGCAGGAGCAGGCTCGGGTGCGATGTCTGCAGCGGACGTCTCGGGCTCCGCGGCCGTCTCGGGCTCCGCGGACGTCTCGGCGGCGGTTTCGGTCGCCGCGGGGGCCACCTCGGCGTCGGCCGGCTCGTGGGCGGTCGCGGCGGTGGATTGGGGGGCGTTCAGCGCCCCGTCCGCGGCGATGGTGGACTGATCGTTGTTGTCATCGGCCATCTCTGGCTTACTCCTCGCCGCCGGCTCCGCGTGCCGTCGGGTGAACTCTGGCGGCCTCACCCGGATGCCGGGGAACCGCGTACTCACTCGGTCTGCAGCCTCACCCGCTCGTCGGCGGGGCTCGTGCTGCCAAGGGCGTTCATCGCCCGAAGTCTTCGGTGATGCCGGTTGCGGCGCGGCCGCGATGCATCGGCCCCCATTATCGCATCTTCTCGTGAGGATTGAGCAGAGGCGCCGCCGAGCATCGCGCGTTCCGTCGGAGTGGACCCAGCGGACCTCATGCACATGGATGCGATAATCGCCGTCATGGCCTCACGCACGATCGACAGTCGCCCGAGAATCCTCGCGATCTGGCTGGTGATCGCCGGAGCGATCGGTTGGATCGCCGCCTTCGCCCTGACGCTCGAGAAGTTCGACAAGGTCGCGGACTCGACCGTCGCGGCATCCTGCGACTTCAGCATCGTGGTGCAGTGCAGCGCGAACCTGAACTCGCCGCAGGGCAGCGCGTTCGGGTTCCCGAACCCGATCATCGGGCTGACGGGATGGATGGCGCCCATCGTCGTGGGGATGGCGATCCTCGCGGGCGCCCGCTTCGCCCGATGGTTCTGGTGGACCTTTTTCGCGGGGATCACCTTCGCGTTCGGATTCGTCATCTGGCTCATCAGCCAGAGCATCTACATCCTGGGCACGCTCTGCCCGTGGTGCATGGTCACATGGCTCGTGACGATCCCGACGTTCTACGCGGTCGCCGTCCATCTCCTGCGATCGGGCGTGGTCTCCGACAACGCCCGTGTCCGCGCCGTCGGCACGGCGCTGAGCGCGTGGGTGCCGCTGATGGCGTTCGTCACCTATGCCGTCGTGCTGCTGTTGGCGCAGCTGCGCCTCGACGCGATCCCTCAGCTGATCGACGTCATCTTCTGATCGACGCCGAAAGCGGTGGCCGGCAGCGCCGGCCACCGGCTCAGAACCAGATCGCGAGCTCGCGTGCGGCGGACTCGGGGCTGTCGCTGCCGTGCACGAGGTTCTGCTGAACCTTCAGGCCCCAGTCGCGTCCGAAGTCGCCGCGGATGGTGCCGGGGGCGGCCGTGGTGGGATCGGTCGTGCCCGCCAGCGAACGGAAGCCCTCGATCACGCGGTTGCCGGCGAGGCGGATGGCGACCGACGGCCCGGACAGCATGAACTCGAGCAGGGGCTCGTAGAAGGGCTTGCCGGCGTGCTCCGCGTAGTGCTGCTCGAGCACGTCGCGGTCGGGCTCGACGAGCTTGATGTCGACGAGAGCGTAGCCCTTCGCCTCGATGCGGGCGAGGATCGCGCCGGTGAGGCCGCGTGCGACGCCGTCCGGCTTGACGAGGACGAGGGTTTCTTCGGTGGGCATGTCATTCTCCGTTCGGGGCGTGCGGGGAGTAAGCGTGCGCGCGCGAGGCATTGCGGCGATCGAGCGCTCTGCCCTTGATCGTCGCATACGCGTACATCCCACCGAAAATGACGCCGACGATCACGAGGGCCGGCACGATGAACCCGCCCAGCACGATGAGCGCCTGCCAGAGCCAGCCGAGCGCGATACCCCACCGGAAGCGGACGACGCCGGTCGTCGCGATCATGAGCACCGCCAGCACGGAACCCGCGACGATCCCCCACCACGAGGCGATGCCGGCAGGAAGGGCGTTCAGACCGTAGACGGCGAGGCCGCCGAGGAAGACGATGATCGACTCGAACCCGAGCACCACCTGCGCGAGCGACTCCTCGGCGCCCCGAGCGCGGCGCACGCGCCCGCTCACGCGCGCCATCCGCTCTTCCAGTCCTCATCCGCAGCGAGCTGCAGGGCCTCACCGGCGAGCACGACGCTGCCGGCGATGACCACGGCACGCCGCTCCGAACCCGATGCCCACTCGCGTGCCGCCTCGGCCGCGTCCGCCAGGGCGGGGTGGACCGTGACGGGGATGCCGACGGCCTCGACCAGATCGGCCAGCGCCTCCGGGTCGGCGGCGCGCTCGGAATCCGGCGCGGTGACGAAGACGTGCGCGGCCGCGGGGGCGAGCGTCGACACGATTCCGGCCGTGTCCTTGTCGCCGAAGGCGCCGAACACGATCCCCCACTCGTCGAAGTCGAACGAGTCGCCCAGCGCCGCGACCAGCGCGCGGGCGCCGTGCGGGTTGTGCGCGCTGTCGACGAGCACCGTGGGAGCGACCCCGATCAGCTGCAGGCGACCGGGCGAGGTCACCTGCGCGAGTCCGTCGGTGAGCACGTCGGGGGCGATCGGCTGTACGCCGGCGCCGATGAGCGACTCGACCGCGGCGATCGCCAGCGCGGCGTTGTGTCCCTGGTGGGCGCCGTACAGCGGCAGGTAGAGGTCGTCGTAGGCGGCGGCGAGGCCGCGGACGGCGAGCTGCTGGCCGCCGACCGCCAGGCGCTGACTCGTCAACCCGAACGCCGAGCCCTCCACCGCGAGCGAGGCGTCGCGCGCGGCGGCGGCGTCGGTGAGGACCGCCAGTGCCGAGGCCTCCTGCTGCGCCGACACCACGGCGGCGCCGGGCTTGATGATGCCCGCCTTGACCGTCGCGATTTCGGCGATGGTGTGTCCGAGCTTGTCGGCGTGGTCGAGGTCGATCGGGGCGATCACCGCGACGTCGCCGTCCGCCGTGTTGGTGGAGTCCCACGTGCCGCCCATGCCGACCTCGACGACCGCGACGTCGACCGGGGCATCGGCGAACGCGACGAAGGCCAGCACCGTGAGCAGCTCGAAGAAGGTGAGGGCGGCGTCGCCGGATGCCGCGAGCTCCGCATCCACGAGATCGACGATGGGAGCGATCTCGTCCCACGCGTCGGCGATGAGTCCGTCGTCGATGGGCTCGCCGTCGATCATGATGCGCTCCGTGAAGCGCTCCAGGTGCGGGCTCGTGAACAGGCCGGTCCGCAGGCCGTGCGCGCGGACGATGGACTCGATGATCCGGCTCGTGGAGGTCTTGCCGTTGGTGCCCGTCACGTGGACGACGCGGTAGGTGCGCTGCGGGTCGTCGAGCAGCTCGAGGACCCGACGCGTGCGTTCGACGCGCGGCTGCACCCACTGCTCGCCCTGTCGGGTGAGCAGGGCGCGGTAGACGGCGTCGGCGCGGTTGCGATCGCTCACGAGTCTGCTCCGATCCGGGTGACGGCCACCGTGAAGGCGCCGGTGTTGGCATAGGTGCCCGCGGCGATCAGCGCGGTGTGGTCGGCGTCGATCGTTTCGGCCGCGGCCAGCACCGAGCCCTCGCCGAGCAGCGCCGTGCCGTCGGGATCGACCACGGCGTAGTCGAGGGCGAGCGTCTCCCCCGCGACATCCGCCGCCCCGAACGCCGACGCCACCGCGTCGGCATCCTCGCGCGCCTCGAACAGCAGCTGCAGGCGGATGCGGTCGCTCACGTCGAACCCGGCCGCCTTGCGGGTGTCCTGCACGGCGCGGATCGTGTCGCGGGCGAGCCCTTCGGCCTCCAGCTCGGGCGTGGTCGTCGTATCCAGCAGCACGAACCCGCCCTGGCGGTCGGCCGCGCCGGGCAGCACGGCGAGCGCCTCCCCCTCGGGACGCCCCGCCGTCTCGAGCACCAGGTCGTACTCGCCCGACTCGAGGGCGATGCCGCCGACCGTCACGACGCCGTCGTGCTCGCTCCACTCGCCGGCGCGCGCGGCACCGATGACCTGCTGCACCTGCTTGCCGAGGCGGGGGCCGGCGGCACGCGCGTTCACCGAGAGGCGGTGCGTGATGCCGAACTGCGCGGCGGTGCCGGCCTCCAGCTCCACCAGTTCCACGGCCTTGACGTTCAGCTCCTCGCGGACGATGTCCTCGAACTGCGCCAGGGCGCGCGCGTCGGGCACGACGACCGTGAGACGCGGAAGCGGCAGGCGCACGCGCTTGCCCTCCTTCTTGCGGAGCGCGTTCGCGACGCTGGACACCTCGCGCACGGCGTCCATCGCCGTGCGGATGTCGGCGGCGGCGGGGAACGCGTCGGCGTCGGGCCAGTCCTCCAGGTGCACGCTGCGGCCCCCGGTGAGCCCCTGCCAGACGCGCTCGGAGACGAGCGGGATCAGCGGTGCGGCGACGCGCGTGAGCGTCTCGAGCACCGTGTACAGGGTGTCGAAGGCCTCGGTCGACGTCTCGTCGTCGGTCACCCCGACCCAGAACCGGTCGCGCGAGCGACGCACGTACCAGTTGGTGAGCGCCTCCGCGAAGTCGCGGAGCTTCGCCGCGGCCGTCGTCGAGTCGAGCTGTTCGAGGTCGGCGGCGACACCGCGCACGAGGTCGCCGGTGAGGGCGAGGATGTAGCGGTCCAGCACGTTCGTCGAGTCGGTGCGCCAGCGCGCCTCGTATCCGTCGGCGGTCGCGGCGTTCGCATAGGTCGCGAAGAAGTACCACGTGTTCCACAGCGGCAGCAGGAACTCGCGGACGCCCGCGCGGATGCCCTCCTCCGTGACGATCAGGTTGCCGCCGCGCAGCACCGACGAGGCCATGAGGAACCAGCGCATCGCGTCGGAGCCGTCGCGATCGAACACCTCGCTGACGTCGGGGTAGTTGCGCAGCGACTTGCTCATCTTCTGGCCGTCGCTGCCGAGCACGATGCCGTGGCAGGCGACGCCCGTGAAGGCGGGCCGGTCGAACAGCGCGCCGGAGAGCACGTGCATGACGTAGAACCAGCCGCGCGTCTGACCGATGTACTCCACGATGAAGTCGGCCGGCGCGTGCTCGTCGAACCACTCGCGGTTCTCGAACGGATAGTGCACCTGCGCGTAGGGCATCGAGCCCGAGTCGAACCACACGTCGAACACGTCCTCGATGCGGCGCATCGTGCTCTGTCCGGTCGGGTCGTCGGGGTTGGGCCGGGTCAGCTCGTCGATGTACGGACGGTGCAGATCGACCTCGCCCTGCGCATTGCGCGGAAGGCGTCCGAAGTCCTGCTCCAGCTCGGCCAGAGATCCGTAGACGTCGACCCGCGGGTACTCCGGGTCGTCGCTGCGCCAGACCGGGATCGGCGAGCCCCAGAAGCGGTTGCGGCTGATGGACCAGTCGCGCGCCCCCTCGAGCCACTTGCCGAATTGGCCGTGCTTGACGTTCTCCGGTGCCCAGGTGATCTGCTCGTTGAGCTCGATGAGCCGGTCCTTGATCGCGGTCACGCGCACGAACCAGCTGGAGACGGCCTTGTAGATCAGAGGGTTCCGGCACCGCCAGCAGTGCGGGTAGGAGTGCTCGTAGGACGCCTCGCGCAGCAGTCGTCCCTCCGCGCGCAGCAGCCGGATCAGCGGACGGTTCGCGTCCATCCAGAGCTCGCCGGCCACGTCCGCGACCTGGGGCAGGAAGCGTCCGCCGTCGTCCAGGCTCATGATGAGCGGGATGCCGGCGGCCTCGGTGATCCGCTGGTCGTCCTCGCCGTAGGCGGGCGCCTGGTGCACGATGCCCGTGCCGTCGGTGGTGCTCACGTAGTCGTCGACGAGGATGCGCCAGGCCGTGCCGGTCCCCCACATCTCGGCATCCGCGTAGTAGTCGAACAGGCGGTCGTAGTGCACGTCCGCGAGCTCCGCACCCCGGATCGTCCGCTCCACCGCTTCGGCCGCATCGGCGGCGTTCTCGTAGCCGAGGTCCTTCGCGTAGCCGCCGAGGAGGTCGGAGGCGAGCAGGTAGCGGTGCGCCGTGGCGCCTTCGTCGTCGCCGGATGCCGGGACGTCGGCGGCGCCCTGCGGCCCGCCGGGGACCACGACGTACTCGATCTCGGGCCCGACGGCCAGAGCGAGGTTTGTCGGGAGGGTCCAGGGGGTGGTCGTCCACGCGAGGGCGCGGACGCCGGTGAGCCCGAGGCTCTCCGCCTTCACCCCGACGAGCGGGAACGTGACGGTGACCGACGGGTCCTGACGCATCTTGTAGACGTCGTCGTCCATCCGCAGCTCGTGGTTGGACAGCGGCGTCTCGTCGCGCCAGCAGTAGGGCAGCACGCGGTGGCCCTCGTAGGCGAGCCCCTTGTCCCACAGACCCTTGAAGGCCCACAGCACCGACTCCATGTAGCCCGTGTCGAGCGTCTTGTAGCCGCGCTCGAAGTCGACCCAGCGCGCCTGGCGGGTGACGTAGTCCTCCCACTGCTGCGTGTACTCGAGCACCGACTCGCGCGCCTTCGCGTTGAAGGCGGCGATCCCCATCTGCTCGATCTCGCTCTTCTCGGTGATCCCGAGCTGCTTCATGGCCTCGAGCTCGGCGGGAAGGCCGTGCGTGTCCCACCCGAAGACGCGGTCGACCTTCTTGCCGCGCATCGTCTGGAAGCGCGGGAAGAGGTCCTTGGCGTACCCGGTGAGCAGGTGCCCGTAGTGCGGAAGGCCGTTGGCGAAGGGCGGGCCGTCGTAGAAGACCCACTCCTCGGCGCCTTCACGGCGGGCGATCGACGCGCGGAACGTGTCGTCGCGCGACCAGAAGTCGAGGATGTCGCGCTCGATCTCGGGGAATCGCGGGCTCGGCGACACCTCGGCGGCGGGCCCGAAGGCGCTGGCGCCGTCGGCGGTGGGGGCGCTCGTCGAAGGGCGGGGGTAGGTCATGTCACTCCAGCAGGGGCTCGTGCATCGTGTGAATCGTGCAGTCTTCCTGCGAGGACGATCGTGCGACCGCGGTACCACCCCGCTTGCCGACGCGCGAGGCGGCGGCCACTCGTACTGCGGCTGTGACGGGCCTGCCCCGCGCGGTTCTAGCGGCCCCGTGAGGGACTTTCTTCCGCGAGCTCCCCGGTGATGGCCGGATCGTTGCTGATCAGCCCATCATACCGTCCGCGTAGGCTCGAGGCATGGCCGCGCGCTCCCGCACCCCTCTCGCTCCTCGCACGGGAGCCCCCGACCTGCCGGCGGTGCTCGAGGAGGTCTCCGCCGTCCACGCCCGCGACGACCTGCTCGGCGTCGCGCTGGTCGGCCTCGGCGGCGACGTGGATGCCGCGCACGCCCGCATCGGCGAGTCGCGTCTGGCCGGGGCGACGGTGGGTCATCTCGATCTCACCGGCGCGACGCTCGTCGATGTGGCCGTCGACGACCTGCGTGCCGTCGAGGTCATCGCCCGCGACGGCACGTGGCGCAACGTCGAGGTCTCCGGCGGACGCATCGCGACGCTCGACGGACTCCGTGCGCGCTGGGACAGCGTGGTGCTGCGCGGCGTGCACGTCGATTACCTGTCGCTTCCCTCGGCGGAGGTGGCGGACGTGCTCTTCGTCGACTGCCGGTTCGGGACGATCGACCTCCCCGAGGGCCGGCTGACGCGCGTCGCGTTCCAGGGATGCCGGGCCGACGAGGTCGACACCCGCGGTCTCCGCGCGGCGGATCTCGACCTGCGCGGCCTCGAGGCGTTGTCCTTCACCGATGCGCGCTCCCTGACGGGCGCCTGGCTCGAACCCCGACAGGCGGAACTGCACGCGGCGACGTTCGCCCAGGCCCTCGGCATCCGGATCGCGACGTGATCCTCGCGACCTCACGACTGGATCTCCGCGAGATGACGGACGACGATCTGCCGGCCCTTCGCCGGATTCTCCAGGATCCGCGGGCCATGCGCGCGTACGAGGGCGCGTTCTCCGAGGAGGAGACGAGGCAGTGGCTCGATCGCCAGGTGCAGCGCTACCACGACGACGGTCACGGCCTGTGGGCCGTCGTCCACCGCGACTCCGGCGAGATGATCGGCCAGTGCGGCATCACGCGTCAGCGCATCGACCTGGACGAGGTCGTGGAGGTCGGTTACCTCTTCGAACGGGCGCACTGGCACCGCGGGTACGCCGTCGAGGCGGCGTCGGCATGCCGCGACTGGGCCTTCGCCACCCTGCCGATCGACGAGCTGTACGCGAAGGTGCGGGCGACGAACGTGGCCTCCATGAACGTCGCGATCCGGCTGGGCATGACGGTCCGACGCACCTTCACGACGCACTACCGCGGCGTCGACATGCCGCACCTCGCCTTCGCCGTCGATCGCGCGAGCTGGAGGCGCGGCGCGGTCGCGCCGTCACGCGCCGACCGATCGCGAGGAGATGTCGAGAGCTGAGGACGGGATGCCGGTGGGTGCTCCTCAGCATCCGCCATCTCCTCGGCATCCGGCGGCTCCTCGGCATCCGGCGGCTCCTCGGCATCCGGCGAGGGACCGGCGTCCGGGTGGTGCGCTCAGCGGGCGATGTGCAGCCCTTGCGCGACCGCCCTCATGACCAGCGCCTGCACCTCGTGCCAGCGGTGGACGATCTGGGCGTAGCCGACACGGATGACGTGATAGCCGAGCAGCATGAGCTCGGCGTCGTGGGCGATGTCGCTCGTGCGCTGCGCGCCGACGTGCGTTCCGCCGTCGATCTGGAACACGAGCCGTGCGCCGATGAGGAAATCCACGCGGTGGCCGGCGATCCACACCTGCGGAACGATCGGCACGCCCAGCCAGCTCAGGCGAGCGATGAAGAGGGTCTCGAGTCCCGATCCCGAGTACGGGCTCGCCCGATCGAGCAGTTCCCGGGCGGCGCCGCGAAAGGGCAGGCGGCGGAGCTCGTCGAGCGTCACGAGCTTGCGGTCGAGTGCCGATTCCCACACGATCAGCGCCTCCTCGAACGGGAGGCACTGCGCGACGAGACCCAGGACGTTCTCGATCTCGTCGACGAGGGCGTCGGGATGGCGGGGCACGATCGGCTGCGCCCAGTGCACGTGTGCGCGGGGCGCGCGGACCGCGCCCGATCGCGGCGACGCCGCCACGTGCGGCTGGGCGGTGGGTTCGAGCAGCCACAGGCCGAGTCGTTCCGCCTGGGTCACGCACGAGATCACCACCCCGGCGCGGGCCGCCGCCGTGAGATGTGGGTCCGCGTCGGGGAGCGCGACCCAGCCCTTGCGCGGACGCGACAGTCGTCGGGTCTCGACGGCCGCGCGCAGCTGCCGTTCGCTCCAGCCGCGTTCGCGCAGCCGCCGCACGCGCACGATGCCGCCCGCACCGCGCACGTCGTCTTCGATCCCCATGCGACCACCGTGCCGCGGTGCGGCGCCGGAGGCGGCGCCATCGACGCCTCCGTGGACGATCGGTGCGGTCCGCGGGGCTGTGGAGGGGCCGGCGGCGCGGCCGGACACCGTCCGATCCCGAGGAGATGTCGAGAGCCGAGGACGGGATGCCGGTGCCAGCTCCTCGGCATCCGCCAGCTCCTCGGCATCCGCACTCGGCCGGTAGACTGGGCGGACATCCACACTCAGGCACGCTCACACAGTGCCGCACATATCGCTCGAGGAGACCTCCATGTCGAACGCGCAGATTCCCGACAAGCCCGCCCTGGAAGGCCTCGAGCAGAAGTGGGATGCCGCGTGGAGCGCGGCCGGCACCTACCTGTTCGACCGCGACGCTGCCAAGGCCAAGGGTCGTGCCGGAGTCTTCTCGATCGACACGCCGCCGCCGACCGCATCCGGGTCGCTGCACATCGGCCACGTGTTCAGCTACACGCACACCGACGTCAAGGTGCGCTTCGAGCGCATGCGCGGCAAGACCGTCTTCTACCCGATGGGCTGGGACGACAACGGTCTGCCGACCGAGCGCCGCGTGCAGAACTTCTACGGCGTCCGCTGCGACACGTCGCTGCCCTATGACCCCGACTTCACTCCCCCGTTCCGCGGCGACGCGAAGAGCCTCAAGCCCGCCGACCAGGTGCCCATCAGCCGTCGCAACTTCATCGAGCTCTGCGAAGAGCTGACCCTGGAGGACGAGAAGGCGTTCGAGGACGTCTTCCGCCAGCTCGGACTGTCGGTGGACTGGACGCAGACGTATCGCACGATCTCCGACGACACGATCCGCACGAGCCAGCTCGCGTTCCTGCGCAACCTCGAGCGCGGAGAGGCCTACCAGGCGCTCGCGCCGACGCTGTGGGACATCGACTTCCGCTCGGCGATCGCGCAGGCCGAGCTCGAGGACCGCGAGCAGCAGGCCTCGTACCACCGCCTCGCCTTCCACAAGGGCGACGGCTCGGGCGACATCCACATCGAGACCACCCGCCCCGAGCTCCTCGCCGCGTGCGTCGCGCTCGTCGCGAACCCCGCGGACGAGCGCTACCAGCCGTACTTCGGCACGACGGTGCGCACGCCCGTCTTCGACGTCGAGGTCCCGGTGCTCGCCCACCCCCTCGCGCAGCAGGACAAGGGCTCGGGCATCGCGATGGTCTGTACCTTCGGCGACGTCACCGACATCATCTGGTGGCGCGAACTCGACCTGCCCAACCGCACGATCCTCGGCCAGGACGGCCGCATCCTCGCCGAGGCGCCCGACGCGCTCGTGACGGATGCCGCCAAGAGCGCGTACGCCGAGATCGCCGGCCTCACGGTCTTCAGCGCGAAGAAGAAGATGGTCGAGCTCCTCGAGGCGTCGGGCGAGCTGCTCGGGGTCTCGACCCCGTTCAGCCACCCGGTGAAGTTCTACGAGAAGGGCGACCGCGCCCTCGAGATCGTCTCGACGCGCCAGTGGTACCTGCGAAACGGCGCCCGCGACGAGGCGTTCCGCGACAAGCTCATCGCGCTCGGCCAGGGCATGAACTGGCATCCCGATTTCATGCGCGTGCGCTACGAGAACTGGACCAACGGCCTCACCGGAGACTGGCTCATCAGCCGTCAGCGTTTCTTCGGCGTGCCGATCCCGGTCTGGTACCCGCTGGACGAGAACGGCGACCGCGTCGAGGGCGGCGTGATCACGGCCGCGGCCGCGAGCCTGCCGGTGGATCCGACGACCGACGTGCCGCCCGGGTTCACGGAGGCTCAGCGCGGCGTCCCCGGCGGGTTCGAGGGCGAGAAGGACATCTTCGACACGTGGGCCACGTCGTCGCTCACGCCGCAGCTCGCGGGCGGGTGGCAGCGCGACGACGAGCTGTGGAACCTCGTCGCGCCGTTCGACCTGCGCCCGCAGGGCCAGGACATCATCCGCACGTGGCTGTTCTCCACGATGGTGCGCTCCGCCCTCGAGGACGACAGGGCTCCGTGGACGGATGCCGCCATCAGCGGCTTCATCGTCGATCCCGACCGCAAGAAGATGTCGAAGTCGAAGGGCAACGTCGTCACGCCCGCCGACATCCTCGATCAGCACGGCACCGATGCGGTGCGCTACTGGGCGGCTTCGAGCCGGCTGGGCGCCGACGCCGCCTTCGACCCCCAGAACCCGACGCAGGTCAAGATCGGCCGTCGGCTCGCGATCAAGGTCCTGAACGCGGCGAAGTTCGTGCTGTCGTTCCCCGTGCCCGCGGGCGCCGAGGTGACGCACGCCCTGGATGCCGCGATGCTCGCGACCCTCGACCAGGTCGTGCGCGACGCGACGAAGGCGTTCGAGGCCTACGACCACGCCCGCGCGCTGGAGATCACCGAGGCCTTCTTCTGGACCTTCTGCGACGACTACCTCGAGCTCGTGAAGGAGCGCGCCTACAACCAGACCGATGTGGGCCAGGCCTCGGCCGCGCTCGCACTGCGGCTGGCCCTCTCGACGCTGCTGCGCCTGCTCGCGCCGGTGCTCGCGTTCGCCGCGGAGGAGGCGTGGTCGTGGTTCGAGGACGGTTCGGTGCACACCGCGCCCTGGCCGGAGCCGGCGGGCATCGACGGCGACCCCGCGATCCTCGTCGCCGCGAGCGCCGCGCTCATCGGCATCCGCCGTGCGAAGACGGAGGCCAAGGCATCGCAGAAGACGCCGGTCGCGCGCCTCGTCCTGCGTGGGGATGACGCGACGATCGCCGCACTGTTGCTCGCCGAGGGCGATCTCAAGGCCGTCGGTCGGATCTCCGACCTGCAGCTGGTCGGCGGCGGCGAGGCCCTCGTCGTGGATGCCGTCGAACTCGCGCCGGAGGCCTGAGATGCAGCTCGGAACCCGATGGACGAGCGGTGACGAGCCGCCCGCGGCCGTTCCCGCGATGCTGCGAGGGCAGATCCACGCCGTCGATCGTGCGCTCCCCCGCGACGAGCTGGGACAGCCGCGTCCGCGGTGGACCCTCACGTTCCTCGAAGGCCGCCCGATCGCGGAACTCGACACCGGTGTGATCGTGGAGGCCACGGCATCCGGCGAGGTGGTCGTGCGGCACGACGACGAGGACGACTTCGCCTGAGTGCGGGAACGGCCGTCAGTCGGTGTCTCCGGCTGCGGCCTCGACGCGGTAGACGAGGCGGGCGAACGGACCGACCGCGTCGGCACGGCGCAGGGTCAGGCGGTCGGACTCGATGCGTCGCGGCAGCACCGGCGCGCCGCCGCCGAGCGTCACGGGTGCGATCGACACGGCGATCTCGTCGAGGGCGCCGACGTCGAAGAACTGGCCGGCCAGGTCGCCGCCGCCGACGACCCAGATGTCGCGATCGCCTGCGGCCGCACGGATCTGCGGCAGCACCTCGGCGACCGAGCCGGACACCAGGGTGACGTCCGCACCGACGGGGACCGGGAGTGCACGCGTGGTGAAGACGAAGGTCGGCTTGTCCGCGTAGAGCTGCTGCCAGCGTTCGGGGTGCGAGAGCAGGTCTTCGGCGGCGAGCACCCACTCGTAGGTGGTCGATCCCTCCACGAGAACCCCCGCATCCGACGGCAGCAGCTCCGGGTCGGGATCCGCGTCACCCGCCGCGGCGAACAGCCACGCGAGCGCGTTGTCGGCGTCGGCGATGAACCCGTCGAGCGAGGCGGCGGTGTCGTAGATGATTCGTGCCATGCCGACGACGCTAGCGGCGGTCACCGACACCGACACCGACACCCCTCCGACGCGGGGGCCGCGCCCGTCTCACGGCAGTTCGGCTCCCGCCTCGCGGGTTCCCACGATGAGCAGCCGCACGCCGAGGAGGGCGACGATGGCCGTCGCGGCGCCGCCCACGAGGAACGGCAGACGCAGGTCGACGCGGGCGACCAAGCCGCCGAGGATCGTCGCGATCGGGAACATCCCCCACGTCACGGTGCGGGCCACTCCGAGCACGCGGCCGAAGATCTCGGGGGGCACGATCTGCTGGCGGAGACTGCCCCACGGCACGTTCCAGATCGACACGGCGCACGCCGCGAGGGCGAACGCGATGATGGCGGTCCAGATCGACGGAGCGAGCCCCGTGAGGAGCATGGCGATGCCGCCGCTGAAGATCGCCCAGAACATGACCGGCCCGCGACCCCAGCGCGCGACCAGGCGCGGTGAGACGAGGGAGCCGCAGAGGGCGCCGACGCCGATGCCCGCCGTGACGAATCCGATCGCGGCCGCGGGCACGGCCATGGCGTCGATGAAGAACAGCACGAGGACGGCCTGCGCGAAGGCGAGGGCGCTTCCGGTGAAGGCCGTGAACATCACCATGGTGCGCAGATACCGGTGGTGCCAGAGATAGGCGAGGGCGTCGCGCGTGCCGGTCCGCGGCGTGGGTGTCGTGTCCGCGGTGGCGGTGGCGGTGGCGGTCGCGGCCGTGTCGCCGCGGAGCGAGCGCGCCGCCGAAAGCGGCAGCAGCAGGGCGAGCACGACCGGCACGAGGTAGCCCGCCGAGCCGATCCACAGCGGAAGGGCGAGCGAGACGGCGAACAGCACACCCGAGATCGGCGTCGCGATGAAGCTGTCCACGGTGACCTGGGCGGCTTGGACCCACCCGTTGGCGCGATCCAGCTGATCCCGCTCCACGACACCGGGAATGACCGCGTTCGTGGCGTTGTCGAACAGGGTCTCGCCGAGGCCGAAGATCAGGGTCGCGGCGAACAACGCCCAGAGGGTGAGTCCTCCGGAGGCGCCGAGGATCGCGAGCCACAGTGCGACGCCGCCGCGGATCACGTTGGCCAGCGCCATGACGTAGCGACGGTCGAGCCGGTCGACGATCATGCCGGCCGGCAACCCGAAGACCAGCCAGGGCAGGAAGGCGAGCGCGGTCAGCACCGAGATCACCAGGGGGTCGGAGCTGAGCGTGATGGCGATCAGCGGCACGGCCGTGCGGCCGATGCCGTCGGCGAGGTTGCTGAAGACGGCGGCCGACCAGAGGGTGCGGAAGCCCCGGCCCAGCGGACGCTTGTGCACGGGCACGTCCGGTGCGGATGCCGGCGCGGCGGCATCCGCAGAAGCGGTGGGAACGGTCATGAGCTGAGTCCTTCGTCGGGGAGGGGGAACAGGTCGGTGCGGATGCTGACCGGGCGCAGGCCCTCGCCGGTCTGGTCGCGGTAGAGATCGACGTAGCGCAGCACGACCTCGTGGATCTCGGTCGCCAAGGCCTCCATCTGCGCGGACGTGAGCCGCAGCGTGGAGGTGGCGATCATGGCCTCGGCCTCGTCGAGACTCTCGGCGGAGATGAGCGTCTCGTTGACGTAGCGCATCAGCTGCTGATGGCGGCGGGTGAGGAACTCGCTCATGACGAGCTGGGTCGCGGCCTTGCCCGCGGGCGTCTTCATCGCCTCCGGGTTCGTGAAGGAGATGCCGCCCTTGGGGCGCTCCCACCAGCGCTCCCGCCCCGTGCCGCGGTCGCTGACCTCGCGGATGAGATCGTGCTTCGCGAGGGCGCGCAGGTGATAGCTGGTCGCGCCGGAGGACTCCCCCGTCATCGCCGCCAGGGAGCTCGCCGTCTGGGGGCCGTACTGGTTGAGGATGTCGTAGATCTCGATGCGGAGCGGGTGCGCGAGCGCGCGCAGGGCGCCGGCATCGAGCCGGCGCTCCTCCTCGCGCGCGTTCGGGACGGCAGGGGCCGCGTCGTCTGTGGTCATGGTGCAAAGATAGCGTTGCAAAGAATGCTTTGCAAGTGAATCTTTGCACGGAACGGGCCTACGCTGGTGTCATGACCGACGTCGATCCCCACCCCCTGCTGACGCCCTCCTCCCTGCCCTACGGACTCCCCGACTACCCCTCGATCTCGCCCGCGCACTACCTCCCCGCGTTCGCCGAGGCGTTCGCCCGCCACCGTGCGGAGATCGACGCGATCATCGGCGATGAGTCCGCCCCGACGTTCGAGAACACGATCGTCGCGCTCGAGCGTGCCGGCGACCTGCTCGGTCAGGTCTCGCGGACCTTCTACACCGTCTCGTCCGCCGACTCGACGCCCGAGATCCAGCAGATCGAAGAGACCCTGGCGCCGCTGATGGCCGCGCACCACGATGCCGTGCAGCTGGACAGCGCCCTCTACGCGCGCGTGCGCGCCGTGTACGAGAGCCGCGAGGGCCTCGACCTGTCGCCGGAGGAGCGCTATCTCGTGGAACGCCGGTTCCGCGAGATGACGCACGCCGGCGCCGGCCTGGACGATGCCCAGAAGGCGCAGCTCACCGAGCTGAACCAGCACCTCTCGGTGCTGACGACGACGTTCGAGAAGAACCTCCTGGCCGACACGAACGAGCTCGCGGTGGTCTTCGACGACGCGGACGAGCTCGACGGTCTCACCGACGGCGAGCTGTCCGCCGCCGCGCAGAACGCGGTGGATCGCGGCCTCCCCGGGCGGTATGTCGTGACGCTCACGCTGTTCACCGGGCATCCCTATCTGTCCAGCCTCACCCGGCGCGACAGCCGCCGCCGGCTGCTGGAGGCATCGCGCGCCCGGGGATCTCGGGGCAACGCCCACGACAACCGCGACGTGCTGCGCCGGATCGTGCGCCTGCGTGCCCAGCGGGCGGCGCTGCTGGGCTACGAGAACCACGCGGCCTACGTCACGAGCGACGAGACCGCGGGCTCGCCCCAAGCCGTGCACGCGCTGCTGCGGGAGCTGGCGGCGCCGGCGGCGGCGAACGCCCGCTCCGAGCAGGCGGCGCTGCAGGCGATGGTGGATGCCGAGTCCGCACCCTTCCCGCTCGAGGCGCACGACTGGGCCTTCTACACCGAGCGGGTGCGGGCGGCCGAGTACGACCTCGACCGCACCGCGCTGCGTCCGTGGTTCGAGGCCGAACGGGTCCTCATCGACGGCGTGTTCCACGCGGCCACGGCCCTGTACGGCATCACGTTCACCGAGCGCCCCGACCTTCCCGCGTACCACCCCGACGTGCGGGTCTTCGAGGTCCACAACGCCGACGGGTCGGAGCTGGGGCTGTTCCTGTTCGATCTGTACACGCGCGACACCAAGCGGGGCGGTGCGTGGATGAACTCCATCGTCACGCAGTCGCGTCTGCGCGGCACGCGTCCCATCGTCGTCAACAACCTCAATGTGCCCAAGCCCGCTCCGGGGATGCCGACGCTGCTGACCCTCGACGAGGTCACCACCCTCTTCCACGAGTTCGGCCACGCGCTGCACGGCCTGTTCGCGACCGTCACCTTCCCCCACTTCGCGGGGACGGCGGTCTTCCGCGACTTCGTGGAGTTCCCGAGCCAGGTGAACGAGATGTGGATCCTCTGGCCCGAGATCCTCTCGGCCTACGCTCGGCACGTGGACACGGGCGAGCCGCTCCCCCAGGACGTCGTCGACAAGCTCCACGCCTCCGAAGCCTTCAACCAGGGCTTTGCGACCAGTGAGTACCTCGCCGCCGCCTGGCTCGATCAGGCCTGGCACTCCCTCGACCTCGCGGCCGCGGACGCCGTCGAGGACGTGGCGGGCTTCGAGGCCTCCGCCCTCGCGGACATCGGTCTGGACAACCCCGTCGTCCCCACCCGCTACTCCTCCACCTACTTCGCCCACGTCTTCTCGGGCGGGTACAGCGCCGGCTACTACTCGTACATCTGGAGCGAGGTGCTCGACGCCGACACCGTCGAGTGGTTCAAGGAGAACGGCGGGCTCACACGTGCGGGAGGCGACCGCTTCCGCGAGCGTCTGCTGGGCGTCGGAGGCTCGAAGGATCCGCTCGAGGCCTACCGGGACTTCCGCGGTCGTGATGCGGTCATCGCGCCGCTGCTCGCCCGCCGGGGTCTCGCCGGCTGACGCGCGTGCGTGCGGGCGGCCGGGCACCGTGCCCCGGCCGCCCGCACATCACGGGGTGGACGTCGGTGTCGCCGGCGCCGGAGACGCCGACGCGGTCGGCGATGCGGACGGGGACGCCGGGGGGATGCTGGCGGGGCAGTCGATCGGGCGGTACCACGCGCGGCTCTCCCGCACGTGGAAGCGGAAGCACTCCTGAGCGCTGCCCGCCGCGACCCCGGGCTGGAACAGCTCCCTCGACGGCTGGGAGCCGACGTCGACACGGATCGCGACGTCGACGCGGGCGCCGTCCGCGTCGGAGGTCGTGCCGCGCCAGGCGTAGGCGTCGATGTGGGCGCCCCCGATGTCGCCGAACTGCGTGGCGGCGAGAGTCTCGGCATCCGTGGCCGTGTGGGGCGCCGACAGGCGGTGTTCGAGCGCACGCGCCGCGGCATCCACACGATCGTGCGCGATCGACTCCCCGTCGCGCGGTCCGAAGGCGTGCATGAAGGTCACGGCACCGACGCCGGCGACGATGAGGGCGGCCATGATCGTCGCGAGTGCGATGCGGAGGACGCGAAGTCCCGCGCTCTGCGGCGGGCGGGCCGGATCCGGTGCCGTCACCGGGGTCAGGCGCTCTTGCGCTTGTGCTCCAGCACGAGGGTCGGCGGAGCACCTTCGGTCACGGCGGCGCGGGTGACGATCACCTTGGCGACGTCCTCGGTCGAGGGGATCTCGAACATGATCGGACCGAGGACGTCTTCGAGGATCGCGCGCAGACCGCGGGCGCCGGTCTTGCGGGCCACGGCGAGATCGGCGATCGCGCGGAGCGCGTCCTCCTCGAACTCGAGCTCGGCGCCGTCGAGCTCGAACATGCGCTGGTACTGCTTGACGAACGCGTTCTTCGGTCCGGTGAGGATCTCGATCAGCGCGGTCTGGTCCAGCGGAGCGACGGAGGTGACCACGGGCAGGCGTCCGATGAACTCGGGGATCAGACCGAACTTGTGCAGGTCCTCCGGCTCGACCTCGCTGAACAGGTCGAGCTCCTTGCCCTTCTCCTGCAGGGGGGCGCCGAAGCCGACGCCGTGCTTGCCCACCCGCGACGAGATGATGTCCTCGAGACCGGCGAACGCACCGGCCACGATGAACAGCACGTTCGTCGTGTCGATCTGGATGAACTCCTGGTGGGGATGCTTGCGGCCGCCCTGCGGGGGCACCGAGGCCACGGTCCCCTCGAGGATCTTCAGCAGCGCCTGCTGGACGCCCTCGCCCGACACGTCGCGGGTGATGGAGGGGTTCTCGGCCTTCCGGGCGATCTTGTCGACCTCGTCGATGTAGATGATGCCCGTCTCGGCCCGCTTGACGTCGAAGTCGGCGGCCTGCAGAAGCTTCAGGAGGATGTTCTCGACGTCTTCGCCGACGTAGCCCGCCTCGGTCAGTGCCGTCGCGTCGGCCACCGCGAAGGGGACGTTCAACCGCTTCGCGAGCGTCTGCGCCAGATAGGTCTTGCCGCATCCGGTGGGACCGAGGAGCAGGATGTTGCTCTTCGCGATCTCGACCTCATCGGCCCGCTGCTCGGCGCTCTGCAGGGTGCCGTGGGCGCGGACGCGCTTGTAGTGGTTGTAGACGGCGACCGAGAGCGCCTTCTTGGCGGCATCCTGGCCGACGACGTACTCCTCGAGGAACGAGAAGATCTCGCGCGGCTTGGGGAGGTCGAAGTCGCTGACGACGCCGTCGGAAGACTCCGCCATGCGCTCTTCGATGATCTCGTTGCACAGCTCGACGCACTCGTCGCAGATGTACACGCCGGGACCGGCGATCAGCTGCTGCACCTGCTTCTGGCTCTTGCCGCAGAAGGAGCATTTGAACAGGTCGGCGCTCTCACCGATGCGAGCCATGATGCCCCTCCTCCAGAAAACTCTCAGGGATGCGTTTCGAGCCTAACCGCTGAGACCGACATCTCGGCGGATTGCGACACGGAAGTGAACGTCTCGACGTATGACGAGGCCCCGTCGTCGGCGGGACGACGGGGCCTCGGTCGGCGGATGCCGCGGGATCAGGCGGTCAGCGCCGCGGGAACCCGCTTGCGCGAGGTCAGCACCTGGTCGACGATGCCGTACTCGAGCGCCTCGGACGCCGAGAGGATCTTGTCGCGGTCGATGTCCTTGTTGACCTGCTCTTGCGTGCGGTTGGTGTGCCGGGCCATCGTCTCCTCAAGCCACGTGCGCATGCGCATGATCTCCGCGGCCTGGATCTCGATGTCCGACGCCTGGCCGTGTCCGGCCTCGCCGACGGCGGGCTGGTGCATCAGGATGCGGGCGTTCGGCAGTGCGAGGCGCTTGCCGGGGGCGCCGGCGGCCAGCAGCACCGAGGCGGCCGAGGCGGCCTGGCCCAGCACGACGGTCTGGATCTGCGGCGACACGTACTGCATGGTGTCGTAGATCGCGGTCATGGCCGTGAACGAGCCGCCCGGTGAGTTGATGTACATGACGATGTCGCGGTCGGGGTCCTGGGACTCGAGCACGAGCAACTGAGCCATGACGTCGTCGGCCGAGGCGTCGTCGACCTGCACGCCGAGGAAGATCACGCGGTCTTCGAACAGCTTGTTGTACGGGTCCTGGCGCTTGTAGCCGTAGGCGGTGCGCTCCTCGAACTGGGGCAGGATGTAGCGGCTGGAGGGCATCTGGAAGCCCTGCGGGATGCCGGCGGTGGGCATGTTCATGATCGGGTCCTTCAGTTCTTGGTGCCGCCGCCGCCGATGACATCGGTGGCCGATTCGCGGATGTGGTCGACGAAGCCGTAGGCGAGGGCCTCCTCGGCGGAGAACCAGCGGTCGCGGTCGCCGTCGGCGTTGACCTGCTCGACGGACTTGCCCGTCTGCGCCGCCGTGATCTCCGCGAGACGCTTCTTCATGTCGAGGATGAGCTGCGCCTGGGTCTGGATGTCGCTCGCGGTTCCGCCGAAGCCGCCGTGGGGCTGGTGCAGCAGCACACGAGCGTTGGGCGTGATGTAGCGCTTGCCCTTCGTGCCGGCGGTGAGCAGCAGCTGGCCCATCGATGCGGCCATGCCGATGCCGACGGTGACGATGTCGTTCGGCACGAACTGCATCGTGTCGTAGATCGCCATGCCGGCCGTGATCGATCCGCCGGGCGAGTTGATGTAGAGGTAGATGTCCTTCTCGCTGTCCTCGGCCGCGAGGAGCAGGATCTTGGCGCAGATCTCGTTCGCGTTCTCGTCACGCACCTCCGACCCGAGCCAGATGATGCGGTCTCTCAGCAGCCTGTCGAAGACGCTCGTAGCGACAAGTGGTTCAGCCATGGATACTCCTGATTCCGGGTTTCCGTACGCCATTGAATCTATCTGCGCGCGCCGTCCGCCTCGCCCGTGTTCGCCGTCGGCGGAGCACCGTGTCGGGCGCGCCGTCTCGGGGACGACGAAGGGCCGGATGCCGTGGCATCCGACCCTTCGCACCGGGGTACCCGGTCGTTGAGCGAGCGGAGCGCGTCGAAACGCTCCCCCGCCGCGCCCGGTCGTTGAGCGAGCGCAGCGAGTCGAAACGCTCCGCGCCGCGAGCTCTACTCGGCGTCCGCCTTCTTGGCCGGAGCCTTCTTGGCGGCGGGCTTCTTCGCGGCCGGCTTCTCGGCGGCGTCCGCGTCGGCCTTCTTGGCGGCCGGCTTGCGGGCCGGGGCCTTCTTGGCGGGCTTCGCCTCGGCGTCGGCGGCCTCGTCGGCGATCTCCTGCGCCTCGGCGACGACCTCTTCCTCGGCCTCCGCCTCGTCCTCGACGATGAAGCCGGTCAGGTTGACCGTCTTGCCGTTGGTGTCGACGACCGACACCTTGCCGAGCGCGATCGCGAGGGCCTTGTTACGGGCGACCTCGCCGACCATCGCCGGGAGCTGGTTGCCCTGCTGGAGCGCGTCGACGAACTCCTGGGGCGCCATGCCGTACTGCGCGGCGGACTGGATGAGGTACTGGGTCAGCTCCTCCTGCGAGACCTGCACGTCGTGCGCCTCGGCGAGCTTGTCGAGGATCATCTGGGTGCGGAACTGCTTCTCGCTGGCCTCGGTGACCTCGGCGCGGTGCTCGTCGTCCTCGAGGCGTCCCTCGCCCTCGAGGTGCGCGTGCACCTCATCCTCGACGAGCTGCGCGGGAACGGGGATCTCGACCTTGGCGAGGAGGGCCTCGATGAGCTTGTCGCGCGCCGCGGCGCCCTGGACGTACACCGACTGCTCGGAGACGCGCTCGGCGAGGCTGTCGCGCAGCTCGGCGATGGTGTCGAACTCGCTGGCCATCTGGGCGAAGTCGTCGTCGGCCTCGGGAAGCTCGCGCTCCTTCACGGCGGTGACGGTGACGGACACCTCGGCCTCGTCGCCGGCGTGGTCGCCGCCGACGAGCTTGCTGCGGAACGTCGTGTCCTCACCGGCGGTGAGCGACTCGACGGCCTCGTCGATGCCCTCGAGCAGCTCGCCCGAACCGACCTCGTACGAGACGCCCTCGGCGCGGTCGATCTCGGCACCGTCGATGGTGGCGACGAGGTTGAGCTCGACGAAGTCGCCCTTCGCCGCGGGACGGTCGACGGTCACGAGGGTGCCGAAGCGGCCGCGGAGGCGGTCGAGCTCGGCGTCGACGGCGGCGTCGTCGGTCTCGACGGCATCCACCTCGACCGTGACGTCGTCGAGGGCGGGCAGGTCGAACTCGGGGCGGACGTCCACCTCGACCTCGACCTTGAGGTCACCCGAGAAGTCCTTGTCGCTGGGCCACTCGATGACCTCGGCGGACGGACGGCCGACGATGCGGATCTCGTTGGCGGTGACGGCTTCGCGGTAGAAGTTGTCGAGGCCTTCGCTCACGGCGTGCTCGATCACGGCGCCGCGCCCGACGCGCTGATCGATGATCGGCGCGGGGACCTTGCCCTTGCGGAAACCGGGGATCTGGATGTCCTGGGCGATGTGCTCGTACGCGTGCGAGATGCTCGGCTTGAGCTCGTCCGGGGTGACCGTGATGTGCAGCTTGACCCGCGTCGGGCTGAGCTTCTCGACGGTGCTGGTGACCATGCCTGTTGTTCTCCTCGTGTCCGGACGCGCACGTGCGCGTCCGTGGTTTCTTAGGTCTTGGGGTCGTTCTGTCGGGGCGACAGGATTTGAACCTGCGGCCTCCCGCTCCCAAAGCGGGCGCTCTACCAAGCTGAGCTACGCCCCGGGCGCGCACTCACCGTTGCAGGTCGCGTGCGCCGTCTAACGGCCGTTGGTCAGTCTAGCCGACAAGACCTTGTAGACTCTTCGGGATGCCGCTTCCGCGCGGCCTCGGGGATGTAGCTCAATGGTAGAGCCTCAGTCTTCCAAACTGATGGTGCGGGTTCGATTCCCGTCATCCCCTCCACAGCTTCACTTCGCGACCTGCGCTCACCGCGCGTCCGACGCCGCCGCGTGGGACGCCGAATGCGCCCGGTAGATCTGGGCGTTGCGGAGGATCCCCGCCTTCTCCTCGTCGGTCAGCTCTCGGCGCACCTTGGCCGGGACGCCGGCGACGAGCGATCCGTCGGGGATGACGGCGCCTTCGAGGACGACCGCTCCCCCCGCGATCAGGCACCCCGAGCCGATGACCGCGCCCGACAGGATCACGCTGCCCATCCCGATGAGCGAGCCGTCGCCGATCCGGCAGCCGTGCACGACCGCGTTGTGACCCACCGAGACGTCGCGTCCGATGACCACGGGGTGGCCGGCATCCACGTGGACCGAGACGTTGTCCTGCAGGTTGCTTCCGGCTCCCACCGTGATGGCGGCGCTGTCACCGCGGACGACGGTGTTGTACCAGACGCTCGCACCCTCTTCGAGGGTCACGTCGCCGACCAGGCGCGCGCCGGCCGCGACGAACGCGCTCTCGTGTAACCGCGGCGTACCGGCGGGAATCGACAGGATCGAGGCGTCTACGGCGATCGTCATGACGCCGACGATAGTCGCCCTACCAAATTCACGGCTCGTGCGTAAGCCCAGCCTTCTCTTCCTTGCGGAATGAACGGGGCTGAGTAGCGTTGACAGCAACGGGGGACAACCCCGACGAACGGAGACGAGAACATGACCAAGACGCAGAACATTTCCATGACCGCTGCCGGCCCCGAGGCGGCCGCCGGCACCGCCCAGTTCCTGACGCCCGTCGTGCTCGGCCTGCAGGCTCTCGCCGTCAACGGCAAGCAGGCGCACTGGAACGTGCGCGGAGCGAACTTCATCGCGATCCACGAACTGCTCGACCAGGTCGTCAGCAACGCTCAGGGCTTCGCCGACCTCGCCGCCGAGCGGATCGTCGCCCTCGGCCTGCCGCTCGACGCCCGCGTGGCGACGGTGGCCGAGAAGACCGGCACCACCGCCGTTCCCGCCGGCTTCGCGCAGTGGCAGGACGAGATCGTCGCCGTCGTCGCCGACATGGATGCCGTTATCGCCGACGTCCAGGCCGCGATCGACGGGCTCGACGAGACCGACCTCACCAGCCAGGATGTCGCCATCGCGATCAAGGCCGGCCTCGAGAAGGACCGTTGGTTCCTCTCGGCTCACCTCGCCGCGTAACCGCGTCTTCGACGCAGAACGGAAGCCCCGGGCCTGTCGCCCGGGGCTTCCGTCGTTGCACGGCGCCTCACGCGACGTGGGTGAGCCGGCCTTCGATCATCGTGGCGCGCGCCGCCGTCGCCCTCAGCTCGGTCTCCGACGCGTCGAGGGGGTCGCGGTCGACGACCACGAGATCCGCCCGGTCGCCCGGGAAGAGCGCCGAGCCCGAGAGCGATCCGCCCCACGTCGATGCGGCCAGCGCGGTCGCGGCATCCACACCTTCCTCGGGGTGCCAGGCGGGCCGGCCATCGCGGGTCCGGAAGACCGCGGCGGCCATCGCGGCCCACGGATCGAGCGGCGCGACGGGCGCGTCCGAGCCGAACAGCAGGTTCGCGCCGGCGGCGGCGAGCGAGCGCAGCCCGTACGGCAGACCCGTCTGCGTCGCCCAGACCGTGTCGGTGATGTCGCGGTCGTCGACGGCGTGCTCCGGCTGAACGCTCGCGCCCACACCCAGGCGCGCGAAGCGCGGAACATCGGCGTGGGCCACGAGCTGCGCATGCTCGATCGTCCCGGTGGCGCCGCTGGCGGCGAACGCGTCGAGCGCGTGGGAGTTCGCGACGTCGCCGATCGCATGGACGGCGCATTCCAGACCGCCGCCGGTCGCGCGCACCATCAGCTCGACCAGGGCATCGGGGGGCACGGTGAGCACGCCGTGGTTGTGCGGGTCGCCCGGGTACGCGTGCGAGCATGCGGCGGTGCGGGTGCCGAGTGAGCCGTCGGTGATGACCTTCAGCGGGCCGACGCACACGAGTCCGGCGGGGTCGAGCGCGTCGCCGGAGGCCAGGCCCTCGGCGAGCGCGCGCTCCAGCTGCCCGGGATAGATCCCGAAGCGGATGCGGGTCGTGTCGAAACCGGCATCCAGCCGGCGGGCCCACGCCTCGGCGTTCCAGGCCATGTCGAGGTCGACGACGCCCACGACGCCGCGCGCCGCCGCCGCCTGCAGCGCCGACCGGACCAGGCGGTCGCCGATCGCGGGGTCGGCGGCGTTGAGGCGCCGCGAGATCTCGAAGGCGGGCTCCTCGCGGAGCACACCCGTGTCGTCGACGGGGAAACCCTCACGCTGGAGGGCGGCGGTGTTGAGCCAGACGCTGTGCACGTCGGCGTTGATGAGGTAGGTGGGCACCGTCCCGGTCGCCGCGTCGAGGGCCGCGAGGGTCATCTCGTCGGCCCAGAGTGCGTCGCGGAAGCCGCTTCCGACCCGGCGACCATCGGCGAGCACGGCCGCCCGGCCCATCCGTGAGGCTGCGTCGGCGGCCGACGTCGCGTCGCCGAGAGGCTCGCGCTGCGCCACGAGCGCCCACTGGACGGTGTGGACATGGTGGTCCCAGAGGCCGGGGATCACCCAGCCGCCGTCGGCGTCGAGGACTGTCCCCTGCCGCGGCAGGGCACGGGCGGGTGCAATGTCGACGATGCGGCCGTGGGACAGGTGGATGTCCACCGCATCCGCTCCGAACGGGTCGAGGCGGTCAGCGCCGGTGAGGCGCACGTCGGCGATGACGTCGACCGACTCGCCGTGCCCGGGCATCCCGCTCACAACTCCTCCTCGGCGGCGCTGCGGGGTGTGGCCGCGGCGTCTGCCGCCGTGTTCTGGCGGAGTTGCGCGGCTCGGCCGGCGCGGATCGCCGCGTGGGCACGGCGCATCTCGCCCGCCAGTCGCTGATCGGCGTACGGGCTGTTGCCGGCCTCCAGCTGCACCACGATCTCGTCCACGGTCTCGTCCGGCCGGTTCTGACTGAGCTTGCGTTTGGCCACCACGCGCGTCGGCGTGAGACGGAAGCCGACCGTGCCCCGCTCCAGCCGCCGCACGTACTCCTCGTCGTTGGGCGGCTGCCACATCAGTCGCGGCTGCGGGAGTCCGCTCTCGAACCGCGCGACGAGGCGGTCGAGCACGCGCAGGTTCTCCTCCGGCGTGAGGATCTCGGGGATGCCGGACAGGTGCACCGCCACATAGTTCCAGGTCGGCACGTTGGGCCCCGGCGGGTACCAGCCGGGCGAGATGTAGCCGTGCGGGCCCTGGGCGACGATGAGCAGTTCGCGCTCCCCCAGCCCGTGCACCGCATCGTCGGGCTTGCCGACGTGTCCGACGACCGTGAGGTCATCGCGCTCCTCGTCCAGCAGGACGGCGTAGTGAGAGGCGACGAGCCCTCCGTCGGAGGCGCTGACCAGCGTCATCCAGGGATTCAGCTCGAGGATGCGGCGAAGCTCCCCGACATCCGTCATCGCGAAGCTGGGGTTCTGTCTCATCCGCTCTCCTCCACCCCGGCGGCCTGGGCCGCCGTCGTCACTTCTGACAGCTCGGGCACCAGTACAACTTGCGTGCGCCCATCTCCTCCAGCACGATCTCCGTGCCGCACATCCGGCAGGGCAGGCCGGCCCGGTGATACACCCAGTGCCGGTCGTCTCGGCTCGCCATGGCCCGGCGGTACGCCTCCGGGTCGAGGTCGTCCATCGTCATCATCTGGCCGGTCTCGACGCCGATCACGAGCAGGCGGGCCCAATCCCGCCACAGTTCCCGGACGACCTCCTCGGGCACGAGCTTGCCCGGCGTGTGCGGGTCGAGCAGCGCCCGGTAGAGGAGTTCGGCGCGGTAGACGTTGCCGATGCCGCTCACGACCGACTGATCCATCAGCAGCAGCCCGATGGGGGTGGGCTTGCGGCGGACGGTCGTCACGAAACGCTCTTCGCCCTCGCCGAGGTCGTCGACCAGCGGATCGGGTCCGAGCTTGGCGATCGTCGCCTGCACCTCGTCCGGCGTCTGCAGCTCGCACGCCGTCGGTCCGCGCAGATCTGCCGAGGTGACGGCGGTCAGCAGACGCAGCCGCACCTGCCCGACCACCGGCGGCGGCCACTGGTCGTCGTCGGCGCTCTCGAGCCCGCGCGTCTGCTCGCTCATCCGCACGTGCACACGGGTGCGACGCGGCGCTCCGATCGAGCTCAGCGAGTTCTCGCCGGCGTCGTCGAAGACGGCGTCGAGATCGGTGCCGCGCTGGTTGGTCTGACCCATCCGGCCGTTGGCGGACGCGATCGTCGGATCGACCTCGATCTCGCCGGCGAAGTCCCACGCGCCGTACATGCCGAGGTGCACCCGCAGCCAGACGTCGCCGTCGAAGGCGAGGAACATCTGCTTGCCGACGGCGCGCACCTCGACGGCTTCGCGTCCGTCGATGACGGCGGCCCCCTCCGCGAAGCGGCCCTGCGGGCTGGATGCCGCGACCTCGCGGCCGACGATGTTGCGCTCGAACTGCCGCGCGATGCGGTGGACGGAGTGACCCTCGGGCATCAGCCGGCTTCGGGGTCCAACGCGTCGGCCGACTCCCCACCGACCGGGACGCCGGCCGTCGCGCGGGGGTCGGGGAGCAGGGAGCCGTCGGTCTCGAACGCCGCGAGCTGGGCGATGCGGCGCGCGTGCCGTTCCTCCCCCGAGAACGGCGTGGCGATGAAGCGGTCGATGAACGCGATGGCCTCGGTGACCGTGTGCTGGCGCGCACCGATCGAGATCACGTTGGCGTCGTTGTGCTCGCGGGCGAGTTCGGCGGTCGCGAGGTTCCAGACGAGGGCGGCGCGGATGCCGCGCACCTTGTTCGCTGCGATCTGCTCGCCGTTGCCGGAGCCGCCGAAGACGACGCCGAGCGTCTCGATGCCCGCGGCCTGGTCGCGCACGACGGCTTCGGCCGCGCGGATGCAGAACGCCGGGTAGTCGTCCAGGGGGTCGTACTCGATGGGGCCGTGGTCCACGACGTCGTGGCCCTGTTCGGCGAGGTGGTGCTGCAGCTGCGTCGAGAACTCGAGCCCCGCGTGATCGGTGGCGATGTGGATGCGCATGGTCACCATCCTAGGGACGGCCGCGACCGCGCGGCGGCGGCGATATGATGAATCCATCATGCCATTCACCCAGACGCAACGACCGTTGTACGAGGTCAAGGCCAACCTGTTCAAAGGACTCGCCCACCCGTTCCGGATCCGGCTGCTCGAACTGCTCGCGGGGGCGCCGGAGGTGAGCGTCGCCGACCTGCAGCGCGAGACGGGTCTGGAGGCCTCGCATCTGTCTCAGCATCTCTCGGTGCTCCGCCGGCACCGGCTGGTCGAGTCGGAGCGCCGTGCGAGTCATGTGTATTACCGGCTGTCCGACCCCAAGGTCGCCGATCTGCTCTCGGCGGCGCGCGAACTGCTTCTCGGCATCCTGAGCGCCGACGGCGACCTCCTGCTCGACGCGCAGGCGCTGCCGGTGCTGCCCGTGCCGGGCGCCCGCTCATGAGCGCGGGCGTGCGCTCGCTGCTGCCCTCCCGCGCCGACTACGCGCAGGTCGGGCGGACGTGGCGCGGCGACCTGCTCGCCGGGCTCACGGTCGGGATCGTCGCCCTCCCCCTCGCGCTCGGCTTCGGAGTCAGCTCCGGCCTCAGCGCCGAGGCGGGCCTGATCACCGCCGTGATCGCCGGAGTGATCGCGGCCGTCTTCGGCGGCTCGAACGTGCAGGTCTCCGGGCCCACGGGGGCCATGGTCGTCGTGCTCGTCCCCATCGTCGCCACCCACGGCGTCGGTGCGGTGGCCGTCGTCAGCCTCATGGCCGGCGTCCTCGTCATCGCGGCGGGAGCCCTGCGTCTCGGTCGCGCCGTCTCCTTCATCCCCTGGCCCGTCATCGAGGGCTTCACGCTCGGCATCGGCGTCATCATCTTCGCCCAGCAGATCCCCTCCCTCGTCTCCGCCCACACGGCGGGCGCCGGTGAGCACAGCTCCAACGCCCTCGTGGCGGCCGTGCAGTCGTTCGCCCGGCTCGACCCCGGCTACGCGCTGTGGGCGCTGGGCGCGGTCGTCGCGGTCTGCATGCTCGGCGCACCGCGGCTGCACCGGGCGATTCCCGGCTCCCTCGTCGGCATCGTGGTCGTCTCCGTGGTGTGCCTGCTCGTGGACAGCCCTCTGGCGCGCATCGGCGCCCTGCCCGCCTCGCTCCCGGTCCCGGCTCTGCCCGCGGTGGATGCCGCGACCCTCGGGTCGCTCGTCGTGCCCGCCGTGACGGTCGCCGCCCTCGCGGCGATCGAGTCGCTCCTGTCGGCCCGGGTCGCGGCGAGCCTCGCCGACACGGGGCCCTACGATCCCGACCGTGAGCTCGTGGGTCAGGGGCTCGCCTCCATCGGCTCGTCGCTGTTCGGCGGCATGCCGGCCACCGGCGCCATCGCGCGCACCGCGGTGAACGTCCGCTCCGGAGGGCGCAGTCGCCTGGCCGCCGTCACGCATGCCGCCGTGCTGCTCGTCGTCGTCCTCGTGGCCGCCGGCCCGGTCGGCCAGATCCCGATGGCGGCCCTGGCGGGCGTACTCATGGTCACCGCCGTGCGGATGGTGCACGCCGACACGGTGCGGGCGATCCTCCGGTCGACGCGCGCGGACGCGGTCGCGTTCCTCGCCACCGCGGTGATCACCGTCTCGTTCGACCTGATCGTGGCCGTGCTCATCGGGGTCGCCTTCGCGGGCTTCTTCGCGCTGCGCGGGATGTCGCGCGCGTCGCGGGTGCGCCGGGAGGACCTCCGCGGCGACGCGCAACCGGGCGACGAGCGCATCGCGATCCTGCGCTTCGACGGCCCGCTGTCGTTCACCTCGTCCGACCGCATCTTCGCCGAGGTCGACGCCGTGCGGGGCGTCTCCGTCGTCATCATGCGGATGAGCCAGCTCGAACTGGTGGATGCGACCGGCGCGCACATGCTGGGCGAGGTCGTGCAGTCGCTCGAACGCCGCGGCATCACCGTCCTCATCAAGGGGGTGCAGCCGCGTCATGAAGACCTGTTCCGCACGGTCGGCGTCCTGGCTGCGCTGCGTCATCACAACCACCTGTTCACCGAGCTGCCGGCCGCCATCGCGCACGCCCGCAGCCACGTGCGCCGCGAAACCGCGAGCGCGTAGGCTGGGTGGGTTGCCGTCGGCGCCAGCAGTGCCGGACGGTTCAGACCACGCCCCTCACCCACGGGAGTACCGCAGTGCCTGGAGAGAACCTCACCCGCATCGAAGCGCAGGAGCGCCGCGCGATCGTCGAGACCCACTCGTACGACATCGCCCTCGATCTCACCCGGGGACCGGAGGTGTTCGGCTCGCGCACGGTGGTGCGTTTCGCCGCGACCGAGGGCGCCTCGACGTTCATCGATCTGATCGCGCGCGATGTCCGCGAGATCACGTTGAACGGCGTCGCGGTCGACGCGGCGGCGTTCGCCGACTCGCGGATCGCCCTGGACGGGCTCCGCGCGCAGAACGAGCTGATCGTCGACGCCGACTGCCTCTACACGAACACGGGCGAAGGCCTGCACCGGTTCGTCGACCCGGTCGACGGCGAGGTGTACCTGTACTCGCAGTTCGAGGTGCCCGACTCGCGTCGTGTGTTCGCGGTCTTCGAGCAGCCCGACCTCAAGGCCACCTTCCGCTTCACCGTGACGGCGCCGTCCGCGTGGAAGGTCGTCTCCAACTCCCCCACTCCCGAGCCCGTGCCCGCCGACGAGGGGTCCGCGATCTGGGCCTTCGAGCCGACGCCGCGGATCTCGTCGTACATCACGGCGATCGTCGCCGGTCCCTACGAGGCCACCTTCAGCGAGCTCACCAGCGCCTCCGGCACCGTCATCCCGCTCGGCGTGTACGGACGCAAGAGCCTCTGGCAGCACCTCGACGCGGACTACATCTTCGACAAGACGCGCGAGGGCTTCGCCTACTACGAGCAGAAGTTCGGGGTCCCGTACCCGTTCGCCAAGTACGACCAGCTCTTCGTCCCGGAGTTCAACGCGGGCGCGATGGAGAACGCGGGCGCGGTGACCTTCACCGAGACCTACGTCTTCCGCAGCAAGGTGACGGATGCCGTGAAGGAGCGCCGGGTCGTCACGATCCTCCACGAGCTCGCACACATGTGGTTCGGCGATCTGGTCACCATGAAGTGGTGGAACGACCTGTGGCTCAACGAGTCGTTCGCCGAGTGGGCGTCGACGATCGCGACGGCCGAGGCCACCGAGTGGACCGAGGCGTGGACGACGTTCAACGCCATGGAGAAGACCTGGGCCTACCGTCAGGACCAGTTGCCCTCGACCCACCCCGTCGTCGCGACCATCAACGACCTGGAGGACGTGCAGGTCAACTTCGACGGCATCACCTACGCGAAGGGCGGCTCCGTCCTCAAGCAGCTCGCGGCGTGGGTCGGTATCGACGCCTTCTTCGCGGGCGTCGGCCAGTACTTCCAGAAGCACGCCTTCGGCAACACCGAGCTGTCCGACCTGCTCGTCGAGCTGGAGGCCACCAGCGGTCGCGATCTGTCCGGGTGGTCGAAGAAGTGGCTGGAGACGGCGGGCGTCAACACGCTCGCACCCGAGCTGCGCGTCGGCGACGACGGCGTGATCGCGCGGTTCGCGATCGTGCAGACCGCTCCGGCGGACTACCCGACGATCCGTCCGCACCGCCTCGGCGTCGGCTTCTACGCGCTGGAGGGCGACGCGCTGGTGCGCACGCGCCACGTCGAGCTCGACGTCGACGGCGATCTCACCGAGGTGCCCGAGCTGGTGGGCGAGCGTCAGCCCGATCTGATCCTGCTCAACGACGAGGACCTCGCGTACGCGAAGATCCGTCTCGACCCGCGATCGCTCACCACGGCCATCGACCACCTGGCCCGCATCAGCGATCCGCTGGCGCGGTCGCTCGTCTGGGGTGCGGCCTGGGATCAGACGCGGGATGCCGAGGCCTCGGCATCCGACTACATCGATCTGGTGCTGCGCAACATCGGCTCCGAGACCGAGTCCACGACGGTGCGCACGACCCTCGCTCAGCTGCAGCTCGCCGCGAACGCCTACGTCGCGCCCGAGAAGCGCGAGGCCGCGCGCGTGCGGGTGGCCGAGGGTCTCTGGGAGCTCGCGCAGGGCGCCGAGGGCGGCAGTGACAGCCAGCTCCAGTTCGTGACCGCCTTCGCATCGGCGGCGGCGACCGACGCCCAGTGGGAGACCGTGCGCGCCCTGCGGGACGGTGACGTGACGCTTCCGGGTCTCGACATCGACGCCGACCTGTCCTGGGCGCTGCTGGTGTCGCTCGCGGCCGGCGGTGTGGTCACCGCGGAGCAGATCGACGCCGCGCTGGCCGCGGACAACACGGCGAAGGGCGGCGAGTTCGCCGCGCAGGCCAAGGCCGCGCTGCCGACGGTCGACGCCAAGCGTGCGGCCTGGGCCTCGCTCGTCGACAGCGCCGACCTGCCGAACACCGTCGTGCGCTCCGCCGCACTCGGGTTCGTGCACCCGGCCGGCGTCGAGGCGCTGGCATCGTTCGTGGACGCCTACTTCGACATGCTGTTGCCGGTCTGGGAATCGCGCACCTACCAGATCGCGAACTACCTGATCACGGGGCTCTACCCGGCTCCCCTGGCGTCCGTGGCGCTGCGGGACGCGACGCGGCGGTGGCTCGCGGACCACGCGGATGCGCCGGCGGCGCTGCGTCGCCTCGTGAACGAGAACCTCGCGGGAGTCGAGCGCGCCCTCGCGGTTCAGGAGCGCGACGCGGACAGCTGACGTCGGCCACGCGGTCGGGTCGTGCGCGCGAGGCGGCGCGCGACCCGATGCGCGGGGACGACGCCGCCGGCGATCGCGCCCGGGCGCGCGCGGGGTCGTTCCGGGGAACGACTTCCGGTCAGCGCGATCTCATCCTCTCGCAGGATGCGGCCCCGACCGCAGGCCCCGTAGCGTCGAAGCATGATCGTTGCTGAGAACCTCACGAAGAGATACGGAAGCACCACCGCCGTCGACGACGTCTCGTTCGCCGTGCAGCCCGGGCAGGTCACCGGCTTCCTCGGCCCCAACGGAGCCGGCAAGTCGACCACCATGCGCATGATCGTGGGCCTCGACGCGCCCTCCTCGGGGCGCGTGACGGTCGGCGGGCACCTCTACACCCACAGCCGCTCTCCGCTCACCGAGGTCGGGGTGCTGCTCGACGCGAAGGCCGTGCACACGGGTCGATCGGCGCGCGGGCACCTGCGGGCGATGGCGGCGACGCACGGCATCCCCACCTCCCGCGTCGACGAGGTCATCGCGCTGACAGGGCTCGAGGCCGTCGCGAACAAGCGCGCCGGCAAGTTCTCGCTCGGCATGGGGCAGCGCCTCGGCATCGCCGCCGCGCTGCTCGGAGACCCGCAGACGCTCATCCTCGACGAGCCCGTCAACGGCCTCGATCCCGAGGGCGTGCGCTGGGTGCGCCAGTTCGTGCGCCACCTCGCCGGTGAGGGACGGACGGTCCTGCTGTCCAGCCACCTCATGAGCGAGATGTCGCAGACCGCCGACCACGTGATCGTGCTCGGACGCGGACGCGTTCTCGCCGACGCGCCGCTGGCCGAGCTCGTCAGCGCGTGGACGCGCAACGAGGTGCTCGTGCGCACTCCGCGTGCCGCCGACCTCGCCGCCGCGCTCGGCTCGCCCGACGTCACCGTGACCGACACCGGCGAGGGCAGGCTCGTCGTCGCCGGCATCGCCGCGAGCGCCATCGGCGACATCGCCGCGCAGCGCGGCATCCCGCTGCACGAGCTGACCCCGCGCAGCGGCTCGCTGGAAGAGGCCTACATGGCCCTCACCGAAGGCGCCGTCCAGTACAAGACCAAGGAGATCGCATGACCACCGCGACCGTCCCCGCCGCTGCCGCGGGCTCCGTCTCGGCCCGCCCCGGGTCGCCCTACCACCTGTCGTTCGTCCGCGTCGTGCGCAGCGAGTGGATCAAGCTCCTGTCGCTGCGCTCGACGTGGTGGTCCCTCGCCATCACGGTCGTGCTGTCGGTGGGCATCTCCCTCATGATGGCCGCCGCCCTGCGCGACTTCGACTCGGGCTTCGCGCCCGTCATGGTGGTCGTCATGCCGATGCAGTTCACGATGCTCGTCGCGGGCATCCTCGGCGCGATCGCGATCACGGGCGAGTATTCGACGGGCATGATCCGCTCGACGCTGACGGCCGAGCCGCGTCGCGGCGCGGTCCTGCTGGCCAAGGCGCTCGTCGTGACGGTGCTCCTGGCCCTCGCCACCGCCGCCACCTATGCGATCTCCGTGCTGGCGACGGCGCCGATCCTCACGACGGCGATCGACTGGGCCGACCCGGCGCAGTCGTGGTCGCCGCTGCTGGCGGGCGTCTTCGCGATGGCGACGTTCGCGCTGATCGGACTCGGCTTCGGCTTCATCGTCCGCAACGGCGCCGGTGCGATCGCTGCGACCGTCGGTGTGCTGTTCGTGCTGCCCATCGTCCTGTCGATGTTCTCCTTCGCCGGGGAGGGCTGGAAGTGGATCGTCGATGCGAGTCAGTACCTGCCGATGTCCGGAGCCCAGTCCGCGACGACGGCCGGCGGGGACGAGGTCGTCCGTGGCCTGCTGACGCTGGCCGCCTGGCCTGCGGCACTGCTGCTCGGCGCGTGGGCGGCACTGCGCGGCCGCGACGCCTGACACCGCCATGGTGTCTGCCGGAAGCCGCGGCTCTCCCGACCCCGCGTCGAGCGAGCTGCGGCTTCCGCGTCCGCCGGGAGTCATCCGGCGCTTCTGGGCGCGGCACCGGCGCACCGCCGACGTTCTGATCGCGCTCGCGACGGCGACTCTCACCTTCTCCGCACCGGGACGCACCGAGGCGCGAGACGTGGGCGTGCTCTGGGAGAGCGCGCGACCGTTCGCGGTCGTCCTGCTGGCCGTCGCCTGCGTCGCCCTCCTCTGGCGGCGGCGGAGGCCGATGGTCGCGTTCGCCTTCGCGACGGCGGGGGCCGTGCTCGCCGTCTCGTCCGGCGCCGGCGTGGGAGGCGCGGCGATGGCCGTCGCGGTCTTCGCGGTCGCCGTGTACATGGGGTCGGCCGCGGCGTGGCGTGCCGGGGCCGTCGCCGTCGGAGCAGCGCTGGCGTGCGCGGGGGTGATGGTGCTGAGCGGCGCCACCGACCTCGTCGCCGCACTCAACGGCTGCGCGGCACTCATCGTGAGCCTTCTGCTCGGCACGCTCATCGGCGTCAACGTCGGCAACCGCGCCCGCTACCTCGCCGCGCTGATGGACACGTCGCGCCAGCTCTGGGCCGAGCGGGAACGGCACGCGCGGCTTGCGGCGAGCGCGGAGCGCACCCGCATCGCGCGAGAGATGCACGACGTGGTCTCCCACTCGCTGACGGTCGTCGTCGCGCTGGCCGAGGGGGCCAGCGCGACCTCCGACGCGGAGCGCGGTCGGGCCGCGACGGCGCAGATCGCCGTCACGGCGCGCAGTGCGCTCGACGAGATGCGCGCGATGCTGGGGCTGCTCCGCGACGGGGATGCCGAGGACGACGCACCGTTCGTCCCCCTCGACGGCGACACCGTGCGTGCCGCGGTCGCGGCGGCCCGCAGCGCCGGGCTTCCCGTCACCGTGGAGACCTCGGGTCCCCCCATCGATGACCGCCACCTCAGACTGGCCGTTGCGCGTGTCGTACAGGAGGGACTGACGAACGTGATGCGACACGCCCCGTCGGCGACCCGCGTGGCGGTGACCATCTCGACCGACCGCGGCGGAGTGGAGGTCGAGGTCGTCAACGACGGCGTGGTCGCAGGGGCTTCCCCCGCCACCGGTGGCTACGGCATCCGTGGACTGCACGAGCGCGCCGCACGCGTGGGCGGCACAGCCGAGGCCGGACCCATCGGAGGCGGCCGGTGGCGCGCGCGCCTGACGGTGCCGCAGGACGCGGCGGTGGCGAGGTGACGACCGCGGCGGAGCCGATCCGTGTCGTCGTCGCCGACGACCAGCAACTGATCCGACTGGGATTCGGACTCGTGCTGGGGGCCGAGGACGACATCGTCGTCGTGGGCGAGGCCTCCGACGGCGAGGAAGCGGTCGAGCTCTGCGTCGCGCTCGATCCCGACGTCGTGTTGATGGACGTGCGGATGCCGAGGCTCGACGGTGTCGCCGCCACCGCGCGGATCGTCGGCACCGTCCCGCGCACGCGCGTGCTGGTGCTGACCACCTTCGATCTCGACGAGTACGCCTTCGGTGCGCTGGATGCCGGAGCCAGCGGCTTCCTGCTCAAGGACGTCGATCGCGCGGCGTTGGTCGGCGCCGTCCGTGCCGTCGCCGCCGGTGACGCCGTGCTCTCTCCCCGCGTCACCCGTGAGGTTCTCCGGCGCCGCAACGCGGCGAACGCCCACGCGACGGATGCGGACGGCGCCGCATCGGAGCTCGCGGCCCGGCTCACCGAGCTCACGCCCCGCGAACGCGAGGTCTTCCACGCGATCGCGCGCGGCCTCACCAATGCCGAGATCGCCGCCGAGCTCTACCTCGGCGAGACGACCGTGAAGACGCACGTCGGCCGCATCCTGGCGAAGCTCGGCGCGCGCGACCGCATCCAGGCGGTGATCCTCGCCCACCGGGGAGAGGCGCTCCTCGATCGTCTCCCGGCACCGCGCGACCCGGACGCGCACGCTCCTCACGATCACTCCCCAGGGCGTGCTCGTTAGGATCGGAACGATGCTGTACTTCCAAGACACCGGTGGGGATCCCGCCGCCCCCGTCATCGATCCGAAGCTGTGGGAGAACGTGCTGGTCTTCCTCGGCCAGGCGGGCATGAACGTGCTCGCGAGCATCGGCATCGCCGTCGGCGCCTTCTTCGCCTCCTGGATCCTTCGCCTCGTCATCCGCCGCATCGTCAACCGCATCGTGTCCGGGGCGAAGAGCAAGGCGAACGTCGACGACACGCAGGCCCTCGAGCGCTCGCCCCTCGCCGCGATGCGTCTGGTCCAACGCACCCGCACACTGGGTTCGATCCTCCAGAACATCGTCAACGTCGCCATCGTGATCATCGCGATCCTGTTGATCTTCGGAACGGTCGCCCCCGACGCGCTCGGCTCGTTCGCGCTGCTGTCCGCCGCGATCGGCGCCGGCCTCGGCTTCGGTGCCCAGAACATCGTCAAGGACGTGCTCAACGGCATCTTCATCGTCGCGGAGGACCAGGTGGGGATCGGCGACGTCGTCGACCTCGGCTTGGCGACGGGCATCGTCGAGTACGTCAGCGTGCGGATCACGCACGTCCGCGACGTCAACGGCACGCTCTGGTACGTGCGCAACGGGGAGATCACGCGCATCGGAAACATGTCGCAGGGCTGGTCGCGCGTCATCATCGACCTCGCGCTGCCGGTCGACGTCGACATCGATCAGGTCGAGAAGTCGATGCTCGCCACAGCGAAGTCTCTCGCGAAGGATCCGAAGTGGCGCACGCGCGTGATCGAGCAGCCCGAGGTGTGGGGACTCGAGTCGATCACCGGCGATGCCCTCGTAATCCGTCTCGTGATGAAGACGCGGGCCAATGCGAAGGACGACGTCGCGCGCGAGCTGCGCATGCGGCTCAAGCGCGCGATGGACGACCTCGGTGTGACGCTGCCGTCGATGAACACCGTCATGCTCGCCGGGCTCGAGGGAGCCCAGCGCGTGCGGGGCGCGAACCCGCCGCGCACCCGGCCGACCCCGGTGGCGACCGCCGACGGCAAGGGCATCTGGAAGCCCAAGCGCGGAGGCGCCGCATCGAAGCGGACCGGCGCGGAGGAGAACCCGTCGGCTGCGACGGACGGCGCTCCGGCTCCGCAGACGAAGGGCGAGGACTCATGAGCGCGCAGAGCGGGAGCTTCTACGACGAGATCGGCGGGCATGAGACGTTCGTCCGACTGGTCGACGCCTTCTACCGGGGCGTGGCCGACGACGAGGTGTTGCGGCCGATGTACCCCGAGGCCGACCTCGGCCCGGCGGCGGAGCGGCTGACGCTGTTCCTGGAGCAGTACTGGGGCGGGCCGACCACCTACAGCGAGCGCCGCGGGCACCCCCGGCTGCGCATGCGGCACATCCCCTTCCACGTCAATCCCCACGCCCGCGACCGCTGGCTCGCGCACATGCGCACCGCCGTCGACGAGCTCGACCTCTCGCCGCTGCACGAAGCGACGCTTTGGGACTACCTGCAGCGGGCCGCGCATGCCATGGTGAACACGTTCGAGCCCAGCGGCATCGGTCCCGATCGTCCGTCCAGCGCCGCGCACCTGCCGGTGCACCCCCGCCCGACGGAGGATGCCGCGGCATCCCCCGAGCGCTGACGGTCCGAATCTCAGCGACGAGACGACGAAGGAGTCGACGATGAGCACCACCACGACACGCGAGGTCGACGTCCTCGTCATCGGATGGGGCCTCGCCGGTCTCGTCGCGGCGACGGAAGTGGCCGCCGCCGGAAAGACCGTCGCCCTCCTCGACCAGGAGCCGCGCCCCAACCTGGGTGGGCAGGCGTTCTGGTCGTTCGGCGGCCTGTTCTTCGTCGATTCCCCCGAACAGCGACGGATGGGGATCGCGGACTCCCTCGAGCTCGCTCGGCAGGACTGGTTCGCCACCGCCGGGTTCGACCGCGACGAGGATCTCTGGCCGCGCCGGTGGGCGGAGGCCTACCTGCAGTTCGCCAGCGGCGAGAAGCGCGCCTGGCTCCGCGAGAAGGGCGTGGGCTTCTTCCCCGTGGTCGGCTGGGCCGAGCGCGGAGGCTACAACGCCACCGGACCGGGAAACTCCGTCCCGCGCTTCCACATCACCTGGGGTACCGGCCCCGGGCTCGTCGCCCCTTTCCAGGCGGCCGTCGAGCAGGCGGAGGCGACGGGGCGGCTCACGGTGCTCCCCCGGCACCGCGTGACGGCCCTGACCACCGGCGGGGCCGGCGTCACCGGCGCACGCGGCGACATCCTCGCCCCCTCCGGCGCACCACGGGGCGCCGTCAGCTCGCGCGAGATCGTGGGAGCCTTCGAGGTCACTGCGGGCGCCACGATCGTCGCGTCGGGCGGGATCGGCGGCAACCACGACCTCGTGCGCGCCCAGTGGCCCGCCCGCCTCGGGACCGCCCCCGACACGATGATCACAGGGGTTCCCGCCTACGTCGACGGATCGATGCAGCCGGTATCCGCCGCCGCCGGCGCCCACCTCATCAACGGCGACCGCATGTGGCACTACGTCGAGGGGATCCAGAACTGGAATCCGATCTGGCCGAACCACGGCATCCGGATCCTGCCCGGGCCGTCGTCGGTGTGGCTGGACGCCACCGGCGCGCGGCTTCCCGTTCCGCTCTACCCCGGCTTCGACACCCTGGGAACCCTCGCGCACCTGCGCGCCACCGGCCACGACCATTCGTGGTTCGTCCTCTCGCAGAAGATCATCGAGAAGGAGTTCACCCTCTCGGGAAGCGAGCAGAACCCGGACCTCACCGGCAAGGACGTGCCCCTGCTGGTGCGCTCGCGGCTCGGTGCGGGGGCCGCCGGGCCCGTGCAGGACTTCCTCGACCACGGTGCGGACTTCGTGGTGCGCCGGACGCTGGACGAGCTGATCGACGGCATGCGCGCGCTGCCGGGCGGTGAAGCACTGGACGCGTCCACCGTGCGACGCGAGCTCGAAGCGCGCGACCGCGAGATCGAGAACGACTTCACGAAGGATGCGCAGATCGCGATGCTGCGCGCAGCCCGTGCCTACCGGGGCGACCGGCTCATCCGCACCGCGAAGCCGCATCGCATCCTCGATCCGCAGAACGGGCCCCTCATCGCCGTGAAGCTCCACGTGCTCACCCGCAAGTCGCTCGGCGGGATCGAGACCGACCTGTCGGGTCGTGCCCTCGGCACCGACGGGGCTCCGGTCGGCGGACTGTACGCGGCCGGCGAGGCTGCGGGCTTCGGCGGCGGCGGCGTGCACGGCTACCGCGCGCTGGAAGGCACCTTCGTCGGTGGATGCCTGTTCTCGGGCAGGATCGCCGGACGGGCGGCCGCCGCCGCGCTCTGAGCGCGACCACCGCGTCGACGGGGCCGACCTGGGGTCAGGCGGCGCCCGTCGTCCGGACCTCGGTGAGCCCCGAGTGCACCCGCGTGCGCGTGAGGACGTGTCCCCGGCGCAGGCTCACGCGGGTCCACGGTCCGCTGCGATGGACGGTCGCCGTCTCCTCGCCCCCGATGAAGCCGAGGGCGAAGGCGGCGAACGCCACGCCGCGCGGCAGGTCCACGACCTCGCCGTCCGGCTCGCCCCACACCTGCGCCCGCACCAGTCGTACGACGTCTTCGCCCGCCGCGTCCGGGACGGCCTCCGCGACGGCGGCGATGCCCCACTGCGCGCGAGCGGCGAGGGTCGCCGCATCGAGGGAGGCGGCGCGCTCCCACCCGGAGCGCGGCGGGGAGACTCCGGCCCAGGGCGCCGTCACCGCGGAGTCCGGCAGGGCGATCGCGTTCGGGGCGTCGCCGGGTGCCAGCGCGGCGGCATCCACGACGAGATCGCACTCCAGCTCGGGATCCACGCGCACGAAACGCATGCCGAGGACGGTCGGCGTCGCCTCCAAGAGCGTCTGCGGAGCCAGCGGCGCCGAGGTCACGGCGAGGGTGCCTCCCGCTGCGCGCAGACGCACCGTCCCATCGCCGAGGCGGGCGGCGCGCTGGGCGAAGACGAGCACGTCGGCGGCGCTCGGGGCGTCGGAGAACAGGAGGTGGGCGGACATCCCACCTAAACTATCAAGCGGCAGCGGAGACGGACGGAGAGCACGTGGAGACGGCAGGGTGAGCGGCGAGGATCCCGTCGCGGAGATGCTGGATGTGCTCGACCTCTCCTCGGGAGACGCGCGCACGACCGAGGACATCTTCACCGGAGCCTCGCATCCGATGCCGACCGGACGGATCTTCGGCGGACAGGTGCTCGCGCAGGCGATCATCGCGGCCGACCGGACGACCGACGACGACCGCGTCCCGCACTCGATGCACGGGTATTTCCTCCGTCCCGGCGACGCGGGGCGCGGCGTGACGCTGTCGGTGGATCGGATCCACGACGGACGCTCGTTCTCGACGCGCCGCACGCAGGTCTTCCAGGACGGCGTGCCCATCTTCTCCATGATCGCCTCGTTCGAACGCGAGGACCCGGGCCTGGATCATCAGAGCGGGATGCCGACGGGGATCCTCACGCCCGAAGAGGCGATCCGGCAGTGGCCGGCCGCCGGACGGCATCCGCTGTCGCAACGCCTCCTCGCCAGCAGCCCCATCGAGGTCGTCCACGCCGAGGGAGCGATCTACGACGCCGTGGCCCCGCAGCGCAGCGCGCAGCAGAACGTGTGGATGCGCGCGAAGCGGCCCATCGGCGACGATCCCGCGCTGCACCGCGCCGTCCTGGCCTACATGAGCGATCTGACCATCCAGGAGTCCGTGCTGCGCGCGCACGGCATCGCGTGGTCGCAACCGGGGCTCAAAGTCGCCAGCCTGGACCACGCGATGTGGTGGCACCGCCCGGCACGGGTCGACGAATGGCTCCTGTACGCGCAGAACTCCCCCAGTGCGCGCGCCGGGAGAGGACTGTCCTCCGGACGCATCTTCACCCGCGACGGCGATCTGGTCGCGTCGGTCGGTCAGGAGATCATGGTGCGGGTGCCGGATCGCACCTGACCCGCGCCGCAGTCGTCGCGGTCAGTGCCGCCGGAACGCGACCGGCTCCCCCACGTAGGGGCTCCAGGCGTCGCGCATCGTGTCGGTCAGCCGCACGGGGCGGAAGGTCTGCGCGTCGACGAGGACGACCGACGAGGAGGCCCGCGCGTACAGCGTCTGGTCGCCGTCGCTGCGCGGGCTGTACACCTCGTAGCAGACCTCGATGCTCGAGCCGCCGAGCTTGCCGAACCACATCTGGATGTCGAGGGGCTCGCGGCGGTACGGGACTGGCGCGAGGTACTCGATCTCCTGACGCGCGATGAGCGTCAGCACCCCGGCATCCACACCCGCGTCGATGACGGCGGTGTCGGGCGCCGAGTCACCGAACACGGGTGTCCAGAACACCCGCACGCGCGCCTCTTCGAGCAGCTTCAACATCGTCGCGTTGTTCACGTGGTTGAACGCGTCGAGGTCACCCCATCTCAGATGGATGGGAACGTGGAGGCGCTCAGTCACGGGTGAGCTTGCGGTGCGTGGAGCGGTGCGGGTTCGCGGCGTCCGGGCCGAGGCGCTCGATCTTGTTCGCCTCGTACGCCTCGAAGTTGCCCTCGAACCAGTACCACTTGTCCGGCTGCTCGTCGGTGCCCTCGTAGGCGAGGATGTGCGTCGCGATGCGGTCGAGGAACCACCGGTCGTGCGTGATGACCACCGCGCAGCCGGGGAACTCGAGCAGGGCGTTCTCCAGCGAGCTCAGCGTCTCGACGTCGAGGTCGTTCGTGGGCTCGTCGAGGAGGAGCAGGTTGCCGCCCTCCTTCAGCGTGAGAGCGAGGTTCAGCCGGTTGCGCTCACCGCCCGAGAGCACGCCCGCCTTCTTCTGCTGGTCGGGTCCCTTGAAGCCGAACTTGGAGACGTAGGCCCGCGAAGGGATCTCCGTCTTGCCGACGGTGATGATGTCGAGCCCGTCGGACACGACCTCCCACAGCGTCTTGTTCGGGTCGATGTTGGCGCGGCTCTGGTCGACGTAGCTGATCTTGACCGTCTCACCGATCTTCAGATCGCCGCCGTCGAGCGGCTCGAGGCCGACGATCGTCTTGAACAGCGTCGTCTTTCCGACGCCGTTGGGTCCGATGACACCCACGATGCCGTTGGGCGGCAGGCTGAAGCTGAGACCGTCGATGAGCGAGCGGTCGCCGAACCCCTTCTGCAGCTTCTTCGCCTCGATCACGACGGTGCCGAGGCGCGGGCCGGCGGGGATCTGGATCTCCTCGAAGTCGAGCTTGCGGGTGCGCTCCGCCTCGGCCGCCATCTCTTCGTAGCGGGCCAGACGAGCCTTCGACTTCGTCTGACGGCCCTTGGCCGACGAACGGACCCAGTCGAGCTCGTCCTTCAGACGCTTGGCGAGCTTGGCGTCCTTCTTGCCCTGGATGTCGAGGCGCTCGGCCTTCTTCTCCAGGTAGGTGGAGTAGTTGCCCTCGTAGCCGATGAGCCGGCCGCGGTCGACCTCGGCGATCCACTCCGCGACGTTGTCGAGGAAGTACCGGTCGTGGGTGATGGCGATGACGGCACCCTTGTACGACTGGAGGTGCTGCTCGAGCCACAGCACGCTCTCCGCGTCGAGGTGGTTGGTGGGCTCGTCCAGCAGGAGCAGGTCGGGCTTCTGCAGCAGGAGCTTGGCGAGGGCGACGCGGCGCCGCTCACCACCGGAGAGCTTGGTGACCGGCTCGTCGGCGGGCGGGGTGCGGAGGGCATCCATCGCCTGCTCGAGCTGCGAGTCGAGGTCCCAGCCGTCCGCGGCGTCGATCTCCTCCTGGAGCACGCCCATCTCGGCCAGCAGCGAATCGAAGTCCGCGTCGGGATCGGCCATGAGAGCGGAGATCTCGTTGAAGCGGTCGAGCTTCGCCTTGATCGCCACGCCGTCCTGGATGTTCTCGAGCACGGTCTTGGTGTCGTCGAGCTCGGGCTCCTGCATGAGGATGCCGACGCTGAACCCGGGGGTGAGCTTGGCCTCGCCGTTGGACGGCGCGTCGAGGCCCGCCATGATCTTCAGGATCGTCGACTTACCGGCGCCGTTGGGGCCGACCATGCCGATCTTGGCGCCGGGGAGGAACGCCATCGTGACGTCATCGAGGATCAGCTTCTCGCCCACCGCTTTGCGGGCACGGACCATGGAGTAGATGTATTCGGCCATAACGGCCCAAGTCTACGCGGACGGGGTCGTGCGCTCGGCCCGCTCGCGCGGGTACGGGGACAGCCGAGGGACTGACGGCGGCGTGGGGCGTGGCCGCGGCCGGGTCACCAGTCGATCGGACGCGTCTGTCCCACGAGGCAGGTGCCGCCGGGCACCTCCGGAAGCACCCGGGTCTGCGGGCCGGAGACGGAGGGGCCGACCTGTCCCACGAGGCACTCCCCCTGCCATCGCACCGAGAACTGGATGGAGTCGGCCTGGTTGCCGACCGTCGTCAGATCCTGCGTGACCTCCATCGCCGACTTGTCGAAGCCGGCCGCGACGAGGGCATCGATGTAGGCCCGGCCCTGCAGGGCGGCGGGGCCGGCGGCGACGGCGTCGACGATCGAGCTGAAGAAGGGCAGGTTCTGCGTCGCCGTGCCACCCGGCTCGAGCACCGGTCCCGTGGGCGTGGGCGTGGCCGTGGCCGACGGTGTCGCGGTGACGGACGGGGACGGCGCGGGAGTCGGCGACGGCGCGCATCCGGCGAGAGCCAGCGTCACCGCGAGGCCGACGGCGAGCAGGCCGGGGGCCGCGCGATGGACGTCTCTTCTCACGCCTCGAGTCTAGGCGGCGTCGCTGGACGCCCACTCCACACCGGCCCCGGCACGACCGCGCCCTCGTCACACCCGGCGGATGGGGGTCGTGATCAGAACGGTCTCTCGTCGTCGCGCGCCGGCGACCACGCGCCCGCACCGACGAGTTGCGCAGACTCCCCCGACGCGTCGGCGGCCGCGACCGGCTGCTCCGCGCCGATCGCATCCGGGTCGTGCGCGACACCGCCGGGAACCGACCACCCGGTCGCGTCGGCGGCGGGTGCGGGCGGCTGCACGGACGTCGCGGACGGCTTGTGGAAGGTCGTCGTGCCGAACAGCAGGTCGTGGCCGAGCCCGTCGGCGTCGATCTCGGCCGACGAGCCGCTCTTTCCTCCCGACTCCCACTGCTTGATGCGGAACCGCCCCGTCACGATGACGCGTTGCCCCTTCTCGAGCGAGGCGAGGGCGTGCTCGGCGAGCCGCCGGTAGGCCGAGACCCAGTACCAGTTCGTGTGCGCATCGACCCACTGCCCGTTCTCGTGTCGTCGCTCGCTGCTCGCGAGACGGAAGCTGATGGCGGGGATCCCCCCGGGCAGCTCCCGCCGTTCCGGGGTCGAGGCCACGTTTCCGACGACGGTGATGCGATCGCTCATGGTTCCCACTCCTCTCATCGCCCCGGACTCTCCGGGGCCGCTGCGGCACCCGGGTGCCCGCCGGGCGCCGCAGCACGAACAGCGTCCCTCCGCACACCGACGCGATCGGCGTCTCGCGCGCCATCCGTGGAGAGTTCCGCAGGGCCGCGACCTGTGCAGGAGGCTCGGACGACGGGCTCCGTTCGATGTCGTACGTCGAAGCTATGTTCGATCACGACAGAGTCAGGAGTTCCGATGACACGTACGCTCGCTCCCGTCCCCGCGGCCGTTCGCGGCTGCTCGTTCCACCCGGTCTCCCCGCAGCGCTGGCGCGTGCTCGATCGCTCCGGACGCGTCATCGGCCATGTGCGCTGGGAGGAGTGCGCCGACGGCGTGCGCTATCACGCCGAGCGGTTCGACCTGGCGCGTGCGCGACTGCGTCCGCTCGGCGCCTTCTGGACGGCGCGGGAGGCCGTCGACTGCCTGATCTACCTCCGCTGAGGCCCTGATCCCCCTCCGATGAGACTCAGACGACGGCGTCGACCAACTCGCCGCCGTGTACCGGAGCAGCAGCCCGCACCGTCGGCCACGCCCGCGCGAGCACGTCGACGGCGCGCCGGAGCTCTTCGGGAGGGGCGGTGAAGGGAATGCGCAGATGCCGATCGTGCGGGCCGTCCACGCCGAAGCGCGATCCGGCGGACAGATACACCCCGTGGGCACGAGCAGCCAGCACCAGACCGGTGCTGAGGGGCGCGTCGAGCTCCACCCAGAGCGCGACGCCACCGTCGACGACAGGCACGTGCCACGTCGGCAGTGCGACGCCGAGCGCCTCGACGACGGTGTCACGACCCACGCGTAGGAGCTCGGCCCGCTGCGCGAGGATCTCGGGCATCCGTGCGATCAGTCGCGTCGTGACCACCTGCTCGAACTCGGGCGTTCCGAGCTCGCGCGGCGGACGCGCCGCCACGATGCGCTGCACGAGCTCCTCCTCGGCTCGGATCCACCCCACGCGCAGTCCGCCCCAGACCGACTTGCCCACCGATCCGACGCGGATGACGCGCTCGGATGCGAAAGCGGGCGGCGTCGCCGGGCCGTCGATCACGAGCTCCGCCGTGGTCTCGTCGACGATCAGGGTGGTGCCGGCATCGCGTGCCGACCGGGAGAAGAGGGCTTCTTCCGACGCGCTCATCGAGCGACCGGTCGGGTTCTGGAAGCGCGGCATCAGGTACGCCAGCCGGGGCCGCGTGCGCGCGAACACCTGGGCGGCTCTGTCCAGGTCCCATCCGCCGGCCGTCGCCACCGGAACGGCGCTGAGCCGCGCTCCGGCCGAACGAAGGGCCTCCGCGGCATGCGGATAGGTGGGGGTCTCGATCAGCGCGCGATCTCCGCGACCGATCAGCACGGTCGCCAGGAGGTGGATGGCCGACTGCGCTCCCGTCGTGACGACGATCTGCTCCGCCGACGTCGGGATGCCGAGGCGGCGGTATCGGCCCGCGATCGCCTCCCGCAGCGCGAGGGAGCCGCGCACGTCGTAGCCGGCGCGCGACACGATGCTGGCCGCATCGGCCGCCGCCTCGCTGATGACGCCGGCCAGCCCGGGCCATGCCGCCGGACTGGCCTGTTGCAGGTCGATCGCCCCCTCGTCCGCGGCGACGCGACCCACGTCGCGTCGGGGGCGCGGGCGGGTCACGCTTCCGGAGCCGCGGAGGCTCTCGATGTGGCCGCTGTCGCGCAGGCTGCGGTACGCCGCGGCCACCGTCGTTCGACTCACCCGCAGGGTCGCCGCCAGATCGCGCTCCGCCGGCAACGCCGTGTGCGCGGCGATGCGGTTGTCGAGGCACAGCAGCCGGATGCCGTCGGCGAGTGCTTCGTACGCGGGCTCACGCGTCCGCCATCCGCCGAGTGCGGAGGAGAGGGCGCGCGCCGTGATCCGGGAGTCCATGACGTCCACCGTATCGCGATTGGACTGGTCGGAGAGGTCCAATACTGCGATTGGATGTCGTCATGTCGATTCGCGTCATCCGTCTCCTCGTCGGCCTCGCCCTGTACGGCGCGGGGTGCGGCGTCATGGTCCGCGCCGGCATCGGGCTGGACCCGTGGACCGTGTTCGCCCAGGGGCTGTCGGTGCAGACCGGCGTCGGCATCGGATGGATCACGAACATCGTCGGACTGCTGGTCCTGCTGCTGTGGATCCCTCTGCGACAGAAGCCGGGCATCGGGACCGTCGCGAACATCCTGATCGTCGGGACGAGCATGCAGGTGACCGTCAGCACCGTCCCCGCGGTCTCGGGCTTCGGAGCGCAGCTGGCCGTGTTCGTCCTCGGCATGGTCCTGGTCGCGGTGGCATCCGGCATCTACATCGGCGCCCACTTCGGCGCCGGTCCACGCGACGGGCTGATGACGGGGATGCACACGCGCCTCGGCTGGCCGATCTGGGCCTGTCGCCTCCTCGTCGAGGCCTCCGTGCTGCTGGCCGGCTGGCTCCTCGGAGGCACGGTGGGACTGGGCACGCTGCTGTTCGCGGCGGGCATCGGACCGCTCGTCCACGTGGCGCTCCCGCTGCTGGACCCCGACGCGCGCAGCGCGCACGGCAGGGCGGCCGCGGGACGCCGGACGGGCGCGATCGTGGCCGAGCCGTCGCGGTGAGCGACGCGTCGCGCGGGTGTCAGTGCTCGCGGAACCGCGGCCAGTCGGAACCGTGGGGAAGATGCCCGTGCAGCGCGTTCTTGGCGATGTCCATGGTGGGGTACGTGCCGATACTGGCGGAGGCCCCCGCGATCGTGGAGGTGTAGCCCTCCGGAGACTTACGGACCGTGCCGACGACGTTGCCCTCGGCGCCGTACGCGACCCAGAGACTGGACGATGTGGTGCTCACGCTGACTCCTCTCGTCGGATCCGACGCTACGCCCCCGGGCGCGTCCGCGCGAGAGGGCGACGGCCGTCTCGCACACGGCTCGCGCGCGAAGCGGGGCGCACCCGGTACGGTGGAGATGTCGTCCCACCCCTCCATAGCTCAGTGGATAGAGCGAGCGGTTTCTACCCGCCAGGTCGGGGGTTCGAATCCTCCTGGAGGGACGTCTTCGCAGCGTCGCGTCGCGCCTCTGCGCCGTGCGCGACGCGGCGCGACGTCGGCGGCGCTCAGTAGGATGAACGCATGGTGAATGCCGCGGAGAACGACCGCCTCGTCTGGATCGACTGCGAGATGACCGGGCTCGATCTGGAGGTCGACGAGCTGGTCGAGATCGCGATCATCGTCACCGACTTCGAGCTGAACGCGCTCGATCCCGGCTTCCAGATCGTCATCCGGCCCGACGCCTCCGCGCTCGAGAACATGAACGACTTCGTCACGCGGATGCACGAGACGTCCGGTCTGCTGGCGGAGATCCCCCACGGCGTGAGCCTGGCGGAGGCCGAGTTCGAGGCCCTGGAGTACATCCAGCGGTTCGCCCCCGAGGGCAAGGCCCCGCTGGCGGGGAACACCATCGGCACCGATCGGATGTTCCTGGCCAAGTACATGCCGCGCGTGGACCGGTGGCTGCACTATCGCAGCGTCGACGTGTCCAGCATCAAGGAGCTCTCTCGGCGCTGGTACCCGCGCGCGTACTTCAACGCGCCGGCGAAGGACGGCGGGCATCGGGCGCTGGCCGACATCCAGGAGTCGATCCGCGAGCTCGCCTACTACCGTCAGGCGGTCTTCGTGCCCGAGCCGGGACCGACGAGCGATCAGGCCAGAGAGGCTGCTGCGGCCGCCGTGTCGTCATTCGCGCCAGGTGTGTAATAGAATCGTCTGGTTGCCTGGAAGCAGGCACATGGTGGCTATAGCTCAGTTGGTAGAGCACCGCGTTGTGGTCGCGGGGGTCGCGGGTTCAAGCCCCGTTAGCCACCCCACTCACTTCCCTGTCGGGAGTCCCTCATGATCGATCTGGATGCCGACGGCTTCGACGAGCTCGTGTCCGACGAGATCGACCTGTTGCCGGATGACATGCTGGTCGGTCTCGACAACGTGGTCTTCGTCGTCGAGGATCGCCCGGAGGACGGCTCGCTGGACCTTCTCGGGCTCTACGACGGCCTCGCCCTGACCGAGCGCGACCGCTACGGCTCCGGCGAGCTCCCGGACCGCATCATCGTCTACCGGGAGCCCCATCTGCACGCCTGCGAGAGCATCGAAGAGTTGCGCGACGAGGTGCACACGACCCTCGTCCACGAGATCGCGCACTTCTACGGCATCGACGACGCCCGCCTGCACGAATTGGGGTGGGCGTGACGATCCCCCTGGAGGACCTCCGCCTCGACATCCGCTCGGAGACCGCGGGGCCGTGGCAGGCGGTCGTGTGGAACGACCCGGTGAACTTGATGAGCTACGTCGTCCACGTCTTTCGAACCTACTTCGGCTACTCCCGGGAGCGCGCGGAGCAGCTGATGCTCCTCGTCCACCACGAGGGGCACGCGGTCGTGGCGGAAGGCGCCCGCGAGCAGATGGAGCTCCACGTGCAGGCCATGCACGACTTCGGCCTGTGGGCCACCGTCCGACAGGCCGACTCGTGACGACGGCGGTGCGGATGGAGCTCTCGGCGCTCGAGGCCGCCCACCTCACCGACCTGATCGCGCAGTTCGCCCAGCTCCTGGCTCATGCGCTCGACGACGCGGACGATCCGGCGATCGCGCGGCTCGTGCCGGATGCGTACCGCGACGACCCGCAGGCGGCCGCGGAGTTCCGTCGCTTCACGCAGGACGACCTGCTCGACCGCCGCCGCGACGACGCGCAGACGGTGCTGACCTCGCTGCAGCGCGAGGGAACCGTCCTGCGCGCCGCCGACCTCGATCGCGTCGAGGCGGAGACCTCGTTCGTCGTCGAGCTGGATGCCGCCGCCGTCACCGCCTGGCTGCGCACGCTCACCGCGGTGCGCCTGGTCATGGCGACGCGCCTGGGGATCGTCTCGGATGACGATCAGGACGACGACGACCCCCGTTTCGGGGTCTACAACTGGCTGGGTATCCGTCTCGAAGGTCTGCTGCAGGCGCTGGAGGACTGACGGCGCTGCTGGCCGCTACGGCACGTCGACGCGGATGGTGGCCAGGTCGCGCGGATGGTGCGCGCACAGATGGGCCTCCTCCTGGCGAGCCCACCGCTGCCAGTGCGGCCGATAGGTGTCGCCGTCGCGAGCGAGCGCGCGATCGCGGCGGCCCGGTTCCGCCGACTCCAGCCAGAGCCGGACCGGCGCGAGAGGTGCGGAGGCGGGGGTCAGCACGCCCGACCCCTCCAGGATCAGCGGCACGAAGGCCGGGGTCACGACGCCGTCGCCGGGGGCGTCTCGCACCCAGTCCCAGCGGTTCCAGTGCGCGGCGCGCCCCGAGGCGAGAGGTTCCAGGATGCGGGTGCGCGCGATCTCGGCGCCCTCCGCCAGCCCGTCCCACCCCGGGTAGAGCTCGTCGAGCCCGATCATCGTCACCGGGCCCGCCCAGCGGGCGCGCACGCGCGCGGCGACCGTCGACTTCCCCGCGCCGGAGCGCCCGTCGATCAGCACGATGGGAAGGGCACCAGGAGGCAGCGCGACCACGGCCCGTTCGACGAGAGTCACCGCGTCGTCGAGGGCGGCGTCGACCTCGTCGCTGTGCGCGTGCTCAGCGCTTGAGTGCACGGATGATGCGGCTGAGCGTCCGCCCCGCGACCCACACGAAGGGGATCGCCACGGCCACCAACGACACCAGGTTCGGCTCGAAACGGAGGTCGTCGCCCTTGCGGATGTAGGCGCCGAGAGGAACGGCGAAACCTCCGCCTCCCCCGCCGTTGTTCCCGCTCTCGTCCTCGCCGGCGCCGAAGCCCGACCACGACAGAGCGACCGGGATGAGCCGGATGCCGTCGACGTCCTGCTGTTCGCCGTAGACGCTGTTCACGCCGAGCGCTGCGGACTGCTTGCCGAGTTCGAGTGCGAGATTGGGCATGGCTCCACCGTAGCCCGGAACGTCAGTCGGTGCGAGGCAGTCGCGGATTCGTCGGCAGCGCATTCACGTCGCGGCGCGGGCCGAGCACGCTGGCACGGGTGACGGCTCCCCCGCCGAAGCGCTGGCGCGCATCGTCGAGCGCTGCGTCGACGCGGCGCCACTCCGCGTCGTCGTCCCACAGGGGCAGCGCGCCGCCGTCGCCGCCGCGGAGCTTCTCGGCGCGCACGCCGATCAGCCGCACGGGCTGCGCCAGCTCGACCGCGTCGAAGAGGCCGATCGCGACGTCGCCGATGCGCTGGCCGACGTCCGACGGCTCCGCGAGCGTCTGTGAGCGCGAGAGCGTCGTGAAATCGGCGTAGCGCAGCTTCAGCGCGACGGTGCCCGCTCGCCATCCGCCGGCGCGAAGCCGGGAGGCGACGCGGTCGGACAGGCGCCGCAGTTCGCTGCGCAGGACGGCGGAGTCGGCCACGTCGTGCAGGAACGTCTCCTCGTGGCCGATGCTCTTCTCGACACGCTGGGTCTGGACGGCGCGGGGATCGATGCCGTGAGCCAACTGCCAGATCCGCTCGCCGCCGGCAGCGCCGAGGGCGCGATCGAGCACGCTGCGCGGCGCCGCGAGGATGTCGGACACCGTGCGCAGGCCCCGGCTCTCCAGAGCTTCCGCGGCCTTCGGGCCGACGCCCCACAGCGCGGACACGGGGAGTCCGGCGAGGAAGGCGGCCGTGTCCGGCTCGCTGACGATCAGCAGGCCGTCGGGTTTGGAACGCGTGGAGGCGATCTTCGCGACATGCTTGGTGGCCGCGACCCCCACGCTGCACACGAGACCGGTCTCGCTGCGCACCCGCGCCCTCAGCATCCGTGCGATCTCGCCGGGCGAGCCCCAGAGCCGCCGGGCGCCCGACACGTCGAGGAACGCCTCGTCGATGGACAGCGGCTCGACCAGCGGCGTGATGTCGTGGAAGATCGACATCACCTGGCGCGACAGGGCGGCGTACCTCTCGAAGTGCGGCGGGACGACGACCGCCTGCGGACACAGACGCAATGCCTGGGCGACCCCCATCGCCGAGCGCACGCCGAACCGTCGTGCCTCGTAGGAGGCGCTGGACACCACGCCTCGCCCCTCCATTCCGCCGACGATCAGCGGCTTTCCCGCGAGCGACGGATCGTCGAGCACCTCGACGGAGGCGTAGAAGGCATCCATGTCGACGTGGAGGATGCGGGTGCCGGTGTCATCCGCGCCGTCGGCGGAGACGATCCGTCCCGATCCGTCGCCACGTCCCATGAGTCCATTGTCGGTGACACCGCCGACACGGCGGCGTCACCGACACGAGGATGGCCGGGCTACTTCGCGGCGCGCTCGAGTACGAGCTCGCGGACGCGGGCAGCGTCCGCCTGACCCTTCATCGCCTTCATGACGGCGCCGATGACGGCGCCGGCGGCCTGGACCTTGCCGTCGCGGATCTTCTCGAGCACATCGGGCTGCGCCGTGAGCGCCTCATCGATCGCGGCGATCAGCGCGCCGTCGTCGGAGACGACGGCGAGGCCGCGGGCGTCGACGACCTCCTGCGGGGTCCCCTCCCCGGCGATGACGCCCTCGAGCACCTGGCGGGCGAGCTTGTCGGTGAGGGTCCCGGCGTCCACGAGCTGCTGCAGCGCGGCGACCGAGGCCGGCTCGACGAGCGAGGACGGCTCGACGCCCGACGCGTTCGCGAGGCGCGAGATCTCGCTCATCCACCACTTCCGCGCCGCGGCGGGAGACGCACCGGCGGCGACGGTCGCGTCGACCTCGGTGAGGAGCCCCGCATTCACGATCCCCTGGAAGTCGATGTCGGCGAAGCCCCAGTCCGCCTTCAGCCGGCGGCGGCGTGCGGCGGGCGGCTCCGGGAGGTCGGCGCGCAGCGACTCGATGAGCTCCGTGGACGGCGCCACCGGCAGCAGGTCGGGCTCCGGGAAGTAGCGGTAGTCGTCGGCATCCGACTTCGGCCGCCCCGGGGAGGTGGTACCGGTGTCCTCGTGCCAGTGACGCGTCTCCTGCGTGATGCTGCCACCCGCGGCCAGGATCGCGGCCTGGCGCTGGATCTCGTAGCGGACCGCGCGCTCGACGGAGCGCATGGAGTTGACGTTCTTCGTCTCCGTGCGGGTGCCGAGCTTCTCCTGGCCGCGCGGGCGCAGGGAGACGTTCGCGTCGCAGCGCAGGTTGCCGCGTTCCATGCGCGCTTCGGAGATGCCGAGCGACAGCACGATGTCGCGGATCGCCCGCACATAGGCGGCGGCGAGCTCCGGTGCGCGGTGCTCGGCGCCGAAGATCGGCTTGGTGACGATCTCCACGAGCGGCACGCCGGCACGGTTGTAGTCCACGAGCGAGTACTCGGCTCCCTGGATGCGCCCCGTGGAGCCTCCGACGTGCGTGAGCTTGCCGGCATCCTCCTCCATGTGGGCGCGTTCGATGGGCACCTCGAAGACGGTGCCGTCGGTGAGCTCGACCTCGACCTGCCCCTCGAAGGCGATCGGCTCGTCGTACTGCGAGATCTGATAGTTCTTGCCCAGGTCGGGGTAGAAGTAGTTCTTGCGCGCGAAGCGGCTCGACGGCGCGATCTGGCAGCCGAGCGCGAGACCCAGGCTGATCGAGAACCGCACGGCCGTCTCGTTGACGACCGGGAGCGATCCGGGCAGGCCCATGTCGACGGGTGCGACGAGCGTGTTCGGGGCGGCGTCGTGGTTCGACGCGTGAGCGGGGTTTCCCGCCGGAGAGAACATCTTGGTCTCGGTGTTCAGCTCGACGTGCACCTCGAAGCCGAGCACCGGCTCGTACAGCGTCAGGGCCTCGTCGAAGTCCATGAGTGCGGCCTTGGCCATCAGCGGTTTCCTCCCAGCAGCGGCGCGCGGTCCAGCAGCGGGCCGCCCCACGAATCGACGAGCAGCGCCTCGGCGGCAGCGCCCACACGGTACAGCCGGGCGTCCTCGCGTGCCGGCGCGATGAACTGGATGCCGACGGGCAGCCCGTCCTCCTCCGCCAGACCCGACGGGATGGAGATGCCCGGGACACCGGCCAGGTTGACCGGGATCGTGGTGACGTCGTTGAGGTACATCTGCAACGGGTCGTCGATCTTCTCGCCGAGCTTGAACGCGGTCGTCGGAGCCGACGGCGTCGCGATCACGTCGACCTGCGCGAACGCCGCGTCGAAGTCGCGTTGGATCAGCGTGCGGACCTTCTGCGCACTGCCGTAGTAGGCGTCGTAGTAACCCGCCGAGAGGGCGTAGGTGCCGAGGATGATGCGGCGCTTGACCTCGTCGCCGAACCCGGCGTCACGGGTCGCCGCCATGACGTCCTCGACGGTACCGCCGGGCACGTCCACGCGGAGGCCGAAGCGCACGGAGTCGAACTTCGCGAGGTTGCTCGACGCCTCCGCCGGCAGGATGAGGTAATACGCCGCCACGCCGTACTCGAAGTGGGGCGCGCTGATCTCCACGATCTCCGCACCCTGCCCTTCGAGGAGGGCGAGCGCGCTGCGGAACGACGCCGACACACCGGCCTGGAAGCCGCTGTCGGGCAGTTCGCGGATGACACCGATCTTGAGGCCCCGGAGCCCGGCGCCGGACGCGCCCTCGCGCGCCGCGGCGGCGAAGGACGGCCAGCTGTCGGTGAGCGACGTCGCGTCATGCGGGTCGTGGCCGCCGATGACGTCGTGCAGCAGTGCGGAGTCGAGCACCGTACGCGACACGGGGCCCACCTGGTCGAGGGACGAGGCGAGCGCGATCGCACCGAACCGGCTGACGCCGCCGTACGTCGGCTTCATCCCGACCGTTCCGGTGACGTGCGCGGGCTGGCGGATCGAGCCGCCGGTGTCGGACCCGAGCGCGATCGGCGCTTCGAACGCCGCCACGGCGGCGGCGGAGCCACCGCCCGATCCGCCCGGGATGCGCTCGAGGTCCCACGGGTTGTGGGTCGGGCCGTACGCCGAGTGCTCGGTGGAGGAGCCCATGGCGAACTCGTCCATGTTCGTCTTGCCGAGCGGAACCAGCCCGGCGGCACGCGAACGGGCGACCACGGTCGCGTCGTACGGCGACAGGAAGCCCTCGAGGATCTTGGACCCGCTGGTGGAGGGCATGTCCGTCGTGACGAGCACGTCCTTGATGGCCAACGGCACCCCGGCCAGCTCGCCGAGCGTCTCCCCCGCCGCCCGGCGACGGTCGATGTCGGCGGCGACGTCGAGCGCGTGGTCGCTCACGTGCAGGAACGCGTGCACGTCGCCGTCGACGGCGGCGATGCGGTCGAGGTGGGCGCGCGTGGCCTCCACGCTCGACACCTCGCCGGCGGCGAGCCGCGACGCGAGATCCGCGGCGGTCAGACGCGTCAGGTCGCTCACTGCTCCTCCCCCAGGATCGCCGTCACCCGGAAGCGCCCGTCGGCGGCATCCGGCGCATTCTGCAAGACCTGGTCGACCGTGAGCATCTCTCCGACCACGTCGGCGCGGAACACGTTCTCGAGCGGGATCGGGTGGCTGGTCGCGGGCACATCGGGGGTGGCCACTTCGGAGACCTTGGCGATGTTGTCGACGATGACGGAGAGCTGGCCCGTCAGGCGCTCCACCTCATGCTCGTCGAGCTGAATCCGGGCCAGAACGCCGAGATGGCGAACGAGTTCAGGGGTGATTTCAGACACCCGTCGATTCTAGTCGGCCCCTCTTCACCCCCTTCGACCGGGTTCTCACGGCCGCTAGGCTGACCGGCGTGAGCAGTGCGACCTCCTTCGACCCGCCCCGCCCCTGGATCGCGAGCTACGCCGCGGGGGTGCCCGACGATCTCGAGCCGGTCTCGGGCACGCTGCTCGACATCGTCGAGGCCTCGGCGCGCGACTACCCCGACGCACCCGCGCTGCAGTTCTTCGGACGCACCACCTCCTACCGCGAGCTCGTCGACGCCGTCGACCGCGTCGCCGCGGGGCTGCGCGAACGCGGCGTCGGCAAGGGTGACACCGTCGCCATCGTGCTGCCGAACTGCCCGCAGCACATCATCGCGTTCTACGCGATCCTGCGACTGGGCGCCATCGCCGTCGAGCACAACCCGCTGTACACCCCGCGTGAGCTGCGCAAGCAGTTCGAAGACCACGGGGCCACGACGGCGATCGTCTGGAGCAAGGTCGTCAAGCCCGTGCAGGAGTTCCCCGCCGACCTCGCGGTGTCCACCCTCATCAGCGTCGACATCACGACCGCCATGCCCGTCTCGCTCCGCCTCGCCCTGCATCTTCCGGTGGCCAAGGCTCGCCAGTCGCGGGCCGCGCTCACGGTGCGCACCACGGGAGCCACGCCGTGGGAGCATCTGACGCGCTCGGCGCCCCTGCCGGCATCCTTCCCAAAGCCCGCCACCGACGACGTCGCGATCATCCAGTACACGAGCGGTACGACCGGCACCCCCAAGGGCGCGGTCCTCACGCACCGCAACCTGCTCTCCAACGCGCGCCAGGCCCAGGCCTGGGTGCCGCAGATCACGCGCGGCAACGGATGCGTCGTCTACGCCGTGCTGCCGATGTTCCACGCCTACGGCCTCACGCTCTGCCTCACCTTCGCGATGTCGATGGGGGCCCGCCTCGTGCTGTTCCCCCGCTTCGAGCCGGCGATGGTCCTGGCGGTCACCAAGAAGCACCCGGCGACCTTCCTCCCGCTGGTTCCCCCCATCGCGGATCGCCTGCTCACGGCGGCGCGGGCGGAGGGCATCTCCCTGGCGGGCACCGAGGTCGCGATCTCGGGCGCGATGGCGCTTCCCCATGACCTCGTCGTGCCCTTCGAGGAGGCGACCGGCGGCTACCTCGTCGAAGGCTACGGACTGTCGGAGTGCTCGCCGGTGCTGATGGCGAACCCCGTCGCGGCCAACCGCAAGGCGGGCACCGTCGGACTCCCGCTTCCGGGCACCGAGTGCCGCGTGGTCGATCCCGACGAGCCGACGCGGGACGTCCCCGCGGGTGAGCGCGGAGAGCTGCTCGTCCGCGGCCCCCAGGTCTTCCAGGGCTACTACGGCAAGCCGGAGGCGACGGAGGCCGTGTTCGTGGACGGCTGGTTCCGCACCGGCGACATCGTCCAGATCGACGAGGACGGCTTCGTGCGCATCGTCGACCGGATCAAGGAGCTGATCATCACGGGCGGCTTCAACGTCGCGCCGACCGAGGTCGAGAACGCCCTGCGCCAGCATCCGCAGGTGGTCGATGCCGCCGTGGTGGGGCTGCCCAGTGCGCACTCCGGCGAGGAGGTCGTCGCCGCGGTCGTCCTGGATCCCGCCGCGACGGATGCCGACACGGAGGCGATCCGCACGTTCGTGCGCGGCATCCTCACGCCCTATAAGGTCCCGCGTCGCCTCTTCGTCGTCGACGAGCTTCCCACCTCGCTGATCGGCAAGGTCCTGCGGCGCCAGGTACGGGAGTCGCTGCTGGCCCTCACCCAGCCCGCGGAGGACTGAGCGTCGTCACCCGGCATCCGGGTCGAGGGCGTCCAGCGCGGCCGGGCCCTGTTCGACGAGGATGCGGAACTGCGCGGCGTCGATGATCCGCACGCCGAGCTCCTCGGCCTTGCCGAGCTTGGAGCCGGCGCCGGGGCCCGCCGCGACGAAGTCCGTTTTCTTCGACACGGATGACGCGGCCTTGCCGCCCGCCGCGATGATCGCCTCCTGAGCGCCCTCGCGCGTGTAGCCCTCGAGGGAGCCGGTGGCGACGACGGTGAGACCGTCGAGCACGCCGCCTGCGGCGGCCGCCGCACCCGGGCCGGGGTGCCCGGGGATCTCGAGCCGCGCTCCGGCGGCCTGCCAGCGGTCGACGATCTCGCGGTGCCAGTTGACCGCGAACCATTCGATGAGCGAGTCCGCGATGATGCCGCCGACGCCGTCGACCGCCGCGAGGTCATCGCGCGACGCCGCGCGGATGGCCGAGAGCGACCCGAACCACTGCGCCAGCGCGCGCGCCGCGACGGGGCCGACATGGCGGATGCTGAGGGCCACCAGGAAGCGCCACAGGTCCTTCGTCTTGGCCTTCTCCAGCTCTTCCAGCAACGTCAGCGCCTGGGCGGAGGGCTGCGGTCCGGTGAGGCCCTGCTTCTTCTCCGCCGCGGACGGCTGGCGTCGGAACGGGGACCGCGTCACGGGCGCGCCCGTCTCGTCGTCGAGCTTCGGCTCGCCGGTCTCGCTGTCGCGCACCACGACCTCGATCGGCACGAGCTGCGCGAGGGTCAGCTCGAACAGGCCGGCCTCGGTGGCGAGGGGCGGATCGGCCGGCACCGACGGCTGCGTGAGCGCGGCCGCGGTCACCTCGCCGAGCGCCTCGATGTCCAGCGCGCCGCGCGAGCCGATGTGCTCCACGCGCCCGCGCACCTGCGCGGGACAGGTGCGGGTGTTCGGGCAGCGCAGGTCGATGTCGCCCTCTTTCGCCGGGGCCAGCGTCGCTCCGCACTCGGGGCACTGCGTCGGCATAACGAAGGCGCGCTCACTGCCATCGCGGAGCTCGACGACGGGGCCGAGCACCTCCGGGATGACGTCGCCGGCTTTGCGCAGGACGACGGTGTCGCCGATCAGGACGCCTTTCGCGACGACGACCTCCTGGTTGTGCAGGGTGGCCTGACGGACGACGGAGCCGGCGACGCGCGCGGGCGCCATGACGGCGAACGGTGTCGCGCGACCGGTGCGGCCCACCGACACCACGATGTCGAGGAGCTTCGTGTTGACCTGCTCGGGAGGGTACTTGTAGGCGATGGCCCAGCGCGGGGCCCGGCTGGTCGCTCCGAGCTCGTCGTGCAGCGCCAGTTCGTCGACCTTGACGACGACGCCGTCGATCTCGTGCTCGACGTCGTGGCGATGCTCGCCGTAGTGCGCGACGAAGTCCACGACGCCGTCGATGTCGTCGGCGGTCCGGAAGTACGGGCTGGTCGGCAGCCCCCAGGCCGACAGCAGCGCATAGACCTCGCTCTGGGATGCGACCGGCGGGGCGGGCCAGGCGCCGATGCCGTGGACGAAGAGCCGGAGCGAGCTCAGTCGCGCATGCCCAGCCTCCCGCTCCATGCCGTTCTTCTTGTCGAGCTGCTGACGCAGTCCGCCGCTGGCCGCGTTGCGGGGGTTCGCGAAGGCCGGGAAGCGACGGGCTGCGCTGCGGGTGAGCTTCTCCTCGTCGCCGCCGCGCTCGCGGCCCTCCTCGATGACCCGCTCACGCAGACGCGCCTGCAGGGCGTTGAGCTCGTCGAACGCCGCGACGGGGATGTACACCTCGCCGCGGACCTCGACGAGGGGCGGGTGGCCCGTCCCCTCCAAACGAGCCGGGATGCCCGCGACCTGGAGCGCATTGACGGTGACGTCTTCGCCGACCCGACCGTCGCCGCGGGTCGCCGCCGACACGAGCACGCCGTGCTCGTACCGCAGATTGATGGCGAGACCGTCGATCTTCAGCTCCAGCAGCCAGCGCACGGGGCGCCCGGCCGCGGCCTGCGTCTTGGCGCACCACTCGCGCAGCTCCTCGGTGCTGAAGACGTTGTCGAGGCTCAGCATCCGCTCGGCATGCTCCACGGGCGCGAACATGGTGCTCTCCGCCGCCCCGACCGACAGCGTCGGCGAGTCCTGACCCTGCACCTCGGGGAACGCGCGCTCGACGGCCTCCAGTCGCTGCATCCACCCGTCGTACGTCGCGTCGTCGACGATCTCCGCGTCGCGGCCGTAGTAGGCATCCCGCGCTCCGACGATCAGGTCGGTGAGGCGCTGCGCCTCGCGATGCGCATCATCGAGACTCGTCGGAAGGGGTGCTGCGTGGTCCGTCACCCCGCCAGTGTAGGCGGCACCTCCGACATCCCCCGGACCGCGAGGGCGCCGGCGCTCGAGGCGACTTTCGGACGCCTCGAGCGCCCGAAACCCGCCCCGGCGCATGATCTGGCGCGCGAAGCGACCGAATCGCGACGGGATGCCGCGAGAGAGCGCTAGACGGGGACGGCGGAGACGGTGCGGTCGATCGTGAACTGCCCGATCACGCGGGTGCCGTCGTAGAGCACCGCGGTCTGGCCGGGCGCGACGCCGTCGAACGGCACCTCGGGCGTCACCGCCAGCATCCCGCCCTCGATCACGGCGCGGGCGGCCACCGGCTCGGCGTGGGCGCGGATCTGCACGTGGCACGCGAACGTCGTGGATGCCGGCGCGCGTCCCGTCCAGGTGACGCGCCCGCCCGAGATCTCCGCAGTCGCCAGCGCCTCCTTCGGGCCGACGACGACGGTGTTGCTGACCGGACGGACCTCCAGCACGAACCGCGGCTTGCCGTCCGCGGCGGGCGTGCCCAGCTGCAGACCGCGCCGCTGGCCGACGGTGTAGGCGTGGGCGCCCTCGTGGCTGCCGACGACGGCGCCGGTGCGATCGACGATGTCGCCCTGAGCGGTCCCCACCCGCTCGGCGAGCCACCCGCGGGTGTCGCCGTCGGGGATGAAGCAGATGTCGTGGCTGTCGGGCTTCTGCGCGACCGTCAGTCCGCGTGCCGCCGCCTCCGCCCGCACGACCGCCTTCGACGGCGTCGACCCAAGCGGGAAGTAGGTGTGCGCCAGCTGCTCGGCCGTCAGCACGCCGAGGACGTAGGACTGGTCCTTCGCCTCGTCGCTCGCGCGGTGCAACTCGCGTCCGCCGGGCCCGTCGACGAGCGTGGCGTAGTGTCCGGTGCAGACGGCGTCGAACCCGAGTTCCAGCGCCCGCTCGAGCAGCGCCGCGAACTTGATCTTCTCGTTGCAGCGCATGCAGGGGTTCGGGGTGCGGCCCGCGCGGTACTCGGCGACGAAGTCGTCGATCACGTCGTCGCGGAAGCGTTCGGAGAAGTCCCAGACGTAGAACGGGATGCCGAGGAGGTCGGCCGCGCGGCGGGCATCCATCGCGTCCTCGATCGTGCAGCACCCGCGGCTGCCCGTGCGCAGGGTGCCGCCGGCGCGCGACAGGGCCAGGTGCACGCCGACGACGTCGTGTCCCGCATCGACCGCGCGCGCCGCCGCGACGGCGGAGTCGACGCCGCCGCTCATCGCCGCAAGGATCCGCATCGTTCCAGTCTACGAGCGCCCCGGGACGGCGGCACCGGCGCTGCGCAGGCGTCCCGCTCCCGTCGCCCGGGCATAGGCCCCGGGGAGGGCGGAGAGGAGGGCATCGACGTCCGCCTCCGTGGACGTGCGCCCCAGGGTGAGCCGCAGCACGGAACGCGCGACCCGCTCGTCGCGACCGAGGGCGAGCACGACGTGCGACGGCTCTGCGACGCCGGCCTGGCAGGCCGAGCCGGTCGAGACCGAGATGCCGGCCTGATCGAGCAGGAACAGCATCGACTCCCCCGCCGCGCCCGGCAGGTGCACGTGCACGTTCCCCGCGATGCGGTGGTTGGCGTCGCCCAGGAGCTCCGCCTCCGGCACGGCCGCGCGGATGCCGGCGACCAGACGGTCGCCGAGCCGGCGCAGCCGGGCGGTCTCCTCGACGCGTTCCGACTCCGCCTCCTCCAGCGCGACCGCCAGCGCGGATGCTCCGGCGACGTCCGGCGTGCCGGAGCGCAGACCGCGCTGCTGGCCGCCGCCGTGCACGAGCGGCGAGAGCCGGGCGTGGCGGGAGACGACCAAGGCTCCCGTGCCGACGGGCGCGCCCACCTTGTGTCCAGAGATGCTGAGGGCGACCAGGCCGCCGGCACCGGACGCGTCGGCCCGCCACGCCGAGAACGACACCGGTACGTGGCCCAGGGCGCCGACCGCGTCGAGGTGCAGGGCGACGCCCGCGGCGGCGGCGGCACCGGCGAGGGCGGCGGCATCCTGGACGGTGCCGACCTCGTTGTTCGCGACGAGCGCGGTGGCGACGGCGGCGGGCTCGGGCGCCGTCAGGGCGTCGCGGAAGTCCTCCTGCCGGATGCGGCCGACGTCGTCGAGGCCGACGGGGCGCACCGCGGCCCCCTGCGATCGCAGCCAGCCGACCGCGTCCAGCGTCGCGTGGTGCTCGCCGTCGGGCAGGACGATCGCCCCCGTATCGGCCGGCCGCGCCCACCAGAGTCCCTTGAGCGCGAGGTTCACCGATTCGGTGCCGCCCGAGGTCAGCACGACCTCGATCGGGTCGCAGTCGAGCACCGCCGCGATCCTCTCGCGTGACCCCTCCAGCAGCCGACGGGCCGCCTGACCGGCACCGTGAACCGACGAGGCATTGCCGACGAGAGCGGATGCCGAGATCCACGCGTCGCGCGCCGAATCGCGCAGCGGCGCCGACGCCGCATGGTCGAAGTAGATCGACATGACGCTCCCGCACTCGTGACGACGCGGTCTCACCGCGTCACTACTCTAGAGCGCATGGCCAGCCCGAAGCCGTCCGAGACCGCACCCCCCGCCGCCTTCCTCGGTGCGCCGTACGACCGCCTGGGGGTGACGCTCGGCCCGGACGGCGGAACCCTCCGCGTCTGGGCGGAGGACGCGACCGCGATCGAGCTCGTCCTGTTCGACGGCGAGGACCTCGACTGGATCACCGCGAGCCTTCCGCTCGCGCCGACGGCCGGCGACGTGTGGGAGGTCACGACACCGGAACTGCGCGTCGGGGCCTGTTACGCGTTGCGCGTGAGCGGGCCCGCCGGCCCCGGCCAGACGTTCAACCCGGAGAGCCTGCTGATCGATCCGTACGCGCGGGGGCTCGTCCCGGTCCGCATCGGCCAGTGGCGTTCGGCCGTCGTCGACCGGGACTTCGACTGGCAGGGCGTCGGGCGACCCGCGGTCCCGCTGGATCGGACCGTGATCTACGAGGCCCACGTGAAGGGCCTCACCAAGCGGCATCCGGACATCCCGCCGGCGCTGCACGGCACGTACGCCGGTCTCGGTCACCCCGCAATGATCGCCCACCTGACCGCGCTCGGCGTGACCGCCGTCGAGCTGCTGCCGATCCACGCCTTCGAGACCGAGCCGCGCCTGCTCAACCAGGGGCTGACGAACTACTGGGGCTACAACACGCTCAACTTCTTCACCCCCCACGCCGCGTACGCGACGGCGGAGGCGATCGCCGCCGGCCCGGACGCCGTGCTCCGCGAGGTGAAGACGATGGTGCGCGATCTGCACGCCGCGGGCATCGAGGTGATCCTCGACGTCGTCTACAACCACACCTCCGAACTGGGGCTCGGCGGACCGCGCTCGAGTCTGCGCGGCATCGACAACCGCGGCTACTACCGCCAGCAGGAGGACGGCGCCTACATCGACGTCACCGGCTGCGGCAACGCGGTGAACACCGCGACGGATGCCGCCGCCCGCCTCGTCCTGGACTCGTTGCGGTACTGGGCGCAAGAAGTGCAGATCGACGGGTTCCGCTTCGACCTCGCGGTCACGCTGGGGCGCGACGCACAGAACACGTTCGATCCTCGGCATCCGCTGCTGCGCGCGATCGTGGAAGACCCCGCCCTGGCGGGCCTGAAGATGATCGCCGAGCCCTGGGACGTGGGCATGGGCGGCTGGCAGACCGGCAACTTCGGCGCCGGCTGGTCGGAGTGGAACGACCGCTACCGCGACCGGGTGCGCAACTTCTGGCTCAGCGACGTCGACTACGCGCGCCGGGCCGCGATCTCGCCGGTCGGCGTGGGAGGGTTCGCGACGCGGCTGGCGGGATCGTCCAACACCTTCAGCGCGGAGCGCGGGCCGCTGGCGAGCGTGAACTTCGTGACCGCCCACGACGGATTCACCCTCCGCGATCTCGTCTCGTACGACGTCAAGCACAATCTCGGCAACGGCGAGCAGAACCGCGACGGCGCCGACACCAACCGGTCCTTCAACCACGGTGCGGAGGGACCGACCGACGACGAGGCCATCCTCGCGACGCGCCGGAAGGCGATGCGCAACCTGATCGGGACGCTCCTGCTGTCGGCCGGCGTGCCCATGATCACCGCCGGCGACGAGTTCGGGCGCTCCCAGCGCGGCAACAACAACGCCTACTGCCACGACTCGCCCCTGACCTGGCTGAACTGGGAGCACGCCGCGTGGCAGGAGGATCTCCTCGCCCATGTACGACGACTGGTGCACCTGCGACGGGAGAACCCGGCCCTGCGTCCGCGCCGCTTCGCGCGCGACGCGCACGTGGTGCCCAGCGCGTCGGTCATCGACTGGTACGACGAGAACGGCGAGACCATGTCGATCGAGCGGTGGACCGACCCGGCGCACCGCACCCTGCAGTACGACGCCGCCTCCACGCCGGAGGAGGAGGCACCCAACCGCATCCTGCTCGTCGTGCACGGCACCGAACGCGCCATCGACGTCACCCTGCCCCGCATCGACGGGATCACGGGGTACGTGTCGCTGTGGTCGAGCGTGCCCGACCGTCCCGACACCACGGAGCCGGTGTTCGCGCCGGGCGACGTCGTGACGCTGCCCGGCACGGCACTGCACCTGTTCCGCGCACGATGAGCCGGACCCGCGGGCAGATGGTGTCCGCCGCTGCGCTTCGGCGGTAGGTTCGAGACGTGGCATCGACGACGCGCTCCGTTCCTTCCGACCTCCCCCGCGCGACGACGCCGCCCCCGCGCACGGCGCCCCTGCGCAGCGCGGCGCCCCTGCCGGTCCGCCCGGCCGTGCCGTGGCGCGCCGTCGCCGACACGCGCACCGGACGCATCCCGATGGCCGGCGCCCACCCCTCCGTCCCCGACGGTCTCTTCCGGCCGTCCGCCTTCGCGGGCGAGGCGGTGCCGTTCGTGGTCACCGCCTTCCGCGAGGGGCACGATCTCATCGGCGTCCACGTGCGGCTCTTCTCCCCCGCGGGCGACGAGTCGCTGCACCGGCTGGAGCCCGTGGGCGACGGCTTCGACCGCTGGAGCGTGCAGCTGGCGCCCGTCGAGGAGGGGGTGTGGCGGTTCCGGTTCGAAGCGTTCGCGGACGACTTCGCGACGTGGGAGCACGCCGCCGCCCTGAAGATCGCGGCGGGTGTCGATGCCCCGCTCATGCGCGAGGCGGGCGCGCGTCTGCTCACCTCCGCCGCCGCGGAGAAGGACCGTCCGGCGGCGGAGCGGCGCGCGCTGACGGCGGCGGCCGCGGCGCTGCGCGACGGGGACGTCACGGACGAGTCGGCTCTCGTCGTGGTGCGCGATCCGGCGCTCGCGTCCTTCTTCCGCGCACGACCCGTGCAGTCCCTCCTCACGGTGGGGGCCGAGCAGGAGCTCCTCGTGGAGCGGGAGCGCGCCGGTGTGGGCGCCTGGTACGAGTTCTTCCCGCGCTCGGAGGGCGCCAAGCGGCTCAAGGACGGCACGATCCGCAGCGGCACCTTCCGCACGGCCGCCAAGCGGCTCCCCGCGGTCTCCGCGATGGGCTTCGACGTGCTCTACCTCCCCCCGATCCACCCGATCGGCGAGAGGAACCGCAAGGGCCCCAACAACACGCTCACGGCCGGCCCGGGAGACCCCGGCTCGCCCTGGGCGATCGGATCCGCGGCGGGCGGGCACGACACCGTGCACCCCGATCTCGGCACCCTCGCCGATTTCCGCGCCTTCGTCCGTGCCGCGCGCGCGGAGGGCCTGGAGATCGCCCTCGACCTCGCGCTGCAGGCCGCTCCCGACCACCCGTGGGTGGCCGCTCACCCCGAGTGGTTCACGACCCTGCCCGACGGCTCGATCGCGTACGCCGAGAACCCGCCGAAGAAGTATCAGGACATCTACCCGATCAACTTCGACAACGACCCCGAGGGCATCCGCGCCGAGGTGCTGCGCATCGTCCGGCACTGGATCGCGCAGGGCGTGAAGATCTTCCGCGTCGACAACCCCCACACCAAGCCGTTGCAGTTCTGGGAATGGCTCATCGCGACGGTCAACGCGGAGCACCCCGACGTCGTCTTCCTCGCCGAGGCGTTCACCCGGCCGGCCCCGCTGCAGGCCCTCGCGCAGGCGGGTTTCCAGCAGAGCTACTCCTACTTCACGTGGCGCAACACCAAGGCCGAGCTCGAGGAGTTCTTCCGCTGGATCTCGCAGGACACGGCGGACTTCATGCGTCCCAACCTGTTCGTCAACACGCCCGACATCCTCACCGAGTACCTCCAGTACGGCGGCCGGCCGGCGTACAAGATCCGTGCGGCCCTGGCCGCCACCGCCGGCGCCTCGTACGGGGTGTACGCCGGCTACGAGCTCATCGAGAACGTCGCGCGGCCGGGGTCCGAGGAGAACATCGACAACGAGAAGTACGAGTACAAGCTGCGCGACTGGGATGCCGCGGCATCCGCCGGGGTCTCGCTCGCTCCCTACCTCACGCGGCTCAACGAGATCCGCAGGGCGCACCCGTCGCTTCGTCAGCTGCGCGACCTCAGCATCCACTGGAGCGACGACGACGCCATCCTGGTGTACGTCAAGCACCTGCCCGCCGCCCTGAGCGAGACCGGACGGGCCGACACGATCATCGTCGTGGCCAACGTCGATCCGCACTCCACGCGGCAGACGACCGTCCACATCGACAGTTCCGTCTTCGGGGTGACGCCCGGCAGCGACTACGTCGTGGAGGACCTCGTCACGGGCGCCACCTGGACGTGGAACCGGGACAACTTCGTCCGACTGGACGCGTTCGACGAACCCGTCCACATCCTGCACGTAAAGGAGTCCCGATGAGCGACGTATCCGACGAGGTGCTCGACACCGTCGCCACCGGCTCCTACCACGCACCGCACGACGTCCTGGGCCCGCACCGCCGCGCCAACGGCACCTGGGTGATCCGCGCCCGGCGCCCGATGGCGTCGTCGGTCACGGCGGTCACCGACGAGGGCGTCCGCATCCCCCTGGACCATGTGCGCTCCGGCATCTGGGAAGGCTCCGCCGCGGAGCAGCCGCGCGCCTACGAGATCGTCGCCGCGTACGACGGTGCGCCGGACTTCCGCGCCGACGACCCCTATCGCCACCTCCCCACCCTCGGCGACGTCGATCGCCACCTCATCGCGGAAGGCCGACACGAACAGCTCTGGCAGGCGCTCGGCGCCCACGTCCGCCACTACGACGGCGTCGCCGGCGTGTCCTTCGCCGTCTGGGCGCCCAACGCGCGCGCGGTCCGCGTCGTCGGAGACTTCAACGCGTGGGACGGTCAGGGCCACGCGCTGCGCAGCCTGGGATCGAGCGGTGTCTGGGAGCTGTTCGTGCCGGGGCTCGGCGCCGGCACGGTGTACAAGTACGAGATCCTGACGCGGCACGGCGGCTGGATCCTGAAGGCCGACCCGATGGCCCAACGCGCGGAGGTCCCGCCGGCGACGGGGTCGATCGTCACCGAGAGCGCGCACACGTGGGGCGACGGCGCATGGATGAGCGCCCGCGCCGAGCGCGACGTCCTCGCGCAGCCGATGTCCACCTACGAGCTCCACCTCGGATCGTGGCGGCCCGGTCTCGGCTACCGCGACGCGGCGGAGCCCCTGATCGACTACCTCACGGAGGTCGGCTACACGCACGTCGAGTTCCTGCCGCTGGCGGAGCACCCGTTCGGCGGGTCCTGGGGCTACCAGGTGAGCGGCTACTACGCGCCGACCAGCCGCTTCGGAAGCCCCGACGACCTCCGCTACCTGATCGACCGTCTGCACCAGGCCGGCTTCGGCGTGATCATGGACTGGGTGCCGGGACACTTCCCCAAGGACGCCTTCGCCCTCGCCCGCTTCGACGGCGACCCCCTCTACGAGCACCCGGACCCGCGGCGTGGCGAGCACAAGGACTGGGGCACGCTGATCTTCGACTACGGCCGCAACGAGGTGCGCAACTTCCTCGTCGCGAACGCGCTGTACTGGTTGGAGGAGTTCCACGTCGACGGTCTCCGCGTGGATGCCGTGGCCTCCATGCTCTACCTCGACTACTCGCGCGAAGAAGGCCAGTGGGAGCCGAACATCTACGGCGGCCGGGAGAACCTGGAGGCCATCCGGTTCCTGCAAGAGGTGAACGCGACGGCCTACAAGCGCTACCCGGGCATCGCGATGATCGCGGAGGAGTCGACGAGCTACCCCGGCGTGACGGCCCCGACCAGCACCGGAGGGCTCGGTTTCGGCTTCAAGTGGAACATGGGCTGGATGAACGACTCCCTGGAGTACATCAAGCGCGACCCCATGTACCGCGCGCATCACGAGGGCGAGCTGTCGTTCTCGTTCGTCTACGCGTTCAGCGAGCACTTCATCCTCCCCATCAGCCACGACGAGGTCGTGCACGGCAAGGGCACGCTGTTCACCCGGATGCCGGGCGATCACTGGCAGAAGCTGGCGAACACCCGCGCCTTCCTCGCCTACATGTGGGGGCACCCGGGTAAGCAGCTGCTGTTCATGGGCCAGGATTTCGGCCAGCTCTCCGAGTGGTCGGAGGGACGCGGCCTCGACTGGTGGATGCTCGATCAGCCGCCGCACCGCCGGCTGCTCGACTTCGTCGGCGCGCTGAACCGCGTCTACCGGGAGAATCCCCCCCTGTGGGCCCGCGACAGCGACGGCTCGGCGTTCTCGCGCATCGGCGCTCCGACCTGGAACCCGAACGTGATCGCCTTCACGCGCTACGACCACGAGGGCAACGCCGTCGCCGTGGTATGCAACTTCTCCGGCGTGCCGCTGCACGACTACGCGCTGGATCTTCCTGCGGGCGGCGAGTGGACCGAGCTGCTCAACTCGGATGCCGAGGCGTACGGCGGCTCCGGCGTCGGCAACCTCGGAACGGTGCACGCCGACGGCAACGGGCGCGCGACCCTCGTGCTGCCGCCGCTGGGCGTGCTCTGGCTCGGCCGATCCGCCTAGAGCGGCGGTATGGCGGGGCCGGCGCCGGGTCAGAACAGCAGCGAGGTCAGCCGTCCGCGGGCGCGGATGACGCGCGCGTCGCCGTCGCCGACGAGCGCGAAGAGCTCGACGAGCCGCTCCCGAACCGGGGCTCGTTCGTCCGACGGCAGCGCGGCGAAGAGGTCGAGCAGGCGGCCGAAGGCGTCGTCGACGTGCCCGCCGGCGATGTCGAGGTCGGCGACGGCGAACTGCGCCTCGATGTCGCGGGGCGCCTCCGCCGCGGCGGCGCGGGCCTGGGCGAGATCGAGGCTCTGGACGCGCTGGAGCAGTCGCACCTGACCGAGACCGGCGCGCGCCTGCTCGTCGCGGGGGTTCTCGGACAGGGCGGCCTCGTAAGCGGAGACCGCACGCCCGTAGTCGCCGGCCTCGATCGCGTCGAAGGCCTCCTGATGGAGGGGCGGAAGAGCGGGCTCGGCATCATCGGCGGCATCCGCGCCGGCGCCGTCCACGGGCACGGTGCCGGTCACGCCGTTCTGGGCCGCGAGCTGCAGGAGCTGGGCGAACACCTCGCGCACCTGCTGTTCGGGGACGGCGCCGGTGAACAGCGGCACCGGCTGCCCCGCGACGAGCGCCACGACCATCGGGATGGACTGCGCGCGGAACCCCTGGGCGAGCTGGGGGTTCGCGTCGACGTCGACCTTGGCGAGCACGAGGCGTCCGCCGAGCTCGACGACGACCTTCTCCAGGATCGGGCTGAGCTGCGTGCAGGGGCCGCACCATTCGGCCCAGAGGTCCACCACGACCGGCACGGATCGCGAGAGCTCGAGGACCTCGCCGAAGGTCGCGTCGGTCGCGTCGAAGACGAGCGGGGTGGCGGTCGGCGCACCCGCGGCGGGAGCCGTACCGGCCGGCGCGGCGGCACGCGATCGGAGAGAGGACAGGTCGACGGCACCGCGCAGCACGGCGCCCGAGGTGGGATCGCTCACTTATGAGACCACTTTCGCGTCGAGGATGGAGGTGGAATAGCCCAGCAGCTGGATGCGCTTGTTCGAGCTCTGCGACGGCACGAAGAAGAACAGCTGATCGACGAAGGTCGTCGTGAAGCCGCTGGAGGACTGGTTCACGCCGGTGAGCGTCTGCACGATCGGGTTGTTGTCGAGCTTGATGACGGCGTCGGTGTTCGTGGGCTTCACCGTGTCGCTCTCGTGCACCGTGACCGCGACGATCGCCCCCGAGTCGAGTGTCGCGAGGGAGATCGGCTCGTCGGGCCCCGCCGAGGCGGCGAAGCTGAGCGTGCCCGTCTGGGCGCCGGTCTGGTTGAACGACTCCAGCCGTGCGGCGCGGTTGTCGGCGACGAGCTTGCGGAACGGGTCGTTCGTGGCGTCGAACTGTCCCGCGAACGGGCTGCTGTCGCCGTTGGTCAGGATGTCCGCGTAGGCGGCGGCGACCTTGTTCGGAGCGAGCGCGAGGAACGGCGAGTCGGGGTCGATCGCGATGGCGCCCACGTACGCGGGAGCGAGGTTGAGGCTCGCCTGCGACACCAGCTCGGCCTGGTTGGTCACCTTGTAGGGCGACCACGGGTCTTCCTGGGTCACGCTGAGGATGACGTCGCCGGTCTCGATGACGGCGAAGAACGTCCGCGGCCACCCGTCGTAGGCCTCCGGCAGGATGACCTTGACCGGCTTGTCGGGCAGGGCACCCAGTGCCGTGTGCCCGGCGACGTCGCGCAGGCGGTAGTCGGTCTCGCGTGCGGCCAGTGCCGAGTCGGTGAGACGCTCGGCGGCGGCGGCGGGATCCTTCGCGGCATCCGCCTTCGCCACCTGCTCGGAGATCCGGGTGAGGATGCGCTCGGCCTGGGCCTGCGTGACGGCGGGGCTGCCCTGGTCCTGCGGCACGACGACGCTCTCCGATGCCGTGGGGGTCGGGGTGCCGGCCAGCTGAGGCCACGCATCGGCGGTGCAGCCGGTGAACAGGAGGGCGGACAGGCCCACGGCGGGTGCGGCCAGCAGGACGCGCTTTCCCCGGCTGAGCTGACGACGTGTCGGCGTGGCGCTGATCACTCCCTTGTCGGCGCCCTCCACCGCGACATCGATCGGCTCGGTGACGGGCATGGGCAGCCCCTTGCGACGGGGCCCCCGCGACCGGCGGGCATGGCGGACGCCCAGGACGTACAGCACGAGACCGATGAGGAGCAGGATGCTGCCGCCGACGATGAGCGGACCGGCCCAGGGGGTCGTCGCGCCGGTCGGCCACGTGACGGTCATGCTCGACGGTGCCGGCTTGATGCCGTCGGTCGCCACGAGCAGGCTCATGTCCGCCGGCAGCTGAAGGGGGGTGACCAGCAGATCGTCCTGCTGGAACTCGTCGAGCCAGAGGTCCGAGCCGACGGGAGTGATCGCGGCGCTCCCCTCCGCGGGCGGGGTCTTCGCGGCGACGGCGGTGGTGGCGAGCTCGTCGCCGTCCAGGGTGACGTGGGTGTACGACGACGGCGTCAGCCAGGCCTCGAGATCGGCGGTGCGGCCGTAGGAGGCGAAGATCGTGCCGGATTCCTTCACGCGCAGGGTCTGCGAGCCGGTGTGGCTGTTGAGGACGCCGCCGTCGATCAACACGTAGGGGGCATCACCGGACACCGAGATGGTCTGGCTCTCCGTGCGCGGCCCTTGCAGGACCGTCCGCTGAGCGATCCCCGCCCCGATCATGAGGGCAGCCAGCACGAAGGCCGTTACAGCCCAGACGAAACGCACGAAAGACACCTCCCTGCGCACCGAAGACGGGATGACGGCGCGCAATCGACATTCCAGACTAGCGACATCCGGCTGTGCGTCGCCCGGGAGGGTCGAACGCGCTTCGGCCGTGTCGACACGGGAACGCCGACGCGGTGCGTATTCTGACAACACCATGAAGCTCCAGCATCCGTTCCGCACGGCCCTCGTCGCCACCCTCGGCGTCGGCGTCGGCATCCTGCTCATCACCAGCGTGCAGACCCTGTCGACGATCCTGCTCTACGTGGGCACCGCGCTGTTCCTCGCGCTCGGCCTCGACCCGCTGGTCAGCTGGCTGGAGCGGCGGAAGCTGCCCCGCTGGGCCGCGCTGCTGATCACCTTCGCCGCCGTGCTCGCGGTGTTCACGGGCATCGTCCTGATCGTGATCCCCGTCCTGGTCGGGCAGATCGCGCAGCTGGTGACGCAGATCCAGGAGCTCGTCCAGAGCGCCGTGGACGGTGCCTGGAACCCCGTCGACGACCTGTCGGCGTGGCTGCACAGCAACTTCCCGGCGCTCGACGTCGACAAGGCGTTCGCGTACGTGTCGGACTGGTTCAACACGCTCGACTTCGGTCAGATCGGCACCTCCGCCGGCAACGTGATCCTCGGCATCGGCGCGGGGATCATCTCCGGAGTCACCGGGGCCATCATCATCCTGATCCTCACGATCTACTTCACGGCCTCCACGCCGTCGCTGAAGGCGTCGGTCGCCCAGCTCGTGCCGGCTTCTAAGCGCGCGCGGTTCGTCGACCTGTCGGAGCAGATCACGGCATCCGTGGGCCACTACGTCATGGGGCAGGTCACGCTCGGCGCGATCAACGGTGTGCTCAGCGCCGTGTTCCTGTCGATCATCGGCGCACCGTTTCCCGCCGTGCTGGCCGTGGTCGCCTTCTTCTTCTCGCTCATCCCGCTCGTCGGTACGCTCACCGGCTCGGCGATCATCGTGCTGACCTGCTTGATCCCCGGGCTCAGCTCGCCCCTGACGGCGATCGTCGCGCTCATCTGGTACGCGATCTACATGCAGGTGGAGGCCTACGTCCTGTCGCCGCGCATCATGAACCGCGCCGTCTCCGTGCCCGGCGCCGTCGTGGTGATCGCCGCCCTGGCCGGCGGATCGCTCCTCGGCCTGCTCGGCGCGCTCATCGCCATCCCGGTCGCGGCGAGCGTGCTGATCATCTACCGCCAGGTGATCATTCCGCGGCAGAACGAGCGCTGAGCGGCGGGGACGCGCTGCGCGGCGGATGCCGTCAGTCGCCGTCCCACTGCGTGGGCAGCGGCAGCGCGTCGGGATTGACCGCGGCCACGATCTCGGTGAGCACACGGCGGGTCTGGTTCTCCCCCACCCACAGGTGCTTGCCGCCCTCGACGGCGATCAGCTCGGCGTGCGCGATCGGCGCGAACCGCTCGCGCGCCTCGTCCGGTCGCAGGTAGTCGTCGAACTCCGGCACGAGCACGATCACCGCACGGGGATCGCCCCGCCAGGCCGCGATCTCGTCGGCTCCGGCACGGTGCAGCGGTGGCGAGAGCAGGATCACGCCGTCGACGGCGTGGTCGCGGCCGTACTTGAGGGCGAGCTCCGTGCCGAACGACCAGCCGACCAACCAGGGGTGCGGGAGGCCTCGAGCGGTGACGAAGTCCATCGCCGCCGCGACGTCGAACGCCTCCGCGCGTCCGCCGTCGAAGGCGCCCTCACTGGTCCCGCGGGGCGAGCTCGTGCCCCGCGTGTTGAAGCGGAGCACGGCGAGATCGGCCAGCGCGGGCAGCCGCCCCGCGGCCTTCCGGAGGATGTGCGAGTCCATGAATCCGCCCGCCGTCGGAAGCGGATGCAGCGTCACCAGCGTCGCGACCGGCTCCCGATGCTCGGGCAGCGCCAACTCCCCCACCAGCGTGAGTCCGTCGAGCGTCGTGAGCTCGATCTCCTCGCGCCGCGCGGGAAGCTGGACGGGTCCGCGAATCTCCATGTCAGGCAATCCTCCAACAGGCCGTGTGCCAATGTCTGCGAGCCGCGAGGTCCGCCGCGTCGCCCAGGACGCCGTCCGCGCGCCAGACCACGAGGTGCGCGGTGCCGGGCGTGATCGCACGCGAGCACCCCGGACAGGTGTAGCTCTTCTGCGCCTGCGCGGCGCTGACCGGCTGCACCGTCCACTCCGAGCCGCGTCGGTGCTCGGAGCGCTTCCATCCGCTCAGGAGCCGATCGAACGAATCGTCGGCGGGTTGCGGCTGCCGTCGGTTCGCGCGCGGCATCGGATCAGTACCACCCCGTGGACTGCGAGTGCGACCAGGCACCGCACGGCGTGCTGTAGCGGCCGCCGATGTAGCCGAGCCCCCAGGCGATCTGCGTCGCCGGGTTGGTCTCCCAGTCAGCACCGGCGGAGGCCATCTTGCTTCCGGGGAGCGCCTGCGGGATGCCGTACGCGCCGCTGCCGGCGTTGTAGGCGCCGACGCGCCAGCCCGACTCCTTGTTCCACAGCGCGACGAGACAGGCGAACTCGTCGTCGCCCCATCCGCGCTGCTGCACCATCGAGTAGGCGATCGCCTGCGCGGTACCGGGATCCGGGGCCACGAAGGGCGGCGACCACGCGGCAGACGACGACGAGGTGCCGGTCGCCGTCGGCGTGGGCGTGGGCTTCGGCGTGACGTAGACGCTGTAGACGACGCCGTCGCGGCCGAGCCCGGTGGTCTGATCGGATGCGGCGAGGTACGCCTGCGCGTCGGCGATGGTCGAGGCGTAGAGAGAGATGGGGGCGACTTCCGCGGCGTGCGCCTCGGGGGTCGAGGCCGTCAACGGCGCGATGTACACCACGCCGAAGCCGAGCACCGCGACGACCGCGAACACGCTCATCGCCCCGCGACGCCGCGTCCACTTGGCGGGGGCGGCCTTCGCCGGGCGTCGCCCCGCTCCGGATCTCGCGGCCGCACGCCCATCGACCCGGGTCGCCGGTGCGGCGGCGGGAGCGGCGGTGAGCTCGGCGTCAGAAGTCACAGTGCTCCGATTCTAGCCTCGCGACGGCGACGCCCACACGAGCGGCGGTCACACGACCGCCAGCATCACCTCGACGGTCGCATCGAGCACCGCGTCCACCTGCGCCTCGCTGTAGCCGCGACGCTGCATGCGGAAGGCGACCGACCGCACCTGATCCACCGTGACGGGCTCGCCGCTCTCGAGGAACCGCGCGATCTTGTCGGCGACGAGGTCGACCTCGTCGACGCGGTAGCCGAAGCGAAGGGCGCCGACCCGGCGGAACCGGTGGCCCCGCGGACGGGTGAGGCGGTCCAGCACCTCCTGGGCGAGCTGGCGCGACTGCCCGACCCAGGCGCGGGCACCCCGTCGCGACAGCGCCTGCTCGCGCTCGCGGGCGGCGAAGGCATCCTCGATCCGGCTCAAAGCCGCATCCACGGCCGACACCTGATAGCCGTGTCGCACGAGCGGGAAGGCGGCCGTGCGGACGACGGTCGAGTCGATGTCGGTCGCCTCTCCGTCCTCGAAGGCTGTGCGCGCCCGCGCGAGGAATGCGTCGACCGCGTCGGGCCGGTAGCCGCGCGTACGGCCCGTCGTGTGGGGGAACGCCGGGGCGTGGGTCTCGGAAACGTCGCTCATAGGGTCACCAGGGGGAAGAAGAGGAAGTAGAGGGCGAGGGCGGCAGCCGCGGACGGCAGGATCGAATCCAGCCGGTCCAGCACACCGCCGTGACCCGGCAGCCAGGAGCTCATGTCCTTGATGCCGAGGTCGCGCTTGATCATCGACTCGCCGAGGTCGCCCACCGTGGCGCAGCCCAGGATCAGGAGGCCGAACACCGCTCCGGCCCACCACGGCACGTGGAGGGCGAAGATGCCCCACAGCACGGCCGCGATCACCGTGGCCACGGCGCCGCCCGCGAAGCCCTCCCAGGTCTTCTTCGGGCTGATCCGCGGCGCCATCGGGTGCGCGCCGAACGCGAGACCGGAGGCGTACGCGCCGGTGTCGGCGGCGACGACGGCGATGAGCATGCCGAGCACCCAGTACTCGCCCTGCTCCTGACGCAGCAGCACGAGCGCCAGGCTGGCGAGGAAGGGCACGTAGAGGGGCAGGAAGCCGGCGATCAAGACGTCGCCGAGCACGTCTCCGTAGCGGCGGCCGTCACTGGCGATCATCTGGGCGAGCAGCCGCCACACGATGACGGCGGCGACGGCGCCGAAGGTGAGCGCCCAATGCGTGAGGTGTCCCGCGAAGAAGGCGGACAGCATGATCACGGCACCGGCCACGACCTGCGGCCAGACGTCGACGCGCCGACCGGCGGTCTGGAGGGCACGGCTGAACTCGAAGACCCCCAGCAGGCACACCGGGATCGCGAAGACCAGGAACAGCCACTTGATGAACAGCAGCGACCCCAGCACGACGGCGCCCACGGCGAGCCCGATGAGGGTCGCCATCAGCAGGTTGCGCCCCGTCCGCGCGTTGATGCGGTCGTTGACCTCTTCGAAATCGGCGCGCGCGCGATCGATCTGATGCTCGAACTCGCTGCGTGCCGCACGCACGTGGGCCTGGAAACCGGCCGAGGTCCCGGGGCGGGCGCGCTCGCCCTCCGGCCCCGGAACGCCTCCGGGCCCGGCATCCCCCGGGGAGTCGGTGGTCGGCACGTCCTCAGACCTCGAGAAGCTCGGCCTCTTTGCGCTTGAGGGCCTCGTCGATGTCGTCGACATGGCTGCGCGTGACGGCGTCGAGTTCCTTCTCAGCGCGCACGAGATCGTCTTCGCCGACCTCGCTCTTGAGCGCATCCAGCTCGTCCTTCGCCTTCCGACGGATGCCGCGCAGGTGCACCTTCGCGTCCTCGCCCTTGGTGCGCACGAGCTTGACGTACTCCTTGCGGCGCTCGGCGGTGAGCTCGGGCATCGAGACGCGCACGATGTTGCCGTCGTTCGACGGGTTGGCGCCGAGGTTCGGCATGTCGCGGATCGCCTGCTCGATGGCCTTCAGCGCCGACTTGTCGTACGGCGTCACGACGAGCGTGCGGGCCTCGGGCGTGTTCAGCGACGCGAGCTGCGCGAGCGGCGTCGGGGAGCCGTAGTAGTCGACCAGGATCTTCTGGAAGAGCTGGGGGTTCGCGCGGCCCGTGCGCACGGTCGCGAAGTCGTCCTTCGCGGCCTCGACGGCGCGGTCCATGCGGGCGGACGTGTCGGCCAGGATCTCGGCGATCACGGTCACTCCATTCATTCGGTACGTCAGGGAAAGTCTAGTGCGGGGCGTCGTCCGACTCAGACGGTGACGAGCGTGCCGATCGATTCGCCCAGCAGTGCGCGCGTGACGTTGCCGGCCGGCTCCATGCCGAACACGCGCATGTCGATGCCGTTGTCCATGCAGAGACTGAACGCCGTGGAGTCGACGACCTTGAGCCCGCGCTGGAGCGCGTCGCGGTACGTGATCGTGTCGATGCGCTCGGCATCCGGGTTCGTCTTGGGGTCGGCCGTGTAGACGCCGTCGACGCCGTTCTTGGCGACGAGCACCTCGTCGGCGCCGATCTCCAGCGCGCGCTGGGCGGCGACCGTGTCGGTCGAGAAGTAGGGCAGGCCGGCGCCGGCACCGAAGATGACGACGCGGCCCTTCTCCATGTGGCGCTCGGCGCGACGCGGGATGTAGGGCTCGGCGACCTGGGTCATGGAGATGGCCGACTGGACACGCGTGGCGGCCCCCGCCTGCTCGAGGAAGTCCTGCAGCGCCAGGGCGTTCATGACCGTTCCCAGCATGCCCATGTAGTCCGCGCGGCCGCGGTCCATCCCCCGCTGGCTGAGCTCGGCTCCGCGGAAGAAGTTGCCACCGCCCACGACGATGGAGATCTCGACACGATCAACGGCGGCGGCGATCTCACGCGCGATCTGACCGACCACGTCGGGGTTGACGCCGAGCTGGCCCCCTCCGAACGCTTCGCCGGACAGCTTCAGGAGGACGCGGCGGCGTCCGGTGTTCTCATCGATCACAGGGGGTTCCTCTCGTCGAGTTGCAGACTATCGAAGGCAGGGCATGGAAAAGGGGTCCGCATTCGATGAATGCGGACCCCTTCGAACGACTTACGCGCCGACCTTGAAGCGGGCGAAGTCGGTGATCGTGATCCCGGCGTCGCCGGCGACCTTGGCGACGGACAGCTTGTTGTCCTTCGCGTAGTCCTGGTCGAGCAGGGCGACCTGCTTGAAGAACGCGTTCACGCGGCCCTCGACGATCTTCGGAAGGGCCGCCTCCGGCTTGCCCTCGTTGCGGGAGATCTCCGTGACGATCTCGCGCTCCTTCTCGACCTCGTCGGCGGGGACGTCGTCGCGCGTGAGGTAGGTCGGGTTGGCGAACGAGATGTGCTGCGCGATGGAGCGCGCGGTCTCCGCGTCGTCACCGCTGTAGGCGAGCACCACGCCGACCTGCGGGGGGAGGTCCTTGCTCGTCTTGTGCAGGTAGATCTCGAACTTGTCGCCCGAGAGCGTGCGCACGCGGCGCAGTTCGACCTTCTCGCCGATGATCGCGGCCTCGTCGGAGATGAGGTCGGCGACGGACTTGCCGTCGGCATCCGCGGCCAGCGCGGCCTCGACGGAGTCGGCGCCGACGGCGGCGGCCGCGGCGAGCACCTTGTCGGCGAGGGCGATGAAGCGCTCGTTCTTGGCGACGAAGTCGGTCTCGGTGTTCAGCTCGAGGATGGTGACCTTGCCGTCGTTCAGCGCGGCGGTGACGAGGCCTTCGCTGGTGGAGCGGTCGGCACGCTTCGCGTTGCCCTTCGCGCCCTTGAGGCGGAGGATCTCGACGGCCTTCTCGAGGTCGCCGTCGGCCTCCTCGAGCGCCTTCTTGGTGTCGACCATGCCCGTGCCGAGCTGCTCGCGCAGGGCCTTGATGTCGGCGATGGTGAAGTTTGCCATGGGTGGTGGCTCCTTGCGTGTCGTGAGTTCTCGTGGGATGCCGGTGCGAAGCCGTCCCTCAGGAGCGGCTTCGCACCGGCGCGAAAGTGGTCTTACTCCGCAGCAGTCGCAGCGGCGTCGCCCTCGGCCTTGGCCTCGGCGCCCTCGACGTCGGCGGCCGACTCGGTGGCGATGGTCTCGACCTCGGCCACGTCGGTGACGACGGGCGTCTCGAGCAGCTCGCGCTCCCAGTCGGCGAGGGGCTCGGCGTCGGCGGACTCGTCGGTCGGCTGGTGACGCTGGATGAGGCCCTCCGCGGCGGCGTCGGCGATGATGCGGGTGAGCAGGCCCACCGAGCGGATCGCGTCGTCGTTGCCCGGGATCGGGAACTGGAACTCGTCGGGGTCGGCGTTCGTGTCGAGGATGCCGATCACGGGGATGCCGAGCTTCTTGGCCTCGTCGATCGCGAGGTGCTCGCGCTTGGCGTCGACGACCCAGATGGCCGACGGCGTCTTCTGCAGGTTGCGGATACCGCCGAGCGACTTGTGCAGCTTGTCGAGCTCGCGCTTCTTGAGCAGGAGCTCCTTCTTGGTGAAGCCGCTGTCGGCGGGGTTGTCGAAGTCGAGCTCCTCGAGCTCCTTCATGCGGGCGAGGCGCTTGCTGACGGTCGAGAAGTTCGTCAGGAGGCCACCGAGCCAACGCTGGTTGACGTAGGGCTGACCGACGCGGGTCGCCTGCTCGGCGATGACTTCCTGGGCCTGCTTCTTGGTGCCGACGAACAGCACGGTGCCGCCGTGGGCGACCGTCTCGCGGACGTACTCGTACGCCTTGTCGATGTACGACAGCGACTGCTGCAGGTCGATGATGTGGATGCCGGAACGCTCCGTGAGGATGAAGCGCTTGACCTTCGGGTTCCACCGGCGGGTCTGGTGTCCGAAGTGCACGCCGCTGTCGAGCAGCTGGCGGATGGTGACGACGGCCATGGCCGTTCTCCTTTTCGTTGGGTTGATCGCGGGGACCGGTCGGTCCCGTGCGCCTGGCGCCCGGCGCACACCCGCTCGCCGTTCTCACGGTGAGACCTCGGGGTGTGGATGCCGCGGAACCCGTCTCAGGACGGTTCCGCTGTGGGCACGCGGAGTCACCCCGACGCGCGGGGTGCAGGCAACAGTGTATCAGTCGCACCGCCTCCTCCCCCGCCGCGGCGACGCGGGTTCGCGTCCACGGATCGGGCGGTCGGCCGGCACGGACCGCATCTGTCGACCACGGTGGAGGGATGCGTGCACGCGGCCCCGCCGGGGCGATCATCGTGCTCTCGGCGGTCGCGTTCGTGCTGCCGCCCGGGGCGGCGACGGCCGCTGCGCGCCCGCCGGCGGTGCATGCCTCCGGGAACCCGTTCGAAGGTACCCCCGCGGACGTCTCCGCGGCGGCCGACGGCGACGCGGAGCATCCGCCGCGATGGGCCTGGCCGGTGCGCCCGCCGCGGATCAGCGAGCCGTATCGGGCACCTGCTCACGCGTACGGCGAGGGGCATCGCGGCATCGACCTGGCAGCGGCCGTCGGCAGCCCGGTGACCTCACCGGACGACGGAGTGGTCGCCTTCGCGGGCACCGTCGTCGACCGCGGCATCCTGACGATCGATCACGGCGGCGGCCTCGTCAGTACGCTGGAGCCGGTCGAGCCCCTGGTCGCCGCGGGAGCCGTCGTGCGCGCCGGCGACGTCGTGGCGACGGTGGGCACCGGCGGACACGCGAGAACCGGTGAGCTCCACCTCGGCGCGCGCGAGGACGGCGCGTACATCACCCCGCTGCGCCTTCTCGCCGAGGTGCCGCGCGCGATTCTCCTGCCGTGCTGCGACGCGCCTCACGACCCGGGGTAGGTGTTGCCGTCTCCGCTGACGGTGGAGGTGCCGATGCCGGGGGCGGCGATCGTATTGGCACTGCCCGCGATCTCAAGCGTCGCGATCCGGTCGGCGCTCGTGAGGCTGTTTCGTTGCCCGCGGATCGTCACGTCGTCCGCGCGACCGGTCGCGACGACGTTGTCCTGTCCCTCGAGGGTGACCGTCCCCGCGACACCGCTGCCGCTGATCGTGTTGCCGTCGCCCTGGACGAGGAGGGTGTCGATGGCGACGCCTCCCGTCTCGAGGATGATGGCGTTTCCGGCCACGGCGACGCGGGCACACGGCTCGGTCAGCACGTAGCTGCCGGAGCCCGCCGACACGCTGGCGCTTCCACCCGGACAGGCGACCTCGATCGCGCCGGCCGGTGCGGACGGCTCCCCCGTCGGGGACGGCGGGGTGGCGGGAGGCGTCGTCGGCGTGGTCGCCGAAGCGGATGCCGACGAGGTGATGCCCGGCGTCGGCAGCACGGTGCGGCGCGGGGCCGCCTCGGCGGCGCACGAGGTCAGAGCGAGAACGGCCGCGACGGTGACGGCGATGACGACGGAGCGTGTTCCCATGAGTGCAGGCTAGTGCCGCGACCCTCACGCCCGCGGATGAGCCAGACGATAGGCCGCGGCGAGGCGTTCCGCAGAGACGTGGGTGTAGATCTGCGTCGTGCCGAGACTCGCATGGCCCAGCAGCTCCTGCACGGTGCGCAGGTCGGCGCCGCCGTCGAGCAGATGGGTCGCCGCGGAGTGGCGCAGCGTGTGGGGCCCGGCCGCCGCGCCGACGGCCGGGCCGACCGCACGCGAGACGACGTCGTACGCGGTGCGTGCGCCCAGCCGCGCTCCGCGCGCTCCGAGGAACAGCGCCGGCGTCGCCGCGCCGATACTCGCGAGCTGCGGACGGCCGCGCACGAGGTACGCGTCCAGGGCGTGCGCCGCCGGCGCGCCGTAGGGCACGACCCGCTCCTTTCGCCCCTTCCCCATCACGCGCACGGTCCGGCGTGCGGCGTCGACGTCGTCGACATCGACGCCGCACAGCTCCGAGACGCGCAGAGCGGAGGCGTAGAGCAGTTCCAGGACGGCCGCGTCGCGCAGCGCGATCGGATCGGTCGCGTCGGCGTCGGCGCGGGCGCCGGCATCGGCGAGCACGCTCTCCATGGCTCCCGCCGTGGCCACTTTGGGAAGCGGCCTCCCCCGTCGCGGCGCGGTGAGGCGCAGCGCCGGATCGGTGCCGACGTGTCCGTTCTCGACCGCCCACGCGAAGAAGCCGCGCGCCGCCGCGGTGCGACGGGCCAGGGTGGAGCGGGCGTCGCCGCGACGCGTCGCCGCCCACAGCCATTCGCGCAGCGCTTCGAGGTCGATCTCGCGCACGTCGATGTCGCCGACAGCCGCGGTCAGGTCGCGAAGATCCCCGCCGTACGCGCTGACCGTCGCCGGAGACAGACGCCGCACGTCCGCGAGCTCCCGCGTGTACGTCGTCACCGCCTCCGATAGCCGCATGCTCCCAGCATCGCGCGCACCGGCGCGCCGGCGGCGCCGACGCACCGATCGCCGTCATCCTGCGCGTGCTCAGCGGCTCAGCGGCTCAGTGGCGCGGCGCCGAGGACGCCCGGCGCGCCCATCCTCCCCCGCGGCGCTCCACGGCCCCGTCGAGCTCGAGCAGGCCGAGCAGCGCGGCAACCTCCTCCGGCGCCATCCCGCAGCGACGCGCGATGTCGGCGAGGAGCCGAGGGCTGCGCGAGCTGAGCGCATCCAGCACGCGCGTCCGGTCGTCCGTACGGTCGGGATCGACCTCGAGCGTCGCGTCGCCGCCGCGGCCCAGCAGCTCGAGGACGTCGGCGACACCGGTGACGCAGACGGCGTCGGCCTCCCGCAGCAGACGATGGCATCCGGCGGAGGCGGCGCTGGTCACCGGTCCCGGGACGGCGCCCAGCGGCCGACCGAGGGCGGCGGCGTGATGGGCCGTGTTCAGCGCGCCGCTGCGGTGAGCGGCCTCGACCACGACCGTCGCGTCGGTCATGGCGGCGATCAGACGGTTGCGCGCGAGGAACCTCCACTTCGTCGGGGCGCTCCCGCAGGGCACTTCGGCCACGACCGCGCCCCGGACGGCGATCTGAGAGATGAGATCCTCGTGCCCCGCCGGATAGGGACGGTCCACGCCGCCCGCGAGCACCGCGACCGTCGCGCCGCCCGCGCGCAGTGCGGCCCGGTGCGCGGCCGCGTCGATGCCGTAGGCCGCTCCGGAGACGACCGTGATGCCGTCGCTCGCGCAGTCGGCGGACAGCCCAGACGCCACGTGCACGCCGTACGCCGTCGCCGCGCGCGCACCCACCACGGCGACCGCGCCCTCGGCGTCCGCCACCGCGAGCTCGCCGCGCACCCAGAGGCAGAGCGGCGCGTGCACTCCGAGGTCATCGAGCCGGTGCGGCCACGAGCTGTCGCGGGGCGTGAGGAGTGTCACGCGAGCGCGCCGCGCCGCGCTCAGTGCGCCTTCGACCGCGTCTTGTCGGAGCTGCCAGCGGCGGCGCGCCGCATGCACGTCGTCGTGATCGATCCCGGCCGCGGTCGCCGCCGCGCCGGCGGATGCCGTCGACAGCGCGGTCTCGAGCGCGTCGACGGCGCCGAGCGCGCGGATGAGCGCACCGGCGACGCCGTCGCCCGGCTCGACGAGTGTCGACCAGACCGCCGTCGCGTAGATGCGGCGCACGTCGTCGTCACCGAGTCCGTCGTCGACCAGACCCGCCAGCGCACGTCGAGCGGATGCGGCATCGGGCACGGCGCTCATCCCGCGAAGCCTTGCTTGAGGTACAGCGCCCGTCCCACGTCCGAGGATTGCAGCCGGTCATGGCCCGCCAGATCGGCGACCGACCACGCCACGCGCAGCACACGGTCGTAGCCGCGCAGGGTCAGGGTGCCGCGGTGCAACGCCGTGTCGAGCGGACGTCGGATCTGCGCGTCCGGCGCGAGCGGACCGTTGCGCAGCCACGATCCGGAGACCTCGGCGTTCGTCCGCCAGACCGTGGCGCGCAGTCGGGACCGGGCACGGTCGCGCGCCGCGACGACGCGCTCGCGGACGGTCACCGAGGAGCTGCGGAGACCGTCATCGGCGGCGCGCGTCGTCGCGACCCGCTGCAGGGACAGCGCGATGTCGATGCGATCGCGCAGCGGACCCGAGAGCTTTCCCAGATAGCGTCGGATCGCGATCGACGGGCAGGTGCACTCCGCTCCCGGCACGCCGTAGTTCCCGCACGGACAGGGGTTGGTGGCGAGGACGAGCTGGAAGCGGGCCGGGAAGCTCGCCCGGAACCCGGCGCGATGGATCTCGATCGTGCCGGACTCCAAAGGCTGTCGCAGGGCGTCGAGGGCGTGGCCGGCGAACTCGCCCGCCTCGTCGAGGAAGAGCACCCCACCGCTCGCCCGCGCGATCGCGCCGGGGCGCACGGCACGGCTGCCGCCTCCCACGAGCGCCGCCGCACTGGCGCTGTGATGGGGTGCCTCGAACGGCGGAGTGCGGCAGAGGTCGGTGACCGCCTCCCCCGCGAGCGAGCGCAGGGAGGCGGCGTGGACCGCGTCGTCGTCGTCCAGATCGGGGAGGATGCCGGGAAGGCGGCGCGCCAGCATGGTCTTGCCCGCACCGGGCGGTCCGCTCATCAGCACGTGGTGCGCACCGGCGGCGGCGACGGTGAGTGCGTCCACGGCATCGGCCTGCCCGATCACGTCCGCCAGATCCGGCGGGGGCGAGGCCGCACCGCGCCGCGGAGCCGCCGGATGCGGCACGGGCTCTACCGGGACGTCGTCGACGTCAAGCCCGTGCCAGCGGGCGACGTCGCGCAGGCAGGCCGCGCCCAGCACCTCGACACCGTCCACCAGCGCCGCTTCCTCCCGGTTCGCGTGCGGCACGACCACCCTGCGCACGCCCGCGCGTGCCGCTGCGGCCACGGCGGGCAGCACCCCGGTCACCGGACGCACCCGCCCGTCGAGGCCGAGCTCGCCGATGTGCACCGTGGCGGCGAGGGACGCGGCATCCATCGCGTGCTCGGTCGCGAGCGACGCGATCGCGATGGCGACGTCCAGACCGGACCCCTGCTTCGGGAGGTTCGCCGGTGACAGGTTGACGGTGAGTTTGCGTCGCGGGAGCGGCAGGTCGCTGTTCGCGCAGGCGTTGTGCACGCGCTGATGGGCCTCGCCGATGGCCTTGTCGGCGAGGCCGATGATCGAGAACCCCGGCGTCTGATTCGACAGGTCCGCCTCGACCTCGACGAGATCACCCCGCAGGCCCGTCAGCACGACGCCCCAGGTGCGGCCGACCGTCATCGCACGTCCTTCAGGTGCTCCAGCACGGCGGTGGCCGGATCGTCGCCGGTCACCCCGATCACATCCACACGTGTGCGGCGTCGACGCGAGAGGTCGGGATGCGCCGACGCCCACGCGTGGGCCAGGCGCCACAGGCGTGCGCGTTTGCGCGCGTCGACGGCGTCGAACGGGTGCCCGAACATCACCGATCGTCGTGTCTTCACCTCCACGACGACGAGGTCGCCGCCGTCGACGGCCACGATGTCGATCTCCCCCACGGCGCACCGCCAGTTGCGATCGAGGACCGTGTATCCGTTCAGCGCGAGGTGTCGCGCGGCGCGATCCTCACCCGCCCGACCGAGCTCGTCCTTGTCTGCCATGGCAGCAGACTGGCGTCATCGGCGGCCGCGCGCGGGCGCGGCGACGGGATCGGTGGACGGTCGATCGGTGTCGGGCGCTGGGGAGGAGTCGACGTCTCGTCCGGGGCGCGGGTGCGCTCAGGAGTCGAGCGAGAGCTCGTCGGGGAGTTGGAAGTCCCGGCGCTGGAGTTCCTCGACGTTGACGTCCTTGAACGTGAGCACGCGGACCGACTTCACGAACCGGTCGGCGCGGTAGATGTCCCACACCCACACGTCGGTCATGGAGATCTCGAAGTAGAAGTCGTGCTCGGTGTCGCGGCGCACGACGTTCACGTCGTTGGCGAGGTAGAACCGGCGCTCCGTCTCGATGACGTAGGCGAACTGGGAGACCACGTCGCGGTACTCCTTGTACAGCGCCAGCTCGAGTTCGCGGTCGTAGTCGTCAAAGCCCTCGTCGTCCATGGTGCTCCCATCCTATGCGGGCGGCGGGGGCGGGCGGATGCCGCCGCATCCGCGTCAGAACAGCGTCGGCGCGTCGGCGATGGCCCACGACGCCCGATGATGCGCGCTCAGCCCGTGCGCGCGGATCGCATCGCGGTGCTCCAGGCTCGCGTACCCCTTGTTGCGCTCCCACCGGTAGACGGGGTGCTCGTCGTGCAGGCGCGTCATGAGGTCGTCGCGGGCGACCTTGGCGAGCACGGAGGCCGCCGCCGCCGACGCGCAGTCGCGGTCCGCCTTCACGATGGGACGCACCCGCAGACCGGACCCTCCCGCCGGGGTGATGTAGTCGTGGTTGCCGTCGAGGATGACGATCGCCTCTTCCGGGACGATGCCCGCGGCCCGGAGATCCGCGATGGCGCGCAGCGCGGCGAGGCCCAGGGCGCGGATGATCCCCACCTCGTCGATCTCCGCGGCGCTCGCCCAGCCCACCGCAGACGCACCGACCCACGCGGCCGCGCGAGCGGCCACGTCCGGGCGGCGGTGCTCGGCGACGAGCTTGGAATCGCGCAGGCCCTCGGGGATGCGGCGGCGCGCGCCGGCGGCATCCATCACCGCGGCGCCGACCGCCACCGGGCCGGCCAACGCTCCCCGCCCGACCTCGTCGCACGCGATGACAAGCGCGTGCTCCTTGAGCAGCCGGCGCTCGACCGTCAGACGCGGAGCGACGACGCTCATTCCGCTCCCGGCGCGGGCACCCCCGCGAACACCGCGTGGTGCCCGTCGATCGTGCCGAAGCGGTCGAACGGCCAGGTGATCAGGAACGCGCGCCCGACGACGTTGTCCAGCGGCACGAAGCCCTTGTTGGGCTGATCCATGTTGTAGCGCGAGTCGCGCGAGTGGTCGCGGTTGTCGCCCATGACCCACAGCGAGTTCTCCGGTACGACGACGTCGAACGGGACCGGCTGGGGCGCGCTCTGGCCCGGGGAGAGGTTCAGGTACGGGGTCTCGTCGATCGGGGTGCCGTTGACCGTCACCTGGCCGATCGCGTTGCAGCAGACCACGTGGTCGCCGCCGACGCCGATGATGCGCTTGATCAGGTGCTCGTCACTGTCGGACGCCGTGATGCCCACGAGAGACAGCAGCCAGTCGGCGGCCTGGGCGAGCGGCGGCTGATCCGGCGTGGCCGGCGCCGCGGGGAGCCAGCCGCCCGGGTCGCGGAAGACCACGACATCACCGCGCTCGTACCCGCCGAAGCGGGGAGTGAGCTCGTCGACGAGGATGCGGTCCTTGATCAGCAGCGTCTGCTCCATCGAGCCCGACGGGATGTAGAACGACCGCACCAGGAATGTCTTGATCACGAACGAGACCACGACGGCGATCAGCACGATCACCAGCACGTCGCGCAGCAGCATCCAGATGCCTCGACGGCGGCGTTGGCGAGGAGGGAGCGCCGTGTCCGGAGCCGTGATGTTGTCCGAAGTCATGCCTGTCTTTCTCGATCTCGGAGCCGCCCGTCGGTACCGCCCCTCAAGGGTCGCACATGCGCGCGCCGTCGGCTCCACACGCCTCGCCGGGACGACGGATGCCCCGGACCGCAGAGGTCCGGGGCATCCGTGAGGAGGAACGCGTCAGCCGCGCTTCTCCTTGATCTTGGCCTTCTTGCCGCGGAGGTTCCGCAGGTAGTAGAGCTTCGCGCGGCGGACGTCACCACGGGTGACGACCTCGATGTGGTCGATCACCGGGCTGTGCACGGGGAACGTGCGCTCCACGCCGACCTGGAAGCTGATCTTGCGGACGGTGAAGGTCTCGCGCACTCCGTCGCCGGAGCGGCCGATGACGACGCCCTGGAAGACCTGGATGCGGGAACGGTTGCCTTCGGTGATGTTCACGTGCACCTTGACGGTGTCACCGGGGGCGAAGGCGGGGATGTCGCTGCGCAGCGATGCCGCGTCGACGGCGTCGAGAATCTGCATGATCGTCACTTCCTGCGACCGCCACAGGTCGATCGCGAGATGGGGATGGTAAGGATTCGTGTGCCCGAGGCGATCGTTGCCGACGCCGTGCTCCCCTGAGGCAGAGCCTGTTCAGGGCACAAACAGCCATTCTGCCATGGATGCCGGGTGCATCCAAACCGCGTCGGTCAGGACGACGGGGGCGTGTTCTCGCGGATCACGATGATCTCCTCCGGCTCCGATGCGCGCGGAGCGTCGTCGCGCGCCGGGGCCACGTATCCCATGCCGGACGGCGTGCGCAGGATCGAGACCCGCGGACCGGCCTCGCGCCACAGCTGCGACAGCGACGACCACATGGCCGCGACGCCCAACGCGACGGTCACCGCGAAGACGGGCCACCACCACCGGCCGTCGAACACGCCGAGAGCGACGACGAGCACGTGCCACGCGCCGATCACCCCGGCATCGCGCCACGAGACGGCACGCTCGGCCCGCACGGTGCCGCGCGCCCGCACGAGCAGCGCGAGGATCAGCTGCCACACGAACACGATCGGCGCCGACAGCAGCACCCACAGCAGCGCCCACGGGCTCGCACCGAACACGATCCAGCCGACGACCAGCCACAAGGGCAGGACGAACGCCGCCGGAACGAGCCACCGGAAGAACCTCTGTCGCAGCCACATACCTTCGATGCTACGCCGGTCGGACAGAATAGATCCTGACGAAAGGATCACGATGATCGAGCTGCGCACCCCCGCCGAGATCGAGGCGATGCGTCCCGCGGGACGATTCGTCGCCGAGACGCTGGCGGCCCTCCGCGAGGACACGAAGGTCGGCACCAACCTGCTGACCATCGATCGGCGGGCGCACGAGCTCATCCGACGCGCCGGCGCGGAGTCGTGCTACATCGACTACCACCCGTCGTTCGGCGCCAGCCCGTTCGGCAAGGTGATCTGCACCTCGGTCAACGACGCCGTCCTGCACGGCCTCCCCCACGACTACGCGCTGCGCGACGGCGACCTCGTGACGCTCGACTTCGCCGTGTCGATCGACGGCTGGGTCGCCGACTCGGCGGTCTCCTTCGTCGTGGGCACGGCGCGCGACGAGGATCTGGCGCTCATCGACACGACGCAGCGCGCCCTCGACGCCGCGATCGGCGCGGCATCCGTCGGGGGGCGGATCGGCGACATCTCGCACGCGATCGCCGAGGTCGCGCGCGCCGACGGTTACGAGATCAACACCGATTTCGGCGGGCACGGGGTCGGACGCACGATGCACGGCGACCCGCACGTGCCCAACGACGGCAAGCCGAATCGCGGCTACCCGCTGCGGGCCGGACTCGTGGTCGCCCTGGAGCCGTGGTTCCTGCAGACGACCGACGAGCTCGTGACCGATCCCGACGGCTGGACCCTCCGCAGCGCCGACGGTTCGCGCGGCGCGCACGCCGAGCACACCGTCGCCATCACCGACGACGGTCCGCTGATCCTCACGGATCGCTCGTTCCTCGGCGTCGACTGAGGGCTGGATCGCGGCGGGTCCGCCCCGCCGCTCAGTCCGCCAGCAGATCCGGCCTGCGCGCGCGGGTCCGTTCGACCTGCTGCGCGCGTCGCCAATCGGCGACACGTCCGTGGTGGCCGCTGAGCAGCACGTCGGGCACGTCGTAGCCGCGCCAGGCGGCGGGCTTCGTGTACGACGGGTACTCCAGCAGCCCGTCCTCGTGCGACTCCTCCACGAGGCTCTCGGGATTGCCCACGACGCCGGGGACGAGCCGACCGACGGCTTCGATCATCGCCATGGCGGCGACCTCGCCCCCGTTGAGCACGTAGTCGCCGATGCTCGTCAGGCTGACCTCGCCGAGGGTGGCGGCGTAGGCGAACACGCGTTCGTCGATGCCCTCGTAGCGGCCGCAGCCGAACACCAGATGCGTCTCGGCGGACGCCCAGTCCCGCGCGGTCCGCTGCGTGAACACGGTGCCCGCGGGCGACGGGAACACGAAGCGGAGCGGCCCGTCGGCATCCGCGGCGATCGCGTCGAGCACCTCGCCCCACGGCTCCGGCTTCATGACCATCCCCGCCCCGCCGCCGTAGGGCGTGTCATCGACGGTGCGGTGACGATCGTGCGCGTAGTCGCGCAGGTCGTGGACCCGCACGTCCAGGATGCCGGCGCCACGGGCTCTGCCGAGGAGCGAGACCTCCAGCACGTCGAAGAACGCCGGGAAGATCGTGACGACGTCGATCCGCACGTCAGTCCTCGGCGGGTGCAGCCTCGGCGTCGGCGTCCGCCTCGGGGGCGTCGTCGTCGCCCGGGAGCTCCTCGAAGAGCCCGGCGGGGGGTGTCACGGTGATCGTGCCGGCGGCGATGTCGACGTCGGGGACGATCGCGGCCACGAAGGGCACGAGGATCTCGTCGTCGCCCCTGAGAGGGCGCACGACGAGCAGATCCTGGGCCGGCAGGTGGTCGACGCGGATCACACGGCCGACGGGCTCGCCGTCCCGCTGAACCGTGAGCCCGACCAGCTGGTGGTCGTACCAGGCGTCGTCCTCGGCCACGGCCGACTCGTCCTGGTCGATCCAGAGGATGGCGCGCACGATGCTCTCGGCGGCCGTGCGGTCCTCGACCTCCTCGAAGAAGGCGACGGGGTGGGAGTTCATCCAGCGGAACTCGCGCACCGTCAGCGTCTTGCCGTGCCACGGGGAGGACTCGGGGACCTGCAGGGTGAAGACGGCGCCCGGGACGAATCGTCCGTCGGGGTCGTCGGTGTACAGCTCGAGCTTGAGGGCGCCCTTCAGGCCATGGGCCTTCACGAGACGCCCGACGCGCAGCTGCGTGCGTGCGGGGCCGGCCGTCGCCATGTCAGTCGTCCGCGACGTCGACGCGGACGCGGGCACCGTCGGCGAGAGCGGACACGAGGGTGCGCAGCGCCTTGGCCGTGCGTCCGCCGCGCCCGATCACCCGACCTCGGTCGTCGGGGTGCACGCGCACCTCGAGGACGTCGCCACGCGGCGACGAGGAGGAACGGATGATGACATCCTCAGGGTGATCGACGATCCCCTTGACGATGTGTTCGAGCGCGGCGGAGAGCAACGGTCTTACTCTGCGTCGGTCTGCTCGGCCTCGGCCGGAGCCTCGACCTCGGCGGCGGGCTCTTCGGCCTTCTTCTCCGCCTTCGGCTTGATGACCGACTTCTTGGCGGAGTCGATCTGGAACTCCTCCTTGGCCGCGGCCGTCTTGACGGTCGAGACGGCGTTCGCGTCGCCCTTGAAGCGACCCCAGTCGCCCGTGAGCTTCAGCAGCGCGGCGACCTGCTCGGTCGGCTGCGCGCCGACGGACAGCCAGTACTGCGCACGCTCCGAGTCGACCTCGATGAACGACGGCTCCTCGGTGGGGTGGTACTTGCCGATCTCCTCGATCACACGACCGTCGCGCTTGGTGCGCGAGTCGGCGACGACGATGCGGTAGTAGGGCGCACGGATCTTGCCGAGGCGCTTGAGACGGATCTTGACAGCCACAATTCTCCTGAATGGTGTTGTGAGGTGATGAACGACGCTCGGGCTGTGGGGTGCACACCCGGCGGAAGCTCTAGGGTGGACGCGATCGCCGGATAGAGGGTCGAGCGAGCGGTCCAACGGTCTATTTTGCCAGATCGTGACGGATGCCGCGAACACGCCGCACTCCGCGTGTCAGACTGTGGGCCATGACGGTGCCCTTCGCGACATCCAGCCGGTCCACTGTCGGCATCGAGTGGGAGCTCATGCTCGCCGACGAGCAGACCGGGGACCTCGTCCCCCGGGCGCCGGAGATCCTCGCCGCACTGGGCGATTCCACGTCGTTGGAGCGTCACACGATCACCGGCGAGCTGCTGACGAACACGATCGAGGTCACCAGCGGCGTCGGCGACACGGTCGCGGCGGTCGTCGACGACATCGCCGACGCCATCGCGGCGATCCGCCGGGAGACCGATCCGCGCGGCATTGCGCTCCTGTGCGCCGGAAGCCATCCGTTCGCCCAGTGGTACGAGCAGGAGGTCACCGACAAGACGCGCTACCACAAGCTCATCGAGCGCACCCAGTGGTGGGGCCGCAACATGATGATCTGGGGCATCCACGTGCACGTCGGCGTCGACGACGTCAACAAGGTCTTCCCGATCATCGGTGCCCTCACCGCCTATCTGCCGCATCTGCAGGCGTTGTCGGCATCCAGCCCCTTCTGGGCCGGCGAACGCACGGGATACGCCTCGAACCGCGCCCTCGTCTTCCAGCAGCTGCCCACGGCCGGACTGCCCTGGCCGCTGACCGCGTGGCCGGAGTACGAGTCGTATCTCGACGACATGGTGCGCACGGGGGTCATGGAGGACGCCACCGAGGTCCGTTGGGACATCCGCCCGGCACCGCGCTGGGGGACGATCGAGGTGCGCGCGTGCGACGGGATGTCGACACTTCCCGAACTGGCCGCCGTCGCGGCGCTGGTCCAGGTGCTGGTGGAGCACTTCTCGCGCGAGCTCGACGCGGGGCGCACTCTTCCCGCACTGCAGCCGTGGTTCGTCCGGGAGAACAAGTGGCGCGCGGCGCGCTACGGCACCGAGGCGCGCGTCATCGTCGATCGCGACGGAACCCAGCGCCTCGTGGCCGAGCACCTGCGCGAGACGCTCGCCGCGCTGGAGGACGTCGCTCGCGATCTGCACTGCGCGCGCGAGTTCGCGGGGGTCGGCCGCATCCTCGACGAGGGCGGCAGCTCCGCTCGTCAGCTGCTCGTCGCGGACGCGGCCGGAGGGGACCTCCGCGCCGTGGTGCACCACCTGATCCGCGAGTTCCGCGCCGGACCCACGCTGCACGAGCACCTCGCCGGCCTGGCCGACTGAGCGGCGTCGGCGCTCTCGGCCCGCGCATCGGATCACCCGGGCGTGTTCACACCGGGCGGAGCCTAGAGTGAAGCGGTGCGCACCCGCAGGCTCGTTCCGGTCGCCGCCGTCTCCGGCGCCGTCATCGCCGTGGCAGCGCTCGCCCTGTCCGGGTGCGCCGCGGCGGTTCCGGACGGCTACGCCGACGCGCGGCGCCCGGAGGCCGCCCGCGACGCGCCGACCGCCGCCCCGGTGCCCGCCGCACGCGCGGCCGCGCCGAGTGCGACCGGTGGCCTGGTGGTCACCATCGGCGACTCGATCATGGCCGGGCTCGGTCTGGACGAGGACGAGGCCTGGCCCGCGCTGCTGGCGCGCGACACCGGCGCGGACATCGTGAACCTGTCGTGCAGCGGCGCGGGCTTCACGATCGAGGGCGACTGCGGCGATGATCTCGGCGGCCTGGTCGACGAGGCCATCGCGATGGACCCGGCGGTGGTCATCATCCAGTCCTCCGACAACGACCTGGACGCGGCGCAGGACGAGATCGACGACGCCACGCGGGCGGCCGTCGACCGGCTCCGCGCCGGCCTCCCGGATGCGCGACTGATCGGCATCGACACCCTCTGGCACATCGACGACGACGAGCCCGACGCGATCGGCTGGGCCAGCGACGCCCTGCAGAGCGCCCTCGACGCCGACGACGGTGTCTTCGTCTCCATCGGGCAGCCGTTGCGCGGACGACCCGACCTGCTGCAGTGGGACGGCGAACATCCCACCGCCGAGGGACAGGTCGTCCTGGCGGATGCCGTGGAGGCCGCCCTCGACGAGGCCGGCATCACCCTCTGACGGGTCAGCCCTTCCCGAAGAGCTTCTGGATCTCCGCGAGCTCCGCCTCGGTCGGCTGCGGCGCGGAGGCGCCGAGGCCGAAGCCCGACCCGGCGGGACCGCTCGGCGCCGCGGCCGCGAGGCCCGCGTTCTCGGCGGCGCGCTTGGCCGGGTTGCCGGAGCGGGAGCCGCTGCGCGCCTTCTGCTTGCCGCCCCGCTTGCTCGACGCGCCGGGCCTTCCGCCCACCGGCCCCATGCCCGGGATGTTGGGCACTCCGCCCCGTGCGACGGTCTTCATCATCTTGGCAGCCTGCTCGAAGCGCTGCACGAGCTGGTTGACATCGGTGACGGTCATCCCCGAGCCGCGCGCGATCCGCAGGCGACGGGAGCCGTTGAGCACCTTGGGGTTGCGGCGCTCCCCCGGGGTCATGGAGCGGATGATCGCCTCGGTGCGGTCGATCTCGCGGTCGTCGAAGTTCTCCAGCTGCTGCTTCATCTGGCCCATGCCCGGCAGCATGCCGAGCATCTTCTTCATCGACCCCATCTTCTTCATCTGCTGAAGCTGGTCGAGGAAGTCCTCGAGGGTGAACTGCTCGGTCGCGAGCTTCTCGGCGACCTTGCGCGCCTCCTCCTCGTCGAAGGCCTGCTGCGCCTGCTCGATGAGGGTGAGGATGTCGCCGAGGTCGAGGATGCGGCTGGCCATGCGATCGGGGTGGAAGGCCTCGAGGTCCTCGAGGTTCTCGCCCGTCGAGGCGAAGATGATCGGACGGCCCGTCACGGACGCGACCGAGAGGGCCGCGCCGCCGCGAGAGTCGCCGTCGAGCTTGCTGAGCACCACACCGGTGAAATCGACGCCCTCCTGGAACGCCTTGGCGGTGTTCACGGCATCCTGACCGGTGAGCGCGTCGATCACGAACAGCACTTCGTCGGGATCGGTGGCCGTGCGGATGTCCGCGGCCTGCTTCATGAGCTCGGCATCCACACCCAGGCGACCGGCGGTGTCGATGATGACCACGTCGTGCTGCTGGCGGCGCGCGGTCTCGACGCCGTCGCGGGCGACCCGCACGGGGTCGCCGACGCCGTTGCCCGGCTCCGGCGCGTAGATCGCCGCACCGGCGCGCTCGGCGACGACCTGGAGCTGGTTGACGGCGTTCGGACGCTGGAGGTCGGCGGCCACGAGCAACGGGGTGTGCCCGTCCTTCTCGAGCTGCTTCGCGAGCTTGCCGGCGAAGGTCGTCTTGCCCGATCCCTGGAGACCGGCCAGCATGATGACGGTCGGCGGGTTCTTCGCGAACTGCAGCCGGCGCTGCTGACCGCCGAGGATCGCGACGAGCTCTTCGTTGACGATCTGCACGACCTGCTGCGCGGGGTTGAGTGCCCGGTTCACCTCGTCGCCGAGGGCGCGTTCGCGCACCTTCGCGGTGAACTCCTTGACCACGATCAGCGCGACGTCGGCGTCGAGGAGGGCCCGACGGATCTCGCGGACCGTCCCGTCGACGTCGGCGGGCGTGAGCTTGCCCTTGGTGCGCAGATTGCGGAAGGTCTCTGTCAGCCGATCGCTGAGGGTGCCGAAAGTCGCCATGATGCCCCGATTCTACGGGACCGGCCTCGCCCTCAGCCCTTCGCGAGCGCCAGCGCGTCCTCCCAGAGCGGTGCGAGCGCCGACCGTCCCGGTCCCGCGACCGCCCATGCCCAGACGGCGGCGAGCAGGGCGCCGGCCAGCGCGCCGCCGCGGACGTCCGCGGCGAGACGACCCGCGCCGCGGTCCACGAGCCCGTCGCTGACGGCGCGCGCCAGCCGGGCCGTGCGCAGCGCTCGTTCCGTCGCGAGGTCGGCCTCCATGCCCATCGCGGCCGCGTGCGTGATCGCGAGGGCCAGGCTGTCGGGGGCGAAGCCGTCCACGAGAGCCCGCAGGGCCGACACCGGGTCGGCGCCGGCCGCGAGCGTCGCGCACGCCGTGTCGGCGCGTTCGTCGAATCCGCTCCAGAGGACGTCGGCCTTGGAGGAGAAGTAGTTGAAGAAGGTGGAGCGGCTCACTCCGGCGCGTGTCGTGATGTCGGCGACGGTGGTCTCGGCGTAGCCGCGTTCGAGGAACAGCTCCGAGGCGGCCTCGGCGATCGTCGCCCGAGATGTGGCGCGCGGGCGACCGGAGCTCATCCCCTCACCCTACTGGGGCGTATTGTGGGTTCCCGATCGTGTTTTTAGACGCCGTGCAGAAATGATGCCACCAGCATCCCTTCTGCCTCCTCACCCACCGACACCGGAGGAGCACACCATGCTCGATGTGCAGACCGTGGGCCTCGCGCCTGATCTCGTCCCCTATACCGAGGGCTGGAGCCTGCAGCGGGAGATCCACGCCGGCGTCGTCGCCGGGGAACGCCCCGACACGCTGCTGCTGCTCGAGCACGAGCCCGTCTTCACCGCGGGCGCGCGCACGGCCCGCAACGAGCGTCCGACCGACGGCACGCCCGTCGTCGACGTCGACCGCGGAGGGAAGATCACCTGGCACGGCCCGGGGCAGCTCGTCGGCTACCCGATCGTGCGGCTGACCGAGCCGGTCGACGTGGTCGCCCACGTGCGGCGCATCGAGCAGATCCTCATCGAGGTGCTCTCCGGCCTCGGCGTCGAGGGCTACCGCGTCGAGGGGCGCAGCGGCGTGTGGGTGAGTCGCCCCCTCTCTGAGGACAAGATCGCCGCCATCGGGGTGCGCGTGCAGCGCGGTGTCACGATGCACGGGTTCGCCCTCAACTGCGACAACTCCCTCCTGCCCTTCTCCCAGATCGTCCCGTGCGGCATCTCGGATGCCGGAGTCACGACGATCAGCGAGGTGCTCGGGCGCGACGTCTCCCCCGCCGACGTGCAGGGTCTCGTGGCCGATGCCTTCCGGGCGTCGTTCGGCCCGGCCGTGGAGGTCGCGGCATGAGCGCGTGCGGCGTGACCCCCAGCGGCGACACCGGTCCGGCCAACGCGCCGGAGGGCCGCAAGCTCCTGCGTCTGGAGGTGCGCAACGCCCAGACGCCGATCGAGCGCAAGCCCGAGTGGATCCGCACGAAGGCGAAGATGGGCCCCGAGTACCAGGCCCTGCAGTCGCTCGTGAAGGACGAGGGACTGCACACCGTCTGCCAAGAGGCGGGCTGCCCCAACATCTACGAGTGCTGGGAGGATCGCGAGGCGACCTTCCTCATCGGCGGCTCGCAGTGCACACGGCGCTGCGACTTCTGTCAGATCGACACCGGCAAGCCGGCGGACTACGACACCGATGAGCCCCGGCGCGTCGCGGACAGCGTGCGCAGGATGCAGCTGCGGTATGCCACGGTCACCTGCGTGGCCCGCGACGACCTCCCCGACGGCGGTGCGTGGCTGAACGCCGAGACCATCCGTCAGATCCACGCCGTCAACCCGGGAACCGGTGTAGAGCTGCTCGCGACCGACTTCAACGGCGAGCCACGTCTCCTCGACGAGGTCTTCGCCGCGCGCCCCGAGGTGTTCGCGCACAACGTCGAGACGGTGCCGCGCATCTTCAAGCGCATCCGCCCCGCATTCCGCTACGAGCGCTCGCTCGATGTGCTCACCCAGGCGCGCGCGGCCGGGCTGATCACGAAGTCGAACCTCATCCTCGGCATGGGCGAGGAGCCGGAGGAGGTCGTCCAGGCCCTCCAGGACCTTCACGACGCCGGCACCGACATCATCACGATCACGCAGTACCTCCGCCCGACGCCCCGCCACCTGCCGGTGGCGCGGTGGGTGCGTCCGCAGGAGTTCGTGGAGTTCAAGGAGCAGGCGGAGCGGATCGGCTTCCTGGGCGTCCTCGCCGGTCCGCTCGTGCGCTCGTCCTACCGTGCCGGCCGCCTCTGGGCGCAGTCGATGACGGCGAAGGGCCGTGAGATCCCGGCCCACCTGTCGCACCTCGCCGACGCTCAGCTGGGATTCGCCCAGGCCGTCTGACGCCGCCGCTCCGCGCGCGAGCCGCTACTGCGCGTCCGAACCGCCATCGCGCGTGCCGTCCGGGCTGTAGCGGCTCGGCCAGGGCGTAGCGGCTCGCGGGTGGGGGTCAGTCGGCGCTCGTGACCGACTGGACGTCGCCGTCGCTGGTGAGGTTGACCAGCAGCACCTCGTCGGTGGCGTCCGGGTCGAGCGCGTACTCGAGCACGGCGAAGGGGTCGGAACCGCCGTGCTCGTCGGCGAGGATCGTCATGCTCACCAGCTGCAGCGAGCGGATGATGTCGATGTGCACGTCGCCGGAGATGTCGACGAGCACGTCCTCGAGGTCGTCTCCGAGGGTCTCCTGCTGTTGCAGCAGGTACTCCGTCACCTCGCTCGTGCGGTCGTCCAGCTCCGCCACCATGGCGTTCCGGGCCTGCAGGTCGATCTGCTCGAGCGCGTTGATCATGGCCGCGGCGACGTCGAGCGCGGCCGCGGACACGTCGTCCTGATCGGGCGCCGTGAGGTCCACCGTCACGCGCTGATCCGCGAAGTCGACCACCTCGGACCAGAAGATCGATCCGTCGGGCCCGGACTCCAGCAGTCCGAAGTAGTCGTGCTCGATCGCCATGTCCCTATGCAACCACCCTCGGCGCCCGTGCGCGACCCCGCGGCGTCATCAGTCGACGAGCGCGGCGGCGAAGACGTGCGGCGTGAAGCCGGTGAGGTCTCCGATGCCTTCGCCCTGTCCCAGGAGCTTCACGGGGATGCCGGTGCGCTCCTGCACCGCCAGCACGAACCCGCCCTTCGCGGAGCCGTCGAGCTTGGTGATCACCAGTCCCGTGACGCCGGCGTGCTCGAGGAACGCCTCCGCCTGCATGACGCCGTTCTGGCCCGTCGTGGCGTCGAGGACGAGGAGCACCTCGCTGATGGGGGCCTGCTTCTCGATCACCCGACGGATCTTCGTCAGCTCGTCCATGAGGCCGCCCTTGGTGTGCAGGCGTCCCGCGGTGTCGACGAGCACGATCTCGGTGCCGTGGGCCTTCGCGTAGTCGATCGTCTGGAAGGCCACGGATGCCGGATCCTGCCCCTCCTGCTGCGGGCGGACGATCGTCGCTCCCCCGCGTTCGGCCCACGTCGCCAGCTGGTCGACCGCGGCGGCACGGAAGGTGTCCGCTGCGCCGACGACGACCGAGCGGCCGTAGCGCTGCAGGAACTTCGCGAACTTGCCGATCGTGGTCGTCTTGCCCACGCCGTTGACGCCGACGACGAGCACCACCGCCGGGCGCTCCGTGAGCCGCAGCGTCGTGTCGAACTTCGCGAAGTGCTCTTCGAGGGTCTCCCTCAGCATCCGCTGCAGATCGCGCGGGTCGGTCGTGCGGAAGCGGTCGACCTTCTCGTGCAGCTCATCGATGATGCGTTCGGTGATGTCTGGGCCGAAGTCCGCGGTCAGCAGTGCCGTCTCCAGGTCGTCCCAGGTGTTCTCGTCGATCGTGGGCTTGACGAACATGCCGCGCAGAGCGCGACCGAGCGACCAGGGATTCTCCGCCATGACTTCAGCCTAGATGCCCGCGCGGCGCACGCCGTCAGGCGCTCTCGCGCTCGCGCACCCGCTGGCCGACGACGGCGGAGACGCCGTCCTGGCGCATGGAGACGCCGTAGAGGGCGTCGGCGATCTCCATCGTGCGCTTCTGGTGGGTGATCACGATCAGCTGGCTGGACGCGCGGAGCCGTTCGAACACGCCCAGGAGCCGGCCGAGGTTGGCGTCGTCGAGCGCCGCCTCGACCTCGTCGAGGATGTAGAACGGGCTGGGCCTGGCCATGAAGATCGCCGTCAGGAGCGCCACCGCGGCGAGCGAGCGCTCACCGCCGGAGAGCAGCGACAGGCGCTCGATCTTCTTCCCCACGGGGCGCACGGCGACCTCGATGCCGGTCGTGAGCGGGTTGTCGGGGTCGGTCAGCGAGATGCTCCCCGAGCCTCCGGGGAAGAGGATCGGGAACACCTCGCCGAACGCGACGCGGGTGTCCTCGAACGCCGCGACGAAGATCGTCTGCATCCGCTCGTCGAGCTCGGCGATGATCGTCTGCAGATCGGAGCGCGTCTGCACCAGGTCGGCGAGCTGCTCCGTGAGGAACGCATGGCGCTGCTCGAGCGCCGCATACTCCTCGAGCGCGAGCGGGTTCACCCTGCCCAGCTGCACGAGCTTGCGTTCGGCCTCCTGGAGGCGCTTTCGCTGCGCGGCACGGTCGTACGTCTCCGGCGGTGCGTCATCCCCGGTGGGGATCGGCACGTCGGGACCGTATTCCGCGACGAGAATATTCTCGTCCAGGCTCAGTTCGGAGGCGACCCGCTCGAGCAGGCTCGTCACGTGGAGGCGCTTCTCGTGCATCTGGAGCTCGAGGCCGTGGACGCTCTCGGTGAGACGGCTGAGGCGTTCGCGGACGGTCGCCTCCTCCGCCCGGAGGGTCGTGAGCTCCGCGGTCAACGCGGTGCGCGCCTGCTCGGCGAGCTGCAGCTCCACGCGAGCCTGCATCACGGACCGGTCGACCGAGTCGAGCACGGGAGGCAGCGCGTCGGCGACGTCGGCGGCGAGCTCCCGCTGCGCACGGCGGATCACGGCGCGACGCGCGGCCTCTGCCGCCGCGGCGCGCTCCCGCTCGCGCTGACGCACCAGCTGATCGACGCGGGCCTCACCCGCCCGTACCCGTTCGCGGAGCGTCTCGACGTCGAGACGGGCACGCATCTCCCGGTCGCGCGCGGCCTCGAGGGCGTCGAGGAGACCGTCGCGTGCGGAGGCGTCGAGCATCGGGCGGGGTGCCTGCTGTGCGCTCTCCAGCGCGTCGTTCGCCGCACGCGCCGCCTTCTCGGCATCCGCGACGGCGGCCGACGCCTGCGCGAGGCCCGCCTCGAGGCGTTCGCACTCCGCGACGGCCGCCTCGTGGCGCACCGTCGCACGATTGACCTGCTCGGTGTGGGCGGCGAGGGCGGCGTCGTGCTCCCTGAGGCTCTGCAGCGCGTCGCGGGTTCGGGTGCGCGCCGCGTTCCACCCGTCCTGCGCCTCGGCCAGGGCTTCGCGCAGCGAGTCGGCGACCACGGTGATCTCCGACAGGCGCTCCGCGGCCGCGTCGCGCTCGGCGGCCAGCTCCAGGCGGGACCGGCCGGCGCCCGACCCGGCCCGCATCGTGTACTCGGTCACCACCTCGCCGAGACGGGTGACGACGGTCACGGGCAGACCGCCGTTCGCCGCCGCCAGAGCGCGTCCGGCGGCGTGCGCGGAGTCGAGGTCCTCGACGATGGCGACCCTCGACAGGATGCCGAGGATGCCGTCGGGGGCGGTGACGACGTCCCGGGCGCTCACCGCCGCGGTGCCGGCGACGGCCAGAGCGGATCCGGCGGAGAGATCGGCGACGGCGATGTCGACCCGCCCGAGATCGGCGGCGCCCGCGGCACGCGCGAGCGCGACGGCCGCTTCCACGTCGTCGACGAGCACGCCCTCGGCGAGGGCGCCGAGGGCGGCCGCGATCGCCGCCTCGTAGCCCGGGCGCACCTTCACGTCGTCACCGACGAGTCCGCGGATGCCGGTGCCACCGCGGGCGATGAGCTCGGCCGCGGCGTTGCGAACGTCCAGCGCGCGCCCGAGGGCCGCGGTCTGGGCCGTGAGCGACTCGCGCTCCCGCTCCGACGCGTGCAGGCGCTCGCGCAACGCGGTCACCTCGTTCTCCGCCGTCGTCGCGTCGCGCTGCGCACGCTCGTACGCGGCGGTGTGCTCGGCCGAGGAGCCCTCCGCCGAGAGATCGGGATCCACCCCGGCGAGCACATCGGCCGCCTCCGATCGCCGGGCGAGCGCCGCATCCAGGGCGCGCTGCTGACGCTCGACCGCTGCGCGCACGGCGTCGAGGCGGGACGCGGCGGCATCCGCGGCACCGCGCAGCTTCGTGAGACGCATGTCGTGGGCGGAGACCAGAGCGCTCTGCGCGGCGATGTCGGCGTCCAGCGCGTCGAGCTCGGCGCGGGCGCGCATCACGTCGCGCGCCGCCGCCTCCGCGGCATCCTGAGCACCACCCAGGCCCGCGGAGATCTCGTCGATCTCGGCGCGCGCCTCGTCGATCGCGGACTGGCTGACGGTCGCCACCTCGATGCCGAGTGTGCCGTCGTCCTCCAGGAGCGCCAGCCGCTGGCCGGCCAGGGAGAAGAGTCCGCGCAGGCGCTCCTGCACGCGTTCGAGGCCGAAGGCGACGGCCCGGGCGCCGTCGACGGCCTCGGAACGCTGCTGGGCCTCCAGCGCGTCGATCCGCAGCTTCAGCTGCTCGGACGAGTCCTGGAGCACGAGCCGCTCCGCGCTGCGTTCCTGCTCGTTGCGGGCGTGGTCGGCCAGCTGCGCCCGCAGGCCCACGAGTTCGTCGGCGAACAGGCGCGCCTTCGCATCACGCACGACCGCGGCGATCGTCGCGGCCTCTCGGGCGATCTCGGCCTGCTTCCCGAGCGGCTTGAGCTGCCGGCGCAGCTCGCCCGCGAGGTCGCTCAACCGCGTCAGGTTCGCTTCCATCGCCTCGAGCTTGCGGAGCGTCTTCTCCTTGCGGCGGCGGTGCTTGAGGATGCCCGCGGCTTCCTCGATGAAGCCGCGCCGGTCCTCCGGAGTCGCCTGAAGCACGCTGTCGAGCCGGCCCTGGCCGACGATGACGTGCATCTCGCGTCCGAGCCCCGAGTCGCTGAGCAGCTCCTGCACGTCGAGGAGGCGACAGCCGACCCCGTTGATGGCGTACTCGCTCGTGCCGTTGCGGAAGAGGGTGCGGCTGATGGTCACTTCGCTGTACTCGATCGGCAGCGCGCCGTCGCTGTTGTCGATCGTCAGCTGCACCTCGGCACGGCCGAGGGGTCCGCGGGTGGAAGTCCCGGCGAAGATGACGTCTTCCATCTTGCCGCCGCGGAGGGTCTTCGCCCCCTGCTCGCCCATCACCCAGGCCAGGGCGTCGACGACGTTCGACTTCCCCGACCCGTTGGGGCCGACGATGCAGGTCACACCGGGCTCGAGTGCGAAGGTGGTCGGCTGCGCGAACGACTTGAAGCCCTTGAGCGTCAGGCTCTTCAGGTGCATTCGGGCGTCCTCCAGGGGTGGGTGTGCGAACCACGCTATCGGAACGACACGCGAACGCCGGCTTGACGCGCGACGAGAACAGCCGCTATCGTCACAGATCGCGTCTGAAGTCGAGAAAGGAGGTCCCCGACATGATTCGTTTGAACGCCACCGGCAGCGCCGCATTCGCGATGCGCGCCCTTCCGTTCCGTGAGCCGACGGGGACCGTCTCCTTCGACGCCTTCCGCGGCGTCTGCTGACGCGAACACAGGAGAACTCCGCCCGTCACGCGGGCGAGAGCGACCTCGCGCAGTCCTCCGGCACCGACGTCCACGTTGCGTGTGCCCACCGCCGTAGCCCGGCCAGACACCTGCCCTCGCGCGCATCTGCGCGCACTCACCGAAAGCACCACGATGCATACCTTCATCGCGTCGGTTCTGCACGCCAACGATCCCGAACGCCGCCGCATCCGTCTCGCCGAGCGCGAGCGCGAGCAGCGCGAGCTCGAATGGCAGCGCCGCCGACAGATCCTTCCGTATCTCTGACCCGCGCCCGGGGGCGACGACGACCGTCGCCCCCGGCCCTCACCACCAAGGAGAGAACATGACCACCACCGCCGCGGAGCTCCGCTTCCGCCCCTTGAACGTCCCGACATCGATGAGCGGTGACGACGCTGCCGACTTCCGCGAGTTCACCCGGGTGCGCAACCTCGTCTACCGCGAGATCGCCGGCAACGACGACGACGCACTGACGCCGGAGGAGCTGCTCCCCCACTACCAGCCGGATCCAGACGAGATCCGCATCGCCTGGATGGCGCTGTCCGACGGCGAGGTCGTCGGCCGTGTCGGCATCGACATCCCGCTCGAGAGCGGGTCGCGCAACGCCTTCTGGCTGGTGGAGCTGCTCGCCGCGCACCACGGGCTCGGCATCGGTTCTGCCGGCTACGCGCTCATCGAAGAGGCGGCGCGCGCACACGGGCGCACCGTCCTGCAGTCGTGGGCACAGCATCCCGACGCCGCGGGCGAGCGCCTGCAGGCGCCGACCGGGTTCGGCTCGATCCCGAAGGACCACGCGGCGCGCTTCTACCTGCGCCACGGCTACGCCCTCGAGCAGATCGAGCGTCAGAGCGAACTCGATCTGCCCGCGAGCGACGCCACGGTGGCCCGGCTCCTCGACGAGGCGGCCTCGGCGTCGGCGGGCTATCGCGTCGTGCAGTGGCAGGCGCCGACACCGGCGGAGTACGCCGAGGGGTTCGCCTGGATGAAGTCGCGCATGTCCACGGACGCCCCCAGCGCCGATCTCGAGTTCGACGAGGAGGTGTGGGATGCCGAGCGTCTCGCGCGTCACGATGCGAAGTACGCCGAGTCGGGTCGCATCAAGCTCGTGACCGCTGCCCAGCACATCGGCACCGGCGCGCTCGTGGCCTTCAACGAGCTCGTGCTCGGCACCGATCCGACCGGGCCCAGCCACCAGGAGGACACCCTCGTGCTCCGTGAGCACCGGGGACACAAGCTCGGTCAGCTGGTCAAGTGCGCCGGTCTGCGGACCTGGCGCAGCGAGATCGCCCCGGCATCCCCGAAGGTCATCACCTACAACGCCGAGGAGAACCGGCCGATGCTCGACATCAACGAGGCCATCGGCTTCGTGCCGGTGGCCTACAACGGGGCGTGGAAGAAGGTGCTCGCGTGAGTCGGCGGGTCGGCGCCGCTCATCGCAGCGGCGCCGACCCGGTGGGGCGCTGGCACCGCGGACAGTAGTGGCTGGACCGGTTCATGAACGAGTCCCGCACGATCGGGCGGCCGCACCGCGGACACGGCAGGCCGTCCCGGCCGTAGGCGTTGAGCGAGTGCGCGAAGTAGCCGGCCTGGCCGTTCACATTGACGTACTGCGCGTCGAAGCTCGTGCCGCCTTCCGCGAGCGCCTTCAGCAGCACCGCGCGCACCTCGGCGAACAGGCGGCGCACCGCGCGGACGCTGAGGGCGTCGCCGGGCGTCTCGGGATGGATGCGGGCGGCCCACAGCGCCTCGTCCGCATAGATGTTGCCGATGCCGCTGACCACGGTCTGATCCAGGAGGATCCGCTTGACCGCCGAACGCTTCGCGCGCACCCGGGCGACCACCGCGGCCTCGTCGAAGGCGTCGTCGAGCGGATCGCGGCCGATGTGGACCACCTGCGAGGGGACGAGCGCCTCGTCGCTCCCCCATCCTCCGACGCGCCCGTCGGCCGTGGGCACCAGATCGTCGATCGCCAACGAGCCGAAGGTCCGCTGATCGGCGAACACGACGGCGAGGTCGCCGTGGTCCGGGTGATGGACGTCCAGGCGCACCCGCTCGTGCCGTTCCACCAGGGCACCGGATGCCCGGAGAAGCATCTGTCCGCTCATCCCGAGGTGGGCGATGACGGCGCCGCGAGGGGCGTCGTCGGCGGATGCCGGAGCCAGCGGCATCCAGAGGAACTTGCCGCGTCGCGCGACGCCGGTGATCAGGCGGCCGGTCAACGCGCGCTCGAAAGAGCCGGCATCGCCGTCGTGACGCGTCAGCGCGCGGGCATCGCGCGCGTCCACCGCGACGATGCGCGCCCCGACCACCGCCGGTGCGAGACCGGCGCGGACGACCTCGACCTCGGGAAGCTCAGGCACGTTCGCTGAGCGTGCGCCACAGGGTGAGCGCCGCGGCCATCTCGGCCTGCTTCTTGCTCGATCCCACTCCCTGGCCGGCGGTGTCTCCGACGGACACGGTGGCGGTGAAGACGCGGTTGTGGTCGGGGCCCTCGGCCGCGATCTCGTAGACCGGGGGCGTGAGCCCGAGACGCGCGGCCAGTTCCTGGAGGCTCGTCTTCGGGTCCATCGCCGCGCCGTACCGGTCGGGATCGGCCATCAATGGCTGCACGAGCCGCAGCACGAGCGCGGTGGCCGCGTCCGGACCCGCCGAGAGGTAGGTGGCACCGATGACGGCTTCCATCGTGTCGGCGAGGATGGAGTCCTTGTCGCGTCCGCCGGTCTGGTCCTCGCCGCGGCCCAGGCGGAGATGCCCGCCGAGCCCGATACCGCGCGCGACCTCGGCCAGGGCGACCGTCGAGACGACGCTCGCCCGGCGCTTGGCGAGGGCGCCTTCCTCGAGGTCGGGGTGCGCGACGAACAGATGCACCGTCACGGCCTGACCGAGGATCGAGTCGCCGAGGAATTCGAGCCGCTCGTTGTGCGGCACGCCGCCGTTCTCATACGCGAACGAGCGGTGCGTGAGCGCAACCGACAGAAGCTCGGGGTCGATGTCGACCCCGAGCTTGTCGGTGAGCACACGGTGCTCGATCACGGCATCCGCCATCAGATGGCCGCCGCGATCAGATGTCGGCGACCTTGCGGCCCTTGTACTCGAGGAACAGCTCGGTGCCCTGCGAGTCGGTGACGACCTTCGCCTGGTGCGGGCGGCTGTAGACGACCTTGCCGTTCTCGACGGTCTTGACGAGCGTGGGGGCCTCGGCCTTCCACTGCGCGCGACGCGAACGAGTGTTGGAGCGGGAGACCTTCCGCTTCGGGGGGTTACCTGCCATGGCTAGCTCTTCTCTGTGTCGGTGACGACAGGGCGCGGAGCCTCGTCGTCAGGGTCTGGGGTGAGGGCCTTCAGCGCGGCCCAGCGCTCGTCGATCGGGATCTCCGGCGCGGTTCCTGCGGCCAGCTTCTCGCCCGTGACGGGGTCGAGCCCCGGGCAGTCCGGCTGGCACACCGGCTGGAACGGAAGCGAGAGGACGATCGCATCCCTGACCGGAGTTTCAAGATCCACGTGGTCGTCTTGAACCTCGAAGTCGATCGCTTCCGTGCCAGGATACCCGAAGAGCTCCTGAATCTCGACTTCGACAGGCTGGACGATGTCGGTGAGGCACCGTCCGCAGACGCCGGAGTACGCGGTGTCGATCTCCGCCGTGACGAGGATGCCTTCGTGCACCGACTCCAGACGCACCGCCAGATCGATGGGCTCGCCCTGCGCGATGGAGACGAGTCCTTCGCCCCATTTCGCCGGTGCAGGGACCTCGACGTCGAACTCACGCATCTCTCCCGCGCGATGGGCGATGTCCCGGACGGGGAAGACGAACGGACCGCTCACATGCTTTCTGACCACCACGCAATGCTAGTCGTCCGTGCGCCCGAGAGGGCCGTCAGCGCTCCCCCGCGCCCGTGTCGAGGAAGCGCGCGACCGGCCCGGGCACGAACGGCGACACGTCTCCGCCGAGAGCGGCGACCTGACGCACCAGCGAGCTCGATACCAGCGCGTGCGCGGGATCGGGCAGCAGGAAGACGGTCTCGATGTCCGCGAGGTGACGGTTGACGATGGCCATCGGGGTCTCGTAGGCGACGTCCACCTGCGAGCGGATCCCCTTCACGAGCACGCCGGCGTCCACGTCCTGCGCGTAGTCGACGAGGAGTCCGACACTCCAGGACGCGACGATGACGTCACCCTCGACGCCCTCCTCGGCGATGGACTGCTCGAGCAGGCTCAGCCGCTGCGCGATCGGCAGCATCGCCTCTTTGCCCGGATTGTGCACGACCAGCACGTGCAGCTCGTCGTAGAGGGCCGCGGCGCGGCGGATGACGTCGAGATGACCGAGGGTCGGCGGATCGAAGGAGCCCGGGACCACCGCGATGCGGTTGTTCATGCGGATCAGCCTAGCGGCGGGGCCCGGGGAGCCTCCTGAGGACTCAGCTCTTGGACAGCGCGGCGCGTTCCTGCTGCCCGACCCGGCGTTCGATCGCGGCGACCAGCCCGGGATGCCGAGAGAGCGTCGGATCCTCGGCCAGGACGTCCTCGGCGGCGGAGCGCGCCGAGGCGATGAGATCGGCGTCGGCGACCACCCTCAGCAGCCGCAGCGACGTGCGCGCGCCGGACTGCGCGTCGCCGAGGACATCGCCCTCGCCGCGCAGTTCCAAGTCGACCTCGGCGAGCAGGAAGCCGTCGGTCGTGGCGGCCACCGCCTCGACCCGCGAGCGCGCGGGCGTTCCCTCCGGAGCCTCCGTGACCAGCAGACACAGGCCCGGCACCTCGCCGCGGCCCACGCGTCCGCGCAGCTGGTGCAGCTGGGAGACGCCGAACCGATCGGCCTCCAGGATGATCATCGCCGACGCGTTGGGCACGTCGACGCCGACCTCCACCACGGTCGTCGCGATGAGCACGTCGATCTCACCGCGCGCGAAGGCCTGCATGACGGCATCCTTCTGCTCACCCGGCATCCGTCCGTGGAGGATCTCGACGCGCAGCGCGTCGAACGCGGGGATGCCCGCCAGCAGCGCGGCCACCTGGACGACGCCCCACCGCGTGCGGGGCTGCTCGCCCTCGACCGGCGGCGCGCCGGCGGGAGCCTCGTCCGCGGCATCCCGCGCCTCTTTGCCCGTGGCCTCGGCGTCGATCGCGGCGCACACGACGAACACCTGGTGGCCGGCTGCGACCTCCTCCGCTGCCCGCTCCCACACGCGCCCGAACCAGCCCGGCTTCTCGGCGAGAGGTGCGACGTGGGTCGCGATGCTGGCACGGCCGCTGGGCATCGTGCGGATGGTCGACACGTCGAGGTCGCCGAAGACGGTCATCGCGACGGTACGGGGAATCGGCGTGGCGGTGAGGACGAGCACGTGGGGCGCGGTGCCCTTCGCGCGCAGGGTCTCCCGCTGCTCGACGCCGAAGCGGTGCTGCTCGTCGACGACGACGAGCCCGAGATCGGCGAAGGTCGTCGACGCGCTCAATAGCGCGTGCGTCCCGACGACGATCCGCGCCTGCCCCGACGCCACGCGCAGGGCCGCCTTGCGCCGCTCCGCGGCGGGCAGCTGACCGGTCAGCAGCGTCGGCATGAGCTCGGGGGCGAGTCGGGGTCCCAGCATCCGTGCGATCGAGCGCACGTGCTGAGCGGCGAGCACCTCGGTGGGCGCGATGAGGGCCGACTGCCCGCCGGACTCCGCGACCTGCAGCATCGCCCGAAGCGCCACGAGCGTCTTCCCCGATCCGACCTCGCCCTGCACGAGCCGGTTCATCGGCCAGTCGCCCTCGAGGTCGGCGGCGATGCGGTCGCCGACGGAGAGCTGGTCGGGCGTGCGCGCGAACGGCAGCCGTTCGTCGAACTCGGCGAGCAGCCGCCCGGGGCGCCGTGCCGTCGCCGCCATCTCCCGCACGGCCTCGCGCTGCTGCAGCAGCGCCGTCTGCAGGACGAAGGCCTCGTGCATGCGCAGGGTGCGGCGGGCGTCGTCGATCTGCTCGAACCCCTCGGGGGCGTGGATGCGGCGCAGCGCCGCATCCGCCTCCAGCAGTCCCTCCCGGCGGCGCAGCGGCTCGGGAAGCGGGTCGGCCACCCCCGCCAGGCCCTGCAGGACGACGCCGACCGCCTTCTGCACCTGCCAGGTGGCCACCGTGCTGGTCGCGGGGTAGATGGGGATGGGCGTGTGCTGCTGGGCCTGGGCGTTCAGACGGGCCGTGTCCACGTCCTCGAAGAGCGTGTAGTCGGGGTGGGCCAGCTGCTGGTGGCCCTGGAACTGTCCGACCTTGCCGGAGAACATCCCCTGGCGACCGACCTGGAGGTCGCTGGCGCGCCACGCCTGATTGAAGAAGGTGAGCGTCAGCGCTCCCGCCCCGTCGCTGATGACGACCTCCAGGAGCGAGCCGCGGCGCTGACGCATCTGCCGCGACGACACCGAGCGCACCTCCGCGACGATCGTCACCTGCTCCCCCAGCGGCAGCGAGTCGATCGGCGTCAGCTCTCCGCGACGGGCGTAGCGGCGCGGGTAGTGGGTGAGCAGATCGGCCACCGTGATCATGCCGAACGCACGCTCGAACAGCTTCGCGGTCGGGGCCCCCAGCGCATCGACCAGAGCGGTGTCGAGCGTTAACGCGGGCATGCACCGAGTCTATTCAGGCCCGCCGACGCCGAGCGCGGCCCGCCGCGCTCGGCGGGAGCACAGCCCGCGCCCGTAGAGTCGCGTGGTGCTCCGACGCTTCCTCTCCCGACTCTTCTGGCTGTGCAGCCGGTGGCGCCTGCGATCCACCCCCGCCCCCACGCGGCCGACGGTGCTCATCGGCGCGCCCCACACCTCCAACTGGGACTTCGTCTTCATGTTGGCGATCTCGTGGCGCCTGGGCATGCGCATCCACTGGCTCGGCAAGGACGCGCTGTTCGCCGGCTGGAGAGGGCCGCTCATGCGCGCGCTGGGCGGCATCCCCGTCGATCGCACCGATGCGGGTCGCGTCGTCGAGGAGATCGTCGCCCGCATCCGTGCCGGTGAGGTGTTCGGGCTGGTCGTCACGCCTGACGGGACGCGCGGAGCGAACGCGTATTGGAAGAGCGGCTTCTACCGCATCGCCCGGGAGACGGGCATGCCGCTGACCCTCGGCTACGTCGATCGCACGACGATGACGACCGGGCTCGGTCCGACCGTGGAGCTCACCGGCGACGTCGCGAGCGACATGGACCGCATCCGCGCGTTCTACGCCGACAAGGCGGGATTCCGCCCCGAATGGCGGACCGAACCGCGACTGCGCAGCGAGGACGACGGCGCCGCCGGCGAGCGGGCCGACGCGCCCGCGGCGTGAGGTGCCCGTTAAGGTGAAGCCGTGACGCGCATCATCTCCGGCCGCGCCGGCTCGCTGGCTCTCGCGGTCCCGGATGCCGGGACACGACCCACCAGCGACCGCGTGCGCGAATCGCTGTTCGGCGCGCTCGACGCGGCCGATCTGGTCGCCGGGGCGGCGGTGCTCGACCTGTACGCGGGCTCCGGTGCGCTCGGGCTCGAGGCAGTGAGCCGCGGCGCCGCCTCGGCGGATCTCGTCGAGCGCGCGCCCCGCGCCGCCGCGGTCGCCGAGCGCAACGTGCGCGCCGTCGCGAAGGCCGTGCCGGGGGTCTCGGTACGCGTGCACCGTTCGTCGGTCGACGCGTTCCTGCGGGCGAGCACGGCCGCGTTCGATCTCGTCTTCCTCGATCCTCCGTACGACCTTCCCGAAGACGAGCTGAGCGGCGCGCTCGACGCGCTGGCTCCGCGCCTGTCGGCGGATGCCGTGGTGATCGTGGAGCGGGCGACGCGGTCGGGAGCGCCGATGCTCCCCGCGTCGCTCGTCCCCGAGCGCGACCGCGCCTACGGCGACACCACGCTCTGGTGGGTGCGACCGGCCTGACCACGGCCCGCTCCCGGGGCCCGATCCCGTGGCACTCGCCCGGGCTATCCCCGTCCGGCGTCCCAGTCGCGGTGGGGATCCCATCCGCTTCTGCCGCCGGGGAGGGCGCCGCCGACCGTGACGACGCCGTCGCCGGCCGTGACGCGGCCGATGCGCCGGAAGCCGTCGGGCAGGTCGGCTCCCGCCCCGAAGCACGCCAGCAGGGCGTGATCCTCACCGCCGCGCAGCGCCATGTCGTCGAGGGTGTCGTCGAGGTCGATGCTCACGCCCGAGGCGTCCGCCATCCGCGACGCGTCCAGCAGCAGACCATCCGACACGTCCATCATGGCGGTGGCGCCGGCACGGGCCGCCACCGGTCCGAGAGCGATCGGCGGCCGCGGACGCCGTTGCGCCTCGACGTCGGCGCGTTCGGCCGGAGTGAGGACCGCGGCATCCACCGCGATGGGCCGCCCACAGTCGTCGCGGAAGCGATCGAACAGCAGCGCGAGTCCTCGGCCCGCCGCCCCCAGATCACCCGCGACCGCGACCACATCGCCGACGCGCGCACCGGAGCGTCGCACGGGCGCCGCACCGTCCAGCACGCCCAGCACGGTGACCGCGATGCTCAAGGTGTCGGATGCCGCCAGGTCGCCGCCCTCGACGGCGCACCCCGGGGCGAGGGCGTCGCACGCGGCGCGCATTCCGCGCGCGATGTCGGTGACCAGCTCGGCCGTCGTGTCGTCGGGGAGCATGAGCGCGACGAACAGCGCGGTCGGACGGGCGCCCATCGCGGCGATGTCGGAGAGGTTCACGGCGGCCGCCTTCCACCCCAGGTCGAAGCCCGACGACCACGCGAGACGGAAGTCGGGACCGTGGACCAGCGTGTCGGTCGAGACCACGACCCGCCCGTCGTCGACGCGGAGCACCGCGGCGTCGTCCCCGGGGCCCACGACGGCCCGCGACGACCCCTCGAAGACCCCCAGGATGCGTCGCAGGAGCTCGCGTTCGCCGAGGTCGCGCACGGTCTCGGTGGGAGGCGGGGTCATTCCTCCACGGTAGCCTGGAGGGGTGCCTGCTTCGCGTCCGCTCGTCATCTCGGCGACCGCGGTGCTCGCCGTCGCGGTCGCCCTCGGCGTCACCGGGTGCAGCGCCACCGTGTCGATGACCCCGGCCAAGAGCGCCAACGACCCCGCCTGCGCTGCGGTCACGGCGCGCCTTCCCGCGACCGTCGACGGCCAGGAGCGCCGGTGGACCGACGCCCAGGCGACCGGAGCATGGGGCTCCCCCGCGAGCGTCCTGCTCACGTGCGGACTCGCGGCGCCGGGCCCGAGCACCCTGGTCTGCCAGACCGTGGACGGCATCGACTGGCTCGTCGACGACGCGGAGGCGCCGCACTACCGCTTCACCACGTTCGGCCGCACGCCGGCCGCCGAGGTCTATCTCGACTACGACCTCGTGAGCGGCCGCGATGTCCTGAGCGCGCTGTCGTCGGCGGTGCAGCAGCTGCCCACGGACGGCCGATCCTGCACCGACCGTCCGACGTCCTGAGCGTCGATCTCCCGCTGCGGGGCTCGCGCCCGTTCAGTGCACGCGGGCGAGGTCGATCAGCTCGCTGATCAGCTCCGGGTAGCTCATCCCCGACGCGATCCAGCACTTCGGGAACATCGAGATGGGCGTGAAGCCGGGCATCGTGTTCACCTCGTTGACGAAGAACTCCGTCCCGGTGAAGAAGAAGTCCACGCGCGCGAGTCCTTCGCCGCCGACCGCCTCGAACGCGCGCACCGCGATGCGCTGCATCTCGACGAGCTCGCCCTCTCGAAGGTCGGCGGGGCACACGAGGTCGATGCCGGGGGCGTCGAGGTACTTCGCGTCGAAGTCGTAGAACTCACGCCCGCTGATGACGATCTCACCGGCCACGCTGACCCGCGCCGGCTCGCCGTCGCGGCCGGCCAGCACACCGCACTCCACCTCGCGACCCACGACGGCCTGCTCGACCAGGACGGTGTCGTCCTCGGCGAAGGCCGTCGCCAGCGCGGCGTCCAGCTCCGACCAGTCGGAGACCCTCGAGACCCCGACGCTCGAGCCCGCGCGGGCGGGCTTCACGAAGGCGGGCAGGCCGAGCGAGCGGATGCGGCGGTGCCAGAGATCGTGGTCGCGCGCCAAGTCGCGCTCCGTCACCGTGACCCACGGCACGACCGGCACGCCCGCGGCCTTCAGGACGCTCTTGGTCGTGTGCTTGTCCATGCCGATCGCGGACATGAGCAGGCCCGCGCCGACGTACGGCAGATCGAGCAGCTCGAGGAAGCCCTGGATGGTGCCGTCCTCGCCGAAGCGGCCGTGCAGGATCGGGAAGACCACGTCGATCGGACCCAGCGAACGGATGCCGTCGGCATCCTGGACCTTGAGCTCGCGCGAGCGGACGGAATCCGGCCAGACGATGCGCGTGCCGTTGTCGACCACCTCGGGCAGATGCCCGGGGTCGAGGGCGAACTTGTCGGGGTCGTCGTCTTCGAGGACGAAAGCACCCTCGCGGGTGATGCCGATGGGGATGACCGCGAAGCGGTCACGGTCGATCGCCCGCAGCACTCCCCCCGCCGTGGCGGAACTGATCGAATGCTCGCTGGAACGCCCTCCGAAGAGCACCGCCACTACCGCTTTGTCCATTCTGGGTCCTCTCGCCCGTCGGCTTGTCGTCGTCGGTGGTCAGGTGGGGCGCGATGTCGCGCGGGTTCATCGTGCCGTCCAGGACCATCTTGACCTGCTCCACGATCGGCATGTGCACACCCGACTCCCGCGCGAGCTGCAGCACCGGGGCGACCGACGCGAGTCCCTCGGCGGTCTGGTTCATCTGCTTCACGACGTCCTGGAAGCTGTAGCCCTGGCCCAGCAGCCGGCCCGCGGTGTTGTTGCGGCTCAGCGGCGACTGGCAGGTCGCGATGAGGTCGCCCAGGCCGGCGAGCCCCTGCAGGGTCTCCTGCTGGGCGCCCTGCGCGACCGCGAAGTCGGTCATCTCGACGAGACCCCGCGTGATGATCGAGGCCTTCGTGTTCTCGCCGTAGCCGACGCCGTCGACGATGCCGATCGCGACGGCGATGAGGTTCTTCAGCACGCCGCCGAACTCTGTGCCGATGACATCGGTGTTGACGAAGGTGCGGAAATAGTCGTTGCGGGCGCGGCGGGCCACCGCCTCGGCCGTCTCCCGGCTCGTCGAGGAGATGACGGCCGCGGTCGGCTGCTCGCGCGCGATCTCCAGGGCCAGGTTCGGCCCGGATGCCACGGCGATGCGCGTCGGGTCGCAGTGCAGCTCCTGCTCGATGACCTGGCTCATCCGCAGGCCGCTGCGCTTCTCGACGCCCTTCATCAGCGACACGATCGGCGCGTCGGAGTCGGCGACGAGGGGGCGCACCGCTTTGAGGTTCTGGCGGAGGGCCTGGCTGGAGATCGCGAGGTACACCTGCGACGCTCCCTCGAGCGCCTCGGACAGGTGCGTCGTGGCGGACATGGCGCGCGGCAGGTTGATCCCGGGCAGGTACTCGCTGTTGCGGTGGCCCTCCTGGATCTCCTGGGCTAGCTCGGCACGACGAGCCCACATGACGACGTGCGCTCCCCCGTCGGCGAGCACCTTGCCGAACGTCGTGCCCCAGCTGCCCGAGCCGATCACGGCGACCCGGGGCATCGCCGACTCGCCCCTACGACTCAAGGCGACCCGTCTCGTTCTGGCCGTGGGCGGCCGGGTTCCAGCGCTCGGCGGGGGGCTCCTCGCCGCGCAGGGTGCCGAGGAGCGCGGCGACGTCGGCCATCACGGCATCCGTGGCCGCGACGAGGTTCGCCGCACCCATCGCGCCGGCGCCGGTGTAGGCCGAGAGATCGGTGGCGGGACCCAGCGCCAGCCGCACGCGTCGCCGCGGTGGCCAGAGGCGGAGCTTGCCGTAGCGCGGGAGGATCTGCTGCACGCCCCAGGTCGCGGCCGGGATCACGGGGATGGGCTCCGCGGCGGCCAGAGCCAGGCGCACGGCCCCGGTCTTGCCGCGCATCGGCCACATGTCCGGGTCGCGGGTGAGCGAGCCTTCCGGGTAGACGATGACGCCGCGGCCGTGGGTCACGAGGTCTTCGGACTGCTGCAGCGTCTGCTTCGCCGCCGCGGACGACGACGACCGGGCGACGGGGACCATGCCGGTCGCCCGCAGGGCGGCGCCCAGGACGGGGACGCGGAACAGGCTCTCCTTCGCCATGAACCGCGGAGCGCGGCCCATGCGCCACGTGCCCACCGCCAGGATCAGCGGGTCGAACTCGCTGTAGTGGTTGGGGGCCAGCACGTACGGACCCTCGGCGGGCAGGTGCTCGGCGCCGGTGATCTCGATCTTCGCGAACCATCCGACGGCCGGCACGATGATTGCGGCGAGCGGCCAGAAGGCGCTGGGCCGCGTCTTCTCGGCGGAGGCGCGTCGCCGCGCGGGACGGGCCACGCCGGTCATCCGACGACGTCGAAGTCGGCGCCCAGCGCCGTCAGCTTCTCGAGGAACTTCTCGTAGCCGCGGCGGATGATGTCCACCCCCGCGACGCGGGAGGTCCCCTCCGCGGCCAGGGCGGCGATGACGTAGCTGTAGCCGCCGCGCAGGTCGGGAACGACGACGTCGGCGCCGTGCAGCGGCGTCGGGCCGGTGATGACGGCGGCCTGCTCCAGCGCGCGGCGCGGGACGCGGCGGTCGGCGCTGGCGATGCCCTCGGGGTGCACGACGATGTCGGCGCCCATCTTGTTGAGGGCCTGGGTGAAGCCGAGACGGTTCTCGTAGACCGTCTCGTGAACGGTAGAGACGCCCTCGGCCTGCGTGAGCGCGACGATGAGGGGCTGCTGCCAGTCGGTCATGAAACCGGGGTGGACATCGGTCTCGACGACGACGGGCTTGAGCGCACCGCCGCGGCGGAAACGGATGCCGTCCTCGTGGATGTCGAAGTCGCCGCCCACCTTGCGGAAGACGTTGAGGAAGGTCAGCATCTCCTGCTGCTTCGCTCCGCCGACGAAGATGTCGCCGTCCGTGGCCAGCGCCGCGCAGGCCCAGGATGCGGCCTCGTTGCGGTCGAAGATGCTCCGGTGGTCGTAGCCGCGCAGCGACTCGACACCCTCGATGAAGATGACGCGGTTGGGCTCGTAGGAGATGATCGCGCCCATCTTCTGCAGGACGGCGATGAGATCCATGATCTCCGGCTCGATGGCCGCGTTGCGAAGCTCGGTGGTGCCCTTCGCGCGCACGGCCGTCAGCAGCACCTGCTCGGTCGCTCCCACGCTCGGGTACGGCAGGGCGATGTTCGCCCCGGAGAGCCCGTTCGGAGCGGAGAGGCGGATGCCGCTGGGCAGCTTGTCCACCGTCGCGCCGAAGGCGCGCAGCGCGTCGAGGTGGAAGTCGATCGGACGGTCGCCGATGCGGCATCCGCCGAGGTCCGGGATGAAGGCCTGGCCGAGCAGGTGCAGCAGCGGTCCGCAGAAGAGGATCGGGATGCGCGACGCGCCCGCGTGGGCGTCGATCTCCTCCATGTGCGCCGAGACCGCTCCGCGCGGGTCGAGACGCAGGACGCCGTCGCCGTCGTCGGTCACGGTCACGCCGTGCACCTCCAGGAGCGATCGCACGACCTGGACATCGCTGATGTCGGGTACGTCGCGCAGCACGCTCTCGGTCTCGCCGAGCAGCGCCGCGACCATCGCCTTGGTGGCGAGGTTCTTGGCGCCCTTCACCTCGACGCGTCCGGTCAGCGGCCGCCCGCCCCGGATCTCGAGGACCGAGCCCTCGCCTCCGGCGGGTGTCGACGCCGAAGCGCTCAGGAGGGTGTTCATGGATCGAACCTCACATCGTGTGTCGAGGACGGGAAAGGAGAGGGGCGGGCATGCCCCGATCGGGGGCGGGTCCGTCCTAGCGGACCGGCAGCGTCCGGGGGCGCCACGCCTCGCGGCGCGCCTCGAACTGCGCGATCCTGTCCTCGTTGCGCAGGGTCAGCCCGATGTCGTCGAGGCCTTCGAGGAGTCTCCACCTAGTGTAATCGTCGATCTCGAACGAGACCCGGAGCTCGCCGATCGTCGCGGTGCGCTCGACGAGGTCGACGGTGATCTCGGCGCCCGGATGCGCGTCGATCTCGGCCCAGATCGCCTCGAGGTCGGCCTCGGAGATCACGCCCGTGACCAGGCCCTGCTTGCCGGCGTTGCCCCGGAAGATGTCGGCGAACTTCGGGCTCAGCACCACCTGGAAGCCGTAGTCGCGCAGCGCCCACACGGCGTGTTCGCGGCTCGACCCGGTTCCGAAGTCGGGACCCGCGACGAGCACCGAGGCGTGCGAGAACGTCGGCTGGTTCAGGACGAACTCGGGGTCCTGTCGCCAGTTGGCGAACAGCGCGTCCTCGAAACCGGTCTTGGTCACCCGCTTGAGGTAGACCGCCGGGATGATCTGGTCGGTGTCGACCGCCGAACGCTTCAGCGCGGCGGCGACGCCGGTGTGGGTCGTGAACTTCTCCACGTCAGGCTCCAATCCCGGTCGTCGCGCGCTCCGCAGGTGAGTCGATACGGGGCAGATCGGACGGACTCGCGAGGCGGCCCAGCACCGCGGTGGCGGCGGCCACGAGCGGCGACACGAGGTGCGTGCGCCCGCCCTTGCCCTGACGGCCCTCGAAGTTGCGGTTGCTGGTGGAGGCGCAGCGCTCGCCCGGGGCGAGCTGGTCGGGGTTCATGCCCAGACACATCGAGCACCCCGCGAACCGCCACTCGGCGCCGAACGCGGTGAAGACCTTGTCGAGGCCCTCCGCCTCGGCTTCCAGGCGCACGCGCGCCGAGCCGGGGACGACCATCACCCGCACGTGCTCCGCCTTCTGACGCCCCTCGATGACCGACGCGAAGGCGCGCAGGTCCTCGATGCGGCTGTTCGTGCAGGAGCCCATGAACACGGCATCCACCGCGACGTCCTTCAACGGCGTGCCGGCGGCGAGATCCATGTACTCCAGCGCACGCTCCGCGGCCGCGCGCTCGTTCGCGTCGGCGAAGGATGCCGGGTCGGGAACGACGTCCGACAGCGAGACGCCCTGCCCGGGATTGGTGCCCCAGGTGACGAAGGGCTCGAGCTCGTTCGCGTCGAGGAAGACCTCGGCGTCGTAGACGGCGCCCTCGTCGCTCGGCAGCGTGCGCCAATAGGCGACGGCGTCGTCCCAGTCCTGGCCCTGGGGGGCGTGCGGCTTGTCCTTCACGTAGGCGAACGTCGTCTCATCGGGGGCGATCATGCCGGCGCGGGCGCCCGCCTCGATGGACATGTTGCACATCGTCATGCGGCCCTCCATCGACAGCGACCGGATGGCGCTGCCGCGGAACTCGAGCACGTAGCCCTGGCCGCCGTTCGCCCCGATCTTGGCGATGATCGCGAGGATGATGTCCTTCGCGGTGACCCCGGGCTTCAGCTCGCCCTCGACGGTGATGGCCATCGTCTTGAACGGCTTCAGCGGCAGGGTCTGCGTGGCCAGGACGTGCTCGACCTCGCTCGTGCCGATACCGAAGGCCATGGCACCGAACGCGCCGTGCGTCGAGGTGTGGCTGTCGCCGCAGACGACGGTGATGCCGGGCATGGTCAGGCCCAGCTGGGGCCCGACGACGTGGACGATGCCCTGTTCCTTGTCGCCGAGCGAGTGCAGGCGTACGCCGAACTCCTCCGCGTTGCGACGCAGGGTCTCGATCTGCGTCCGGCTCGTCAGGTCGGCGATCGGCTTGTCGATCTCGAGCGTCGGGGTGTTGTGGTCCTCGGTCGCGATCGTGAGGTCGAGTCGCCGCACCGGGCGGCCCTCCGCACGCAGGCCGTCGAAGGCCTGCGGGCTCGTGACCTCGTGCACCAGGTGCAGGTCGATGTAGATCAGGTCGGGCTGGCCGTCTTCGCCCTTGACCACGAGGTGGTCGTCCCACACCTTCTCGGCGAGGGTCCGCGGGCGGTCGGGAATCGTCATGCTCATGCTGTCTCGTTCTCCAGATAAGAGGATCAAGCCCGCGACGGACTCCGCGACGAGTGAGGGCTCAGAACGAGGTCTCGTCGCGGCCGCTAAGGAGAAGACGAGCGATCCGCACGGCCTCAGAATACCACCGCGTGGATCGGCGTCGCCCTCAGCGCCCCTCGACGGTCGGCGGCGTGCCCTTCTCGTCGGCGACCGCTTCGGCCGCCGCTGCCGGCGTCCGGGGCGCCGCCGCGGGCTCTGCGCCGCGCTCCCGCGCGGAGGCCACGAGGCTCGCCCCGGTCGCCACGACCATCGAGACGACGATGACTCCGAGCGACATCCAGGTCGAGATGTCGGGCGCCCACGCGATGTGCTCGCCGCCGTTGATGAACGGGAGCTCGTTCTCGTGCATCGCGTGCGCGATCAGCTTCACCCCGATGAAGGCGAGGATGAAGGCGATGCCGTAGTGCAGGTACTTGAGCCGGTCGAGCAGGTCGCCCAACAGGAAGTAGAGCTGGCGCAGCCCCATCAGCGCGAAGATGTTCGCCGTGAACACGATGAACGCGTTCTGGGTGATGCCGAAGATCGCGGGGATCGAGTCGAGCGCGAACAGCAGGTCGGTCATGCCGATGGCCACGAACACGATGATCATGGGCGTGAACATCCGCTTGCCGTCGACGACCGTGCGCACCTTCGGACCGTCGTAGTCGTCGCTGATGTCGATCGTGCGCCGCAGCAGCCGCACGATGTACGACTCCTTCTTGACCTCGTCCTCGTGGTCGCCGCCCGGGAAGGCCTGCTTCCAGGCGGTGTAGATGAGGAAGGCCCCGAAGATGTAGAAGATCCAGCTGAACTGCTCGATGATCGCCGCTCCGGCGAGGATGAACAGGCCCCTGAGCACGAGCGCGATGATGATGCCCACCATCAGCACCTTCTGCTGGTACCGGCGCGGCACCGAGAACTGGCTCATGATCAGCACGAAGACGAAGAGGTTGTCGATGGAGAGGCTGTACTCCGTGAGCCACCCGGCGACGAACTGCCCGGCATACTCGCCGCCGGCGAAGAACCACATGAATCCCGCGAACACGAGCGCGAGGGCGACGTAGAAGACGACCCACAGGCTCGACTCCTTGGGCGACGGGATGTGCGGTCGCTTCGCGATGAGCACGAGGTCGGCGACGAGGATGAGCACCAGCACGACGAGCGAGCCGATCTCGAACCAGACGGGGAGGTCCATGCAGCCCTTTCGAGGGATGACGAAACGTCGAAAGTCTCTCCCCCGCGACCACCCGTCGGGCGGCGGCGGCGCGCGCCCGGGGTCCCGACGACGGGCCCGTGATGACGGACGCGCGAGGACGGGATACTCCCTCTCGCTCAGGACACGATACCGGCTCGCACCCCGGCGGCGCTCCCCGCCGGTCGGCCCGCAGGCCGGCGGCGATCGGATCTGAGACGATTCCTCCACCGCCGACACTTCCTGAGTGAGAGACGATGAGGACACGATGACCCAGGACACCGGCACGCGCACCGATGCCGAGCTCGTCGCGGAGGCCGCCGCCGGCAGCGAGCTCGCCTTCCGGACGCTCTACCGCGCCTATGCGCGGCCCGTCTATTGGATCGCGCACGGCCTGGTCGGCACGGCGCAGGATGCCGAGGACGTGACCCAGGAGACGTTCCTGGCCGCGTGGCGCAAGCTCCGGGAGCTGGAGCTGCACAGCGCGTCGCTGCTCCCCTGGCTCGTCACGGTCTGCCGATTCCAAGCGGCGAACCGTGTGCGCCGCCAGCGCCGCGACCGCGCGCACCTCGGAGCGCCCATCGACGAATCCGTGCCGGACGGCGTCGACATCGAACGTCAGGTGATCGACGCCGACCTCGCCGATCGGATCGCAGCGGAGGTCGCCACCTTCAGCGAGCTCGACCAGAGCATCTTCCGTCTGTGCGCCGCCGAGGGCTACGGCTACCAGGCGGCGGCCGAGCACCTCGGCGTCACGCACGGCGTCGTCCGCAATCGTCTCTCCCGCATCCGCAGCTCACTGCGCACCACCATCGCATCGGAGGGGTCATGACCACCGCACACACCGCACTGCCCGAGCTCGGCGACGATCGCGTGGAGGCGATCGAGCACGCGCTCTTCGCACGCATCGCGGACGAACGTCGCGCGCAGTGGGAGCACAGCGAACGCGAACGGATCCGCGCCGTCCGCCGCGGCCGCATCTGGATGGGCGGGGCCGCGGCCGCCGCCGTCGTGGCGGTCGCGGCGATCATGGCACCGTCGATCGCGGGAACCCTGCAGGGCACGTCCGGGGCGTCGTCCGCCGCACTTCCCGCGGTGATCGCACCGGGCGGGAGCACCGCCGAGCTCGGGCTGACCGACGGACGGGCCGGGGATGCCGCGGCCGGCGGCATGAGCGGAGCCGGCGTGGCGGCCGACGCCGCCACCGGGAGCGCGGGACGCGAGATCGCGACGACCGCCTCGGCGACCGTCGAGGTCGCGGACGCCGCTGCCGCGGCCGAGGGCATCGCGGCGGCAGCCGTCGCCGCGGGCGGCTACGTCGAATCCCAGAGCACCGGCGCCGGAGCGCCCGTCGACGTCATGTCGGGAACGGGAGTCGTCATGCCGATGCCGTCGGGCGCGTGGATCACCGTCCGCATCCCCGCAGACCGCCTCTCCGAGACGGTCGCGGGACTGTCCGCCTACGGGACGGTGACCTCGTCGCAGACCGACCGGCGCGACGTGACCACGGAGGCCGTCGACCTGCGCGCCCGGGTCTCCGCCCTCGAGTCCTCCGTCGCACGCCTCACGGAGCTGATGCAGCAGTCGTCGTCGACCGCCGACCTGATCGCGGCGGAGTCCGCGCTGTCGGAGCGTCAGTCCGAGCTGGAGTCCCTCCGACAGCAGCTGAGCTGGGTGCAGTCCCAGGTCGAGATGTCGACGCTGAGCGTCTCGCTCGTCACGCCCGCCCCCGCCGTCACCGCCGATCCGGCGGGATTCGGCGACGGCGTCGCGGCCGGCTGGAACGGTCTCGTCGCGACTCTCAACGGCCTGGTCATCGCGATCGGGTTCCTGCTCCCCTGGCTCGGCCTGATCGCGTTCGCCGCCCTGATCGTGTGGGGTGCCCGCCGGCTCGTCCGCCGTCGTCGGGCCCGCACCCGCGCGCCCGAGACCGTCGACGAGGCCGGTCCCGCAGCCTGACCCACCTGCGGGTCTGTCGCGTCGCGATAGACCCGCAGACGACAGAAGCCCGGTCCGTGTGGACCGGGCTTCTGCGGTGGTGACCCCAGCGGGATTCGAACCCGCGTTACCGCCGTGAGAGGGCGGCGTACTAGGCCGCTATACGATGGGGCCGTACCTTTTCGCTGCGTAAGCAACCGTTCGATTATGCCATGGCGAACGACCCCTCGCCAAATCGAGGCCCGGATGCGCGTCCGGCTTGCCCGGATCGCGGGACAGGCGTTGACTGAGCGACATGCGCGTCACCAAACACGAACACGCTTGCCTGCGCCTCGAGCGCGAAGGAAGCCAGCTGATCATCGACCCCGGAACCTTCACTCTTCCGCTGCAGGATCTGGCCGGGACGGTGGGCGTCGTGCTCACCCATGAGCACCCCGACCACTGGACGCCCGAGCACCTCCGTCGCATCCGTGAGCACGCGCCCGACGTACCGATCTACGGGCCGCAGGGTGTCGCGGATGCGGCCGCGGAGTTCGGCGTCACCGTCGTCGCTCCGGGCGACAGCGTGAGCGCCGGCCCGTTCGCGCTGCGCTTCTTCGGCGGGCGGCACGCCGTCATCCACGAGTCGATCCCCGTCATCGACAACGTCGGCGTGCTCGTGGACGACGAGCTCTACTACCCCGGCGACTCCTACGCGGTGCCCGAAGGGGTCGAGGTCCGGCTCCTCGCCGCGCCGGTGGGCGCGCCGTGGCTGAAGATCGGCGAGGCGATCGACTTCGTCCTCGCCGTGCGGCCCGAGCACGCCTTCGCCACGCACGACATGACGCTCTCGCGCATCGGACTCGACATGCACCGCGGACGCCTGCAGTGGGCGGCCGAACAGGGCGGGGGTCGGTTCAGCCCGCTCGACCCGGGCGACGCCATCGATCTCTGACGCCCCGAACGCCGGATGCCGCGACCCCCGGCGAACATCCGGGGGTCGCGGCATCCGTGGATCCGTGTCCGATCAGGCCTCGGCGTCGTGGTCCGTCTCGAGGAACGCGACGAGCGTGTCGAGGGCCGCCTCGGCGCCCTCGCCCTCCGCCTTGAGCGTGACGACGGTGCCCTGCGTGGCGCCCAGACCCATCAGCGTGAGGATGCTGCCGGCGTTGAGGTCAGGACCGCCCTCGACCGCGATCGTCACGGGGACGCCGGTCTGCTGGACCGCCTGCACGAAGAGCTTCGCGGGGCGCGCGTGCAGACCCGAGCTGCTGGCGACGGTGGCCTGGCGTTCTGCCATGGGATCCTCCTTGGATCGTGTTGGGATATCTCCATCGAGACTAGGCGTTCACGGCCTCGGGAGAAACCGAGGACGCACCGGGAATACCCTCGTTCACGGCCGATCCACGGCGTGCGAAGCGCTTGAGCGCGACGACGGTGAATGCCGAGACGACCGTTCCCGCGGCGATGGCGAGCAGCCAGAGCCAGAAGTTGTCGATCGCGAAGAAGACGAAGATGCCGCCGTGGGGCGCCTTGCTCGTGACGGCGAACGCCATCGAGAGCGCACCGGTCACCGCACCGCCGAGCATCATCGCCGGGATCACCCGGAAGATGTCGGCCGCCGCGAACGGGATCGCACCCTCGGAGATGAACGCAGCGCCGAGCAGCCAGGCCGCCTTGCCGTTCTCGCGCTCCGGCTCGGTGAAGAGCTTGCGGTCGATGACGGTGGATGCCAGGGCCATCGCCAGCGGCGGGACCATGCCCGCAGCCATGACGGCCGCCATGATCTGCAGGTAGCGCTCGTCGCCCGCGATGCCCGCGGCGAGGTTGCCGGTCGCGAAGGCGTAGGCCACCTTGTTGACCGGACCGCCGAGGTCGAAGCACATCATCAGGCCGAGGATGATGCCGAGGATGATCACGCCGGCGCCGGTGAGGCCCGACAGCCAGTCGTTGAGGGCCTTGGTGAGCCAGGCGATCGGACCGCCGAGCACCAGCAGCATGAGACCGGAGGCGAAGATCGAACCCAGCAGCGGGATGATCACGACCGGCATGAGACCGCGCAGCCAGCGCGGCACGTCGAGGCCGTTCAGCCAGCGGGCGGCGACACCGGCGAGCAGACCACCGACGATGCCGCCGAGGAAGCCCGCGCCCATGAAGCCCGCGACGGCACCGGCGACGAAACCGGGGGCGATACCCGGCCGGTCGGCCATGCCGTACGCGATGTAACCGGCGAGGGCCGGCACCAGGAAGCCGAACGACAGCGCGCCGATCTTGAACAGCACGGCGCCGAGGTAGACGATCAGCGAGGTGTCGCCGAGGTTCCACAGCGTCGACGCGCCCAGGATCTTGTCCGCGTTGAACGCGATCTCATAGCCGCCCAGCAGGAAGCCGAGGGCGATGAGCAGACCGCCGCCGGCGACGAAGGGGATCATGTAGCTGACGCCGGTCAGCAGCGCGCGCTTGATGCTCGCGCCGTACGACTCCCCCGCGCCCGACGTGGCGGTGGATGCCGCCGCCGCCGATCCGCTGACGCGGGTCGCGTTCGGGTTCTTCGCAGCGGCGATGGCCTCGGCCACCAGCTGACCGGGCGCCTCGATGCCGCGCTTGACGCTGGCGCGGACGACGGGCTTGCCGGCGAAGCGCTGCGGCTCGCGCACGTCCACGTCGACGGCGAAGATGACGGCGTCGGCGGCCTCGATGATCTTCGGGTCGAGCGCCTTGTATCCGCTCGATCCCTGCGGCTCCACGATGAGGTCGACGCCGTCCTTGCCGCCCTGCGCGGTGAGGGCGTCGGCCGCCATGAAGGTGTGGGCGATGCCGGTCGCGCACGCCGTGACCGCCACGATCCGGGCGGGGCGTCCGTCGATCAGGTGCGCGCTGTCCGCGCTCGCCGTCGCGGCGGGCGCCGTCGATGCTGCCGGAGCAGCGGTGCCCGACACGGCCGCGGTCACGAGGGCGACGACGTCCTCCGGCCGTTCGGCCGCGCGCAGTCCCGCGGTGAAGTCCTCGCGCATGAAGCTGCGCGCGAGCTGCGACAGCACGGCGAGGTGCTCCTCGGCCGCCGTGTCCGGGGCGGCGATGAGGAAGACGAGGTCGGCCGGACCGTCCTCCGCGCCGAAGTCGATGCCCGGCTTCAGACGGGCGAAGGCGAGCGTCGCCTCGCGCACCGCGGCGCTCTTGGCGTGCGGGATCGCGATGCCGCCGGGCAGACCGGTCTCGTCGGTCTGCTCGCGCTTCCAGGCGTCGGCGGCGAGGGCTGCGGCATCGCTCGCCCTCCCCGTCGCCGCCACGCGCGCGGCGAGGGCGTCGATGACGGCCCGCTTGTCGGTGCCGAGCGACGCGTCAAGGCTGACGAGCGCCGGCGTGATGATCTCTGACACGGTGACCTCCAGTGGTCGAGTGGGTTCAGGATGGGGTTTTCAGGGGGCGAGAGGGCTCACCGGCACGTCGCCGGGGAGCAGATCGTCGGGCGTCGGGGCCTGCGTTCCGGGCAGCGCGGCCGCCGCGGACCCGTAGCGGATGCCGCTGCGCACCCGCTCGTCGGGAGCGGCTCCCGCGACGTCGGCGAGGAGGAAGCCCGCCAGCGAGCTGTCTCCGGCACCGACGGTGCTGCGTACCCGCGTCGGCGGCGGCGTGCCGAACCAGGCTCCGTCGGCCGTCACGAGGACCGCGCCGTCGCCACCCAGCGTGACGAAGGCGGCGCCCACCCGCTCGGGCACGAGCTGCGAGGCGACGGCGCGGACGGCCTCCGCCAGCGGCAGCGCCGGGTCGAGGGGGACGCCGGCGAGCTCCACGAGTTCCTCGTCGTTGGGCTTGATGAGATCGGGCGCTCCGCGCTCGACGACGGCCCGCAGGGCGGCCCCCGACGTGTCCACGGCGATGCGCGGCGCTTCGGGGCCGGTCGCGCGGACGGCGGTGATCACGTCGACGTAGAAGTCGTCGGGCAGTCCGGGTGGCAGCGACCCCGCCAGCACCAGCCATCGCGCACCCGCCGACGCCTGCACCGTCGCGGCGATGAGTGTCGCGGCATCCGCGTCGCTGCGTGTCACACCGGGCAGGTTCACCTTCGTGGTCACGCCGTCGTGGTCGGTCAGCGTGAGGTTCGCCCGCGCGGTTCCGGGCAGGGGCACGGCGACGACCGGCACGCGCGCCGAGCGGAGCACGGATGCGAACGGGTCGTCGGCGTCGAGCGGGAGGACCGCGGTGCTGGGCACACCTGACCCGGTCAGCACACGGGTGACGTTGATGCCCTTCCCCCCGGCATCCTCGCGGACGGCGACGGCGGACTGCACCTCGCCGACGCGCAGGGCCTCGGCGAGGGTCACCGTCCGGTCGAGCGACGGGTTCGCGGTGAGCGTGACGATCATGCGGTCCACACCTCCACATCGGCGTCGTTGAGGGCGGCGACGAGGTCGGCGGGCGGCGGCGCATCGGTGACGAGGATGTCGAGATCGGCGAGCCGGCCGAAGGAGACGAGCAGCTCCCCGTCGAACTTCTCGGCGTCGGCGAGCACCACGATGCGGCGCGCCGAGGCGATGATGGCGCGCTTGACCGCGGCCTCGTCGGGATCGGGTGTGCTCAGTCCGAAGGTGGCGGACAGGCCGTTGGTGCCGATGAAGGCGAGGTCGGGGCGCAGCCGGGAGATCGCATCGACCGTCTGGGCGCCCACCGCCGCCGCGGTCAGCCCGCGCACGCGGCCGCCGATGGCGGTGAGGTTGAGCCCGGGCGCTCCGGCCAGCAGGTGCGCCACCGTCATCGAGTGGGTGACGACCTCGAGCGGATGCCCGGTGACCGGGCGCTGGGCGAGCAGTCCGGCGACGGCGGCCGTCGTCGTCCCCGCGTCGATGTAGATGGATCCGTCGCCATCGGCGCCGATGGCCTCCAGGGCCCGCTCCGCGATCGCGCGCTTCGCGTCGCTGCGGCGCTGCGTGCGCTCCACGAAGGAGGTCTCGACCGTGCTGACCCGGGTGCGGGCCACGGCCCCGCCGTGCACGCGACGCACGATTCCCGCCGTCTCGAGCTGGTCGAGATCGCGGCGGACGGTCTCGGTGGTCACGCCGAAGCGGCGCGCCAGGTCGACGACGGCGACGCGTCCGTCTGTGCTGACCAGGTGCTCGATGAGCTGCTGTCGCTCCGTTGCGTACACGTATCCTCCTTGAATATCCACACGGTACAACACAAACACAGCTATAACAACAGTCTGCTCCGTGGAAAACCACACGAGGGCCACGGACGACGAAGGGCCCCGATCCGAAGATCGGGGCCCTTCGTGCGGACGGGACGTCCGCGGTGGATGCCGAGGCTCAGGCCTCGCTCATCACCGTGACCTCCTGCTGGCCGCGGGCGGCCAGGGCGGCGGCACGGGCGGCGATGCGGCGCTCCTGCTCGATCTGCCCGGCATCCAGCGTCTCCTGGTCGACCGGGTAGCTGTCCACCTTGTTCACCCCGTTGTACTTGGCGATGTAGGCGTCGAGCTCGGGGCCCGACTCCCACGAGGTGATGAGGCAGTAGCGCGGCTCGTCGCCGTAGTGGGCGGCGGCGTGCCAGAGGCGCTGGGTGTCGACGATGAGCTGCGCGCCCGCGGGCAGGGCGATGCGGGTCTCCTCGCTCGGATCGGTGCGGTTCTCCCGCAGCACGAAGTAGCTCGTCTTGTCGTCGGTGAGGTTGAAGAAGCCGCGCACGACCCAGCCGGTGCCGTCCGGGTTCAGACGGTTGTTGTCGTCCTGGTGCAGGTTGTAGAGGCAGTCGGCATACGTGTTCGGCTGCAGCTCGATGATGCGGCAGCGGCCGACGTTAGCCCCCGGCTCCTGCGCACGCGCGGTGAGCGTCGGTGCGATGGCGGTCTGCGCGTCGATCCAGACGCCGTCCTTGTCGGTGCGCGGCGGCTTGTGGTTCCAGAAGCCGTTGCACTCGATCTCGCCCTTGGCGGAGGCCAACGGGGCGAACCGGGTGTCGCCCGAGGACTTCCAGTCGACGTACTCGACGTCGAGCCACTCCTTCGGGTCGATCTCCTTGTTGTAGCGGTCGAGGACGACGTAACCGGTCTCCTCGAGGGCCGCGCTCTTGATGTAACCCATGACGGATCCAACCTTTCTGCCGGACGAGCGAAGTTTTTACAGGCCCGGCCGAGGCAAGCCTACCGAGCGGTCCCGGGAACGCGATTAGACTCGACGGCGGTCATCGAGAGCGAGCGCGGAGGCGACACGGAGAACATGAGCACCGGCACGAACCTCGCCCCCTCGGTCTCCGCGTCCCACGTCTCCGCGACCGCCGTCGCCACGATCGCGTGGCTCTCGGCATCCGACACCACCATCGTCGTTCCCGTCTACCAGCGGCAGTACCGCTGGGACATCGGCGGCTGCGAGCAGCTCCTCGGCGATGTGCGCGCGGTGGCGGATGCGGGCGCCGGCCACACGCACTTCATCGGCTCGATCCTCTCGACCGCCTCGGTCTCCGACGACGATGACGCCCATCTGGTCCTCATCGACGGACAGCAGCGCATCACGACCCTCATGCTCCTGGTCGCCGCCCTGCACCACACTCTGCGCGACGACGACCCGGATCTGGCCGCCGAGCTCGAGCGGGTGCTCGTCCGCGACGACGATCCCGCACGGACGAAACTCCGGCCGCATCGCGCCTGGGCGGAGGTCTTCGAGAGCGTCGTGCGCGACCGTCGGACGCCCGACGATGAGACGCGCGTGTCGCGTTTCGACGACAACTACGCGTTCTTCCGCAGCCAGATCCGTCCCGACGAGGCCGCCCACATCTGGCGGGGCCTCCAACGCCTCGAGCACGTCGCGATCACCCTCGGACCCGAGGCGAACGCGCAGCAGACCTTCGAGAGCCTCAACTCGACGGGCGAACCGCTGCGCGACCACGAGCTGATCCACAACTACGTGCTGATGGGCCTCTCCCACGCCCAGCAGAGCGAGATCGAGGACCACTACTGGGTTCCGATCGAGGAGAACACCGGCGAGCAGATCGGCGACTTCTGGCGGCACTACCTCGTCATGCTCACCGGCCGCGAGGTCACCGTGGCCGGCGAGCGGGGCGTCTACGACACCTTCCGCGCCGAGTTCCCGCACCTCGACCTGGCGACGCTGCGCGAGCGCGCCGCGCAGTGGCGCGACTACTCCGCGCTCTACGCCACCCTCCTCGACCCGGCGCGCGTCGCCGACGTCGCGATCGGGCAGCAGCTGGCCCTGCTCAACACCTTCGGCCGTGGCATGTATCCGCTCGCCCTGCGCCTGCTCCACGAGCATCGCTCCGGACAGCTCCCGACCTCGGAGCTGATCACGTCGCTCGAGCAGGTGCAGTCGCTGCTGATGCGCCGCACCGTCGTCGGGGTGACCACCGACCGGCTCGTCGCTCGCCTCTGCCGCGCCGCGGCGCTCTCGCGCGACGATCTGGTCCGGGCGATCGCGCGGATCACGCCCTCCGACGAGCGCACCCGCGTCGGTCTGAAGTTCAGCGCGCTCCCCCACCCGGCCTACGTGCTGGGGCGGCTCGCGGGCGACATCGACACGGCGCCGCTGGATCTCGAGCACATCGTGCCGCTCGCACCGTCCGACGAGTGGTCGCCCGACGGCTCGCGCCGCTGGGCCGAGCTCTCCGACGACGAGCAGAACAGCTTCCGTGCGCTGGCCCAGACCCTGGGAAACCTGACGCTGCTCGAACGGGAGCTCTTCGACCGCGCGTTCGAGGCCTCGTTCCCGCAGAAGCGGAACGCCTACCGCGACAGCGCGCTCGCCGTCACGCAGTCCGTCGCGGACGCCGAGGCGTGGTCGACCGCGGCGATCGCGGCGCGCACGCAAGAGCTGACCGACCTCTTCCTGAGCGTCTGGAAGCGACCCGCCGTCGTCTCCATCGACGACGACAACCTCACACCCATCCTCGACGCCCGCAAGCGCCGCGGATGGCCTCGGGGCTGGCAGCGCGAGTTCGACTACGTCGAGTTCCGCGGCGAGCACTGGGAGGTTCCCGACATCCGCTACCTCTTCAACCGCATCTTCAAACGGTTGTGGGCGGACTCGCGACAGAGCGTGATCGACTTCAGCGCACGCCGCGGCGGCCCCGTCTACCCGGCCAAGGCGTGGAACGGCCAGTGGGATGAGCTGGGCGACGGCCAGTACCTCTACATGGGGTGGGACTCCAAGTACATGCTCACGGCGGTGCAGGGCGTGCTCGACGAGGCCGGCTGGGCCTCCGAGGTGTTCGTCAAGTACTCCTACATCGGCAACGCGATGAACTGATCGGAGCGATCATGGCCCGGCGTCGACCACCGTCCGCTCGCACACGCGCCTCCCGAGACGACGGGGGCGACACGCGGCGATGGCGCTCCGTCCGGCGTCAAGTGGACGCGCTCGACGTGGCCACCTTCACGGCGATCGCCGGCACGCGCAGCCCGATCCTCGACGGGGCGATGCCGCCGCTCACGCGGGCCGCCGACCGCTCCGTGCTCTGGATGGGGGTGGCGGCGCTCCTCGCGGCCACCGGTCGGCCCCGGGCGCGCCGGGCCGCGGTGCGCGGCCTCGCCGCGATCGGGCTCACCAGCCTCCTCGCCAACCAGGTGTCCAAGCGTCTGCACCGCCGCCCGCGGCCGGCCATCACGCAGGTGCCGGTGCAGCGGCTGGCCCACCGCATCCCCGCCTCGACGTCGTTTCCGAGCGGCCACTCGGCCAGCGCGATGGCGTTCGCCGCGGCGGCATCCGCCGAGTCCCCGATCCTGACCGTGCCGCTGCGCATGCTGGCGGGCCTCGTCGGCTTCTCGCGGGTCGCCACCGGAGCGCACTACCCGTCGGACGTCGCGGCGGGTTTCGCGCTCGGCGAGGCGGTCGCCTGGCTGACGACGCGGATCGTGCCGGTGGAGCGCGTGGACCCGCTGCAGGACGCGCTCGCGGTGCACGCGGGCACGCCGCGGCCGGACGGCGCGGGCATCGCGCTCGTCATCAACCCTCGATCGGGCTCGGGGCGCGCGGCGCGGATCCTCCCGGTGGTGCGCCGCACGCTGCCGGCGCTGCGGATCGTCGAGCTGGGTGCGGACGACGACTACGCCGAGGTGATCCGCCGCACCGCGCAGGAGTGCGAGGTCCTCGCGGTCGCCGGCGGCGACGGCACGGTGCAGCAGGCCGCGGCCGCCGCCCACGAGAACGGCATCCCGCTGGCGGTTCTGCCGGCGGGCACCTTCAACCACTTCGCGAAGGACCTCGGGATGTACCCGCTGTCGGCTGCCATCGACGCCGTCCGGGCCGGCACCGTCGCGAAGGTCGATCTCGGCGAGGTGAACGGCAGGATCTTCGTCAACACCGCCAGCGTCGGCGCGTACACCGATTTCGTCGCGATCCGCGAGCGGTACGAGCACCGCATCGGCAAGCCTCTCGCCGCCCTCGTCGCGGCGGTGCGGACGCTGGGACGGGCCCGCGCCGTGCGCGTGCGCGTCCGCGACCTCGACGGTCGCGCCGTCGACGCGCGGTTCAGCCTGCTCTTCCTCGGCAACGGCCGGTACGAGCCGCGCGGGTTCGCCCCCGTCCACCGCGCGACGCTCGACGACGCGCGGCTGGATCTGCGCGTGCTCGGTGTGTCGCGTCGCGGCTCCCGCGCGCGCGTGGTCCTCGACCTGTTCACGGGACGGATCTCGCGCAACCGCCGCTACCAGGAGTTCTCGGATGCCGAGTTCGATCTCGAACTGCTCGACGGGCCCTACCGGATCGCCCGCGACGGGGAGCTCGGCGAAGAGGTCGATCACCTCTCCGCGCGCGTCCTCCCGCGCGCCCTCACCGTGATCGCGCCCGCCTCGGCGTCGCGCTGATCGGCGCAGCGGCGCCGGCCGACGCTGGACCGCACGGTCGCGGTCGCCCTATCCTCGACACGAGCGGACGTCGGCGTGCCGCATGAGGGGGCACGAGGATGGCTTCGACCATGGCTGATGCGCGGCGCCGACCGAGACTTCTGACGACGACGGTGACGGCGACGGCCGTGGGGCTGGCCCTCTCCGGCTGCGCGTGGAGCTCCCCGCCCGAGCCGGCGCCCACGGTCGCCGTGACCACGGGGACCTTCCCGAATCAGGACGTCGTCGCGCTGTACACCGATCGTGAGAGCGCCGTCGCCGCCGCCCTCACGGCTCTGCCCGGCCAGATCGACGACGCACTGCGTCGATCGAAGGTTCCGGGGCTCGCCGTCGCGGTCGTCTCGCACGATGCCGTGCTGTACGAGGGCGGGTTCGGCGTGCGCGACGTGTCCACCGGCGTCAATGTCGACACCGACACCGTGTTCGAGCTGGCATCGCTGTCGAAGCCGCTGTCGGCCACGATCGTCGCCAAGGCCATGACCGAGAACCCCGAGCTCTCGTGGTCCACGCCGGTGCGCACCTTCATGCCCGACTTCGCGCTCGATGACACGTACGTCACCCAGAACGCCACGATCGGCGACTTCTTCGCCCACCGCACCGGCATCCCCACCGGCGGCGGAGACGACCTCGAGGACCTCGGCTTCGACCGCGACTACATCCTCGACCACCTCCGTGAGATCCCCCTGCAGCCGTTCCGTTCGACCTATCAGTACTCGAACTTCGGTCTGACGGCCGGCGCGCAGGCCGTCGCGGCCTCCCGCGGTCAGACGTGGGAACAGACGGCGCAGGAGCTGCTGTTCACGCCCTTGGGCATGACGTCGACGAGTATGAGCCACGCCGACTACCTCGCTGCCGACGACCGCGCCGTGCTGCACGCACGGATCGGCGACGACGATTTCCAGCCGCTGTTCGACCGCGACGCGGATGCCGAGGCGCCCGCGGGCGGCGCATCCTCGACCGTCGGCGACCTGGCGACGTGGATGCAGCTGCTGCTGTCCGACGGGCAGCGAGGCGGTTCCGCCTTCATCGCCACGGGGCCGCTGAACGAGGCGCTGTCGGCGCAGATCGTCAGCTCCCACCCGGGCGATCTGGATCAACGGCCCGGTCACTACGGCTTCGGCATCAACGTGGGCTCCGGCGCCGGCGGCCGTGTCACGCTCAGCCACTCGGGTGCCTTCGGCCTCGGCGCCGCGACCGCCGCGACCCTCGTCCCCGATCTCGACCTCGGCATCGTCGTCCTCACCAACGGCGCCCCCGTCGGCCTTCCCGAAGCGGTCGTGCAGACGTTCCTCGACGAGGTCATGTACGGGCACTCCACCCGCGACTGGGTGGACACGATGCACGGCTTCTTCGCGTCCTACAACGCGCCGTCCGGCGACCTGGCCGGCATGCAGGCACCGGCGGATGCCGCGGCATCCGGGCCCGTCGCCGACTACACCGGAACGTACGTCAGTCCGTATTTCGGCACCCTGACGGTGACCTCGGCGGGCACCGGCCTCCGCGGCTCGCTCGGACCGAAGGGCGAGACCGCGTTCGACATCACGCCGTGGGACGGCGACACGATGGCGTACGTCCCCACGGGCGAGAACGCGTTGCCGGGCTCCCTCTCGTCGGTCGTCTTCACCCGCGCGGACGGACGGGTGACCTCCGTGACCCTCACCTTCCTCAACCGCTATGCGCAGATCCCGACGCCGTCGGGGTTGGGGGTCTTCACGAGGTCGGGCTGAGATCGGACATCGGCGCGAGTGGAATTGACCCGGCACGCGACGCGGCGACGGCAGTGCCCGGCGCGATAGCGTCGCACGCATGACGAGCGTGCCGGCGTGGATCGCCCAGCTGTCAGGAATGGACCCGCTCAGCTGGGCCGCGTTCCTCGATGCCCATTCCGGGTTGCCCGGTCCGCGCGCGGATCTCGCACTCGTCGACGCGGCGGCGCGCACCGCCGACGCAGCCGTCATCGACGCGCTCCTTCGAGATGGACGCGAATACCCCGTCATGTGCGCCGCCGCAGCGCTCGGCCGACGGGCGGGCGAACCGCGTGACGCCCACCATGCGCGCGCTCTCGCCGCCGACGACCGGTGGCGTGTACGCGAGGGCGTGGCGATCGGACTGCAGCTGCTCGGCGACGACTCCCCCGCGATCCTCAGGGCGCTGGTCGCGGACTGGGTCGACGACCCCGACCCGCTCGTGCAGCGCGCCGCCGTCGCCGCGATCTGCGAGCCGCGACTGCTGCGGACACCGGACACCGCCCGCGCCGGGTTGGCGGCGTGCGCGCGTGCGACCGCCCACCTCGCCGCGGCGGACACCTCCCACCGCAGGCAGGACGGGGCGCGCACCCTGCGGCAGGCGCTCGGCTACTGCTGGAGCGTCGCCATCGCCGCCGACCCCGTCCGAGGGCTCCCCGTCTTCGCAGCCCTCGACGAGAGCGATCCCGATGTCGCGTGGATCATCCGCGAGAACCGCAAGAAGAAGCGTCTCGCGACGCTCCTGTCTGCCCCGGCGGCGCGGACCGCGACCGACGGCGCGGGCTGACACGATCGCTCGGGAACGTCCGGATGGCGCCACCAATGCTCGGCGCGGAGTACCGACTCCACGATGGAGCGCACCCCGCGGGCCGGAGACCCGAGAACGCGCCAGAGAAGAAGTCGCGGATCGCGCTAGACGATCCCGCCGATCATGGCGTCGCGACGCAGCTGCGCGTGCGTCGCATGGAACCGACCATCGGCCGTCCACCACGCCTCGTGACCCGCGGCATCCGGATGCTGCTCGACGACGGCCGGCCAGTGCGCCTTGATGTCCTTGAGGTAGTAGCGGATCTCACCGCCGACCGTGCGCTTGACCACCTTGTCCGACGACTCGAGCTGCTCCTGCGTGGGTTCGGTCATGCGGTCAGCATAGGCTCGGCGATCGCCGTTGGCGAGGGTGTGCGGCTGCCGCGGCGCCTCGCATGCCGTGGTGGGCCGATCAGCTCAGTGCGGATGCCTGCCGGACACGGCAACAGGCACACGCCTCAGAAACAAGGAGCCTCCCTCGACATGAGCGTCGAAGGAGGGGTTCGGACATGCAGAGAGCTTGCTCATTCGAGAGCGATGAATTTGCTGGGGTACCTGGACTCGAACCAAGAACAACTGAACCAGAATCAGCCGTGTTGCCAATTACACCATACCCCAGAGGGTGACGACCGAAGTCGTACCGAGGGTCAAGCTTAGCCCACACACAGGCGGTGTCCAAACCAGCCGGATCCCGCATTGCCCGCCGGGCGGCGCCCCGGCGACACTGAGCGCATGACCGCCGTCCGCTCCACCACCGTCGTGGGCGCCACCACCCTCCTGCTCCTGCTGACCGGGTACGCGGCATCCGGCTCACCCGCCTCGACGACGGGCGACGTGAGCGCGTCGGCCGCGCACGACGCCCCCGCGGCGCCGGCAGGCGGCGACGCGTTCGGGTGCACCGACGCGATGATCTCGTTCATGGATGCCAACGGCTACGCCGATCCGACCCTGGCCGACCCTGCCGGCTTCACCTTCCCCGAGGCGGGTGCTCCCCCGACGGTTCCCGCGTGCTACGTGGTGGACGACTTCGGAGGGACCGCGCGCAAGGGCGCGATCTTCGTCGGCGACGCGGATGCCGCGATCGCCGCCATCGGATCGACGCTCTCGGCCGCGGGCTACCAGCAGAACTCCGGCTACGGGGCCTACATCTGGTGGCTGGACGGCGAAGACCCGAGCTCTGCCCGGTACGCGGTGGGCGCCGGCCCGCAGCAGATCGACGGGGAGGACGTGATCTGGGCCACCTGGCCGTCGGACTGATTCCGCGCGTCGCGGCGTATTCATAGCTCGCGCTTGCGAGACATCGGGCGCAGCGGTCCTAGCGTGACCGTCGTGACCGTTCTCTCCGCGTCGGCGCCGTCGACGCCGTTCTCCTCCACGCGCGCCCGAACCGGTGTGCGCCGGCGCCTCGGCACGCCCTGGCACTGGTCTCTGCTCGGCATCGGCCTGGTCGCGCTGGTGCTCACCGCGTGGGGTGTCGGCGGGTCGATGTCGGACTACTACGCCTCCATCGCGCTGTCGATGAGCCGAAGCTGGCCCGACTTCTTCTTCGGGTCGTTCGATCCCGCCGGCACGGTCACCCTCGACAAGATCCCGGGCTCGTTCTGGATCCCGGCCCTCGTCGTGCGCGTGTTCGGGTTCTCCCCCGCCGCCGTGATTCTGCCCAATGCGCTGGCGGCCGCCGCGGCGGCGGTCATGACGGCGATCACGGCGCGGCGGTGGGTGGGACGGACCGCGGGCGTCATTGCAGGCGCCGTCGTCGCGACGACTCCCATCCTCGTCGCCGTCGCTCGCTCGAACCAGCCCGAGACCTTCTTCGTCCTGGCGTTGGCACTGACCGCGTGGGCCGCGACCCACGCCCTCCGACGAGCCCACCTCGGCTGGCTCCTGCTCTCCGGCCTGTTCATCGCCGCCGCCTTCCAGACCTACATGCTCGAGGCCTGGGCGGTGTGGCCCGGACTTGCGGCGGCCTACCTCTGCACCCGCCAGCCGTGGTGGCGCCGGGTCTGGCACGTCGCCGTCGCCGGCGTGGTCAGCCTGGCAGCCTCCCTCGTCTGGATCGTGGCGGTCGCGCTGGTGCCGGCATCCGACCGCCCCTATATCGGCAGCACCCTGTCGAACAACCCGTGGGAGATGGTGTTCGGATACAACGGCCTGGGCCGGTTCGGCGCGAGCACCGCCGACACGGAGGCGTACCGCTCGTTCACTCCCCCGTTCTCCGGCGAGCCGTCGGTCGTGCGGCTGCTCAACGGAGCGCTCGCCGACCAGATCGGGTGGATGATCCCGACCGCGGTCCTCGCCGTCGTGGTGCTCGCCGTGCTGCGCTTCCGCACGCCGCTGCTCGTCTTCGGGGCGGTCTGGTTCGGCACTTTCGCCGTGATGTTCTCCGTGGTTGCGGGGATGCACCAGTTCTACACGGCGTCGCTGGCCATCCCGATGGCACTGCTCATCGGTGCGGGCTTCGCCTGGGCGCGTCGACGCCGTGCGCTGTGGGCGCAGATCGCTCTGCCCGCCGTCGCGGCCGTCACCGCGGTGCTGATCGGCGTGGCCGTCGCGGCCGATCGCGGCGCCGCGTTCTCGCGGCCGGTCGCGGTCGTGCAGGTGGTCGTGCTGGGACTCGCCGTCGTGCTCCTCGTGCTCGAGCATCGGCGGGCTCGGCCCCTGCCTCTGACGGCCGCGGTCGCCGTCGTCGCGATGCTGCTGACCCCGGCGGCCTGGTCCGTCGTGACCATGTGGTCGCCCAACTCGACCAACCCCACGGCAGCCGGCGTCGCAGCGACGTCCGGGATCGGCGGCATGGGCGGCTTCGCACGCGGTGGGATGGGGGCGCCCGGACAGGCGGCCGGCTCATCCGGCTCCGGGCCTTTCGGCTCCGCCCGGCCCGGAACGCCTCGCAGCGACGGCTCGACGCGCACCGACGCGGGCGGATCCATGGTCCGCCGCGGCGCGGGCAGCGGTGTCGCCGGCGGCGGGGGGACGACGGGCGGCGGGGGGACGAGCCAGGCCACCGCGGCGACGGTGGCCTGGCTCACTGAGCATCAGCAGGGCACCGCCTACCTCGCGGCCGCGTTCGGCGCCCAGAGCGCCGCCGGCTTCATCCTCGCGTCCGACGGCGGATCGTTCCTTCCGATCGGCGGCTTCAACGAGCGCGATCCTGCCCCGACCCTCGCCACGTTCCAGCGCCTCGTGGCCGACGGTGAGTTGCGCTACGTGATCGCAGGATCGAGCGGCGGCTTCGGCGGTGCGGGATTCGGCGGCACGGATGCCGCGTCCACCGCCGCCGGGCAGATCCGCACGTGGGTGCTCGACAACTGCACCGAGGTCACCGACGCGCCGGTCTCCGGGCTGTACTCGTGCGGCGCGTGAGCGCGTCGGCGATCAGCCGACCCGCTGGACGAGCGCGGCGAGGCGGCGGATCGACTCGGCCTTGCCGAGCAGTTCCAGCGACTCGAACAGGGGCGGCGACACGCGCCTGCCGCTCACGGCGACGCGCAGCGGACCGTATGCGACGCGCGGCTTGAGTCCCAGACCCTCGATCAGCGCCCGCGACAGCGCGTCCTGCACCGCCGCGGCCGTGAAGCCGTGCTCCGGCACCAGCTCGAGCGCGCCGACGGATGCCACGAGCACCTCCGCCGCATTGGCGGGAAGGCCCTTCAGCGCGTCGTCGTCGTACTCCACCTCGTCGCGGAACAGGAATCCCAGCAGGCCCGGCGCTTCACCCAGCAGCTGCATCCGCTCCTGCACGAGCGGGGCCGCGGCATCCAGCGTCGCCTGCTGCGCCGGCGTCGGCGGGGTCTCGACCAGACCCGCGGCGTGCAGATAGGGCACCAGGCGGCCTGCGAAGTCCTCGGCATCCAGCATGCGGATGTGGTCGCCGTTGATCGACTCGGCCTTCTTCTGGTCGAAGCGTGCCGGGTTGGGGTTGACGTCGACGATGTCGAAGGCGGCCACGAACTCCTCGAGGGAGAACACGTCACGGTCGGCGGCGATCGACCAGCCGAGAAGAGCGAGGTAGTTCAGCAGTCCCTCAGGGATGAAGCCGCGCTCGCGGTGCAGGAACAGGTCGGCCTGCGGGTCGCGCTTGGAGAGCTTCTTGTTGCCGGTCTCGCCGAGGACCAGCGGCATGTGACCGAATCGCGGCATGAAATCGGTGACGCCGGCCTCGATGAGAGCACCGTAGAGCGCCAGCTGGCGGGCGGTCGAGGGCATGAGGTCCTCACCGCGGATGACGTGCGTGATGCCCATCAGCGCATCGTCCACCGGGTTGGTGAACGTGTACAGGGCCTGACCGCCCGCGCGCACGACGACGAAGTCGGGGAACGAGCCGGCGGGGAAGGTGACCTCGCCGCGGATCAGATCTACATAGGTGAGGTCCTCGTCCGGCACGCGCAGACGCCACGCGGGCTCGCGCCCCTCCGCGCGGAACGCGGCCTTCTGCTCGTCGGTGAGGTCACGGTCGAAGTTGTCGTACCCGAGCTGCTTCGCGCGACCCGCGGCCTCGTTGCGGGCGTCGATCTCCTCTGCCGTGGAGTAGGACTCGTACACCGCACCGGACGCGATGAGCGTCTGCAGCACGCCCGCGTAGATGTCGCGCCGCTGAGACTGGCGGTACGGCTCGTGCGGGCCGCCCTTCTCCACGCCCTCGTCCCAGTCGATCTTGAGCCAGGTGAGCGCGTCGACGAGCTGACGGTAGCTCTCCTCGCTGTCGCGCGCGGCATCGGTGTCTTCGACGCGGAAGATCAGCTTGCCGCCGGTGTGGCGCGCGTACGCCCAGTTGTAGAGCGCGGTGCGGACCATGCCGACGTGCGGAAGACCCGTCGGCGAGGGGCAGAACCGCACGCGGACGTCGGTTCCGGAGGCGGTGGTGGTACGGGGATGGATCGCGGCAGACATCCGTCTCAGTCTAGTTGCCGCCCTCCCCCGTCCTGCGGCTCGCGGCTCGGCGATCGGCCGGACGCCGGGTCGGTCATGCGCTCTCGGCGCCGTCGGAGACCCGGCGGTGCAGCGCGCTCACCTGCTCCATCAAGACATCGAGCACGGCCCGCACCGAGGGCACGCGCTCGGCATCGCGTGCGGTCACGACGTGCAGGCCCCGTGCCTCGGATGCCGGCAGGGGCGCGGTGACGACGCCGGGCAGCACCGGGAACGACGCGACGGCCATCCGTGGAAGCGTCGCGACCCCGATCCCCTGGGCGACCAGTCCCTCCACCGCCACGGCGTTGTCGGTCTCGAAGCCGATGCGCGGCTCGAACCCCGCGCGTCCGCAGAGCTCCAGCAGGTGACCGCGGCATCGCGGGCATCCGGCGATCCACGTCGCCGCGGCGAGGTCGGCCAGGTCGGACACGGCGCCGTGCCCCTCCGGCAGCACCAGCAGCAGCTCGTCGCGACCCGCGCTGCGCACCGAGAGGCCGCGGGCGCTCGTCCCGTGCGGATCGTCGCGGTCGCCGGGATAGCTGAAGGTCAGTGCGATGTCAGCGCGGTCCTCGCGGATCGCCTCGACCGCTTCGGGCGGCTCCGCCTCGACATACGTCAGTGACAGGCCCGGATGCGCGACCGCGAGCGCCGCGATCAGGCGCGGCACGAGCACCGGCGACGCCGACGGGAAGGCGACCAGCCGGACGACGCCGGTGCGCAGGCCCCGCAGTTGGGCGAGCTCTTCCGCCGCGGCATCGAACGCATGTGTGACGGCGGGGGCGTGGCGGGCGAGCACCCGGCCCGCCTCCGTCAGCCGCACGCCCCGCCCGACCCGTTCCACAATCGCGACGCCCAGGCGCGCCTCGAGCCGGCGCAGCTGCTGGCTGATCGCCGGCTGGCTGTACCCGAGGGCGGCGGCCGCGGCGGTGATCGAACCGGTGTCGGCGATCGCCCGCACGGTGCGGAGCACCTGGACGTCGAGGTCGGGCGCGTCTGGCATCATGAACACATAATGTCACGGCATGCTTTCCATGCATCACTTGCCGTAGACGCATGCGTGGTGCGGCGTCACGCTGGAACCATGAGCATCGTCGACCTCGAGTCTCTCGCGGACCTGCGCGCACAGTTCCCCTCGGCCGCCGGCTACCTCGCCGCGTGCACGGTCGGGCTGCCCATGAACGCCACCCGTCGCGCGGTCACCGCCGACCTCTGCGGCACGCCCGACATCGCCGCCTACAGCCGTGCCGTCGAGGCCTCTCGAGCGCATCTGGCCGACCTGGTGGGCGTCACCGCCGACCGCGTCGCGATCGGTTCGCAGACCTCGGTCCAGGTCGCGCTCCTCGCCGCCGCACTTCCCGACGGCGCGGACGTGCTCGTCCCCGAGGACGAGTTCTCGTCTCTCGTGCTCCCCTTCGTGCACGCGGGCCGCGGCATCCGCGTGCGCACCGCGCCGCTGTCCCGACTCGCTGACGCGATCACCGCCGACACCGACCTCGTCGCCTTCTCGCTCGTGCAGTCCGCGTGCGGGCACGTCGCCGACCTCGACGCGATCTGCGATGCGGCCGCCGCGGTCGGTGCGAGGACGGTGTGCGACGCGACGCAGGCCGTCGGCTGGATGCCGGTGGATGCCGGGCGCGTCGACGCCCTGCTCTGCCACGCGTACAAGTGGCTCTGCTGCCCGCGGGGCGTCGCCTTCCTGGTGCTGAGCGAGGATTACGCGCGGACGCTGACGCCCGTCCAGGCGGGCTGGTATGCGGGAGACGACCCGTGGGCCTCCTGCTACGGCGGCGGCGCCGACCTCGCCGCCTGCGCGCGACGCTTCGACGTGTCGCCCGCGTGGCAGGCCTTCGTCGGAGCCGAGCCCGCGCTGCGCTCCTTCGCCGCGGCGGACATGCAGGCGGTGCATGCCCACACGACGGGCCTGGCCGCCCGCTTCCGCGCCGCGGTGGGAATCGAGGAGCCCGAGACCGCGACGGCGATCGTCACCTGGCTCGATCCCGACGGCGCGGACCTGGCGCGCCTCCAGTCCGCCGGCATCACGGCATCCGGCCGCAACGGTCGCGCGCGCGTCGCGTTCCACGTCTTCAACGACGCCGACGACGTCGAGCGCGCGGTCGCCGCCCTCGGCCGCTGACCCTCGCGCGGGTGCATTCTCGCCCCGGCGCGCGCGGTGGGCGTGCCGTACTCAGTCTGCGCGCCCGCACCGAACCCCTGCACCCGCGGAATCACGCGGGCGTCGAGGCTCGCCGGCGCCGGCGAGACTGAATACGGCACGCCAGCTGGACGACCTGGCACGGGAATCGGGGTCGGCGTCGGCGGACCGACGCGCGTCGAGCGCGCTGCGCCGGGCGTGCGCACGACGCCGATTCCGCGGAGATGTCGGGATCAGAGGACCGATCCGTGTCAGATCATCCTCGGCATCCGCCAGCTCCTCGGTATCCGCCCCGTGCCCCCCGGCACACCGGCACCCCGGCACCCCGGCGAGTCAGGCGCGCCGCGCGTAGGGCGAGAGCACCGTGACGGCGGCGACGACGACGAGGGCGACCAGCGCGAGACCGCCGTAGCCGACCTGACTCAGCACCACCCCCGCGAGAACCGCACCCACGGCAGCACTGAAGGTCATGATCGTGTCGCTGAGCCCCTGCCGTCGCGGCCGGAGAGCCGTCAACGAGCTCTCGGTCAGCAGCGCCGCTCCCGACACGGTCGCCGCGCTCCACCCGGCGCCGAGCAGGAACAGCGCGACCAGCACGGCCCACTGCGAGTCGGGGGCCACGGCGGCGAGCACGAGGGCGGCGGCGAGCAGCGCCTGTCCGAGGAGGATCGTCGCGATGCGGCCCCACCGGTCGGCGAGCACGCCGAACAGTGGCGACAGTCCGTACATCCCGAACACGTGCAGCGCGATGGTGGTGCCCACGACGACGGTGACGTGATCCGGCGCGAGGTGAGCGAGGTGGATCGGCGTCATCGCCATGACGGATGCCATCACGACGTGCGAGCCGGCGACGGCGAACACGGCGTAACGCGCCGCGACCGGGCGATCGACCTCGACGATGCGCTCCCGGCGGGCCTCGCCGCTGCGGGCCAGACGTTGCGCGAGCACGAGCGGATCGGGCCGCAGGGCCACGACGTACAGCACGAACGCGGCGAGCTGAGCGACGATCGAGAACGCGTACGAACCGGTCAGCGGCGGCATCCCGAGTGCGGAGCCCACCGCCTCCCCGGGCGTCAGCAGCAGCGGCCCGAGAACCCCTCCCACCGTGGTGGCCCACACGACCGTGCCCAGGTCTCGTCCGCGTCGTTCGGCGGGCGCGAGGTCGGTCGCGGCGAATCGCGACTGCAGGTTGCCCGCGTTGCCGGCGCCGATCAGGATGACGCCCACGATCAGCAGCGGGAAGCTCCGCACCGCGGCGGCCGTGATGACCACCGCGATGCCGACGAGCGCGAAGAGGTTGCCGAGGGTGAGGGCGACCCGGCGTCCGCGTCGCGCGGCGAGACGCGCGAGCGGGATGGCGCAGAAGGAGGCACCGAGCGTGACGGATGCCGTGGCGAGCCCCGACAGCGCCTCCTGCCCGGACAGATCCGCCGCCAGCAGGGCGCCGAGCGACACCGTGGCACCGAAGGCGATGCCGCCCAGCACCTGGCCCGCCGCGAGCACGCCGACCGTTCGCCGCTGCACACGGCCGACGGTCGCGGCATCCAGCTCCGGCTCGACGGTCACGCGTTTCGCGCGGTGTTGCGGAGTGTCCCCAGTCCGGTGATCTCGACCTCGACGCTCTGACCGGCCTCGAACGGCCCGATGCCCGCGGGCGTGCCCGTGAGGATCACGTCGCCGGGAAGGAGCGTGAACGCCGCCGACGCGTAGGCGATGATGTCCGGCACGGAATGCACCATGTCGGAGATCGGACCGTCCTGGCGGACCTCCCCGTCGACCCGGGTGACGATGCGGGCACCGCCGTCCAGGTCGAACTCTGTCTCGATCGCGGGCCCCAGCGGGCAGAACGTGTCGAAGCCCTTGGCGCGCGCCCACTGGCCGTCGGACTTCTGCAGGTCACGGGCGGTGACATCGTTGCCGATCGTGTAGCCGAACACGTAGTCGAGCGCCGCGGATGCCGGGACGTTCTTCGCCACCCGGCCGATCACGACGGCCAGCTCGCCCTCGAAGTCGGTGCGCTGCGACTGCGGCGGGCGCACGATGGCATCTCCGGGACCGATGACCGCCGTGTTGGGCTTGAGGAACAGCAGCGGCGCCTCGGGGGCCTCGCCACCCATCTCCGCGGCGTGGTCGCGATAGTTCTTGCCCACGCACACGATCTTCGACCGCGGGATCACCGGCGCGAGCAGCGCCGCCTCGCCGAGCGGCACACGCTCACCGGTGGTGTCGAAGCCGGCGAACAGCGGATCGCCCGCGAGGACGACGAGCTCGGCGCCGTCGACGATGCCGAAACGGATCGCGTCGTGATGACTGAAGCGGACGATCCTCACTCCGCCGGCTCCGCAGCGGTCGTGGGCTCATCCAGCCGGAGCAGCCAGCCGTGGGTGTCTTCGCGCCGCCCGTACTGGATGTCGGTGAGTTCCTCGCGAAGCGACAGTGCGAGCGGTCCGAGGGGCTGCTCGTCGACGAAGTCGCGTCCCTTCAGCACGCCGATCGGCGCGACGACCGCGGCGGTTCCGCACGCGAACACCTCGACGATGTCGCCCGAGGCCACACCGGAGCGCCACTCGTCGATCGACACGGCGCGTCCCTCGATCTTGTGGCCGCGGTCGGCCGCGAGCTGCAGGATCGAGTCGCGCGTGATCCCCTCGAGGATCGAGTCGGACTGGGGAGTGACGATCGTGCCGTCCTTGTAGACGAACACGACGTTCATGCCGCCCAGCTCCTCGACGTTGCGATCCTGGTCGAGGAAGACGACCTGGTCGCAGCCCTGCTCGTACGCCTCGGCCTGCGGGAGCAGGCTCGCGGCGTAGTTGCCGCCGGTCTTGGCGGCGCCGGTGCCGCCCTTGCCGGCGCGGGCGTAGTCCTCGCTGAGCCAGATCGACACCGGCTTCGCGCCGCCCTTGAAGTAGGCACCCACCGGGGAGGCGATCACGTAGTAGCCGACCTTGTTGGCCGGGCGCACGCCCAGGAACGCCTCCTTGGCGAACATGAACGGGCGCAGGTACAGGCTCTGGTCCCCGCCCGAGGGCACCCAGGCGCCGTCGACCGCGATGAGCGCCTTCAGCGACTCGACGAAGTACTCCACCGGCAGCTCGGGCAGCGCGAGGCGGCGGGCGCTGCGCTGCAGACGACGACCGTTCTGGTCGGGACGGAAGGTCCACACCGAACCGTCGGCGTGGCGGTAGGCCTTGATGCCCTCGAAGATCTCCTGGCCGTAGTGCAGCACGGCGGCGGCGGGGTCGAGCGACAGCGGCCCGTAGGGCTGCACGCGGGGGCGGTGCCAGCCGCCGCGCACCGACCAGCAGATGTCGACCATGTGGTCGGTGAAGGTGGTGCCGAAGGCCGGGTCGGCGAGCAGCTGCTCGCGCTCGGCGGCGGATTTCGCCGCCAGGTTGCGGGTGACCGCGAACTCCAGTGGGGCGAGTCCGGCGTCGGGTTCGTAGGTGAGGCTCATGTCTAGTCCTGAGGGTGTGAGCGGTCGGCGTACGTGCGGCGGTTCCAGGCTACGCCCGGACAGCGGCGGCGATGGCGTCGCCGACCTGGGCGGTGGTGCGGGGCTGCGATCCCCGGGCGGCGATGTCCGCTTCGACGGCGCGGGTGACGCGCGCGGCTTCGTCGGCCAGCCCGAGGTGATCGAGCATGAGAGCGACGGAGAGGATCGCGGCCGTGGGGTCGGCCTTCTGCTGTCCCGCGATGTCCGGCGCCGAGCCGTGCACGGGCTCGAACATCGAGGGGAACGCGCCGTCGGGGTTGATGTTCCCCGAAGCGGCGAGGCCGATGCCTCCGGTGACGGCGCCGGCCAAGTCGGTGAGGATGTCGCCGAAGAGGTTGTCGGTGACGATCACGTCGAAGCGGCCCGGGTTCGTGACCAGATAGATGGTGGCCGCGTCGATGTGCACATAGTCTACGGTCACGTCGGGGTGCTCGGATGCCACGGCATCCACGATCCGCTTCCACATCCCGCCCGCGTGCACCAGGACGTTGGTCTTGTGCACGAGCGTGACCTTCTTACGGCGACGCTCGGCCTGCGCGAACGCGTAGCGCACGACGCGCTCGATGCCGAAGGCCGTGTTGACCGACGTCTCGTTGGCGACTTCGTGCGGGGTGCCCGTGCGGATCGACCCGCCGTTGCCGACATAGGGCCCCTCGGTGCCTTCACGGACGACCACGAAGTCGATCGCGCCGGGGTCGGCCAGCGGGCCGGGCGCTCCCGGGTAGAGCTTCGAGGGGCGGAGGTTCACGTAGTGATCGAGCGAGAAGCGGAGCTTCAGCAGCAGCCCGCGCTCGATGTTCGCGTCTTTCAGCCGCGGATCTCCCGGCACGCCGCCGACGGCCCCCAGCAGGATGACGTCGTGCGCGGCGATCGCGGCCAGGTCGTCGTCGGTGAGCGTGTCGCCGGTCTCGAGGTAACGCGCCGCGCCGAGCGAGAACCGTGTCTTGTCGAAGGTCACGTCGGATGCCGCGGTCACGGCATCCAGCACCTTCTCCGCCTCGCCGACGACCTCGGGACCGATGCCGTCACCCGGGATGACGGCGAGCTTGATGACACGCGACATGGAACTCCTCGAAACTGCTCGAAACTGCCCGAACCGTCGACGCGCGGCATTGTCGGCGTCGTCGTCCGGGAGGACGGCTCAGTGCTCGACGTGCGCGCTGCGGGACCCCTTCAGCGTAGTGGCCGCGATGACCGCCGCGATGGCGACGAGCACCGCGCCGATGACGGCGGTGATGCCGACGCCGGCATCGAAGGCGTGCGCCGCGGCGCTGCGCAGGGCCTCGGCGGTCGGGGTGTCGAGCGTGCCCGCGACCGTCATCGCGCCGGCGAGCGTCTCGCGCGCGGCATCCGCGGCCGCCCCCTCGACTCCCGCGGGCAGGACGATCCCGCTGCGGTAGGCCGCGGTCAGGATGCCGCCGAGCACCGCCGTGCCGAGCACGGCGCCCAGCTCGTAGGCCGTCTCGGAGACGGCGCTGGCGGCACCCGCCTTCGCCGGGGGCGCGCTCGCGAGGATCAGCTCGTTGGAGACCGTCTCGGCCGCTCCGATGCCGATGCCGAGCAGCACGAACGCGGCCACGAGCAGCGGCAGCGCGCCGTCGCCCACGGCGCCCGGGACGAGCAGGTACGCCACCACCGAGAACGTCAGCGCGATCGGCACGACCACGCGCGCCGAGACGCGACGCGCGATCGGCACGACCAGGAGCCCGGCGACGATCATGGCCGCCATTCCGGGGACCAGCGCGAAGCCGGCCTCCATCGGCGACAGCCCGACGATCAACTGCAGGTGCTGTGCGACGAAGTACAGGAAGCCCACCAGCGACACCACGCTCAGGAGGTTGACCAGCAGCGCACCGCTGAACGTGCCGCGCGAGAACAGGCGCATGTCGAGCATGGGCTGCGTCGAGCCGAGCTGGCGACGCACGAACAGCACGCCGAACGCCACGCCGGCGACGGTCAGCACCACCGGCAGCACGCCGAACCCGTGGACGGCGACCTCCTTGATGGCGTAGACGATCGGCACCATCGTCAGCATCGACAGGGCGATGCTCACGGGGTCGATGCGTCCCGGGTGCGGGTCGCGGCTCTCGGGCACCAGCAGCGGTGCGAACACCAGCAGCGGCACGAGCACCGGCACCGACATGAGGAAGACCGAGCCCCACGCGAAGTGCTCCAGCAGGATGCCGCCGACGATCGGACCGAGCGCCGCGCCGGCGGAGAACATCGACGCCCACACCGCGATGGCCATGCGGCGCTGGTCGCGGTCGGTGAAGATGCTGCGCAGCAGCGACAGGGTCGACGGCATCAGCATCGCGCCGAAGACACCCATGCCCGCGCGTGCGGCGATGAGCCAGGCGGCGCTGGGGGCGAACGCGGCGAGCACCGAGACGGCCGCGAATCCGGTCGCGCCGATGAGCAGCATCCGCCGTCGGCCGAACCTGTCGCCGAGGGTTCCCATCGTCACGAGCAGGCCCGCGAGCACGAGGGGGTAGGCGTCGATGATCCAGAGCTGCTGCGCACTGGAGGGGTTGAGGCTCAGGGCGATGTCGGGCAGCGCGAAGCTCAGCACCGTGTTGTCCACGGACACGAGCAGCACGGGCAGCATCAGCACGACGAGTGCGAGCCAGCCGCGCCATCCGACGCGCTTGCCGTTCGCCTCGGCCAAGGTGATCTCTTCTGTCAAAGTCATGATTTCTTTACCGTCCAGCCGGTATAGTAACAGAGATGGAGATCACCCGCTGGATAGCATCGAGACCATGAGTCGCCCTCCCCTGGCCCGCGAGAAGGTGCTGGACGCCTTCGAGGCGATCCTCGTGGACGACGGTGAACGCGCGGCGACGATGGATGCCACGGCCCGCTCAGCGGGCGTCTCGAAGGGCGGCCTGCTCTACCACTTCGCCTCGAAGGAACTGCTCGAGGCCGGCCTGATCGAACGCCTCCGCGCGCTCGTGGAGGACGACGTGGCGGCGATGTCGAGCTACCCGGGCGGCCCCATCGCCCACTACCTGCGGTCGTCGGTGATGTCCAACGACCCGATCGACCGCGCCATCCTCGCCGCCTCGCGCCTGGCGCAGGGCGGGAACGCGCAGGCCGCGGAAGCGCTGCGCGAGGTGCGGGAGAAGTGGGCGGACGCCCTGCGCCCGTACGCCCCCGACGGCGCCGCGCTGGATCTGGTCATGCTCGTCGGCGACGGCCTGTACTTCAACAACGCCCTGTCGGGCGGCTCGATCCCCGGGCCGGTCCCCCGCGGCGACGCGCTCGACGCGCTCGTCGCCCTGGTCGAGCGCGCGGTCCGCTGACCCGGGGGCACCGCGTCTCGACTCGTCGCTGCGCTCCGCGCTCGACGACCGGGAAGAGGCGGCTCCCCCGGTCGTCGAGCGAGCGCCGCGAGTCGAAACGCCCTGCGGGCCTCAGGCCTCGCTGATCTCCAGCTGGCGGAACAGGTCGGCGCCGATCGCTGCACGCGTGTCGTCCAGGATCGCGTCGGGCACGGGCTGGTCGACGGTCAGCACCGAGAGGGCGCGACCCGAGGCATCCGGCTGCGCGACGAACAGGCCCGCGATGTTGATGCCGGCCTCCCCGAGCTTCTGTCCGTAGATCGCGACGATGCCGGGACGGTCGGCGTAGCGCATCACGAGGTGGTGCTTCTCGATCGGCACCTCGATCTCGTAGCCGTTGATGCCGACGATCTTCGGCACCATGCGCGTGCCGGCCAGGGTGCCGGCGACCGTCAGCACGGATCCGTCGGACAGCGTGCCGCGCAGGATCGTGATGTTGCGGTACAGGGGGCTGTCGGCCTCGACGATCAGGCGGGTCTCGATGCCGCGCTGCTCGGCGAACAGCGGCGCGTTGACGTACGACACGTTCTCGCTGACGATCTTGGTGAAGATGCCCTTGAGCGCCGCCAGGCGGTAGACGCTCACGTCGTAGGCGGCGAGCTCACCGCGCACCTCGATGTCGAGGCTCGTGAGCGCGCTCGTCGCGAGGCCCGAGAAGACCTGCCCGAGCTGCTCGACGAGCGCGATGCCGGGACGCACGAACGGATCGATCACGCCACCGGCGACGTTGACGGCGTCGGGCACGAGGTCGCCCTCGAGGGCGAGCTTGACGGAGCGGGCGACCGAGATGCCGGCCTTCTCCTGCGCCTCGTCCGTCGAGGCCCCCAGGTGCGGGGTGACGACCACGTTCGGCAGCGACAGCAGCGGGAACGCGGTGCCCTCCGGCGTGGGGGGCTCGCTCGTGAAGACGTCGAGACCGGCCCCGGCGATCTCACCGGTGGTGAGGGCCGTGTACAGCGCCTCCTCGTCGATCAGTCCGCCGCGGGCGACGTTGACCACGTAGGCGGTCGGCTTCATCCGCGCGAACTGCTCGGCACCGATCATGCCGGTCGTCTCCGGCGTCTTGGGCATGTGGATCGTGATGAAGTCGCTCTGCTCGAGCAGGTCGTCGAGGCTCAGCAGGCTCACTCCGAGCTGCTGGGCGCGCGTGGGGGTGACATACGGGTCGTACGCGACGACCGTCACACCGAACGCCTGCAGCCGGGCCGCGATGAGCGCCCCGATGCGGCCGAGGCCGATGATGCCCACCGTCTTCTCGAACAGCTCGGTGCCGGTGAACGAGCTGCGCTTCCATGCGCCCGCCGCGAGCGACGCGTGCGCGGCCGGGATGTGGCGCGCCAGGCTCAGGATGTGCCCGACGGTCAGCTCCGCCGCGGAGATGATGTTCGAGGTCGGCGCGTTGACGACCATGACGCCGGCGGCCGTCGCCGCCTTGATGTCGACGTTGTCGAGGCCCACGCCCGCACGCGCCACGACCTTGAGCACGGGAGCGGCGGCGATGGCCTCGGCATCCACCTTCGTCGCCGAGCGGATCAGGATCGCGTGCGCCTCGGCGATCGCCGACAGCAGCGCCGGGCGGTCGGTGCCGTCGACCTGACGGACGTCGAAGTCCGGCCCGAGGGCGTCGATCGTGGCGGGTGAGAGTTCTTCGGCGATGAGGACGACGGGCTTGGACACAGCGGCAGGACCTTTGCGAAGGATGGGATCGGTGGAAGGATGCCAGCCTACCGGTCGTGCCGCCCTGCCCCCGACCGTGTGACGGCCGGGAAAACCCGGCTCTCAGCCGATCATCGACGTGCCGGAGGGCCCGACGCTGTAGGTCAGGATGTTCAACCAGAACACCGCGACGACGCACAGCCCGGTGACGAGCACGAGCGAGAACTGCCACCACGAACGCCGCCAGCCCACGGCGAAGGCGACGCCGAAAGCGACGAGCGGGAAGACCACCGACAGCAGCAGGACGAACCAGCCGTAGCCGTTGAGGGGCTGTGCGCCGGATGCCGCCTGGACGAGGAAGTCCACGGCGTTCCAGACGAAGTACGCGTAGAAGAGCCCGAAGAGCACCGAGATCGTCACGATCAGCCAGGTCGGCAGCGCGCGCCGCTTCCCTGCGGCCACGGGGGTCGTCGCGGAGGACGTGTCCGGGGTCATCGTCCCACCGCCCCGACCAGGATGAAGGGCCACGGCACGAGGAGTGCGAGTCCGCCGAGCAGGAGCAGCACGCGGATCCAGGCCTTGGCGAGCCGGGTGAGCACGAACACCGTCAGGAACCACAGCGCCGGCGCCGCGACGGCGAGCCAGAACGCGACCGTGTACCCGACGGGGCTGACCAGGAACTGGGCGGTGCCCTGCAGCCGCAGTCCGCCGATGATCCAGCCGATCGTGAAGAGGAGGTAGGCGCCGGCGAGGATGCCGAACGTCACCAGCATCGCGTTCGACAGCTGTGCGGGCTCGTCCGGCATGGTGACCGTGCCGTCGGCCTCGATGCGGCCGACCTCCGCGCTCCCCTTCCCCACGGCCGTGTAGCCGTCGGGGAGGGCGAGGGGCTCCGCCGCGGGCTCATCGTCCTCGATCGGCGCGCCGTCCGCGACCGCCGTGTCGGCGCCGGGCCGGTGGCCGACATCGAGCGTGGGGTCGTCGTCGCCGTCCCAGCTGAGGGCGTCGTCGTCGCGTGGTGTGCTCACGCTTCGAGCGTAGCGCCGACCGCGGCCACCGCCGCCGCCACGACCGCGGCGTCGGTGACGTCGTGGCCGCTCGCGCCGCCGCCGGGCCCGGCGGGCGTGTCGCGGCCGGCGACGGCTCGCGCCGACAGATGCACGGCGTCGACGCCGGTCGCCACGATGGCCGGGATGTCGGGCACGCGGATGCCGCCGCCGGCCATGATCTCCACGCCCGCCCCGAGTGCGACGAAGCGGCGCAGCGCGCCGACCCCGTCGATGGAACGGTCGGCCCCGCCCGAGGTGAGAACCCGGTCGACGCCCAGCTCGGCGAGGCGCTCGAGCACCGCGAGCGGATCCGCGGACGCGTCAATCGCCCGGTGGAAGACGAGCGTGAGGTCGCCGGCGGCCTCACGCCAGCGGCGCAGCGCCTCCGCGTCGACCGCGCCGGCGGCCGTCAGCGCACCGACGACGACGCCCCCGGCGCCCGCACGCGCGATCGCGGCGATGTCGGCGGCGACCAGGGCGACCTCCTCGGCGTCGTAGACGAACCCGCCGCCCCGAGGGCGCACCAGCACATTGACCGACTCTCCCCCGACGCCGGCCACCGCGGCCTCGACGAGTCCGATCGAGGGTGTCAGGCCGCCGACGCCGAGCGCCTGGCACAGTTCGAGACGGGAGGCTCCGGCATCCATCGCGGCGCGGGAGCCCGCGGCATCCTGCACGGCGATCTCGACGGCGACGGTCATGACCGCCACGCTAGCAAAGGCGAAGGCCCGACCCCCTTGTGAGGGGGCCGGGCCCGTGTGGCTTTCGCAAGCCTGCTCGGCGGGTGTGCCGAGGGTCTGGACGGGATCAGCGCGCGGCGGATCCCTCGGTGTAGTCGGCGTCCTGCTGCTTCCACGCGAACAGGGCACGCAGGTCCTTGCCGACGGCCTCGATCGGGTGGGCGGCGGCCTTCGCGCGCAGCTCCTGGAACTCGGGCGCACCGGCGTCCTGGTCGCCGATGAAGCGCTCCGCGAACGCCCCGGACTGGATGTCGGCGAGCACGCCCTGCATGTTCTCCTTGACGCGCGGGTCGATGACGCGCGGGCCGGAGACGTAGTCGCCGTACTCGGCCGTGTCGGAGACCGACCAGCGCTGCTTGGCGATGCCGCCCTCCCACATGAGGTCGACGATGAGCTTCAGCTCGTGCAGCACCTCGAAGTAGGCGATCTGCGGCTGGTAGCCGGCCTCGGTCAGCGTCTCGAAGCCGTACTGGACGAGCTGCGAGACACCGCCGCACAGCACCGCCTGCTCGCCGAAGAGGTCGGTCTCGGTCTCCTCGGTGAAGGTCGTCTTGATGACGCCGGCACGGGTGCCGCCGATGGCCTTCGCGTACGAGAGCGCGGTCTCCCAGGCGTGACCCGACGCGTCGCGCTCGACGGCGATGATGTCGGGGATGCCGCGACCGGCGACGAACTCGCGACGCACCGTGTGTCCCGGCGCCTTCGGGGCGACGAGGATGACGTCGACACCCTCGGGCGCGTCGATGTAGCCGAAGCGGATGTTGAAGCCGTGGGCGAAGGCGAGCGTCTTGCCGGCGGCGAGGTTCGGCTGGATGCTGTCGCGGTAGATGCCGCGCTGGTGCTGGTCGGGCGCGAGGATCATGATCAAGTCGGCCCAGGCCGCCGCGTCGGCGACGCTCTTGACCTCGAATCCGTCCTCCTGCGCCTTCGCGATGGACTTCGAGCCGTCCTTGAGCGCGATGACGACCTCGACGCCCGAGTCGCGGAGGTTCTGCGCGTGCGCGTGACCCTGCGAGCCGTAGCCGACGATCGCGACCTTCTTGCTCTGGATGATGGACAGGTCGGCGTCGGAGTCGTAGAAGATCTCAGCCATGGTGTGTGTTTCTCCTTGGTTTCTTTCCGGTCGTTGAGCGGGCGCAGCGCGTCGAGACGCCCGCGAGAGGTTCAGCCGCGCAGGACGCGTTCGGTGATGGACTTGCCGCCGCGGCCGATCGCGAGCAGACCCGACTGGGCGAGCTCCTTGATACCGAACGGCTCGAGCGCGCGCAGGATCGCGTCGATCTTGCCGCGATCGCCGGTCACCTCGACGACCAGCGCATCGGTCGCGTAGTCGACGACCGAGGCGCGGAAGAGATTCACGACCTCGATCACGTTGGAGCGCGTCTGGTTGTCGGCGCGCACCTTGATGAGCATGTGCTCGCGCTGTACGGATGCCGCGGGCTCCAGCTCGACGATCTTGATGACGTTGATCAGCTTGTTGAGCTGCTTGGTCACCTGCTCCAGCGGCAGCTCCTCGACGTCGACGACGACCGTGATGCGGGACAGGCCCGGCACCTCGGTGACGCCCACCGCGAGGGACTCGATGTTGAACCCGCGACGGGCGAACAGCCCCGCGACGCGGGTCAGCAGGCCCGGCTTGTTCTCCACCAGGAGGCTCAGGACATGACGGCTCATCTCAGTCCTCCTGATCGAAGCTCGGGGCGTGGTCGCGCGCGTACTGGATGTAGCTGTTACTGACGCCCTGCGGCACCATCGGCCACACCATCGCGTCGGCGGAGACGACGAAGTCGATCACGACCGGGCGGTCGTTGGTCTCCAGCGCCGTCTGGATGGCGGCATCCACGTCTTCCTCCTTCTCCACGCGGATCGCGAGGCACCCGTAGGCCTCCGCGAGCTTCACGAAGTCGGGGATGCGGATGCTGCCGTGGCCCGTGTTGAGGTTGGTGTTGGAGTAGCGGCCGTCGTAGAACAGCGTCTGCCACTGGCGCACCATGCCGAGGCTCGAGTTGTTGATGATCGCGACCTTGATCGGGATGTTGTTGATCGCGCAGGTGGCGAGCTCCTGATTGGTCATCTGGAAGCAGCCGTCGCCGTCGATCGCCCACACGACGCGGTCGGGTTCGGCGACCTTGGCCCCCATGGCGGCGGGGACGGAGTAGCCCATCGTGCCGGCTCCACCGGAGTTGAGCCACGCGTTGGGGCGCTCGTACGTAATGAACTGCGCGGCCCACATCTGGTGCTGGCCCACGCCCGCCGCGTAGACGCCCTCGGGGCCGGTGAGCGCGCCGATGCGAGAGATCACGTACTGCGGCGACATCAGTCCGTCGCTCGGCTGCGTGTAGCCGAGGGGGAACTCGTCACGCAGGCCGTCGAGGTACGACCACCACTCGGCGATCTCGGGCTTCTGCCCCTCCGCCGCGCCGCGGAACGCCGCGTCGAGGTCGACGAGCACGTCGCGCACGTCGCCGACGATCGGCACGTCGGCCGTGCGGATCTTCGAGATCTCGGCGGGATCGATGTCCACGTGCACGACCTGCGCGTTCGGGGCGAACAGCGCCGCCTTGCCGGTGACGCGGTCGTCGAAGCGGGCGCCGAGCGCCACGATGAGGTCGGACTCCTGCAGGGCCAGCACCGCCGGCACCGTGCCGTGCATGCCCGGCATCCCCAGGTGCTGCGGGTGCGAGTCGGGGAACGCGCCGCGCGCCATGAGCGTCGTCACGACCGGGGCGCCGGTCGTCTCGGCGAGGGTGCGCAGCTCGACGGCCGCCCCGGCGCGGACCACGCCGCCGCCGACGTACAGCACCGGCTTGCGCGCGGTGACGAGGAGCTGGGCCGCGGCCTGGATCTGCTTGCCGTGGGCCTTCGTGACGGGGCGGTATCCGGGCAGCTCGATCTTCGGCGGCCACACGAACGGCGCCTCGGCCTGCTGCGCGTCCTTGGTGATGTCCACCAGCACGGGGCCCGGACGGCCCGTCGAGGCGATCTCGAAGGCGGCCGCGATGGCGCCGGGGATCTCCGACGCCTCCTTCACGAGGAAGGAGTGCTTCGTGATCGGCATCGTGATGCCGACGATGTCGGCCTCCTGGAACGCGTCGGTGCCCATCAGGGTCGAGAACACCTGGCCGGTGATCGCGACGATCGGCATCGAGTCCATGTAGGCGTCGGCGATCGCGGTCACCAGGTTGGTGGCGCCCGGACCGCTCGTCGCGATGGCGACGCCGACCTTGCCGGATGCCGCGGCGTAGCCCTCGGCGGCGTGGCCGGCGCCCTGCTCGTGGCGCACGAGGATGTGGCGCAGCGCCGTCGAGTCCATCAGGGGGTCGTAGACGGGGAGGATCGCGCCGCCGGGCAGGCCGAAGACGTCGGTCACTCCGAGGAGCTCGAGCGAGCGGACGACGGCCTGGGCGCCGGTCAGCACCGGTGCGGAGGATCCTCGGGCGGGTGGTCGCGGCACGGCCGCGGTGTCGAGAGACATAGTGGTACCTCGGGTGTCGGATGCGTGTGAGGGCGGCTTCCCGCCCTGGAGTCTCGGCCTCAGCCGGTCGTCGCGCCCTCCGCTGCGGAGCGCACGAGTTTCGAGTACTTGGCCAGAACGCCACGGGTGTAGCGCGGGGGAAGCGGCTCCCAGCCGTCACGGCGGGAGTTCAGCTCTGCGTCGTCGACGAGTAGGTCGAGAGTGCGAGCCGCGATATCGACCCGTATCAGATCACCATCGCGCACGAAGGCGATAGGACCTCCGTCCACCGCTTCGGGTGCTATGTGGCCGATGCACAGGCCGGTTGTGCCGCCTGAGAATCTGCCGTCCGTCAAGAGTAGTACATCTTTTCCGAGCCCCGCGCCCTTGATGGCCGCGGTGATCGCGAGCATCTCCCGCATGCCGGGGCCGCCCTTGGGGCCCTCGTAGCGGATGACGATGACGCTGCCGGCCTCGATCTCGCCGGCTTCCAGGGCATCCATCGCGCCGCGCTCGCGCTCGAACACCCGCGCCGGGCCCTCGAACACCGACGCGTCGAAGCCGGCGGTCTTCACGACGGCGCCCTCGGGGGCGAGGGTGCCGTGCAGGATCGTCAGGCCGCCGGTCGCGTGGATCGGGTCGTCGAAGGTGTGGATGACGGTGCCGTCGATGGGGTCGGGGTCGAGCTCGCGGAGGTTCTCGGCGAGCGTCTTTCCGGTGACCGTGAGGGCGTCGCCGTGCAGCAGGCCCTCGTCGAGCATGGCCTTCATGATGACGGGGATGCCGCCGTGGCGGTCGACGTCGTTCATGACGTACTTCCCGAACGGCTTCATGTCGGCCACGTGCGGCACCCGGTCACCGATGCGGTTGAAGTCGTGCAGGCTGAGCTCCACCTCGGCCTCGCGCGCGATGGCCAGAAGGTGCAGCACGACGTTGGTCGAGCCGCCGAGCGCCATCGCGAGGGCGATCGCGTTCTCGAACGCCTCCTTCGTGAGGATGTCGCGGGTCGTGATGCCCTGGCGCAGGAGGTTGACGACGGCCTCGCCCGAGCGGTGCGCGTAGTAGTCGCGGCGACGGTCGGCGGACGGCGGGGCCGCCGAGCCCGGAAGGCTGAGACCGAGCGCCTCCGCCACCGAGGCCATCGTGTTGGCGGTGTACATGCCGCCGCAGGCGCCCTCGCCCGGGGCGATGGCGCACTCGATGCGCTTGAGGTCCGCTTCGCTCATCTTGCCCGCGAGGCAGGCGCCGACGGCCTCGAAGGAGTCGATGATCGTGACGTCCTTCTCCGTGCCGTCCGACAGCTTCACCCAGCCGGGGGCGATCGAGCCGGCGTAGAGGAAGACGCTCGACAGGTCGAGGCGAGCGGACGCCATGAGCATGCCCGGGATCGACTTGTCGCAGCCGGCGAGCAACACGGTGCCGTCCAGACGCTCGGCCATGACGACGGTCTCGACCGAGTCGGCGATGACCTCGCGCGAGACGAGCGAGAAGTGCATGCCCTCGTGACCCATCGAGATGCCGTCCGAGACGGAGATGGTCCCGAACTGCAGGGGGTAGCCGCCGCCGGCGTGCACGCCCTCCTTGGCTCCCTGAGCGAGCCGGTCGAGGCTCAGGTTGCAGGGGGTGATCTCGTTCCAGCTGGAGGCGATTCCGATCTGGGGCTTGTCCCAGTCCTCGTCGCCCATGCCGACCGCACGGAGCATGCCGCGGGAGGTGGTCGCCTCGATGCCGTCCGTGACGACACGACTGCGGGGCTTGATGTCGATGGTGGGATCGCTGTCCGGCATCCTCGAAGTCTATTCCCGCAGGGTGTCGCGTTCGCGCGCGAGACCCGACAGCAGCGCCGCCAGTTCGGAGATGCCGTCGACACGCACCGTGGCGGCCGTCGCTCCCCCGCCGACGCGCACGCCCACGTCGCCGGACTCGAGGCTGCGCAGGGCGTCCTCGTCGGTGACGTCGTCGCCGGCGAACAGCACGGCGGTCGCACCGGTGCGCTCTCGCAACCGCGCCACAGCGCCGTCCTTGCCCTCGGTGCGGAACGCGTACTCGAGGATGTCGTGGCCGTCGCGGCGGCGCCAGTCGGGCGCTTCGACGGCCATGAGCCGGGCGATCGCGTCGTGCGCCCGTGCCGCGCGGGCCGGATCGGCGACCAGCCGTGTGTGCAGCGCGAACCCGAACTGCTTCGGCTCGATCCATGCGCCCTCGGCCTGCGCAGCCAGCGCCTCGGCGCGGCGGCGCAGGTCGTCGCGGAGGGCGAGGAGCGCGGCATCCGCACTGTCGGCGTCGCGATCGTCGTCAGAGGCGGGCCAGTGCTCGGCGCCGTGGGATCCGGCGAGCAGCACCGGCGAGGCGTCGTCGTGCTCCGCGATGATGCGGAGGTCGTGCAGAGTGCGCCCCGAGACGAGGGCGACCGTCGTCGCGGGCGCGCGCACGAGAGCGTCGACCGCGGCGCGGGCGTCCGCGGTCATCCGCGCCGCCATCGGCTCGTCGATCAGCGGCGCGAGGGTGCCGTCGAAGTCGAGCGCCACCAGCAGACGCTCGGTCCGCGCGAGCGCGGCGACGGCCGGAGCGAGGCTCACGACCGTGCCTTCACGGCGTCGAGGTCGGTGAGGAAACGACGTGACCAGTCCGCGACGTCGTGATCCCGCACGCGGCGGCGGAGTCCTCGCATCCGCCGCGCCTGTTCGGCGGGCTGCATGTCGATCGCGGTCATGATCGCGTCCTTGAGACCGTCGATGTCGTGGGGGTTGACCTTCACCGCCTGGGCGAGTTCGTCCGCCGCGCCGGTGAACTCGCTCAGCACGAGCACGCCGCGACTGTCGACCCGGCTGGCGACGTACTCCTTCGCGACGAGGTTCATCCCGTCGCGCAGCGCCGTGACGAGCATGACGTCGGCGGCCAGGTAGAGCGCGACCATCTCCTCGCGCGGATACGAGTGGTGCAGGTATCTGATCGCGGTGTGCCCCACCGTGTCGTAGTCGCCGTTGATGCGTCCGACGGTGAGCTCGATCTCGTCGCGCAGCTGCATGTAGGCGGCCACGCGCTCCCGGCTGGGGCTCGCCACCTGCACGAGCGTGACGTCCTCGACCTCCAGGCGGCCCTCCTCGAGAAGCTCGCCGTAGGCCTTCAGCCGGTGGCCGATGCCCTTGGTGTAGTCGAGGCGGTCGACGCCGAAGAGCACCGTCTGCGGGTTGCCGAGGCTCTCCCGGATCTCCTTCGCGCGCGCCTGCACCTCGGGCCGGCGCGCGATCTCGTCGTACAGCTGCGCGTCGATGGAGATCGGATACGCCTTCGCCACCGCGGTGCGCACCGAGCCGTCGTCGGCCACGATGCGGATGGTGCCGGACTTGGTCTCGAAGCCGAGCTGGCGACGGACCGCGTTCGTGAAGTTGCCGGCATCCTGCACCCGCTGGAAGCCGATGACGTCGGCGCCCAGAAGTCCCGACAGCACGTGTCTGCGCCACGGAAGCTGGGCGAACAGGCCGTATGCCGGGAACGGAATGTGGTGGAAGTAGCCGATCACGACGTCGGGGCGCATCGCGCGCAGCAGGCGCGGGACCAGCTGGAGCTGGTAGTCCTGCACCCACACGATGGCGCCCGGGGCGGCGACGGATGCCGCGGCCTCGGCGAACCGCTCGTTGACGCGGACGTAGGCCTCCCACCACTCGCGATGGTAGGCCGGCGGCGAGATGACGTCGTGGTACAGCGGCCAGATGGTGTCGTTGGAGAAGCCCTCGTAGTAGAGCTCGACGTCCTCATCGGTGAGGGTCACCGGGACCAGCTCCATGCCGTCGAGCTCGAACGGCTCGAGTTCCAGCCCCGCGGTCCCGGGCCACCCGACCCACGCACCCCCGGTCTGCTGCAGCACCGGCTCGAGCGCGGCGACGAGGCCTCCGGGCGAGCGCCGCCACCCGCCCTCGACGCTCGGGTCGTGGTCTACGGGCAAACGGTTCGACACGACGATCACGTCGGCCTTGGACTTCCGGTCGCTCACGCGGCTCCTCTCGGCAGGCGTGGGTCCAGGCTAACGTGGTCCCATGCGCAAGTACCTGTTCGGGACCGGGATCATCTCCGCCGTCACCAGCGGCCTCGCCCTGCTGCGCGGCCTCCGTGGCGACGTGCCCTTCACGTGGCGGCAGGCTCTCGCGTGGCTGAGTTGGGGCATCACGCTCGCGCTGTCGATCGGCACGATCGTCGACACGTACCGCGCCTCGCGCGGAAAGCTCGTGGCGACCGACTCGCCGCTGCGGGGCAGCGAGGAGAAGTTCCTCGCCAAGCGCCTCTCCCGCTGACGGCGGGTCCCCTCTGCGCGTCCGCGGCCGACGGATGCCGGGTCAGAGCGCGATCTGGTAGTGCACGAAGCCGGTGTCCTCGGCGACGCGGTCGTACAGGGTGCGCGCCGTCGCGTTGCCGCTCTGGGTGAGCCAGTAGACCTTCGCCGCCCCCTCGATCTGCGCGCGGTCGCGTACGTGGGCGATGAGCGCACGCCCGACGCCGCCGCCACGGACATCCGGCGAGACGAACAGGTCCTCGAGGTAGCAGTACGCACCGATGCTCCAGGTGGACGGGTGGAAGAGCCAGTGCACGAGGCCGACCGCACGTCCGTCGTCGTCGCGCGCGATCGCCCCGCGCAGCGCCCCGCCCTCCACGAGCCGGCGGAAGACGTCCGCGGTGACCTCGTCGGTCAGCTCACTCTCGTAGAACGTGAGGTAGCCGGCCCAGAGGGCGGCCCACTCGTCATGGTCGGCGGCGGTCAGCGCTGCGATGGTCACCATCCGGTGAGACTATCGCGACGACGCGCGCCGCCCGGCGTCGCGAGGCGACGTCCGGACGGCGCGCGACGGCCGCCTCAGTGGGCGAGCACCGGCTCGGATGCCGCGTCGGGCGCCGGGGCGCCGGCATCCCCCGCCGCAGCGGCGCCCTTGCGTCGGAAGGCCACCGCGGAGATGAGCGCACCGAGGCCGAATGCCCCCGCACCCCACCAGTACGCCGTCGCGTAGCTGTGGATGGCCGCGTCCGCGAGCACGTCCGGCGTCACGGGTGTGTGCGCGGCGACGAAGTCCGCCGCGGCGGTGGCGGCGAGGGTGTTCAGCAGTGCCGTGCCGATCGAGCCGCCCACCTGCTGCGAGGTGTTGACCATCGCGGAGGCGACGCCGGCGAACTCGCGGTCGACGCCGAGGGTGGCCGTCTGGATCGACGGCGGCATGATCGATCCCATACCGAGCCCCAGCAGCATCAGGGCCGGCAGCACGTTCGCGGCGTACACGCTGGAGCGATCCAGGAACGTGAGCAGCACCATGCCCGACATGGCCAGCAGCATGCCGATCGGAACCATCGTCTTCGGACCGAACCGCGGCAGGAAGATGTTCGTCGACAGCTGCGCGCTGAGCACCAGCATCGCGATCATCGGGAGGAACGACAGCCCGGTCTGGATCGGGGAGTAGCCGAGCGTGGTCTGGAGGTAGTAGGTCACGAACAGGAAGATCCCGAACATCCCCGCGCCGGCGATGAGGATCGAGCTGTACGCGGCCGCCCGGTTGCGGTCGAGGACGATACGCAGGGGCAGCAGCGGATGCGCGGCCCGGCGCTGCCACAGGACGAAGGCGACGAGCAGCACGCCCGACGCGGTGAGCATGCCCCACGTCAGCGGCGCATCCCAGCCGTCGGTCTCCGCGTGGGCGAACCCGTAGACCAGGGCGAAGAGGGCACCGGACACCAACACCGTCCCGGGCACGTCGAGCTTCGGACGCGGGCCCGTCCGCGGGATCGTGTGCACGAAGAAGATCGCGCCGATCACGGCGATCACCGCGATGACGTCGTTGATGTAGAGGTTCCAGCGCCAGCTCAGGTCCTCCGTGAGGATGCCGCCGAGCAGGAGCCCGATGGCGCCGCCGGCACCGGCGATCGCACCGAAGACGCCGAAGGCGCGACCGCGCTCCTTGGGGTCGGTGAAGGTCGTGGTGAGCACCGCGAGCGCCGTCGGCGCCAACAGTGCACCGAAGGCGCCCTGCAGCGCCCGGGCGAAGACGAGGAGTCCGAAGGTGTCGGCCATGCCGCCGAGGGCGGAGGCGAGCGCGAAGCCGAGGAGCCCGATGATGAAGGCGCGTTTGCGTCCGATGAGATCCGACAGGCGGCCGCCGAGCAGGAGCAGGGAGCCGAAAGCCAGGGAGTAGGCCGTGATGATCCACTGCCGGTCTCCGTCGGAGAACTGCAGGTCGGCCTGCGCGGCGGGCAGGGCGATGTTCACGACGGTCGCGTCGAGCACGACCATCAGCTGGGCCAGCGCGACGACGGCGAGCGTCAGCCAGCGCCGGCTGGAGTGCGCCGCCGCAGCGGCTTCGGGTGAGGAGGAGGTCATGCGGGAGATTCTATACGACACTCGCCAGTTCCGAAACCAAATAGTTCCTGAACACGCCGGTTCCTGAACTACACTGTTCTCATGACTGACACCACCCTCAGCGCCGAGGACGTCGACCCCGCCCCCAAACTCGGGCGCAAGCGCGATCACTCGCGGGATCCGGAGATCCTCGCCGCAGCGCTCGACATCCTCGCCGAGAAGGGCTACGAGCGCATGACGGTCGACATGGTCGCCGCGCGTGCGCGCGCCGGCAAGGCGACCCTCTACCGGCGCTGGCCGTCGAAGGCCGAGCTCGTGATCGATGCGGTGGCCTGCATGAAGAGCGGCTCCCCCGCCGATCTCCCCGACACGGGCTCGCTGCGCGGCGACCTCGTCGCCAACATCAAGGCTCCCGTGATGAAGGACGGTGAGCGCAAGCTCCGGATCATGGCCGGGATGGTCTCCCTCATGTCGGAGTCTCCCGAGTTCGCCGACGCCGCGCGCGCGGTCATCGTCGAGCCCCGTTCCGCCGCGCTGCGCGTGCTCATCCAGCGCGCGATCGAACGCGGTGAGGTCGCGTCCGACGTCGATGTCGCCCTCGTGGCGCAGGTGATCCCGGCCATGACGGCGTACAAGACCCTCATGCTCGGCACCGCCGTCGACCGCGACTACATCATCGCCCTGGTCGACGACATCCTCCTGCCCGCACTCGGGCTGCGCCCCGCCTGACCCGTCGCGCGCGGGTGTCGCCCCGCGCACGCCGCCGTGCTCAGCGCGTGAGGATCAGCGCTTCCCCCTGACCGCCCCCGCCGCAGAGGCCGACGGCTGCCGTGCCCGAACCGCGGCGGACGAGCTCGTGCACGGCGTGCACGACGAGCCGCGCGCCGGAGGCGCCGATCGGGTGACCGAGCGCGATGCCGCCGCCGTGGACGTTCACGACGTCCTCCCCCACCCCGAGCTCGCGCTGCGAGCGGGCGACGACGGCGCCGAACGCCTCGTTGATCTCGATGAGATCCACATCGGATGCCGCGAGGTGCTGGCGCTGCAGGGCCTGGGCGATCGCGCGCGCGGGCTGCGCGTGCAGCGAGTTGTCGGGGCCGGCAACCTGACCGGCCGCGCCCACCACGGCAAGAACGGGCCAGCCGCTCGCGTCGGCGTGCGCACGCGTGGTCAGCACCACGGCGGCCGCGCCGTCGGAGATCTGCGATGCGTTGCCGGCCGTGATCGACCCGTCGGCCGAGAACGCGGGGCGAAGACCGGCGAGCGTCTCCTCGGTGGTCTCGTCGCGGATGCCCTCATCGGTGGTGATGGTCACCGCGGGACCGCGGCGCTGCGCCACCTCGACCGCGACGATCTCGGCGTCGAAGACCCCGGCATCCCGCGCCGCCGCGGCGCGCCGGTGCGACAGGGCGGCGACGCGGTCCTGCTGTTCGCGCGTCACCTCGAACCGCGGGTTCAGCCGCTCGGTCGACGCACCCATGCTCTCGCGGTCGTACGCGTCGGTCAGACCGTCGTAGGCCATGTGGTCGAGCACCTCGACGGATCCGTAGCTCCAGCCCTCGCGCGAGCCCATCAGCAGGTGCGGCGCGCGCGTCATCGACTCCATGCCGCCCGCGACGACGACCCTCGCGTCGCCGGAGGCGATCATCCGCTTGGCGTCGATGATCGCGGTCAGTCCCGACAGGCACACCTTGTTGACGGCAGATGCCGGGACGTCCCAGCCGAGTCCGCCGGCGAGGGCCGCCTGGCGCGCCGGGTTCTGTCCGGAACCGGCCGGCAGCACCTGGCCCATGATCACGGCATCCACGGCGTCGGCGGGGATGGCCCCCTGTGCGAGCGCGCCGGCGATGGCGAACCCGCCGAGCTGCGGGGCGGTGAAGGAGGCGAGCTGCCCCTTGAGCCGGCCCTGCGGCGTGCGGGCGGCGGCCACGATGACGATGTCGTCGGTGCTCATGCGATCTCCTCGAGTGCGTCGGCGATGATCAAGTGGGGTTCGGTGGCGGCGACGACCTCGGCGACGCTGACACCCGGAGCGGTCTCCACGAGCACGAGCCCGTCGGCCGTGACGTCGATGACGGCGAGGTCGGTGATGATCCGGTCGACGACTCCGCGTCCCGTGAGCGGCAGCGAACACGCGTCGACGATCTTGGCCGAGCCGTCGCGCGCGACGTGCTCCATCAGCACGATCACGCGTTCCGCGCCGTGGACGAGGTCCATGGCGCCCCCCGGACCCTTGACCATCTTCCCGGGGATCATCCAGTTCGCCAGGTCGCCGGAGGCCGACACCTGCATGGCGCCGAGGATGGCCGCGTCGATCTTCCCGCCGCGGATCATGCCGAAGCTCAGCGCCGAGTCGAAGAACGCGGCGCCCGGGAGGACCGTGACGGTCTCCTTGCCGGCGTTGATGAGGTCGGGGTCGACGTGGGCCTCGGTCGGATACGGACCGACGCCGAGGATGCCGTTCTCCGACTGCAGCACGACGGTGACGTCGTCGGGCACGAAGTTCGGCACGAGCGTCGGCAGACCGATGCCGAGGTTCACATACGACCCGTCGGCCAGCTCCGCGGCCGCACGTGCGGCCATCTCGTTGCGGGTGCGCGCCATCTCAGGCTCCTTCCGGGATGTCGCGGTCGGCGCTGTCGTCGACCGTGACGGTGCGGCGCTCGATGCGCTTCTCGATGTCGGTGCCGACCTCCACGATGCGGTGCACGTAGATGCCGGGCAGGTGGATGCCGTCGGGGTCGAGTTCGCCGGGGGCGACGAGCTCTTCCACCTGCGCGATGCATACCCTCCCGGCCATGGCGGCGAGCGGATTGAAGTTGCGGGCGGCCTTGTGGAAGACGAGGTTGCCGTGGGTGTCGCCCTTCGCGGCGTGCACGAGCGCGAAGTCGGTGACGATCGCCTCTTCGAGCACGTAGTCGCGCTCCTCGCCGGTGACGGCGAAGGTGCGGACATCCTTCGGCGGCGACGCCACCGCGATGCCCCCGGCGCCGTCGTACTTGCGCGGCAGTCCGCCCTCCGCGACCTGGGTCCCGACGCCGGTCTGGGTGAAGAAGGCCGCGATGCCCGCGCCGCCGGCGCGGAGCTTCTCGGCGAGCGTGCCCTGGGGCGTCAGCTCCAGCTCGAGCTCGCCGGAGAGGAACTGCCGCTCGAACTCCTTGTTCTCGCCGACGTAGGAGGAGGTCATCTTGCGGATGCGTTTCGCGTTCAGCAGCACGCCGAGGCCCCAGTCGTCGACGCCGCAGTTGTTCGAGACGATCGACAGGTCGCGCGTGCCCTGGGCCAGCAGCGCCTCGATGAGCGCGATGGGATTGCCCGAGAGGCCGAATCCGCCGACGGCCAGCGATGCGCCGTCCGGGATGTCGGCCACCGCATCGGCGGCCGACGGGTAGGTCTTGTCGATCACGAATCACTCCTTTGTCACCGCGTGTCCGCCTCCATCCTCCGCCGTCGCACCCGGCCGCGCACGTCGGCGCTTGCCATGTGGATGCCGCGGCGCGTACTGTCCACATCATGGACACCGCGCGACGAACGGTTCCCGGCGCGCAGTCGGTGGCGCGGGCGGCGGCGCTGCTGCGGCTCGTGACGTCGGCGGGCGAGGAGGGCCTCTCGGTCGCCGAGATCGCCCGCCGCGCCGAGCTGACCCGCCCGACCACGCACCGTCTGCTCACCGCGCTGCGTCACGAAGGCCTCGTCGACCAGGACGAGCGCACCGGCGCGTGGATGCCGGGACCCGAGCTCTACCTCATGGGGACGGTCGCGGCATCCCGCTACGACATCACCGCCATCGCGCGCGACATCGTCCGGTCGCTCGCGGTGCGCACCGAGGAGAGCGCGTTCCTGTCGGTGCGCCGCGGCGACGAGACGGTGTGCCTCATCCGCGAGGACGGCGCGTTCCCGATCCGGTCGTTCGTCTTGTCGGAGGGCGTGCGCTTCCCCCTGGGCGTCGCATCGGCGGGGCTCGCCATCCTCGCCTTCCTGCCGCCCCACGATGTGGACGCGTACTTCGAGCGGCATCCCGAGCTCGCCGAGCGCCACGGCGCGGCGCACGCCGAGCCGCGTCTGCGCGCGCGTCTGCGCGAGACGCAGGCCCGCGGCTACGCCCTCAACCCGGGACTCATCGTCGAGGGCAGCTACGGCATCGGAGCGGCCGTGTTCACGCGCGCGGGGCACCCGCAGTGGGCGCTGAGCCTCACGGGGGTCGACTTCCGGTTCTCCCCCGAGCGCATTCCCGATCTCGGACGCACGCTCCTCGCCCACGCGCACCAGCTGACCACGCGCGTCGCCGCCGGCGCCCACTAGCCGCCGCCTCTGCCGCGGCCCCGGCATCCCCCGCCGAGAAACCACCGCCACCCCGAGAAACCACCGCAGCGGTGATGTGTCGAGACGCCGATGGTTTCTCGGGATGCCGAGGGCGGCGGAGCTACGGCGTGAGCGGCACGGCGGCGGCGAGCTGCTCCTCCACCAGCGCGGCCAGGCGGTCGGCACCGGCGTGGGAGAGCACCACCGTGTAGTGGTTGAACTCCGGCCACGCCACGTGCGCCACCGACGGATACGTCCGCAGGAGTGCGGCGAGGTGCGCGGGCGGATACAGCCCCGGCCCCTCGTCCTGCAGCCCCCGCGGCACGGTGACGAGGGTGGTCGGCGCCGTGAGCGCCTCGAGGGCGTCGCGCACCGTCGAGCGGGTGTTCATGTCGACGGTGTCCTCGACGGTGGTGGCATAGCTCGTCGCCGGTCGGTACGAGCCGTCGGCCTCGCGGTCGAGGTCGTACGCGAGGTAGTGCTCGAGGGCGGGCGACCAGTCGGCCGCGAACGCGGGGTGCCCGCGCCAGAACGCCAGGTAGTCGTCCACGTCAGCGAAGCGGCGCGAGAGCCGCGCGGCCGTCGGCCCGAGGATGGCCGCGACCAGCTCGTCCGGCGTCAGGTCGGCCGGGGCGACCAGCGGAAGTCCCCCGTCGACGAGGAGGAGACGCGCCACGAGGTCGGGATGCCGGTGCGCGAACACCACCGACACGAACGCGCCCATGGAGTGCGCGACCACCAGGTCGGGCACGAGCTGCAGCGCCGCGCAGACGGCGGCAAGATCGTCGGCGTGCGCCGCCATGCCCGCCGGTCCCTGCACGCCGTTGCTGCGACCGCGACCGCGCAGGTCCGGCGCGACGATCCTCACGTGCGGCAGCGCCTCGGCGAGCAGCTCCCACGCGAGGTGCGACGAGGTGACCCCGTGGACGGCGAGGATCGTCGGGGCGCCCGGCTCGGCCTCCCACACACCGACCCGCAGCGAACCGCCGGGGACGGCGACATCGACGGCGCGCGCCGTGCGGGTGCTCATCGTGCCGTCCATCCGCCATCCATCGTGTAGCTGGCGCCGGTGACCATCCCGGCGTGATCGCTCGCCAGCCAGCCCGCCAGAGAGGCGACCTCGGCCGGCTCGATCAGGCGTTTGACGACCGATTCGGTGAGCATGATCTTCTCCACGACCTCCTCTTCGGGGATGCCGTGCACGCTCGCCTGGTCGGCGATCTGCTTCTCGACCAAGGGCGTGCGCACATACGCGGGGTTGATGCAGTTGCTGGTGACCCCGTGGGGGCCGCCCTCCAGCGCCGTCACCTTCGACAGCCCCTCCAGGGCGTGCTTGGCGGTCACGTACGCCGACTTGTAGGCGCTCGCGCGCAGGCCGTGCGCGCTGGAGATGTTGATGATGCGTCCCCATCCCCGCTCGTACATCCCGGGCAGCACGGCGCGGATCAGCAGGAAGGGCGATTCGACCATGAGCCGCTGCATGAACCGGAAGCGCTCGGGCGCGAACTCGGTGATCGGCGCGACGGTCTGCACACCCGCGTTGTTCACGAGGATGTCGGCATCCAGCGAGAGGTCGTCCAGCGCCGCCGTCGCGGAGAGGTCGACGACCCACGCCTCTCCGCCGAGGCGCTCCGCCACCTCCTGCGCGGCGTCGCCGTTGAAGTCGGCGATCACCACGTGCGCGCCGCGGCGCGCGAACTCCTCGGCGCAGGCGAGGCCGATGCCGCTCGCGCCGCCGGTCACGACGGCGCGGCGCCCGGCGAGGTCCTGCTCAGTCATGGTCCTGTCCCCTCTCGCCGCGTGCCGCGAGCGCGTTGCGGATGAAGCGCATCATGCCGTCGATGACGGCGTCGGGGATCGCCGCCGGAGGCTGCCCCTCCTCATCGCGCTCCCAGAGCAGGAAGCGCATGCCGATCAGCTCACCGGCGCCCATGAGAGCCCAGGCGGTCACCTCCGGGTCGAGCCCGGTGTCGACGTCACCGGATGCCTGCGCGGCGCGCAGACCGGCCTCGTAGCCTTCCACGATGCGCGTGTAGTGCAGCCGCAGCATCTCGGGCGAGACGAACTCCGCCTCGCGCACCACCCGGTACAGCGCCGGGTGGGCGGCGGTGAAGCGGAAGAACCCCTCGAAGCCCGCGCGCTCCGCGTCGATGCGGTTGTCGGTGTCGGCCATCGCCTCGGCCATCGCGTGGCGTACGCGGCGGTTGAGATCGACGACCAGCTCCTCGAAGACCTGCTGCTTGCTGTCGAAGTAGAGATAGAAGGTGCCGAGCCCGATCCCCGCGCGCTCCGTGATCTTCACGATCGACGCCTCGTGGTAGCCGAGGTGGGCGAAGACCTCCTCCGCGGCTTCCAGGAGCTTGCGGCGGGTGGCCTCGCCGCGCTTGGTCAGCGGTTTCCCGGCCGCGGAGAAGGCCGCTTCGGGCTCGAACTGCTCAACTGTGCTCACGAGCACTTCCTCTCACCAGGTCGGCGGCCCGAGCGCGCAGTCGAGAACGGGCCAGCTTCTCGATCGTGGACCGTGGCAGGTCGTCGACGAACGCGACGCGCACGGGGACTTTGAAACCCGCCAGTTCCGCGCGGGCGTGGGCGAGCACCTCGTCGGCGCCGAGCGCCGCGCCCTCCGCCCGTACGACGAACGCGACGCCGCGCTCGCCCCACACGTCGTCGGGCACTCCCACGACCGCGGCATCCGCGATCGCCGGATGCAGGAGGAGGGCGCGCTCCACCTCGGCGGGGGCGACGTTCTCGCCACCGGAGATGAAGATGTCCTTCCTGCGGTCGACGATGCGGAAGACCCCGTCCGCGTCGCGGTGCACCACGTCCCCCGTGCGCAGCCAGTCCCCCGTCATCGCCCGCGCGGTCGCCGCGGGGTCGTGGAGGTAGCCCGCGAACACGCTCGGCCCCCGCACCCACAGCTCGCCGGTCGCCTCCCCGCTCAGCTCGAGGCCCGCGTCGGGATCGACGACCCGCACGTCGACGTGGGGGTAGGGCCGCCCGACCGCTCCGGGATGGACACCGCTCTCGGATGCCGGCAGGCACAGCACGTTGGGAGCCGCCTCGGTCAGGCCGTACCCCTGGGTGAGCGGCACACCGGCATCCGCCCACCGCGCCGCGAGCGCCGGTGGGATCGTCGCGCCGCCGACGAGCGCCTGACGCAGCCGTCCGCGGGCGAGGGCGCCGAAGCCGGGGTCGTCGATCAGCAGCCGGTACTGGGTGGGCACGCCCATCATGGCCGTCACACCCCGCTCGGCGAGCAGCTGCAGCACACGCCGCGGCTGGAACGAGCGTTCCAGCACGACCGTCGCGCCGACCCACCAGGCCAGCAGCGGCTGACAGTTCCAGGCGGCCACGTGGAACTGCGGCAGCACCGCCAGCACGACGTCGTCGGCGGTCAGCTGCGCCACGCCCGCGAGCGCGAGGTTGTTCCAGAAGCAGTTGGCGTGGGTCAGGACGACACCCTTCGGCGCCGCCTCGCTGCCGGAGGTGTAGATGACCAGAAGCGGATCGTCGTCGCGCACGGCGCGGGCGGGCGCGGCCGCGCTCGCATCGCCGCGCGGCGGGACGGCCGCCTCGATGCCGGTCGTGCCGAGCAGTGCCGTCGGTGGCGGCGCGGCCACGCGCGACAGCGCGTCGGTCGCCACGCCGAGGTACTCGTCCTCGATCGCCACGAGCGACGGGGCCGCATGCAGCAGAGCCTCGCCCAACTCCCGCGACGACAGCCGCCACGACAGCGGCACCATCGCGATGCCCGCCTTCGCGCACGCGAAGAACACCACGACGTGGTCGATCGAGTTGCCGGTGATCGTCGCGAGCCGATCGCCCGGGCCGTAGCCCGCGCGACGGAGGGATGCCGCGAGCTCGCGGGCCCGCGCTTCGAGGTCGCCGTAGCCGATCCGCACGCCGCGGTCGTCGATGGCGGTGCGGTCGGGCGTGCCGCCGGCACGATCGGTGAGCCAGCGGCCGATCGTGTGCGCGCCGTCGAGGTCGCCGGTCATCACCCTCGCCCCCTCCCGCCGCTCACGCGCGCACCTGCGCGGGCTCGGCGACGGCGTCGTCCGCATCGTCGATCTGGCGCAGCTGCGAGCGGGTGCGCTCGCCGCGACGACGGCGCACCGCCGCATCGATCGTGCCGGCGATGCCGCCGGGCAGGAACATCACCACGAGGATGAACAGTACGCCCAGCAGGAACAACGGCTCCGACAACGGGATGCGCAGCACGTCGGGAAGGTCGCGGATCCACTCCGCGCGCGCCAGCACCGTGAGCCGCTGGTCGAGGATCGTGTAGAGCACGCCGCCCACGATGGCACCCCACCGGAACCCGACGCCACCGAGCACGACCATCACGAGCACGGTGATCGTCAGATCGGCGCCGACGGCGCTGGGCTGCGTGCCCGACTGCAGCAGCATGTAGGCGATACCGGCGAGGGAGGCGCACAGCGCCGCCGCGACGAACACGAGCAGCTTCGCGGCGTAGGGGCGCAGGCCGAGCACCTGCACGCGCAGCTCGTTCTCGCGCGTCGCCTGCGCCAGGTGGCCGAGCCGCGACCGATCGACCCACAGCACCACCAGGTACACGATCACCAGCACGACGAGGGTCACCCAGTAGAGGTTGCGGGTGTTCGACACGCCGACGAGCCAGGCGGGGATCTGGTCGACGGGCAGACGCAGCCCCTCCTCACCGCCCGTGACGTCCTGATTGCGGCGGACGAGCACCGATCCCGCCTGGGCGAACGCGAGCGTCACCATCGCGAACGGGATGCCGGACACCCGCATCGAGATCGCGCCGGTGAACGCGGCGATGGCGAGACCGCCCACGAGCGCGATGAGCACCCCGGGCCACAGCGGCACCCCGACGAGCTTCAGCGCGAGGCCCAGCCCGTAGGCGCCGGCACCGAAGTACAGCGCATGACCGAACGACAGCATCCCGGAGGTCCCCAGCAGCAGGTTGTACGACAGCGCGAGCGCGGCGAACACCATGCACAGCGACAGCAGTGCGAGCGTGCCGGGTGTGTAGGTGGCACCGGGGAGGATGCCGGGGATCGAGATGTTCAGCAGCGGCAGCACGGCCATGACCACGACGAGGGCGGCGCCGACGACGAAGGGCAGGGCGGCGCCGCGGCGGCCCGGGATGAGGGTGGGGACCCCGGTGGTGACGGTCATGCTTTCCTCCCCATGAGGCCGGTGGGTCGCACGAGGAGCACGACGGCCAGCAGCACGACGACGATGAAGTCGCCCGTGCCGCTGAGGTACACGTTGGCGAACTGCTGGAGAACGGCCACCAGCACCGAGGCGATCGCCGCCCCCGTCAGCGAGCCGAGCCCGCCGATCACCGTGACGATGAAGGCGAAGATCAGGAGCGTCGCGCCGAGGTGGGCCGAGACGAACGTCGTGTAGTGCATCGCGAGCACGCCGCCGATGCCGGCCGCCGCGCCTCCGATCGCGAACACGAGCGTGAAGCTCCGGCGCACGTCGATGCCGAGCGCGGTGACCATCGATCGGTTCTCGACACCCGCGCGGATGATCATGCCGTACCGCGTCTTCTTCAGGAACAGCACCAGGGCGATCAATACGAGGGCGGCGGCCAGCATCAGCACCCAATAGGTGTTCGGGATGCGGGCGCCGAGGATCTCGGTGGTCTCCTTGAGCCAGGCAGGGCCGGCGATGTTCACGGCATCCGTCCCCCAGATGCCCTCGAACAGCGCCACCGCGGCGAAGGAGAGGCCGACGGTGACGAGCACCTGTTCGATGTGGCGTTCGTACAGCGGCCGGATGAGCACCAGCTCGGTCAGCGTGGCGAACACCGCTCCCACCAGCGCGCCGACGAGGATCGAGACGACGAACGAGCCCCACGAGGCGGTGCCGAGCGCCTGCGCGACCTGCCAGCCGATGAAGGCGCTGAGCGTGAGGAACGCGCCGTGGGCGAAGTTGAGCACGTGCATGAGCCCGTAGATGAGGCTGAGCCCCGACGCGACCAGGAAGTAGAGGGCGCCGAGTCCGATACCGGTCAGCAGGATGAGGACGATGCTGCTCATGCGTGGGCCTCCGCGCTGACGCCGAGGAGGCGGGTGGTGAGGGCGTCGTCGTCGAGGATCTCGCGGGCCTTTCCGGTGTGGACGACACGGCCGCCCGCGATGACGATCGCGTCGTCGGCGAGGCGGCGGACGACGTCGAGGTTCTGCTCGACGAGCAGGATCGGGACGATCTTGGCGGCCTCCTGGAGCGCCTGGGCGACCTCCCCGACGATCTTCGGGGCGAGACCCTTGGTCGGCTCATCGACGAGCAGGATCCGGTTCTCGTTGAGCAGCGCGCGGGCCACCGACACCATCTGCTGCTGCCCTCCGGACAGGGTGCCGGCGAGCTGGCCGCGGCGGGCGACGAGGTCGGGGAAGAGCTCCGCGACGAACTCGCGTCGTGGCTTCTTGTCGCGCTCGGCGAGGGCGAGGTTCTCCGCGACCGTGAGAGCGGCGAACACCTCCCGGTCTTCGGGCACGTAGCCGACGCCACGCTGGACGATGCGATACGTCGGAAGGGTGTCGATGCGCTCCCCCGCGAGCGTCACCTCGCCGCGACGCGAGATGAGACCCAGGATGCCGCGGATCGTCGAGGTCTTGCCGACGCCGTTGCGGCCCAGGACGGCGGTGATGCCCGTCGCCGGGACCTGGAAGGACACGTCCTCGACGACCTGCTGCCCGGCGATGGATGCCGACAGGTGCGAGACGGTGAGGATCGGTGCGCTCATGCGGCCGACTCCTGCGTCGGCTCTCCGGTGCGGCCGAGGTAGGCGCTCTGCACCACGGGGTTCTCCATGATCTGCTGGGGCGCGTCGAACGCGATGATCGACCCGGAATACATGACGGCGACCTTCTGCACGAAACCCATGAGCACGTCGATGTGGTGTTCCACCATCAGCACCGTGCAGCCCGTGGCATCCTGCATCGCGCGGATCGTGTCCACGAGTCCCGCGACATCGCCCGACGCGACACCCGCCATCGGCTCGTCGAGCAGCACGATCTTCGCCTCGGTGGCCAGCAGCACCGCGATCTCGAGCTTGCGCTTGTCGCCGTGCGAGATGTCGCCGGCGGCGGTGTCGAGCTTGTGGGTGAGACCCACCTTGACGAGCTGCTCGAGGGCGAGGGCGGTCGCGGCATCCGTCCGGCGGGGAAACCGCAGCAGCGAGTAGTTGCCGCCGAGACCGACCTGCGCGGCCAGGCGTACGTTCTCCAGCACGCTCAGGCGTGGGAACAGGCTCGAGGTCTGGAACGTGCGCCCCAGTCCCGCCCGCGCGCGCTGCGGAACCGACGCGCGGGTGATGTCGACGCCATCCATCAGGATGCGACCGGAGGTGGGCCGGATGACGCCGGAGATCACGTTGAACAGCGTGGTCTTGCCGGCGCCGTTCGGACCGATCACGCCGACGGTGCTGCCGGGCGCGATGTCGAGGTCGACGTCTTTCAGGATGGTGGCTCCGCCGATCTGCAGGCCGAGGCCTTCGATCGACAGCGCGGACGGGACGGGGGTGCTCATGCGGGTGCGCCTCGCTTCGTTCCGGTCACTTCTCGGCCGGTGCGACCTCGTCCGCGGGGACGGTGTCGACCAGTTCGGGAGCGAAGCTCCCGCCGGACGCGACGAGCTTGACCTGGTACATGTCCTGGATCAGCGCGTGATCGCCGGCACGCACGGTCAGCGAGCCCTTGGGGCCCTGGAAGGTGAAGCCCTCGAGGCTCTTGACCATCGCCTCGACGTCACCCTTGCCCTCCTTGACCGCCTGCACGACCATCAGGGCCGCGTTGAAGCCGTCGGGGGTGAACAGGTCGGGAGTGCCCCCGGCCGTGGTCACCGCGTCGACCATGGCGGTGTTGACCTCGTTGTCGGGCGCACCCGGGAAGTAGTAGTTGAGGAACTTGATCTTCTCGGATGCCGCGCCGTACGCCCCGAAGGTGGCGGAGTCGCCGAGGCCCGTGACGACGGGGACGGCGTCGAGCACGCCCTGCTGGCTCATCGCTTGCCACATCGCCCCCGAGGTGGCGCCGGCCCACGCGACGAAGACGAGGTCGGGCTTCGCGGCGAGCACCTGCTGTGCGAACGGCGTGAACTCGGTGACGTCCTCGGCGACGAGCACGCTGTTCACGGTCGCGCCCTTCGCCCCGAGGATCGCCTGGACCGCCGCCTCGTTGCCTTTGCCGAACGCGGTGTTCTGCGCGAACACGGTGACGGTCTTGCCGTTGAGGTCGCCGAGGAACGTGCCGGCCGTGGCGACGTCCTGCGCCGACTGCCGACCGCTGCGGAACGTGTAGGCGTTGACGCCGGTGAGCGCATCGGCGGCGGCGGGGCCCGAGATGAAGAGCACCTTGTTCTGACCGGCCTGCTCCGCCACCGCGGCGGCGACGCCCGACGAGGCGCTGCCGGCGAGGAGGGTGACACCCTGGCCGATGAGTTCCTTGACCGCGCCGACGGCGGTGTCGGGGTCGCCCGCGTCGTCGCGGTAGTCGATGGTGATCTTCGTGCCGTCGACCTCGTTCGAGCCGTCGGTCGCATAGTCGAGCCCGGCCTTGAAGCCGTCGAGGTACTGCTTGCCGTAGCTGGCGAGGGGGCCCGTCTCGCTGGTGACGACGCCCACCGTGATCTCGGCCGGGCCGGAGCCCTCGGTCGAGCCGCCGCCTGCGGCCCCGTCCTGCGGCGCGCAGGCCGACAGAGCGATGGCCGTCGTCGCGACGACGGCCACAAAACTCGCGTGGAGCAACTTCTTCGTAACCCGCATGTGCGTGCCTTTCACCATTGGAAGGAAGACCTGAGAACTGATTCAGGTACTGCCATCTTGTTCAGGTCTCTCCCCGATGTCAAACGCCGCGGGCGAGCCGGTGGTCACGATCCGGTAACCCACCCCTTTCCATACCGGCGGTATATACTGTGGGTATGCAACACACCGACGACATCCTGCGCCTGCTCGTCGGCGCGCACGCGCTCACCCGCGTCGCGTCGCTCGAGACCCGCACCGAAGCCCCCGCCGCCCAGTGGCGGACGCTCGTCCTGCTCCGCGACAACGGCCCCCTCCGCATCGGCGATCTCGCGACGCTCAGTCGCGTCACCCAGCCCGGCATGACGCGGCTGGTCACGCAGATGGCCGAGGCCGGGCTCGTCGAGCGCACCACAGACCCGGGCGACTCGCGCGCCACTCTCGTGTCGGCGACGGATGCCGGGATGAGCGCCCTCGACGAGTGGCTGCGGGTGCTGAGCGCCGCCCTCGCGCCGCGTTTCGCCGACCTGGACGAGCAGGAGTGGGCGACGATCCGTCGCGCCGCCGACATCGTCGATGCCCGCACGCGAGTCGCGGAGGTCGCCCGATGAGCGCCTCCCCCGCATCCTCCCGCGTCAACATCTGGCGTCAGCCCGCGCAGGTGTGGGCCGTCGCGTTCGCGTGCGTGATCGCCTTCATGGGCATCGGTCTGGTCGACCCGATCCTTCCCGCCATCGCCGAATCGCTGCAGGCGAGCCCCGTCGAGACCGAGCTGCTGTTCACGAGCTACCTGGTGGTCACCGGCCTGGCGATGCTCGTCACGAGCTGGATCTCTTCGCGCATCGGCACGAAGGCGACCCTGCTGATCGGCCTCGGCCTCATCGTCGTGTTCGCCCTGCTGTGCGCCCTGGCCGGCAGCGTCGACGCCGTCATCGGCTTCCGCGCCGGATGGGGTCTGGGCAACGCCCTGTTCATCTCGACCGCTCTCGCCACGATCGTCGGCGCAGCCTCGGGCGGCAGTGCCGCGGCGATCATCCTGTACGAGGCGGCGCTCGGTCTGGGCATCGCGATCGGACCGCTGCTCGGCGGCATCCTGGGTGAGATCAGCTGGCGCGGCCCGTTCTTCGGTGTCGTCGCGCTGATGGCGATCGCCTTCATCGCGGTGCTCGTGCTGCTGCGCGGCGGCGAGGAGAAGCGCACACCCGTGAAGCTGTCGGCGCCGTTCCAGGCGCTGCGCCAGCCCGCGCTCGCGGTGCTCGCGATCGCGGCGCTGTTCTACAACATCGGGTTCTTCGTGCTGCTGGCCTTCTCGCCGTTCCCGCTGGGATTCGGCGCGATGGGCATCGGTCTGACCTTCTTCGGCTGGGGAGTGGCGCTCGCCGTGACGAGCGTGTGGGTGGCTCCGATCCTGCTGCGTCGCCTGTCCCGCAGCACGGCCATGCTGGTGGTGCTGCCGCTGCTGGCGATCGATCTGCTCGTCGCCGCCGTCGTCGTCACCTCCCCCGCGGGGCTGGTGACCTGCATCATCGTCGGCGGTCTGCTGCTGGGTCTGATGAACACGATCCTCACCGAGTCGGTGATGGAGGCGACCGACCTGCCGCGCTCGGTGGCATCGTCGGCGTACTCCGCCGTGCGCTTCCTCGGCGGAGCCGCCGCTCCCCCGATCGCCGCCGCCCTGTGGCACGCGTTCAACGCCTCGGTGCCGTTCGTGTTCGCCGCCGTCTCGGTGCTGATCTCCGCGGCGACCATCCTGATCGGCCGGCGGGCGCTGGCCCGCATCGACGCCCACGACGCGGATGCCGCGGAGGAGGCCGCCGCGGTGCTCGTCGGCGACGCCGCGTAAGCGGGTGGCGGATGCGTCGGCGCTGATCGGCCTCGTCGGGCCGACGCATCCGCCTCACAGCGACCGCGCCGTGAACAGCGAGCTCGGGAGGTGCCCCGCCGCGAGCACGACGGCGGCGACCGCCATCCACGGATTGGCGAGCCACGCGGAACCGGCGAGGAACGCGGCGACGGGAAGCACGGCCATCGGCACGGGAACCCCCCACACGGGGCCGAAGAGGAGATCCAGCCCGCACCCGCCGGCGACGAAGCGGATCCACAGCGCCCCGTAGGCGACGACCAGCAGCGACACCGGCAGGGCCCACCACCAGCGCACATCCCCGCCGACGGTGATGACCGGCACCGTCACGCAGAGCACCTGCCCCACACGCTCCAGCGCGACCACGCCGCGCGGGACCCCGACGCTCGTCGGCGCCGGGCGCGGGGGAAACCGCACGAGCACGAGGCTGGGCGCGAACAGAGCGATGCTGAGCACGAGGCCGAGAGGCGAGAAGCCCATGCGTTCGAGAGTATCGACGCGGTTCGCAGCGCCGTGATGCGCGACGCCGTCAGTAAGTCGCGACCGTCGTCGGCGTCACAACGCAGACAGTCCCCCGACCTTGCGATCGAGGGACTGTCTCGGTGGTGCACCCCCTGGGACTCGAACCCAGAACCCACTGATTAAGAGTCAGTTGCTCTGCCGATTGAGCTAGAGGTGCGTTCCGTTCGGCCGCCGGATCCTCGAGAAGATCACTGGCGAACCGAGGGACAACGTTACCATCCCGAAAGGCTCACCGCGAATCGAGGCGACCGCGGCGCGTATCCTTGAGTGTGTGACCTCCCCCGCCACCGCGTCTCCCTGGAGCACGCCCTTCGACGGTGACCTCACCGACGACCTGCAGCTCGCGCTGCGACTCGCCGACGCGGCGGATGCCGTGACCATGGCGCGCTTCGACGCCGCCGATCTCGACATCCAGCTCAAGGCCGACGCGTCGCACGTGACAGAGGCGGATCTCGCCACCGAACGGGCCCTGCGCGACCTGCTGTCGACGCAGCGGCCGGATGACGGCATCCTGGGCGAGGAGTACGGCACCTCGGGCGACGAGACGCGGCAGTGGATCATCGACCCGATCGACGGCACGGCCAACTATCTCAAGGGCATCCCGATGTGGACGACCCTCATCGCGCTCGCGATCGACGGCGTGCCGCGCGTCGGCGTCGCGAGCCAGCCGGCACTCGGCCGGCGCTGGTGGGCGGCATCCGGACACGGCGCGTGGACGAACACCCCCGACGGCGGTAGCCGCCGACTCGGGGTCTCGAGCGTGGCGAGCGTCGCGGATGCGAGCGTGAGCTTCCAGTCCATCGCCCAGTGGGACGAGGTCGGCCGAACCGACGACCTGCTGCGCCTCAGCCGTGCCGTCTGGCGCGACCGCGGCTACGGAGACACGTGGCCCTACATGCTGCTCGCCGAGGGTCGCCTCGAGTTCGTCGCCGAGTTCGGCGTGAAGGAGTACGACATCGCCGCACTCGTGCCGATCGTGCACGAGGCCGGCGGCCGCTTCACCGACATCGACGGCGCCGACTCGATCGCGTCGCGCTCGTCCCTGGCGACCAATGGGCGCCTGCACGACGACTTCCTCACCCTCCTCGGCGCCTCCCCCGCCGCCCGCTGATCCGATCGGACCCCCCACCGATGACACGTTCTCGCTTCGCGCCCCTCGCCCTTCCGGCTCTGGCCCTCGCCACGGCGCTGGTGCTCACGGGGTGCGCGTCCGCCGCGCCGTCCGCCGCCGATCCCACGACGACCGGCAATGCGGTCTCGCCCACCCCTACCGGGGCCCTTCCAGAGCCGACGCCGGACGCCTCGGCGTCCTCCGGGTCGACCGACAGCTGCGAGGGCATGATCGACCCCGACACGCTCGCCGAGTTCAAGAGCAAGGGATGGACGTTCAAGCAGACCCCGTTCACGTTCGAGACCCAGCCGCCCAGCTCGGCGCTGGACGGCGGTCTCATCTGCACCTGGGCGAACTACTCGGTGGCGTCGGGGAACCTGATCGAGTTCGGCTGGTCGGCGATCACCGCGGACGAGGCGGAGACGATCGCGGAGCAGCTCGTGCAGGAGGGGTGGCGCCGCGAGCCCTCCGACGACGGCTTCTACATCACGCAGGACTCCGCTCGTGCGCTCACGACGGATGCCGACGGCTACGGCATGACGTATCAGTTCGGCGACGGCTGGGTCGCCGTCTCCGACACGAAGCAGAACCTGCTGCTCATCCCCGCCACCGCCGGCTGACGACGCGGCCACCCGGCTCTCCCACGACGAAGGCCCCGGCATCCATCGAAACGGATGCCGGGGCCTTCGCCGGTGACAGTGACGTCGTGGAGCTGGGGGGAATCGAACCCCCGTCCAACGCTGAGATACTGCGTCTTCTCCGGGCGCAGTCTGTGCAGACGTTCTGCTCGGCTCCGACCTTTGTCACAGACACCTAAGTCGACGAGCCCAGCCTGGGAAGAGTCCCGCGTGACGTCCAGGCGCCGTCACACAGCAAGACCCCTAGATGACGCCAGGGTCCGTGGCGGGGTCACACACGGTCTGACGGACTATCGGGCTCGCTTAGGCAGCGAGGGCGAAGTCAGTGCGCTTGGATTCGGCACTTGTAGTTTTGCAGAGATCGTTTACGAGATAACCCTGCATCCTCGGCCCGCTTCTCGCAGATTCACAGACGCTGTCGAAACCGATCAGCCCCGTGTGCCTTGCGGCGAATGAGCCACTGTCACGCTGTGGAGTTGTCACCGGATGCCGAAGGCACCCGAGCATTACAGTTTACCCCATGACCGATGTCACGATCACCGTCCGCGGCGAGAGCCATGCCCGTGTGCTTCCGGAGCGGGCGGTCGCGCACGTGACCGCGACCGCCGACGGCCCGGAACGCACCGCCGTCATCGAGCGCGTCTCGGCACTCGCCGAGCCGCTTCGAGGCGAACTGGCGGCACGTGCCGCGACGGGGGCGGTCGCGGAGTGGTCGAGCCAGCGCCTGTCGGTGTGGGCCGATCGTCCGTGGAACAACGAGGGACGCCAGCTCGATCTCGTGCACCACGCCGCCGTCGAGTTCACGGCGACCTTCGTCGACCCCACCGATCTGTCGGACTGGCTGAACGACATCGCCCTGACCGATGGCCTGCAGGTGGGCGCGATCGAGTGGCAGCTGACCCCGGCGACGCGGGCCCGCCTGGAGCGCGAGGTCGCGACGGATGCCGTGGCCGTCGCCGTCGACCGCGCCGCCGCCTACGCAGCGGCCATCGGGCGCCACGAGGTCGCCCCGGTCGAGATCGCCGACCTCGGACTGCTCGGATCGGCGACCGCGCCCGCGGCCCCGCGGATGATGGCGAAGGCCGCCGCGTTCGACTCCGCCGGTGCGGCCGTCGTGCTCCGCCCCGAGGAGATCGTCGTCTCCGCCGGGGTGGAGGCCCGCTTCACCGCCCGGTAACGGGCGCGCCCTCGGTCGTCGAGCAAGGCGCCGAGCGCCGATTCGAAACGCCCGGCCGTCCGCGACTATTCGCCGCGGAGGTTGCGGCTGCGCATCGCCCGCTCGGCTTCGCGCTTGTCCTCACGCTCGCGGATGGTCTGGCGCTTCTCGTACTCGCGCTTGCCCTTCGCCACCGCGATCTCGACCTTCGCACGGCCGTCGGAGAAGTACAGCTTCAGGGGGACGAGCGTGTACCCGCCCGCGCTGACGGCGTGTGACAGCTTGACGATCTCCTCCTTGTGCAGGAGGAGCTTCCGCGTGCGCTTCGAAGCGTGGTTGGTCCAGTGACCCTGCGAATACTCGGGGATGTGGACCGCGTCGAGGAACGCCTGCCCGCCGTCGATGTACGCGTATCCGTCGGTCAGATTGGCCCGCCCCTGACGCAGCGACTTCACCTCGGTCCCGGTCAGCACGAGGCCCGCCTCGTACGTCTTCTCGATGGTGTAGTCGTGGTGCGCGCGACGGTTGGTCGCGATGACCTTCTCCCCGCGTTCCCTGGGCATGGCTGATCCTTCGTCGTGTGGTCCGCCGAATGCGACGGGATGCCGCGGACACGGCAGCCCGTCAGTCTATCTCACGCCCGCAGCCACCGGCGGATCGCGAAGCCCGCGGACAGTGCCGCGAGGACCAGGCCGATGACGATGATCAGAGGGATGACGATCGCGGCATCCCCCATGTTCACCCAGTTGGTGATGAAGGTCACGCGTCCCTTGAGGTACTCCCCCACACCGAAGTGCACGCCGACGACGATCGCCGCCCCCGCCATCACCGACCCGATGAAGGCCGCGAAGACGCCCTCGAGGATGAACGGCGTCTGGATGAATCTGTTCGAGGCGCCAACGAGTCTCATGATCCCCACCTCCCGCCGTCGCGCATAGGCGGACAGGCGGATCGTGGTGGCGATGAGCAGGACCGCGGCGATCAGCATGAGCACGGCGATGCCGACCGCGATGTAGGTCGCGATCGTCAGCGCCGAGAAGAGCGGTTCGAGGTACTGCATCTGGTTCTTGACGCCCTCGACGCCGTCCATGCCCTGGAAGGCCTCGGTGATGACATCCGCCTTCCCGGGATCGACCAGCCCGACCCAGTAGGTCTCGCCGAGCTGCGCGGGGGTGACGTAGTCCTTGTACTCGTCGCCGTAGAGGTCGATGAGGTTCTGGTAGGCCTCGTCGGCGGACTCGTAGCGCACGTCGCGGACCACGCCGCCGAGAGCCGAGCTCGACAGCCGTTCGGAGACCTGATCGATCTGCTCCTGGGTCGCCGCGCCGTCTGCGCAGGTCGTCGCGGTGGAGTCGTCGCGGCACATCAGGATCGACACCTGCGCGCGATCGACCCAGTAGTCGCGCATCTTGCCGATCTGCATCTGCATCAGCATCGCCGCACCCACGAACGTCAGCGAGACGAACGTGACGAGCACGACGGAGATGACCATCGACGCGTTGCGGCGGAGCCCCGTGAGCGCCTCCGCGAGAATCAGCTGCATCCTCATGAGGTCGGTCCCACTTCGTCGTTCTCGTCGGTCTCGCGGCGGAGGCGATCGGCCACGCCGAGCCTGCCGAGGTCGATGTCACCGAGGCCGAGCTGGCCGAGGTCGACGTCCGGGGCGTTGATCGCGATCGGTCTCGTCGTGGGGGCCGGCTCGGCGGCGTCGGCCGCGGGCCGCTGCACGGGCGGGGTGCGCTCGGCGGGGACGGATGCCGCGGCATCCACCGTCGGCGGGGCGGGAACGGGCTCGACGGGCGCCTGCGCGATCTCGCGCTGCAGCTCGAGCACGGCGCTGAACGCCGCGGTCGCGGCGGCACCCTTCTCCGCCTGCGGGGTGAGCGACGGCAGCGACGACGTGTCGCCGTAGCCGCCGTGACGGTCGTCGCGCATCATCACGCCGCCGCGCAGCTCGATGACGCGCCGCTTCATCTGATCGACGAAGCCCGCTTCGTGGGTCGCCATCACCACCGTGGTGCCGCCGGCGTTGATGCGTGCGAGCAACTGCATGATCCCGATGGAGGTCGCGGGATCCAGGTTGCCGGTGGGCTCGTCGGCCAGGAGGATCTGCGGGCGGTTCACGATCGCCCGCGCGATCGCGACGCGCTGCTGCTCACCGCCGGAGAGCTCGTGCGGCAGTCGCTTCTCCTTGCCGTCGAGGCCCACGAGGGCGAGCGCCTCGGGCACCGCCTGCTGGATGAACCCTCGCGACGATCCGATGACCTGCAGCGTGAAGGCGACGTTCTGGAAGACGGTCTTGTTGGGCAGCAGCCGGAAGTCCTGGAAGACCGAGCCGATGTGTCGGCGGAAATAGGGGACCTTGCGCGTGGACAGCGTCTTCAGGTCGCGACCGAGCACGACGACGCGGCCCTCGCTCGGGCCGTCCTCCCGCAGGATCAGACGCAGACAGGACGACTTCCCCGAGCCGGACGCGCCCACGAGGAAGACGAACTCCCCGCGCTGCACCTCGAAGTCGACGTCGCTCAGCGCCGGCTTGCTGGTCCCTCGGTATTTCTTGGTGACGTGCTCGAACCGGATCATGACTCGACGAGCCTACGTCGACGCCCGTCGGATGCCGGGTGCGACACTCGCCGCGTGTCGACTGCACGCCGCGGGTGATCGCGGAGCTGATCAGTCGTCGGCGTCCTTGCGCTTGCGCCACCGGATGCCGGCGGCGATGAGACCGTCGAGGTCGCCGTCGAAGACGACGGCGGGGTTTCCGACCTCGTAGCCGGTGCGGAGGTCTTTGACGAGCTGCTGACCGTAGAGGAAGTAGGAGCGCATCTGGTCGCCCCAGCTCGCCGTGATCGTGCCGGCGAGCTCCTTCTTCTTGGCTGCCTCCTCCTCGCGCTTGAGGAGGAGCAGACGGGTCTGGAGCACCCGCATGGCGGCCGCACGGTTCTGGATCTGGCTCTTCTCGTTCTGCATCGAGACGACGAGGCCGGTCGGAAGGTGGGTGATGCGCACGGCCGAGTCGGTGGTGTTGACCGACTGTCCGCCGGGGCCGGACGAGCGGAACACGTCGACGCGGATGTCGTTCTCGGGCACCTCGACCTCGACGGCCTCTTCGAGCGCGGGGATGACCTCGACCGCGGCGAAGGACGTCTGGCGCTTGTCGGCGCCGCCGAACGGGCTGATACGGGCGAGACGGTGCGTTCCCGCCTCGACCGAGAGGGTGCCGTACGCGTAGGGCGCGTCGACCTCGAAGGTCGCCGACTTGATGCCCGCGCCCTCGGCGTAGGAGGTGTCCATCACCTTCACGGAGTACTTGTGCCGCTCGGCCCAGCGCAGGTACATGCGCAGCAGCATCTCGGCGAAGTCCGTGGCGTCGTCGCCGCCCGCGCCCGAGCGGATCGTCACGACCGCGGGACGGTCGTCGTACTCGCCGTCCAGGAGCGTCTGCACCTCGAGCTGGCCGATGACGTCCTGGAGCGCGGCGATCTCGCGGCGCGCCTCTTCGGCGGTGTCCTCGTCGTCCATCTCGTGGGCGAGCTCGACCAGCACGTCGAGGTCGTCGAGGCGCTGCTCGACATCGGCGACGCGCTTGAGGTCGGCCTGGCGGTGGCTGAGCGCACTGGTGACCTTCTGCGCCTTCTCGACGTCGTCCCAGAGGTCGGGGGCGCCGGCTTCCTCCGACAGTCGCGCGATCTCCGCGCGCAGCCCCTCGACGTCGACCACCGCCTGGATGTCGGAGAAGGTGGAACGCAGCGCCTGGATGTCGGCGGAAGGATCGAAATCAAGCATGACACTCCAGACTAACGTGGATCGGGTGAGCTCCCGCATGCCCGACCCCGCGTCCGCGCCCGGCATGGGGCCGATGCTCTGGCGTCTCGCCCCGATGATCTACGGTCCGACCGTGCTCTTCGCGCTCGGCGAGGGCGCGGTGGTGCCGCTGTTCCCGGTGATCGCGGCGCAGCTCGGCGCCGACGTGCCGACGGCCGCACTCGTGGCATCCGCTCTCGTCGTCGGCCAGCTGTGCGGCAACATCCCGGCCGGCTGGGCGGTGGGCCGCATCGGCGAGCGGCTGACGATGATCATCGGCGGCGTGCTCGCGATCGGCGGCGTGACGGGGATGCTGTTCGCCCCGAGCCTGCCGGTGCTGGCCGCCGCCGTGTTCCTCATCGGCTTCTGCGCGGCCGCGTTCGGCCTCGCGCGCCATTCGTTCATGACGACGCGGGTGCCCCTGGCGTACCGCGCTCGGGCGTTGTCGCTGCTGGGAGGCACGTTCCGGCTCGGCATGTTCGTGGGGCCCTTCATCGCCGCCGCGCTCATCGCGATCTTCCAGGACGAGCACTCGACGGTGTGGTTCTTCGGCGCGTGCCTCGTCGCCACGATCGCTCTGCTCGTCTTCGGGCCCGACCCCGAGGATGCCGCGCCGCTGCCCCGGACGACCACGACCGGCGACTCCCGGCTCGCGGAGGACACCGGCGAGCCCGTGACCGGATCGATCCCCGTCCCCGAGCGTGTCGGGGTGTTCCGCACGATGTGGCGCTATCGGGGCGTGCTGTCGCGGCTGGGGCTGGCGGCCGCGTCGCTGTCGGCGGTGCGCTCGGCGCGTCAGGTGGTGCTGCCGCTGTGGGGCGTGTCGATCGGGCTCGACGCCCAGACGATCGCGCTCGTGGTCGGCATCTCGGGCGCGATCGACTTCGCGCTCTTCTACGCGAGCGGGCAGGTGATGGACCGCTTCGGCCGACTGTGGGCGGCGCTTCCCGCGATGGTGCTGATGGGCTCGGGCTTCCTCGCTCTGGCCTTCACGCACGACCTGTCGCAGGCGGCGATGTGGTTCGCATTGTTCGCCGCGGTGCTCGGCGTGGGCAACGGATTGTCGAGCGGCATCCTGCTGACCCTCGGCGCCGACGTCGCCCCGCAGGACGATCCGGCGGCGTTCCTCGGATCGTGGCGCACCCTCACGGATGCCGGCGGCGCGATCGCCCCGCTGCTCGTGTCGGCCGTGGCGGCGGCGGTGTCGCTGTCGGTGGCCACCGGCGTGATCGGTGCGATCGGGCTGGCGGGCGCGGCGGGCTTCATCCGCTGGGTGCCCCGGTTCGTGCCGCGCGAACGGTGAGTGCGCCCCGCGGCGGCCTGCGGCAGGATGACGGCATGAGCGCCTACGTCCGCCCGTCGATCGAGCCGCAGGTGTTCGTCGACGCGGACGGCGAGGTCATCGAGTACGGCCGGCGGTGGGAGGATTCACCTCCGGACGAGGCGTACTCGTTCACCGCGCACCCGGAGCGGTACGCGCCGCTGCACGCGGTCGCGGCGGCACTCATCGAGCATCTGCGCGACACGTACGACGTCGAGATCGAGGAGAGCGACGGCGTCGTCGCAGACCTCCTGGCTCCCCCGAGCTGGGAGGTGCCGCGCGCCGTGCGGATGAGTCCGCGGGATCCGGCCTCCGCTCCGCTGACGTTCGTCTTCACCGCCTTCCCCGGACTGTTGCTCCACGCGGGTGTGCTGCACGACTTCCCCTTCCCTCAGTGCGGGTGCGACGCCTGCGACACGACCTGGCAGAGCGAGGCCGACGACCTGGAAGAGCACGTCTTCGCCGTCGTCTCCGGCGACTACGGCGAAAGCGTCGATCACCGGAGCGGCGAACCGACGGCGTGGTACCGGCTGCGATACCCGACCGGGTCGTCCGGGGGCTCTTCGAGCGCGATCGCCCTCCCTCCGGACCGTCTCACCGCGGCGGAGCGCATTCTCGATGAGCTGCCGTCAGGATGGGCCGCATGGCCGCGCCGCCGGCCCGCCGCGGAGGGCGCCTCCGCTATCTGAGAGCCGTGCGGCTCGTCGCGGTGGCCTGCAGCGGCCATCCGTCCGGCACGAACAGCGTGAGCACCGGTGGATGCCAGGTGGTGGCCACGGTGACCCGGGCCGAGACGCCGTCCGGCGCGGATGCTGCGACCAGCTCCGCCGTCCCCACGGCGGCGAGCAGGTCGGCGGCCTGCGCGTACACGCCGGCGTCGGTCAGGCGCGCGGCGGGCACGCCCCCGTCGGTCGACAGCGTGAAGCCGTCGGCACCGGCGAGAGCGGCCGCGTCCGCCGCGGCATCCAGGCGCTTCTGGGCGAGGTAGAGGCTGCTCGCGTCGACGCAGACGAGCACGAGGACGATCGCGATCACGGCGTAGCCGAGCGCGAGCACCAGGACGCTGCCGCCCTCGTCGTCGCGGCAGGCCGCAGCGAGCGCTCTCACGGTTGCGCCCCATAACGCGAGACCTTCTGGACCCCCGTCGCCGTGACCGGCACGCGGGACACCTGGTCGAGACCGAACACGGGCGGCACGAGTGGGAGCGCCACCTCCGTGGCAACGGTCACCGACACCACCGCCCCCGCCGCCGGGCACGGACCGGGCGTCGAGCACCGCACCTGCACGTCGATGCGCGACGGATCGATGCCGTACTCGGCGGCGATCGCCTCCCGCACGCGCTGGGCACGAAGCTCGGCAGTCGCGGCATCGGGCGCCGATGCGATCGTGCGTGCGAGCTGCCGGGACGCGGTCTCGACGCCGAGCGCCTGCGACTGGATGGTTCCGAGGGCGACGATGAGGTAGACGAGGGGAACGAGCAGGATGAGCCCGACCGTGATGAACTCCAGGGATGCCGAGCCGCCCTCGTCGGTCAGCACACGCCGGCTGCGGCGCGCGGGATCAGTCGAAGCTCTCGCGCGGGGCACGAGCCGTCACCTCCCATCCCGCGGGAACGCCGAGGAAGCCGACCAGCGGCAGTGTCGCGACGACGCGCACCTCGACCTCCGGGCCGCGGGCCGATTCCGTGTCGGCGGCGGTGACCTCCGCGCCGATGCCGGCGCCGACGGCGGTCTCGATCAGCTGTGCGGTGCGGGTCGCGCCGGCCGCGGCATCCGTGTCGGCGAGCGCACCGAAGTAGGCGCCCTCCACCGCGGCGTCGTGGACGACGTTGCGGACGTAGACGGCGAGCGCGAGCTGGAGCACACCGAGGGTGAGGAGCGTCAGGAGCGTTCCGACGAGAACGAACTCCACGGTGCTGGAGCCGCGCTCGTCATCGCGCAACGCGTGCATCGCGCGCTCCGATCAGAATCCGGAGACGCGGCTGAGCGCCTGCTCGAACAGGTCGGCCAGCGCGGGCCCGGCGAGCGTCCAGATCGCGACCACCAAGCCGGCGGTCATCAGCGTGACCAGCACCCAGCCGGGAACGTCTCCCGTCTCGTCCTCGGCGAGATCGCGGACAGAGGATCGCTGTGAACCGGCCATGCCTCGAGTGTCGCGAGATGCACGGGTCGGCGCGGAAATTATCCACAGCTCCCCCGCGCGCGGTCAGCCGACGCCGAGGCGCAGCATCACGATGCCCGGGAAGATCGCGAACACCACCGACAGCGGCAGGATCAGGAACACGAGCGGCAGGAGCATGAGGATCTCCTTGCGGCCGGCCATCTCCAGCAGCCCCCGTTTGGCGTCCTCTCGCGCGTCGACGGCCTGCTCCTGGAGGACGTGCGCGAGCGGGGCCCCGCGGTCCATCGCGGCGACCAGGTGCTCGACCGCGCGCGAGAGCGCGGGCACGTCGAGTCCTTTTGATATCGCCAGCAGCGCGTCGGGCAGGCTCGACCCGGTGCCGCTGGCAAGCACCGCCCCGCGCAGTTCGGCCGTGAGCACGCCCGACCCCACCTCGCCGACGCGCCGCAGGGCATCGCGCAGGCCCTCACCGGCGGCCAGACACAGGGCCAGGAACTCCAGCACCGTCGGCAGCTCCTCCTCGACACGCGTGATCCGCGCGCGCGCCGCCCGGCTGAGGCGGTTGTCGCATCCGACGATGCCCGCGGCGGCCAGCAGCGGCGGCACCAGGGCGAGAGCCGGCGCGCCGCGTCCCACGACCGACAGCATCACCACGACGACGGCGCCGATCGCGAGGCCACCGACGGCCCAACCGAGCTGAGTCGCACGGAAGGCGACGACGTCCTGCGCCCATCCGGCCTGTCGCAGGCGGCGGGCGACGGTGCCTGCTCCCCCCACGCCCACCCAGGTCGAGGCGAGGCGGTCGCGGGTGAGCCGCCAGGGAGAGGTGACGGTGGTGGAGGGAAGCGGCGTGAGACCCCGCGGATCGGCGATGTCGCGGAGATAGGGCGCGACACGCCTCGTCAACGACGGGGCCGCCCACCGGGGCATCCGCCCGAGCGCCAGCAGCAGCCCCGTGCCGAGCGCGGCGCCGAGGATCACCGCGGATGCCGCGAGGCTGACGACGTTCATGCGAACCACCGCCGCGGCTCGGGCAGGCGCCCGATGCGGAGGGTGAGCCGGTACGCGCACACCGACACCACCGCACCGCCGATGACGACCGCGACCCCCGCCGCACTGCCATAGGCGGTTGCTCCCTCGGGCCGCAGGGCGAGCAGGCCGAGCACGATCCACGGCGCGACGACACCGACGACGGCCGCGCCGCGCACCCACGACTGACGCGCCTCGACCTCGGCGCGGAGCGTCGCGTCGGCACGCACGGATGCCGAGAGTGCGCGCAGCACGCCGGTGAGCTCCGTGCCTCCCACTCGCCGTGCCATCCGCAGCGTCTCGATGATGCGATCGGCGACGGGATCGCCCAGTGCCGCTTTCAACCGCCGGGCGCTGGAATCGAAGTGTCCCGATGCCGCCATGTCGGCGCGGAACCGCTCGAACGCCGGTCGCAGCGGCGGGGGTCCGTTCACGGCGAGGGCGGACACGGCATCCGGCAGCGACGTGCCGGCGCGCGCCGAGGAGATCAGCAGGTCGCAGACGTCCGACCAGAGCGCGCGACGTGAGCGCCGCAGTCGTCGCACCCGCGCCCGCAACCAGGAGAACGGCGCCGCGCCGGCGGCGACTGCGGCGACGAGAGCCACGGCGCCCAGCCCCGTGATCACCCACGCGAGCGACGCGCCGACGGCGGCGAGGACGGCGCCGATGAGCACGGGACGGCCCACCGAGGCGTGCGCGAAGCCCGCTTCCTGCAGCAGCCGGGCGATCGGCCCCTCGGAGCCGGCGCGCTCCGCACGGGCGGTCAGCGGCCACAGCCAGGGCGACAGCGCGAGCAGCAGGCCCGCCGCCAGGAGCGCACCCCAGAAGATGGTCACGCGCGCGCCCCGCGGTAGAGCACGTGCGTCTCCACGACCCCCGCCGAGACCGCTCCGGTCGTCTCGATGATCTCTTCGACGAACCGTTCGCCGTCGGGCGCCCGGCGACAGTGCACGACGAGGTCAACACCCGTCGCGATCGCGGGCTGGACGAACGCGGCATCGATGTTGCGCCCGGCCAGCAGGGGCAGCGTCGCCAGGCGTGCGAGGGCGTCGGCCGCCGAGTTGGCGTGGATCGTCGCGGCTCCGGGCACGCCCGTGTGCAGGGCGAGCAGGAGATCGAGGGCTTCGGCATCGCGGACCTCGCCGACGATGAGGCGATCGGGGCGCATGCGCAGCGCCTCCTTGACCAGCCGCCGCAGGCTCACGGAGCCGGTGCCCTCCAGACTCGGCTGGCGCCCCTGCAACGCGACGATGTCGGGAGCCGTCACGGCGAGCTCGAAGGTCTCCTCCACGGTGATGATCCGCTGCTCAGGCGCGCACGCGCCGATGAGCGCGGCGAGTAGCGTCGTCTTTCCTGCGTGCGTGGCACCGGAGACGAGCACGTTGCGACCGCCGGTCATCGCGTCGCGCAACAGGTCGGCTACGTCGAGCGGAAGCGATCCGGCGCGGACGAGATCGTCGAGGGAGCGCCGAGCCGGCAGGAATTTGCGGATGTTCACGGCGAAATGCGCGCGTGTGATATCCGGAATCACGACGTGCAGTCGACTCCCGTCCGGGAGCGAGGCGTCGACGAACGGCTGGCTGAGATCGACTCGGCGCCCGGTGGCGTGCAGCATCTTCTCGACCACATCGCGCACCGCCTCGTCGGTCAGTCGCATCGCCACGCGCTCGCTTCGCCCCGCTCGGGCCGCGAAGACGGCGCCCGGGCCGTTGATCCAGATCTCCTCGACCTGCGGATCATCCAGGAGCACCTGCAATGGACCGTAGCCGGTGACGCGCGCGAGCACCTCGCGCACCGCCGCGTCCTCGTCGTCGACGAACTCCAGTCCCCGTGCGAGGGCGTAGTCATTGTGGTGTCTCACCTCCGCGGTCGCCAGCTGCGCGGCGCGATCGGGATGCCGCAGCGGGTCGGCCTGCTCATCGCGCAGGCGGTCGCGCACCCGGTCGGCGATCGCGCGCAGCACCATCGTCGACGCCGCCGAGATCGTTCCCTCCGGCGCGACGGACGTGGGGGCGGATGCGGAGGGGGTCATGGCGGCATCCTCACATCGACGAGGGCCGGCGCGCCGAGACTATCCACAGCGCTCCCGCGCCGTCGCGCGGAATGCCGAGGACGGGCGGCAAGAGAAAAGAAACCCCGCCCTTTACCGTTGCAGCAGAAAAGAAACAACCCTGTCGAAAAACAGGAAAAGGTGCGGTAATCTCTCGGCCATGGCACGCAGAGAAATCAAGACGTATATCGTGGTCGACGATCTCACCGGCGAGGAGATTCCCGAAGAGGACTCCGTCAGCATTCAATTCAGCTACGGCGGGCAGGCGTACGAAATCGATCTGTCGAGGCAGAATGCGACGAAGCTGGATGACTTCCTCGCCCCCTACATCGACAAGGCCCGACGGGTGCGCTCGTTCGGCGCGGCGCCGGCGCGGCGTGCCGCTCCCGCAGCGCACACGCGCGATCTGGAGGCCGTCCGCGCCTGGGCGCGCTCCAACGGCCACACCGTGAGCACGCGCGGACGAGTGGCGAAGTCCCTCCTCGAGGCGTACGACGCCGCGCACTGATTCCTCCGCCGGCGGGCGGGCGGATCCTCCGGCGCGGCGCCCTGCTTGTGTTGTGGTCTGACCACAGAGTACGATTTCTTCGTGCTCACGATTCCCGAGACCCTTCAGGCGCAGGCCGACGCGGCCGTCCATAAGGCGGACGGCGTCCTCTCCCCCGGGCGTTTCGCCGTTTCCGGCATGCTGGCCGGCGCCTACATCGGAATCGGCGTCGTCCTCATGGTCGCCACCGCCGGACCCCTCCTGGCAGCGGGCGATGGCCTCGCCAAGCTGGTCGCCGGCGTCGTGTTCGGCGTCGCCCTGACCCTCGTGGTCTTCGCCGGGGCCGACCTGCTCACGAGCGCGATGATGATCCTCCCCCAGGGCGCCCTCATGGGAGCCGTCGGATGGTGGCGTGCGATCGGCACCATGGCGGCCACCTTCCTCGCCAACCTCGTCGGCGCCCTCCTCTTCGCCGCGCTCATCGTCGCCTCGGGCGTGCTGCACGCCAACGCGCCCGCCGGCAAGATGATCGCCGACATGCTCGCCGCCAAGGCGGAGGAAGGCCCCCTGCAGCTGTTCGTCCGCGGCATCCTCTGCAACGTGCTCGTGTGCCTTGCGATCTGGATGTGTGCACGCGTGCGCTCCGACGTCGCAAAGATCCTCCTGATCTTCGCCGCGATCCTCGCTTTCATCAGCTCGGGTTTCGAGCACGTCGTCGCGAACATGACCACGTACGGCATCGGCCTGTTCAGCGGCGACCCGCACTTCACGTGGGGCCTCTTCGCCAACAACATGCTCTGGGTGGGCCTGGGCAACCTCGTCGGCGGCGGGATCGTCGTCGGTCTGGGTTACTGGATCATCGGCGGCCGTCCCCGTCTGGCAGCCGCGTCGACGGTATCCGCTCCGGAGTCGGTCGAGACCACTGGATAGACTGGTCGCCGCGCGGGAGTGGTGAAATCGGCAGACACGCAGGATTTAGGTTCCTGTGCCTTCGGGCGTGTGGGTTCAAGTCCCACCTTCCGCACGGACGACGTCGCCGCAGAGCGGCCGGTGTGATCAGCCGATTCACCGCAATCACTCGGGAACCGCGCCGGTAGACTGACCGCGACCGCTCCCCTGAGCGACCTTCCACCGCCGATCTACCGACGGGAACCCTGTGCACGCTCTCGCCCTCATCCCCTGGCTCGATCCTGCGGCCATCATCCAGAACGCGGGCCCGTGGGCCCTGCTGGTGGTCTGCTTCATCGTCTTCGCCGAGACGGGTCTGCTCGTCGGCTTCCTACTCCCCGGCGACACGCTGCTGGTGATCTCGGGCCTGCTGTCGCACTCCACGCCGACGCTGCCGCACGGGATCTTCGGCATCAGCGTCTGGTGGGTGGCGCTGCTGATCGGCCTCGCGGCCTTCGTCGGCGGCGAGCTCGGCTATTACATCGGGCACAAGGGCGGACCCGCCGTGTTCGAACGCAAGGACTCCGGCCTCTTCAGCCGCAAGAACGTCGAGCGCACCAACGCGTTCTTCGAGCGCTACGGCGGCCTCACCGTCATCCTCGCCCGCTTCGTGCCGATCGTGCGGACGTTCGCCCCGGTGGCGGCGGGCGTCGGCCACATGCCATGGCGCAAGTACTCGCTCTACAACCTCATCGGTGCGGTCCTCTGGGGCTTCGGCCTCACGATGTTCGGCTACCTCATCGGCTTCATCCCGCCGGTGGCCACGTTCGTCGAGAACTACATCGACCTCATCCTGCTCGCCGCCGTCGGCGGCACGGCCCTGGTGACCGTGTGGCACTACTTCTCCGAGCGTCGCAAGGTCAAGAAGGAGCAGGCCGCCGGCCTCGCGCCCGAGACCGTCGAGCCTCTCGAGGACGGCACGCCCGCAGCCTGAGTCACGACGCCTTGGTGGCCTTGCCCTTCTTGGGCGGGGCCACCTTCTCGTTCTCCGCACGGGCGGCCCGGCTGCGCTCCACACTGGCCTTCAGCGCCGCCATCAGGTCGATGACCTCGCCCCCGGCATCCTTTTCGGCCTTCTCGCCGAACGTCTCGGACGTATCGAGCGCGTCGCCCTTCTCGAGCTTGGCGTCGATCAGGGTCCGCAGCTCCTGCTGGTACTCGTCGACGAACTGCGCGGGGTCGAAGTCCGACGAGAAGCTCTCCACGAGGGATGCCGACAGCTCGAGCTCCTTGTCGGAGATCTTGACCGGCTCATCCAGCGCCGGGAACGAGGCTTCCCGCACCTCGTCGGCCCACAGCAGCGTCTGCAGCACGAGGACCTCTCCCCGCACCCGGAGCGCGGCGAGACGCGTCTTCTGGCGCAGGGAGAAGCGCACCACCGCCGTGCGATCGGTCTGCTCGAGGGTCTTGCGCAGGAGCACGTAGGCCTTCGGCGAGGCGGAGTCGGGCTCCAGGTAATAGGGCCGATCGAGCGTGAGCAGATCGATCTGGTCGCTGGGGACGAACTCGACGACCTCGATCTCGCGACTGCGCTCCGCCGGGAGCGAGGCGAGGTCTTCGGCGGTCAGCACCACGGTGCGGTCGCCGTCGTCGTACGCCTTGTCGATGTCGGCGTAGGGCACCACCTCGCCGTCGAGCTCGCAGATGCGCTGATACCGGATGCGTCCGCCGTCGGCCGCGTGCACCTGATGCAGCGGCACGTCGTGGTCTTCGATGGCCGAGTACACCTTCACCGGCACGTTGACGAGCCCGAAGGTGAGCGCGCCCTTCCAGATCGATCTCATGGGCCCATCAAACCGGCTCCTGCACCGGTTCGCCAGGGGCTGGCCGCTACCCTGGCGCCATGGCACAGGCAGCACAGGTCGTCGAGGTCGGCGGACGACGCCTCCGGCTGAGCAACCTCGACAAGGTGCTGTACCCCGCGACCGGCACCACCAAGGCCGAGGTCATCGACTACTACTCGCGTATCGCTCCGCTCCTGCTCCCCCATCTCGCGGGCCGACCCGTCACGCGGCTGCGGTGGCCCGACGGCACCGGCGAGCCCCCCTTCTTCGCGAAAGACCTGGAGGCCGGCGCACCCGACTGGCTCCGGCGCCGCGCGATCGATCACTCCGGCGGAGCCAAGGACTACCCGCTGATCGACGACGTCGCGGGCCTGGTGTACCTCGCGCAGGTCGCGAGCCTCGAGCTGCACACGCCGCAATGGCGCTTCGACGGCGGCGGCCGCGGATCGCCCGACCGGCTCGTGCTCGACCTCGACCCCGGCCCCGGCGTCGGGCTCCCGGAGTGCGCCGAGGTGGCCCGCCGGGCCCGCGGCATCCTGGCGGACATGGGCATGGACCCGCTGCCGGTGACCAGCGGGTCGAAGGGCATCCACCTGTACGCACCCCTGGACGCGACGCGCACGAGCGACGAGATCTCGGCGTTCGCGCGCGAGCTGGCACGCGCGTTGGAAGCCGACGATCCCGATCTCGTCGTGAGCGCGATGAGCAAGAATGCGCGCCCCGGCAAGGTGTTCGTCGACTGGAGCCAGAACAACGCCGCCAAGACCACGATCGCGCCCTACTCGCTCCGCGGACGCGCGGAGCCGACGGTCGCCGCCCCCCGCACCTGGGCCGAGCTCGACGATCCCGACCTGCGGCACCTGCTGTTCGACGAGGTGCTCGCCCGCGCCGCCTCCGACGGCGACCTGCTCGCGCCCCTGGCGCCCGTCGCGCCCGATCCCCTCTCCTCCTACTTCGCGAAGCGCACCCCCTCCGCCACGCCCGAACCCTTTCCCACGCCCGCGAACCGACACGCCCTGGCCGAGCCGCCACACCCCGGCCCGGCGGGGCATAGCGGCTCGCACGAGTCGTGGCGGTTCGTGATCCAGGAGCATCACGCGTCACGTCTGCACTTCGACCTCCGGTTGGAGCACGACGGGGTGCTCGTCAGCTGGGCCGTGCCGCGCGGCATCCCGGCGACCCCCGATCGCAACCACCTCGCGGTCATGACCGAGCCGCACCCCCTCGAGTACCTCACCTTCGCCGGCGAGATCCCCGCCGGCGAGTACGGCGCGGGAACGATGACCGTCTGGGACTCCGGCACGTTCACGGTGGAGAAGTGGCGCGACGACGAGGTGATCGCGACCCTCTCCGGCCGGCCGGACGGCCCGCTCGGACGTGTGCGGATCGCCCTGATCCGCACCGCCGGCTCGGGTGAGAAGTCCCAGTGGCTCCTGCACCGCACGAAGGATGCCGCGACGCCGCCGGTCCGCGCCGCGCGCGCCGGGCATCGTGCGCCCGCGCGAACGGCGAGCGGGCCCGACGCCCCGATGCTCGCGGTGTCGACGACGCCGGCGCTCGCCGCGGCGGCCGCGCGAAGGTGGGGCGACCTCCCCTGGGTCGAGTTCAAGTGGGACGGCATCCGCGCCGTCGGCACGTGGGACGGCAGCCGCCTGCGGTTGCGAGCACGCAGCGGCGCCGACATCACCGACCGCTACCCCGAACTCACCTCCGGAGACGTCGGCTTCGGCCCCCGCCCGGCGGTCGTCGACGGCGAGATCGTCGCCCGGGATGCTGCGGGCCGCCCGAGCTTCACGCGGCTGCAGTCGCGCATGCACGTGACCTCGGCGCCGGAGATCGCGCGGGAGGCGCAGCGCATCCCCGTCGACTACTTCCTCTTCGACGTGCTGCGCGTCGGCGACGAGGACGTCACCGGGCGTCCCCTGCGCGAACGCCGCGAGATCCTCGAGACGATCGCGGCCGACGCCATCGCCGCCGTCGCCGTGCCGCCGGTCGCGGACGACGTGTCCGATGCGCTGACGGCCGCCGCGGAGCTGCACCTGGAGGGTGTGGTCGTCAAGGATCCTCGGTCTCCCTACCGTCGCGGAGCCCGATCCGAGGAGTGGCTCAAGGTCAAGCTGACGGCCATGCAGGAGGTCGTGATCGGCGGCATCCGCCCCGGGAAAGGGGGACGGCGCGGCAGTATCGGATCGCTGCTGCTCGGCATCCCCGACGAGGACGGCCTGCACTACGTCGGACGCGTCGGCACCGGATTCGGCGACCGCGAGCTGAGCCGGCTCGCGGCACTGCTCGAGCCGCTGCGCACCGACTCCTCGCCCCTGCTCGGCGTGCCGGTCGCGGACGCCTCCGATGCGCTGTGGGTGCGGCCGGAGCTCGTCGGCGAAGTGGAGTACGCGGAGTTCACGCCGAGCGGCACCCTGCGCCACGCCCGGTGGCGCGGTCTGCGTCCGGATGTGGATCCCGCAGACGTGCGCCGGGACGACTGAGCTCAGGCCGGCGCGGCGGTCGGACCTTGCGGGTCGGCCGCGAAGACGGCGACGGCGTTCCCGTCCCACACGAACTGCAGCGCGGTACCCACCGGGAAGGCGGCGCGCAGCTCCTCGGGGCTGTCATCGGCGACGAGCAGCGCGACGGTTGGGTGGAACGGCCCCGCGCCGCAGCCGCTGGTCCCGAACCGCGATCCGTCGGCGGCCGGGACCCGCGGCGTCACGATCAGACACTCGCCCGAGGAGTCCAGCACGTCACGCGCGACGGCGACCACCACGAGCCCGGAGAACGCGTAGGCGGAGCTCTCCTCGGATTCGCCGAACCACGGCATCGCCGCCGGCGGACTGGTCAACGGCTCGTCCAGGCTCGCGACCTGCCGCGCTCCCGTGACCGGTGACACCGGACGGAGCGAGGCCAGACCGAAGACGAGCGCACCCACCACGACGGCCACCACCGCGATCGACGCCGCCCATCCGATCGCCAGCGCACGTCCGATGCGGGGCGGCATCGCCGCGGGCGCTTCCGTCGGGCGTGGAGACGGCGCGCCGCCGTCCTCCGGGGCGGTCTCGACGGCCGCACCCGCCGCGGGCGCGGGCCTGGCCGCGGGCGTCACCGCGGCCTGCGTGCGGCGCCGTTCCTCCAGCGCCCGCAGGCGGGCCAGCGCGTCCGGATCGCGCTCGATGTCGGCATCCGGTCCGTACGCGCGCGTGCGCAGCAGGGAGAGTTCGCGGAGATCGGCGTCGTCCATGCCCTGCATCGTCGCACAGTCGCCGGGCGGTCTTCGTCGCTACACGTGCGCGTCGTGCTCGCGGTGCCCGGCCGGCTCGAGCTGGAACGTGGAGTGCTCGACATCGAAGTGACGCGACAGGCAGCTCTGCAGACGCGACAGCAGCGCCCCCGCACCACCGGAGTCACCGGCGAGCACGTCGTCCGCGACGACGACGTGCGCGGTGAAGACGGGGGCGCCGCGCGTCAGCTGCCACACGTGCACGTCGTGCACGTCGACGACGCCCGGCTCGCCGAGGATGTGGTCGCGGATGTCCGCTACGGCGGTGCCGTGCGGCGCCCGCTCGCCGAGCACGGAGAACACCTCGCGCAGGAGTCCGACGGCCCGCGGCAGGATCATCACCGCGATGAGCAGCGAGGCGAGGGCATCGGCCGGCATCCAGCCCGTCGTCCAGATGACGACGGCCGCGACGATCACGAGCGCCGAACCGATGAGGTCACCGAGCACCTCGATGTAGGCGCCGCGCACGTTGATGCTGCGCTTCTGCGCCGCGCTGAGCAGGTACATCGACACGGCGTTGGCGACGAGACCCACCGCGGCCACGAGGAGCATCAGCCCTCCCGCGACCTCGACCTCGGTAGGTCCGATGAGACGCTGGACCGCTTCGACGGCGATCCACACCATGAGGGCGATGAGGATCAGCGCGTTCACGAGGGCGCCGAAGACCTCGGCGCGCTGATAGCCGTAGGTGTTGCGATCGTCGGCCGGTCGCCCGGCGACCGCCGAGGCGATGAGGGCGATCACCAGCGCCGACGAGTCGGTGAACATGTGTGCCGCGTCGGCCAGAAGGGCGAGCGATCCGGTCAGCAGGGCGCCGACGATCTGGACGAGCATCACTCCGGCCGTCAGACACAGCGAGATCGTCAGCAGTCGCCGATTGCTCGAGTCCCGGATGCCGGAGGGTGCGTGATCGTGCATAGAACGAGGCTAAGCCGCGGCGCCGCCCGCGCACCCGCTCGCGCACTAGTCGGGAATGAAAGCGGTTATCGCTCCAGCGCGCTCAGCAGCGGCGCGAGCGCGACGAACGCGCGGGCGCGGTGGGAGGCCGCGTTCTTCTCCTCCGCCGACAGGTCGGCGGCCGTCCGCCCCTGCTGGTCGTCGGGCAGGAAGATCGGGTCGTAGCCGAACCCGCCGTCGCCGGAAGGCGCCGTCGCGAGCCGGCCCGGCCAGACGCCCTCGACCGTCTCCTCGTGCACGATGCGGCCGTCGGGCCCGGGCACCACGAGGGCGATGGTCGAAACGAACTGGGCCGTCCGGTGCGGGTCGGCGATGTCGGAGAGCTGGTCCAGCAGCAGCTCGAGGTTGGCGCGGGCATCCTTGCGGTGCCCGGCCCAGTACGCGGAGAAGACGCCGGGGGCGCCGCCGAGCACGTCGACGCAGACGCCGGAATCGTCGGCCAGCGCGGGAAGCCCGGTGTGGGCCGCGGCGGCTCGCGCCTTGATGAGCGCGTTCGCGGCGAAGGTGACGCCGTCTTCGATGGGTTCCGGGCCGTCGTAGCCGATGACCTCCAGATCTGGGCGCACGCGCGCGACGATCGCGCCGAACTCCTCCACCTTGTGCGGGTTGTGGGTCGCCAAGACGATACGGCGGGGTCCGGCGTCCGCCGTGGAGGAGTTCGGGACGCCGGTCACGAGGCGAGCACCTCGGTCTGGGCGTCGCGGAGGTCGGCGCAGCCGGCGACGCCGAGCTCGAGCAGGGCGTCGAGCTCGCGCTTGTCGAACGGGGCCCCCTCGGCGGTGCCCTGCACCTCGACGAACAGACCGCGGCCGGTGACGACGACGTTCATGTCGGTCTCGGCGCGGACGTCCTCGACGTAGGCCAGGTCGAGCATCGGCTCGCCGTCGATGATGCCCACCGACACGGCGGCGACGGAGTCGAGCAGCACCTTCGCGTTCTTGCCGACGAGACCCTTCGCGCGGCCCCACTCGATCGCATCGGCCAGGGCGACGTAGGCACCGGTGATCGCGGCGGTGCGCGTGCCGCCGTCGGCCTGCAGCACGTCGCAGTCGATGACGATGGTGTTCTCACCGAGCGCCTTGGTGTCGACGACGGCGCGGAGCGCACGACCGATCAGACGCGAGATCTCGTGGGTGCGCCCGCCGATCTTGCCCTTGACGGCCTCCCGGTCGTTGCGCGAGTTGGTGGCGCGCGGCAGCATCGCGTACTCCGCCGTCACCCACCCCTTGCCCTTGCCGGTCAGCCAGCGGGGCACGCCCCCCGTGAAGGATGCCGTGCACAGCACCTTCGTGCCGCCGAACGAGATCAGGGCGGACCCCTCGGCGTGCGCGCTCCAGCCCCGCTCGATCGTGACGGGTCGGAGCTGGTCGGGCGTGCGGCCGTCGGCGCGGGTGGTGGTCTCGGTCATGGGGTTCCCTTCAGGGGGTCCGGCAGGTCGATGGCGCCCGTCTGCACGAGGCGCACGCTGGAGACGCCGCGGCCCATGAGCCGGTCGGCGAGGCGGAGGAAGTCGTCGGCGGAGTCGCCGGTCGCTTCGTAGGTGTGGGTGGCGACCGCATCTGGACCGGCGAGGAGGTCGCGCGAGACGAGCTGCCGGTAGACGTCCTTCGCGGTCTCGGTGTCGCTCGAGACGAGCGACACCTCGGGCCCCATCACATAGCTGATGGCCCCCTCGAGGAACGGGTAGTGGGTGCAGCCGAGCACGAGTGTGTCGACGCCCGCGTGCCGAAGCGGCGCGAGGTAGTCCTCCGCCACCCGCAGCACCTCGGCCGATCCCGTGACACCGGCCTCGACGAACTCGACGAAACGCGGGCAGGCCTGCGTGAACACCGCCAGCTGCTCGTTGACCCCCAGCATGTCCTGGTACACGCCCGAACCGATGGTGCCGACCGTCCCGATGACGCCGATGCGCCGGTTGCGCGTGGTCGAGATCGCCGTGCGCACCGCCGGGCCGATGACCTCGACGACCGGCACGTCGTAACGCTCCCGCGCGTCGCGCAGAACGGCGGCGGATGCCGTGTTGCAGGCGATCACGAGCATCTTGACGCCCTGCTCCACCAACGTGTCGAGGACGTCGAGGCTGTATCGGCGGACGTCCGCGATGGGCTTGGGACCGTACGGCGAGTGCGCCGTGTCGCCCAGGTAGAGCACGGATTCGCGCGGAAGGAGCTGCGAGACCGCCCGGGCCACGGTGAGCCCGCCCACCCCGGAGTCGAAGATCCCGATCGGCGCGTCATTCACGATCCTCCACCCTACCCGCCGGTCCCGGGAGGATCTCCGCACGCGGACCCGGCCCGGCGCCCGACGGCCTCGACGGCGTCGCTAGAGTGACGGAATGACCCGCGCCGATGCCCCGTCGTCCGCCCTGCTGACCGACCGGTACGAGCTCACGATGATCGACGCCGCCCTCCGCGACGGGACCGCGTCGCGACCCTGTGTGTTCGAGTTGTTCGGCAGGCGCCTGCCGGGTGCGCGCCGCTTCGGCGTGGTGGCGGGCACCGGGCGGCTGCTGCAGCAGCTGCGCGCGTTCCGCTTCGGCGACGACGAGCTGCGCTACCTGCGCGACCACCGCGTCGTCGGCACGCAGACGCTGCGCTTCCTGGAGGATTACCGCTTCACGGGCACCATCCGCGGATACCGCGAGGGCGAGCTCTACTTCCCCGGATCGCCCATCCTCACCGTGGAGGGCTCGTTCGCGGAGGCCGTGGTGCTCGAGACGCTGGCCCTCAGCATCCTGAACCACGACTCCGCCGTCGCGAACGCCGCCGCCCGCATGAGCATCGCCGCCGGCGACCGCCCCCTGGCCGAGATGGGGTCGCGTCGGGCCGCCGAGCGATCGGCCGTCGCCGCCGCGCGCGCGGCCTACATCGCGGGCTTCGGCGCCACGAGCAATCTCGAAGCCGGTCGCGAATGGGGCATCCCCACGATGGGGACGGCCGCGCACGCGTGGACCCTCCTGCACGACACCGAGGAGGAGGCCTTCCGCAGCCAGATCGATGCGCTCGGCATCGACACCACGCTGCTCATCGACACCTACGACATCCGCGCCGGCGTCGAGACCGCGGTGCGCGTCGCCGGAACGGGGCTCGGCGGGGTGCGGATCGACTCCGGCGACCTGCCCACCGTCGCCGCGGAGGTGCGCGCGCAGCTGGACGAGCTCGGCGCGACGTCGACGCGGATCACGGTCACGAGCGACCTCGACGAGTTCGCGATCGCGGCACTGGCGGCATCCCCCGTCGACGCCTACGGGGTGGGCACGTCGGTCGTCACCGGATCGGGCGCTCCGACGGCCGGAATGGTCTACAAGCTGGTCGCACGCCAGGATGCGGCGGGCAGCTGGGTCGCCGTGGCGAAGGCGTCCACTGACAAGGGCTCGCGGGGCGGACGCAAGGCCGCGTTCCGCACCCTGTCGCACGGGACGGCCACCAGCGAGCTCATCGCGGTGTCGGACGGGTTCGACGCCGTGCAGACCTCCGACGACCATCCCGACGCCCGGGCGCTGCAGGTGACGCTCGTGGACCACGGTGAGCCGAATGCCGCGTACGAGGGCTCCGGCGGTGTCGCGCAGGCCCGCGCGCACCACGCCCTGGTGCGCGAAGAGCTGCCGGTGACGGCACTCGCGCTGAGCCGGTCCGACCCGGCGCTGCCCACGGTCTACATCGACGCGTGACAGGAGGCCCGGACCGACGGCGAACGGGTCAGCTCATGAGCGACTCGTAGATCTCCTTGCACGTCGGGCACACCGGGAACTTCTCCGGGTCGCGGCCGGGCGTCCACTTCTTGCCGCAGAGGGCGCGCACCGGCTTTCCCGTCAGGGCCGACTCGAGGATCTTGTCCTTCTTGACGTAGTGGGAGAAGCGCTCGTGGTCGCCGGGCTCGATGTTCTCCTCGCGCAGGAGCTCCTCGAGCTCCCGGTCGAGGGTGGCGACGCCGCCGTCGCCGGGGCCGTCGGGGCTGTCGAGAGGGCTGCTCATGGTGTCCGATTCTATCCGCGCGGCGACCCGCCCGGCCGAGTTCGTCCACAGCGGATCAGGTCGACTCCGCGAACTCCATCAACCGCTCGCCCGTGCGATCGAACACGGCGCCGCCGCCGAGGATGCCGGCGAGCAGCACCACCGCGCCGATGCCGATGCCGCCCCACAACGCGGTCCACGACCACTGTTCGTCCACCGTCAGGGCGAGCCAGGCCCACCACAGCGCCGGAGCCCCGCACGCCAGCGCTCCCAGCATCACGACGCCCTGCGAGAGACCGCCGCCGGTGCGCTGCGGCTGCTGGAACGGACTGTCCCCGGGCCGGGAGACGGCGTAGGGGGCGATGACCGAGGCCAGGGAGGACAGGCCGAGTCCGCTGAGGAAGAGGCCGGCGCACACGCCGATCATCGCCGGGAGCATCGCCCACCGGCCGTGTATGGAGACGGTGACGGGGATCGCGACCGCCAGTACCACGACGCCCACGAGGGAGATCGGGGCGAGCCGCCCGGCCCGGTCGGCCGCACCGCGCACCGCCCCGGCGATGTGCATCCACAGCGCCGTCGAGTCGTACGCGAGGTCGTTGTGCGGCAGCCATCCGAGGAAGAGGGCGATGAGGGGCGCGGGGATGAGCACCGCCATCGACAGCGGCACCCCGACGAGCACGAGCGGCACGATCGTCACGGCCGCGGCCACGGGCACGATGATCATGTTCACCAGGTAGCGCGGGTCGCGGAACCAGTAGATAAGACTCCGTGCGGCGACACCGCCCGCCGGCGTGCCTCCGGTCAGGTCGAACCATCCCAGACCGCGCCGCTCGCGCGTCGAGCCCGGGCGCTCCGTCGTCGTCATCAGGCGCCCGACGACCCAGAACCAGCAGACCGCGAGAAGTACGACCGTGAGGGCCGCCACGATCGCGGGCCCGAGCAGTCCGCCGTGGACGGCTCGGTGCGGGAGCGCCCAGGCCGCCCCGAACGGCGTCAGCGCCAGGACGTCGACGGCTTCGGTGAGGGCCGACGGGACGCCCTCGGCCCACTGCAGCGACGCGAGGAACACGACGACGGGCACCACCACCGCGATCACGGCGATGAGGAAGACACCCGTGAGCTCCCGCGACCGTCGCTCATGCAGGAGCCCTCCGATCGCGAGGGCGATCTTGGACAGGAGCAGGCAGGTGAGCACCCCGGCGATCGACGACAGCACGACGACAGCCGCGGGCGCTCCGCGCTCAGACCAGAGGGTGGCCATCGCGATCGCGATCGCGATGAGCGCGATCATCGGCACGCTGATCACGCTCGCCAGCAGCGTCGCGGCGGCCGTCGCACGCGGCGAGGCGCCGAGGACCGAGAACCGGCGCGGATCGAGCTGATCGTCCACGCCGCCGATGAGCGCCGTCACCAGGAAGCCGACGGTCAGAGCGGATGCCGCCACCATCGTGACGGCGAAGGCGGCCTCGTCCGACGACGAGCGCAGCCGCAGGGCGCCCGCCCACACGGCGCCGACGGCCAGCGCCACGAGCACGAACCCCACGACCGTTCGCACCGCCTGTCGGCGCTCGCCCCGCAGCGCACCGATCAGCAGATCGAGCCTCAGTCGGAGAACGTGTGCAACCACTCGAGCCCCTCCGCGTCGCTGATGCCGCCCGAGAGCTCGATGAAACGCTCCTCGAGGGTGAGGTCGCCGCGGACCTCGTCCACCGTCCCCTCGGCCAGGACCCGGCCTCCGACGATGACGGCCAGGCCGGAGCACACCCGCTCCACGAGCTCCATCCCGTGGCTGGAGAGCACGACCGTCCCCCCGTGGGCCACGTACGCGGAGAGGATGTCGAGGACGACCGCGGAGGACACCGGATCGACCGACTCGAACGGCTCGTCGAGCACCAGCACCCGCGGCGAGTGGATCATCGCGCCGGCGAGCATGATCTTCTTCGTCATTCCCGCGGAGTAGTCGGACACGGGCCGCGCCAGGGCGTCGGTCAGGTCGAACGCGCGCGCGAGCTCGGCGCTGCGGCTCTCGACGACCGCGGAGCGCAGTCCCCTCAGCACGCCGTAGTAGTGCAGCAACTGGCGCCCGGTGAGCCGGTCGAACGTGCGGAGCCGGTCGGGGAGGATCCCCATCTGCTGCTTCGCACGGCGCGGGTCCGCGGCGAGGTCGATGCCGGCGATCGCGATGTCGCCGCTGTCGGGGCGCAGCAGGCCCGCGATCATGGAGAGTGTGGTCGTCTTGCCGGCACCGTTGGGACCCACGATCCCGTAGAAGGTCCCCGCCGGGATGCGCAGGTCGATCGCGTCCACCGCGACCGTCGCGCCGAACGACTTCGTGACGCCCCGCACGTGCACGGCCGGCGTCGGCGATGCCGCCGCCTCGGGCACGGCCTCTTCGCTCGCCACGACGAACACCTCGTCGGCCAGGTCTGCGAAGACCTCCGCCACCGACGGCTCGGGCACCTCTGCCGGGTCGTCTTCCCGCTCCGGTTCGGATGCCGGGGCGAGGTCAGGCTCGAGGTCGGCGGCGTCCGCTTCGGACTCCGCCTCCACAGCCTCCGCCTCTGGCTGCGCCAGCGGTTCCGGCTCCACAGCGTCCGGCTCGGGCTCGGGCTCGGGCTCCACGGCCTCCGCCTCGGGCTCCACGGCCTCTGCCTCCGCCTCCACCACCTCGGGCTCCGGCTCCGCGGCATCCGCCTCGGACTCCGCCTCCGGCTCAGGCTCAGGCTCTACGGTCTCAGCAGCGGTCTCGGTCTCTGCCACATCCGCGGATTCCGGCTCCGGCTCGACAGCGGACTCGGCGACCTCGGTTTCGGGCTCGGAATGCGGGCGCGCCGGTTCCTCGACGTCTCCCTCCGGCTCGACCGCGTCCGGCGCCGGGACGTGCTCCTCGGCGTCCGCGGCCGGCTCCTCGACCGTCGGCGTGGTGTCGGACTCGGCGGGCACGACGACCGCGCGATCGGCCGCGGCGGCCTCGAAGCGCGCCGCGGCGATCTCCGGGGCGATCTCGGGGCGCGGCGGCGTCGCGACCTTCGGCTTCCGCGCGCGCGGCGCACGCTTCGCCGGCGGGCGGCGTGGGCGCGGAGCGGCGGACGCCGGAGCGTCGACGGCGGGCGCCTCGTCGGCATCCGAGCGCGTCCGATCGAGCCGAGCGGCGGCCTCCGCAGCGGCGACCGGGGGCAGCGGCGGCAGGGCGTGCACGCCGTCGTCGTCCTGGGGGATCGGCTGGGGGGCGCTCACCCGACAAACCTAGCAAGCACGCCCGACGATTGCCGCGAGTCGTCCACAGAGCGTGACAATGCGTGCGGTTCGCGGGGCGAAAATACGACGGATCAGCCACTTCCCGCACCTTCCCAGGTCGAGCCGCTACCATAGCCGGAGCACAAGGAAGTGGCTGAACGCCGAATACTCCGTGAACACTTCCCCGGGAGCACACTCGTGACACTTCAGACCGTCATCCTCGCAGCGGGCATGGGCTCGCGCCTCGGGCGCTCGCTGCCCAAGCCGCTCACCGCACTCAGCGACGGCCGCACCATCATGCAGCAGCAGCACGACAACATCCGCGCCGCCTTCGGATCGGCCGCCCGCATCACGACCGTCGTGGGCTACCGCGCCGAGGCCATCGTCGATGCGTTCCCCGACTCCGAGTACGTCTACAACGAGCGCTACGACCAGACCAACACGTCCAAGAGCCTTCTGCGGGCCCTCCGCGCGACGGGGCGCGCCGGGGTCCTGTGGCTCAACGGCGACGTCGTCTTCGACCCGCGGGTGCTCGGCCGGACCCGCCCCCTGATCGATGCCGAGCAGTCCTTCGCGACCGTCAACACCTCCTCGGTCAGCGACGAGGAGGTCAAGTACACGGTGTCCTCGGAGGGCTTCATCGCCGAGCTGTCGAAGACCGTCCGCGGCGGCGTCGGTGAAGCCGTCGGCATCAACTACATCTCCGCAGCCGACAAGCGCGCGCTGATCGCACAGCTGAGCCGCGTCGACGACCAGGACTACTTCGAGCGCGGGCTCGAGCTCGCCATCGCCGAGAACGGCCTTCTGCTCGAACCGCTCGACATCTCCGACCTCTATGCCGTCGAGGTCGACTTCGCGGAAGATCTGGAGCGCGCCAACCAGTTCGTCTGACCGGATGATCGACGACACCCCGACCGCTCAGCCGCCGCTCAGGGGCCGTCCATAGGATCGTGCCGACATGGCCAAGATCCATCGCATCCACTCCCTCCCCGACGACGCGCCGTGGGACGGTGGCCTTCCTCCGGAAGGATCGCCCGAGCACCCGCGCACCGTGCGGGCGCTCGATCGGATGCTGCAGGTCCAGCGCCCGGTCGTGATCGCGCACCTGCGCAGCATCCGTCTGCGCCATCCCGAGGCGACGACGGCGCAGATCGTCCGGATGCTGGAGCGGCGCTACCTGGCGGCGGTGACCACCGGCGGCGCCGCCGTCGGCGCGACCGCGGTCGTACCCGGTATCGGGACCGGGGTCACCCTGGCCCTCTCGGGCATCGAGACCGTCGGGTTCCTGGAGGCCACGGCGCTGTTCGCCCAGTCGCTCGCCGAGCTGCACGGCATCCGCGTGGACAATCCCGATCGCGCCCGCGCGCTCGTGCTGACGCTGATGCTCGGCCAGGAGGGTGTCGACCTCGTCGCGCAGCTCGGGCGACAGGTCGCCGGCACCGGTGGCTCGCGCACCTCGTACTGGGGCGAGCTCGTGACGAAGTCGCTGCCCCGCGCGGCCGTCGGCCCGCTCGTCGACCGGCTCAAGTCGTCCTTCATCCGGCAGTTCGCGACCAAGGGCAGCGCCTCGGTCATCGGCAAGGCGCTCCCCTTCGGCATCGGTGCGGCCATCGGTGGAACCGGAAACCACCTGCTCGGCCGCCGCGTGGTGGTGGGATCCCACCGCGCGTTCGGTCTGCCGCCCGTCGCATACCCGGCGGAGCTCGAGCCGCGCCCCGGCACCGAGCGGCTCGAGCGCTCCGCGTTCGGCACGGTCCGGCGCGCCGGCGAGGCGATCGGTGCGGGCGGACGTCGCGCGGCCGGCGCCCTGGGCGCCGCCGCCGGCGCGGTCGGAGCGAAGGCCCGCCGCGGTGGCCGCTCGGCGGCGGACGGCGCTGCCGCGGGAGACTGACGACCGCGTCGCGCGAGACGCGCCCGGCCGGGGCACCCCCGCGACGCCGCCGTCGCGCACAATGGGGCCATGGGTATCTTCCAGAGTCGTCCCGAAGAGCCGACCGAATGGGGCGGTCTGCCCTCCGAGCCGGTCGATGAGCAGCAGCCCGCGGAGGTGCTCCCGCCCCCGGTCGACGACCTCGGTGTCTTCGGCGCCGCCGGCGTCGCATTCTCCGTGCCGGTGGAGGTCCTGGTCCAGGACGAGGAGTCGACGCCAGAGGACTGACGACGCCTCGGCGCGGCTTTCTCGACACCCGACGGCGCGCTGGCTAGCCTCGACCCATGCAGACGACGCTGAGGCATCTGGCCGCATGGATGCCGCAGCAGAGGTGGTACACCCCGACGGGCGGTGAGCCGCGGCTGCGCGTGCTGGCCGAGCGGCGGCTCTCGAGCTCCGCGCCCGACGTCGACGTGCGGCTGCTGATCGTCGGCGACGGAGATGACGCCGACGCGATCGTGTATCAGGTCCCCCTCGTGTGGCGGCCCCGCACCGGCGAGCCGGAACCGTCCCACACCGTCGGCGTCGACGATGATCGGCTCCTCGTCGACGGCCCCCACGATCCCGCCTTCACGGCGGCGCTGCTCGTCGAGCTGGGGCGCCCCGATCTCGCCGGACCGGCGAGCGTGCTCACGGGCGAGCAGTCGAACACGTCCGTGATCTTCCGGCCCTCCCACGCCGCGCCCGTCATCTGCAAGGTGTTCCGTCGGCTTCATCCGGGCATCAATCCGGACATCGAGCTGCAGTCGGCGCTCGCGGCCGCGGGCTCTGCGCACGTCCCGCCCGTGATCGGTCACCTCGACGGCGAGTGGACGTCGACCGCCCCCGGCGAGCCCGCCGTCCGCGGATCGCTCGCGTTCGCCCAGGAGTTCCTCCCCGATGTCGAGGACGCCTGGCGCGTGGCGCTCGCGGCCGCCGCGGTGAGCGCCGACTTCTCGGCCGAAGCGCAATCGCTGGGACGCGCGACCGCCGATGTCCATCGCGATCTCGCCCACCTGTTCCCGACCCCGCCCGCCGACGCCGATGCGCGGCGCTCGATCGTCGCGGCGTGGCGCCGGCGCCTGTCGATCGCGGTCGCGGAGGTGCCCGCGCTCGGCGCGTTCCACGATGCGGTCGCGCGCATCTACGCGCGCGCCGAGGCCGCGCCCTGGCCGCACCTGCAACGCGTGCACGGCGACTACCACCTCGGCCAGGTCCTGCACTCCCCCACCCGCGGCTGGATGCTCCTCGACTTCGAGGGCGAGCCGATGCGCCCGATCTCCGAACGGCGCGCCCCCGACCTGGCGCTGAGGGACATCGCCGGGATGCTGCGCTCGTTCGACTACGTCGCGGGCTCGCTCCGCCTCCAGCGCGGGCCGCACCAGCTCGACGCCACGGCCGACGCCGCCGCCGACGCGTGGGCGCTCGCCGCCCGCACGAGCTTCCTCACCGGGTACGGCTCCACGTTCGCCGACCCGTCGGGTGCTCTCCTCGACGCGCTCGAGCTCGACAAGGCCGTGTACGAAGCGATCTACGAGGCGCGCCACCGTCCGGCGTGGCTCGCGATACCGCTGGCGGCGGTGGCGCGGCTCGTCACGCGCTGAGGGCGCTCAGCCCTCCACACCGGCCGAAGGCCCGGACGCCGCGTCCGCGCGCGTCGCGGCATCCCACGTCTCCCACCGTCGCATGAGCTCGGCGATGGCGGCCTCGAACCGCGCGGATGCCGCACCCGGCGCCGTGTCGCCGAAGTACCGCTGCACCCACCGCGCGAGACGCGCGGCCGCGTCAGGGTCGTCGAGCACCCGCGTGATGCGGTCGTCGACGTCGGCCGCACCGGCGGCATCCAGCCACTCGGCATCCGACAGATACCCGTTCGTATCGACGTCGGCGGCGGGATCGACCGGGCGCGTGATCAGCAGGGGCTTGCTCGTCGCGAGACGGTCGTAGACCATCGCGGAGATGTCGACGACGGCGATGTCGGCGGCGAGGAGCTGCCAGCCCAGCTCTCCCCCGGCGTCGACGACGTGCCGGGCCGTCGGATCGGACGCGTTCGCAGCCGTGATGGCGGCCACGATGCGCGCGTTCGCCGCGCCGTACTCCGGGTCGACGACGCCCGAGCGGGGGTGGGGACGGTAGATGAGACGGTACCGGGGCGACGACAGCAGCGCCGCGACGAGGGCCTCCCCGTGACTGCGGAGAGAGCCGTAACGGGCCGCCGGACGATCGCCCTCCCAGGTCGGCGCGTAGAGCACCACCGTGCGCTCGTCGGGCGCATACGGCGGCTCACCGACGTAGTGATCGGTCTGGGGACGGCCGACGGCGATCGTGCGCCGATCGACGTCGTAGTCCCACAGCGTCCGTGAGAGGCGATCGCGCGCCGCCTCCCCCGCGACCAGGGCGTAGTCGTACGCCTTGAACTGGTTCGTGGTCATGTACATCTTGTCGGACTCGCCGTGGTTGATGAACACGTGCCAGCGGCGACCGTACCGGAACATCTGGAAGTTCCGCGTGTTCTGGTTGACGTAGAGGACCACCCGGATGTCCTGCTGCGCGATGTAGCGCTCGAGGTCGCGCACCTTCGGGACGAACGCGACGGGCAGGGCGTCGTCGGCCAGGAGCGCCCGCGCACCCGTCGCGTGCCGGCTGAGCACCACGACCGGCCACCGCCCGGCGAGGGCGGCCAGCGGCCGATACCACTGACGGATCTGGTACATGTTCACGTCGCCGTCGGCGAAGTACACCGCGATGCGGAAGTGGGCCGGCGGTGCCGGGGGCCGCGCAGCCTGTTCGCGGCGCACCTCCCGCAGTGCCGACCGTCCGTTGGCCACGCGCCGCAGCAGCGAGCGGGCGCGGCGTGCCTCGGAGACGATTCCCATCCCTCCAGCCTACGGCGGCCGCGCCGGTGCGCCCCCGGCATGGGATGATCGTCGGATGCACTCCGTCGCGGCACGTTCCCGGGACGCGCGGGTGCCGTCCCCGGATGCCGGGGTCAGCTTCGTGATGCCCGTGCTCAACGAGCAGGCGTATCTGACCCGCGCCGTCGAGAGCGCGCTCGCCCAGGAGACGGCCGGCCCCAGCGAGGTCATCCTCGCTCTCGGGCCGTCCACCGACGCGACCGACGCGATCGCCGCGGAGCTGGCGGCGCGCGACCCGCGGGTACGCCTCATCCGCAACCCCGCCGCCGACATCCCGGTGGGCCTGAACCTCGCCATCCGAGCGGCCCGCTACCCGACGATCGTGCGCGTGGACGCGCACTCGGAGCTCGAACCCGGATACGCGCAGCGCGCGCTGGACACCCTGGCGCGGGTGCGTGCGGCCAACGTCGGCGGAGTCATGCGCGCGGACGGCCGCACCGGCTTCCAGCGTGCCGTCGCCCGCGCGTACAACGCCCGTGTGGGCCTCGGCGGCGGCGCCTACCATTCGGGCGGCCGTGCGGGTCCGGCCGAGTCGGCCTATCTCGGCGTGATCCGGCGCGACGTGCTCGACGAGGTCGGGCTGTTCGACGAGACCATCCGCCGCGGGGAGGACTGGGAGCTCAATCTGCGCATCCGACGCGCCGGCTACCGCGTGTGGTTCGATCCCGAGCTGGCCGTCACGTACTGGCCGCGCGAGCGTTGGACGCGACTGGCGCGGCAGTTCCGCTCGACGGGAACGTGGCGCGGCGAGCTCGTGCGCCGATACGGTCGCCGCAATTCGCTGCGCTTCTTCGCGCCGCCCGCTCTGGTGCTCACCACCGTCGCCGCCCTCATCGTCGGCGTCCTCCAGGCGACGGGCGTCCTCAGCGGCATCCCGGCGCTCGCGGCCTCCGTCGTGTATGCGCCGCTCGCGGCATACGCGCTGGTGGTGCTCGGCTGGGCGCTGAGCCCGGCCGCGGGCCCCGGCATCCGGGAGCGGCTCTGGGGCCTGGTGGTGCTGCCGACCATGCACGTCGCGTGGGGCGTCGGCTTCCTCATCGGTGCCGCTCGCGGCGCGCGCGAGAACATCGACACGTCGCGTCTGGATCGCAACACGCCGCTGCCCTGACACCGCTGAACCGCTACGCCGCTGCCCCGGAACGCCGCTGCCCTCGCGCGACCCGACCCCGCGGCACGCGCCGGCCCGATCAGTCCCGGTCGACGAACCTCTGGTCGAGGATCCGGGCGACGACCCGTTCGGCCGCACGCCCGTCGTCGCGGGCGTTGACGCGGGCGCGCCAGGTCGCATACCGGCCCGCGAACCGCTCCGGCACCGTCTCATCGGCGACCAGGCGCGTCAGCTCCTCCTGGGTCGTCGCCAGAGGCCCGGGCGCGTGCGCCGCGAGATCGAAGTAGAAGCCGCGCAGCCGCCCGCGGTAATGCTCGAGGTCGGGGGTGAAGAAGAAGATCGGCTTGCCGGTGGCGGTGAAATCGAACATCACGGACGAGTAGTCCGTGATGAGCGCATCGGCGATCATCAGCAGCTCGGACGTGTCGGAGTGACCCGTGACGTCGATGACCCGCGGCCCGGGCGCATCGACGGTGAGGTCCACCCCCGGCAGCAGCGTCCGCGAATGACCGCGCACCAGCACCACCGAACCGGTGGCTTCGGCGAACGCCGGCAGGTCCAGGAAGTCGACGATCTGTTCGCGGTCGTCTCGCCACGTGGGTGCGTAGAGGAGCACGTGTTCCTCGGCGCCGATCCCGAGCAGCGACCGGATCTCCTGCTGCCTGCTCCCGGTGCCTGCCGACAGCTCGTCGTTGCGGGGATACCCCTCCACCCAGATCGGACGACGCAGGAACGCGTAGGCCGCGCGCAGCGTACGCGCGCCGTACTCGTTCTGGGCAAGCAGCACGTCCCAGCGGCGACCCTCGCGCACCACCGCGAGCATCCGCCGCAGGTCGAAGCCCGGTCGGTGCAGGGCGAGGCGCTTGAGGGGCGTGCCGTGCCAGGTCTGCAGCACGCGCTGGCCGGGACGGCGCACATAGCGTCGCCGCAGCCAGTCGTTGACCACGAGCAGACGCGCCGACGCTCGCGCGCGCCACCACTGCGGGCTGCCCTCGACCACGGCCACCGCGCCGTCGGGCACCGCCACCGAGAGGTCGACGACGCTCCAGTAGCGGATCACCCCGGGAGCCGCACGCGCGAGCTCACGGTCGATCGCCCGCGGATTGCACCCGGCGATGCGCCCGTAGAAGCTCTCGAAGAAGACGGCGTTCTCCAGCTCGCCCCCCGGGCGCGTCGCATATCGGCGCTCGAGAGCGGCCTGCGCTTCGGCCGAGTCGTACGCGGCGTCGATCGGCGGACGCACCGTGAGCGTCCCGTCGCGGAGGGCGACACGCATCGTCGAGGTCATGGTGTCGGCGATGGATGCCGCGGCCACCTCGCCGGCGTCGGCGCCGTCGAGGCGAAGGCGGTAGTCGCCGGTCGGCAGCGGCAGCTCGCGCTCGCCGCCGCGCGCCGAACGCAGGGGCAGCGCCGCGGTCCACCCCCGGGTGCCGTCGGCGGCGGGACTCCCGTCCACCCGCGCACGCCGACCGGCGAGCACGGCGGCGTCGGGCAGCTTCCCCTCACCCTGCAGGACGAGCTCGGGGCCGGCCTCGGCGTGGCGGATCGACGCGGTGATCGTCATGATCGCCTCTCCGCGGCGAGCGCCGCCTGAATCGCCCCGAACACGCGGGCGCTGCCGCCACCGTCGGCGACGTCGTGCACGCGCGCGCTCAGCGCGCGGGCCGCCGCCACACGCCGCGCGTGCTCGGCGGGATCGGTGAGGACCGCGCGCGTCTGGGCGATCGCCTCGTCCCAGGTCGTGGCGGGGGCCTCACCCGCCACGTCGCGGAAGGTGCCGTAGAAGCCGCGCGTCCGGGCGTAGGCGGCGAGGTCCGGGGCGAGGAAGACCGCGGGCACGGGGACGAGCGCCGCGTCGAAGACGATGGACGAGTAGTCCGTGATCAGCACGTCGATCGCCGGCAGCAGAGGCGTGACCTCGGCGACGAGGTCGGCTCCGAGAAGACGGATGCGCTCCCCGGCGTGACGCGCGTAGGCGCCGGCGCCGTGCGGGTGCGACCGGATCAGGAGCACGGCGTCCGACTCGGTGAGCAGGGCGCGAAGGCGATCCGCCTCGGCGGGCGTCGGGACGGCGGGATCGGGGGCGCCGTCGCGCCAGGTCGGCGCGTAGAGGATCAGCCTCGCCGTCCCGAGCGCACCGGTCGCCTCCGCGACGGCGGTGCGGGCGCGCGCACGCCGCCCGTCGGTGTCGCCGGCGAAGAGCACATCCGTGCGCGGCTCCCCCGTCACGGGCACACGCGTCGAGGGGAGCCCGAAGGCGGACTCCAGGCGGCCCCGCACGAGCTGGGAGGCGGCGGGCAGCACGCGGATGCGCGACTGCGCGCGGCGGTACGCCGCGGTCACCACCCATGTGAGGATCCGCTGGACGAGCGCCGGGAGACGGCGGGCGGTCACCTGCATCGTCACGGGTGCGTCCAGTCCCAGACGCTTCAACGGGATGCCGTGCCACAGCTGCACGATCACGCCGCCGGTCGCGGCGTAGCGGTTGACATCGCCGAAGCCGTGGGTGATCACGATGACCCCGGCACGCGCCGTCACCCAGAACCCGCGCAACGACCCTTTGCGCGTCCACGGGATGCCGCGTGCCTGCGCCTGCAGATCGTCGCGGACGGAACCGGTCAGCCACACCGCGCGCACGCCCTCGCCGCGCGCGTGCTCCCAGAGCGCCCATGCGCCGTCGCCGACGCCCCACGCGCACCCGAAGACCCACCGGTCGCGCGAGCGCGGGATCAGCAGGGTCGCGAGGCGCCCGCCGACGTACATCGGCACGCGCAGGAGCTTGCGGGCATTGCCGACGCCGAACGAGAAGGACGCCACCCCGCGAGCCTATCGCGGGGTGGCGTCCGAGCCTGAGGGCGTGCTTACGGCTGCAGCTCCCCGAGCGTGACCTCGGCGGAGGCCGTCTTGCCGTTGCGCTCGTACACGATCGTGGCCTTCGAACCCGCCGCGAGCGCGCGCACCTGCGCGGTGAGGTCGGTCGCGTCGGTGATCGGGAACCCGTTGAACGACGTCACCACGTCACCCTTCTGCAGCCCGGCGTTCGCCGCCGCACCGCCCGAGGTGACCTCCGCGATGTAGGCACCCGCGGTGGTCGCGCCCTCCTGCGTGGCCGCGTCGCGGACACCGGCGCCGAGCAGACCGTGCGTAGCCTTGCCATCCTTGATCAGCTCGTCGGTCACGCGCTTGACGATGTTGGACGGGATCGAGAAGCCGACGCCGATCGAGCCCGACTGGCCGCTCGAGCTGGAGCCTCCCGCCGACGCGATGGCGACGTTGATGCCGATGAGCTTGCCCTCACCGTCGACCAGGGCACCGCCGGAGTTGCCGGGGTTGATCGCGGCATCCGTCTGGATCACCGCGATCGAGATCGAGCTCGTCGCCGTGGTCTGCTGGCCCTGGCCGAAGTCGAACTGGAACGGCGAGCCGTTCTCACCCTGCTGCGGCGTCTGCTCCTGCGTGTCGCCCTCCGGAGCCGCCGACGAGGCGATCTGGATCGAGCGGTTCAGCGCGCTCACGATACCCGTGGTCACGGTGTTGGACAGACCGAGCGGCGCGCCGACCGCGACCGTCTGGTCGCCGACGTTGAGGTTCGACGAGTCACCGAAATCGATCGGGGTCAGGCCGGATGCATCGGTCAGCTTGATCACCGCGAGATCGTACGTGGGGTCGGTCCCGACGATCGTCGCGGCGTAGACCTTCCCGTCGGAGGTGGTCACCGAGAGCGTGGCGTCGGCGGTCTGGCCGTCGAGGGTGACGACGTGGGTGTTCGTCACGACGTAGCCGTCGGCGGTCAGCACCACACCCGAGCCGGTTCCGCCCGACGAGCCCGACGTGGCCGAGATCGTCACGACGCTCGGGACCACCTTGGCCGCGATGGCGGTCGTCTGGTTCACCGACGAGGTGTTGTTGACCGTGACGGCCGCGGGCGCGCCGCTGATGACCGTCTGCGACTGCGGGAACAGCGACGCGCCGGCAGCGGCGCCGCCGATTCCGGCCGCTCCGCCCACGAGGGCGGCGGCGACCATGATGCCGACGATCTTGCCGGCACCGATGCGCGCGGCGGGCGCCGCCGGCTCGGCGGGCGCGGTCGCGCCGTACGGCATGGTCGGCTGCGCGCCGAAGGCCGCGCCCGTGTAGGCGGGCGCCCCGTACGGCGACGGCTGCGCCGACGACGGGACGGTCGGCGCGGTGTACGGCGCGTTCGAGGAGTAGCCGGTGGGCGCGACGGCCGGCGCCTGTGCCGCCTGGGTCGCGGGCTGCTCCGGCAGCGGCGGGCGCTGCGGCGCGTCCCCGGTGTTCGCGACGGTCTCGGGGGCGGCCGGGGTCTCCGCGGCGGCGGGGGCCTCGGCGACGGCGGGCGTCTCGGAGCCCTGCGCGGCGGCGTCGTAGCCCTGCGCGGCGGCGTCCTGCGGGTCGGTGTTCGAGGGGGTGTTCTCGCTCATTGGTGCTTCCTTCTTCCCAAGTCCTGATCAGGATGTCGCGCGATTCTGTGTGTTGCTTATGTCCGCACCCCGCTGAGCCTATGCATGTAGCCTGAGCGCGATGCGAGAGATTCCGGGCGCGTGGCGCCGTACCGCACAGGGCGCGGGACTGCTGTCGTCGGACGGTGTCGCGGCGCCGACGATCTTCGCCGAGATGAGCGGCCTCGCCGCACGCACCGGCGCCATCAACCTCGGGCAGGGCTTTCCCGACGAGGACGGTCCTCGTGCCGTCCTCGACGCGGCGCGCGACGCGATCGCGGCCGGGTTCAACCAGTACGCCCCCGGTCGCGGCGTGCCGGCGCTGCTCACCGCGATCGCGGCGCATCAACGGCGTTTCTACGGACGAGAGCTCGATCCCGACCGCGAGATCCTCGTGACGGCCGGGGCGACCGAGGCACTGGCGGCCGCTCTGCTCGCCCTCATCGACTCCCCCGACGACGAGGTCGTCGTCTTCGAGCCCTACTACGACTCCTACGCGGCGTGCGTCGCCCTGGCCGGCGCCCGGCTGGTGACGGTGCCGCTGGCGTGGCCGCGGTTCCAGCCGGACCTCGAGCGGCTCGCAGCCGCCGTCACCGACCGCACCCGGATCATCCTCGTCAACGACCCCCACAATCCCACCGGGGCGGTCTTCGCGCCGGAGGTCCGCGCGGAGATCGTGCGCCTGGCCGAACGTCACGACGCCGTCATCGTCACCGACGAGGTCTACGAGCATCTCGTGTTCGACGCCCGGCACGAGCCGATCGCGACGCTGCCCGGCGCCGCGGAACGCACGCTCACGATCTCGTCGGCGGGCAAGACCTTCTCCACCACGGGGTGGAAGGTCGGATGGGTGTCGGGGCCCGCGGCGCTGATCGACGCCGTCCTCGCGGTCAAGCAGTTCCTCACGTATGTGAACGGCACACCCTTCCAGCACGCGATCGCCACCGGCCTCGCCCTCCCGGACGACTTCTTCACCGGCATCGCATCGACGCTGCGCACCAAGCGCGACCTGCTCGCGGCGGGGCTGGATGCCGCCGGCTTCACGGTGTCCGAACCGGCCGGCTCCTACTTCACCGTCGCCGACGCGGCACCGCTGCTGAGTCCCGGCACCGATGCGGCGCAGTTCTGCCGCGAGCTGCCCGCGCGCGCCGGGGTCGTGGCCATCCCGCTCACGGCCTTCGCGAGCGCGTCGCACCGTGCCGACTACGCCACCCTCGTCCGCTTCGCCGCCTGCAAGCGCACGGAGGTCATCGAGGAGGCGAGCGCCCGGCTCGCGGCGATGGAGCCGTCACCGGGCCGCTGAGCGCGGGCGGTCGAGGCCCTCTCGTGCTCCTCCTGCACGGCGCCGTGTCAGCGTCGTGTCAGCGCGGTGCGACGTCGAAGCGCCGCAGCGCGAGCGCCGGATTGACCCGCCGGATGCGCTCGATCGTGCCGACGTCGGCGAAACCGACCGCCACGTCGCTTGCGGTTCCGACGCCCGCGATCTCCACGCCCTGCGGATCCACGACCACCGATGCCCCCACCCCCAGCGGCGGCGGGTGGTCGGCACCCGCGACGTACAGCGTGTTCTCGATCGCCCGCGCGTGCAGGAGCGTCCGCCAGTGGTGCTCCTTGAGGGGCCCGCGCACCCACTCGGCCGCCACGAGCACCACGTGGGCGCCCGCATCGGCGAGCACACGCGCCACTTCGGGGAAGCGCAGGTCGTAGCAGGTCATCAGCGCCACGGTCAGCCCGCCCACCTCGAAGGTCTCCGGCGCGCCGATGGCCCCCGGTTCGACCCAGTCCGACTCCCGCTGGCCGAACGCGTCGTACAGGTGCAGCTTGTGGGAGACGGCGAGGATGCCGCCGGCATCGACGGCCACGACCGCGTTGCGCACACGCCCGGCGTCGCCCCGTTCGACCAGGCCGGCCGTGACGACGAGGCCGTGTCGGGCGGCGATCGCCGTGAGCTCGGTCACGAAGGGCCCGTCGAGCGACTCCGCGTTCTCGGCGAGCGACGCATCGAACGGATCGACGAAGTAGCTCGCGTACTCCGGGAACGCCACGACCGCCGCGCCCCGCGCGGAGGCGGCGGCGGCGAGCTCATCGATCACGCGCAGGTTGTCGGCCTTGTCGGCGGTGGGCGCGAACTGCGCCACCGCGATGCCCACGGCATCCGCTCTCATTCCCGGCTCCCCTCCGGCGCCGCTGGACACGCAGCGGGGCACGAACGGGAGGGTGCGGTCACGACCCCATCCTCCCCCGCGGCGGCGACCTTCGGCAACGCCCGGTTCGCGTGGCGAGGAGCGCCCCGTGTACACCGGCACTCCGAACCCGTGTTAGGCTATTCCTTGTGCCGCGGGGTGGAGCAGCTCGGTAGCTCGCTGGGCTCATAACCCAGAGGTCGCAGGTTCAAATCCTGTCCCCGCAACCAATATCGCGTGTGTCACGCGGTCACGAAGAAGGCGTCCCCGATCCGGGGGCGCCTTCTTCGCGTGCGCCGACCCGCGGCCGTTCAATCGACGAGCGCGTCATCCATGTCCTCGAGGAAACGCGCGATCGCACGGAGCTCCTCGTCGCTGTAGCCGTCCATGACGTCGCGCATCTTCGCCATGCGCTGCCCGAGGTGGCGCGAGAACTCGCTGCGCGCGCGCTCGGTGAGCACGACGATGCGCGCCCGTCGATCGGCGGGGTGGGGACGCCGCTCGATGTGTCCCCGCTCGCTCAGCCGGTCGAGCAGCTTCGTCGTGGATGCCGTGGAGATCGCGAGGTGCTTCGCGATCTCGTGGGGCGAGACCCATTCGCCGCGCTGCTCGCGCACGATGAGCATGCGCAGGGCCGCGAGATCGGACCCGTTCATGTCCATGTCGGAACGCAGCACGCCGTGCAGCCGATCCATAGAATCGCTGAAGGAGCGCACGGCGACCAACGCGTCGCGGACGAGTTCGTCGCGCTGCGTCGTCGGGATCCACCGGTCTGTCACGCTGGACACCCCCCTCACTCGAAAGGTAGTATCCCTTAAAATCGCTAGCTAAACTAGCAATAAGGAGAAGATCGTGTCCCCGACAGAATACGTGGTCCTGCTCGACGACAACGGGGACGAGATCGGCACGGCGCCGAAGGCCAGCGTGCACGGCACCGACACGGCTCTGCACCTCGCCTTCTCCTGCCACGTCTACAACTCCCGCGGCGAGACGCTCGTGACCCGCCGCGCCCTCGACAAGCTGACCTGGCCCGGAGTGTGGAGCAACTCCTTCTGCGGGCACCCGCGTCCCGCGGAGCCGGTGATGGATGCCGTGCACCGCCGCGCCGAGCACGAGCTGGGTCTGACCCTGCGCGACGTGCGGCTCGCCCTCCCCCTGTTCCGCTACCGCGCGGTCGACGCGAGCGGCATCGTCGAGCACGAGATCTGCCCGGTGTACACGGCACTCGTCGACGACGAGCCGCGGCTCAACCCGCGCGAGGTGGCCGAAGCGCGCTGGGTCGATCCGGCCGATCTCGCCGTGTCGTTGCGTGCCACCCCCTGGGCGTTCAGCCCCTGGCTCGTCCTGCAAGCCGAGCAGCTCGGCGTCTTCGAGCCCGCGACGGTGCGGAGCGCGTCGTGATCGCGTTGCTCGACGATGACGCGCGCATCAGCGTCGACGCCGCGATCGAGCGCGCCCTGAGCCGGCTGCAACGCCGCGCCGCTCCGCTCGGAGACGGCGCGAAGGCCCTCACCGCCGCGACCGCCGCGGCCGCCGCCGACGGCAAGCGGCTGCGCCCGGCTCTCGTCGTCGCCTCCTATCGCGCCTTCGGCGGAGGTCGCGACGACGACACCACGGCACTGTGGGACGTCGCGGCCGCGCTCGAGCTGCTGCACACGGCATTCGTCGTGCACGACGACCTCATCGATCGCGATCTCGAGCGCCGCGGCATCCCCAACGTCGCCGGACGCTTCCGGACCCGAGCCCAGGCGTTCGGTGCCGGGCCCGAGCAGGCCGCCATCGTGGGCGATGCCGCCGCCGTGCTCGCCGGCGACCTGCTGCTGTTCGAGGCCGCCCGCCTCGTCGCCTGCTGCGACGTCGACGAGACCACACGGCACGCCCTGCTGGAGATCATCGACGACGCGATCCTCGTCTCGGCCTCCGGCGAGCTCGCCGATGTCGAGCACGCCGCGCGCGCCGACTACCCCGACACCGATGCCCTTCTCGGCGCGGCGCACGACAAGACCGCCGCCTACTCCTTCGAGGCGCCGCTGCTCGCCGGAGCCATCATGGCGGGCGCACCGGCCGAGGCCCGCTCCCGGCTGTCGCTGGCCGCAGCCGACCTGGGTCTCGCGTTCCAGCTCGTCGACGACCTCATCGGCACGTTCGGCTCCCGCAGCCAGGCCGGGCGCGATCCGGGCGCCGACCTCCGCGAGGCGAAGCGCACGCCCCTCATCGCCCTCGCCCGCGACACGGCGGCCTGGCCCCGGGTCAGCTCCGCGCTGGCCGTCGCGCACACCGGGCCGATCGCCGTGCGGCGCGCCCAGCGCGAGCTCGAGGCCAGCGGGGCACGCGACCACCTGGTCGCCCTCATCGACGACCGGCTGCGCCGAGCGCGGAGCCGCTCGGCCTCCCCGGCGCTGCCCCCGGCCGCGGTGACGCTGCTGGCGGAGGTCGCGAACGCGATCGAAGGGCGCATCCCGTGAGCGGCGCCTCCGCGGCCGGCGGCTCCCTGTACGACCGCTGCGCGCAGGAGGCGGCGGCCACGGTCATCGCCGCGTACTCCACGTCGTTCGCACTCGCCTGCCGCCTGCTCGGCCCCCGCGTGCGCACACACGTGCGCAGCATCTACGCGCTCGTGCGCGTCGCGGATGAGGTGGTCGACGGCGCCGCCGAGCAGACCGGCCTTCCCGCGTCGACCCAGCGGCTCCTGCTCGACGAGCTGGAGGCCGAGACGCTCGCGGCCGTCGCCCGGGGGTTCAGCACCAACCTGATCGTCCACGCGTTCGCCCTCGCCGCCCGGGAGTGCGGCATCGGACACGACCTGGTGCGACCGTTCTTCGCCTCGATGCGGACGGATCTCACGCGCACGCGGCACGACGACGCCTCACACGACGAGTACGTCTACGGCTCGGCCGAGGTCGTCGGCCTCATGTGCCTGCAGGTGTTCGTCAACGCCGGGCGGGCGACACCGCTCGCTCCCGACCCCGGCCTCGTCGACGGCGCCCGGCGCCTGGGCGCCGCCTTCCAGGACGTCAACTTCCTCCGCGACCGCACCGACGACGAGAACCGACTGGGACGGGACTATCTCGGACTGCAGGACGGACGCCGCGATCGCACGGCCGTCCTCGACCGCATCGACGCCGACCTGGATGCGGCGGCCGCCGCGATCGCCGACCTGCCCGCCGACTGCCGGCGGGCCGTGACGACCGCCCACGGCCTGTTCGCCGAGCTCGCGCACCGCTTGCGCGAGGACGACGACACGGCCCGTGTGTCCGTCCCCACACCGGTCAAGGCCACCATCGCGGCCCGGGCGCTCGCCGGCCGCCCCCCGAAACGGAGCACTCCATGACCCGCACGGCCCTCGTCATCGGTGGCGGGATCTCCGGCCTCGCGACCGCCGCCCTCCTCGCCCGCGACGGGTGGCAGGTGGAGCTGCACGAGGCCGGGGACGCGCTGGGCGGGCGGGCCGGCTCCTGGGAGCGCGACGGCTTCCGCTTCGACACCGGCCCCAGCTGGTACCTCATGCCGGAGGTCTTCGACCATTTCTTCCGCCTGTGCGGCACGAGCGCCGCCGCCGAGCTCGACCTGGTGCCGCTGACGCCGGCCTACCGGGTGTACCCCGAGCCGGATGCCGGTGCCGCCAGCGCCGCCGTCGACGTCGTCTCGGGGCGCGAGGCGGCGCGGGAGCTCTTCGAGAGCCGGGAACCCGGCGCGGGAGCCCGCCTCGACGCGTACCTCGACTCGGCCGCCGACGCCTACGACCTCGCCGTGTCGCGATTCCTCTACGACACGTACGCCTCCACGAAGGGACTGCGCGATCCTGCCGTCGCCGGTCAACTGCCACGACTGGCGCCGCTGCTGACACGGTCGCTCGACGACCATGTCGCCCGTCGTTTCCGCGATCCGGTGCTCCGTCAGATCCTCGGCTACCCGGCCGTGTTCCTCGGCTCGTCGCCGTTCGACGCGCCCAGCCTGTACCACCTGATGAGCCACCTCGATCTCGACGACGGGGTGCTGTATCCGCAGGGCGGCTTCACCGTGGTCATCGCCGCGGTCGCGCGGGTCGCCCGTGCACAGGGCGCGGTGCTGCACACCTCCTCGCCCGTCGCCGAGATCCTCACCCAGGATGCCCGTGCGATCGGCATCCGCCTCTCCGACGGCACCGTGCGAGAGGCCGACATCGTCGTCTCCTCCGCCGATCTCCACGAGACCGAGACGACCATGCTCCCGCCGTCGCTCCAGTCCTACCCGCCACGGTGGTGGCGCCGGCGCAACCCGGGGCCCGGGGCGCTGCTGCTCCTGCTCGGTGTCGACGGGGAGCTGCCGCAGCTCGCGCACCACACGCTGTTGTTCGCCCGCGACTGGGAGAAGAACTTCGGCGACGTGTTCGGCGCCGACCCCCGCATCCCCGACCCCGCCTCCCTGTACATCTGCCGCCCCTCCGCGACGGATCCGACCGTCGCGCCGCCGGGCGCCGAGAACCTCTTCGTGCTCGTCCCCATGCCTGCCGACCCCTCGCTCGGCCGTGGCGGCGTGGACGGGGCCGGCGCGCCGGCGATCGAGCAGGCGGCCGACCGGGTGATCGCCCAGATCGCGGCGTGGACCGGCATCCCCGACCTCGCCGCGCGCATCCGGGTGCGACGCACCATCGCGCCCGCCGACTTCGAGGCCGAGCTGGGCGCCTGGCGCGGAGGCGCGCTGGGGCTCGCGCACACCCTCCGCCAGAGCGCGGTCTTCCGTCCGCGCAACGCCTCGCGCAAGGTGCGCGGCCTGTTCTACGCCGGCACGTCGGTGCTCCCGGGCATCGGGCTGCCGATGTGCCTCATCTCGGCCGAGCTCGTCGTCAAGCGGCTGCGCGGCGATCGCGGTGCCGCGCGCCTGCCCGAGCCCTCGGGAGTCGGCGCGCGACGCCGCGCCCCTGAGGACGACAGCTGACATGCCCGGCGCGTACCTGCTCGTGCTCCTGGTGTCGATCGGCGGGGTGATGGCGCTCGACGCCCGCCTGCGCCTGGCGCTCTGGCCCCGCCGCGGCGACGGCGGCGACCGCCTCCGTGCCCGCAATGCGGGCGCGATCGTCGTCGGGACGGCGTTCTTCCTGGTGTGGGATGCCGTGGGCATCGCGACCGGCGTCTTCGTCAAGGGGGACAGCCCCTACCTCCTGGGCGTCGACCTCGCCCCGCACCTGCCGATCGAGGAGCCCCTGTTCCTCGCCTTCCTCTGCTACCTGGCGCTCACCGTCCACGCCGCTGACCGCCGGTTCGCCGACCGCGCGCACAGCGGCCCGCCGGAGGCACGGCGTCCCCCCGGCGCGCGCGATCCCGGGAGGTCGTCGTGACCTACCCGCTCATCGTGCTCCCGTTCGCCGTCGTCGCCGCGGCGGCCGTGCTCGCCACCGCGCGGCGTCCCGCATTCCGGGCGCGTCTGCGTGCGAGCGCGATCACGGCGATCGTCCTGGTGCTGCTCACGGCGGTGTTCGACAACCTGATGATCGCCGCGGGCCTGTTCACCTATCCGGAGGAGCTCATCAGCGGCATCCGCATCGGCCTCGCCCCCATCGAGGACCTGTCGTATCCCCTCGTCGCCGCGTTCGCCGTGCCCGCCGTCGCGGAGCTGCTCCGCCGACCGCGCTCTCCGCGGCCGCAAGACGCGGGAGCGTCCCGATGAGCGCCGGGGCGACGCTGCGCCAACTGCTCGTCGCGTCACGTCCGGTCAGCTGGATCAACACCGCCTACCCGTTCGCGGCCGCCCTGCTGCTCACGACGGGACGGATCGATGCGACGCTCGTGGTGGGCACGATCTTCTTCCTCATCCCGTACAACCTGGCGATGTACGGGATCAACGACGTCTTCGACTACGAGTCCGACCTCCGCAACCCCCGCAAGGGCGGGGCGCACGGCGCCGTGCTCGACCGCCGCTTCCACCGGATCACCCTGTGGGCGGCGGGACTGTCGTGCGCGCCGTTCGTCGCCTACCTGGTGATCGTCGGCTCGATCGCATCGACGCTGGTGCTCGCCGCGAGCCTCTTCTTCGTCGTCTTCTACTCCGCCCCGCCGCTGCGGCTGAAGGAGCGGCCCGTCGCCGATTCGGTGACCAGCAGCATCCACTTCTTCTCCCCCGCCGTGTACGGCCTCGTCCTGGCCGGCGCGACGTGGACCTGGCACCTCGGCGCCGTGATCCTCGCGTTCGCACTGTGGGGCGTCGCCTCGCACGCGTTCGGTGCCGTGCAGGACGTGGTCGCCGACCGCGAGGCCGGCATCGGTTCGATCGCGACGGCTTTCGGCGCGCGCGCCACCGTGCGTCTCGCCCTCACCGGCTACGCGCTGGCGGGGGCGGTCATGCTGGGCGCCGCCTGGCCCGGACCCCTCGCCGCACTCCTGGCCCTGCCCTACCTGGTCACCGTCTGGCCGTACCGCCACGTCTCCGACGCGGATGCCGCGACCGCGACGCGCGGCTGGGACCGCTTCCTCTGGCTCAACCAGTTCACCGGCTTCGCCGTCACGCTGCTGCTGATCTGGTTCGCCCTCATCCGCTGAGCGCCGCGCGCAGCCGCGCACCAGACGGCGGACCCCGGCAGACGAGACGGCGGCACCCCCGACTCCGGGGATGCCGCCGTCAGCGGGACTGCGATCCGCTCAGCCCTGGCCCTCGAGCTGGAGGAGCTTCTGCAGCGCGGCGGTCAGACGCGCGTCGGCCTCGCCGTACTTGGTCCAGTCGCCCTGCGTCAGGGCCGCCTGGCGGTCCATCATCGCCTGCTGCGCATCCTTCAGCGCGGCCTGGAACTCCACGCTCGTGCCGGTTCCGCCGCCCGTGCCCGAGCCGGTGCCGGCATCCGTGCCACCGCTCTCCGACGGTGACGGAGACGGGGAGGGCGTCACGCCGCCGTCACCCGTGCTGGCGCCGGAGTCTCCGCCGAACAGCTTGTCGAGCGCGTCCTGCAGCGTGTTCTCGAAGGCCACCTGGTTGCCGAACGCGACGAGGATCTTCTGGAGCGTGGGGAGCTTGGTCGATCCCGACGACTGCACGAAGACCGGCTGCACGTACAGCAGACCACCGCCGACGGGCAGGGTGAGCAGGTTGCCGTTGAGCACCTGGGACTGGTTCTGGTTCAGCAGGTTCGAGAACGACGACACATCGGGCTCGGAGTTGAACGTGTTCTGCACCTGGCCGGGTCCGGGGACCGGGGTCTCCGCGTTGATCTCCAGCATCCGGAGCTTGCCGTAGTTCGGATCCTTGACCCCCGCCGTGGCCCCGGCGTCCGAGTCGACGGACAGGTAGCCCATGAGGACGTTCCGCGTGTCGTCACCGCCGGGGATGAACGTCGTGAACATCGAGTAGGTCGGGGACTGCTGACCCGGCATCTTCATCGTGAGGTAGTACGGCGGCTGCAGCACCTCCTGCTTGGAGACCGGGTCGTTCGGGGTCTTCCAGGCGTTGTCGCGCTGGTAGAACGATCCGGCGTCGTCGACGTGGTAGGTGCCGAGCATGGCGCGCTGCACCTTGAACAGGTCGGTCGGGTAGCGCACGTGGCTCATCAGGTCGCCGCTCATCTCCGTGAGGGGCTTGAGCGTCGACGGGTAGACCTTCTGCCACGCCTGCAGCAGCGGGTCGGTGTCGTCCCACGCGTACAGCGTCACCTTGCCGTCGTACGCGTCGACGGTCGCCTTCACCGAGTTGCGGATGTAGTTGACGTCGTCGAGCGCGACGCGCGGCGTCGTGTTCGTCGTGTCGCTGATGGCGTCGCGCAGGCTCACGATCGACGAGTACGGGTAGTTCGCGCTCAGCGTGTAGCCGTCCACGATCCACACGATCCGCCCGTCCACCACCGACGGGTACGGGTCGTTGTCGAGCTCGAGGTAGGGGGCGACCTTGTTGACGCGGTCGATCGGGTTGCGGTCGTACAGGATCTGCGAGTCCGCGTTGATGCCGTCCGAGAAGAGGATGTCGGTCGACTGGAACTTCAGCGAGTAGATCAGCCGGTTGAACGGGTTGCCGATGTTCGGTCCGCCGTCACCGGAGAAGGTCGTCTTGGTCTGCGCCGCGTCGCCCGTTCCCCGGGGGTAGTCGAGCTCGATGTCGGGCGTGCCCTCGGGGGCTCCGACGATCGAGTAGGCGGGCGAGTTCTCGCCGAAGTAGACACGCGGCTCGTACTGCTCCCCCGTCGTGAGGGCGCCCGTGGTGGGGATGCCGCGCTCCACGAAGACCGGGTTGCCGTCGGCGGTGCGCTCGTTGCCCTTCGCGGCGACCATGCCGTAGCCGTGCGTGTAGACGAGCGTCGAGTTGTACCACGACGCCGCCTGGCCGAGCTGGCCGATGTTGAGCTCGCGCAGCGAGACGACGGTGTCCTGGCTCTTGCCGTCGATCTGGTAGCGGTCGACGTCCAGCGGGTCGGTGAACTGGTAGTACGACCGGTACTGCTCGAGCTGGCGGACGGTCGGCGAGATGATCGCGGGGTCCATGATGCGGATGGATGCCGTGGTCTCGGCATCCGAGCGCAGCTGCCCGGTCTCGGCGTTCGTGACAGCCTGGAAATCGCTCTTGGTCAGCCCGTCGATGCCGTACGCCTTCTTGGTCGCATCGATGTTGCGCTGGTAGTACGGGCTCTCCAGGGTCTCCTGGTTGGGGCGCACCTGGATGTTGGTCACGACCCACGGGTAGGCGACGCCGACGACCAGCGCCGAGACGATCAGAAGGCCCGTGCCGATGAGCGGGAAGCGCCAGCGGCCCACGATGGCGGTCACGAAGAACAGCACGGCGACGATGACGGCGGCGATGGCGATGATCGTCAGGCCCGGGATGATGGCGTGGTCGTCGACGTAGCTGGCGCCCGTGATGCGATCGCTCTGCTGCGTGAGCGTCTTGTAGCGGTCGAGCCAGATGCTCACGCCCTGCACGAGGAGGTACAGTCCCGCGATCACCGCGAGCTGGATGCGGGCGGCCTTCGAGATGCGCAGCTCACGCTGTCCGACGCGCACGGAGCCGTACAGGTAGGCGACCAGGGCCGTGACGATGAGCGAGACCAGCAGCACCGCCGAGGCGAAGCCGAGGGCGGAGCTGAAGAACGGCAGCGAGAAGAGGTAGAAGCCGGTGTCCAGCTGGAACTGGGGGTCGAGCTCCCCCGTGTCGACCCGGTTGAACCACAGCCACACGGTCTCCCACTGCGCCGACGCCGCGAACCCGGCGAAGAAGCCGAAGAAGACGGGGATGCCCCACATCGCGAGACGACGCAGCGGCTCGACGACCTCCTGGTAGTGGTCCAGCTGCGAGGTGAGCCGGGCGTAGACGGGCCGCAGGCGGTACGCCAGCTGGATCGCGGCGAACACCGGCACCGCCATCGCGAGGAATCCGATCACGAACATGATCACGCGAGCCGACCACTGCGTCCACAGCACGCTCGAGAACCCGAGCTGATCGAACCACAGCCAGTCGGCGTAGAGGCTCGCGAAGACGAAGAAGCCCACCACGATGACGGCGATCACGGCGAGCGTGATGGCGATGGCGCGGCGGAAGGGATTCGGCGTGGCCTGGTTCGGCGCTGAGGTCGTGGTCACCCCACCATCCTAGGTGGGCGCATTCTGGAGGGACGCCGAGGAACCTTCCAGGATGCCGTGAGGTCAGCGGCAGGTGGGGAGCGCGTCCAGGTCGCCGCCGTCGCGGATCGTCGAGAGCACGGAGAGGGCGTCGTCGAGGGTGGCGACCGAGAACACGCGCAGGCCGGAGGGGATGTGGCCGACGACCTCGTCGCAGTTGGACTGCGGTGCGAGGAAGGAGGTGGCGCCCGCGCCGACGGCGCCGTACATCTTCTGCCGGATGCCGCCGATGGCGCCCACCGTGCCCGAGGCGTCGATCGTCCCGGTGCCGGCGACCTGCTGGCCGCCGTTGAGGTTGCCGTCGGTGAGCGTGTCGATGATGCCGAGGGCGAACATCATGCCCGCGCTCGGGCCGCCCACGTTGTTGAGCTGGATGGTCACGTCGATGGGGAAGTCGTAGTCGTGCATCGTCGAGATGCCGACGAGCCACGTGGTCGCGCCGTCGACGGTCGCCTGCTTCGGCGTCACCTCGACGTTCTCGCTGGCGCCGGCCCGATCGATGGTCAGCTCGACCGGGGCACCGCCGCCGGCGTTGATGATGCTGCGCAGCTGGTCGGTCTCGGTGATGGGCTGACCGTTCGCCGCACGGATGATGTCGTCCTTCTGCAGGATGCCCTGCGCGGCGGAGTCGTCGGTCAGCGCGTAGACGCGCACCATCGGCTTGACGTCGTAGCCCAGCCGGGTCAGCGCCGCCGCGGTCGCCTCCTTCTGCGAGTCGACCATCATCACCGCGCTCTGCTCGTTGCGCTGCTCGGTCGTCTGCCCCTGCGGGAACACCTCGTCCACCGGGAGGACGGCTTTGGCCGGATCGAACCATGCCAGGGCCAGCTCGAACCACGACGGGGTCCGCTCACGGTTGCCCACGACCTGCACGGTCAGCAGGTCGAGGGAGCCCGAGGTGGGGTAGGTCGACGCGCCGGAGACCGTGATCAGCGGGACCTCGGCTCCCGAGGAGTCGGTCGTCGTGCCCAGCGTGTTGAACACGGGGCCCGGACGCTGGATCACGAACGACGTCGGGATGAGGGTGAGCACCAGCAGCGCCACGAGGGCGACGGCGAGGGCCCACACCCCCACCCGCGTCGAACGCGACAGCGGGCGGCGGCGCGCGGGCACGATCGTCGTGCCCTCGTCGAACAGTGCCACAGCAGACCTTCCCGGCCGATCGTTCGCGATCGGCGTACACGCGACGTCCTCCGTGGCGGGCCGAGACGGCCGTGCGGGGAAGTCCAGCCATTAGCGTAGAACGCGACGAGATCCGCCTGCTGAAAGGCGCCTGATATGGCTCACGACGACACTCCGGACCGACCCGACGACGACGATTTCCAGGAGATGCTCCGCAATCTTCTCGGCGGTGGGGCGGGGCTCGATCCCGCTCAACTGGAGGGGCTCTCGCGGATGGGCGTCGATCCGGCGATGCTCCAGCAGATGATGGCCCAGCTCCAGCACGCCTTCGCGAACGGCAGCGACGACGGCATCGACTGGAGCTCCGCGAAGACCCAGGCGCTGCACCTGGCCAACAAGGACGGCCTCGGCATCAGCACCGGGCAGAAGCAGGACTTCGACCAGGCGTTCTCCCTCGCGACCCTGTGGCTGAGCGAGGCGACCACGATCTCCGACCTCGCCGGCGCACCGCAGGCGATCACGCGCGGCCAGTGGGTGGAGGAGTCGCTGCCGGTCTGGCAGGAGCTGGCCGAGCCCGTGGCCGACTCGATCGCGGGCGCGCTGACCGCGGCGATCGACGAGCAGACCCCCGAGGAGATGAAGCAGCTGATCGCAGGGGCGGGCACCTTCATGCGCAGGGTCGGCGGCTCCCTGTTCGCCGCGCAGCTGGGCGGGGTCATCGGACGGCTCTCGCAGGAGGTGCTGAGCGGGGGCGACGTCGGCATCCCGGTCATGCCCGACGGCGTGGCGGCCATCCTGCCGCAGAACTTCGCCGACTTCGCGCGCGACCTCGACGTCACCGACGATCAGCTCGCCCTGTACCTGGGCACCCGCGAGCTCGCCCACGCGCGACTGTTCCGCCACGCCCGATGGCTGCGCCTGCACGTCATCTCGCAGGTGACCGAGTTCGCCCGCGGCATCCACGTCGACACGAGCGCCCTCGAGGACCTCGCGTCGCGGTTCGACCCCTCCTCGCCCGAGGAGCTGCGTTCGGCGATCGAGTCGGGCGCCCTCCTCCCGCAGCGCACGCCCGCGCAGGACGCGGCACTCGGTCGGCTCGAGAACCTCCTGGCGACCATCGAGGGCTGGGTGGACGTGGTGACCGCGGATGCCACCTCCCGGCTTCCCGCCGCCGCCAAGATCGCCGAGGCGGTCCGCCGCCGCCGGGCCGTGGGCGGACCCGCGGAGCAGGCCATGGCGTCGCTCGTCGGGCTGGAGCTGCGGCCGCGGCGCCTGCGCGAGGCGGCGGCGATGTGGCGGGCCGTGACGGATGCCGTGGGCATCGAGGCCCGCGACGGCCTCTGGGACTACCCCGATCTCATGCCGACCGCCGAGGACATCGACGACCCGCAGGCGCTCGTGGCCCGTCTGCAGGCGCGCGCTCGTGGCGAAGCGCCCGAACGCGACGCCTTCGACGAGGCGCTCGACGAGCTGCTGGCGCAGGCGGCGGACGAGAAGGACTCCGGCACGTCCGCGGCGGGCACGAACGATCCCGACGCCGACCGCGCGACCGACGGGCCGGAAGACCCCCGCCCCGTCTGAGCCCACGCCTCCTCCTCCCCCACGGCCCGGCCGCCCTCGCGCGCGGTCGGGCTGTGGACAGTCGCCCCGCGGCCCCCGCGAGCCCATCACAATCGGGGGCATGCTCCGACTGGCCGCGTCCCATCCGCCGCTGTGGCGGACACCCTCGAGCCTTCAGCTCGGAACGGAGCCGGGCGTACGCATCGACGGCGTCAGCGACTGGCAGGAGCGGCTCCTCGACGCGCTGACCGACGGGATCCCCGACGCGATGCTGGTGCCGCTCGCCCGCAGCTTCGGGGCGACCGCCGCACAAGCGCAGGAGTTCACGGCCCGGCTCTCGACGGTGCTGACCCGCGAGGATCCTCCCGCGTTGGCCGTGCAGGTCGAGGTCCCCGCCACGCTCGCCCACGCGGAGCTCGTGTCGCTCACGGCGGGGTGGGATGCCGCGGCACTCGCGCACGACGGCGTCTCACGGTGGGACTGCGGTGTGCCGCAGCCCGGCATCCCGCTCATCGTCGTCGCGCACCGGCTGCTCGATCCGCGGCGGGCCTCCCGCCTGATGCGCGGAGACGTCACCCACGTGCCGATCGAGCTCGCCGGCGATCGCGTGAGCGTCGGCCCCGTCGTGGTGCCCGGCCGGACGGCGTGCACCTCCTGCCTGCACGCGCACCGCGCGGACGAGGATCCGCAGTGGCCGCTGCTGGCGGCGCAACTGCTCGGCCGCGAGCCGGTGCGCACCGACCCCGCGCTCCTCGTCGAGGCGGCGCTGCTCGCCGGGCGCCTCCTGCGCGAGGCCGCGGCGCTCCCGGCCGAGCCGGACGGCGAGGTGCGGCCGACGCTCTCCGTGGGGCTCAGCGCCGCCCGCGCGCGCCGCTCGTGGCGCGTCCATCGGCCGCACGAACGCTGCCTGTGCCGATCTCCTGAAGGAATCGCGACCGCTGCCGCTGCCGCGCCCCCGAGCGCTGGGACCAGCTCAGGGAGAGCGACCGCGCGGCCCGCGTGATGCCGACGTAGGCGAGGCGTCTCTCCTCGTCGATCTCCTCGAACCCGGTCGCGTAGGAGATCGGCAGCAGGCCCTCGGCCAGCCCGACGAGGTGGACGTGATCCCACTCCAGTCCCTTCGCCGCGTGGAGCGTGGCGAGGGTGACCGTGCGCAGCGTCGGTTCGTGCTGATCGCGCCCACGCGCCATCAGCTCGTCGGTGAAGGCGCGCAGCGTCATGCCCTCCGGCGCCTGCTCCGCCAGCCGCATCACCGCCGCGCGCGCTTCCCACGCGTCGCGGAGCGCCCCGCCCGCCGGCGGCGGGTCTTCGGTGAGGCCGAGCGAGCGCAGCACATCGCGCACCGCCGCGACGAACCCGGACTCGACGGGGGCCACGGAGGCGCCGCGCAGCGCGAGCACCGCCTGGCGCACCTCGGGGAGGTCGAAGAAGCGCTTGCCGCCGAGGACGGTCGCGGGGATGCCGCGCGCCGCGAGAGCGGCCAGCAGTGGAGCCGACTGGGCGTTGGCGCGGTACAGCACCGCGATGTCCTGGGGCTCGATGCCCGCGTCGCGCTGCGCCGCGATCGCGGCGGCCACGCCCTCGGCCTCCGCCGCGTCGTCGTCGTAGCCGGTGACGGTCGGCGTCACCCCGGCCGTCCGCTCCGAACGCAGCGCCAGCGCTCCGGGCCGACCGCGCATGAGCGCGTTGGCGACCGCGAGGATGGCGGGGTCGGAGCGGTAGTTGTGCTCCAGCCGCACCACGGTGGCGTCCTCGAAGCGGTCGGCGAAGTCGAGGAGGTAGCGCGGGTCGGCGCCGGCGAAGGAGTAGATCGTCTGGCTCGCGTCGCCGACGACGCACAGATCGCGCCGGTCTCCGAGCCAGAGCTCCAGCAGCCGGTACTGCACCGGCGAGACGTCCTGGAACTCGTCCACCGTCAGATGCCGGTACTGCTCGTGCACCGCGGCCGCGACGCGCGGCTCCGACTCGAGCATGCCCGCGCACGCGAGCAGGACGTCTTCGAAGTCCAACTGCCGGCGCTCGTCCTTGACCTTCTCGTACCGATGCTGCAGCTCGGCGAGGGCGTTCGCGTCCAGCGCGGGACCGAGTCCCTCGGGGTGCGCGGCGGCATCCTGATCGATCGTGTGCATCGCGACCTTGCGCCATTCGATGCGACTGGCCACGTCGCGCAGGGTCGTGCCGTCCAGCCGCAGACCGAGGCTGTCGGCGGCCTGCCCCAGCACACGCACCTTGTTGTCGATGATCGACGGGGCGGTGTCGCGGGCCAGCTGCGGCCAGAAGAAGTTCAGCTGTGCGAGGGCCGTCGCGTGGAAGGTCCGTGCGGCGACGCCTTCGACGCCGAGCGCGCGCAGGCGCCCCCGCATCTCCCCCGCCGCCTTCGCCGTGAAGGTCACGGCCATGACCCGCGACGGCGAGTAGGCGCCGGTGTCGACGCCGTGCGCGATGCGGTGGGTGATGACGCGGGTCTTGCCCGTGCCCGCGCCCGCCAGCACGCACACCGGGCCGCGCAGCAGCGCCGCCGCCTCGCGCTGCTGATCGTCGAGGCCCATCAGCGCGCGTGCGCTCACGCGGTCTCCCCCGCCCAGTCGGCGATCAGCCGATGCGCGATGGAGGCCGTCCCGGGCAGCAGCACGTCCCCCTCGCCGCGGAGCGCGGCACGGATCTCGTCGCGGTCGAACCAGCGCACATCGACGATCTCCTCGCCGTCCGGCCGGGCGGCCGCCGGATCGACGGCCACGGCGTGGAAGCCGAGCATGAGCGACCGCGGATACGGCCAGGCCTGCGAGCCGCGGTAGTGCAACGCCTCGACCGCGACACCGGCCTCCTCGTGCACCTCCCGCACGATCGCCGACTCGAGCGACTCGCCCGCCTCGACGAACCCGGCGAAGGTGGAGTACAGGTTGCGATCGCCCCACAGGGCGTTGCGACCCAGCAGCAGGCTCTCGCCCTCGGGAGCGACGACCCCGACGATCACCGCGGGGTCCGTGCGGGGGAAGTGCTCGCGTCCGCACACCGGGCAATGGCGCGCCCACCCGGCGGCACGCTGCACGGTGCGCGCTCCGCAGTGGGAGCAGAACGGGGCGTCGACGAGCCAGCGGGCCAGGGCGACCGCCTCGACGAGCAATCCGGCGTCGACGGCGGAGAGCTCCCCGCCGATCGCGCGGAGCGACGCCCACACGAGCGGTGCGGCGGCGTCCGCCGCACGGTCCTCCCGCACCGGGTCGGCCTCGTCGGCCCCCGCCGCGGCGAGCAGCACGGCGGCGCCGGCTGCTCCCCGGCCGAGGAACGCCCACTGCACGTCTGCCCGGATCGCGTCGACCGGCACGAGCTGCAGGGCTCCGGCGGCATCCACCGGAGCGCGGTCGCCGCGGACGGCGACGACGCGGGAGGACGGGTCGGCGCGCAATCGCTCCAGCAGGTCGGGATCGCTGCGCTCCTCGGCACAGCGATCGATGCCGCCGCGCGCGAGCGCGGGCAGACGCACGGAAACAGGCGGCTCGGCCGATGGCGACATCCGGGACCTTCCTCGACGGGCGTGGCGCACACGGGGACGGGGCGCGGCACACCTACCCTGGGGGCATGGCACGCTCACCACTCACTCTAGCCGCGTCGGTCACGTCGGCTCTGCCTCGCGTCGCGGTGGTCGGTGTGGCGCCGCTGACCGAGGGCGTCTCCGGCCGGTACGACAGCGCCATCGCCACCCTCGACGACGATCGGCGCGTCGTGGTGCGCGTTCCCGTCAACGACGAGGCCCAGGACGACCTGCTGGCCGAGGCGCGCGCCCTGATCTCTCTGACGGCGGGCGTGCGCGGAGTGCTCCCGTTCGGCGCCCCCGACGTGCTCGGGCAGACGAGCGTCGACGGCCGCGCCGCGCTCGTGCAGTCCCTCCTTCCCGGCTACCGCGTGGATGCCGCACACGTGCCGTCGGGACGCGGCATCGCGACCGCGCTCGCGGCGGCCATCGCGGCCGTGCACGACCTGCCCGTCACGGTGATCCGCGACGCGGGCCTGCCGATGCTCACGTCCGGGCAGGTGCGGGACGAGGCCGAACGACTGCTGGACCGCGCCGAGGCGACCGGACTGCTGCCCTTCGGGCTGTTGCGGCGCTGGAGCACGGCGCTCGGCTCCGACCCGCTCTGGCGGTTCGAGACGACGGTCGTGCTGGGCGGGGTCGACCCGGCATCCTTCGTCTTCGAGGACGACGCCGACGGCGCACCGGTCGTGACCGGGTTGCTGTCGTGGGGCGGGCTGGGCGTCGGCGATCCGGCGATCGACCTCCGCTGGACGGCCTCGGCGCCGGCGGCCCAGGCCGACGTCCTCGACGAGTACGCGCGCCGCTCGCATCGGGCGCCGGACTCGCTGCTCTCCGAGCGCGCCCGTCTGCACGCCGAGCTCGAGTTCGCGAAGTGGCTCGTCCACGGTCACGAGAGTGGCGACCGCACCGTCGTCGGCGACGCCGTGGCCCTGCTCGAGTCGCTGGATGCCAGCGTCCGCGACGAGCCGGTGCGCGCGCGCGACGACGTCACCCTCGACGAGGCCCTCGCCGCGACGCAGCGGGTTCCGGCGGGTGCCGGCGACGCCGCCGACACGTCCATGCAGACCGACAGCTTCGACCCCGACACCCTCGCCGCCTTCCTCGCCGACGAGAACGAGGCCGGCTCGGCGGAGACGAGTCATCTGGAGACCATCCCGATCGAGCTGTCGGAGTGGTCCGCCGCGCCGGCGGCCACCGGCCGCGTGCCGGTTCACACCGCCGATGTCCCCGTGACCGCGCCCGCAGCGCGCGAGGACGACCTCGCCCCCGCCGAAGACGGTGCGCCGGTCAGCGCCGACGACATCGACCGCGACACGGCGGCGCGCAACGCGCTTCGCCGCTGGACCGGGACCGCCTGAGCCCGTCCCGCCCGCGCGGCCGTCCCCGTCCCGCCGGCGTTCAGTCGCGCAGGATGAGTCCGTCCGCGACGTAGAAGAGCACGACGTCGATCGACTCCAACGGGACGCCGTGCCGCGCGTGATAGGCGGCGCGGTACAGGCGGAGCTGGACCATACGCTCCTCGCGCTCGGCGGCGGTGCGCGGTGCGCGCCCCGTCTTCCAGTCGACGATCTCGATGCGGTCCCCGCGGCGGTACACGGCGTCGAGCTTGCAGATCACGACGTGCGGGCTGCCGTCGCCCAGCGCGTCCGCCATCGTGACGTCGATCTCGGTCTCGACCTCCAGCGGCTGCAGCCGAGCCCACTCGGAGGCGAGGAAGGCCTCCTGCAGGCGTCGCAGGTCGGCGTCGCTCTCCGATGTCATGCCGACGCCGTCGCCGTGGGCGAGCTCGTCGTCGTCGTGCCAGAGCACGTCGTCCGGCGACGTGCCGTCGCCGACCAGCCCCGAGCGCTGCTCCACCCAGGCATGGAACCTGGTCCCCAGCCGGGACTGACGGTAGGGCCGCTCGGGCAGCGGGCGCGCGAGGGCGGGGGCATCGCCGAGGTAGTCCTTGAAGCGCGACGCCGGGATGCGCACCGGGGCGGGAGGGCGCACGGGATGCTCGCGCGCGTCGCGCTCCGCGAGCAGCAGGGCGAGCTCCCGCGACGGTGCGGCGGGCGGATCGGCCGCGGATGCGGCTCGCACCGCGGCGGCCGCCGCCTCGACGACCTCGCGGCGCGCCCCCAGCGGGTCGAGCGGCCACTGCAGCATCCTGCGCCTGCCCTCGAACGGGTTTTCCCCCGCATCCTCCGGCACCTCCAGCGCCGCGCCCAGGGCATCGGCGATCTCCCGGAGGAACGGGCTGGGCTTGCGCGCCGACCGGGTTCCCGACCAGCTCGACCCCGTCAACAGCAGATGATCGCGGGCGCGGGTGACCGCCACATACGCGAGTCGGCGTTCCTCCTCGAGCTGGCGGGCACGACCGGCGTCGACGAACGAGGCGAGCGCGGCGGCGAGGTCCTGCTGGGTCGGCGCCTGATCCGCCCGCCAGCGCAGCTCGGGGAGCCACTCGGCGTCACCGCGGAACTCGTAGGGCAGCACGCCGAAGCCGAGCCAGCCGCGCGTGTCCTTCGGCCGCGTGGGCAGCTCGTCCTCCACCAGGCGGACGACGGCCACGGCATCCCATTCGAGTCCCTTCGACCCGTGGATCGTGAGCAGCTGCACCACGTCGTCCTCCGGGGGCTCCGTGCGCGGCGCGAACTCGTCGAGCCGCTCGGCGTGGTCGAGCCACGCCAGAAGGCTCGGCAGCGACCCGCGCTCGTCCGTCGCGAGGAAGCCGTGCAGCTCGTCGACGAACGCGCGCAGCTGATCGCTCGCCACCCGCGCGGGACCGCGGGCCTCGTTCGCGGCGAGTTCGATGTCCAGGCGCAGTTCCAGCTCGATCATGCGCACCAGTTCGGGAATCGGCAGGGCGGCCTGCCGCCGCAGCCCGGCGAAGACGGCCGCCGCGTCGCGCAGCCGCTCACGGGCCGGAGGGGTGATGTCGGCGAGCCACCCGTGATCGGGTCCGTGGCGCAGGAAGAAGTCCACCGCGTCGACGAGTGAGCCCTGCTCGTCGCCGGCGGATGCGCGCATCCGCTCGACGACCTCGGGGGCCAGCGGCTGCAGCGCCGCGTCGTGTCGCGCGATGCGGCGCGACAGCTCCGCCAGCGCCCGCAGGTCGGCGACGCCGATCCTCCACCGCGGACCGGCCAGCAGACGGATGAGCGCCGATCCGGCGCGCGGGTCGCTGATCACTCGCAGCGCGGACACGACGTCGACGACCTCCGGAGTCGACAGCAGTCCCCCGAGTCCCAGGATCCGATGCGGGATGCCGCGGCGCCCGAGCGCGTCGGCGAAGTGGACCATGTGCTTCTTGCTGCGGAGCAGCACCGCCCCCGTCGTGGGGCGCCCCTCGCCCTCGCGTTCGCTGCGCACCCGTGTGAACCACTCCGCGACCCGGTCGGCTTCGGCGTCGATGTCGCCGTCGAGATGCACCTCGACATGGCCCCGCTCGGCGCCGGGGCGTGGCCGCAGCGGCGCGACCGGCACCGGAACGCGCTCGGCGAGAGGGGCAAGCACGGCGCCGGCGGCGGTCAGCACGTCGACGCTGTTGCGCCAGCTGGTCATCAGCGCGTACATGCCGGCATCGTCGTCGGTGCTGAAGGCGCTCGCGAACCCGCCCAGGTTGCCGGCGCTCGCACCGCGCCAGCCGTAGATCGACTGATGCGGGTCGCCGACGGCCATCACGGCGGCATCCCGGAAGACCGCCGCCAGCAGCTGCGTCTGCACCACCGACGTGTCCTGGTACTCGTCGAGCAGGATGACGCGGTAGCGCTCGCGCAGTTCGGCCCCCACGACCGGATGCGCGTCGACGATGTCGCACGCGCCCGCCACCTGATCCGAGAAGTCGATGACACCCAGCCGGCGTTTGCGCCGCCCGTATTCGCGGGCCAGGTCGACGAGCACCTCCAGCCCACTCACCGCCGTGGCGGCCTTCGCCACATCGGCGTAGACCGTGACCCGCGCGGACGTGGACGGACGCTGCAGGACGTCCGCGAACCGGGCGGGGAAGAGGGCGAGCTCGTCGAGATCGACCCGATTGTCCGCCGCGTCGCGGGCGATGCGCAGCGCGCCGTCCACGATCGATCGCAGAGCCTCCTCGCGGCCCTCCAGGCGCACGTCGTCGGCGTCGAGGACGACGCGGCGCATCAGCAGCCACGCCGCCGACTCGCTGAGCACGGCGGCCTCGGCGTCGCGCCCGAGCCGCACGGCGTGCTCGCGGACGATCGCGTCGGCGAAGCTGTTGTAGGTGGCGACGGCGGGCCGATCGAGCAGACTGTCCGCCCCCTCGTCCGCCGGGACGGGGACCGCGCCGGATGCCGCGGCGAGCTCCGCCAGCAGATCGTGGCGCCTCCCCTCGGGCGCTCCGGAGCGTTCCAGCTCGCCGAGCGCATCTAGGCGTCCCGCGGCGTGCAGGGCGTCGAGGTGCGGGACCAGTCCCCGCCGCTCGAACTCGGCGAGCCGGTGCAGCCGGCGGTGGATGCGCTCGGCCAGCTCGCCGGCGGCCTTGCGGGTGAAGGTGAGACCCAGGACCGCGTCGCGGGAGACGAGGCCGTTGGCGACCAGCCAGACGACGCGTCCCGCCATCGTCTCGGTCTTGCCGCTGCCCGCTCCCGCGACGACGAGAGCCGGCGCCAGGGGCGCGGCGATCACGCGCGCCTGCTCGGGTGTGGGCGGGAACTGACCGAGGGCGGCGGCGAGAGCGGCGGGGCTGACCGATGTCACGAGGCGCTCACCGCGCCGACCGTGTGGATGCGACACAGGCCGTACGAGTAGTCGTCGCGGCAGTGCTCCTCGTAGGGCGCGGAGAACGCCGTGCCGCTCATGACCTCGACGGCGGCGCGCACGCGACCGAGGAAGGCGTCGCGGGCCTGGTCGTCCATGGGAGGCTGGCGCGGTTCGACGTAGTCCTTCGTCGCGGCGGTGGGCCGGAGCACGAGCAGCTTGGCACCGCCCGCGACGAGGCCCCGCGCCTCGGGGATGGCGCCGGCGTCCAGCGCGAGCTGGTAGGCGGCGAGCTGCGGGTTGTCCACGACCTTCGCGTCGGTCTGCGGCTCGCGCTTGCCGGTCTTGAGGTCCACGATCACGACTTCGTCGGCCGCCGTGCGCTCGACGCGGTCGATGTAGCCGCTGACGACGGCGCCGTGCGGACCCGGCGGGTCGAGGGCGACGGCCACCTCGAAATGCGGCTCGGCGCCGATGAGGGTGCCGCCGGCCGCATCGAAGCGTCGCAGGTAGACCGCCAATCGCCGCACGAGCTCGCGCGCCCTCGCCCGCTCGGCGCGATCGCGCCACGCCGACTCGAACTCCAGCTCGCCCCAGCGCGCGTCGACGACCGCCCACAGGGCCTCCTCGTCGCTGCCCTCGGCGTGCTCCATCGCGGCATGCACGAGCGTGCCCAGACCGGCCACTGCGCCGCCGGTGTCGGCACCGAGATCCGACAGCAGCCAGTTGAGCTGGCACTCCTCGAGCGTCTGCAGGCGCGACGGCGAGACCCGCACGTCCTCCTGTGTCAGATCGCGAAGGGGCGCCGACGACGTCGAGGGGGCGATCCCGTACCACTGGTCCGGTGCCGCTCCGGGAACCCCCGCCGCGGCGAGGGCGGCGAGTTGGGAGGCCGCGTACTCCCGCGACGACGACCGATCGCCGCGGATGCCGTGCCCGCCGGCGGCGCCCTCCGTGAGCGTGCGGCGGTGCTGCGCGACGAGCCCGCGCAGCGTCAGCGGGTGTTCGGCCGACCGTGCCGCCGTCTGCCGCGGCGGCAGGAGCTCGAACAGCGCGCTGGGGCCGGTGTCGTCGTCGTCGACGGCCGTGACGACCAGCCGTCGCCGGGCGCGCGAGCAGGCCCGGGCGAACAGACGGAGCTCGTCGTGGAGGACGGTTCGGCGCCGGTCGAGGGCGCCGACGCCGACCTCGCCACGATCGCTGAGCGTCGCGCCCGCGAGCCGCCAGGTCTGCAGGAGTCCCCCGCGCGCACGCAGATTGGGCCAGATCCCGTCCTGCACCCCCGCGACGACGACGGTGTCGAACTCCGCCCCGAGGGAGCCGGCCGGCGTCAGGATGCTGACGGCATCCACGACGGCGCCGTCGCCGAGACGGTCCTCCGCGACGTCGGAGTCGAGCACACCGCGCAGGAAGGCGGCCGGCGAGGTGCCGTCGGCGCGCTCGCCGTGGCGCTTGGCGGCCTGGAAGAGCGCGACGACGGCGTCGAGCTCGCGCCCGGCCTGGGCCGCGAGGGGTCCGGAGCCGGACGCAACGGCCGCCCACGTCCGCTCGACGCCGAGGCCGTCCCACCCCGACCAGAGCAGTTCGTGCGCCGTCGGACTGTCGGCGCCCCCCGTGCGCACGAGCTCCCACTGCGCGCGCACCGCCGCCAGCGTCGTCGCGATCCGCTCGGCGCGGCGGCCCTCCCGCGTGTCGAGGAGGGCGAACGCGACCGGATGGGCGAGCGCCGACACCAGGAGCTCGCCGCTGGTCGGCTCGGGCGCGTCGCTCGGATCATCGTCGCCCGATCGGGCCGCCAGAGCGCTGTGGCGCAGCGCCGTGCGCAGCCGCCGGATCTCGATGGGATCCATGCCGCCGGCCCGCAGCGCATCGATCGCGTCGTCGAGGCTCCATCCGCTCGGATCGACGTCGGCCAGCAGGACGACGCGCAGCAGGTCCGCGACGGCGCGCGCCTGCGCGAGCGGACGCTGGCCGTTGGTGCGCGTGGGCACCTCACGGGCGGCCAGCTCCGCCTCCAGGGTCGCGACCTGCCGGCTGTCGTGCGCGATGACGGCGCACTGCGCCCAGGGCACGCCGTCGTGCACATGCCGCTCACGGAGCAGGCGGGCGATGACGTCGTGCTCCTCTGCGGTCGACCGCGCCGTCAGGGCACGGACGCTGTCGTCGTCACCCTCCACGGGGGCCCCGGCGGGCGGGCGCCGGTGGGCCACGACGCCCGCGGCGCCGATGCGCCCGGTGATGCCCGCGACGAGTCGGCGCTGGCCGGCGGTGCCGCGGTGGACCTCGGTGAGGACGTGGAGGGGCGAGCGCGCGGCGAGGCGCGCGAAGTTCTCGGGGCTGGCCCCGCGGAACGTGCCCGACCCGACATCGGGATCGCCGAACGCCAGGACCGCGATCCCCCGCGCCCGGCAAGCCTCGAGCAGCTCGACCCCGCCCAGGGTGAGCTCCTGCGCATCGTCGACGACGATCACGCGAAGCCGTTCCACCGCCGCCACGCCCGGCGCGCCCGCGGGCAGGGTGCGGACCAGTCCGAGGGCCTCCCGGACGAGGCCGGCGGCATCGCGATGCGCATGACGCATGCCGTCGCGGGCATCGAGGTACTCCTGCGCGAAGGATGCCGCGGCCCGCCACTCCGCGACGTCGTCGCGCGCGCCCAGGTCGGCGAGTCGGGCCGGCGACACCCCGAGCTGCGCGCACTCGGCCAGCAGCGCGCGGACTTCGGCGCGGAACGCGCGGGTCGCGCGCACCGGTGCGGGCAGCGAGGCGGGCCAGCGGATCAGGCCCTCGCGTTCGTCGGCGGCGTCGCCGTCGAGGAGGTCGGCGATCAGCTGATCCTCGTCGGGCCCGGTGAGGAGCTGCGGGGTCTCGGCGCCAGAATGGACGGCGTGCGCGCGCACGATCTGGTAGGCGAAGGCGACCACCGAGCGGGCGAGCGCACCTCGGGTCGGGATGCCGACGGCGAGAGCGAGCCGGTCGCGCAGAGCGGTCGCCGAGGTGCGCGACGGCGTCAGCACGACGATCTCCTCGGGCACCAGGACCGGCCCGCCGCCGTCGCCGACGCCCTGCCCGGTGACCTCATCACGCTCGCGCAGCAGCGCGGCCACGCGCGCGATCGCCGTGGACGTCTTGCCCGACCCGGGCGCGCCGACGACCACACCGGACGCCGCGGGAGGAAGGTCGATGACGGCGCGCTGCGCGGCATCCCACGTCACACCATCCATGCTCTTCACGGTAGCCGGAAGCGCCGACACAGGCGTTCGCGCACAGCGAGCGCCGCGGGGCCCGAACGGCGATCCGGGCCCCGCGGCGGTGTCGTAGAGTCGACATGCGGCCGGCGCACCGGCCCGCCCCGCATCGCCCTCGGCGGCCGGGTCACGACGAGAAGTGAGGCACAGTCACCGTGGAGATCCGCATCGGCATCGCGAACACCCCCCGAGAGCTCAGCTTCGAGTCGGCCCTGTCGGCGGAGGCCGTGACGACCACCGTCCAGAAGGCGCTCGCCTCGGACGAGTCGTTCGTCACGTTCACGGACGTCAAGGGCAACACGTACATCGTCCCCACCGCGGGCATCACCTTCATCGAGGTCGGGACCGAGGAGTCCCGCCGCGTCGGCTTCGTCGCCTGATCGCGAGTCCCCGCACCGTGGACATCCTCCTCGCCTTCATCTTCGGCGGCGCCTACGGCGGCGTGCTCCACTACCTGATGCCCGGGCGCACCTCGCGGGGTGCGGCGCTGGCGCCGGTGCTGGGCGCGCTGTTGGGCGGCCTCGTCTGGATGGTCCTGACCTGGGCGGGTCTGACGACGCTGAGCCCCTGGCTGTGGATCGTCTCGCTCGCCGTCCCCGTCATCGTCGTCCCGGCCGTGCTGGCCGTGCTGACGCGTCGGCGTGCCACGCACGACGCACGCGAACGTCTGCGCCTCAAGATCTCCTGAGCCCGGCTCCGGGCCGCTACGCGTCGAGGCCCATCGCGGCCATACGACGAGAATGCGCGCCGAGCAGGTCGGTGAACACCGGCTCGACCTTGCGTTCCTCCGCAGCGTCGAGGGTCTGCGGCCGCAGCGCGCCGCGCGCGATGAGCAGCGTGTCGCCGACGAGTCGTCGCCCCCAGAGGGCGAGCAGCGACTTCCACTGCTCGTCGGCGGCGATCGCATCCGCGAGGATGCCCGCCAGCGCCTGCCGGTCGTCGTCGGCACGCAGCACGTCGGCGACGCGGCGTCCCGTCGAGCCGTAGCTCGACGACAGCGCGAGGTAGAAGTCGTCCAGCATCCCCGCGGTGATGTGCACCGACAGCATCGTCTCCAGATGCCGGGCGCCGTGGGTCGCCCGACGGAAGGCGTCGAGGGGCTCGCGGAAGGGCAGCATGAGATCGAGCGGGTCGTCGCCGCGATCGCGGATGATCGTCAAGAGGGCGCGGTGCTTCTGCAGCGCCGCACCGGCCGCCACGGAGATCGACTCCTTCTGGGTGAGCTCCGGTGTGGGGGCGATCAGCTCGCTGAGGGTCTCGAAGTACCCGAGCTGCAGGTAGGCGGCCTGCCCGAGGAACGTGTCGACGTCGGGCGCGAGCTCCTCGAAGTCCACACGTCGGACGTCTCCGAAGTCGCCGCGCGAACGCACGCGGAGCGTGCGCGCCACGGTGCGCTCCCGCTGCCAGGGCCAGGTCACCACGTCCCCAGCCTAGAGGTCGCGGCGCCGCTTCCGAGGGACGCGGCGCCCGCTCCGCTAGGCTGGTCTGGTCCCGGCGACGGATCGGGACCCCCGCGCCTGCGGATGAGTAGAAGGCGTGGACCTCCTCACCGGCGGCTTCTCACCGCCAGACAGGCACGTATCGTGACGACATTCGCTGAGCTCGGAATCGACCCCGACATCGTGGAGGCGCTCGCCTCCAAGGGCATCGTGGACGCCTTCCCCATCCAGGAGCAGACCATCCCCCTGGGGCTGCCCGGCCAGGACATCATCGGCCAGGCCAAGACGGGCACGGGCAAGACCTTCGGCTTCGGCATCCCGGTCGTCCAGCGCCTCGGACTCGACCCGGCTCCGGGCGTGCAGGCGCTCATCGTCGTCCCCACGCGCGAGCTCGCCGTGCAGGTCTACGAGGACATGGACATGCTCACGCAGAACCGTTCCACGAGCGTCGTCGCGATCTACGGCGGCAAGGCCTACGAGGGGCAGATCGACCAGCTGAAGGCCGGCGCGCAGATCGTCGTGGGCACGCCCGGCCGCCTCATCGACCTCAACAACCAGCGACTGCTCGACCTGTCGGGCGCGGTGGAGGTCGTGCTCGACGAGGCGGACAAGATGCTCGACCTCGGCTTCCTGGCCGACATCGAGAAGATCTTCCAGAAGGTGGCGCCGGTGCGCCACACCCAGCTGTTCTCGGCCACCATGCCGGGACCGATCGTGGCCCTCGCCCGTCGGTTCATGAGCAACCCGATCCACATCCGCGCCACCGACCCCGACGAGGGTCTGACGCAGGCGAACATCAAGCACCTCGTCTACCGGGCGCACTCGCTCGACAAGGACGAGGTCATCGCGCGCATCCTGCAGGCCGAGGGTCGCGGCAAGACCGTCGTGTTCACGCGCACCAAGCGCGCCGCCCAGAAGCTCGTCGACGAGCTGAACGACCGCGGCTTCAACGCCGGAGCCGTCCACGGCGACATGAGCCAGGAGGCGCGCGAGCGCTCGATGGCCGCCTTCAAGGCGGGCAAGAAGGACGTGCTCATCGCGACCGACGTCGCCGCGCGCGGCATCGACGTCGACGACGTGACCCACGTCATCAACCACACCATCCCGGACGACGAGAAGACCTACCTGCACCGCGCCGGACGCACCGGCCGCGCGGGCAAGACCGGCATCGCCGTCACGTTCGTCGACTGGGACGACCTCCACAAGTGGGCGCTGATCAACCGCGCGCTCGAGTTCGGTCAGCCCGAGCCGGTCGAGACCTACTCGTCGAGTCCCCACCTCTACACCGACCTCGACATCCCCGCCGGGACCAAGGGCCGCCTCGCGAAGGCGCCGAAGACCGAGACGGTGCGCACGCAGCGCCCCGCCCCGGAGCGCGCCACGGATGCCGCGGCGGAAGGATCCGCCGAGGCCGGCACCCGCCGTCGCCGTCGGCGCCGTTCGGGATCGTCCGTGGTCGGCGCGACGTTCGCGGAGGGCGCGTCGGAGAGCACGGATGCCGCCGCCGTCTCGACCGTGGACGCCCCCCGCTCGGCCGACGGTGCCGGCACGCACGACGGCGCCGGCACGGAGCACCACGACGGCAAGCCCGCGCCCGCGCGCCGCCGCCGCCGTCGGCGTGGTTCCGGGGGTGGCGCTCCCGCTACGCCCCCCGTCGCCGGAGCCTGATGCGGCCCCGCCCGGCCGCCTCCGACACCGGGTTGGATGTCGGAGGTCGCCGATAGCGTCGGGTCATGAAGGTCGTCGACGGTCACTCCTCTCCGGGTTCACCCGGCGGGGCGGATGCGCCCGACGACGATCCGTTCCCGTGTGATCCGGGGTGGACTCCTCCCGATGCCGTGGCATTGATCTGCGATGCCGACGCCATGGTCGCGGTGTTCGCCGCGGAGCGTTACCGACGGGTCGCGGCATACCGGCGGGAGGCTCTCGCGGATGCCGCCGGGCGGGGGCTCGTCGACGTGGCGGAGCGGGCGATCCGCCTGGAGCTTGCGGCAGCGTTGCGGATCACCGAGCAGGGCGCGGGGCAGCTGATCGCGCACGCGCACGTGCTCGAGACCCGCTACCCGGCGGCTCTGGACGCGCTCGCCGCGGCGCGGGTGACGCAACGGCACGTGCAGGTGCTGATCGACCTGCTCGACCCGTTGACCCCGGCCGAAAGCGACACGGTGTTGCCACGCGCGATCGAGCTGGCGGAAGCCGAGCCGGTCGGCACGTTCCGACGACGGTTACGGGCGCTGATCGATCAGGTCCGCGTGCAGACCCTCCCCGACCGTCACGAGCGCGCCCTGCAAGAGCGGCGGGTGTTCATCGAGCCCGCCGACGACGGGATGGCCTGGCTGACCGCCTACCTGCCCGCGGTCGAGGCCCACGCGATCCACGCTCGCCTCACCGCGATCGCGAAGACCGTCGTCGCCGGCGACCCCGATGCCCGCGACGATCGCACGCGGGACCAGGCACGTGCCGATGTCCTCGGCGACCTGCTGATCGACGGCACCTGCGCCGCGCACCCCGACGCTGCCCGCGGGATCCGCGCCACCGTGGTCGTCACCGTTCCCGCTCTCGCGTTGCTCGACGCCGCCCTTCCCGACTGCGGGGCCGCGGTCGTCGACGGGGTCGGACCGATCCCGATTCAGCGGGCACGGGAGCTGTGCGGCGGCACGGACGGGTGGATGCGGGTGCTCACCCATCCCGACACCGGCGCCGTCCTCTCCGTCGGACGCGAACGTTACCGACCCCCACCGGCCCTCCAGCGGCTCGCCCGCTGGCGGGCAGCACGTTGCATGGCCCCCGGCTGCGGCGTCCCCGCCGAGCGGTGCGACCTCGACCACACCGTCGCGTGGGACGACGGCGGTCACACGGCACTCACCAACCTCGCGCCCCTGTGCCGCGGGCACCACACCGTGAAGCACCACGGCGGCTGGCGCGTGCGCCCGCTCACCGATACGGCCCACTCCGGCGCGCTCGAATGGACCTCGCCCACGGGCCGTCACTACACCATCGTCCCCGAACGCAGCCTCCCCGCCTTCACACCGGGCTCTTCCGCGACTTCCGCGACCCCGGCGTCGCCGACGGTGGTCGGGGCGGGTACACCCACGTGACCATCACGACCGACACGATCATCAGCAGGAACCACGACACGAGCTTGGTGAGCGACACCGGGTGCCATCCGTCGAGCTGGTCGGGGTAGAGCCACGCCCCGGCCCAGGTCGCGATGTTCTCGGCGAGGTAGATGAACAGCGCGACCCCGGCGTAGGCCGCGAGCAGCGGCAGCCGGAGCGTCCGCCGCCAGATGCGCGCGTGCATCACCGTCGGCAGCCACCGCGCGGCGACGGCCAGCAGGAGCAGCCAGCGCAGGTCCCAGACGTAGTGGTGCGAGAAGAAGTTGACGTAGATCAGCGCCGCGACGATCGTGGTCACCCACCGACGCGGGTAGCGCACGAAGCTGAGGTCGAAGAGGCGGTAGACCCGCACCATGTACGAGCCGACGGCCGCGTACATGAAGCCGCTGAACAGGGGCACGCCCCCGAGGCGCAGCACGCCCTCGGCGGCGTACGACCACGAGCCGACGTCCGTCTTGAACAGCTCCATCCCGGTGCCGGTGATGTGGAACAGCACGATCACCCACAGCTCGCGCCCCGTCTCGAGGCGCCCCACCAGCATCCCGATCTGGATGAGCACCGCGGCGATCGTCAGCGCATCGTTGCGGGCGAGCGCCGCATCGTCGGGCCACCACAGCCGGGCCGCGACGATGACCGCGAGAAGCGCGGCGCCGAAGACGCACGCCCACGCCTGCTTGACCACGAACACCGCCGCCTCGACGAGAAAGGCACGGATGCCGCTCTCCGGAGCACCGCGCAGCAGCCGGTGGGCCGCGGCGTCGATCCGCCGTTCGAGGGGGGTGGGTTGCTGCATCCGGAGTACGCGACGTCAGGGGAAGACGGGGTCGCTCCCGCTGGCGGCGGCGATGATGCGCGCGACCACGTTGTCGTCTGTGGTGAACTCCCCCGGCTGGTTGGGCTTTCCCAGCCCGTGGTAGTCACTCGATCCCGTCACGAGCAGATTTCGGCGCTGCGCGAGCTCCCGCAGTGCGCCGAGCGCCGGTTCCCGGTTCTCGCGGTGACCGAGCTCGAAGCCGGCCAGGCCGGCCGCGAGCATCCGGTCCATGAGCGGCTCGGGCAGGAGCCCGCCGCGCCCCGCGGGGTGCGCGATCACGGGGACACCACCGGCATCCACCACCGTCGCGACCGCGGTCACGGGGTCGGGGGCGTAGAGGTCGACGTAGTAGTCGCTGCCCGGATGCAGGATGCCGGCGAAGGCCTCACCGCGGTCGCGCACGTAGCCGCGCGCGACGAGCGCATCGGCCAGGTGCGGACGCCCCACGGTGGCCCCCACGGCCGTCTGGGCGACGATGTCGTCCCAGGTCAGCTCGTAGTCGCGGCCGATGCGCTCCGCCATCGTCTGCGCCCGCGTCAGGCGCGAGTGGCGGATGCGGTCGGTGAGGGCGCGCAGGCCGGGGTGCTCGGGGTCGAACAGGTAGGCCAGCACATGGATGCTGCGCCACTCGTGCCGTGCCGACAGCTCCATGCCGGGGAGGAACGTCATCCCGAGCGAGCCGGCCGCCTCGGCCGCCTCGGTCCAGCCGGAGGTCGTGTCGTGATCGGTCAGCGCCACGGTATGCAGTCCGGCGGCGTGCGCGGCGGCCATCACCCGGGCCGGCGGCTCCGTGCCGTCGGAGTGGTCCGAGTGCAGGTGGAGGTCGCTCGGCCCGCGGAATCGGAGCGCCCGATGCTCCCCCTGCGACACGACCATGCCACGAGCGTACCGTCGGCGCGGACACGAGGCCGGGACGAAGCGGCGCGTAGCCAGAGTCGAGGCGACGGTCCGGGAACTCTCAGGGGCACTGTCGTAGAGTCCTGACGTGCTGCGCCTGTTCGGAATCCTGATCACCGTGGCCGCGGCGATCGCCGCGGCCGTCGTCACCTGGCCGCAGTTCTTCCGCCTCGAGCAGACCTTCCCGTTCGCGCAGATCGTCTCCCTGCGCGGGGTCGTCGTCATCGTCTTCGGCGTCGTCTTCGTGCTCGGGCTGCTGCTGGCCCTCGCGCGGCCGCTGCGGGCGTTCGCCGGGACGATCGCGATCATCGCCCTCGTCGCCGGCCTCGTGAACGGCGGCATCCTGCTGTCGCGGGGCCTCGGGTCGGGCACGCTCCCCGAGCCCACCGACACGTCCATCCGCGTGATGACCTGGAACACCGCCGGCGCCGCGACCGACGCGCAGCTGATCGCCCAGACGGCCGTCGCGATGCGCGCCGACATCGTGGCCCTCCCCGAGACGACGATCGAGACGGGCGAGGCGGTCGCCATCGCGATGCGCGAGATGGGCTCGCCCATGTGGGCCCACCACGAGAACTACGGGGAGCGTCCCGGCTACCCCGACTGGGCCGCCAACTCGACGACGCTGCTCATCTCGCCCACGCTCGGCGACTACGCCGTCGTCGCGTCCACCTCCGACGGCGCGACCAACACCTCCGCGGTGCCCAGCGTGGTGGCGATGCCGGTCGACGGCAGCGGGCCGACGATCGTCGCCGTGCACGCGGTCGCTCCGCGCCAGGACCGCATGGAGGACTGGCGGGGCGACCTGGAGTGGGTCGCGAACCAGTGCGCCAGCGACGACGTGATCATGGCGGGCGACTTCAATGCGACGGTCGATCACATGGCGCGACTGGGCGTCGACGGGGGCGACCTCGGACGCTGCACGGATGCCGCGGCGCAGACCGGCTCGGGCGGGGTCGGCACCTGGTCGACGGCGTGGCCCGCCCTCCTCGGCACGCCGATCGATCACATCATGGCGACCGACCGCTGGGAGGCGACCGGATCGGTCGTGCTCGGCTCCCTCGACGCGAGCGGCAGCGACCACCGCCCCCTGATCGTGCAATACGACGTGCGCGACGCCACACAGCCCGCCGACGGGTGAGCGGAGGTGCGAGACTGGAGGGCATGAGCACGAGCGAGAGCGCCACGACCGACACCGCCGTCACCTCCACCGAGAACACCAACCGCAAGCAGCCGTTCCCGCGGGGCTTCCTCGAGACGATCTCGACCGGGTGGGCGGATCGCCCCGACCTCACTCCCCCGCCGCGCGAGCAGGCGCCCTACACCGCCGCACGCCGCGCGGCCGTGTCCGCCGCGTTCCCCGGGCGCCGCCTCGTGCTGCCCGCCGGCACCTACAAGCAGCGGTCGAACGACACCGACTACCCGTTCCGCGCCCATTCGGCCTTCACGCACCTGACCGGCTGGGCGAGCGACAGCGTGCCCGAGTCGGTGCTCGTCTTCGACCCGCGGGCCGATGGCTCGGGCCACGATGTCACCCTCTACCTGCGCGAGCGCGCCGACCGCACCACCGCGGAGTTCTACGGCGATGCGACGATCGGCGAGTTCTGGATCGGGCCGCGGCCGGCGCTGGACGGCGTCGCGAGCGACCTCGGCATCGCGACCGCCCACATCGACGCGTTCGCGCCCGGGGAGGGCGACCTCGTCCTGGACGAGGACGACGAGCTGACCCGCTTCGTGTCCGAGCTGAGACTCATCAAGGACGAGTACGAGATCGCCCAGCTGCGCCTCGCGGTGGAGGTGACCGCCCGCGGATTCGACGACATCGTCGCCGACCTGCCGCGCATCATCGCCACGCCGCGCGGAGAGCGCGCCGTCGAGGGCGTGTTCCACCACCGCGCACGCGTCGACGGCAACGGCGAGGGCTACGACACGATCGCCGCGTCCGGCCCGCACGCCTGCTACCTGCACTGGACGCGCAACGACGGCGCCGTCGTGCCCGGCGATCTCATCCTCATCGACGCCGGCGTCGAGGTCGACAGCCTCTACACGGCCGACATCACCCGCACGCTTCCCGTGAACGGCACCTTCTCCCCCATCCAGCGCACGATCTACGAGACCGTCCGTGAAGCCGCCGACGCCGCCTTCGCGGCGGCCCGACCCGGCGTGAAGTTCCGCGCGGTGCACGAGGCCGCGATGCGCGTGATCGCCGCGCGCGTCGCCGAGTGGGGTCTGCTTCCCGTCACCGCCGAGGAAGCCCTCGACGCCGACGCCGGTGGGCAGCACCGCCGCTACATGGTGCACGGCACGAGCCACCACCTCGGTCTCGACGTGCACGACTGCGCGCAGGCACGCCGCGAGATGTACTACGACGGCGTGCTCGAGCCGGGGATGGTGTTCACCATCGAACCGGGCCTGTACTTCCAGATCGACGACCTCACCGTTCCGGAGGAGTACCGCGGCATCGGCGTGCGCATCGAGGACGACGTCCTCATGACCGCGGACGGCCCCGTGAACCTCTCGGCCGCGATCCCGCGCACGGCGGACGAGGTCGAGGCCTGGATCGCGGGACGCGCCGTCACGAGCTGATCGCGGCATCCCGCGCCTGCGCGCGCAGCCACGGCACCACCGACGCCGCGAGGCCGGCGCCCACCTCGGCGGCCGGACGTCGGCGTCCCTTCACCTCGAAGGAGTGCCCGCCGCCGTCTACCCACACGACCGAGGCGTCGCGGCACGTCGCGACGACCTCCTCGAACTGCGCCCGCGGCTGGATGAACGGGTCGACCGTCCCCTCGACGAACAGCTGCGGCGCCGCGACGGACGGCAGGTGCGCCGCCCGCAGCTTCTCCGGGGCGCCCGGCGGATGCAGCGGGTAGCCGAGGTAGACGAGTCCGGCGGGCGAGATCACGCCGTCGGCGGCCGCCATCGACGCCATGCGCCCCCCGTAGGACTTTCCCGCCGCGAACAGCGGGACCCCGGCGACCGCCGCGCCGGCGGCGGCGACGGCCGCGGTCCACGCGGCGACGGCATGAGCGGCCGGTCCCGGCATCCGCCGCCCCGCCTGCGCATACGGGAACGCGAAGCGGAGGACGCCGACCCCCTCCGCGGCCAGCGCATCGGCGAACCCGATCAGGAACGGATGGTCCATGCCCGCGCCCGCGCCGTGAGCCAGGGCCATGACCGCCCAGGGGCTCTCCGCCGCCGACAGCGCGGTCGAGACGGTGACGACGCCCGCGGGCAGCGCGACCTCCATCACCGCTCCGCGGCGGCCGACCCCGTGTCGCGGTCCTCGTCGGAAGGGGGTGCGTCCGGCGCGGCGGCCGGACGGCCCTCGCCGTCGATGCGCTCGCCATACTGCGGCGGATCGATCCGTTCTCCGTACTGGGGAGGTGCGGCCGGCCCGGGTGCGGGCGCGGCCGGCGAGGGGTGCACGGGGTGCGCCGGCGCGGGCGCGACCGTCCGGCCCACGACCTCACGCGCACGATGGATGCTGCGTGGCAGCACGGTGACCTCGTACCGGTCGGCGAGCACCTGCGTGACGGAGGTGTAGTCGCGACGGCGGCGCACGATCGAGTAGGTGACGATGCTCATCAGCATCCCGAGGGCGATGCCGACGAGCATGACGCCCACGAAGAGCTGGATCGCGGCGTTCGGCGTGCCCAGCACGAAGATCGCGGAGAAGAGGAGACCGAGCAGGATGCCGTTGATGGCGCCCGATCGCGCGGCGGCGGCGTAGCCGAGGCGGCCGGTGACGGTCTCCACCGATCGCAGGCCATGGCCGACGATCGCGATGTCGCGCGCCGGGATGTCTGCTTCGACGAGCTGCGAGACGGCCTTCTGCGCGGCGGGATACGTCGCGTAGTCGGCGATCTTCTCGCCCTGCTCCTGGGGGATTCCGCCCAACATGCTCACCCGACCATCTTGTCATGCGCACGCTGCGCGTCGGCCTCGCGGAGGGCGCGCGGACTACGCTGGTCGAGTGAGTACGCAGAGGGTTTTCGTGGCACGGCTGGTGGGCTGCACCGTCTTCGACCCCGCGGGCGATCGTCTCGGCAAGGTCCGGGACGTCGTCGTCATCTACCGAAAAGACGACCCGCCGCGTGTCGTGGGGCTCGTCGTCGAGATCCCCGGGCGTCGGCACGTCTTCCTCTCGATCGGACGCGTCACCTCGATCCAGTCCGGACAGGTCATCACGACGGGCCTCATCAACGTGCGCCGCTTCCAGCAGCGCGGCGGCGAGGTGCGCGTGATGAGCGAGATGCTCGGGCGCAAGGTGTACTTCACCGACGGCTCCGGCCACGCCGTCATCGAGGACGCGGCGATCGAGCGCAACCGCCTCGGCGAGTGGGACATCGGGCAGCTCTTCCTGCGCAAGCCCCGGACGAGCGCCTCCCCGTTCGCGAAGGGTCCGACGACCTTCGCCAACTGGGGCGACGTCCGCGAGCAGGCCGTGCCCGGCGAAGCGCAGTCCGCCGAGCAGCTCGTCGCGACGTTCTCGGAGCTCAAGCCCGCCGACCTCGCCAACACACTCCTCGACCTTCCCGAGGAACGGCTGCTCGAGGTCGCCGAGGAGTTGTCTGACGACCGTCTCGCGGACGCGCTGGAGGAGATGCCGGAGGACGAGCAGGTCCACATCCTCGAGGCGCTCGGCGATGAGCGCGCCGCGGACATCCTCGATCAGATGGAGCCGGACGACGCCGCCGATGTCCTCGCGCAGCTGCCCGAGGACCAGCGTGAGGAGCTCCTCGAGCTGATGGAGCCCGAGGAGGCGGAAGACGTCCGCGCCCTGCTCAAGTACGGGCCCGACACCGCCGGCGGTCTGATGACGAGCGAGCCGATCGTGCTGTCGGCCGATGCGACCGTGGCCGAGGCGCTCGCGCTCATCCGCCGCCACGAGCTGCACCCCGCCCTCGCGGCGGCCGTCTTCGTCACCCTTCCGCCGTACGAGACACCGACCGGCCGGCTGCTGGGAACCGTCCATTTCCAGCGGATGCTGCGCTATCCCCCGCACGAACGGCTCGGCGCCATCATCGACGACACGCTCGATCCCGTGCCGGTGACCGCCTCCGCCGCCGAGGTCGCGCGCCTGCTCGCGAGCTACAACCTCGTCTCCCTGCCGGTGGTCGACCCGGCGCATCGGCTCGTCGGCGCCGTGAGCGTCGACGACGTGCTCGACTACCTGCTGCCGGAGGACTGGCGTTCCCATGACGGCACCGACGATCCGCTCGTCGTCCCCGCCACCACCGCGACGATCCCGAGGAGGCCCTGATGGCCAAGGCGAAAGACCGCCGCATCCCCTCGCTGGACGCGCCGCGCGGGCGCGCCGGCATGCTCAACCGCACGCCCCAGCCCTCGCGCGACCGGTTCGGCCGGTTCTCGGAGGCGTTCGCGCGGGCGATGGGCACCTCCGGCTTCCTCATCGGCATGTCGGTGTTCGTCATCGTGTGGCTGTGGTGGAACTCGGTGATGCCGCGCGACATCCAATTCGACGCGGCGGAGAACAACTTCACGCTGCTGACGCTCATCCTGTCGCTGCAGGCCTCCTACGCGGCCCCGCTGATCCTTCTCGCGCAGAACCGGCAGGACGACCGCGACCGCGTCCAGATCGAGCAGGACCGCCAGCGCGCCGAGCGCAATCTCGCCGACACGGAGTACCTGGCGCGCGAGGTCGTCGCGTTGCGGATGGCGATGACGGACGTCTCGGAGCACGTGGTCACCCGCGACGTGCTGCGTCAGGAGCTCAAGGCGCTGCTCGAGTCGCTCGAGGAGTCGCGCGAGACGTCGCCGTCGACCCCGGGCACGGCCCCCGAGCCCTCATGACGGCGCCGCAGGCGCACGACGATCCGGACGCGCTCCGCCGCGACGCCGTGCAGCGCGCGGTCGGGGCGGTCATGGACCCCGAGCTGCGCCGTCCGCTCTCGGAGCTCGACATGGTGCGAGATGTGCGCGTCGTCGGCGACCGCGCCGACGTCGGGATCGCGCTGACGATCGTCGGCTGCCCCGCCGCCGACCGGATCGAGCGCGAGGTGCGATCCGCCGCGGCGAGCGTGCCGGGCATCGCGACCGTCGAGATCGCGGTCGGGGTCATGACGCCCGCGGAGCGCCAGGAGCTCACGGCGCGCCTGCGCGGAGGCCGCGCGGCGCGCACCATGCCGTTCGGCCCCGACTCGCTGACCCGCGTCATCGCGGTCACCAGCGGCAAGGGCGGCGTGGGAAAGTCGAGTCTCACGGCGAACCTCGCCGTCGGCCTGGCCGCCCGCGGTCTCGCCGTCGGTCTCATCGATGCGGACGTGCACGGCTTCTCGATCCCGGCGCTGCTGGGTCTCGTGGATGCCGAGGGTCGCCCGCCCGCGCCGACCCGGATCGACGACCTCATGCTCCCGCCGGTGGCCTTCGGCGTGAAGGCCATCTCCATCGGGATGTTCCTGCCGCGCGACCAACCGGTCTCGGCGGCGGTCGCGTGGCGCGGGCCGATGCTCCATCGCACCGTGCAGCAGTTCCTCACCGACGTCTACTTCGGCGACCTCGACATCCTCCTCATCGACATGCCCCCGGGAACGGGAGACGTGGCCATCTCGGTGGGCCAGCTGCTCCCCCACGCCGAGGTCCTCGTCGTCACGACGCCGCAGACCGCCGCCTCCGACGTCGCGGTGCGCAGCGGACTCGTCGCGGCGCAGACCGGGCAGCGCGTCATCGGCGTCGTCGAGAACATGGCCGCGATGACGCTCCCCGACGGCAGCGTGCTCGACCTGTTCGGCGCCGGCGGCGGCGCGGCGGTCGCGGCATCCCTGTCGGGCGGCGGACACGACGTGCCGCTGCTCGCCTCCGTTCCGCTGAGCGTGGGGCTGCGCCGCGGCGGCGACGAGGGCGTGCCGATCGTGGTCGCCGATCCGGACGATCCCGCCGCGCGGGCCATCACGGCGGTGGCCGACGCTCTGGCGCGCGCTCCGCGAGGCCTCGCCGGCAGATCGTTGCCGCTCACCCTGCGCTGAGCGGCCGGCCGGTCAGGTGGCCTCGTCGTCGTAGGGGACGTCGAGCTCGGGATCGAAGGCGGGGGTGAGCGGCGTCGGCGAGGTGGCGGCGATCGCCGTGCCGACGGCGGCCGCGCGGACGGCGGGAACCGGAGCGTCGTCGAGGAGCGCGTCGCGGATGATGCGGCGCGGGTCGTACTGGCGGGGATCGAGCTTGCGCCACTCGACGTCGTCGAAGTCCTCGCCCAGCTCGTCCTTGACGCGCGTCTTCGCACCGCTCAGCCACTCGCGGGCGCGCACGGTCAGCTTGGCGAGCGTCTCGGCGTAATGCGGCAGCCGCTCGGGTCCGACCAGGAGGGCGGCCACGATCAGGATCAGGACGAGCTTGTCCCAGTCGAGGCCGAAGAACATGACTCCAGGTTACCCGTGCGCCTGCCCGCCGCGACGCGACCGGCACCGTACGCTGGGGGCGGAGGATGAACATGGCCGATCAGGACGCGATCCGCAGGTACGTCGACGAGATCACCGTCGAACCCGAGGCGATCGAGCGCGCCCGTGCACACGCGCTCGAGCTCGGCGCCGATCCGATCAGCCCCGCCGTCGGCGCGCAGATCGCCGTCATCGCCGCCACGACCGCCGCCCTCAACATCGTCGAGATCGGCACGGGGGCCGGCGTCTCCGGCCTCTGGCTGCTGCACGGCGCCCCCCGGGCGACGCTGACGACGATCGACAAGGAGCCGGAGCATCTCGCCGCCGCCCGCGTCGCCTTCGCGGATGCGAAGGTCCCGCCAGCACGCGCGCGCTTCATCGCCGGACGGGCGACGGAGGTCCTCCCCCGCATGAACGAGGCGTCCTACGACATCGTGCTCGTGGATGCCGATCCGGAAGGCGTCATCGACCACGTCGAGCACGGCCTGCGCCTCGTGCGGGCCGGGGGCACCGTGCTGATCCCGCGCGTGCTCGCCGGCGGAGCGGTCGCCGACCCCGTGCGTCGCGACCCGGTGACGACCGCGTTCCGCACCCTCATCCAGGAGACCCAGTCCTCCCCCGCCGTGCTGGGCGCGCTGTCGATCGTGGGCGAGGGGCTCCTGCAGCTGACGACCGTCGCCGCCGACGCGCGCTGAGCGCGCGGTCCGGCACCGGGGGACGGAAAAGGGTCGGTCCGAAGACCGACCCTTCTCTCGTATCGGAGGAACTCAGGCCGCGCCGACCACGCCGCCGAGCACGCCGTGCAGTTCCTTGGCCTCTTCGTCATTGACCGAGACGACGAGTCGACCGCCGCCCTCGAGGGGAACGCGCACGATGATCAGGCGCCCCTCCTTCACGGCCTCCATCGGTCCGTCACCGGTTCGCGGCTTCATGGCTGCCATCGCGGGCTCCTTTTCGTCATCGGACTACCTGTCAAGTTTATCGGTAAGCCGAGACAGTGGCCGAACGCGGCGTGCCGCGGCGTCATTCTCACGGGATCTGTGTGTACGTGTTCCCGAGTGCGAGCATCTGGTAGATCCACCACCACTGGCCGACGAGACCGAGCACCAGCATCCCCACACGCCAGAGCCGGTGCGGCGGCAGCGCCAGCGCTCCGTAGAGCGGTGCGAGCGGCAGGAGCAGTCGGAAGATGCTCGACTGCGGGAAGAACACGAGCAGCAGGTACAGCAGATACGCGCCGGACCACAGCCGCACCTCGACGCCCAGACGGCGCACGTGCGGCTCGAACAGCAGCAGCGCCGCGACGGCCACGACCGCCACGACGAGTGCGATGTAGCCGAGCAGCTCGGGCAGGCCCCACAGCCGGAACCACAGGGCCGCCGCCTGGACGAACCCGTCGAAGGGGACGAAGCCGCCCTCGCCGATCCAGCCGCGCCGCCACGACAGCTCCGTCTCCATGTACGCACTCGGGTCACCGGTGACGACGCCGGCGATGAACTGCCAGGAGAAGCCGACCGCGACGGCGAGAAGACCCAGCAGCACGATGTGCACGACCTCGACGGCGGCGAGCGGGTCGGTGCGCCGCCGCACCCACCGGTACACCCCGTAGGCGCCCAGCAGGAGGGCGAACGCGAGCACCCCCGGGCGGGTGTAGCCCATCGCCGGGATCAGCAGGTACAGCCATCCGAACCGCCGCAGCTGCAGGCACCGCAGAGCCAGGAACAGCCAGAGCAGGAAGAGCGACTCGGCATAGCCCATCTGAAAGAGGGCCGCCAGCGGGGATGCCGCCAGCAGCGCGACCGCCCACAGCGCCGCCGCCGCGTCGATCCGTGCGCGGAGCAGGTGGAAGAGCACCAGGCAGGCGAGGTAGCCGGCGACGATCGCGAGGACGACGGCGGCGAGCGGGTAGTTGCCGCCCAGCACGACCGACAGGGCGCGCGTGAGCGCGGGGTACAGCGGCATGAACGCCCACGCGTTCTGCATGACGTGCCCGGTTCCATCGACCGGGAGCTGATCGGGATAGCCCGCCGTGCCGACGACCCAGTACCACTGGGCGTCCCACCCCATCGACAGCGTGCCGATGTTCGCGTCGGCCCCGAACCGCGAGGTCGGACCCGACAGCTCCGCCGCGATCGCCAGGAACACCGTCGTGACGACCCGCGCCGCGACGTACACCACGGCCACCGCCAGAGCGGGCCGGAGCCTGCCGAGACGGTCGACGGGCGACCATCCGCGCGCCGGTACCCCGGCGTCGGTCAGGGCGCGCTCAGCCACGCGCGCAGCCCACGTTCGACGTCCTCGATCTGCGCGTAGGAGACACGCTCCTCGTCATGGTGCGCGAGGCTCGGATCGCCCGGGCCGTAGTTGACGGCCGGCACGCCCAGCGCCGCGAAGCGCGCCACGTCGGTCCAGCCGTACTTGGGCCGGGCCTCGGCGCCGACGGCCGCCAGGAACTCCTGAGCGAGCGGCGCATCCAGCCCGGGCCGCGCGCCGGCGGCGGCATCGACGATCTCGACGTCGAAGCCCTCCAGCACGCGGCGCACGTGCGCCTCCGCATCCGCGACGCTCCGGCTCGGGGCGAAGCGGAAGTTCACCTCGACCTCGCACAGGTCGGGGATGACGTTGCCCGCGACGCCGCCCGAGATGCGGACGGCGTTGAGCCCTTCGCGGTACACGAGCCCGTCGACCGCGATCTCCCGCGGACGGTACTCGGCAAGGCGCGCGAGGATCGGCGCCGCACGGTGGATGGCGTTCTCCCCCATCCAGGCGCGGGCGCTGTGGGCGCGCACCCCGTGGGTGCGGGCGATGGCGCGGAGCGTGCCGTTGCAGCCGCCCTCGACCTGGCCGTTGGACGGCTCGCCCAGGATGGCGAAGTCGGCGGCGAAGAGATCGGGGCGGGTGCGGGCGAGACGGGTGAGGCCGTTGCGGTCGGAATCGACCTCCTCGTTGTCGTACCAGAGCCACGTGATGTCCACGCGCGGCGCGATCAGCTCGGCGGCGAGTTTGAGCTGCACCGCGGTGCCGCCCTTCATGTCCACCGTGCCGCGGCCCCAGAGATGGGGCCGCCCGTCGACCTCGATGTCGCGGGTCGGCAGGTTGGCGTTGATCGGCACGGTGTCGATGTGCCCGGCGATCGCGACCCGACGGTCGCGTCCGAGATCGGTGCGCGCGACGATCGTGTCGCCGTCGCGATACACCTCCAGGTGCGCGAGGGGCGAGATCGCCGCGAAGATGGCGTCGGCGAGCGTGGCCTCGTCGCCGGAGACGCTCGGGATGTCGCAGATCGTGCGCGTGAGGTCGACGGACGAGGCGGACAGATCGAGCACGGGCATGGGCCGAGTCTATCGAGGCCCGCCGCTTCGATAGCCTGGACGCATGAGTGAGCAGCGGACGGTATGGGGCATCGGCCTGGCGACGACGAGCGGCGACGGGACGGTGCTGGACACCTGGTTCCCGGAGGTGCGCCTCGGCGCTCCCACCGACGCCGACGTCGCGGCGGCCGCCGCGACGTGGGGTTCCTTCGCCGAGCCCGACGAGCGCCGCGCGGTCGGGGTCGAGCTCGTCACCATCGCGGTGGACCTCGATGCGGCGCCCGCCTCGACGCCCGATGCGTACCTGCGCCTGCACGCACTGTCGCACCGCGTCGTCGCGCCCAACGACCTCAACCTCGACGGCATCTTCGGGCACCTGCCGATCGTCGCGTGGACCACCGCGGGTCCCATGCATCCGGGCGATGCGGAGCGGCTCCGGCCGGCCCTGCAGCGCGCCGGCATCCAGGTGCACGGCCTCGACAAGTTCCCGCGCCTGCTCGACTACGTCACGCCGCCGGGCGTACGCATCGCGGACGCCTCCCGGGTGCGCCTCGGCGCGTACCTCTCCCCCGGCACCACGGTCATGCACGAGGGATTCGTCAACTTCAACGCCGGCACCCTCGGCGCGTCCATGGTGGAGGGCCGCATCTCGCAGGGCGTCGTCGTGGGCGACGGCTCGGACATCGGCGGCGGCGCGTCGATCATGGGCACCCTGTCCGGCGGCGGGACCCACCGGGTGTCCATCGGCGCGCGGACGCTCCTGGGCGCCAACGCGGGCATCGGCATCTCCCTCGGCGACGACTGCATCGTCGAGGCCGGCCTCTACGTGACGGCGGGCACCAAGATCGTGCTCTCGAACGAGGCGCCGCTGCACGACGGGTCGCGCCCGGTCGTCAAGGGCGGGCAGCTGTCGGGGCAGAACAGCCTGCTCTTCCGGCGGAACTCGCTCACGGGCGCCGTCGAGGCCGTGCGCCGCGAGGGCGTGGGGGTCACCCTCAACGAGGCGCTGCACGCCTGAGAGCCGGCGGCGGCTACGATCTGGTCATGAGCGACCGGATGCCGAAGAAGCCGTACGAACGCGAACTGAAGCGGCTGCAGGCGCAGCTGGTCGACATGCAGGCGTGGGTCCAGTCCACGGGCGCGCGCATCGTCGTCATCTTCGAGGGGCGTGACGCGGCCGGCAAGGGATCCACGATCAGTCGCGTCTCCCAATACCTCAATCCGCGCGTCACCCGCGTGGTCGCCCTGCCGACGCCGACCGAGCGCGAGAAGTCGGAGTGGTACTTCCAGCGCTACATCGCCCACCTCCCGGCCGCCGGCGAGATCGTCCTGATGGACCGCTCCTGGTACAACCGCGCGGGCGTCGAGCACGTGATGGGGTACTGCACCAACGCCGAATACCATCGCTTCCTGCACCAGGTGCCGATCTTCGAGCGGATGCTGGTGGAAGACGGCATCCTGCTGAAGAAGTACTGGTTCAGCGTCTCCGACGTGGAGCAGGAGAAGCGGTTCCGCTCGCGCAACGACGACCCGATGCGACGGTGGAAGCTCTCGCCCAACGACGTCCTGTCCATCACGAAGTGGGAGGACTACTCGCGCGCGAAGGACACGATGTTCGTCCACACCGACATCCCCGAGTCGCCGTGGTTCGAGGTCGACAACGAGGACAAGCGCCGCGGACGGATCAACATGATCCACCACCTGCTGACGCAGATCCCCTACGAGGACGTCGAGCGGGCTCCCATCGACATCCCGCCGCGCCCCGCCTCCGGCGGCTATGAGCGGCCCCCGCGCGAACTGCAGAACTACGTGCCGGATTACGCCGCGACGATCGCGCACTGACCCGCGTCGCAGAATCGGAGTTCGACGACAGCATCGGATGCCGCGGCTCGCGCCGACCGCATCCGTTGCGCGGCTCCGATTCCGTTCAGTCGCGGATGCGGACCGAGAGGCACGTCACGCAGCCCTCGAGCTTCTCGAACTCGGTGATCGGCGTCGCGACCACCGTCAGCCCGCGCGCGGCGTAGCGCTCGGCGGTCTCCGGGGCGTCCGCCGACATCAGCACCTCCGTCGGGCCGAGCACGACCACCGCCGTGCCGTGCTCCTCCGGCACCGCCTCGAAGACGGGGAACGCCGACGGATCGTCGACGAGCGGCTCGTACCCCACCACCGTGCCGTCGGGCAGCGCCGTCACACCGCTCTTGAGGTGCAGCACGCGCTCGACCGGCACCGCGACCACCGACCACCCGCGCGGGGCGAGCAGCGCGGTCAGCTGGGCGATGCCGTCCGCGTTCGTGCGGGCGGACGCGCCGACGTACACGGTCCGGCCGACCTTCAGGACGTCACCGCCGTCGAGGGTGCCCGGCGCCACGATCTCGGCCGTCTGCAGTCCGGTGTCCGCCAGGGCATCCCGCACCGACGCCGCCTCACCGCGGCGCGACGGCGCGCCGGCCCGGCACAGCACCGCGAGGTCGTCGAAGACGACCACCGCATCCTCGACGAAGACCCCGTCGGGCTGGTCGTCCGCGGGTGCGATCTCCTGGATCTGCCAACCGCGCGAACGGAAGACGTCGACGTACGCCTCCCACTGCCGCTGGGCGAGGCCGGCGTCGACCGACGTGCGACCGATGTGCGTGACCTCGCCGTCGGCGAGGCGGGGCGAGGGACGGCGGACCAGCAGACGCGACATGGCTCGACCCTAGTGGATCCCGCCGAGGCGTCCGCCGGCTGCCGCGTCAGCGTGCGCCGGGATAGTCCCGCTCGGCCGCGCCGACGTACAGCTGCTGCGGACGGCCGATCTTCGTCTGCGGATCGTGCTGCATCTCGCGCCAGTGCGCGAGCCATCCCGGGAGCCGCCCGATCGCGAACAGCGGCGTGAACATGCGCGTGGGAAAGCCCATCGCCTTGTAGATGACGCCGGTGTAGAAGTCCACGTTCGGGTACAGCCGGCGCTCCTTGAAGTAGTCGTCCTCCAGGGCGACCTGCTCCAGCTCCTGCGCGAGATCGAGCAGCGGGTCGTGCACGCCCAGCTCGGCGAGGATCTCGTCCGCCGACTCCTTGACGAGCTTCGCGCGCGGGTCGTAGTTCTTGTAGACGCGGTGTCCGAAGCCCATGAGCTTGACGCCGTCTTCCTTGTTCTTGACCCGCTCGACGAAGCGCTGCACGCTCTCGCCGGACTCCTGGATGCGCGCGAGCATGTCGAGCACGGCCTCGTTGGCGCCGCCGTGCAGCGGGCCGTAGAGGGCGTTGATGCCCGCCGAGATCGACGAGAACTGGTTGGCCCCTGTCGAGCCGACCAGTCGCACCGTCGAGGTCGACGCATTCTGCTCGTGGTCTTCGTGCAGGATCAGCAGCCGCTCGAGCGCGCGGGAGGTCACCGGGTTCACCTGGTACACCTCGGCGAGGTTGCCGAAGTTCAGCTTCAGGAAGTTGTCGACGAAGCTCAGCGAGTTGTCGGGGTAGAGGAAGGCCTGTCCGATGCTCTTCTTGTGCGCATAGGCGGCGATGACCGGGAGCTTCGCGAGCAGGCGGATCGTGTTGAGCTCGACGTGCTCGGGGTTGTTGGGGTCGGACTGCCCCTCGTAGTAGGTCGAGAGCGCGGCCGTGGCGGCCGAGAGCACCGACATCGGGTGCGCGGTGTGCGGAAGCGACGAGAAGAAGCGCTTGAGATCCTCGTGCAGCAGCGTGTGGTGGCGGATCTTGTCGTCCCAGTCGGCGAGCTCGTCGGCGGTCGGCAGCTCGCCGTAGAGCAGGAGCCACGCCACCTCGAGGTAGGTGCTGTTCTTCGCCAGCTGCTCGATCGGATACCCGCGGTAGCGCAGGATGCCCTCGTCGCCGTCGATGAAGGTGATGGCCGACTTCGTCGCCGCCGTGTTGACGAAGCCGTAGTCCAGGCTCGTATGTCCGGTCTGCTTCGTGAAGGTCGAGAAGTCGACGCTCGGCACGCCTTCGGTGCCGGTGAGGATCGGCAGTTCTGCGGTGCGGTCACCGACGGTGACCGTGGCCTTCTGGGGGTTTCCCGCGTCGCTCACGAAGCCTCCTTGCGGTCGTTGGGGGATCCTTTACAGCCTACTGGGCGCGCGGGCCTACTCAGATCCACCGCAAAGGAATCGGGAATCCGTAGGAGGAAAGCTACGAAGGTCTCAGCGCAGACGCGCAGCCGCGGCGCGGATGCGCTCGTCGCTCGCCGTCAGCGAGAAGCGGACGTGCTGCGGGAAGTGGGCCCCGTAGAAGTGTCCCGGCCCGGCGAGGATGCCGAGCTCCGCCAGGCGGCTCATCGACTCCCACGCATCCACCCCCTCGGTCGCCCACAGGTACAGGCCGCCCTCGGAGTGGTCGATGCGGAAGCCCGCCGCTTCCAGCGCGGGACGGAGGATGTCGCGCCGGACGCGGTAGCGCTCGCGCTGCGCCGCGACGTGGGCGTCATCGCCGAGCGCGACGGTCATCGCCGCCTGCACGGGCGCCGGCAGCATGAGCCCCAGGTGCTTGCGCGCCGTCAGCAGCCGCGCGACGAGCGCGTCGTCGCCGGCGAGGAAAGCGGCGCGGTATCCGGCCAGGTTCGACTGCTTGCTGAGGGAGTACACCGACAGGATGCCGCGGCGGTCTGACCCGACCACGCGGGGATCGAGGATGCTCGGCACCGGCTGCGTGGCCCACGGGCCGTCCCATCCGAGCTCGGCGTAGCACTCGTCGCTCACGACGATGGCACCGATCGCACGGCCGCGCTCGACCGCCGCGCGCAGCGCGTCGACGTCCAGGACGCGTCCGTCGGGGTTGCCGGGCGTGTTGAGCCAGACCAGCCGCGTGCCCTCGGGCCACTCGTCCGGGTCGTCGGCGGCGACCGGCGAGGCGCCGACGAGCTTCGCTCCCACCTCGTACGTCGGGTAGGCCGCGCGGGGGTGGACCACGACGTCGCCGGGCCCCAGGTCGAGCAGCAGCGGCAGCAGCGCCACCAGCTCCTTCGACCCGACGGTCGGCAGGACCTCCTGCGTGGTGAGGCCGGGAACGCCGCGGCGACGCGCGTACCAGTCGACGATCGCCTCGCGCAGCGCGGGCGACCCGACCGTCAACGGGTAGGAGTGCGCGTCGGTCGCTGCGCGCAGCGCGTCGGCCACGATCTCCGGGGTCGGATCGACGGGCGATCCGATGGAGAGGTCGACGATCCCGTCGGGGTGCGCCTTCGCGCGCGCGGCATAGGGTGCGACGGCATCCCACGGGTAGTCGTCGAGATCGCGGACGGCCATCAGTGCGTCTGCGGGGGAAGGGCCGAGATCACGGGATGGTCCTTCGCGATCACGCCGACCTTGGCCGCGCCGCCGGGCGAGCCGATGTCCTCGAAGAACTCGACGTTCGCCGTGTAGTAGTCCTGCCACTCCTCGGGCAGATCGTCTTCGTAGTAGATCGCCTCGACGGGGCAGACCGGCTCGCACGCGCCGCAGTCGACGCACTCGTCGGGGTGGATGTAGAGCGAACGCTCGCCTTCGTAGATGCAGTCGACGGGGCATTCGTCGATACAGGCACGATCCTTCACATCCACGCACGGCAGGGCGATCACATATGTCACGTCTTGAGTCTAGTTCGTGCCCGTGGTGTCGTCGTGAAGCGGGGCCGTCCGCCGAGCGGATGCCGGCAGCTGCGGCCAGGCGACGACGATCGCCGCCATCACGGGCACCGCGAAGGTCCAGATCAGCCCCGTCGACAGCTGCCCGTCGGCGGGGGCGGGCACGACGACCGATCCGCCCGGTCCCCGACCCGACAGCGCCAGGGTCGTCAGCAGCACGCCGAGCCCCGTGGCCAGGCCCGCCCACCGGTCGCCGGTGAGCAGACGGACGGCGAGAAGGAGCGCGCCCGTGCCGATGACGGCGACGACGAGCCCGACGGGAAGGGCGCCCCAGGAGGCGGCTTGCCCGATCGTCCCCGCGGCGCCGTAGACGAGTCCGATGACGGCGGCGACCGCCCACGTGCCGATCCGTGCGATTCTCACCCGGCGAGTCTACGTCGCCAGTCCCCACGCCCGCAGGAGCGCGGCGACGACCGCCGCGGCCACCACGACCACCAGGAACGGCGCGCGCAGGATCAGCAGTCCCGCCGCGATCACGACCGCCGGGACCCGGGCGTCGGCGACGATCTGCTGGCCGACGCCGAGCGTCTGCACCGCCACCAGCGCAGCCAGCAGGGCCACGGTGAGCAGATCGATCGATCGCTGCGCACGCGGAGCCTCGAACCATCGCGCGGGGATGACGTAGCCCAGCGCTTTGAGGGCGAGGCACAGCAGGGCCGCGACGAGCACCGCGGTCCAGAGCGTCATGTCCTCGCCCTCTCGCCGAACGCGTTGGTCCATCCCACGGCGATCGCCACGACGGCGGCGACCAGCACGGGAATCCCCGGCATGAGCACCGGCGTCAGGGCGGTCGCGACGACCGCCGCGGCGACGCCCACGGCGATCGCCTGCCGACGGCGCAGGCGCGGCCACAGCAACGCCAGGAAGGCGGCGGCCGCGGCCGCATCGAGACCGTACGCCCGGGGGTCACCGAGAACGTCGCCCAGCAGGCCGCCGGCGAGCGTGGAGAGGTTCCAGCCGATGTAGATGCCGATACCGGTCACCCAGAACCCGATGCGACGAGCCCGCGGCTCGGAGTGGGCGAGCGCGACGGCGGTCGACTCGTCGATCGTCAGATGCGGCGCGAAGAGGCGCCGCCAGCCGGAGCCGACGACCGGCGCCATCCGCAGACCGTACGCGATGTTGCGCGCCCCCAGCAGCACGGCCGAGGCGATCGCCGCCGGGGCCGCGGCGACTCCCCCGGCGCCGATGACGCCGACGAACGCGAACTGGGATCCTCCCGTGAACATCACGAGGCTGAGCAGGCACGTCTGCCACACGTCCAGCCCGGAGGCCACGGACAGGGCGCCGAACGACACGCCGTAGGCGCTCGTGGCGACCGCGACGCCGACGCCTTCGCGCCACGCACGGCGCTCGGCGGCAGTGCGCGCGCTCCCGGCATCCATGGACACCATCATCACGAGCCGACGCGCGTTCGTCAAACCGAACGAATGTTTGCCATACTGAACGACATGGATGCCCTCGGCCCTCGGATCTCGCACGCCCTCCGCCGCGAACGCGACCGCGCCGGGCTGAGCGTGTCGGAGCTCGCCCGTCGGGCCGGTGTCGGCAAGGCCACCGTGTCGCAGCTCGAATCCGGCAGGGCCAACCCCAGTGTCGAGACCTTGTGGGCGATCGCGACGGCGCTGGACGTGCCGTTCGCCGTGTTCGTGGCGGAGCCCGACGAGGCTCCCACGCTCATCCGCGCCCGCGACGGCAGCGGCATCCGCGCGTCGGACGCGCCGTACGAGGCGCTGCTGCTGGCGGCGGGGGCTCCGCAGTCGCGCAGCGACCTGTACCTCCTGCGTGCCGAGCCCGGCTCACCCCGCTCGTCGCAGCCGCACTCCCCCGGCACGACGGAGCACGTCGTCATCGTCACGGGCTCCGCGCTCGTCGGGCCCACGGACGCACCGGTGGAGCTCGGCCCCGGAGACTATCTGCGCTACCGCGGAGATGCTCCGCACGTGTTCGAGGCCCGCCGCCCCGGCACCACCGCCGTCCTCGTCTCCGAGGTGCGCTGACCCCCGCCGCGAGCCGCTATCCCCCGGCCGAACCGCCACGCTCCGGCCGCGCCGCCGGATGGCGGCTCGGCCGGAGCGTGGCGGTTCGGCGACGGGCGGCGCGCTTACGCGCCGGCGTCCTGGCGCTTCGCGCGGGAGGCGGCGCGACCGCGCTCGGTTGCGTCGAGCACGACCTTGCGGATGCGCACCTTCTCGGGGGTGACCTCGACGCATTCGTCGTCGCGCGCGAACTCGAGCGACTCCTCGAGCGTGAGCACGCGCGGCGGCGTCATCGACTCGAAGGAGTCGGAGGTCGACGAGCGCATGTTCGTCAGCTTCTTCTCCTTCGTGATGTTGACGTCCATGTCGTCGGCGCGTGAGTTCTCGCCGATGACCATGCCCTCGTAGACCTCTTCGGTCGGCTGCACGAAGAAGCTCATGCGCTCCTGCAGCGCGATCATCGCGAACGGCGTGACGACGCCCTGGCGGTCCGCGACGATCGAGCCGTTCTGGCGCGTCGTGATCTGACCGGCCCAGTCGTCGTACCCGTGCGAGATCGCGTTGGCGATGCCGGTGCCGCGCGTGATCGTGAGGAACTCGCTGCGGAAGCCGATGAGACCGCGCGAGGGCACGACGAACTCCATGCGCACCCAGCCGGTGCCGTGGTTGGTCATCGTGTCCATGCGACCCTTGCGGGCGGCCATGAGCTGGGTGATCGCGCCGAGGTGCTCCTCGGGGGCGTCGATCGTCAGGTGCTCGAACGGCTCCTTGAGCTTGCCGTCCTCGCCGCGGCGGGTGACCACCTGCGGCTTGCCGACCGTCAGCTCGAAGCCCTCGCGACGCATGTTCTCGACGAGGATGGCGAGGGCCAGCTCGCCGCGGCCCTGCACCTCCCAGGCGTCGGGGCGTCCGATGTCGACGACCTTGAGCGAGACGTTGCCGATGAGCTCACGGTCGAGGCGGTCCTTCACCATGCGCGCCGTCAGCTTGTGTCCCTTGACCTTGCCCATCAGCGGCGACGTGTTCGTGCCGATGGTCATCGAGATCGCGGGGTCGTCGACCGTGATGGCCGGCAGCGGCCGCACGTCCTCGGGGTCGGCGATCGTCTCGCCGATCGTGATGTCCTCGATGCCGGCGATGGCGACGATGTCGCCGGGGCCGGCGGACTCGGCCGGGTAGCGCTCGAGCGCACGGGTCTTCAGCAGCTCGGTGATCCGTGCGTTGGAGTGCGTGCCGTCGTGGCGCACCCACGCCACGGTCTGGCCCTTCTTCAGGGTGCCGTTGAAGACGCGCAGCAGCGCCAGGCGGCCGAGGAACGGCGAGGAGTCGAGGTTGGTGACCCAGGCCTGCAGGGGCGCCTCGTCGTCGTACGCGGGAGCCGGGACGTGCTCGAGGATCGCCTCGAACAGCGGCTCGAGGTCGTCGTTGTCGGGCAGCTCGCCGTTGGCGGGACGGTTGCGCGAGGCGGCGCCGGCACGGCCGGACGCGTAGACGACGGGAACGTCCAGCAGGGCGTCGACGTCGAGGTCGGGCACGTCGTCGACGAGGTCGCCGGCGAGACCCAGCAGAAGGTCGTGCGCCTCCTCCTCGACCTCGGCGATGCGCGCGTCGGGGCGGTCGGTCTTGTTGACCAGCAGGATCACCGGCAGCTTCGCCTCCAGCGCCTTACGCAGGACGAAGCGCGTCTGCGGCAGAGGGCCCTCCGAGGCATCCACCAGCAGAACGACGCCGTCGACCATCGACAGACCGCGCTCGACCTCGCCGCCGAAGTCGGCGTGGCCGGGGGTGTCGATCACGTTGATCGTGACCGGCACCTCGGTGTGCAGGCCGTTGTAGGTGATCGCCGTGTTCTTGGCGAGGATCGTGATGCCCTTCTCGCGCTCGAGGTCGTTCGAGTCCATCGCCCGCTCCTCCATGTGCTCGTGAGAGCCGAACGAGCCGGTCTGACGGAGCATGGCATCCACGAGCGTCGTCTTGCCGTGGTCGACGTGCGCGACGATCGCGACGTTGCGGAGATCCGGACGGAGGGCGTGCGCCATGGAGATGACCTAACGAGAAAGGGAGACGCTCCGAGCAGAGCGCCTCCCATTCTACAAGCCGGATGCCGCGGCGTCCCCCGCGGCATCGCCGGTGCCGACCGTCACGCCGGAGCGGCGTCTCCGGGAACCTCGTCGGCGTCGACGCCGGCGGCCAGATCGGCCAGGCGCCGGTCGCGACGCTCGCGCTGGATCTCCGGGTCGGGGACGGGGACGGCGGCCAGCAGCCGCTTGGTGTACGCCTGCTGCGGGCGGCGCATGATCTGGTCGCGGCTGCCCACCTCGACGAGCGCGCCGTGGCGCATCACGGCGATGCGGTCGGCGAGCTCGTCGATGACGGCGAGGTCGTGGCTGATGAACAGGCACGCGAACCCGCGCTCGCGCTGGAGGTCCTTCAGCAGCTCGAGCACCGTCGCCTGCACCGAGACGTCCAGCGCGCTGGTGGGCTCGTCGGCCACGAGCACCTTCGGGTTCAGCGCGAGCGCGCGGGCGATGCCGACACGCTGCTTCTGGCCGCCGGAGAGCTCGTGCGGGTAGCGCGAGGCGTACTCGCGCGGCAGGCGCACCGAGTCCAGCAGCGCGCGGACGCGCTTGTCGAGCGGGGCGCCCTTGATCTTCTCCGACAGCAGGATCGGCTCGGCGATGGAGTCGCCGATGGTCATGCGCGGGTTCAGCGAGCTGGAGGGGTCCTGGAAGACGATGCCCACCTCGTGGTGCAGCGCGTGCAACTGATCGCGGCCGGCCTTCGAGATGTCCATCCCGGCCACCTCGAGACGTCCGGAGTGGATCGGCAGCAGGCCGATCGTCGCGCGTCCGATCGTCGTCTTGCCCGACCCCGACTCGCCGACGAGGCCCAGCACTTCGCCCTGATAGATCTTCAGGTCGATGTGGTCCGCCGCGCGGAAAGCCGGCACGCGGCCGCGCTTGGGGTACTCGATCGCGACGTCGTCGAAGGAGACGACGACCGGAGCGGTCGGATGGGCCGCCTCGGGAGCCTGCAGGTCCTCGGTGGTGATCCGCGGCACGGCCGCCAGGAGCGCACGCGTGTACGGATGCTGCGGATCGGCGAACACCTCGGCCACGGCGCCCGTCTCGACGATGTCGCCCTGACGCATGACCACGATGCGGTCGGCCATGTCGGCGACGACGCCCATATCGTGCGTGATGAGCAGGATCGCGGAGCCGAGCCGGTCCTGCAGCTTGCGCATCAGCTCGAGGATCTCGGCCTGGACCGTCACGTCGAGGGCCGTGGTGGGCTCGTCGGCGACCAGCAGCAGCGGGTCGCAGGACAGCGACTGCGCGATCATCGCGCGCTGGCGCTGACCGCCGGACAGCTGGTGGGGGTAGGAGTCGAACGCCTTCACCGGGTCGGGCAGCTCGACGAGGGTCAGCAGCTCGATCGCTCGCGCCTTGGCCTCCGCCGGGGAGACGCCGAAGTGCTGACGCAGGGTCTCCACGATCTGGAACCCGACGGTCAGCACCGGGTTCAGCGCGGTCATCGGCTCCTGGAAGATCATCGAGATCTGGTTGCCGCGGATCTCCTGCATGTCGCGCGGCTTCATCCCGATCAGCTCGCGGCCGTCGAGCTTCGCACTGCCGCTCACCCGCGAGTTCTTCGGGAGGAGCCCGAGCAGCGACATCGACGAGACGCTCTTGCCCGAGCCGGACTCGCCGACGATGGCGAGCACCTCCCCCGAGGCGATCGAGTACGACACGTGCCGCGCCGCGGGCACCCAATAGCCGTCGACGCCGAAGTCGACATTGAGGTCCGTGACCTCGAGCACCGGGCCGCGATCGGGCTGGTGCGCCTCAGTGGTGGGCAGCATGCCGCGGGACGTTCTCATCGGCGGGTTCCTTCTGTTGTGCGTGCGAACGGACTCGTGATCCGGGATGCGACGATGGGGGGATGACGGAAGATGTGCGCCAGTACCGGTCGACCACCAACACCGTGATCTCGATCGGCGCGTGGGCGGCGATCGCCGTGGGGGCGATGCTCGTCGTGCTGGTGGGCGCGGCGCGGACGTCGGCGTACCTGTGGGGCCTGGTGCCGCTGGCTCTGCTGGCCGTGCTGGTCGCCGAGCTGTTCTGGCGTCCGCGCATCCACTGGGATGACGCCGCCATCACGCTCGTCAACCCGTACGCGACCGTCGAGATCCCGTGGACGATCGTGGTCGACATCGACACGCGCTTCGCCCTGACCGTCGTCACGCCGGGCCGGCGGTACCGGTCGTCTGCGGCTCCGGCCGCCGGCGCGCTCACGCGACCCCGCGGCGGGCGCGACAGCCTCGGACCGCATCAGGAGGGCGGCGTCCTGCGCAAGTCCGACGCGCTGGGCACCGACTCGGGCGACGCCGCCTACATCGTGCGCGGCGTCTGGAGCGCACTGGTCGAACAGGAGCGCATCCCTCTCGGACGCGCGGCCAGCGACCGCGCCCACACCCGCGTGCACGTCGGCGCCATCGCGCTCACCGTGCTGCTGGCCGGCGCGACGTTCCCGGCGCTGCTGAACCTCTGACCGCATCCGGCTTACTCCGGATCCTGCAGGGTCGGCGTTCCGGTCCGGGGGTTCTGCGCACCGGCATCCATCAGCGACGTCGGCGGCGCGACATCCGGCTCGACGCCGTTCGCACGGTCCTTCGTGCGACGGCGGGAGAACCGGCGGCTGCGCGGGTCGAACGCCTCGCGCAGCGCGTCGCCGAAGATGTTCGCCGACAGCGCCAGCACGACGATGAACAGGGCGGGCCACCAGAACAGCCACGGACGCACGGTGAACGCCGACTGGTTCACGCCGATGAGCAGACCCAGCGACACATCAGGAGAGCGGATGCCGTAGCCCAGCAGCGAGATCGCCGCCTCGAGCAGGATCGCGCCGGCCGCCAGGAGCGAGCCCGAGACGATGATGACGCCGGTCGCGTTGGGCAGGATGTGGCGGAAGATGATCCGGGCGTCGGAGGCGCCGGCCACGCGCGCGGCCTCCACGAACTCGCGCTCGCGCAGCGAGAGGAACTCGCCGCGCACCAGGCGGGCGATGACCATCCAGCTGAAGAAGCCGAGCATGATGCCGAGCACCCACACGCCGACGGCGCCGGCCCAGTTTCCGACGACCGCCGCGATGACGATGGCCGGGATCACGATGAACACGTCCGTCAAGCGCATGAGGACGGCATCCACCCACCCGCGGAAGTAGCCGGCGATGGCGCCGACGGTCACACCCACCACGAGCGCGATGCCCGTGATGAGCACCATGGCGACGAACGAGTTCTGGATGCCGCGCATCGTCATCGCGAAGTAGTCGCGACCGATGCGGTCCTGGCCGAAGGGGTGGTCGCCGAGCGAGAACGGGATCAGCGTCAGCGTCGGCTCGCCGCCGTTCACGCTGTTCGACAGGTCGTACCAGTTGTACTTCCACCAGCCCGGGATGGGGCCCACGCCGACGGCGCTCGTCGCGAACGCGACGACGGCCAGCAGCACGATGGCGGCGATGAGGCCGACCTTCTGCGAGAGGAAGCGACGCCAGATGATGCGGCTCTGGCTGACCGAGCGCGTCTCCTCGACGTCACCGGGGGCTTCGGAGATGGTGCTGGACATCAGCGGACCCTCACTCTCGGGTCGAGTGCCGCATACGCGAGATCGGCAAGGAAGTTGAACAGGATGGCCATGAAGGCGATGACGATGAAGTAGCCCATCACGGGGTACAGGTCACCCGGCCCCAGGGATCTCTGGAACAGGGCGCCCATGCCGGGGATCGCGAAGATGAACTCGGTGATGATCGCACCGCCCAACAAGCCGCCGAGGTCCGTCGCGACCAGCGTCGTGATGGGGATCAGCACGTTGCGGAACGCGTGACGGACGACGACGACGCGCTCAGGCATGCCCTTGGCGCGGGCGGTGCGCACGTAGTCCTGGCTGAGCACCTCGATCATGCCCGCGCGCGCGTAGCGCGTGTAGCCGGCGAACGAGATCGTGAGCAGCGACACCGTGGGAAGCAGCAGGTGGAAGAAGACGTCGAGACCGACGCGCCACATGTTGTCCGGGGCGTAGCCGGGGGTGGACGAGCCGACGGTCGCGATCGGGCGACCGTTCATGTCGTCCATGTACCCGGGGAAGGACTGCATGAAGCGGTCGATCAGGATGATGACGCTGACCAGGATCGCGACGAGCACCCCGATGCGCATGTTCTGCGCGCGGTCGTCGCCGCCCACGAAGAAGCCGGTGGCGAGTCCGACCGCGAGGGCGATCACGAACAGGATGACGAGCGTCCAGAAGGTCGACACGTCGAACAGGCCCTGGAGCGCGAAGTAGCAGACGATGCCGACGACGGCGACGATGCCGGCGGTCAGCAGCGCGCGGCGCTGGCGCAGCCCCGCGATGAGGAGGGTCACGCCGAGCGCGGCTCCCGCGCTCAGCACGATCACGCCGATGGGTCCGAACCCGGGGGTGAGGAACCAGCCGGTGGCGCTCATGTACAGCAGCAGGCCCGCGGTGAGCACGAAGCTCGTTCCCCCGGAGGTCAGCCGCCGGCGGCCGTCCCCGCCCACCACGGCTTGGACGATGAGGGCGACCACGAGTCCGATGACGATCGAGACCACGATGGGGATCACCGGATCCTGCAGGAAGTCGTTGAAGCCGATCGCGACGAAGTTCTTCAGCAGCGCGGCCGCGAGGAACGACGGCAGCGAGTACAGGAACAGGCTCAGCACCGTGAAGGACACGTCGAAGCCGCTGTTCTCGCGAAGGGCGGAGAGGATGCCGGTGGAGATACCGAAAAGGATGGCCAGCAGCAGCGCCGCTGTGACCATCTGAACCGTGGAGACCATGGCGATCGGCAGGACGTCCGTCACGGGCGCGCCCTGGAACGTGGTGCCGAGGTCGCAGGCGTTGGCGAACGGGATGAGGCACTTGGCGGCTCCCCCGACCCACATCGCCCACCGCAGCGGCGGCGCCACATCGAGGTTGGCGAGCTGGATGCGCGCCTCGATGAGCTGCTGCTTGTTGGGGTTGTTCGACGCGCGCAGATCCTCGAGCGGATCCGTGGACAACGCGACGAGGTTGAACATCACGAAGGATGCCGCAAGAAGGATGAGGATCGACACACCGACCCTACGGAGAATGAAACCGACCAAAGGTCACTCACTTCGACGTGCGACGGGACGGCGGCATCGGGTTGCGATCGCCCGTCCCATCGGTTGACAGACAGGGGCCAGGGTGGCGCCTTCGGGATCTACCGTAGACGCCACCCTGGCGTGGGTACTACTTGGTGTTGGTGCTCTTCTTGACGGACCACTCCCAGTTGTTCCAGATCGGACCGGTCTGGTTGCCCATGTACTTCACGCCGTCCAGCTTGCTGGAGACGCCGTAGATGCCGGGTGCCTGGAAGAGGGGCAGGCCGTAGCCCTCGGTGAAGGCGGTCTTGTCGATCGCCAGCATGAGGTCGGTCAGCTTGTCCTTGTCGACGGTGGTCTGCGTGGCCACGGCGTCGTCGTTGGCCGCGGTGAAGCGGTTGTAGTTACCGCCGCCGTCCGAGGCGAACAGCTGCGGGATCTGCGCCGTGCCGATGCCGGCCGAGATCCAGCCGAACAGCGACGCGTCGTAGTTGCCGCCGGCGAGGAGCGTCGACCACTTGGGGTCTCCGCCGTCGACGACCTGGAAGCCGGCCTTCGCCGCCGAGGACTGGATCGCCTGGAACTCGTCCACGCGGTTCGGGTTCTTGGTGTTGTAGAGGATCTTCACGGTCGGCGTCTTGCCGGCGAGGAGCTCCTTGGCCTTGGCGATGTTCTCGTCGAGCTTCGACGGGTCGTACTTGTCCGAACCGTTCTGCTTGACCGTGGTCGCGTACTCCGACTGGCTCGGCAGCCACAGCTGCGAGTCGAGGACCTTGGCGTCGGGGTTGACCGGCGTCACGATCGCGTCGAGGATCTGCTGGCGCGGGATCGTGAGCAGGAACGCCTCACGGACCGTGGCGTCGCTGAAGACCTCGGAGCCGAAGTTCAGGTCGAGGTGGTCGTAGGAGACCTGGTCACCGGTGATGACCTGGGCGCCGGAGACGGCCTCGAGCGACTTCTTGGTGTCGGCGGACGCCTGCGGGTAGACGAGGTCGACCTCGCCGTTCTGCAGGGCGGTCACCTGGGCGGCCGCGTCACCGATGATGCGCATGACGAGCTTGTCGATCTTCGGGGCGAGGTTGCCCGTGTAGTTCGGGTTGTGCTCGAACGTGAGCGACTGGCCGGGCGTCCACGCCGACAGGACCCACGGGCCCGACGTGACGAGGAGGTCCTTGTCGGTCGGGAACGACGTGATGTCGTAGCCGGTGTTGACGAAGTCGGCAGCCTTCTTCAGCGTGTCGTTGACGGCGACGGGAGCGGCCGGGTCGCCCTTGGGCAGGCCCTCGAGCAGCTTCGTCAGGTCGGCGGCCGTCGACAGGCCAGCCTTCTTCGCCACGACGTGCGCGGGCTGGGCGATCGGGTTGAAGATGTCCCAGTCCACGTAGGGCTCGGAGTACTTCAGGGTGATCGACGTGTTGTCGTCGCCGACCTCGGGGAAGTCGGTCGAGTTGATGCCCGCGGTCGAGCCGGCGATCTGGAAGTACTGCGTGCCGCCGGTGACGTTGCCGTCCGCGTCGGTGGTCGCGTCGTCGTAGTGGCCCGAGGCGATCGCCCAGGCGAGGACCATGTCGTCGGCGGTGATGGGCTCACCGTCGGACCACTTGAGGTCCTTCTTCAGCGTGTACTTGACGGTCAGCGGGTCGTCCGAGGTCTTCTCGTACGTGCCGAACGACTCGTCCTTGACGACGTTGAAGCTGTTGTCCGGGTAGAAGAACCCGCCCGTGGTCAGGTAGACGTACTGGCCGTTGGTGTCCAGGTTGCCCTGCGGCGTGTTGCTGTTCAGCGACGTCAGGTCGTTCACGATGGCCATCGTGACGGTGCCACCGGTCGGCGCAGCGTCGGTGGCGTTGCCACCACCGCTGGCCGTGCAGCCCGTCAGGGCGAGGGCGCCGGCCGCGGTGACCGCGGCAAGTGCTCCCCAGCGTGACTTCTTCAATTTTCCTCCTGGGTAAGGGATGGATGCGCAGGCGGGTGAAACACCCACGGCGCGGATACCGAAACCATAAGTTCTGATCAGCGTTGATCAAAACCGTTAGGGAAAACGTTACAGACCCTTAACTCAGTTCCGGGCACATCTGGCAATCTGACAAGATGAGCGATTCTCTCACCGGCGAACTGCCAAGAACGAGGAGGCTGCACACCCGACTCTGGTGGGAGATCGGAATCGTGCTCGCCCTGTCGGTCGGACGCTCCGCCGTGTTCTCGGTGCTCTCCCTCGTTCAGGCGCTGACGAGGGAGCAGGCGCTGGGCGACCAGTCGACCTCGCTCAACCCGGGCGCCAACGCGGCGCAGTTCTGGGACGTGCTGAACCAGCTCGTCAGCCAGCTCTTCGCGTTCGCTCCGATCGCCCTCGCGATCTACCTGCTGTGGGAGCCGGGAGTCTCGGCGTTCCGCCGCATCGGGCTGGACTTCCACGTGTTCGGCAAGGACCTCGGCGCGGGCGCGCTGCTGGTCGCCGTCATCGGCATCCCGGGGCTCGGGCTCTACGTGGCCGGCCGGGCGCTCGGCATCACCGTCCAGGTGGATGCCGCGCCGCTGGACGCGTCGTGGTGGACGATCCCCCTCCTGCTGCTCGCGGCGGTCCGTGCGGGGCTGACGGAGGAGGTCATCTTCATCGGCTATCTGTTCGACCGCCTGCGACGCCTGGGCTGGGGCACGTGGACCATCATCCTGTCGACGGCCGCGCTGCGCGGCGCGTACCACGCGTACCAGGGGTGGGGTCCGATCGCGGGCAACGTCGCGATGGGCATCGTGTTCGGCTGGGTCTACCACCGCTGGGGGCGGGTCATGCCGCTCGTCATCGCCCACACCCTCATCGACGTGATCGCGTTCGTGGGGTACCCGCTCGCCGCCGCCTGGTGGCCCGGCATCTTCTCCTGATCCGCCACCCGCGCCCCGCGCGGGACGCCACACCCGCGCCGAGACATCACCTCCGCGCCGAGACACACGATCTGCAGTGGTTTCTCGGCGCGAGAGGTGTGTCTCACACGGCGGGCAGCGCGGGCCGCGCGGGCGTCAGGCGAAGGCCTCCGGCGGCGGGCAGGCGCAGACCAGGTTGCGGTCGCCGTACGCGTTGTCGATCCGTCGCACGGGCGGCCAGTACTTGGTGCGCACGAGGCTGTGCACGGGGTACACGGCGAGCTCGCGGGTGTACGGATGCGTCCACTCCCCCACGGCGATCGACTCCGCGGTGTGCGGCGCGTTCGCGAGCGGGTTGTCGTCGGCGGGCCAGGTGCCGGATGCCACGGCATCCGCTTCGGCCCGGATCGCGATCATGGCCTCGATGAAGCGCTCGATCTCGCCCAGGTCCTCGGACTCCGTCGGCTCGACCATCAGCGTGCCCGCGACCGGGAACGACATCGTCGGCGCGTGGAAGCCGTAGTCGATCAGCCGCTTGGCGACGTCGTCGACGCTCACGCCGGTCGCCTCCTTGAGGGGCCGCAGGTCGAGGATGCACTCGTGCGCGACGAGGCCGCCCTCACCCGCGTACAGCACCGGGTAGTGATCGCGCAGACGCACGGCGATGTAGTTGGCCGCCAGCACGGCGGCCCCCGTCGCCTCCCGCAGCCCGTCGGCTCCCATCATCCGGATGTACGCCCACGAGATCGGCAGGATGGATGCCGAGCCGTACGGCGCCGCCGAGATCGGTCCGCCGTCGAAGACGAAGCCGCCCGCGTGCTCAGCGCGCTGCGCCAGCGGGTGCGACGGCAGGAACGGCGCGAGGTGCGCCTTCGCCGCGACCGGTCCGACGCCGGGCCCGCCGCCGCCGTGCGGGATCGCGAACGTCTTGTGCAGGTTCAGGTGCGACACGTCGCCGCCGAGGTCGCCGAAGCGGGCGAAGCCGACGAGCGCGTTCATGTTGGCGCCGTCGACGTACACCTGTCCCCCGGCCTCGTGCACCGCGGCGGTGATGTCCACGACGTCCTGCTCGTAGACGCCGTGGGTCGACGGGTAGGTGATCATGAGTGCCGCCAGGGCGTCGGCGTGCGTCGCGATCTTCGCGCGGAGGTCGGCGAGGTCGACGTTGCCGGCCTCGTCGCAGGCGACCACGACGACCCGCATCCCGGCGAGCACGGCGGATGCCGCGTTGGTGCCGTGGGCCGACGACGGGATGAGACAGACGTCGCGCTGCACGTCGCCCCGGGAGTGGTGGTAGCCGCGGATCGCCAGCAGGCCCGCCAGCTCCCCCTGCGAACCGGCGTTCGGCTGGAGGGAGACCGCGTCGTACCCGGTGATCTCGGCCAGCCACGACTCGAGCTGCTCGATGAGCACGAGGTAGCCCGCGACGTCGTCCGCCGGGGCGAACGGGTGCACGCGCGCGAACTCGGGCCACGACACCGCCGCCATCTCGGTGGCGGCGTTGAGCTTCATCGTGCACGAGCCCAGCGGGATCATGCCGCGATCGAGCGCGTAGTCGCGGTCGGCGAGCTGCTTGAGGTAGCGCATCATCGCCGTCTCGGAGTGGTGCGCCTGGAACACGGGGTGCGTCAGGAACTCGTCGACCCGCCACAGCGACGACGGCACCGACGCGGGAAGCGGCCCGCTGACGAATCCGAACGCGCGCTGCTCGGGTCCGCCGAAGACCTGCACGAGGGCGTGGATGTCCGCGGGCGTCGTGGTCTCGTCGACCGAGATGCCGACCGAGTCGGTGTCGCGGAACCACAGCTGGAAGCCGCGCTCGCGCGCCGCGTCGACGACGGCGCCCGCGCGCCCGGGGACCTTCACGACCACGGTGTCGAAGAAGCTCTCGTGGAGCACCTCGTTTCCCGCGTCGACGAGCCAGTCGCGAAGCAGCGCCGCGGTCGCGGCGACCTCGGCGGCGATGCGGCGCAGTCCGTCGGGGCCGTGGTACACGGCGTACATCGAGGCCATCACGGCCAGGAGAACCTGCGCGGTGCAGATGTTCGAGGTCGCCTTCTCGCGGCGGATGTGCTGCTCACGGGTCTGCAGCGACAGCCGGTAGGCGGGGCGACCCGCGGCATCCACCGAGACGCCCACGAGGCGTCCGGGCAGCTGCCGCTCGAGGCCGGAACGGACCGCCATGTAGCCCGCGTGCGGGCCGCCGAAGCCCATCGGCACGCCGAAGCGCTGCGTGGTGCCGACCGCGATGTCCGCGCCGAGCGAGCCCGGCGACCGCAGCAGGGTGAGCGCGAGCAGGTCGGCCGCGACGACGACGAGACCGCCCTGCGCCTGCACCGCCGCGATGACGTCGCTGGGATCCCAGATGCGTCCCGTCGCGCCGGGGTACTGGACGAACGCCCCGAACACGTCGAGATCGGCGGGCAGGAGGCTCTCCCCGTAGGAGGTCTCCCGCATCTCGATGCCGAGCGCGGCCGCGCGGTGCGCGAGCAGCGCCTTGGTCTGCGGGAGCGCGTCGGCGTCGACCAGGAAGACGGTGCTCTTCGACCTCGATGCGCGGCGGGCGACGAGCATGCCCTCCACGACGGCGGTCGACTCGTCCAGCATCGACGCATTGGCGGTCGCCAGGCCCGTCAGATCGGTGACCATCGTCTGGAAGTTGATGAGGGCTTCGAGCCGACCCTGCGAGATCTCCGGCTGGTAGGGCGTGTACGCGGTGTACCAGGACGGGTTCTCGAAGACGTTGCGCGCGATCACCGACGGGGTCAGCGTGTCGTAGTAGCCCAGCCCGATCATCGACCTCGCCGGCCGGTTCTGCGACGCGAGCTCGCGCAGCTCCGCGAGCGCCTGCGCCTCGGTCGCCGCCGGGGGGATGGCGCTGTCGGCGACGGGGGCGGCATGGATGGATGCCGGGACGGCGCGGTCCACGAGCGCGCCGACGCTGTCGTAGCCGAGCGCGCTGAGCATCTCGGCCTGGGCGGCGGCGTCGGTGCCGATGTGCCGGTCGCGGAAGGGCGCCGTGTTCACTCCTCGCCGCCCGTGAGCGCGACGTAGGCGGCCCGGTCCAGGAGCGCGTCGACATCGCTCGGGTCGACCTGGATCTTCACGAGCCAGCCGCCGTCGAAGGCGCCGCTGTTCACGAGGGAGGGGTCGTCGACCACGGCGTCGTTGATCGCGACGACCTCGCCGGACAGCGGTGCGTAGAGCTCGCCGACCGACTTGGTCGACTCGATCTCGCCGCAGACCGTGTTCGCGGTGACGGTGGAGCCGACCGCGGGGAGGTCGACGTAGACGACGTCGCCGAGCTTGTCGGCCGCGTAGTCGGTGATGCCGACGGTGGCGACGTCGCCGTCGAGGGCGACCCACTCGTGTTCTTCGGTGTACTTGAGGGCGGTCAGGTCGGTCATGCGGTCCTCCGGTAGAAAGGCAGGGCGGTCACGGTCGCGGGGATGAGCGTTCCCCGCACGTCGATGAAGAGCGAGGTGCCGGCTTCGGCGAGCGCCGGCGGGACGAAGGCCATGGCGACGGGGTGCCCGAGCGTCGGGCTGAGCGCCCCGCTGGTGATCTCGCCGACGGGGGTGCCCGCGGCATCCACCACGGCGTAGCCGGCGCGGCCGGCGCGACGTCCCTCGGCCACGAGACCGACCAGCACGGGCAGATCGTCGGATGCCGCCGCGAGCGCGTCCTTGCCGACGAACTCGTCCTTGTCGCCGGCGACGACGCGGCCGAGCCCCGCCTGGGCCGGCAGGATCGCCGTCGACAGTTCGTGTCCGTGCAGCGGCATGCCGGCTTCGAGCCGGAGGGTGTCGCGCGCGGCGAGGCCGGCGGGGACGAGGCCGAGCGGCTCCCCCGCCTCGAGCAGGGCGTCCCACAGCGCCGGAGCGAGGGCGTTCGGCACCATCAGTTCGAAGCCGTCCTCCCCGGTGTACCCGGTGCGCGCGATGAACAGGTTCTCGTCCTGGAACCGCCCCGCGGACCAGGCGTAGTAGCCGAGGTCGGCGAGCGCCGGCTGCACGTCCGCGACGCCGGTCGTCGCTTCCACGATCTCGCGGGCGCGCGGGCCCTGCACGGCGATCAGCGAGGTCTGGTCGGAGATGTCCTCGATGCGCGCACGCTCGGTGCCGACGACGAACCCGACGGCGCCGTCTGCGGGAACCTCCCTGCCGGACCGCACGATCTCCGCCGCGCGGTCGACTCGCGCCGAGAACGCGTCGGCGACGAGGGCGCGGTTGCCGGCGTTGGAGATCACCAGGAAGTACTCGTCGCCGGTGCGGTAGACGATGACGTCGTCGATCACGCCGCCCTGATCGTCGAGCAGCAGCGAGTACTTGGCCTTCCCGACCTTCATCGTGGAGATGCGGCCGGCGAGCGCGTAGTCGAGGAAGGCGGCCGCGCCCGAGCCGGTCACGAGGAACTCCGCCATGTGCGAGATGTCGAACAGGCCCGCGGCCGTGCGGACGGCGTGATGCTCGGCCAGGTCGGAGGTGTAGCGCACCGGCATGTCCCACCCGCCGAAGTCGGTGAAGGAGGCTCCGAGCGCGGCGTGGCGATCGGCGAGTGCGGTGGTGCGGAGGTCTGGCATGAGTTCTCCCCGAGATCGGGCGGGCGGATGCCGGGACCGGCAGCCGGGAACTCCCCCTCTGTCATGGGCCTGAGAGTTTCACCGGCTCCGTCTGCACGGGTGCCGGCTTTCACCGTCGGCGGATCCCCCCACAGCGGGGATCGCTTTCCAGAGCGGCCGGACGCGAGCGGTACGCGGACCTGAGAGATTGGCGGGGAGGCTTGCTCCTTCGGTGTCCGGGCCCCGTCGAGAACGTGGATGCCGGAGCTCTCCCGCACACGTCATGCGGCCTGTCTTCAGTTGCCCTGTCAGCATAGCGCCCACGCCGGGTGTGCGTTCAGCCCGTGCAGCGGCCGGATCCGACCGTGGGCGACGCGGAGGTCACCGAGGCGAGGTCGGGGCGCAGCACCGAGGTCGTCATCGCGTACCCGCGCCCTTCGCCGTCCGCGCCGCGCGCGAAGACCACGCCCACGACTTCGCCGTCGCCGGTCAGCAGCGGCCCACCGGAGTTGCCGGGCTGCACGTCGGCGTCGAGGGCGTAGATCTCGCGGGGCGCCGCGGAGGCGTCGTAGATGTCGGGCACGGGGACGGAGGCGACCGACAGCACGCCGGCGGAGATGCTCGTGAACGGTCCGCCGTGCGGGTAGCCCTGCACGGCGGCCTGCGTTCCGGGCGCGGCCGGGTCGGCGAGGGGAAGCGGCGTGGCGGCGAGGTCTCCGATCGAGATGACCGCGAGGTCGTCCACGGCATCGAACAGGACGATGCGCCCTTCCGTGGCGCGCCCGCCGGGAAGCTCGACGACGGGGGTGTCGACTCCCGCGACGACGTGCGCGTTGGTCACGACGAGTCCCGGCGCGGCGACGAACCCCGAGCCCGTCATCGACACGCCGCAGGCGTACGCGGTACCGCTGACGCGGGCGACCGATGCCGACGCGGCCTGCAGCTCGGGGTCGTCGAGGGTGATGGGCGGATCGGTCGGTGCCACCACCGCACCGATGGCCGCTTCGAGCCGCGGGAGGCCGTCGGACAGCAGCGCGCCGCGCGCCGTCGCCAGGGCTTCGTCCAGGGGCGCCGGGGTGAGGGCGTCGATCGCGCCGAGCACCCGCGACGAGGCGACGGCCGACGAGACGTACGGGATGCCGGCGGTCGCGAGCCCGGAGGAGACGAGCAGGAGTGCCAGCGCCGTCGCGACGGTCGTCAGCACGCCCCCGAGGAAGCGCTCGAGCCCGCGGAGCCGGCTGCGGTCGACGCCCCGGCGCACCGCCCTGCCGATCGCGGCGCCGGCCGCCGTGCCGATCACGACCAGGCCGATCGCGGCGGCGGCGAGCGCCGCGGTGCGCGCGCCGCCGGACGGGATCACGGTCGAGAGCCAGGGCGTCGCGAGGGGAAGCAGCCAGAGGGCGGCGGCGGCGCCGACGATCATGCCGATGACGCTGCCCAGGCTCGCGAAGAACCCACGGGCGATGCCCGCCGCGAACGCGATGAGCAGGGCCGCGGCGGCGATGATGTCGACGATGAGCACGGGGTGACCTCCGCCGACACCGTACCCGGCCGTCCTCGGTGCTTCCTGCACGATCGCCGCGGGCGCCCGATCTGATCCGGCGAGGTCGGTTTGACCTTCGTGTCGGGATGACTCTAAGATCGTGGCCGAGGTTATGGTCACCATGACAAGAACAGACTCCGCTGTCGACGGCATCCGTGTCGCCGTGTCGACGGTCATCTTCAGCCTGCGGCGCGACGCCGACGGGCGGCTGGCGGTCGTCCTCCCGCTCGTGCGGCGCACGCGGGATCCCCACGAGGGACGCTGGGCGCTGCCCGGCGGCTGGCTGGACAGCACGGAGGAGCTCGAAGCGGCGGCCTCGCGCACGCTGGCCGAGACGACCGGCCTCGCGCCCAGCTACCTCGAGCAGCTCTACGCCTTCGGCGACATCGGCCGCTCCCCCGGCCGCGTCGTGTCCATCGTCTACTGGGCGCTGCTGCGCGAGGGCGCCCAGCTGCCCGCCGACGCCGAGAACGTCGCCTGGTTCGACGCCTCCCGACCGCCGGAGCTGGCCTTCGACCATCGCCACATCGTCGAATACGCGCTGTGGCGGCTGCGCAACAAGGTCGGCTACAGCCGCATCGCGCACGGGCTGCTGCCGGACCTGTTCACCCTCTCGGACCTGCGCGAGGTCTACGAGGCGATCCTCGAACGCGAGCTCGACCCCGCCAACTTCCGACGCCAGGTCGAGAACTCGGGGACGCTCATCCCCACGGAGCGCTTCCGCACGGGCAGCCACCGTCCGGCCCGCCTGTACCGCTACAACCACGACGTCGAGCTGGCCGATCGCGGCCCGCTGCCCACCGACACCCCCGCACCACCCGTCCTTCCCGAAGAGGTCACGATATGAGCGCCACCATCCCCACCCTCACGCCGCCGCCGGCCGACCCCGTCGACCCGAGCGTCGACCACGGCATCCAGGCCATCGTCGCCGGCGCCTCGACGGCCGAGACCTGCAACACGGAGCTCGCCGCGGGCCCGTGGGACTTCGACCGACGTCCCGGCTACGGTCCCGGCTCGTCGATGGGCGATGTGATCCCCGTGGGCTCGCCGCGTCAGGGAGAGCTGCCCGCCGAGTACCGCACCGCCGGCGAGGACGAGCTGCACGCCCGCATCCGCGCCGCGAAGCAGACGCTCGGCTCGCGCGTCGTGGTGCTCGGTCACTTCTACCAGCGCGAAGAGGTCGTCACCCACGCGGACTACGTGGGCGACTCCTTCCAGCTCGCCAACGCGGCGCTCGAGCACCCGGATGCCGAAGCGATCGTCTTCTGCGGCGTGCACTTCATGGCGGAGACCGCCGATCTGCTGTCGCGCCCGGAGCAGGCGGTCATCCTTCCGAACCTCGCGGCGGGATGCTCGATGGCCGACATGGCCTCCATCGACGAGGTCGAGGAGTGCTGGGAGCAGCTGGCGGACGTGTACGGAGACCTCGAGGCCCCGGACGCCGACGGTCGCGTGCCGGTGATCCCGGTCACGTACATGAACTCGTCGGCGGCGATCAAGGGCTTCGTCGGGCGCCACGGCGGCATCGTCTGCACCTCGTCGAACGCCCGCACCGTGCTGGAGTGGGCCTTCGCCCGCGGGCGCCGCGTCCTCTTCTTCCCCGACCAGCACCTCGGCCGCAACACCGCGAAGGCGATGGGCGTGCCGATCGCGCAGATGCCGATGTGGAACCCGCGCAAGCCGCTCGGCGGCTCCACCCCGGCCGAGCTCGCGGACGCGCGGGTGATCCTGTGGCACGGGTTCTGCTCCGTGCACCGCCGGTTCACGGTCGACCAGATCGACAAGGCGCGCGCCGAGCACCCGGGGGTGCGGGTGATCGTCCACCCCGAGTGCCCGATGGCGGTGGTGGATGCCGCCGACGAGGCGGGGTCCACGGACTACATCCGCAAGGCGATCGCCGCGGCCACCGAGCCGACGACCTTCGCGATCGGCACCGAGATCAACCTCGTCCAGCGGCTCGCGGCGCAGTACCCCCAGCACCGCATCTTCTGCCTGGACCCGGTGGTCTGCCCGTGCTCGACGATGTATCGCATCCACCCCGGGTATCTCGCCTGGGTGCTGGAGCGGCTCGTCGCCGGCGAGGTCGTCAACCGCATCACGGTGCCCGCCGACGTCGCCGATCCGGCGCGGGTCGCGCTCGAGCGGATGCTGGCGGCCAAGCCGTGACCGCGACCGACGCCGCCCCGCGGGTGCCGCCGGCGCGGCGGGACGCGCCGCACGTGGTCGTCGCGGGCTCCGGGATCGCCGGGCTCACCGCGGCCCTGCACGCCACGGCATCCGGATGCCGGGTCACGCTCGTGACGAAAGACGTGCTGGAGCACGCGAACACGCGGTACGCGCAGGGCGGGATCGCCGGCGTCATGTTCGACGACGACAGCGCGGCGGCGCACGAGCGCGACACGCTGGTGGCGGGGGCCGGCCTCAGCGACGCCGACGCGGTGCGCGTGCTCGTCGAGGAGGGGCCCGCCCGCATCCGCGAGCTCATCGCACGGGGCGTGGAGTTCGACCGTGGAGCCGACGGCACCCTCGTCAAGGGACTGGAAGCCGCCCACTCCTACCCCCGTGTGCTGCACGCGGGGGGCGATGCGACCGGCAGCGCGATCGAGAAGGCGCTCGTCGGGCGGCTTCGGGTCAGCGGCGTCGACGTCCTCGAGCACGCCTTCCTCGTCGACGTGCTCCTCGACGGCGACGGGCGCGCCCGCGGCGTGGACCTGCTCGTCGACGACGAGCGTCGCGTGTCGCTCGACGCCGACGCCGTCGTCCTCGCCACCGGCGGTGCCGGGCAGCTGTACGCGCACACGACCAACCCGCCCGTCGCCACCGGAGACGGCATCGCCGCCGCGGTGCGCGCCGGCGCCGCGGTCCGCGACCTGGAGTTCGTCCAGTTCCACCCGACCGTGCTCACCTCGCGGCCGGGAGAGGCGTTCCTCGTGTCCGAGGCCGTGCGGGGCGAGGGCGGCGTCCTGAGAGACGAACAGGGTCGCCGATTCATGCTCGACGTCCATCCCGACGCCGAGCTCGCGCCGCGCGACGTGGTCGCGCGCGCCATCGCCGCCGTGATGGAGGAGCAGTCGGGTCGCCCCGTGCTGCTGGACGCGACGGGACTCGGACACGACGGCTCCGGCCCCGCGCGCAAGCAGACGGCGGCCTTCCTCGCGCGTCGGTTCCCGACGATCGACGCGGCCGTCCGGGAGCGGGGGTTCGACTGGTCGCAGGAGCCGATCCCCGTCACTCCCGCCGCGCATTACCTGATGGGCGGCGTCGCCACCGACCTGGCCGGCCGGACCAGCGTCCCGAGGCTCTACGCGGTGGGCGAGGTCGCCCGCACCGGCGTCCACGGCGCGAACCGGCTCGCCTCCAACTCGCTGCTGGAAGGCGCGGTGTTCGGTGCGCGCGCCGGCGACGCCGTCGCCGCCGACCTTGCCTCCGGACTCTGGCCGTTCCCCGCGCCGCTCGCGGCCGCCGACGACGACAGCGCCGCGGCGGTCCCGGCCGGCTCGACCGCCGGCATCCCGTCGCCCGCGCCCTTCACGCGACGCGCCCTCCAGCAGGTGATGTGGGAGGACGCCGGCCTCGTCCGCGACGCCGCGGGTCTGGATCGCGCGAGCCGGATGATCGCGGGCTGGCGCGCACAGCCGCAGACACCGCGCACCGAGGCCGAGTTCGAGGACGAGAACCTGCTCGTCGTCGCGGCCCAGGTGGTCGGCGCCGCGGCGGCGCGCACCGCATCCGTCGGCGCGCACACCCGGCGCGACGACACCGGGGCCTCGAACGACCGGGCGTCCCGCGAGCTGGAGGGCGCATCATGCTGACCCGGCGCCACATCGACCGCGTCGTCGCCGCCGCGCTCGACGAGGATGCACCGTGGGGCGACCTCACGAGTCGGTACCTGATCCCCGAGGATGCCGTCGCCACCGCCGACCTCGTCGCGCGCGAGCCCGGCGTCTTCAGTGGCGGCGAGGTCTTCGCCGCCGCGTTCGCGCTGACCGATCACGCCGTCGCGGTGCGGCTCCACCGGCGCGACGGTGAGAGCTTCGCGGCCGGGGACGTGCTCGCCACCGTGGCCGGCCCGGCCCGCGCCGTGCTGACCGCCGAGCGCGTCGGACTCAATTTCGTGCAGCGGATGAGCGGCATCGCGACGCTGACGGCGCGCTACGTCGCCGCGGTGGCGGGCACGCGGGCGCGGATCGCCGACACGCGCAAGACCACGCCGGGCCTACGCGCCCTCGAGCGCCACGCCGTGCGCAGCGGCGGGGGACGCAACCACCGCTACTCGCTGTCGGACGCGGTCATGGCCAAGGACAACCACCTCGCAGTCCTCACCGCGGGCGGCGCCGACGTGACGGCGGCGCTGCGCACGGCACTCGCGGAGCTGCCTCATACGGCGCACATCGAGGTGGAGGTCGACCGACTCGACCAGATCGAGCCCGTCCTCGCGGCGAGCACCGCGGCGGCGCGGATCGGCACGATCATGCTCGACAACTTCTCCCTCGACGACCTCCGCGCCGGCGTCGCGCAGGTCGCGGGCCGCGCCACCGTGGAAGCCTCGGGAGGCGTCAGCCTGGAGACCGTCGCGGCCATCGCGGCCACCGGCGTCGACGTGATCTCGGTCGGCGCGCTCACCCACTCGGCACGGGCGCTCGATCTCGGTCTCGACGCCCGCATCGCGCGCGGCGACGGGGGCGCGGCCACCGCGTCGACGCCGGCGGGCTGACGGGAGATCGGGCGTGTTGTACCTGGACCATGCCGCGACGACGCCGGTGCGCCCGGACGTGCTCGACGCCATGCTGCCCTACCTCCGCGGGGCGTACGGGAACCCCTCCAGCCACCACACCGTCGGAGAGGCCGCGGCCGCCGCGCTGGCCGACGCCCGACGCCGTGTCGCCGCGGTCGTCGGGATGAGACCGGCGGACATCGTCTTCACCTCGGGGGGCACCGAGGCCGACAACCTCGCCGTCAAGGGCATCGCCATCGGCACCGCACTGCGGCGCGGAGAGGCCGTGCACGTGGTCACGACGCCCATCGAGCACGAGGCCGTGCTCGCCTCGTGCGACTACCTCGAGCGCGTCCACGGCGTCGCGGTGACCCGCGTGCCGGTCGACGAGACGGGCCGCGTCGACCCCGCGCACGTCGCCGCCGCGCTCCGACCGGAGTCGGCTCTCGTGTCGGTCGGCTACGCCAACAACGAGATCGGCACGGTGCAGGACGTCGCCGGGCTCGCCGAGGTCACGGCGGCGGCGGGAGTGCCCCTGCACCTCGACGCCGTGCAGGCGGCCGGGTGGCTGCCGCTGGCCGGCACGGGTGCCGACGCCCTGTCGATCGCGGGCCACAAGATCGGTGCCCCCGCCGGCATCGGCGTCCTCGCGGTGCGGGGGCGGCTGCCGCTGGAGCCGGTCCTGCACGGCGGCGGCCAGGAACGCGATCGCCGCAGCGGCACCGAGAACCTCGCCGGCGCCGTCGCGATGGCCACCGCGCTCGAGCTCGCCGAAGCCGAGCGCGTGGAGGCGTCCGCGCGCGTGAGCGCCCTGCGCGACCGCTTCATCGCGTCGGTGCTCGGGCTCGTCCCGACCGCGCGCCTGACCGGGCATCCGCGGTATCGCCTTCCGGGCACGGCGAGCTTCACGTTCACGGGCACCAGCGGCGAGGCGGTCCTGCTGGAGCTCGAGCGCCGCGGGATCGTGTCCTCGAGCGGGTCGGCGTGCGCCGCGGGCAGCGACGAGCCGTCCCACGTGCTGCTGGCGCTGGGCATCGACCCCGAGGTGGCGCAGACAGCGGTGCGCATCACCTTCGCTCACGACCTGGGCCGCACCGACCCGGCGCAGGCCGCCTTCGAGCTGGACCTCGTCGCGGACGCCGTCGCGTCTTCGGTGGCGGCGGTACGATCGGGGCCGTGAGCACTCCGGTCGTCACCGTCATCGTCCCGGGCCGGGACGTCGCCGCCTTCGCCGAGGAGGCCCTGGCATCGCTGCGCGCGCAGACGCTCACGAACTGGTGCGCGGTCCTCGTCGACGACGGCTCCGTGGACGCCACCGGCGCGGTCTTCGCTGCCGCGGCCGCTGCCGACCCGCGCTTCCGCGTGATCACCCATCGCGTCGCGCGCGGGCTCTCAGCCGCCCGCAACGCCGGTCTCGACAGCGTCGAGACTCCGTTCGTCGCCTTCCTCGACGCCGACGACGTCCTGACCCCGACCGCGCTGCAACGGTTCGTGGAGACCCTCACCCGCACCGGCAGCGATGTCGTCGTCGGGGCCTACGTGCGACTGCGCGCCGACGCCGAGGGACGCTACTCCCCCGGTCCCGTGCAGCCGTGGGTGCGGGCGGCGACCGAGCCGGAACGGCTCGGCACGACACTGGACGAGCACCCCGAGCTGTCGGGCAACATCGTGGCCTGGTCGAAGCTGAGCCGGGTGGAGCTCTGGCGCCGGAGCGGACTGCGCTTCCCCGAGGGCAAGCTCTACGAGGATCAGATCGTCACGCAGCGGCTCTATACCGCGGCGCGTGCGGTGGACGTCATCCCCGACGTCGTCGTCCACTGGCGAGAACGCGCCGACGGAACGTCGATCACGCAGAACAAGGACCTGCTGCCCGTGCTGGTCGACTACCTCGAGGCGCTCCGCGGCGGCATCGCCGTGCTGGATGCCGCGGGCCAGCGCGCCGCCTCCCGTGCCCGTGTGCGCCTCATCCTCGACATGGACGTCCCCCCGCTGGTGCGCATCGCGCAGACGAGCCCCGAGGACGCGTATCGACGTGCGCTCGGGGAGTTCGTGCGCGGCCTGCTCGACCGTGCCCGCGCCGACGGCATCGCCCTCGATCCCGCGACGGCCGACCTGCGCAGCGCGGCCGAGCTCTGGTGAGCTCCGACGCCCGGTACCGGCGCGACGGCTATCCTGAGCCCATGAACGGTTCCGACACCCCCGCCTCCGACCAGCCCACCGGGCCCGACCTCGCGGAGATCCGCGCCGAGATCGACGAGCTCGCCGCGCTGTCGACGGAGGAGCTGGTCAATCCGACGCCCGAGCTCATCGCGGAGAACGAGCCCACCCCGCACCCGACGGACGCCATCGGTTCCGAGGACTGGAACACGCCGGCCTGATCCGCCGCCGCTCACCCGCGCGGGGCGGAGACGTCCGGGCGGGGCTCCTCCGCCCGCAGCTCCATGCCCGCGATCGTCGCGGCCGCCATCTGCTCGACCGCCAGTTCCGCGTAGAGTCCGCCGCGGGCCAGCAGCTCGGCATGGGTGCCGGACTCGACAATGCGTCCCGCCTCGACGACGTGGATGACGTCCGCCCCGACCACCGTCGAGAGCCGGTGGGCGATCGAGAGCGTGGTCCGTCCGCGAGCGACGTTGTCCAACGCCTCCTGGACGACGCGTTCGGACACCGTGTCCAGGGCGGAGGTCGCCTCGTCGAGCAGAAGCACGGGCGGGTCCTTCAGGAGAACGCGCGCGATCGCGATGCGCTGCTTCTCCCCGCCGGAGAGCCGATAGCCGCGTTCGCCCACGATCGTTTCGTACCCGTGCTCGAAGCCCACGATGGCGTGATGGATGTTGGCGGCCGTGCAGGCGGCGACGAGTTCGTCGTCGGTCGCGTCCGGCTTCGCGTAGCGCAGGTTCTCCGCGATCGAGGCGTGGAACAGGTACGTCTCCTGTGAGACGATCCCCACGTTCTCGACGATCGACTGCTGGGTGAGGGAGCGCACGTCCTCACCGCCGAACAGGACCGCGCCCGACGAGGCCTCGTACAGCCGCGGCGCGAGGTAGATGATCGTGGTCTTGCCGGCGCCGGACGGACCGACGAAGGCGACGTGCCGGCCGGGCTCGGCGACGAACGAGACGCCGTCCAGCGTCGGGCGGCCCTCGCTCGCGGCATCCGGATAGCGGAAGACCACGTCGCGGAACTCGACGCGTCCGATCGGGCCGGGCGCCGCGGCGACGTCGATGGCGTCGGGCGCGTCGACGATCGCGGGCGTCAGGTCGAGGTACTCGAAGATCCGCGCGAACAGCGCGCGCGACGTCTGCAGGTCCAGCGCCACGCGCATCAGCCCCATGAGCGGCTGGAGCAGCCGCGCCTGCACGGTGGTGAACGCCACGACGGTGCCCGCGGTGATCGCCCCGGTGCCGCCGGCGATGAGATAACCCGACACGAGGTAGATGATGGCGGGCACCGACGCCATGATCACCTGGACGACGGCGAAGAACCCCTGGCCGCTCATGGCGCGACGCACCTGCAGGCGCACCTGGTTGCGGTTCTCGTCGCGATAACGCTCCGACTCGGCCCGTTGCCGGTTGAACGCCTTCGACAGAAGGATGCCGCTCACCGACAGCGTCTCCTGCGTGATGCTCGTCAGCTCACTCAGCGACTCCTGCGTCTGTCCGGCGATGCGCGCCCGCACCTGGCCTACGCGCCGCTGCACCAGCACGAGCGCCGGCATCATCACCACGGCGATGATCGTCAGACGCCAGTCGATGAGGATCATCGCGACCAGGGCCGAGATCACCGTCACCGTGTTGCCGAGGATGCTCGTGACGGTGTTCGTCAGCACGTCGGACACCCCGCCGACGTCGTTCTGCAGTCGCGACTGGATGACGCCGGTCTTCGTGCGGGTGAAGAAACCCAGCTCCATCGCCTGCAGGTGGTCGAACAGCCGCACGCGCAGGTCGCCCGTCACGCGGTTGCCGACGGTCGAGGTCAGCCAGGTCTGGGCGACGCCGAGCACGGCGGAGAACAGGAAGAGCCCGATCATGGTGAGCACCAGGCGCACCAGCAGCGCCAGGTCGGGCGGACCGCCGGCGGTCGGGAACAGGGCGTCGTCGAAGATGCTCTGCACGATCAGCGGAGGGACGACGCCGATCGCCGCGCCGACGACCACCAGCACGGCGGTCAGGACGATGCGTCCGCGATACGGGCGGAACAGGCCGACCACACGGGCCCCGAGATCCGCGACCTCCGGCGCCTGCGCGTTCAGCCGCCGCTGGGCGCTCTCGTCCACGCCGCGGAAGGCCGCCGCGCGCCCGCCGGGTCCCATCCCGCCCATCCCCATGCTCACCGGGTCACTCTAACCCCGCGCCGGAAGGGGGTGGCCGGTCAGCCGAGTCCCGCCACGAGATTGATGACCGAGGCGAGGATGACCGCTCCGAACAGGTACGCGATGAGCGTCTGCCCCACCACGATGCGTCGGATCTCGTTGGCCGACACGTCGTTGTCGGAGACCTGGTAGGTCAGGCCGAGGCCGACGGCGAAGTAGCCGAAGTCCGAGTACATCGGCTCCTCGTCCTGGTTGAAGTCGATCCCGGCGCGCTGGCCGGCGGCGAGCCGGCCGTAGTACACCCGCGCGTACCGCAGCATGTAGTCGACCTGGATCAGCGCCCAGGAGCTCACGACCGCCGCGATCGCGACGCCGGCCACGACGAAGGCGTGCAGCCGACTGCCGTGACCGCCGCCGACGAGCACGGCGACGACGCCGCCGAGACTCGCCACGCTGCCCACGAGAGCGATGAGGCGGGCGACGGGACGCCCCGGGTCGACGGCGCTCGTGTGCGACCGGGTGGCCTCGGCATCCATGGGCCACACCACCGACAGCAGCCAGACGACGTTGACGGAGGCGACGACCGCCCAGCCGGCGAGCAGCCCCACGGCCACCCCGGCCAGCGCCGAGACCGTCGCCGCGACGACCGCTCCGACCGCGAGGGACAGAGGACCGCGCACGGCGACGCGGGAGGGATGCCGCGTGGGTGCCATGCTGCGATCGTCCCACCCGGCGGGGGAATACGACGTCAGACCCGGCCGTTATGGTGGAGAGTCGTCCCCGGCCTCCGGGCACGCCGCGCCCTCGTGCGCCCCGTCGCCGCTCCCTCCGCCCCGTGCACCGCGTCCCGTACGCCGCCCCGATGACTCGAGGAACCTCATGACCTCCCCTGAGACCGACTCCCTTCCGGACACGACCGCCGTCGTCGGCGCGAAGGAGAACCGCGTCATCTGGCTGCTGCTCGCGGCGGCGTTCGTGGCGATTCTCAACGAGACCACGATGGGCGTGGCGATCCCGCACCTGATCGGCGACCTCGGGATCACGGCGGTCGCCGCCCAATGGCTGACCACCGCGTTCATGCTGACCATGGCCGTCGTGATCCCCACGACGGGCTTCCTCCTGCGTCGGTTCACGACCCGCGCCATGTTCGGCACCGCCATGGGCCTGTTCTCGGCCGGTACGCTGATCGCCCTCGTGGCGCCGGGGTTCGAGATGCTCCTCGTCGGTCGCGTCGTCCAGGCCTCCGGCACGGCCATCATGATGCCGCTGCTGATGACGACGCTCATGACCGTCGTCCCGCCGCACCTGCGCGGGCGCATGATGGGGCGCGTGAGCGTGGTCATCTCGCTCGCTCCGGCCATCGGGCCGACGATGGCGGGCGTCATCCTCGACAACCTGACGTGGCGGTGGATCTTCGCGATCGTCCTGCCCATCTCCGTCGTCGCCCTGATCATCGGCGTGCGGTGGATCCACAACCTGGGCGAGCGTTCGCACGCCCCCATCGACATCCCCTCGGTGATCCTCTCCGCCCTCGGCTTCGGCGGGATCGTCTTCGGATTGAGCCAGATCGGCGGCCACGGCACCGACGTCGCGGCCGCGGAGACGGCCACCGTGACCCTCGTCGTCGCCCTCGCGATCGGCGTCACGACGCTCGGGTTCTTCCTCTGGCGTCAGGTGGCCCTGCAGAAGAAGGACGACGCGCTGCTGGACCTCCGGATCTTCCGCTCGGGCAACTTCTCACTGTCCGTCGCCCACTTCGCGGTGATGTCCCTCGCGTTCTTCGGCACGCTCACGGCGCTGCCGCTGTACCTGCAGAACACCCTCGGGCTCTCGGCCAGCGTGTCGGGCCTGGTCGTCCTCCCCGGCGCGCTCGCGATGGGTCTGCTCGGACCCGTCATCGGACGCATCTACGACCGGTGGGGCACGCGCGTGCTCCTGCTTCCCGGCACGATCGTCGTGCTGGCGATCCTGTGGAGCTTCACGATGCTCACCGAGTCCACTCCGGTGTGGATGCTGGTCGTGACGCAGACCCTGCTGTCGGTGGGTCTCGCGATGTCGTTCACGCCGCTGTTCACGGCGTCACTGGGCTCGCTCGAGCCGAGGTTCTACTCGTACGGCAGCGCCACGGTCTCGACGGTGCAGCAGGTGGCCGGCGCGGCCGGCATCGCCCTGTTGATCTCGGTGATGTCGTCCGTGTCTGCGGCGGCCTCGGCGTCCGGTGCGGCGGATGCCGCGGCCGGGGCGGCCGGCGCACGCGCCGCGTTCCTGCTCGCCGCCGTGATCGGCACGCCGCTGCTGATCAGCGCGTTCCTCATCCGCAAGCCGGCCGACACACCTGCCGGACCCGCCGCGCACTGACCGGGTGGTCAGCCGATGCTGCAGGATCCCCCACCGCAGCACGCGCCGGCATCGATGCCGCCGTCCACCAGCGGCAAGAGGTTCTTCACGCCCGGCAGCTCCGATGCCTCCGTCGAGGAGGCGAGCTGGGGGGTGGGAAGGTTCGACGTAGCCATGAGTCGATGATACGTCCGTGTCAACCCCCGGGCGCGCTGCCGATGCCATCCGTAACGTCGAGGGCATGAGCACACTCTCAGGGAAGACCGTGGCCTTCGTGGCCACCGACGGATTCGAGGACAGCGAGCTGACATCGCCGTGGGACGCGGTGACCGCCGCGGGCGCCACCGCGGTGCTGATCTCCCCCGCGACGGACAGCATCGAAGGCAAGAACGGACACCGACAGGCCGTCGACGTCGCCGCCTCCGCCGCGGAGGCCGCGGACTACGACGCGCTCGTGCTGCCGGGCGGCGTCGTCAACGCGGACGATCTGCGGCTGGACGCGGCCTCCGTGGCGCTCGCCCGCGAGTTCTTCGCGCAGCACAAGCCCGTCGCCGCGATCTGCCACGCCGCCTGGCTGCTCATCGAGGCGGATGTCGTCGACGGCCGCACGCTCACCAGCTACCCCAGCCTGAAGACCGATCTCGTCAACGCGGGCGCCACCTGGGTGGACGAGGAGGTCGTCGTCGACGAGGGCCTCGTGTCGAGCCGCACCCCGGACGACCTTCCCGCCTTCAACGCGAAGGTCGTCGAGGAGATCGCCGAGGGCGCGCACGCCGGCCAGACCGTGTGACGGTCCGGGCGGATCGGTCGCCTCAGTCCCAGTCCAGGTAGTCCTCGATGAACCACGAGGTCTCGCCGGGGTGAGTGAGCGGGAAGAAGTGCCCGGCGGTCTCCACCGCCTTGACGCTCACGAGCCCCGGCGCGGACGCGCGCAGCGCCTCCCCCGCGTCGGCGGGGTTCACCCGGTCGCCGCCGCCCTGGATGACAAGCACGGGCGTCGCCTCGGCGACGGGCTGCCATGCCGCGGCATCCGTGGCGGCCAGCGCGGCGGCCTGCAGCGCGCGCACATCGGCCTGCGGCGAGAACGAGTCGCCGAAGACCGCACGCAGCTCCGCGTCGAAGTCGTCACCGGCGGGGGCGGCGCTCGCGACGCCGAGCAGCAGCACGCCGTTGACGCGGTCGTGGTGGTCGATCGCGATCGTGCGGGCGACGGCGCCGCCGAAACCGTGACCGCCGATCCACGCCTCCGAGATCTGCAGATGGTCGAGGACGTCGATGACGTCGGCGGCGAGGTCGTGCATCGTCGCCGCGCCCGAGCGGCGGGCCGCCACGCGGACGACCCGGAAGTCCTCTTCGACCAGGATGCTGGCGAGCGCGCCGAAGTAGGCGAAGTCGAGCCCGGCCTCCGGAAGCAGGACGATGGCCGGGCCGGCACCCTCGTCGAGATAGCCGATATCGCGAACGTCGGCGTCGAAAGTCTGTCGCTGGTTCTCGGTCACGATCCCCCATCCTAGAGCGCACCGAGTTTGCGCACGGCATCCGCGTCTGTCCATAGTTAGGTAAGCCATACCTACTCACCGTCCCGCTGCGTGCGGGTGCGGCCGGACGAAAGCGATGCCCCCATGCGCCCCCACACTCGACGATCCCTGCCTCTGCTCGCCGCCGCCGTGGTGACCGCGCTCGCCCTCGCCGGGTGCGCGGCGACGGGCACGACGCCGGGCTCCTCGTCGTCGGCGAGCGGAACGCACGCCGTGTCGCATGCCCGCGGAACCACCGAGGTGCCGAACGATCCGCAGCGGGTCGTTGTGCTCGAGCCGGTCGAGCTCGACACCGCCGTCGCGCTCGGCGTCACGCCGGTGGGGGCCGCCGTCGCGAGCAACGTCGCCGGTGTGCCCGCCTACCTCGACGTCGAGGGCGTCTCCCCGGTCGGCACCGTCCCGGAACCGGATCTCGAGGCCATCGCGGCGCTCCGCCCCGATCTCATCCTGGGCACCGAGTCGCGTCACTCGAAGCTCTACGACCAGCTCAGCGCCATCGCCCCCACGGTGTTCATGGCGTCGCAGTCCGACCCGTGGCAGCAGAACGCGCTGCTCGTCGGCGACGCGCTGGGCAGGGCGGCGAAGACCCAGGAGCTGCTGACGGCGTTCACCGACCGCTGCGCCGCCATCAAGGACGACTTCGCCCTGGACGGCAAGACGGCGAACATGATCCGGCCCCGCGACGAGACGACGCTCAGCCTGTACGGCCCCACCTCGTTCGCCGGCAGCGCGCTCGAGTGCGTGGGCCTGACCATCCCCGCCCAGGACTGGAAGGACGGCATCCAGGCGGACATCTCCCCGGAGAACGTGCGCAGTGCCGCCGCGGACTACGTGTTCGTGACGACGACGGACGTCGACGACCCGAGCACGATTCCGGCGGCGATCACCCAGAACGCCGACGCCTTCGGATCGGTCACCCTCGTCGACACGAGCTACTGGGTCTCCGGCGTCGGCCCCAAGGGCGGGATGCGGGTGCTCGACGACATCGAGCGCTTCCTCTCCGCGCGGTGACGGTCGCTGCCGATCGGGGGGCGCCGGCCGCCGCGCTCCCCCCGGCCCTGCCCGACGCCCGTCGCGGCGCGGTTCGGGCACTCGCTGTCGTCGCGATCGCGGTGATGCTCGCCGTCGCGGTGACGCTGTCGCTCATGATCGGATCCAACCCGATCGGCGCGCGGGACGTGCTGGCCGTCCTGAGCGGCGGCGGCTCTCCCGACATCCGATACGTCGTCGCGGAGCTACGGGTGCCCCGCACCGTCGCCGGCCTCGTCGTGGGCGTCGCGCTCGGCGCGGCGGGCGCGCTCATCCAGGGGTTCACCCGCAATCCCCTCGCCGATCCCGGCATCCTCGGAGTCAACGCCGGGGCGGCCTTCGCGGTCGCGATCGGGATCGCCGTGTTCGGGCTGCGCGACATGTCCGTCCTCGTCTGGCTGTCGTTCGCGGGCGCCCTGGTCGTCACCGTGGGCGTGACCGTCATCGGATCGTCCGGCCGCGGCCCCGCCGACCCCCTGCGGCTCACGCTGGCGGGAGTCGCACTCGGAGCCGTCTTCGCGGGCGCGACGACCGGGATGACCCTGAGCGATCCCGACGCCTTCGATCGCATGAGGGCGTGGCATGCCGGATCGTTGCTCGGGCGCGGCTTCGAGGTCCTGGGACCGGTCCTGCCCTTCGTCGCGGTCGCGGCCGTCGCCGCGCTCGCCCTCGCGCGGGGGTTGAACGCCCTCGCGCTCGGCGACGACGTCGCTCGCGCGCAGGGGGCACACGTAGGCGGCATCCGCGTAGGAGTGGTCGCCGCGGTCACGGTGCTCGCGGGCACCGCCACGGCGATCGCCGGCCCGGTCTCGTTCGTCGGCCTCATGGTGCCGCACGTCGCACGCTGGATGTTCGGCGTAGACCAGAGGCGCATCCTGCTCGCATCGATCGCTCTGGCGCCCACGCTCATCCTGCTCTCCGACGTGCTGGGCCGCGTGCTGATCGCACCGGCGGAGATCCCGGTGGGCGTCGTCACGGCGTTCGTGGGCGCCCCGGTGCTGATCGCCCTGGCGCGCCGACGACGGGCGACGGCGCTGTGAGCGTCGGCATGGCGCGACCCCGCGACGCGGCGACGGCGACCATCGACCGGGGCTATCGCCGGCTCGCGATCGGCCGGGGCGCGCGGCGACGTCACCTGCGGCTGCGCAGCGTCGTGGTCGCGGCCGGACTCGGCGTCGTCATCGTCGCCGCGGCGGTCGTCGCCCTCGGCCTCGGCTCGTACCCGCTGTCGCCCGCGGCCGTCGTGGACGTCATCGGCGGCGGCGGCCTCCCTCTTGATCGCACCGTCGTGTTCGAATGGCGCCTGCCGCGCACGCTGGCGGCCATCCTCCTCGGCGCGTATCTCGCCGTCGCCGGCACCCTGTTCCAGACCGTCACCGGCAACCCGCTCGCCAGTCCCGACATCCTCGGCCTGTCGAACGGCGCCTTCACCGGGATGCTGCTCACGGTCGTCTTCGTCTCCACCTCGTGGCCTGCGCTGACGGCCGGCGCCGTCGCCGGCGGACTGGTCACGGCCGCCGCCATCGCCGTGTTGGGGGGCCGCGTGCGGCAGCAGGGGTTCGGACTCATCGTGATCGGCATCGGCGTCGCGGCCATGCTGGCCTCGGCGAACACCTGGATGCTGCTGCAGGTCGAGCTCGAGACCGCGATGTTCGCCTCCGCGTGGGGCGCCGGCACGCTCAACGGCGTGACGGGCGCCGCGGTGGCGGGCGCGGCGCTGTGCGGCATCCCGCTGCTGATCGCCCTCGGTGCTCTCGCGCCGCGACTGCGGCAGCTGGATCTCGGCGACGACGTCGCCGTCACCACCGGCGCACGTCCGATGCGGGCACGACGCGGCGCCCTCCTGATCGGCGTCCTGCTGGTGTCGATCGCGACGGCCGTCATCGGTCCGATCGCGTTCATCGCGCTCGCGGCGCCCCAGATCGCGCGACGCCTGGCGCGCACGCCGTTCCTGTCTCTCACCCTGTCCGCCTTCGTCGGCGCCGCGCTGCTGCTGGCATCGGACATGATCGCCCAGCACGCGCTGCCCGTCGCGCTCCCCGCGGGCGTCGTCACGGTGTCCGTCGGCGGCCTCTACCTCGTCTTCACCCTCGTCCAGGAGATCCGCCGCCGTGTCTGACCCCGCCGCCCTCGCCCCGCGCACCCCGCCGCGCCTGTCCGCCGAGACGATCTCTCTCGGCTACGACGGTGCGCCGATCCTCAGCGCGCTGACCACCCGCATTCCGGACGGCTCGTTCACCGTCATCATCGGGCCGAACGCCTGCGGCAAGTCGACGCTGCTGCGCGGGCTGTCGCGTCTGCTGCGCCCCTCGGCGGGCGCCGTGGTGCTCGACGGCACCGACATCTCCCGTCTGCCCGTGAAGGAGGTGGCGCGCCGCCTCGGCCTTCTGCCGCAGACCGCGTCGGCGCCCGAGGGGATCACCGTCGCCGATCTCGTGGGGCGCGGTCGCTACCCGCACCTCGGGCTGTGGCGCCAGTGGACGGAGGCCGACGAGGACGCGATCCGCGAGGCGATGACGGAGACGGGTGTCGACGCGCTGTCGGGGCGTCGCGTCGAGGAGCTCTCCGGCGGCCAGCGCCAACGCGTATGGGTGGCGATGGTCCTCGCGCAGCAGACCGATCTGCTGGTGCTCGACGAGCCGACGACGTTCCTCGACATCGCGCACCAGATCGAGCTCATGGAGTTGTTCTCCGCGCTCAACCGGGCGGGCCGCACGATCGTCGCCGTGCTGCACGACCTCAACCATGCCGCTCGCTACGCCGACCACGTCATCGCGATGAAGCAGGGACGGATCGTGGCGGAGGGTGCGCCCGCCGACGTGATCACGACCGAACGGGTGGAGGAGATCTTCGATCTTCCCAACGTCGTGATCCCCGATCCGGTCACGGGCGGCCCTCTCGTCGTGCCATTGGGCGGTCGGCACACCGGAGCGGAGGCAAAATGAGCCGTTCGAACGGCGGAGACGAGCGTCCGTGGGAGTACAGCGCCTTCCCGGTGACCGTGGCACGCGTGCGTGACGTGTCCCCGAACTTCCGGCGCGTCACGATCTCCGGCGCGGCGGTGCGGCACTTCGCCCCGTGGGGACTCGACCAGCGCATCAAGCTGGTACTGCCCCTGGCGGGCATCGGGTTCGTCGACGTCGGTCTCACCCGGGAGCCCACACCGCATCCTCGCGACTGGTACACCCGGTGGAAGTCCCTTCCCGAGGAGCGCCGCAATCCGCTGCGCACGTACACGCCGTCGGCGATCCGGCCGGAGGACGGCGAGATCGACGTCGACGTCTTCCTCCACCAGCCGGCGGGACCGGCGTCGCACTGGGCGCGGACGTGCCGCCCCGGAGACGAGCTCATCGTCACGGGTCCGGATGCGCGCTGCGGCTACACCGGGTACGGCATCCACTTCACTCCCCCGGTCCCCCCGTCCCGGCTCCTGCTGGTCGGCGACGAGTCGGCCGTACCGGCGATCAGGAACATCGTGCGCGCGCAGCCGCCGGAGGTGAGCATCGAGGTGCTGGCCGACGTCGCGGATGCCGCCGATCTCCTCGACGACGACCTGAGGGCGATCACGACGCTGGCGCGCCCCGTGCCGGCCGCGGTGACGGGCGGGGTGACGGGCGGTGCGCTCGAGGGGCTCGTGCGCGAATGGGCGGATGCCGAGTCCGCCGCGTTCGGCGGCGCGGACGACGGCGGTTACGTCTGGATCGCCGGTGAGACCGCGGCGGTCGCCCGCATCCGCCGGCACCTCACCGCGACGGCGGGCATCGCACCGACGCAGATCTCGTTCCTCGGGTACTGGAAGCAGGGCGGCCCGCTCGTCGGCTGAGCGGATGCCGCGGCGCCGCGCCGCCACGCCGTCATGGGGGTGCCTATGCTGGGCGCGTGAGCTTTCCCACGGCACGGTGGTGCCGCAGTCGGCGTGGCACGGCGTTGTGCACGCGACCGACCGGTCACGCGGGGCTGCACAATCGGGTCGGGACGTCGCAGATGTGGTCCGACGCGCAGGCGGACGCGCCGGCGTGCCCGGGCTCGGGCCTCGCCGGCGTGCCCGCACCGCAGCTGCCGGACGAGGCGGCGGCCGCGGGCTTTCCCGAGGGACGCTCGCGGTGCCCCGAGTGCGACGGGTTCGTGCCGCTCGTGGCGGGCCGACGCGCGCCGCACGACCGGTTCCGCGGCACCGATGATCAGCGCGAATCCGCCGGCCGCGCCGAGTGGTTCAACACCTTCGGCTGGCAGTGAGGCACCGCGCGTCTGCGCTCAGGCGCCGAGCTTCTTCGCCGCCTTCTTGGCTGCCTTGTCGACGACCTTACGGGAGCGTGCGCGAGCCTTCTTCAGCGACGGGTCGTCCCACAGGTGCTTCGCAGCGGCACTGATCTCGCGATAGCGCGCTCGTCCGGCACGCGCGCCGAGCACATAGCCGGCACCGCCGGCGATCACGACGGTCAGCCAGAACTTCACTCCGGACATAGGTCCTCCTCGATCGACGAATGCCCCCAGGCTAGGCCCGGTCGGCATTCATCCCCCAGGGGTTGACAACCTCGACGCCGGCAGCGCGCAGATCTCCTCAGGGACGGTGGAAGGGATCGGCGTACAGCCGCTCCGGCACGCGGAATCCGTAGATCGCACGCCCGGACGCCCAGATCGCCGCCGCGCCGGCGCGGACGAGGTCGATCGGTCGCGATCCTTCCGACACGATGTGGATGTCCGCCCCGTCGATCCGCACGGCGGCATCGCGCACGGCCGTCGTGTCGCCGCGCACGATCGTCTCCGGGTACTCCTCGTGGAGTTCGCGCAGGTCGCCGAGGATGTAGGTGGGGCGCGAGGTGGCCGGCGCCGCGAGCACGTGCTTGGGACGATCGATACCCGTCAGCACCAGCACCGAGTCGAGACCGGCCGCCTGGGCGCCGGCGATGTCGGTGTCGAGCCGGTCGCCGATGAACAGCGCCTTCTGCGCGCCGAATCGCGCGACGGCCTCATCGAAGATTGCGCGCTCCGGCTTTCCGGCGACGACGGCGAGTCGGCCCACCGCCGTGTGCACCGCCGAGACGAGCGTCCCGTTCCCCGGCGCGATGCCCCGCGCCTGAGGGATGGTCCAGTCCGTGTTCGTGGCGATCCAGGGGATGCCGCCGGCATCCTCGGGCGTCGCCAGCGCGTACGCGGCCTCCGCCAGCTGCTCCCAACCCACGTGGGGGGCGAACCCCTGCACGACCGCGGCAGGTGCGTCCTCCGCGCTGCGTGTGACGACGTATCCGGCCTTCTCCGTCTCGAAGACGAGCCCGTCGCCGCCGACGATGAGGATCGTCGCACCCGGGGCGACGCGTTCGCGCAGCAGCCGCATCGCCGCCTGCGGGCTGGTGACGACGTCTTCGGCGCGCGTCGACGTCAGACCCAGCTCGCGCAGGTGTTCGGCGACGACCGCGTCGCGACGAGACGCGTTGTTGGTGATGTACCCGAGCCGCCGCGACGCACCGGCGGCGTTGAGGCTGTCCACGGCGTACGGAAGCGCGCCCGGGCCGGCGTACACCACGCCGTCGAGATCGGCCAGCACGGCGTCCACGCCGTCCAGGGGCGTGGACGCCGTGCGCTTCGAGAACAGCGCCATCAGTCGTCGGCCGCCTCTGCAGACGTCGCATCCGGGTCGACGGCGTCGATGACGTCGGAATCGTCGACGTCGGAATCGTCGACGTCGACGTGCTGCTCATCCTCGTCGAGCGGCAGGGCGATCTCCTCGACCTCGTCGATCTCGATCACCTCGAGGTCCGCGTCCACGGCGCCGAGAGCCTCGGCGGCGACCTCGGCACGACGCTGCCACTGCTGGGCCTCGTCGAGACGACCGAGCTCCTCCAGCACCGCCGCTCGCGCAGCGAAGAGGCCCGGACTCCACGTGAACGCACGATCCGGGTCGAGCTCCGGGATGTCGAGCTCCTGCAGCGCTCGCTCGGTCTCGCCGAGATCGAGCCGGGCGCCCGACATCGCGATCGCGAGCTCGACGCGCGCCTCGGTGGTGAGCGCAGACCGGTCGACCGCGCGTCCCACTTCGAGAGCACGGTCAGCGCGACCGACGCCCCGCTCGCTGTCGACGAGCAGAGCGATCTGGTCGTCACGACCGGAGATACGGCGGTAGGTGCGCAGCTCCCGCACCGCGAGGGCGAAGTCGCCGAGCGCGTAGGCCGTGATCGCCACGGTCTCCCGGACGATCGCGATGCGGCCCGCGCTGCGGGAGGCGGCGAGAGCGTGCTCGTGCGCCAGCGCGGGGTCGTCGTCGATCAGACGCGCGGCCATCGCCAGGTGACGGGCGACCTGCTCGGCGTTCTCCTTCGAGAGGGTCTTGAGCTCGTTACGAGCCGATGTCGGCAGATCCTGAGGGGTGACGTCGTCGGGCAGCTGCGGACCGACGGGGCCGGTGCGGCGCTCCGACCCCTGCGGCGGACGCGACGTCCGCTCGCCGTCGCGCTTCGCGTAGGGCTTGCGCTCACCGTCGCGCGAGGCATAGGGCTTACGCTCCCCATCGCGGGACGCATACGGCTTACGGTCGCCGTCGCGCTTCGGGTACGGCTTCCGCTCCCCATCACGGGACGCATACGGTTTCCGGTCACCGTCGCGCTTCGGGTAGGGCTTCCGCTCCCCATCGCGCGAGGCGTACGGCTTACGCTCACCGTCGCGCGAGGCGTACGGCTTCCGCTCCCCATCAAGGGGCGCATACGGCTTCCGCTCACCGTCGCGCTTCGGGTAGGGCTTGCGCTCACCGTCGCGCGAGGCGTGCGGCTTCCGCTCACCGTCGCGCGGCGCATACGGCTTACGCTCACCGTCACGAGACGCATACGGCTTACGCTCACCGTCACGAGACGCGTACGGCTTACGCTCACCGTCACGAGACGCATGCGGCTTACGCTCACCGTCGCGCTTCGGGTACGGCTTCCGCTCCCCATCACGCGAGGCATACGGCTTGCGCTCGCCCTCCCGCGGTGGGCGCGACGAAGAGGGACGCTGCCCTCCGCGCTGCGGGTCCGAGTTCCTCCCACGGCGCTCAGCGTTCGCATCCTTGTTCTCGGGATCGCGCTCCTGTGCCATCGAAGGGGTTCCTCTCG